>NZ_PPQD01000005.1:123288-141542 GCF_002901825.1 Mammaliicoccus sciuri | reverse complement strand
CAATTATTGGAATTAACGTTGACATATTGTCATTCAGTTTTCAATGTTCATTTTAATCGCTACAAGAAACAATTATACTCGTTATTGAATATCAAGTCAAGGATTATTTTTAAAAAATAATAATTTGTTTTGTTCGGTTTGACTCAGCTTTTCAAGTGGTCGTTTCCGTTTCAATTAACTTGCATAATTTATATTACATTGTTATTTAGTTAATTTCAAGCGTTAAATTTACACTTTATTAACCTTTTTAACAATCGTTTTATTTTGCGATGTCTGTCTGTTTTGACGACTTTTATATAATATCAAGATATATAGTTTACGTCAACGATTTATACAAACAAAATTGTGTATTATTTCGCTTTATTAGGGACTATATATTTTAATAGAAATTATGCTATACTTTATCAGTATTAATAAGTATGGAGGGAATAGATTTGAAGCTATTTCGCAAAAAACCTACTAGTAAAATTAATAGAATTAGATCTTTTGCATTAGGATTAATCTTCTTAGGTATGATTGTTATGTACATAGGTGTATTCTTCTTTTACTATTTTAAGAGCCAAATTGTATTTAGTATTTTCTTAGTTTTAGGAATGTTAGCTCTTGGTCTTTCATTTATAGTTTACTTTTGGATTGGCATGTTAAGTTCTCGAACTATACAAGTGCAATGTCCAAACTGTGATCATTATACAAAGATGTTAGGACGAGCAGATATTTGTGCTAATTGTAACCAACCTCTTACATTAGATAAGAACTTAGAGGGTAAAGCCTTTAATCAAGATTATAATAATAAGCGCAAATCTAAGAAATTAGAAGAGCAGCAAACTGAAGAACATGCTGAAGAAAAGAAAAAAAGCTAAAGGCAACAGCCTTTAGCTTTTTGTATTATTTATTCTTGTTTTGACATTCTGGACAAACACCATATATTTCCATTCTGTGGTGCGTTACTGAAAAACTAGTGACATGTTGTGCCAATTGTTCTACTTCATCTAATCGTGGATAATGAAAATCAGATATCTTACCACATTGATCACAGATAATATGATAGTGATTATGTGTTTCAAAATCAAAACGACTTGAAGCGTCACCGTAAGTTAATTCTTTAACAAGCCCAGTTTCTTTAAAAACTTTTAAGTTATTATAAACTGTAGCAACACTCATATTTGGAAATTGTGGTGAAAGTGACTGATAAATTTCATCAGCAGTAGGATGACTATCTGTTTCGATTAAATATTGAAGTATCGATTGACGTTGTGGTGTAATACGAACACCAGTACTTCTTAAAGTACCTATTGCATCGTCTAACATATGTTCAACATTCTCAATATTTTGTTGCATCCTTACACCCACCTTCTAATTTATAATGATTATTATTTATAATATATCCCTTTTAGTAGCATTTTGTCAAACAATTAATCAGTATCCCGCTTCTGCGTTAACAATGTTTATTAACTTATCTGACGCATCATTTTTAATATGTTTGAGATTTTCAATTAGAATATCTGTACTTCTCTTTAAATTATTAAGATCATTACCTGTAATATGAGCTGTGATAAACACATTATCTAAATCATATAGTAGAGAGTTTTCAGGTAATGGTTCTTCTTCAAATACATCTATAGAAGCATATCTAATATCTTTACTACTCAAAGCTTCATATAAGACACTTTCTGATACGACTGTACCTCTACCTACATTTATAAAATGTGTATCTTCATTCATTTGCTTAAAGTCCTCTTTTTGAAGTAAATGTATCGTTTCTTCTGTTTCAGGTAATACATTCACAATAAAGTCAGCTTTATGATATACATGACGTCTTTCTTCTATAGAATAAACTTCATCAAATCCAGGTACTACATGTCCAGTTGTATTAATGCCAATAACCTTCATATTAAATGCTTTAGCTACTTCAGCAGTTCTTTGAGGAATCTTACCTGTACCTAAAAATAAAATCGTCTTCTCATTTATAGAATCAGGTTTAAGCTTATGATTAAATTCACGTTTCTTTTGAGACTCGTATGAAGTTCTGAATAGTTTAATATCATTTAAAATATATGCAAAAATAAATTCAGCGATTTGAATAGCGTGTACCCCTCTTGCATTAGTTAATTTAATTCCTCTATCTTGTATATAATCTAAAGGTAATTGATTCACGCCTGTTGCAAACCATGCGATAAGTTTTATATTTTTACATTTATCTAAAAATGAAGGATTTACTTCTCCATGATAACTAACTAATATATCTACATCTTCTAAATCTTCATCGCGAGCTTCGTTCGGATGCTTATAAAATATAAAATCTACATTAGGAAATGTTTCTTTTAATCTCTCTTCCTGTTCTTTTAGCCTCATTAAAGTAACGACTTTCATTTATATCATTCCTTTATAAAGTTTTTTAAGTCTTCAATTTGAGTTTTAACTTTCACTTTGTCTATTTTATGTATGACAGTACCTTCTTCATCTAAAACAAAAGTCGTTCTAACGATACCCATTGATTCTTTACCAAATGATTTCTTCAATTGATATACGCCTACTTCTTCAGAAAGCTTATAATCTTCATCTACTAGTAAATCAAAATTCAAATTATGTTTATTAAAGAAATTAGCGTGTTTCTTTTCACTATCTCCACTAATACCATAAACTTTCGTATTTAACTCATTAAAATCTTCTAAGTTGTCTCTAAAATCACATGCTTCTGTCGTACATGTCGGTGTATTATCTCTAGGGTAAAAATAAACAACGACTTTAGATCCTTTTAAGTCCTCATTACTAATTAATTCACCATTTTGATTCTTTAAGTTGAAATCCGGAAATTTTTCACCAATTTGTATCATATTTTACACTCCTTATAAACGATAGATGTTTAATTTTATGATACGATATAAATGAAAATAATTAAATTAAAAGAGGTTGATAATATGGAATTTACAAAAAGTGAGTACTTACAAACACTTTCAAATGAATATATTCTTGGTGGTGTCAATTCACCATCTCGTTCATATAAAGCTGTAGGTGGTGGCGCACCTGTAGTTATGCAAAAAGGTAAAGGTGCGTATTTTTACGATGTTGATGGCAACAAATATATTGACTATCTTCAAGCATATGGACCAATCATAGCTGGACATGCACATCCACATATTACGGAAGCCATTAAAGCTGCAGCTGAAGATGGTGTATTATTCGGTACACCTACTGAATATGAAATTACATTTGCTAAAAAACTACGTAACGCTATTCCATCGTTAGAAAAAATTAGATTTGTAAACTCTGGTACTGAAGCTGTTATGACAACAATTAGAGTTGCACGTGCATATACTAAGCGAGATAAAATCATTAAATTCGCAGGATGTTATCACGGACATTCTGACTTAGTGCTTGTTGCTGCAGGAAGTGGCCCATCTCAACTTGGCACACCTGATTCTGCTGGTGTACCAAAAAGTGTGGCGCAAGAAGTTATTACAGTTCCATTTAATGATATAGATTCATTTAAAGAAGCTATGGAACATTGGGGAGATCAAGTTGCTGGTGTATTAGTAGAACCAATCGTCGGAAACTTTGGTATGGTGGAACCTAAAGAAGGCTTTTTAGAAGCAGTAAATGAAGTAACGCATCAATACGGTGGTTTAGTCATTTATGATGAAGTCATTACAGCATTTAGATTCCATTATGGTGCTGCACAAGATTTATTAGGTGTTTATCCTGACTTAACAGCGTTTGGTAAAGTTATTGGAGGCGGCTTACCAATCGGTGCATACGGCGGACGCCAAGAAATCATGGAACATGTTGCACCACTTGGTCCAGCATACCAAGCAGGTACAATGGCAGGTAACCCACTCTCTATGAGGGCTGGTATTGCATTATTAGAAATATTAGAACAACCTGGTGTTTACGATAAATTAGATCAATTAGGTCAACAATTAGAAGAAGGTTTATTAGAATTAATTAAAAAACATAACGTTAAAGCAACAGTTAATAGAATCAAGGGTGCTTTAACACTTTACTTTACAGACGAAAAAGTTGAAAATTATGTTCAAGCGGAAAATACTGACGGTGAACAGTTCGCAAAATTCTTTAAGTTAATGTTAAATCAAGGTATTAATTTAGCACCTTCTAAATATGAAGCATGGTTCTTAACGACTGAACATACTGAAGAAGACATAAATCAAACATTAAATGCAGTTGATTACGCTTTCTCTCAATTATAAACTTGAAAAGTTAGCCAAAACGTTGTATAACCAATATATACTAGGCTTGTGATATTTGTTACAACCCTGTTTTAAAAACAAAAAGGAATGGTTTTATGAAATTTGGGGCAAGAATATTTAAAACTGGTATCGCGATTGTCCTAGCAATATTTATAGCTAATTTACTGCCAGGACCAGCAATGATAACATCAATAGCTGGTGTTGCTGCAATGGTCGCCATGCAACCAAGTGTCTATCGTTCGTTCAAAACGATTGTAGAACAATTTCAAGGTAATGTTATTGGTGCGATTACAGCTGTTGCCATATTCTCTATATTTGGGAACAATGTTGTATTTATCGGTTTAACAGCGATTATCATTATTTCAATACTTTACAAATTTAATCTACAACATGTTTCTAACTTAGCAGTTGTTACAGCTTTAATCATACTTGGACATCACGAAGGAGATTTCTATATCTCTGCATTCTATCGTTTCGTCTTAGTTATGATTGGTGTATTAAGTGCTTTCCTTGTTAACTTTACGTTTCTACCACCGAAATTCGAAACTAAAATGTATTATAACTCACTCAATATTTCTACTGACATCTTTAAATGGTTTAGATTAGTGTTAAATGGTACAACTGAATTTCACTACGTAAAGCAAGATTTAGAAACAATTAGAACACGTATCGTAAAGCTTGAGCAATTTTATTTATATTATAAAGAAGAAAGAGCCTACACAAAGAAACAAGCTTTTAGCCAAATGCGTAAGAAGATTCTTTTCAAAGAGATTATTGCATCAACACGAAGAGCATACGAAGTTTTAAGAAAAATGAATCGTTACGAAAACGATATTCATAACTTAAATGATGATCTCAAAGTACAAATGAAGTTTGAACTGGATGAACTAATGGCGCAGCATGAACAAATATTAGTAAGAATATCACAAAAAGCTAAACACGAAATTGATCAAGTTCCAGATTATTTAGTAGAACCATATAAAGAAGATTTAATGGAAATATTTATTAAAGATATTATGGACAATCCTGATCAAGAAGATTACTATATTGAGAATGTCATGCAAGTTATTTCAGCTATGTTAGATTATAAAGCGACTATTTTACATTTAGACAAATTATCTTCTAGTTATTTCAAATTTCATCCAGAAGATAGCGACATTCAAATTGAAGATGAAGATTTTGATTTATAAAAATAGACCTGAACAGTTAACTGTTCAGGTCTATTTTTACTGCTCTTTATATATAGATTTTTTATATTGTTTAACATTCATGACATTTCCATTAGCACTTCTATATAATAAATGGTTTTCATTTATTTGATTTGGACTTTTCACACCTACTGCTGCAGCTAAATTAAATAATCCTTCATGTAAACTCACAATATAATTTGAAACCCTGTATTCTTTTTCAGATACAACTAAGGCAGATTCTTTTTTTGGATCTGTAGTAGCTACACCTACCGGACAATTGTTTGTATGACATTGTTGAGCCATAATACAACCAACATTAATCATTAAACTTCTTGCTACATTAACGAGATCCGCGCCTAATGCTAAAGCAATCGCTATTTGATCTGGTGTGATGAGTTTTCCAGATGCAAAAACTTTCACTTTATCTCTTATTTTAAATTTTTTAAGTTCTACATCTAATATTGGCAATGCTGAAAATAATGGCAAACCAACAGTATCGACAAGCTCTTGATAAGTCGCTCCTGTTCCACCTTCTCCACCATCAACTGTAATAAAATCAGGAATAATGTTTGATGAAACCATTTCATGAATTAATTTCTTTAAATCATTTATATTTCCGACAACTAATTTAATACCAACTGGTTTATCAGATAGTTCTCTCAACCTCTGGACAAATTGTAACAACTCTTTATTATTATGAAGAAATTCAAATCTATTGGGTGAGTTAACTGTTTCAAAAGGCGTTACATTTCTAATTTCAGCAATTTCTTCTGTTACTTTTGCCCCTTCAATATGTCCGCCTCTCGTTTTTGCCCCTTGTGCTAACTTTAATTCAAATGCTTTAACTTGATTCATGTTGGCTTTTTCAATAAATTCTGTTTCATCGAAGTTCCCTTCTTTATCGCGAACACCAAATAAACCTGGTCCTATTTGAAAGATGATATCACAACCTCCACTTAAATGATGATCGCTTAATCCTCCTTCTCCTGTATTCATCCATGAACCGCTTCTGCCCAATCCTTTTGACAATGCAGTAATCGCATTTTTACCGAGTGCCCCATAACTCATACCTGATTGTCCAATCAATCTATTAACGATAAACGGATGTTTTAAGTCATCACCTATAATAATTTGATTGTCTGATGTTAATTTATATGGATCAACATCTTTTTGTTTTTGTTCTTCTTTACGATCAAAAAGCCCTTCATTAGAAATTTCATAAATAAAAGTAGACATTTGTTCATCTTGGTTAATTTCTAATTCATCATGGTCTACTGGAAACATAGTATTTTGTAAATAGAATCCTGGCTCTTCAAATTTTCTCAACGATCCAAAACTTTCGATTCTATTTTTATATTTACCTGGCATGACGATATTTAAATACTGTTTTCTTGAAAATGGTTTTCCAGCATTATCATTTAGTATTAAATACTGCCTAAGTTCTGGTCCTATACTCTCTAAAAAATACCTTACTCTACCAAGAACCGGGTAATTTCTTAAAACACTATGATGCTTTTGTCTTTTATCTATCACATACAAAGAAATACAAGCAATAATACCACCAATAATGATGACAAAGAATAAAATATTCACAATCAATTGTAGTATGCTTAAAAAAGTCATAAAAATTCCCCCTCAGTCTATCTCTATTAAATTAATAATAGCATAGAATGAGGGGGTGTTGTAATTTTACCCGAATGATTGAATATTATATAAGTTGTAATAACTGCCTTGTGCTGCCATTAATTCTTTATGTGAACCAACTTCTTCAATTTGTCCATTTTGAATAACAACTATTTTATCTGCATGTGTAATCGTTGATAATCGATGCGCAACTATTAAAGTCGTTCTTTCAGTACTTAATATTTCAAGTGCATCTTGAATAATTTTTTCACTTTCTAAATCAAGTGCACTCGTCGCTTCATCAAGTACTAATACAGGAGGGTTATTCAAGAATATTCTTGCAATAGAAACTCTTTGTTTTTGTCCACCTGATAATTTCACACCACGTTCGCCGACCTCTGTATCATAACCATTTGGTAGCGACATTATAAAGTCATGTGCATTCGCTTTTTTACTTGCCTCTATAACTTCTTCGTCAGATGCATCTGGTTTACCTAATAAGATATTTTCTTTTATTGAATCAGAGAATAAAATATTATCTTGTTCTACCATACCTACTTGATTTCTAAGACTTTCAGTTGTGAAATCTTTAACGTTATGATTATCAATACTAATGCTACCTTTCGTCACATCATAGAATCTAGGCAGTAAACTAATAAGTGTTGATTTACCGCCACCACTCATACCTACAAATGCGACCGTTTCACCTTTATTAATATCTAAGTTAATATGTTTAAGTACTTCATCTTCATAATCATTATATTTAAATGATACGTCATCAAATGTAATGTGCCCTTCTTTAATGACAATGTCTTGTGCGTCATCTTCATTTTTGACATCATATTTTTCATCAAACAAATGAAATACTCTGTCCATTGAAGCAATACTTTGCGTTAAAGTTGTAGATGATGAAACCAATCTTCTTAAAGGTCCATATAACTGTTCAAGATATGCTACAAATGCTGCTAATGTCCCAACAGTTAAATTCCCTTGAATAACAAGAAAACCACCGATACCTACTACTAATAATGGACCTATATCTGTAACTGTATTAATAACTGCAAATGATTTAGCATTCCATTTCGTATGATCAGTTGCTTTAGTTAAGAAGTTTTGGTTTCTTTTATCAAATCGTTTTTCTTCATTTTTTTCAATAGCAAAACTTTTGATAACAGACATCCCTGAAACGCGTTCATGAAGAAATCCTTGAAGTTCTGCTAAACTTTGCGATCTTCTTCTCGTCAAACTTCGTAATTTTCCGAAGAAGTAATAAATGCTAAATATAAATACTGGGAAAATCGCAATTGCCGTAAATGTTAATTTAATATCTAAAACAAACATAATACTTAATGCGATGACGATAGTTACTAAATCTAACCAAACATTCATAAGTCCTGTAAGAATAAAGTCTTTAGTTTGTTCTACGTCATTAATCACGCGTGATATAACTTCCCCTGCTTTATTATTAGCATAAAATCTTGAGCTTAATGCTTGTAAATGTGTGTATAATTTTTTTCGAATATCATACAGAATTTTATTAGATGTCCATTGTGCTAAATATTGTCTAAAGTATTCTATAGGTGGTCTTAGTACAACAAATATGAATCCCATAATTAACATTGCATATGTTAATTTTTCTGTTTTTTGTCCAATTGATAGTGCGCCATTATTAATTACATCATCAATTACATATTTAATCAGTAATGGAAGTAATAACGGGATACCAAATTTTAAAATTCCAATGATAATCGTACCTACAATATGCCATTTGTATGGTTTTACGAATTGTAAATACCTTTTAATCATTACCGTTCCCCCAATCTTAGTCCAAACGAAACAGCCTAGCTTTAGCTAGGCTGTGATATTTTCATTCTCAAGAATTACGTCTATCAATTGAATGAAATCTTTCTTGCCAAACTTTAATAAAGTCTGGCGCAAATGGTCCTTTCTTGCGTTCAATCCATTGTTGTAGAATATCAACATTTCTTCTAAGTATTACATCAATGTCTTTAGGATAATTCATTTGCTTCATATGTTGTTTATATTCGTCTTCATCCAACAAATGATATTTGCCGCTTGGATAAACTTTAATGTCTAAATCATAATCGATATATTTAATCGCTTCCTCATCACAAACAAATGGTGATGATAAATTACAATAATAATAAACACCGTCTTCGCGGAACATACAAATGACGTTAAACCAATATTCTGAATGGAAATAAACAATCGCTGGTTCCCTTGTCACCCAAGTTCTACCATCACTTTCTGTTACGAGTGTACGATTATTTCCACCGATAATAACATGACTCGTACCTTTAAGAATTGTTGTTTCAGACCACACACGATGTATATTACCATCATGTTTATAACTTTGTATTTTAATTACTTGGCCTTCTTTTGGTATGGATTCTTTGACCATGTTCCACACCACCTTTTAAATATTTACCAAGTTATTATATCATATTTAAATAAATAAGCTAAAATTATGTTTCTTATCCTTTATCCGTTGAGTTGATTAAAAATTTTACTCATAGATGTTGAAAATGATAACTGGTCTTTTTCTTCTTTTTTAATCCATTTATATGGGTAATCAAATTCACTTTTTTGAGTATGGGCACGGTATACATTCATATTCCATGTCATATGTGTAAAAACATGCTTAGTTGTAAATTCAGGCGTTTGATCAATATCAATGACTGCATCTAATGTTTCTTCAATGCTGTGTATACTTTCATCAGCCTCAAACATTGGAAATTCCCACATGCCATTCAATAATTTCGTATCTCTTTGGCGTACTAATATCTCTCCAGAACGATTCGTGATATATAATACGTTAAAGTCAATTGTCTTTTTCTTTATTTTTTTCTTTTTAACTGGTAATTCCTCTACTACACCATTAGCAAATGCATAACAATGTTTTTGAACAGGACACATAATACATAAAGTCTTTTTAGGTGTACAAATGGTTGCGCCCAATTCCATCATTGCTTGATTAAAATCTCCAGAATGTTCTTCTACAAATGGCTGTAATTCATCTTCGTATAATTTTTTAGTCTTCGGCGCAGCTATATCACTGTCATTACCAGTCAATCTACTCCACACTCTTAACACATTACCATCAACTGCTGGAATCGGATGATTATGGACGATACTCATAACTGCTGCATTTGTATATGGGCCAACGCCTTTTAATTTTTTAAAATCATCTGGGTTATCTGGAACTACTCCGTGATAACTATGGTGCACTTCTTTAACCGCTTCTTGAAAATTTCTAACCCTAGAATAATAACCTAAACCTTCCCAATATTTAAGTACATCTTCTTCGTTTGCTTCACTTAAACTTTCTATAGTTGGAAAACGCTCAATAAAAGCTTTGTAATATGGTCGAACAGTATTAACCTGTGTTTGTTGTAACATTACTTCACTTAACCAAATATAATATGGATTTGATGTTTCTCTCCATGGCATTTGTCGTTTATTTTTATGAAACCAATTAAGCAAATCGTCTTTAAATTGTTTCGTTTCTATCATTTATGACACTACTTTCTTGTGAATTGCTTTCAGATTACTATGCATATGCTATATAATATATATCATATAGATTAAAGTAAAGTGGTGATTTTTATGGATACTGGTACACACGTTGTTATGGGTGTTGCGTTAACTGGTCTTGCGACATTAGATCCACATGTTACACCTACATTTGCTGCAGTGGCAACTGGTATAATGGTTGGATCACAAATACCTGATATTGATACAGTATTAAAATTAAAAAATAATGCGATATATGTTAAAAATCATAGAGGTATCACACATTCTATACCTTTTACACTATTATGGCCATTAATATTAACGTTTCTAATATTTGTTATCTTTCCAGGAGTAGATGTCTTGCATATTTGGTTATGGACGCAATTCGCCGTATTCTTTCATGTTTTTGTAGATATTTTTAATTCATATGGTACTCAGGCGCTTAGACCGATATCTAATAAATGGATTCAGTTAAGTATTATTAATACGTTCGACCCCATTATCTTTGTAGCACACTTAATTGCAATACTGTTCTGGACACTTGGTGTAAATGCTGGCATTGCCTTTGGTACATTGTACTTCTTGTTAATATTCTATTATATTGTTCGATTTATATTACAAAAAGCGATAAAAGACCAAGCTTTAAAACAAATACAACAAGAAGATAATCCTGTTAAAATATTTGTTGCACCTACAATACGATTTATGGAATGGCGTATTGCCATTCAAACTGAAACGCATGATTATGTTGGCCGAAGTTATGGTCGAAACGTAGCATTTAATGATGTATTCAAAAGACAAGCATTCCCGAATGACCATATAATGGCTTATGCTAAATATGATGAGAATTTAAGATCTTTCTTAAGTTTCAGTTCTATTTATCGATGGGAAGTTACAAGAATAGATAAACAAACAACAGAACTAAGATTTATTGATTTAAGATATTTGAAGAATGGTCATTACCCATTTGTAGCTATTTTGCATTTAGACGATGATATGAAAGTGACAAACTCATATATTGGTTGGGTATTTACAGAAGAGAAATTAATGAAAAAGCTTGAAGCTTAGAAATACAATTAAGGCTGAGACGAATTAAATCATCTCAGCCTTAATTTTTTTATTTAAAGTATTCAGTTTTATAAGCTTTATTAATATTGATCCAAGCTAAATAAATAAATGCTACTTCAAAATAGAATAGAATATGATATGGCAAATTCGTAACGGATGCGTTACCTAACACCATTGATTGTTGGAATCCATTAATAATATAGAATAATGGATTGAGTTTTAAGACATTGACCCAAACTGCATACATATTATTAGGTACGTACAATATCGGTACGACAAATAATAATACAATCAATAATCCGAAAACAATAAATCGTGCAGAATATACATATTTACCAAACACGCCAATAATAGATGCTACTGGTACAAGTAATATGTATGCCATAACTAAATAATAGAAAAAGCCTAAATGGTTAATTTCGATTAAATTTGATGTCGAAAAAGTTGAAACTATCCCTGTAAGTGTTACAACAATTAAGAACATAATCATCGTTAAAAATACTTGTGAAGAAGCACCTACATAGTATGGTACCGACAATCTATTATAAAGTGCCCCTTGCTTTCTGACTGTCTTTTCAGAATTGAAAAGTGATAAAAAGACCCACATGTAAGCGAAAAAGCCAATCAACTTATAATAAGATGTTGATTGTTGTACATCTATCGCATCAGTAATCCGTAACTTCAAATATGTGAAGATCAATAATACTAACATGATAGCAAAAGCAGATACATAATATTTATAATGAGTTTTAACTTCATAGAAGCAATATTTAAGCATATGTGGAAAATGTTTAATATGTTGTTCAAATAATTCTTTCATATTGACCTCCTATAATTGTATAAAAATCCATTTGTTTTCTGCTAAGTCTGCTATCATAAAGCCATCTCTTGATTTAACTACCCAAGTGTCACTTGAAATATTATATTTCTTAACTAATTTTGCTTTGTTTTTCATATCAAATGTAAAACCAGTTAATTGATTGTCACTGTCGAAAACCATATGTACTTTTTGGCCTTCCATTTGTTCATTAAATCGGTTTGCCTTATCAGCTGTGATCGTCTCAGAAACTTTCTTATGTGATTTATGCATAAAACTATTATAAAAATCAATATAATTTAAATAACTATCATCAACATAATCTTCTAAATCTGACCAATCAACGTCTTCATATAGTCCAGCCGGATTGAAAAAGTACAAGTTATTCTTCTTAGAGATATAAGTCTTATCATCTACTTCAAGTCTATAATTAGATTGATTTTCACCTGTTACATCTACAAAACTATACTGAGGTAATTTCAACTTTGAACCTTTGGATGAAGGTGTAAGTTCTGTATCATGTTTCAACGATAGGACATAAGCTGACTTATCTATGTATTTTGGTTCACTGTTTGTTGTGATGACCTGTTTGGATGTAACTTCTTTTTCTGTCGGAGAGCTTCCTACACCTATAAACATAAATAGTGCTGCTAATGTTGCACCAAAGATAAATGTTAAGCCATAAAATATCATTTTCTCAATAGATTTCGGCACTCTACCGTATTGATATTTACGCATTCTTTTATAACCTTCGCCATGCGCTATAGGTAGTTCTTGTTGAGCCATCTTCCATTTTAGATCGTAAAGTTCTTTTTGGTCTTTATCTTGAATTTGATTATATTTCTTATGATATTCTCGGTAGTAACCCAACACTTCTTTAACGGTACCTTCTTTTCTAACTTGACCATAAGTTAACCAGATAAGATAATTACTCATCTTCTCTATTGAATGAATATGGTCATCAATTACGACAGCTGCACGATCATATTCTTTTTGTTCATTTAAAAATTCATGGAACTTCTTTTGAAATGATTCGTCTAAGTATTGAATGATGTTAGTAAAAATTGCAACAGTAGGTCTCATATATTTGGCTATACTAACTAATAATTGAGCATATTCCGCTTCATTTATATCTTGGCACGTCTTTGAAGCTTTATCCGATAATTTTGCAAAGCTTAATATTTGTCTTTGAATCGTCGTAATATCTCTAATTTCTACACCTGATAAACTCAAAGTACGAATGATCATTTCATTTAAAGTTTGATGATCATCAGCTTTATGCCTAACATCTGCTAAAAATGTTTGGGCATGATTTGTTACTTTACCTAAATTAGGTGCAACTTCTTTAATCATTAATTTACTAATCATTTCTTTACCAGATTGATCATCACCGATAATACCTAGCACTTCACCTCTATAAAGATGCACGGTAACATTTTTAAGTACAATGTCTTTATTAAGGTGCTTTAACTTAAATAATGATTTAAATTTATTCTGTTCTTTGCTTATATAATAATATTTAGTTGCGTTAACAACTCTTAGTAATATTTGCTGTGTCATTCTGCACCACCATTATAGTTGTAGAAGACTTACAGGAATGCCTTCTTCAATTTTTGATCCTTTTAATCTAAATCCCCAAGCAAATACACCATTAATGCGTTCTACTTTAAAGTAACTAGGTGTGTCACCTACTAAGCCATATACTTTTCCTACTTCTATTTTTGAAGTGTCGACAAGGTAACTTTCTGCTATGAGCGCTTTTCTCTTATATACTTCATATTCATTTAGTATACCCATCATTTCTGATTTTCTCATCTTTTCGCGATATTCAGCAATTGCGTTTTTAAGTTCATATTCTGTCATTTCAACAAATTTTTTATCATTATTCATCTACAATACCACTTTCTACTAATTTGTCATTAATCATTTCAAATGTATACCCTTTTCTTACGAGTGCTTGAATAACATGTGACTTAAGTTCATATCCATTATATTTCTTTTGATATTTATTATATACCTTTTCCAAATCTTTCATCAAAATATTTTCAACATCATCAGATGTCGGTTCAATATTCAAATCTGTTAGATGTTCATTGATGAGTGAAAAAGCATAGCCTCTTTGTTGAAGTGTTTGGACAATCGTTTGCTTTAAACGGTTAGGAGGTTGTTTCTTTTTTTGCATAATCTTCTTGGCGATGTTCGGAATTCGATCTTCTGCCATTTCCATTTCAAACTTTTCTTTGAATTCGTAGACTAAATCTTGTTCGATACCTTTTTCTTTAGCAACTCTTTCAAAATGGTCAGGACCTTTATCAGTTGTTTTTAAAATGGTGTTTTTTAAACTTTCAATATAGTCATTATGGTCTATGTATTTATTAGATTGACAATACTCTATCACGCTATCAATTAAGTCACTGCCATATTCTTTGTCTGTTAAATATTTTTCTACTTCATATTTCGTACGCTTTTTATGTGATAAATAGACAATCGCCTGATTAAGTGCCTGTCTATATTGATCGTAGTCCTTAATTTCTTGTAACTTACTTTTTGTAATTTCTAAATCTTTTCTTAAATTAAAGTAGATGTATGTTGCTTGATCAATACCCATTTCAAATTCATTATTAATAAATAAATTTAAACGTTCTTTGTTTTTCTTTTGTACTTCAAGTTTAGTTATTTTAAGCATTTTACATCCCTCCACACATATATATAGGATACAATAAAACACACTGAGTTTAAAAGTTTAATCTCTTAACTCAGTGTGTTTATTATTGATTTAATTCATTTATAGCTTGTGTATACTCTGATTCAGAAATATAATTCTGTTGTTTCATTTTTTCGAGTGTTGTTTTGATACGTGTCATGTAACTATCACTAATATTATTAATATCGAAATTGGATGGTGCATTAACGACACTTGCTAATATTGCACTTTGTAATACCGATACTTGAGGAAGGTTTGGATTATTTTTATCGACTGTCGCACCGAAGTAATAATTTGCCGCTTCTTCAATCGTATAATTATTTTGACCGAAATAGATATTATTAACGTAATAACTCAAAATATCATTCTTACTATACTTATCTTCAACACGTTTCGCGACAAACATCTCTTTCACTTTTCTTGTCAGTTGCGTTTCATTCGTATAGAAATAGTTTTTAACGACTTGTTGCGTAATCGTACTACCACCTTGCGTAAGTTCACCATTTTTCAAACTTACAGCAAGTGCACGTGATACACCTCTTAAGTCAATTCCATCATGATCATAAAATCGTTTATCTTCGACCGCTACAAAAGCATTTTTAGTATAATCTGGCATATCTTCAACTTGAACATAAGATTGTTTATCTTCAATTTTAACTAAATCATCTACATCAGATGTTCTTGACCACATATACATTACTGCTAAATAAAAAACAATCGCTAGTATAATAAGTATTGTTACAAGACCAAATAGCTTTGAAATTCTTTTTCTCTTTCTCGGCTGTACAGGTTCTTGATAATAATGTTGATATCTTCTATATTGAACTTCTTCTGAATTAGGTTGTGGTATTTCATTCTTCTTATTCTTAAATATCCCCATCTATATTCTCCCTTATTCATATTTCTTACATCATTATAGCTTGTAATAATGATTTTAAACACTTCTTTTTACTGAAAAACGACAAAATCAGTCCTGAGTCTTATTTATAAGTATAACTTTTAGCGTATTTGGGTATAGATAACGATAAGGAGGAATTTTATATGGCAAAAATTAAAGCAAACAAAGCACTCGTACAAGTCTTAAAGAATTGGCAAATTGACCACGTATATGGCATACCTGGTGATTCAATAGATAAAGTCGTAGATGCACTTAAAACAGAAGAAGATAACATTAAATTCTATGATGTAAGACACGAAGAAGTTGCAACTTTAGCTGCTAGTAGTTATGCCAAATTAACAGGCAAAATAGCAGTAGCATTAAGTATTGGTGGTCCAGGCGCAATACATATGTTAAATGGTATGTATGACGCTAAAATGGATAATGTCCCTATGCTCGTTTTAGCGGGACAAACAGATTCGAAATTATTGGGCACAAAATTCTTCCAAGAAGTTAATTTAACAGCCCTTTTCGAAGATGTAGCCGTTTATAATAAACAATTAGAATCTGCTGAAAATGTACATGAAATTGTAGATGAAGCAATCAAAACTGCATATGCTAAAAAAGGCGTTGCAGTATTGACGATTCCAAGTGATGTTCTAGGTGAAAAAATTGAAGATAATGTTCCTAGAGAAACTTATAAATTTGAAAATGCAGTAACTTACGCTAAAGATGAAGACGTTAAAAAAGCTGCAGAACTTATAAATAAAAGTGAAAAACCGGTCGTCTTAACTGGTGTTGGTGCTAAAGATGCCAAAGACGAATTACTTAATTTCTTAGATCATATCGATGCGCCTGGTTTAATTACATTACCAGCAAAAGGTATCATACCGGATAAACATCCTAATTTCATGGGTAACTTAGGTAAAATCGGTACTAAACCAGCATTTGAAGCATCTAAAGATGCTGATTTATTAATTTTAGTCGGTACGAATTATCCATATGTAGATTATTTACCTGATAAAGATATACCATGTATACAAATTGATATTAATCAAACAAATATCGGCAAACGTTTTAATGTCGATGTCGGATTAATTGGCGACACAAAAAATGTACTATCTGCTTTAACAGAAGCGTCTGAAAAAGTAACTGGCCGTAAATTCTTAAAAGCATGCCAAGAAAATATGAAAGCATGGAACAGATGGTTAGAAGAAGATAGAAATAATGACAGCAAACCGATCAGACCAGAATTATTAATGTCTGAAATAGAAAAAATTTCAACAGATGACACTGTATTTTCAGTTGATGTCGGAACTTCAACAGTATGGAGTACAAGATATTTACAACTCGGTCACAACCACAAATTTATCACGTCATCTTGGTTAGGCACGATGGGCTGTGCATTACCAGGTGCAATAGCAAGTAAAGTCGCAAATCCAGATAAGCAAGCCATTGCTATCACTGGTGACGGTGGATTTGCGATGGTTATGCAAGACTTCGTTACAGCGGTACAATATAAACTACCAATTATCGTCGTTGTTCTGAATAACCAAGAATTAGCATTCATAAAATATGAACAACAAGCAGCCGGTGAATTAGAATACGCTATTGATTTAGGCGATATCGACTTCGCTAAATTTGCAGATAGTTGTGGCGGTATAGGCTATAATGTCGTAGATGTAGAAGATATTGCCCCTACACTTGAAAAAGCTAAAAATGCAAATAAACCTGTTGTTGTAAACGTAAAAGTAGATCCAGATGCCGCCCCATTACCAGGTAAAATAATATGGGACGAAGCAAAAGGATATGCAAAATTCGAAATTAGAACAGCATTAGAAGAGAACAGACTCGAAAAAATGCCACCACTTAAAACACTTATAAGAAGATTCTTCTAATAAAAATAAAGAAGCAGTGAAGTTTATGACGAACTTCACTGCTTTTTGTGTTAGGTTAAATTTAAGTATTTTCAATAAAAATTTTAAAATAGCGCGCTGAGATGTGGAATTTTGTAGATTGTGATGGGGATTGATAACGGATGTAAGGGACATTTTTGGGAATTCTGTCCCTAACGATACCTCTTACGGACATTTCTCAGAATTATGTCCCTAACGACGCCTCTTACAGACATTTCTCGGAATTCTGTCCCTTACGACGCCCCTTACGGACATTTCTCAGAATTCTGTCCCTAACGACCACTCTTACGGACATTTCTCAGAATTCTGTCCCTAACGAT
>NZ_PPQD01000005.1:0-123278 GCF_002901825.1 Mammaliicoccus sciuri | reverse complement strand
AGAATTCTGTCCCTAACGACGCCCCTTACAGACATTTCTCAGAATTCTGTCCCTTACAGCACCTCTTAGAGACATTTCTCAGAATTCTGTCCCTTACAGCACCTCTTACGGACATTTCTCAGAATTCTGTCCCTAACGACGCCCCTTACAGACATTTCTCAGAATTCTGTCCCTAACAGCACCCCTTACGGACATTTCTCAGAATTCTGTCCCTTAATACCGTACATCAAAATTCATATTATTACTTTAAAAAGTATTTTTTATTTCTTGCACCTTTACTTAAGAAACATTTATCACAAATTCGTCTAATAGTTTTACTATTCCCTCCTAACCACCATACTGCTTCGGTGATTGTGAATGGCTCTTGCTTTAAATAATACAGTTCTTGCAAATTATATTCATAAACATACTTTTTATCCATTTCGGACTCACAATATTGGCACGTACATTTCTGTTTGTCTTGTTCAATTTTTACTGTGAACATGCGATTACATCTAGGACATTTGATACCTGGTTTGATTTGTTCAAACGGTATTGTCACACCTTTACTGTATTGCGCATCAAATGAATTTCTTACTGTTAATAGTTTCTGTTTAATTCTGATATTTTCTGATTGATTTTGATTTTTAAAAAGTTGGGTAAATGAGCCTAATTCTGAGGGTAAGATAACTTGATCTTTTAAGAGGTTTTTATTTTTGAAGTTAAAGTAAGGATTTGTAAAGACTAATTTTGAAACAACGGGTTTATCAATTTCTAAATAGCGACATAGTTTATTAAATTCATTTCTAGCTCTTTCCATTTGTATGAACGGTGAGGTAAATGAACTTCCAAAATTATTTTTTAATAGCGTGTCTTCCAAATAATAAATGCCTTTATAATTTTTTATCTCGAACAAATATATTGCATGATCATCGATGACGATTGCATCTATTTGAACTTGACTGTTGAATGTAAATTGAAAGTCGTTCATATATACGATATCCGTATCACAATTTAAAATAGCATTAAAATAATTTTCACCATCGTTCCCACTTGATTTATTTTGAATTGATTTCAAAATATTTTCGGTTAATTCAGCGCGCCCTATTAATGATTGAAAATACTTTGTATCATACTTACTTTCCATAAACCACGCTCCTTATATATTATAAAAAAATTATATAATAGCCTGCACAAAAAAACCACTCACTATAAAAGTGAGTGGCTAATCAAAGCATCTATTGAAGCAATGCAAGTGATTCACGGTTAAAGTCTTCTAAGTCGTCTGGAGTTCGACTTGTGACGATGCCATTGTCAACGACTACAGATTCGTCAACGACTTTTGCACCTGCATTTTGTAAGTCTTTTCTAACTGACAAGAAACTAGTAACAGTTCTGCCATTTAATAAATCTGTATCAATTAATAATTGAGGTCCGTGGCAAATTGCAAATGAAGGTTTTTCATTTTGTACGAAATGTTTAACAAATTCGCCAAAACGTCCTTGTTCATCCCCACGTAATAAATCTGGTGAAAATCCGCCAGGAATTAAGACTGCATCATAATCTGCAGCATTTGCTTCATCAATACCAACTTCTACTATAACTTTTTCGCCTTTTTTACCAGTGATTTCTTTTCCTTTTTCTTCACCAATAATAACAACTTCATGTCCAGCATCAGTTAATGCTTTTTGTGGACTTGTTAATTCAACGTCCTCGAATAAATCTGTTACAACTGCTGCTACTTTTTTACTCATAATATCAATCTCTTCCTTTCATAGTATGTCTAATATTTATATACCACTTTTGAAAGGTTTTAAACTTATTTTGCAACTAATTTTGCTACGACTTCTACTTGTGCTGTTTGTGGAAACATATCAATAGGTTGCATGCTTACGACTTTATATTTTTTAGATAAGTGTGCTAAATCTTTAGCTAAAGTTGATGGATTACAACTTGTATACACAAATGTTTTTGGATGAACGGATTTGATAAGTTCAACAGCTTTAATACCTAATCCAGTTCTTGGCGGATCAACTGTTATCACGTCTGGTTTAAAGCCTTCTTTAATCCATTTATCCATAACTTTATATGCATCACCAACTTCATAGTGTACATTATGACGATTATTGAGTTCAGCATTTTTCTTAGCGTCATCAATACCTTCTTTAATAATATCCATACCTCTCACTTCTTTCGCATTTTGAGAAATCCAAATACCAATTGTACCTGTTCCACAAAATGCATCTACAACTGATTCATTACCTGTTAAATTCGCCTGAGTTTCAATTTCACCGTACATTTTTGTAGCTTGTTCTGGATTTAATTGAAAAAATGAATCTGGCGATAAATCATAATAGTATTGACCAAGCGTTTCTGTAATTTGTTGTTTACCACTTACATGAATCGTTTGATTTCCAAGTACTCGTGATGTCTTCTCTTTATTAATATTGATGGATAAACTTTCCACGAAAGACAAATTCATGATTTGATCAATAAGAGACTGATTATATTTCAATTGATCGTCCGTACAAACTAACGTAACTTGTATTTGTTGACTATGCTTTGCCACTCTCGTAACAATATATCTTAGCCCTTGTTCTTTATTTGGATTTCTACATACTTTAACTTGTAAATTCATCAAAATATTTCTCAATTCATTCGTAACTTGAATCGTACGTTTATCTTGAACTGGACATTTTTTAATATCGATTAATTGATGACTATCTTTTTCATAAAGGCCTGCAATGAGTTGATTTCCTTTCTTCTGAACAGGAAATTGATTTTTATTACGGTATCCCCAAGGATTATCCATACCGATTGTAGGTTTTACAATTTTTGTTGGGATATTTTTTGCATATTTAGTTAACGCATCTTTTACAATTTGTGATTTGAATAAAAGTTGCGCATCATAATTTAAATGTTGCAGTTGGCATCCACCACAAATATCATAAACTTTACATTTAGGTTTAACCCTTTCTTTACTACGTTCACGGATTTTGACTACTTTCGCTTCGATAAAATTTGGTTTCGCCTTTACTACTTGGACAAGTCCAACTTCTCCCGGCAATAAACCTTCTACAAATGTTATCTTCTTCTTATAATAGCCAATACCTTCACCATTAATACCTAATCGTTTGATCGTTAAAGGAAACTTCTGTCCTACTTTTACTGAAACATTCATGTATGGCCACCATTAATCATGCATAGCTTGAACTTTTTTCTCAAGTTCATCAAGCAAAGCAATCCATTCATCTACATCAGATACTTCCATATCTTCAGGGTTCATTGCTTCCATTTCATCTAAAAAGTCTGATAACCTTTGTTTGATTTCATTAAGTGATGTTTTTTTACTCATTTGAATACTCCTTTATTTTTAATAATATTATTATGAATGATAACAAGTATAAAAACAATCATAAATCAGTATTGGAAAATTTGATAACAAGTGTTACGCTCATAGATAGGAAAAAAATCAGAAAGAAGGATATATCATGATATACGACTTGAAAAGTCCTATTTCAATAAAAAACGACCCGTGGGAAGCCTATAACGATATAGATGAACATGGTTCATTACAACTGAGTAATATAGAATTTACAACTACTACACTCTGTAACATGCGTTGTGCACATTGTGCAGTAGGTTATACGTTGCAATTACGAGACCCTGACACGTTACCGATGGATTTAATTTTAAAGAGACTTGATGAAGTACCTCACTTAAAAACAATCTCGATTACTGGTGGAGAACCAATGTTCAGTAAAAAATCAATTCGAGAAACAGTCGTTCCTTTATTAAAATATGCACACAAAAGAGGCATTTACACGCAAATGAATTCTAATTTAACGCTACCACTTGATCGTTATTTAGAAATTGCTGAGTATATTGATGTTATGCATATTTCACACAACTGGGGAACAATCGATGAATTCAGTGAAGTTGGTTTCCATGTGATGGACAAGAAACCACCTTTAAAAGCAAGATATCGACTATACGATCAAATGATTCAAAACTCTGCCACTCTATCAGAACAAGGTATGTTTGTATCTGCTGAAACGATGTTAAATAAAAGTACTAAACCTTATTTACAAAAAATCCATAATGAAATTGTTCATGATATGAAATGTAGTCGCCATGAAATACATCCTATGTACCCTTCTGACTTTGCGAGTCAGTTAAATATTATGAGTTTAAATGAAATGAAAGATACTATTCATGAGATTTTAGACTTTAGAGATGAAGATACATGGATGTTATTTGGTACGTTACCTTTTTACCCTTGTTTCATGAATGAATCTGACCAGAACTTATTATCTAGATTAAAATCATCTAAAAATGTAAGTTTAAGAAATGACCCAGATGGAAGAAGCAGATTAAATGTTAATGTATTTTCTGGAGATGTGATTGTTACAGACTTCGGCGATGAAACGGGATCTATCGCAAATATTAAACAAGATAAACTTGAAGATGTTTATCAAACATGGATGAATTCATCTTTAGCAAAATCACTTAACTGTCACTGTCCTAAAGTGAGATGTTTAGGTCCAAATCTACTCGTAAAAGATATGTACTATAAAGATGTTGACTTTAAAGCAAACGAATTTAGAATGAATCAATAATACAAAAAATGGCTAGGATAACGATTGTTGTCCTAGCCATTTATTTAAATTAGATATATAGTTTTGTAGACATGAAGTCTAATGTTTTCTTGCTTTCTTTTCTTCTTTCTTGGCGTAGTTTCACTCTATCTTGCGCACTTTCATAGAACCATTTTTCATCATCTGTTTCAGGATAGATTGCTGGAACTTCTGCTTTGTTCCCATCTTTATCTAAAGCTACAAATGTTAAAAAGCTATACGCTGCTAAATGTTTCTTTTGATTAATATTGTCTTCACTAATAACTTTTACGCAAATCTCCATAGATGATTTACCTGCATAAGTAACAAATGAAACTAACGATATCACTTCACCCGTTCCGATTGGTTGTAAGAAATCTACTGAATCAGTAGATGCTGTTACAACTGAATTCCCACTATGTCTCATCGCTGCGATTGCTGCGATTTCATCAATTTCCGCCATTAATTTACCACCGAACATCGTATTGTGATGATTAGTGTCCTCTGGAAATATTTGAATGGATTTTACACTTCTTGATTCTTTCATTGGTTTCTTCGTTTTCATATTATAACCCCGTTCAATTTTGCTTATTTTTATTGAAAAAAATAGGGAGCGGGACAGAAATCTAATTTATATAAAAAGATTTCGTAGTCCCGCCCCGGCAAGGATGACTAGAGTTGGAAAAAGCTTTATAAAAGCGCATTTTCAATTCAGTCATCTACTGCCAAGATACTAAAAAAGACTGAGGCATTCCGTTATGTCCCAGTCTCTTCCATTCTTATTAATGATAATGTTCCTCATCATCAAAGACTTTCTTCTCTAGTGCTTCTTCAGCAGTATCAATTCGTACAGACTCTCTACTATCGAATGTTTGAACAAGATACATCATTAAAGCGCCGCCAAATGTAAAAATTGCGAACACAAATGCGATCATTACGCTCCATTCCATTGGTGTACTCATGATATCCCCTCCTTTGAATGACTATAAAGACTTTATTTATCTTTATTATACATGATGTATTCTTAAATGGCTATCTTTTAAAATGCCCAATTACCATCTCTAAATACTGGTTCTTTCTCACCATTTTCCAAAATGCCATCAATTGATAAATCTTTGCTGCCAATCATAAAGTCAACATGTGTAGTTGAATCATTTAAACCATTTTCTGCTAACTGTTCTGCTGACATATCTTTGCCACCTTCAATACAAAACGCATAAGCTGAACCTAATGCAATGTGACATGATGCATTTTCATCAAATAATGTATTATAGAATAACGTGTTCATGTTAGAAATTGGTGAATCAACAGGTACTAAGGCTACTTCACCTAGTCGTTTTGAACCTTCATCTGTTTCAAGAATCGATTTCAAAATTTCTTCTCCAACACCGGCTTTGTAGTCTACTACTACACCATCTTTAAATGTCAAAGTAAAGTCATCAATAATATTACCTGAATAACTTAAAGGTAATGTATTACTGACTGTTCCGTTAACACCATTTTTATGTGGTGCAGTAAATACTTCTTCAGTAGGCATATTTGCTACAAAGCTGTTGCCTTTTGAGTTTACAGAACTAGCACCAGACCAATATTGACCGTCTGGTAATTCAATTGTTAAGTCAGTACCTGCTGATTTGTAATGCAATGCTTTATACTTTTTGTTATTTAAATAATCAGCTTTTTCATGTAATAAGTGATCATGTTCTTCCCAAGCTTTAACTGGGTCTTCTTGATCAACTCGTACTGTTTTTAAAATTGTTTCAAGTAATTTATTGACCGCTTCATTATCACTTAATTCAGGGAACATCATTTTAGCCCAACCTACTGATGGATATGAAGCTACACACCAACTCATGCGATCACTTTGTACAGCAACCATATAGTCTTTAAATGCTTTCCCGTTTGCTGCCATTGATTTGCGAATTTTGTTAGGATCAGCATCTTTCAAACTATCTGGACTAGATGAAACAATTGATAAGAACGCTGCTTTTCTATCTAAATAATCCATTTTTTCATCAATATCATATTGTTTAACATTCTCAAAAAATGCTTCAGGTTCATATTGGTATTTAAGCTGTGCAATTCTATCATCGTTGTACCTAACTTTTACGTCTTCTGCCCCTATTTTGTACGCTTCCTCAACAACTAAATGTACAAACTCACTTGCATCAATTGAAGCTTGAATATATACAGGTTCTTTTTCCTGAACATTCAAACCAACTTTTACTAATAACTCTGCATATTTTTGAAGCTGTTTTTCATAACCCATTTGTATAACCACCTTTGTTTATTTTCTAAGGTCACCTAAAGCTTGTGTAATGGCAGACATTTCACTTGCTGATATATTTTTTCTAGACATGACCATAGTATGTATTTCTTTTAATTCTTCTCTCTTTTCTTCAGGTATTGCATCTTTATTCAATACACTTGTATTTACTAATCGTAACTTGCCTTTTAAATCATCTACCATTTGTTCTATTGATTCAGTCATCTTTTTTATCATCCTTTCAAAATTTAGTTTAGCAAAAAGTAATTATAATTAAAACTATCAAACTTATATATTCACTTTACAATTTATATGAATATTTTATACAATAAACATGAATTATAAGGTGAGGAGTGATTCTAGTGGCTGTTCAAGATATACTTTCATGGACCCTTTTTGAACAAGTTGCAGTACCAGATAATATTTCACAATATCTTGTTGATGGCGAAGAAGCTTATAGTGCTTTTAAGACATTCAGAGATACTGCCGTATTTACAAACAAACGAATTATCATTCGTGATATGCAAGGTATCACCGGTAAGAAAATAGAAACTTACTCTATACCTTATAATATTATACTGATGTGGTCTACTGAGAATGCTGGTAAACTACTTGATTTAAACGGTGAAATCACATTATGGACGAGAGCTGGGCATTTTAAAATTAAAATAGGTAGAAATTTAGATATTATGCCTTTTGAAAAGCTATTGTCTAATGCACTATTATAAACTACAATTGTGTTTATATCTCTAAATTAATGGGAATAAACAACATTAGTGATATTTATAACATATATTAACGCCTATATTCTCTAATTTAAGATTCATATGTGATATGATATGTAGGTCAATGTTAATTTAAAGTTATATTCTGGAAAGGGGAAAAACATTATGCAAAACAAATTAGTTCCTGCTATTTTAATAGGTGGTACAATTGGCGCAATTATTGCATTAGCTGATAAAAACACTCGCCAATCATTATCAAACCAAGTACAAAACATTAAAGAAGGCAACACTTCAAGAGAACCTTCTAAATTAGATCAAATTAAAGATGAAGTTCTATACTGGAAAGATGTAATCGAAGAAATTCGTCGTAAAAATCCAGAATTAGAACAATCAATTATGGATGCTAAAGATACATTCATTGAGAAAAAGAATCAAAGACAAATCTCAGGTTCAAACCATTCATAATTTATATTAAAGACTAGGCTTATTCAACTAACCTAGTCTTTTTTAACATCATATTAAATTAGGAGAATTTATATGGGAAATGATAAATCGAGCTCAAAATTTTTAGAACAAGCTAAACATTTTAAAGACGAACAAAAAAAGTCTATTAAGAAAGAACATTATATTCCACCACAAAAATTTGAATCTAAAACAGCAAAGAAGGATAATCAAATATTTTACGTTTCAAAGATCAATAAACCAGCCAAATTTACGAAAGACGGTAATATTTTATCAACTTTAATATACAGAATTGGTAAGGATAATGCTACAGGACTTGCAGCACAGCTTTCATATTATTTCTTACTTGCATTATTCCCTACTCTAATATTTGTGTTAACGTTGATACCATTATTCCAAGTCAATCCTGATACAATTACAAATATGATATCAGAAAATGCACCTGGCGATACGGCAAAATTAATTACTGGCATAATTGATGACGTTATGAATAATGCCAGTGGTGGCTTATTCTCATTCGGTTTAATTGCAGCATTATGGTCTGCTTCAAATGGTATGACTGCTTTAATGAACGCATTTAATGTCGCTTATGATGTTGAAGATGGAAGAAATGCCATCATACTTAAAATCATGAGTGTCTTCTTCACAGTTATTATGGTTGTTGTATTCGGTATTGCAATAGCACTACCTATATTTGGACAACAAATCGGCAATTTATTATTCGGTCCTTTAGGATTAGAATCTGAATTACGTTGGATATTTAGTTTAATTAAAGTCGTATTACCATTAATTGTGACGTTTATCGTGTTCATCACACTTTATACACTCGCACCAAACATCAAAATTAAATTATTATCAGTTGTTCCTGGTGCAGCTTTTACAACAATTGCATGGTTAGGCTCAAGTGCACTATTTGGTTTATATGTTAATAATTTCGCTAACTACTCTAAGACATATGGTAGTATCGGAGGTATTATCGTATTGATGATTTGGTTATTCTTAACAGGATTAATTATTATCATAGGTGCAGAAATAAACGCAGTATTACATCAGAAGAAAATGCTTAAAAATGGATCACCAGAAGAGCAAGCATTTAATAACTTAACAGAAAACGGTGATATGACTAATGCCTCTATTGAATGATATTTTAGAATATAATGCAGCTTTCATAGAAAATAAGGAATATGAAAATCTTATAACAACGAAGACACCTAATGCTAAAGCAGTATTGCTTACTTGTATGGATACGCGATTAACAGAACTTTCTACGCGTGCATTAGGCTTTAAAAATGGTGATATTAAAGTTGTTAAAAATGCTGGCGCAACAATTTCTCATCCATATGGGTCTACTATGCGAAGCTTATTAGTAGCGATTTATGCACTTGGTGCTGAAGAAATCATTATCATGGGTCATAAAGACTGTGGAATGGGGAATTTGGATGTGGACTCAGTAATAGATACAATGAAAAGTCGTGGTATCACAGATGATACGCTTAATACAATCGAGCATTCAGGTATTAATATTCACCAATTCTTAAGAGGATTTGATGATGTTACCGAAAATGTTCAAACAAATATACAAAAAGTATATAACCATCCTTTATTTGATCAATCCGTTCCTATACATGGACTTGTTATTGATCCACACAATGGTGATTTAGAAGTGATTCAAAATGGATATGAATTTACTAAATAAAAGAAGTTGAGCTCCTTTCTGGAAGCTCAACTTCTTTTTTATGATATTAAATTATGTTGAAAGGCATATATAACAGCCTGTGTTCTATCTTGTACTTCTAATTTACTTAATATATTACTAACGTGCGTTTTAACTGTCTTAATTGTAATATGGGAAGCACTTGCTATTTCTTGGTTAGAATAACCTTTAGCGATTAATAATAATATTTCCATTTCTCGTTCAGTCAACATTTCGAATAATTCAGCTTTCTGGTTCATTCTATTTCTCATTTTTACAAGTACTTCTGGTTCGAAAATAGACTCTTTATTGTACGTCTTACGTATCGCATTTGCGATATCATCCGCAGAAGTCGTCTTTAATATATAACTATCAACACCCGCATCTAAGGCTTGGTAGACTTCATTATCTTCAATGAAACTTGTTAACATGACGATTTTAACACTTGGTTGATGCTTTTTTATATGTTGTGTTGCTTCTATACCATTCATATCATCCATCACTAAATCCATTAAAATGACATCGGGTTCTAATTCTTCAGCTTTTTCAATACCTTCTCTACCTGATGCTGCTTCCCCTATGACGGAAATATCTTCTTGTGTAGATAAATAACTAGAGATTCCGATTCGAACCATTTCATGATCATCTACAAATAATACTCTAATTGTCATATTGTTCCTCCTTATTATTTGGTACCTTAACTTCAATACGCGTTCCCGATTCAGGCATTGAAATAATATTGAGAGTGGCTCCAATTTCTAATGCGCGTTCGTTCATAGTATTTAGCCCATAACTCTGTGGATCTCTTTTAGATGTGTCAAAACCTACACCGTCATCTTGTATACGTAATATAACATAATCATTCGTATCTATTAACTCTATTGAAACTTTTGTACCTTTAGAATGACGTAACGTATTAGATATTGCCTCTTGAGTTATGCGGAATAGATGGTCTTCTGTACCTTTGGCTATTTCTATATCTTCTATATCATAAACAACTTTCATTGGTATTTTTTGTTTCAGGTCGACTACTAAATCTTTAATCCCTTCACCAAGCGATTTATTTTTTAATCCTAGAGGTCTTAAATGTAATAATAAAGCACGCATTTCTAATTGCGAATCTTGTATCATTTTTTCTAATAAGTCTACTTGTTTTGCTAATGGCTCTTTTAATTCTGATGATTTAATTGCAGATAACATCATACTTGCCGCAAATAATTGCTGACTTACTGAGTCATGTAATTCTCTTGCTAACCTTTGTCGCTCATCTTCTATGATTTTTTTAACGACGGAATCTTGCATTTGATACGATTCATTAATAATTTGTTGAGACTTTAATCTCAATGTGTATAGTTCTTCGTGCAACGGAATTAATGTTTGATAAATTTCTAAAGTTTCTTTGTGCAAATCAATTTCATGGTGATTTACACCTAACATTTCTCCTTGAAAAGATCTTTCGATTTGTTCTTTAATCCAATGATGCTGTTGATTAATTTTGTAGGCGACTGCAGTCCCTATTATAATACATAGCAAAATAACTACAATGTTGATAAATAGGAATGCTGGTACACCTAATATTTGAGTATAAAATATACCTTGAAAATATATAATATTAATAAAAATTCGATCTAAGAAAAATAATATACCAACAATTGTATAAACAAGTATAAGCATTGAACCTATAATTCTTGTGTAGTTATTCATCGATAAATCACCTCAACATCTCCCATAAATGTTGAGAAGAATATATTAACTTTAAATGAGTTTTTGTGACTATTTTCCTCATAATGTACCGTTTCATTTTTCACTCTATACACTTGATCATTCATATATAATCTGCCATATAAAGCAGTTATATGTACATGTACATGGTAATTATAAGGAACAATAATTTGTGTCTTTCCAATATATTGTCTCACGACAATAACATTATGCTCAGATAAATTAGCAGCTAAAGATAAATCTAATTCAATATCTCCAATTGCTTGTTGAATTTGTATATCTTCCCATTTATAAATATAGTGTGGTGTCTTTTGAGGAGAGAACCATCGCTGTTTTATAAATGACTCGTTAATATTTTCATTTGACGTTTGGTCGATATGTTCTACTCTTAATGGTTTCTTACGATATAGAAAATATCTAATAACTAAAAATACTAAGAATAAAAATAAAATGGCAAGCATGTATGGATTAGAAAGTAATGCATAAATCATTAAAATAGCGCCTATCCAAAATATAATTAATCCCCGTAATTTATGAAAATATAAATACCCTACATATATAAATATCGTACCCATTACAACAACGAGTAATAAGCCTATTTTCTCAAAGAAAATATAGTAAATGTTTGATAACAAAATCAATACAGATAATACGATCAACAATTCAGTTGATATAAATTTATTCTTCAACATACCACTCCTTTTTTAGAGAAGTGAATTCATCTGAGTAAGCATCGTACGCTCAGCTATCGTATCAGCAATTTTATCTAAAGTGCTTTTCATAGCTTCGTCAATTTTCGCTAATTCACTTTCTAACATATTAATTTGCTTTTGTAACCATTGTAAATCATGATCTTCTAATTTTTTAGCACATTTAATTTTAAAATCTTCAATCTTGTCCATATACTTATTGTCTAATTCTAAAGTATATTTATCAATTAATTTACTTAATTGACAACGTTTTTGTTCAAGATACGTGATGTACTGTTTCATAGCTTTAATTTTAACATCTAAGCGCTTTGCACATGTATCTAAACTTTCATAATACGAAACAAGAATCAATTGCTTTAATTGATCTGAAACAACATTAAACATAGAATCACCTACTTCTGTCATATTAAACTCTATTATAAAATGTTATTTCAAATCTAAAAATGGACCTAGGATTGAATTTTCAATAGGACCTTAGTCTTAGAAAAATAAAAAGGAGTAGTATAGAATCTTGTATGTTTAATCAATTCTATCCACTCCTCTTATATTTTTAGTCTTCTAATTTAGTTAATAATAATGGTCCTTCTTTAGTGACAACAATTGTGTGCTCAATTTGAGCGACGAAACTTTTATCTTTCGTTTCAAATGCCCAATCATTTTTACCGTCGCTAACGATTGTTGCATTTGATGAGATAAATGGTTCTACTGCAAGTACCATACCTTCTTTAAGCAATTGTTTTTCTAATGGATCATAATAGTTCATAACATGTTGTGGTGAATCGTGTAATGAACGTCCAACACCATGACCTGTTAAGTTTTTAATAACTTTTAAGCCATTTTTACGTGCTGTAGCATTAACTGCTCTGCCAATTTGAGATAATTTAGCACCTGGCTTAACTTTCTTCATTGCTTCTTCAAAAGCCATAGCCGCTACATCTACTACTAATTGTTTTTTCGGGTCATCTGCATTACCAACAACAAATGAAATACCTGTATCTGCATAATAGCCATTTTTACGTGCTGATACGTCTATGTTTACAAGATCGCCTTCTTTAATCACACGTTTACCAGGTATACCGTGCGCAACCTCTTCATTAACACTTATACATGTGTAACCAGGAAAATCATACTCTGCAATAGGTGCTGATTCTGCTTCTAATTCAGCAAATCTTTCCTTTGCGATGTTATCTAATTCTTTAGTTGTCACTCCGGGTTTAGTTGCTTCTTTCAACTCATCACGAATTATTGCACAAATTTTACCTATTTCTTTTAGGCCATCAAGTTCTTCATTGTTTTGAATTATCATTTAAATCCCGTTCTTTCTTTTAAAATTTTTTTGTCGTTTATCATTATATCAGAAAATGCATGTTATACTATAAAAAAATGATTTCGGAGTTTTGAATATGAAAGAAAATTGGTTATCTCGAATTATCGGTGCAAGAATTATTAAAACTGGATTAGCAACTTTTTTAACAGGTTTAATATGTATGTCTTTAAATTTAAACCCTATATTTGCGGTTATCACATCAATTGTGACAATAGAACCTACAGCTAAAGCATCCTTAAAGAAAGCTTTTGTAAGGTTCCCCGCTTCAATACTCGGTGCATTTATAGCCGTTATTAGTACATACTTCTTTGGAGAATCACCTTTAAGTTATTCATTAGCAGCAACCGTCACGATTTTAGTATGTTATAAACTTAAATTATTTGATGGAATGTTAGTTGCTGCCATTACAGCTGTCGCAATGGTCCCTGTTATCCATGAAGCATTTGTATATAATTTCGTATCACGATTAGCAACTACTACAATTGGTCTTGCAACCGCAGGCATCGTCAATTTTATTATTTTGCCACCTAAATATATAAATCAAATAGAAGACATCAATCATAAAATGGATCAAAGTATTTTAGAAATATACATATCTAGACTTAAAGAACTATTACTAGGTGAATATGAATCTGCCCTATCCATGAAAAAAGTATCAACATTACAACAGCAAGCCACTAAAATTGAACAACTTATAAAATATCAAAAAGAAGAATACGATTACCATAGAGCAAAAAAAGAATCTAAATCTCACATTAGAAAAGTCGAAATGAAATATCACATTAACCGACTACTAAATGCACATTTATTAAACCTAGTATATTTACCAGAGAATACGCACATCGTCTTTACTGAAAAAGAACGCACAGCAATCTCAAATTTCATCAAATCATATGAACATTTAATAAAAGCAAATGAATATAAAAAACAAAAAAATGCTGCATCCACATTAAAAAATAGTGTTAAAGGATTGAATGAATTTGATGAAAACCAAATAAAAAGTCACATTATTTATGAAATACTCATGATTAATAAAATTTTAAACGACAGATATTCAAGATTAACAAAATAACTAAACTAAAACTTACTAAAGCGGCTAGGGCACTAAAATATGTCCCAGCCGCTTTTTATTATTATTTATTAATGATGTGAAGGTTACTACCTCTTTAACTCACATTTTTTTATTATTTTGCTTTTAACAACCTTTTTATAATAGCTTGTTTTGCTGCTTCTTCAACTGTATTGTCTAGTTGTTCTGGTTCGAATGTTATACCTTTTCGGATACATGCTTGTTTTAATAAGTAATCTGTGATTTCGTGGTTTTTAGGTAAAATTGGTCCATGTAAATATGTACCCAATAAATTTTTATAATGGATACCCTCTTTCTTATCTGTATCATTGTTACCATAACCATCAACGACTTTACCTAATGTAGGATATTCATGATATGTTCTTCCACCATGATTCTCGAAACCGACGATTTGTCCAAATGTTTCTGATTCAATAACAATATCTCCTATTAGACGGTCTTTCTTAGATTCTGTATAAATATCAAGAATGTTTAAACCTTCTAATCTTGTTCCATCAGGTGTTACATATTCAGATCCTAAAAATTGATAGCCGCCACATATTGTTAAAGTTGGCATGCCGTCTTCAATTGCATCTTTAAGTTGTGTTTTAATTTTCTTTAATTGTTCTGTAGCTAAACTTTGTTCTCTATCACTTCCACCGCCTATAAAGAAAATGTCACATTCATCTAAACTTAATTGATCTGTATCTGTTATATCTATTACTTCTACTTCTATATTACGCCATTTCGCACGTTGTTTTAGTGCAATGATATTGCCAATATCGCCGTACAAATTTAATTTATCTGGCATAAAATGAAATATTTTTATTGATGACATTATGCTTCCTCCTTAAAGGCTTTATTCAATGTTCGATGCATTGGTGACAAAGATGTATAGTTAGGAATTGCAACTGTAAACTGATTGTAAGTCATTGATAGTTCCGTTGCCTTTTCTATTGAATGTTCTATAATAACTTCCGCTTCAACTTCAGCATATTTCAGTCTTAATGCTAATTCTTCAGCTCTTTGTCCTGTACAGATGATAGTTTTGATATTTTGTCTAGATAATTTTTCAAAGTCTGCATCATAAATCCATGAAATATCTCTTCCATCTGCGCCGTTATCATTCAAACTGATTAAATAAACTTTTTCCCCATCAATTTGTTCACCAACAGATAAACTTGCATTAAGGCCTGCAGGGTTTTTAGCTAAGTTAATAAGCGCTTCTTTTTTACTATTTCTATAGTATTGCATACGTCCATTATCAGAAGTATACGTTTCAAAACCAGCTTTTATAGATTGATCATTTAAACCTAATTCTCTTAATACTGAATAAGCTGCAATGACATTAAACACATTAAAATCACCAGCAATCTTCATATCAAAATGTGCATCATTTAAGCCAACATGTATAAACGGTTCTTGTTTAAATGCTGTCACTTCATATTGTGGAGTCGCTCTATTAAATCCACATTCACATGTATAATGACCAATTTGATTGTAATGAATATGACTATAATTTAATAATCTGCCACAATTAGGACAATATTTACTTTCAACCATTGTACTTTGTTCAAAGTCATGTATCCCTTTTTGCATACCATAATAAACAATGTCATCACTTGCTATTTTCAAACGACTAACGAAAGGATCGTCTGCATTCAGTAATAGTTTAATTCCTTTATCCTTGATTGAGTTGGCGATATTATCTACCATCGTATCGATTTCACCAAATCTATCCATTTGATCTCTAAAGAAGTTTGTCACTACCATCATAGAAGGTGTCATTTCTTTTAACACTCTTGGAATAGAACCCTCGTCTATTTCTATAACAGCAATTTTAGTATTTTTATTAGATTGAACAATAAAGCTTGAAGTAATCCCTGCTGCCATATTGGCACCTTCAGTATTATGTATAATTTCAATATTGTTCTTCTTTAATGTATAACCTATTAAGTTCGATGTCGTCGTTTTACCGTTCGTACCACTAATCATCACGATTTCATCTACTTCATTCGCTAACTTTCTTAAAATAAGCGGGTCTATTTTTCGAGCTATTTGTCCCGGAAGATCCGTACCTTGTTTACCTACTTTTCTACTAGCATATCGTGCTAGCTTTGCTATATTTTTCGCAACATACTTCTTCATACGTTACCTCCTTGTTCTGTCACATCATTATACCACGTTCAAAAGCTTTAAAAAAAGTGTTTAACTGTATCAAATCGTTGGTTTCATTTTATTGTTATTGTATAATAAAAATGTAAGTTAAAATTATTATAGAAGGGAAGATTTCTATGTTATCTAAAAATATTTTAGATGCTTTAAACAATCAATTGAATCATGAATTTTACGCAGCACATGCATATATGGCAATGGCAGCTTATTGTGCAGATAAGAGTTACGATGGATTTGCAAACTTCTATATTCAACAAGCTAAAGAAGAACGTTTCCATGGTATGAAAATATATGACTATATTAACGATCGTGGTGAAAAAGCTATTTTCACAGCTTTAGATGCTCCTAAGACTGAATTCAGTTCTTTATTGGAGACATTTAAAGATGGATTAGCTCAAGAACAAGATGTTACACGTCGATTCTATAATTTATCTGAAATTGCTAAAGAAGAAAAAGACTTTGCAACAATTTCATTCTTAAACTGGTTCTTAGATGAGCAAGTTGAAGAAGAGTCTATGTTTGAAACACATATTGACTACTTAGAAAGAATTCAAGAAGACAATAACGCATTATTTATCTATGAAAAAGATTTAGCTTCTCGTCACTTCGATGAAGATGCTGAATAATTTATAGCCTTACAATACTTAAACAAGACCATCTCCATGAACTATTCATGGCAGATGGTCTTTATTCATTCTTTCTACATACCATCATCATTTACATTATTCCGACAAATGTTTATAATAACTTTCTAAAGGAAGTGATGGCATGTCTTCATTTGTAGCACTTGATTTTGAAACAGCAAATGGAAGTCCGGAAAGCATTTGTTCTGTCGGAATGGTCAAAGTAATTGATCATCAAATTACAGAAACTTTTTATACATTAGTGAATCCTGAAGATTATTTTTCAAATATAAATATTAAAATCCATAAAATAAAACCTTCTGATGTGACAAATTCACCTACTTTCGATGTCGTGTTTCCATATATGATGGATTTCATCGGTACACTACCAGTTGTAGCACATAATGCTAAATTTGATATGACTGTATTGTTTAAATCACTCATTAAACACCAAATCGAAATTCCTGAATTAACGTATTTTTGTTCATGTATATTAGCTAGAAAAACAGTCAACAATCATAGATATGGACTTGCGCCAATGATGGATTATTATAATATTGATTTTAAAGGTCACCACCATGCGTTAAATGATGCTAAAGCATGCGCAATTATTACGTATCGATTATTAAAACATTATCCAGACTTAGATTCTGTATTAAGTATTTATGGCAAAACATTAACCGATAAAAAATATGTATAATTAAAAGCTTCTAGGATATTATGACGCATCCTAGAAGCTTTTATTCTTTTATTTACTCTTTGTGTTGGAATTCTTTTTTTATGTCTCTTTTTAAACTTGCTTTATTAACAGGTCTTTCTAATTTTCTATCAACCCAGAATAACAATATTGCTATCGCAATAATACCTAGTAATTTGATAATATCGAATGAACCTGTTTCAATGGAACTTTTAATAAATAAAATGATTAATAATACTGTAATTGCAATAATTGAAAATTTAAATTTCATATCAATCTCTACTTTCTTATTATAAGTATTAATAAATACCCACTTCTCGTATAGCCGAAACGCGCATTCAACAATATCCAGAATACTAAGGATACATGACGATATCAAGTAAACCGGTTTAAATAAAATCATATATTGTTAAATTGCGATATGTTCTCGAAACTAAATTCCCGATAGATACACCTACTAAACGTATAGAAGTATCCGGATCTTTTAATGAATTATATAAATCATATGCAATATTATATATTTCAACTTCGTCATAGACTGGTGTATGACTACTTGTTTGTTTAGATAATGTTTCAAAGTTATGTGTTTTTAGTTTAACTGTTATTGTTCGCCCTGCTAGTTCGTGTTTATCAGCTCTATTGGCAACTTCAGTACTCAATTTTCTAATCGTATTGAGAATAAAGTCATCATCATTTTGATCTGTTTCAAAAGTTGTTTCTCGACCGATTGATTTTCTAACACGTGTTGGTTTCACTGGAGAATGATCGATACCACGTACTTTATTATAAAAGCTTACACCACGTTTACCGAATAATTGAATCAATTCCATTTGGTCATATGCGTATAAATCATTACCACTATTGATTCCCAATGATTTCATCTTTTCTTCGGTTACTTTTCCAATACCTGCAAAATCTCCTATCGGCAACGACATCAATAAATCATGTACATTCTCATAATCTATCACTGTCCGACCACTCGGTTTATTCATACCACTAGCGAGCTTTGCTAAAAATTTATTATAAGAAACACCTGCTGAAGATGTAAGATGCGTCTTATCATAAATATCCCGTTGAATATATTGAGCAATCGTTGAAGCAGATAAGTCTCTTCTCACAAGTTCAGTAACGTCTAAATAAGCTTCATCTAACGATAATGGTTCAACAATATCTGTATAACTTTTAAAAATCGCCATTATTTCATTAGATACTTCACGATAATAATTAATTCTTGGGCGTACATAATAACCATCCGGACAAAGTTGATGTGCTTGAGCCATGGGCATAGCTGAATGAACACCAAATTTCCGAGCTTCATAGCTAGCCGTTGAAACAACGCCTCTACCTGAAGCACGTCCTCCTATAATAACTGGTTTTCCTTTTAATTTTGGATTATCTCTTATTTCAACTTGAGCAAAGAAAGCATCCATGTCAATGTGAATGATTCGCCGTTCCATTCTAAACACCTCTACAAAAAAATAGGAAGTTGGTTGCCCAAATTCCTATATATTATATCAAAAATCTTTTTAACTTGTTGATTGAACATCTTTATTATCCGTAAATAAATTAATGCCGACTTCTGTATCTTCTACATAATTCATCTGTTTATTACTATAAATCACTTGTGCCATGTAAAAATCACCGATACATGCAGCACCATGAAAAGCAAATACATAAATAATAGAAGTGACTTGAAGCCATAATAATACAATTAATAATCCCATACTAATTAATACAAATGGTGCTAATAATATGATATAAAATTGTTTTCTTGTAAAAATAGCATGTGGCATCGTTGCATAAAACATGCCTTTCATATATCCATATTTAACTTTTCCCTTTGGATTAAATATTTTAAAGCAAATACCGTGTATTAACTCATGGATAAACACTAATATAATTAAACCAACTAACCCAACTATGATATTTCTTACAAAGCCCTCTTCATAAATATATATGATATTCGCAATTAACTTAAAGCTAATTAATATTAATGAAAGAAATAAAACAAATTGTAAAAGTGCTAACCTCTTTAATACAGATATATTGTTAACTAAGTCAATTTTAAGCATCCAATACCCCCGAGAAACCATTTCTTAATAACCTTTACATAATGATTATAAAATATAAATTCAATTTATACTAATGATTTTATGCTCAGGTTTGAGTTATGAATTTAATTGACTTAGCGAAACTTTATACATCTTATCATCATTTTGGGAAGGATTACCTCTACCATCTGTATTGTTGCTTACAAAATATAAATCATCATTTACGTTGTAAACATCTCTAATTCTTCCATATTTAGTCGCCACTTTTTTCATTTCATCTTTTTCTACATCAAATTTCATAATACCTTCTCCACGCAACGCAGCTGAATAAATGATACCATCTTTAAATGCTATGCCTGAAGGTGCCCAAGTATCATCTGATCCTGAAGTAAATATCGGTGTTTCCATATTATCATTTTCTTCATTACCTTCAATCACTGGCCAACCGTAATTTTGACCTTCTTTAATCTCATTTATTTCATCATTAGCTTGATTACCATGTTCACTCGCATACATCTGTCCATCAGGTGTCCATACAATTCCTTGTGGATTTCTATGACCGTAACTATAAACATATGAATTAGAAATCGGATTATCTTTAGGTTTACTACCATCAAGATTAATTCTTAAAATTTTACCACCTAAAGTATCTTTATCTTGTGCATTTTGTTCGTCTGAAGCATCTCCAGTAGTCGCATATAATTTATCATCCGGTCCAATTTTCAACCGACCACCATGATGATATTGGCCACTTGGTATTTTATCAATTAATACCTCATCCTCTTTCCACGTATCATTTTCTAATTTTAATTTTACGATACGATTAAACTGACCATTATCTTCATATGTGTAATAAGCATATGCTTCTTTAGAATCTTTAAAATCAGGCGCAAGCACAAATCCTAATAAACCCGCTTCAGCAGCAGTAGAAACTTCTTTATCTAAATCCACTTGTTGCTCAGTCTTTTTATTGCCATCAATTTTAATAATTTTACCAGGGCGTTCTGATAAATAAAACACATCATCTAATCTCGCAATACTCCAAGGTGTATCTAAACCTTGAGCTACCGTTTCAATCCCTTTAGTTTCTTTACGTTCTTGGTTGTCATCTGACTGACTCTGTTCATGTTCCATTTCATTCTGAGTTTGCTTACCTTTATCTTCAGTTTCTTCTTTCGAATCATTACTACAAGCAGATAAAATAAAACTAGCCGAAATCGCACTGATCATTAGTCGCTTCATAAACAACCCTCCTTACATTATTTATACAGTTGCAAACACTTTCACACAACCATAACGCTCAAAAACCCAAGCCAACTTATACGTTGGCTTAGGTTTTTAGTTAATTTTATTCAGTTATTTTTTCGATTAAAGCAACTGTTTCGACGTGTGTTGTATGTGGAAACATATCTACTGGTGTGATTTCTTTTAGTTGATAACCGCTATTTTTCAACAATTCTAAATCTCTAACTTGTGTTGCTGGGTTACATGAAATATATACGATTCTTTTTGGTGATAATTCGATTAAAGTTTCTATAAATGTTTGATCGCATCCTTTTCTTGGTGGATCGACCATTACAACTTCTGGCTTAATACCTTCTTGTTGCCATTTTAAGATGATTTCTTCTGCTTTTCCTGCTTCCCATGTCGCATTATCTATATGGTTGATTTGCGCATTTTCTTTTGCGTTTTCTATTGCTTGTTCGACGACTTCCACACCATAAACGTGTTTCGCTTTTTGTGACATGTATGAACCGATTGTCCCAATACCACAATATGCATCAATGACAGTTTCTTCTCCATCTAATTGTGCATATTCTAGCGCTTTATGATAAAGTTTTTCTGTTTGTGTTGGGTTGATTTGATAGAAAGAAGTGTCGGATATTTTAAATTCATATTCAGAAAGTTTATCTGTAATGGTATCTTTCCCGTATAAAGTATATGACGTATGTCCCATAATAACATTTGATTTTTCTAGATTAATATTATGTTTAATGCTGACCACATTTTCAAATTCAGTTTGAATAAAATCAATTATTTTATTTTTATGGCTAAGTTGTTTACTATTCGTTACGAATATAACCATTGTTTCTCCAGTATAATAACCAGTTTTCAAGATGATATGTCTTAATTCACCTTTGTGCTTTTGTTCATTATAAATACTGATGTTTGTTTCATCTAAAAGTCGTTTAAGTTTCTTCATAATTAAATCATGTTTTTCATCTTGAATCATACAATGATCTATATTTACGATATCGTGACTTCTTTGTCTATAGAATCCTAGTTCAATTTCACCAGATTTATTTTTCCCGACTGGTATTTGTGATTTATTACGATAATGCCAAGGATTCTCCATTCCAACTGTATCGTGAATAATTGTATCTTCAAAATGTGATTTTCTCTTGAATAGATTAATCACTTGTTCTTTTTTCATTTCTAATTGCGCTGTGTAGCTTAAATGTTGAAGTTGACATCCACCACAAACTTTATAATATTCACAAGGTGGTTCAATTCTGTCCTTTGATGCTTCTTCAATGGAGATTAACTTACCAATAGCAAATTGTTTTTTCACTTTGATAACTTTAAATGAAATGGTTTCATCTTTAATTGCATTTGGTACGAAAATTGGATAACGATCGAATTTAACTACACCATGCCCTTCATGTGTAAAATCGATAACCTCTCCAGTATATATTTCATTCTTATTTACGACTCCTGCCATATTAACTCCCTCTTTCACGATAAACATAGAAAAAAGGGACAAAATAATGTCCCTATGTATTTATTCTTCTGTTTGTTCTTCGTGTAGTCTTTCTCGTTCTCTTTCTACTGTTTCAATTCCGTGCTCTCTCTTAACCCTCTCAAGTTTAGAAAAGACTTGTATATGTTGTTTTAAGTTTAAGAAATTAGCAGGTAATACACCACCAAATTCACCATCAACATTTAATTGAATTTGCTCAAATGATGAGACATTAATTGTTTTAGCTTTAGTGTAATGAACTTTCGGATGATTGATATGATCACCTCTAGAAGCCAATGTCATAATGTGACCAAGCTCAGCTATATTCACTTTCTCTAATATAAGCAAAGTAAAATTACCATCATTAATATCAGCATCTGGTACTAGCTTTTCAAAGCCACCTATTGAATTCGTTAAGCCAATTAAGAACATCATCGCTTCGCCTTGGAATACATTACCATCATATTCGATACGTATATCAGTCGCTTTAATTTGTGGTAACATCTCTAAGCCTTTAATGTAATAAGCGAGTGGTCCAACCATTGTTTTCAATTTACTTGGCGCTTCATAAGAAACTTCTGTTATTTTACCACCACCAGCAATATTAATAAAATAGCGATTGTTCATTTTACCAACATCTACTGGTACAAGATCACCTTTAATGATTGTATCTACAGCTTCCATTATATTGTTTGGAATAAGAAGTGCTCTACCAAAATCGTTAACTGTCCCCATAGGAATTAGCCCTAGTTTAGGTCGTTTCTTTGCTTCTGCAATACCATTGATAACTTCATTTAAAGTACCGTCTCCACCAGCAGCAATGATAACATCATAATCATATTTTAGAGCTTCCCTAGCAGCATGTGTCGCATCTCCAGCACTTGTTGTAGCATGAGCACTTGTCTCATAACCAGCCTGTTCTAACTTAATTAATACATCAGGTAATGCTCTTTTAAATAACTCTCTTCCTGATGTAGGGTTGTAAATGATTCTAGCTTTTTTCTTCATTATGATCCCTCTTGTATATTCTTATATCTTTATATTAAAGCATATACTAAATATAAGAAAGCAAAAAATAATTAGCGTCTTTTCGTTCCAAATATATTACGTACGATTTCTCTACCAATTTGTCTTCCAACTGTTGATAAGAATTTAGACGTTTCTTTTTGGAATTGTGAAGGTTTTTCTTTCTTCTTAGATGTTGTTTCTTTCTTAGTTGACTGTGATTCCTTAGTTTTTTGTTCTTCTTCAAGTTGCTTTTCAATTTTATTTTGTAACATTTCATATGCACTTTCACGATCAAATGTTTCTTTATACGTTTCATTTAATGACGCATTTTCAATTAAATCTTTTTTAACAGATTCATCGATTACACCAATTTTACTTTCAGGTGGACGAATAAATGCACGTTCAACAACATTCGGTTGCCCTTCATCATTTAAGAATGAAATCAACGCTTCCCCAGTTTTCAATTCTCCGATTACTTGAGCAGTGTCAAAGCTTTCATTTTGACGGAAAGTTTGTGCAGCGCTTTTAATCGCTTTTTGATCTTTAGGTGTATAACTTCTAAGTGCATGTTGTACTCTATTTCCTAGTTGTCCGAGAACTGACTCTGGAATATCAATTGGATTTTGAGTTACGAAATAAATACCTACACCTTTAGAACGAATTAAACGTACAACTTGTTCAACTTTTTCAATTAACTCTTTAGAGCTGTCATTAAATAAAAGGTGGGCTTCATCAAAGAAGAATACAATTTTTGGTTTTTCGGGATCTCCTACTTCTGGAAGACTCTCAAATAGTTCAGATAATAACCATAATAAGAACGTTGCATATAATTTAGGCTTTTGATATAAAACAGATGCATCAAGTACATTGATCATACCTCTGCCTGAATCGTCAAACTTAATAAAATCTTCTAATTGTAATGCAGGTTCTCCGAAGAACGTTTCAGCACCTTCAGTTTCTAATCTTAATAATGCACGTTGAATAGCACCAATTGATGCAGAGGAAATATTTCCATACTTCTCAGCATACTCCGCTCTATTTTCATTAATTTCTTTTAAAAGTGCTTTAAAATCTTTCATATCAATCAGAAGCAGACCACTTTCATCAGCAACTTTAAATACAATATCTAACACACCTAATTGAGTATTATTTAAATCTAATAACTTACCAATTAATAGCGGACCCATTTCTGTAATTGTTGTACGAACAGGTACACCCGTTTTTTGAAATACATCAAATAATGTTACAGGGAAAGCATTATTTTCATAATCATCAATTTTCATCATATCAATACGTTCTTGAATCTTATCATTGATAGAGCCAGCCTCAGCAATACTTGAGATATCCCCTTTAACATCTGACATAAAGACCGGAACACCAGCTTTAGAAAATTGTTCAGCCAATACTTTTAAAGTGATTGTTTTACCAGTACCAGTAGCACCAGCAATCAAACCATGCCTATTAGCTTGACCTAACTCTAAATTAATTTCATTTTCATTTTTAGCTATTTTAATTTGCGTCATATGTAGTTACGCCTCCATCGTCATTAAGATTTAATACTATTGTACTTCAACACACCAACCATGCAAGTAATTAGATATAGAATTTGCAATTTAATAAGATCAAGAATTAACTGTGGTGTAACTTCCATTATTCCGAATTCTGGTAATTAGGAAGGCGCTCATTTGGGGGACATTTCTTGGAATTCTGTCCCTAACAGCACCCCTTACGGACATTTCTCGGAATTCTGTCCCTAACGATACGCCACTTTCTTATACAAAAAAATCTCGTCACGAGTACTTCACTCTGTGACGAGATTTTCATTATATTTATTATCTTTTCTCTAATTCTGATTTTAGTAATTGGTTCACGATTTGTGGGTTTGCTTGGCCTTTTGAAATTTTCATAATTTGACCTACTAAGAAGCCCATCGCTTTGCCTTTACCATTTTTAAAGTCTTCTACTGATTGTGGATTGTTATCTAATGCTTCTGTAACAAATCCTAATAGTGTTGCTTCATCAGATATTTGTACAAGACCTTTGTCTTTCATAATTTGATGTGCGTCTCCACCATTTTCAGCTAATTCAGGGAATACTTTCTTAGCAATTTTACTACTCATTGTGCCATCTTCAATAAGTTTAATCATACCTGCTAAGTTTTCTGGTGTTAATGCAGTATCTTGTAATTCGATTTGATTTTTATTTAAGTATTCATTAACGCCACCCATTAACCAGTTAGATGTTAATTTAACGTCTGCACCATGTTCAATTGCTGCTTCAAAGAAATCTGACATTTCTTTAGTTAATGTTAATACATGTGCATCATAAGCTGGTAATCCTAATTCATTAACATAACGTTCTTTACGTACGTCTGGTAAATCTGGGATTGTTTGACGTACACGTTCTTTCCACTCATCATCAACATATAATGGTACTAAGTCTGGTTCTGGGAAGTAACGATAGTCATCTGAACCTTCTTTAACACGCATTAAAATTGTTTCGCCTGTTGATTCGTTGAAACGACGTGTTTCTTGTAAAATTTCTCCACCAGCTAATAATACTTCTGCTTGGCGTTTTTCTTCATGTTCAAGACCTTTACGGACATAGTTAAATGAGTTTAAGTTTTTAAGCTCTGCTTTTGTACCGAATTCTTCTTGACCATATGGACGTAATGAAATGTTGGCATCACAACGTAATGAACCTTCTTCCATTTTACAATCTGATACGCCTGTATATTGAATAATTGCACGTAATTTTTCTAAGTATGCATACGCTTCTTTAGGAGATCGAATATCAGGTTCAGAAACGATTTCAATTAATGGTGTTCCTTGACGGTTTAAATCAACTAAAGAATACCCATCTTTATGTGTTAATTTCCCTGCATCTTCTTCCATGTGTAAACGAGTGATACCAATACGTTTAGTTTCTCCATCTACTTCAATATCAATCCAACCATTTTCACCAATTGGTTGATCGAATTGAGAAATTTGATAAGCTTTTGGATTATCTGGGTAGAAATAGTTTTTTCTATCAAATTTAGATTCTTTCGCAATATCCATATTTAATGCCATTGCTGCACGCATAGCCCAATCAACAGCTGTCTTGTTTACAACTGGTAATACGCCTGGGTATGCTAAGTCAATAACGTTTGTATTTGTATTAGGTTCCGCACCAAAATGAGCGGGTGATGGTGAAAACATTTTTGATTCTGTTTTTAATTCGACGTGAACTTCTAAGCCGATAATTGTTTCAAAATGCATTCAGTTTCACACTCCTTGTAAAGTTTTATAGTCATCATGTAAGTTATATTGTGTTTCATATTGATAAGCAACTTTGTATATCGTTTTTTCATCGAATGGTTTACCAACAATTTGTAAACCAATTGGACGACCATTTGATTTACCACAAGGAATAGAGATTGATGGTACACCTGCTAAGTTAACTGGAATAGTTAAAATATCATTAGCGTACATTGTTAATGGATCATCAATTTGTTCACCAATATTGAATGCTGTCGTTGGTGCAGTTGGTCCTACGATAACATCATAGTCTTCAAATACTTTTTCGAAGTCTTGTTTTATTAATGTACGAACTTTTTGAGCTTTTTTGTAGTAAGCATCGTAATAACCTGAACTTAATGCGAATGTTCCAAGCATAATACGACGTTTAACTTCGTCTCCAAAACCTTCACCACGAGATTTTTTGTATAGTTCTTCTAGTGTATTTGCTGATTTTGAATGATAACCATAACGGATACCATCAAATCTAGCTAAGTTAGCTGATGCTTCAGAAGATGCAATAATATAGTAACTTGCTACACCATACTTAGTATTTGGTAATGATACGCGATCAACTGTAGCACCTAAAGATTCTAAAGTTTTAACAGCTTCATTAACTGAGTTCTTAACTTCTTCAGATACACCAGAGCCAATGAATTCTTCTGGTACAGCTACTTTTAAGCCTTTAATATCTTTACCAATTTCAGACGTAAAGTCTACATCTTCGATCGGTGCACTTGTTGAATCTTGTGAATCATGTCCAGAAATCGTTTCTAAAATTAATGCGTTATCTTTAACACTACGTGTAATAGGTCCAATTTGATCTAATGAAGAAGCAAATGCTACTAGACCAAAACGTGATACACGGCCATATGTAGGTTTCATACCAACAACACCACAGTATGATGCTGGTTGACGGATTGAACCACCAGTATCTGAACCTAATGCAAATGGTACTAAGCTTGCTGCAACAGCTGCTGCTGAACCACCTGATGAACCACCTGGTACGGCTTTATGGTCAAATGGATTAACAGTTGTCTTGAAATAAGAGTTCTCATTTGAACCACCCATAGCAAATTCATCCATGTTAAGTTTACCAACTAAAATACCATTTTCAGCATTTAATTTATTCATAACTGTTGATTCATATATAGGAATAAAGCCTTCTAACATTTTACTTGCACATGTAGTTTCTACACCTTCAGTAATAATATTGTCTTTGATACCCATTGGAATACCAAATAGCTTACCTTCCATTTTACCTTCAGCTTGTAATTTATCTTGTTCTTCAGCTTTTTTAATTGCTTGTTCTTTATCTAAAGCTAAGAATGCTTTAATATTTGCGTCGTCTGCTTCTATCGCATCAAAAATATCTCTAACAATTTCAGATGGCTTAATTTCATTATTTTTAATCATTTCTGATAAACGTTCAATTGTTTCATAACGAATTGTCATGCTTTAGTCCTCCTCGTTCATAATTGCTGGAACTTTAAATTGCCCCGCTTCTTTTTCTTTCGCATTAAGTAATGCTTGTTCTTGAGGAATTCCTGATTCACTCTTATCTTCTCTTAGAACATTTTGTAAGTCTAATACGTGGAATGTTGGTTCAACATTTTCAGTATCAACTTCATCTAATTGTCCTGCAAAGTTTAAGATCTTCTCTAAAGATTGTGTGAATTCATTGACTTCGTCTTGTGAAACTTCAAGTCTAGCTAAATTAGCAACATGTTCAACTTGTTCAGATGTTACCTTCGTCATGTGCGACGCCTCCTTAGTTAATCTAACATCATATAATTTTAACAAATTTTCATATAAAAATCTAAAGTTATTAAAAATTAACTACATGAAAGCGCATACATTGTGTATAATAAATTATCAGAATTTTTTCTGAATTTTATGTCAATGAGTGAGAGGTGGTTTTTCATGTTTATTCTTGGAAATACTTTTAAGAATGTTAAAGTCGAAACTTCTTGGGAAACATACGTCATGATTGCTATTTATTTTGCCATTTTATTAGCAATTGGATTTTATGCTTACAAACGTTCGACAAGTACGCTTGATGAATATATGTTAGGCGGCAGAGATTTAGGTGCACTTGTTACTGCCCTATCAGCAGGTGCTTCAGACATGAGTGGTTGGATGATTATGGGGTTACCAGGATCTGTATATAGTATCGGTCTATCAGCAACTTGGATTGCCATTGGCCTTACAATTGGTGCTTGGCTTAATTACATACTCGTAGCATCGCGTTTAAGAATTTATACTGAACTGACTGATAACGCTATTACTTTACCTGACTTTTTTGAAAAAAGATTATCAGATAATACAAGAATCGTTAAAGTCATTTCAGGGTTAGTTATCGTTGTATTCTTTACGTTATACACACATTCTGGAATGGTAGCTGGTGGCGTACTATTTAATAGTGCATTTGGACTAGATTATCATGTTGGTTTATTTATAGCCGCTAGTATTGTTATTTTGTATACACTTTTCGGCGGTTATTTAGCTGTATCATTAACAGACTTCTTCCAAGGTGTCATTATGATCTTAGCATTGGTATTAGTGCCTATCGTTGCGTTGTTAAAGTTAAATGGTCTCGACACGTTTAGTGAAGTTGGTGATTTAAAACCTACGAATTTAGATTGGTTCAAAGGAACAACTACAGTTGGTATCATCAGTTTACTAGCTTGGGGATTAGGATACTTCGGTCAACCACATATTATAGTACGTTTTATGTCTATTAAAACACATAAACTAATGCCTAGAGCACGTAGAATTGGTATTTCATGGATGGCGATTTCTTTATTAGGTGCTTGTGTGACTGGGTTAATTGGTATAGCTTTTGTTGAACATACTAATATAGAAGTTAAAAACCCAGAAACAATCTTTATCGTAATGAGTCAAATTTTATTCCATCCACTCATTGCAGGGTTCTTCTTAGCAGCAATTTTAGCTGCGATTATGAGTACAATTTCTTCACAGCTTCTTGTAACATCTAGTGCATTAACGCAAGACTTCTACATGTTATTGCGCAGAAAAACATTACAAGATAAAAGTCATGAAAAGGAATTCGTTCTTGTAGGACGCTTATCTGTTTTACTTGTATCAATCGTTGCAATGTACATCGCGTGGAATCCAAATGATACAATTTTAAATTTAGTTGGTAATGCTTGGGCTGGATTTGGCGCAGCATTTGGACCTTTAGTATTATTATCACTATATTGGAAACGTCTAACTAAATACGGCGCGATTGCAGGAATTTTGACTGGTTCATTAGTCGTTATTTTCTGGATACTCATGAAAAATCATGGTGGTATTTTTGAATTTTATGAAATCATACCTGGATTTATTTCAAGTATTATTGTAACAGTTATTGTGAGCTTAATGACGAAACCACCTGTTGAAAATGACCTAAAAAAGTTTGATGACATGGAACAAATTTTAAAAAGCTAAAAATTTTTAAAAAAGTTTACATCGTCATTTTATGAGCAAAATAAGTCATAATCATATCCTTTGTAAACATTTACACCGCAAGGCATAGAGCAATATTATCAAACACAAAATATGAACAAATTGTGACACCATTCTATATAAATGATAAACTGAATATACGGATAATTTACTTTTTACCCTTTGATTATTATTTCATTTGTGTATAATGGTCAACGTGCAACTTTAAAATACATAAAATAAAGGAGCGGGATTATGTTTATTTTAGGACAAATTGATGCGAGTGCTGGAGTTGCTTCAGGCTGGCAAACTTATTTCATGATTATAGTCTATTTTCTTGTTCTATTAGCAATTGGTTACTATGCTTATAAACAATCAACAAGCAATTTAGATGAGTACATGTTAGGTGGCCGTAGTATAGGTCCTTATGTAACAGCATTATCCGCTGGTGCATCCGATATGAGTGGTTGGATGATTATGGGACTTCCTGGTGAAGTTTACAGTATTGGATTATCGGCAACTTGGCTTGCTATCGGTTTAACAGTAGGTGCATGGTTAAATTACATTTTAGTAGCACCGAAATTACGTGTATATACTGAACATACTGGAAACGCGATTACGATTCCAGATTTCTTCGAGAAACGTGTTGCAGATAATACACATGCTTTAAAAATTATTTCAGGTATTATCATTGTCGTATTCTTTACGCTATATACTTCAGTTGGTATGGTTTCAGGTGGTACTTTATTCGAAAGTGCATTCGGTATGGATTATCGTCTTGGTATTATTTTAACTGGTGGTATCGTTGTATTATATACATTCTTCGGAGGATATTTAGCTGTTTCACTAACAGACTTCTTCCAAGGTGTGATCATGTTAATAGCGATGGTTATGGTACCTATCGCGGCATTATTAACTTTAAACGGGTTAGATACTTTCCACACTGTAGCAGAAGTTAAACCAACTAACTTAGATTGGTTTAAAGGAACTTCAGTTGTAAGTATCATAGGATTAATTGCATGGGGACTTGGTTATTTTGGACAACCACATATTATTGTAAGATTTATGTCTATTAAATCACATAAACAATTACCAACAGCAAGAAGATTCGGTATTGGTTGGATGGCTATTTCATTATTAGGTGCATGTTTAGTTGGTTTAACTGGTATTGCATACATTCATGATACAAGCCAAACAATTGATAACCCAGAAACAATCTTCATCTTAATGAGTCAAGTGTTATTCCATCCATTAGTTGGCGGGTTCTTCTTAGCAGCAATTTTAGCGGCTATTATGAGTACAATTTCATCTCAATTACTTGTTACATCAAGTGCTTTAACACAAGACTTTTATAAAATCATAACTAAAAAACGTGGTTATGAACCAGATAGAGATAAAGAATTTGTTATGGTAGGTAGATTTGCAGTATTAGCTGTAGCAATTGTGGCAATATTACTTGCTTGGACTCCAAATGACACTATACTTAATCTTGTAGGTAATGCTTGGGCAGGATTCGGTGCAGCATTTGGACCACTTGTATTAATGTCATTATACTGGAAAGGTTTAACGAAAAACGGTGCAATCGCAGGTATGGTGACGTCTTCAATCGTCGTACTATTCTGGATTATGATGAAAAGTCATGGCGGTATTTTCGAATTATACGAAATTATCCCAGGATTCTTCACAAACATCGTCGTTACAGTTATTGTAAGTTCATTTACTAAGAAGCCAGACAAAGAAGTTATTGATAACTTAGATCGTATGAAACGTATCTTAAATGAAGATTAATATGGAAGAGACTGGTACATAAAATGTGCCAGTCTTTTTTATATGGAAAAATAGCTGTAATTTTTTTGGGGTATATGGCTTGTTTGGGGAGTCTTGCAACATATGTGAGTTCTATGTTGCTTGTTTGGAGTGTCTTGCAACATAGAGGGCTCCTATTTATCTTGTTTCATTAGTCTTGATAAATACACAGCTCCTATTTATCTTGTTTCACTAGTCTTGATAAATACACAGCTCCTATTTATCTTGTTTCACCAGTCTTGATAAATACACAGCTCCTATTTATCTTGTTTCACCAGTCTTGATAAATACACAGCTCCTATTTATCTTGTTTCATTAGTCTTGATAAATACAAGGTGCTGAACATTGCTTGTCATACTTCACTTGCAATGTTCAGACCTATATTTCTAAAAATACGAAAAAGAGTCTAGAACATTTCTGTTCCAGACTCACTTTTTAACTATTTATAAATATGAATTTGTGGTTCGTCATCGTCTTTAGTCTTCGTAATTAATGCTTGTGGTTCTTCTCCGTCTACGATAGAGATTTCTAAATCATCTATACCTTTAAAGTATTTTTGAGATAGGTCTGCTACGTATTGAGTCACACCAATTACTTCTGCTTTTCCATAATAATCAAGTGGTACTTTTATTTCTAGTTCTGTCAGTTTATCGTCATCAAATTTACCTGTTCCTACTGATTGTGTGAAGTTAGGGAAGTATTTTTGTAAGTCTTGATTAAACTGTTCAAAATTAGAATTTAAATTTTCATCTAAATCTGATGCATCACTTGATGGAATTGTGACATATTTTTGATTCATTTTTTCCCAACTTTTAACGTTACGCTTACCGCCTTCACTAGAGGCATAATAAACAAATTTACCTGGTTTGATGTCACCTTCTCCCGACTGTATGAATATGCCAAAGTTAATCGGAATATTTTTAAGGTCATCTCTTACACGAAGACGTGAAAGGATTTCTTCAGCCATCTCTTTACCTTTTTTCTCTACTTCTTTGTTATCAAGTTTCTTAGTATATGTTTCGCCGTATTCTTCTTTTTGGTAAACATATTCACTATTCATGGCTAAGCCAATCGTCATACCAGAAATCTTTTGTTTTTTAGCATCACTTTCTGTGAAGTAATCTTGTTCGATGATATGTGATAAATATGTAGGTGAATTCTCAGCTATTTTTTCAGGATCTGTTTCTCCTTTATGAGTTGGATTCAAACCTAAGTTTTCTCTTGCATTATTTTGTTCTTTTTCATCATCACTCATATCTTTAATTTCTGCTTTTGTATATTTAGGTGCTAAATATGCTCTCACAGTATCTTTATCTAAGAACTGGCCATCTCTGTATAAGTAATCATCAGGTGAAAATGTTTGTTTACTTATATCTAACAATCCACTTTCAAATGCTTCACTGTTATAACTAGAAATCATATTATCTTGCGTTAATCCTCTTGCAGCACTTACTTTAAATGGTAGTAATGTTCGATAATAATCACTGGAAATTTGCATACCTGTAGAAATTTGCTTTGTTTGCTCTTTTTCTTTATCTGATTTATCTTGATTATCTTTTTGGGTAGTATCTGATGAACATGCTGTAAGCAATATTACAGACGCTAAAATAAGAAATCCTTTTTTCATATCTTTAACCTCTATTCATTGATATTACGATATTTGTTTAACCAATCTTCTTCTGACCAAACTTCTATATTTAATTTTTCAGCTTTTTCAAGTTTGGATCCAGCATCTTCACCAGCAATAACAACATCTGTATTTTTAGTGACACTTCCTGTTACCTTTGCACCTAATGATTGGATTACTTTTGTTGCTTCAGGTCTTGTCATCTCTGTCATTTTACCAGTTAATACGAATGTTTTTCCAGTAAAATCTGGATGACCTTCAATTTCAGATTGCTTAATACCTGTATAAGTCATGTTAACATTTTTCTGTTTAAGTTTATCGATTAATACTTTTATATCATCATTTTCCATATAAGTAACAAGTGATTGAGCCATCTTATGACCAACATCTGGTATTTCAGTTAAACCTTCTATCGTTACTTCGAATAAGCGATCAATTGTTTCATATTTTTCAGCTATTACACGACTTGCTTTTGTACCTAAATGTCTTACACCTAAACCAAATAATAAATGCTCTAGTGATTTTGCTTTAGAAGCTTCGATTGCTGTTAATAAATTATTAACTTTCTTCTCACCCATTCTTTCCAATGGTAATAAATCATCTTTCGTTAAATAATATAAATCCGCAACATCTTTAATTTTATCGTTTTGATAAAGTTGTTCGATTATTTTATCTCCTAAACCGTCAATATTCATTGCTTGTCGTGATACAAAATGAATCATACCTTCTACTAATTGTGCAGAACATTTAGGGTTAATACATCTTAATGCAACTTCACCTTCTATTCTAACCAATTCATGCTCACAACTTGGACAGTGTGTTGGCATATGATAAATTTCACTATCATCGCTTCTTTCTTCAGCAATACTTTTAACGACTTCAGGTATAATGTCACCTGCTTTTTTGATGACAACTTTATCTCCTATACGGATATCTTTCTCATGGATTAAGTCTTCGTTATGTAATGATGCTCTAGAAACAGTAGTTCCTGCCACTTTAACAGGCTCTAATATCGCAGTTGGTGTCACAACACCAGTTCTACCTATACTTAATTCTATATCTGTTAATGTTGTTAAGACTTCTTCAGCTGGGAACTTGTACGCAATTGCCCATCTTGGTGATTTCTGAGTAAAACCAAGTTCTTCTTGCTGACTTAAATCATCAACTTTAATAACAATGCCATCTATATCATATGATAAATTATTGCGTTGTTCAGTCCACTTACTTATAAAAGATAATACGCCTTCTATATCATCAAAAGTTTCTCTTTCTTTGTTTGTCTTAAATCCTAGTTCATCTAAATTGTTTAATGCCTCTGATTGACTATCCGCTTCTATTTCAGTTAAGTCATTAACACTATATAAGAAAATATCGAGCTTCCTTTTAGCAGTTAATTTTGAATCAAGCTGTCTCAATGAACCTGCAGCGGCATTTCTAGGATTTGCAAATAGTTGTTCCCCGTTTTGTTCTTTTTGTTCATTTAAAGAAACAAAAGATTTTCTAGGCATGTATGCTTCACCACGAACTTCAATAGAAAGAGGTTCTTTAATTGTTAAAGGAATGGCATGTATCGTTTTTAAATTTTCAGTGATATTCTCACCTGTTGTACCGTCTCCACGCGTTAATCCTTGAACAAATCGTCCGTTTACATACTTTAACGATACAGCTAAACCATCAATTTTTAATTCACATGTGTATCGAACACTGTCTACTTTTTCTCTAACTCTTTGATCAAATTTTCTTAAATCTTCTTCGTTAAAAGCATTACCTAATGACAACATAGGTGTGTCATGATTAATTTTTTCAAATTGAGATAACGGTGGTCCACCAACTCTAACAGTTGGTGAATCGTCCGTTTTTAGTTCAGGGTGCTTTTCTTCTATAGAGATTAACTCATGCAATAATTGATCATATTCACTGTCAGGAACAGTTGGATTATCTAACACATGATATTCATGGTTATAACGATGTAACAATTGATGAAGTTCTTTAACTCTTGATTTTAAATCTTCCATAGTTTACTCCCCTTTCTTCTCAATTGGTGCAAATTGTGCTAATAGACGTTTTGGTCCTTCTTTTTTGAAAATGATATCTAATTCAACAGAACCATTTTTATCATTTACAGCACTTACCATACCTTCACCCCATGATTTATGGGTTACTTTATCCCCAACATTCCATGATGTTTCTGGTTTCTGCTTCGTATTCATACGACCTGCAAAACTACGTTTAGGTGTGGAAGTTTGTTTTTGCTTAAATGATGTTTTTGGTTTCACGCCATCTAGTAAATCTTCTGGAATTTCTTTTAAAAATCTTGATTTTAAGTTCGCTTGAGATCTACCAAACAATGTACGAGTTGTCGCGTGAGATAAATGTAACTCTTCTTCGGCTCTCGTAATAGCCACATACGCAATTCGGCGTTCTTCTTCCATTTCATGTTCTTCACCTGATTGAAGACTTCTAAAGTGTGGGAAAATACTTTCCTCCATACCAATGATAAATACAACTTTGAACTCTAGACCTTTCGCTGAGTGCATTGTCATCAATGTTACACCCGCTTCTAAATCTGCATCATCAACATCTGCAACGAGTGATAAATCTGTTAAGAAGTTCATCAATGATTGTTCTTCAACTGGTGTGTTTTTTTCATAGTCTCTTGGTACAGATAAGAACTCATCAATATTTTCAAGTCTACTTTGCGATTCAATCGTTTGTTCGTTCTCTAACATACGTCTATAACCAGATTTTTCTAATATTTGTTCTACAATTTCAGTTACAGATAAGAATTCTTGTTGCTGCATAAAGTTGTTCATCATCTCATAAAATGCTGCGCCTTCTTCAGTAACTTTTTTAGATAAACCGATAAAATCAACTTCTCCTAAAGCATCAAAGTAACTCAATTGATTCATCGCTGCATATTGAGCAATTTTTTGAACAGATGTCGGCCCAATACCTCTTTTAGGTACGTTAATGATTCTTTCAAAACTGATATCATCATTGCTATTTGAAATTAATCTTAAATAACTCAAAATATCTTTAATTTCTTTTCTATCATAGAACTTTGTTCCACCAACCATTGTATAAGGAATATTAGATTTCAAAAACGTTTCTTCAAGTACACGTGATTGAGCATTTGTTCGATATAACACAGCTATGTCTTGGTTTTTATAGCCATCTTGTTTTTTCTTTAATATTTGACGAATGACATATTCTGCTTCATCTCTTTCAGTTGTTGCTTCATAATATTTTATCTTTTCACCTGAGTTATTATCCGTCCATAATGCTTTAGGTTTACGTTCAGCATTATTACGAATTACTTCATTTGCTGCAGTTAAAATAGTCTTTGTTGATCTATAGTTGCGCTCCAAGAAGATTGTTTGTGCATTTGGATAGTCTTCTTCAAATGATAAAATATTTTTAATATCTGCACCTCTCCAACCATAAATAGATTGGTCAGAGTCACCTACGACACATATATTTTCAAATTTACTTGCTAATAAATTAACGAGCGTATATTGTGCTTTGTTAGTATCTTGATATTCGTCGACATGAATATATTGGAATTTATTTTGATAGTATTCCAATACTTCAGGCACTCTATTAAATAATTGAATCGTCATCATGATTAAATCATCAAAGTCTAATGCATGATTTCTAAGTAATTTATCTTGGTATCCTTTGTATACACTAGCGACCATATTGGCATAAAAATCACTTGCTTCTTTTTCAGCATCTTCAGCTGTTTTTAATTCATTTTTTAAATTAGAAATTGCACCAATAAATGTTCTTGGGTCATATTTTTTACTATCTATATTTTGTTTCTTTAATATTTCTTTAATAACTGATTTTTGGTCAGTCGGATCTATAATTGTAAAGTTTCTTTCAATTCCAATACGGTCAATGTCTCTTCTTAAGATTCTTACACACATTGAATGGAATGTAGATATCCAAATACTTTCAGCTTCAGGACCAACTAAATGGCTAATTCTTTCTTTCATCTCTTTAGCTGCTTTATTAGTAAATGTAATCGCCAAAACATTATAAGGAGAAACATCTTTCTCATCTAATAAATACGCAATTCTGTGCGTTAATACTCTCGTTTTACCACTACCTGCACCTGCCATAATAAGTAATGGCCCTTGAGTTGTTTTGACTGCTTGTTTCTGTTCGTCATTCATTCTATCTAACAATGCGTTCATAAAAACCTTCCTTTATTGTTTTACTTTTACAGTTTGTAAAGCTTTTTTCAAATCTTCATAAATGGCATTACCGACTACAATTATGTCAGCATATTCTGCCATTTCTTTTGCTTTTTCTAAATTATCTATACCGCCACCATAAATAAGTTGGGCGTTTTCTAAATGTTCTTTAACAGCTTTAACCTCTTCCACTTTTCCATATTTACCACTGTATTCTAAATAAAATATAGGTAAATGATATAGTTTATCTACCATTCTTGCATAACTGATTAAATCTTCTTCATCTAAATCTGTATTCGCACCTGTCAATTGCGCTACTTTACTGTCTTCATTCATAACAACATAGCCTTCTAAGAAAATTTCATCAAAATCCATCATATAGCCATATTCCTTAATAGCTTTTTGAAGCAGACCATTATGGTAGTCAACATTATTACTATTTAAAACACTCGGTACAAAATAAAAATCAAAACCAGGCACAACACTTTCAATATTAGAAATTTCAAGTGCACATGGTAGTGGATAACGTCTAATTCTGCTCATTAAATTTAATACATTATCTTCCGTAACATTATCAGTACCACCAATTATAATAGCATCCGTACCAGATTCACATATTTTCATTAAGTCCTCATCTGATATAGATTTCGCTGGATCTAATTTAAATACGTGACTCCACAAATTTATATCGTACATACTTAAACTCCTTTAATTATCATAAGATTAATTATAGCATTTTTAAGTTTAAATTCCGAAATGAAATAGGACAATTATCATAAAAAAAGAAGCGAAAAATTTCGCTTCTTACATTGTTTAAGATACGGTTAAGGTTAAGGTGAAGTTGTGAGGTGTGAGTTGGGCTATCTCTTGGCTTTACTCAGGACTTAAGCCACGATTTGGATGATCTCTTGGCTTTATTCATACATTAAGCCATGACTTCTGCTATCTCATGGCTTTATTCACCCATTAAGCCACAACTTCCACACTTTCATGACTATATAATCTCAACCACAACTTCTATTTACCGTAATCAAAGTATTCTTCTAATGTTGTGTCTTGTTTATAAATTTTTTCTGCTAATTCTTTACCGACATATCTTAAATGCCATGGTTCATATTGGTATCCTGTTATTTTTTCTTTGCCTAATGGATATCTAATGATAAATCCATATTGATGTGCATGTGTCTTAATCCATTTTCCTTCATTTGTATTTCCGAATGACTTTCTAAAATCATCAGTTGCTGAATTTGAACCCACATCAAATGCTAATCCTGTCTGATGTTCTGATTGTCCTGGTTTAGCACTATATTGGTTGGCCGCTTCTTCACCATCTCTTGCTACATAATCATTATATAGTTGTTTTTGATTTTCATAAGAACGATACCCGCTTCTAAATACTAAGTCTAATCCTTCATTCGTTCCATCTTGTATCAATTTATTTAATTGATTTCTAGCAGTACTATTTTCACCAGGGGCATAATCATGTGGTAAGCCTACTTTTTTGTTTACAAAAACATGGCCATCAACATAAGTGATGCCATCTTTCTTTGTAACTTCATGTTTCTTTTGTTCTTGCCTTTTAGATTTTTGTGCTGTCTCTTTTTTATCTTTTTGAGTATGTTCTTCTTTAGTAGATTTCTTATCTGTATTCTGATCATCACTACATGCGCTTAATACTAAAGTAGATATGCCAATTATTAAAAATAATTTCTTCATGCGTAAAGCTCCTTATTTCTTAAAATTTACTATTTATATACTATTTTAACTAATTAAGGCTGAGACATCCATTAATGTCTCAGCCTTACATACATATTTATGATTATTTTTCGAAGTCAATATTCATTCTTTCAAGAATCATTGTATATGCATCATTACCCCATTGCAATGAGCGTTTAACTCTTGAAATTGTTGCAGTTGAAGCACCTGATTCTTTTTCTATATGAGCATAAGTGTATCCTTGTTTAATCATTTTTGCCACTTGTAGCCTTTGTGACAATGACTGTAATTCATTAACTGTACATAAATCATCAAAAAATTGATAACATTCTTCTCTTGTCTCTAATGTCAGAACTGCATCAAATAGTTCATCTAATGCTTTTCCTCTTAATTTTTCAATTTGCAAAAAATCAACCCCTGTTTAATATAAGTTCATTAATTGCATTTTAACGCACTAACCTATTAAAGTACAGTAAAACGTGTCTTATTCTATACCAGCTCTTCTGAATATGGTATCGACTTGATTTAAATGGTGTTTCTCATCGAAGCATTCATCTAATTCATCAGCACTTAACAAGTTTGTAATTTTTTCATCTTGTTCTACTAATGTTCTAAATGGTGTTTGAGTTTCCCATGATTCCATTGCTTTTGGTTGAACGATATCATATGCTTCTTCTCTGACCATACCTTTATTAATTAACGTTAACATAACACGTTGTGAATAAATTAAACCAAATGTTTTATCGATATTACGTTTCATATTTTCTGGATGTACTGTTAAACGATCAATGATATTAGTAAATCTGTTTAATGCATAATCCAATGCGATTGTTACGTCTGGTAGCATAATTCTTTCAGCAGATGAATGTGAAATATCTCTTTCATGCCATAAAGGTACATTTTCATATGCAGTCGTAATATATCCTCTAATAACACGTGCTAAACCTGTAACATTTTCTGAACCAATTGGATTACGTTTATGTGGCATAGCTGAAGAGCCTTTTTGACCTTTAGCAAAAGCTTCTTCAACTTCACGCGTTTCAGTTTTTTGTAAACCACGAACTTCTACTGCAAATTTTTCAATAGATGTTGCGATTAAACCTAATGTCGCAATGTAATACGCGTGACGATCACGTTGAAGTGTTTGAGTTGAAACTGGTGCACAACCTAATCCTAATTCTGTACATACATGCTCTTCTATTTCTGGTGGAATATTTGCAAATGTACCAACTGCACCGCTCATTTTTCCAACTTCGATTTCTTCACGAACACGTTTGAATCTTTCTAAATTACGTTTCATTTCTGTATACCAAAGTGCCATTTTAATACCAAATGTTGTTGGTTCTGCATGGACACCATGAGTTCTACCCATCATTAAAGTCGTTTTATGTTCAATTGCTTTATTTTTTAATACTTCTAAAAATCTTTCTAAGTCTTTTTCAATGATTTCATTTGCTTGTTTAATGACATAACTTAAAGCTGTGTCAACAACATCTGTTGAAGTTAAACCGTAATGTACCCATTTACGTTCTTCACCTAGAGTTTCAGAAACTTGTCTTGTGAATGCCACAACATCGTGACGTGTTTCTTGTTCAATTTCTTTAGCTCTATCAACGTCGACCTTAGCATTTTGTCTTATAAGCTTTACATCTTCTTCAGGAATGTGTCCTAATTTACTCCATGCTTCACAAGCTAGTATTTCAACTTCTAACCAAGCTTCAAAACGATTTTGTTCTGTCCAAATATTAGCCATTTCTTCTCTTGAATAACGTTCAATCATTGATAAATTCTCCTAACATATTTTAGTCATTTATAGTATAACAGACTTCTACGAACCCGTACATTATTTATAAAAAATACAAAATTGTTCGTGATTTATAATTTTATTCCTAATATCTTTCATTATATATTGTAACAGTAGGAGAATAAACTAAAAGCAGAAAAAATCTGGGCCACATTCTCATGTCCCAGATTTATTGTCATTCTTTGATTTTCTTACCTACGAATTGTATTTCTTGTTTGAGAACCTCAATGTCACCATTTTCTTTCTCAATAAATACAGGTTTTTCAAATCTTTTTACAGGTGTATAACCTTGAACTTTCATTCTTTTTAGACACATTTCAATCGTTTCATTGTCTTCTACTCTAAACTTCATCAGTATCATACGCCTTTAATTTTTTGCTTCTTACACCTTTAACCCAGAATCCACCATGTATATTCTTAGGTTCATAAGCGATTACAAAGGCTTTAGAATCCAATTGTTTAATTGTTTCCATTAATTTTAATTCAAATCTACGTGGTGTTAAAATTTGCATCACTAAGCGATCACCATCTCGTCCTTTAGCAACGTAATGTGTTACACCATAACCTAAATCTCTTAACGTTCTTGGTAAATCTGTTTCATATTCAGCTGTTGTAACATTTACAACGATATATCCTAATGCAATTTTCTCTTCAATTTTCATACCGACAATTATGCCTGCAGCAAACCCAAGCGCATAAGCTAATATATTCTGAATTTGGTCAAGACTATTGATAACTAAACCTAACCCGATAACATAAACAACTACTTCAAGTACACTAACAGCAGCGGCAACATATCGATATCCTTTCAATGTTAAAATTGTTCTCATTGTTAAACAAGATACATATACTATATTAATGACAAATATAGATAGCACCATTAACCATGGATTATCTAATATAGCTGACATTTAAACCCTCCATAAATCAAAATACTGGAATCATTTTATCAAGCAAACTTATGAAAGTCACGTATTATTTTGGCCATGTATAACGGTTATAAGGCATTTCTCTTTTATGTGCATTTCTTACATAGTGATTTTGAATAATTTCTTGATCTTTTTCACTGATTTTTTTACCTTCTAAAAAGTCATCAATGGCATCATATGTTACACCTAACGCTTCTTCATCTGGTAAAGCAGGTTTATCTTCTTCTAAATCAGCAGTTGGTACTTTATTGATTAAATGATCTGGACCACCTAAATATTTTAAAATCGCTTTGCCTTGGCGTTTATTAAGTCCGAATAACGGTGCAATATCACAAGCGCCATCTCCAAATTTCGTATAGAAACCTGTGATATTTTCAGCAGAATGATCCGTACCAAGTACGAGTCCATTATTAGCTGAAGCAATTGAATATTGAACTTTCATACGTTCTCTCGCCTTTTCATTCCCTTTTTGAAAATCAGTTAATTCTACACCTGCTTCTTTTAAAGATTGAATACTCGCTTCAACCGCAGGCTTAATATTTACTGTTACACGATTACTTGGATTAATAAAATCTAATGCATCTTGTGTATCTTGTTCATCAAATTGTTCGCCATAAGGTAACCTTACTGCGATAAATGCATATTGATGATTTTCTTCAGCATTTAGTTCATCTACTGTTAATTGTGCGATTTTACCCAATAATGTCGAATCTTGCCCACCAGAAATACCTAAAACTAAAGATTTAACAAAACTATGTGCTTTAACGTAAGATTTTAAGAACTGTTTGATTTCTTCAAATTCTTTTTTTGGATCGATTGATTTTTTAACATTCATTTCTTTGACAATGATTGATTGTAAATCTCTCATGACTCTTCCACATCCTTTATCGCTTCTGCTACTCTTTCAGCTACATCGAATATCTTTTTATTCTTATTATCCCAACATGCTTTACTCAAATCTACTGGATATTCTTCAGGATTTAAATAACGTTTATTTTCTTCCCATAATATATCTAAATTGTTAAAAGCAAATTCTCTAATTTCTTTAATTTCTGGAAGTGTGTATACGCGTTTACCATCTTTAAAAATGTCATGATGTAAATCGACTGCTTTAAAATGTTTGATATATTTCATTTTATAAGTATGAACAGGATGGAACATTTTTAGACGTTCTTCTTTATTAGGCTCTTCATCTTCTAATGTAATATAATCGCCTTCAGATTTATTCGTTTTAGTATTGATAATTCTATAAACATTTTTCTTACCAGGTGTTGTTACTTTTTCAGCATTGTTAGAAATTTTGATGCGATCTGATAATTCGCCATTTTCTTCTTCAATTGCTACAAGTTTATAGACAGCACCTAATGCTGGTTGATCATATGCTGTAATAAGTTTCGTACCGACACCCCATGCCGTTACTTTTGCACCTTGTGCTTTTAGACTTGTAATTGTTTGTTCATCTAAATCATTTGAAGCAAAGATTTTTGCATCTGTAAAGCCTGCTTCATCTAACATTCTTCTTGCTTCTTTAGATAAATAAGCGATGTCACCTGAGTCTAGTCGTATACCGATAAAATTAATTTTATCTCCTAATTCTTTCGCTACTTTAATTGCATTCGGCACACCAGATTTTAAAGTATGGAAAGTATCTACAAGAAACACGCAATTTTTATGTCTTTCAGCATATTTTTTAAACGCTGTATATTCATCATCGTATGTTTGAACCATTGAATGTGCATGTGTTCCTGAAATCGGAATACCAAATAATTTACCTGCTCTAACATTACTTGTAGAATCAAATCCACCGATCATCGCTGCTCTAGCTCCCCAAATCGCAGCATCCATTTCTTGCGCTCTTCTAGTACCAAATTCCATTACAATTTCATCACGAACAACTTGTTTAATTCTACTTGCTTTAGTTGCAATTAACGTTTGGAAATTCACGATATTTAAAAGTGCTGTTTCAATGAGTTGCGCTTGAATAAGTGGCGCTTCTACTCTAATGAGTGGTTCATTATTGAAACAAAGTTCCCCTTCTTTCATTGCTCTTATGTTCCCTGTAAATCGTAATGACTTTAAATAATCTAAATAATCATCTTGATATCCAACTTCTCTTAAATACTCAATATCTGTCTCTGTAAATTTGAAATGCTCTATAAATTGCACAATTCTTTCTAATCCACTAAAAATAGCATAGCCGCTATTAAATGGCATACTTCTAAAATATAAATCAAAAATAGCAGTACGCTCATGAATACCATCATTCCAATAAGTTTCACCCATATTGATTTGATATAAATCCGTGTGTAACATCAAACTATCGTCTTCATATTTATACATTTTTCAATACTCCTCAGGTTATCTAATTTTATATTATTTTATCATACTTTTTAAATTAAAAATTAAAAAGTAACTTAAATATATCAAGTCATTTATCTCTGTGATAAAATACTAAAGATGTAAAATTTAGAAGGAGGCATACAAATGAAAAACTCTTCATTCAAAAAATTATTTATTATACTTTCAATTATTGTAGCTGTCTCTGGTTTTTCACAAGGAATGCTCTTACCACTTATATCGGTCATTTTTGAACGAAATGGTATTTCAAGTTCAATGAATGGTTTACATGCAACTTCATTATATATAGGTGTATTCTTATCTTCTTTTTTTATTGAAGGGCTTGTTAGAAAGTCTGGGTTTAAATATATGATATTAATTGGTGGAGCCATAGTAGCCTTATCTTTATTGTTATTTCCAACTTTAAAGACATTATCTATTTGGTTTATTTTAAGACTATTAATTGGTATTGGTGATAATATGTTACACTTTAGCACGCAAACTTGGTTAACACATATTACACCTAAAGAAAAATTAGGAAGAACGATTTCTGTATATGGTTTCAGTTTCTCAGCAGGTTTCATGTTAGGACCTCTTTTAGCTAAACTTGTTGACGTTTCGGAAGCTTTACCTTTCATCCTTTCAGCAATACTTTCATTAATAACTATTTCATTAGTCCTTTTAATACACAATGAATTCCCTTCATCTAATGTTAGACCAGTCAGTATACTAAACACTTTAAAAAACTTTGGAGATGTAATACGAACATCATGGATTGCATTTATGTTTCCATTATTATATGGATTGTTTGAAGCTGGATTACATAGTAACTTCCCTGTTTATGGTTTAAGAAATGGCCTTGATGTCACTAGTATTACGTTAATCTTACCTGCATTTAGTCTTGGTGCTATTCTTTTCCAAGTACCATTAGGCATGTTTAGTGACATTCATGGTAGAAAGAAAGTATTAACTGGATTAACATTAATCGGCAGTATCGTGTTTATGTTAGGAGACTTTTTACCAACAAGTACATTTATTATGATGGGATTATTCTTAATCGCAGGATTATTCACAGGATCTTTTTATGGATTAGGTGTAAGCTTTATGACAGATTTAACACCAAAGCATAATCTACCAGCCGGTAATTTAATGATAGCTATGTCATTTAGTGTCGGTAGCATAATTGGCCCAATGCTTGGAGGAACGATTATACAATTATCAAACGGAACAATATTCTTTACGATGATTGCTGCGTTTGTATTTATCGTGTTTATTCTATTACTCATTCATAGAACACCTACAAAAGTTGAAGCATAATTTAAGATATTATTAAAATTTAAAATCACATCGTTTAAATATAATGAGAACCCAAAGACATTGATTAATTCAAATGTCTTTGGGTTTATTTTTTTTGATATTTTAAATATTCAGAACTTTCAATTGATATGTTTCGTTATGCATGTTATAGTATCATTTATAATTAAATAAATACTTTAACTTGGTAGAGAGTAAAAGCGAGGTTTATAATATGGATTATGTAAATTACAGAGATGACGTTATTCAAAAGAAAGAAAAAGAACTTAAATTTCTAAAATATTTTAGTACTCGAGATTACGAAGTGATTGATATGAGTTTCATAGAGAAACTTCATTGGAAACAATTGACGCAAGATGACTTGAATAGTTTAGATACAAGAAGTATTTGGAAAAATGGCGATGCATTTTATAGTTTAAGAAATGATTGGACGGATCAAATCCAACATTATAGTCGTGAATATCATCTTGATGCACGTTCTGTAACATATGCTGGCCCTATAGCAATTAATGAACACATATATACAAATTTAGGTGTTGAAATTTTTAATCCTAAAAGGAATGACATGTTGCAATGTTATGAATATATACATGACTTTATCCAAAATGAACTTGATTTAAATGTTGATTTTGCTGTTATTGGACATTATCAATTATTTGATCTTTTACTTTCTAAAGAAGAACAGAACGAAGAATTGTTTACGGCTATTAGTGAAAGAAATATTTCAAAAATTTCTAAACTACTATCACAAAATCATTCACTCGTACAATTACTTAAAACACCTACTCATCAACAATTAGACTTTTTAACAACTTTTGCTGATACTGACCATCCAACTTATAAATCTTTACAATATTGGAAAGCGACATTAGAAGCATCAGGTATTAACCATATACATTTAGATATAACAACAATGCCCCCAAAATCATATTATGTTGGGAGCTTCATTCAGCTTTATGAAAATAACAATCGAAATCCAATCGCTTCAGGCGGACATTATAACGGTACGTTAGAAGGTTTTGGATTTGGTATTCAACTATCATAGGAGGTCATTATGTTAACAGTTGCATTAAGTAAAGGACGTTTATTAAAAGATTTCATAAAATTCATTGATGAAAATGGCAACCCAAAATGGGCAGACGCATTAAATAATAGAGAACGTAAACTTCAAATAGAAGTTGCGAACGTTAGATTTATTCTTGTTAAAGGAAATGATGTATCAACTTATGTTGAAGAAGGCATCGCTGATATTGGTATTACAGGCAGTGATATTCTTGATGAAAAAGATAAACTCAATGTAAACAACTTAGTTGATTTGCCTTTTGGTTATTGTCACTTTGCTGTTGCGAGTAAACCTGAAGTAACAGAATACAAAAAAATTGCGACGACTTATGTTAAAACGACGAAAGCGTACTTTAAAAATAAAGGACAAGATGTCTCAATTATTCCATTATCAGGATCTGTAGAATTAGCAGCAGTAGTGAATATGGTTGATGCAATCGTAGATATCGTACAAACAGGTACAACATTAAAATCTAATGGACTCGTTGAAAAAGAATCCATCGGTGACATTAATGCTAAACTGATTACAAATAAACATGCATTTTTTAGTAAATCAAATATGATTGAATCATTTATAGAAGAAATTGGGGTGTCGATGAATGCTATCTAAAACGGAATTCATAAATAAATTTGAACAAGATAGATTAACAGACGAAAGTAATACTGAAGATGTTAAAAAAATTATCCAAGATATAAAAGAACATCAAGACCAAGCTTTATTTCGCTATAATAAGAAATTTGACAATGTTGAATTGGAGCAACTTGAAGTCCCACAATATGATATAAAAAACAGCATTAACCTTATATCAGACACTTTAAGATCAGCACTTGAAACAAGCTTTGAACAAATTAAAAATTTTCAACAAAAAATTAAACATGAAAATGTAACAACAGGTCAAACTTACCAACTTTATCACCCTATTGAAAAAGTCGGCATTTATGTACCAGGTGGAAAAGCAAGTTATCCATCAACAGTTCTGATGACAGCTACCCTTGCTAAAGTAGCAAATGTTCAAGAAATTATTGTTGTTACCCCACCACAAAAAGATGGTATCGACCCAGCTATACTTGCTGCATGCCATATTACGGGTGTAGATCGTGTATTCCAAGTTGGTGGTGCTCAAAGTATTGCTGCTTTAGCTTTCGGTACTGAAACGATTCCGAAAGTAGATAAAATTGTTGGACCTGGTAATCAATTTGTTTCATTAAGTAAACAGTTATTATACGGTGTCGTTGGTATCGATCAAATAGCTGGTCCAAGTGAAATTGCACTTATTGCTGATGAAAATTCAAATGTAGATTACATCATTCAAGATATATTAGCCCAAGCAGAGCATGATGAACAAGCTAGAACATTTCTAGTATCAACAGATTCTTCTTTCTTAACAAAAGTTCAACAGAAACTACAACAAGCTATAGATCAAGCTCCAAGAAAACAAATTATCGAACAAAGTATCAAAAATTATCATTATCCAATTTTAACGCGTGATATTCATGAAACAATAGAAGTCATTAATTATATTGCGCCAGAACATTTATCTATTCAAACGACTGATCCAAGTAAATATATTGGTAAAATTAAATACGTCGGAGCAATGTTCTTAGGTCAATACTCACCTGAAGCAATTGGTGACTATGCTGCTGGACCAAGTCATGTATTACCGACTGATAAAACAGCAAGATTCTCGAATGGTTTAACAGTCAATGATTTCTTAACGAGTCATTCTATCATTCATTTAGATGAACACACTTATCAAAGTATTGCACCGAGTGCTATAGCTTTAGCTGAACAAGAAGGTTTATATCAACATAAGCAATCTTTAGAAGTGAGATTAACAAACAACGAGGAGTCGTGAAACATGATTAGAATAAACAAGAATGAAAGCCCTATTCCTGCATTAGATGATGCAACTTTAAAAAATATTATCGCCAAATCAAATTTTAATTTTTATCCTGATGAGGAATATGATGCCTTTATTAAGTCTTATGCAGACTACTATCAATTATTACCTAACCAAGTTTCTGCAGCGAATGGTTCAGATGAGTGGATTCAAAAATGCATGATTGCATTACCAGATGGACCAGTCCTAACGCTGAATCCAGATTTCTTCATGTATACAGCATATGCGCATCAAATTAATCGCCCTATCCATTATGTAGATGCAGAATATGACTATACATTCTCGTTAGATAAAATTAAGCAATCAATCCAAAAATTAAAGCCAGCATTTTTCATTATGAGTGTGCCTCATAATCCATCAGGCATTCAATATCCTAAAGCATTTTTAGAGGAAATCGCGAATGAAATGCAAGCAATTGGTGGTTATTTTATTATTGATGAGGCTTATTTAGATTTCGGAGATGCATACGATATTGAATTACAAGACCATATCATTCAAATGCGTACGTTAAGTAAGGCATTTGCAATAGCTGGTTTAAGAGTCGGCATCGTCATTTCTACCGAGAAGACCATTCAAACTTTAAATCGTATCGCACATCCATATCCATTAAACACATTAACTTTAAATATTGCGACTGAAATTTTTAGTAACAAAGAAATTGTACATTCATTATTAACGCAACAAAGACAATTGAGTAGTCAGTTAAGAAATATTTTCGAACAACATGTGAGCGATATTATCCATGTGATACCTTCAAAAACAAATTTCGTATTAACTTATGGAGATTTAGCAGATTCATTAGGTCAGTATATTTATGACCATGGCTATTTACCAAGATTTTATGATGAACCAAACATGCAACAAACAGTTAGATACTCAATAGCTACAAAATCAGAATTAAATGAACTTGAAAAAATCGTTAAAGAATGGAGACAAGAATATGACTTATCAAAAAGAAAGATCAACTAAAGAAACAGATATCAAAATTCAACTAGGATTAGATGGAGAGGATTCACACATTAATACTGGTGTTGGTTTCTTAGACCATATGTTGACGTTATTTAGTTTTCATAGTGGTATTGCATTAAATATAGAAGTTGTTGGAGATACACATGTAGATGATCATCATACAGTTGAAGATATAGGTATTGTAATAGGTCAATTACTTCTTGAAGTCGTTAAAGATAAAAAATCATTTACAAGATATGGTTCATTCTATATACCAATGGATGAAACTTTAGCACGTGTTGTAACGGATATTAGTGGCAGACCATATTTATCATTTAATGCGACATTTTCTCGTGAAAAAGTTGGAACATTTGATACAGAACTTGTAGAGGAATTCTTTAGAGCACTTGTGATTAATGCAAGATTAACAACACATATTGATTTAATTAGAGGTGGCAATACGCACCATGAAATCGAAGCGATTTTCAAAGCATTTGCTAGAAGTCTAAAAATCGCATTAACACAAGATGATTATGCTGGTATCCCTTCTTCTAAGGGTGTGATTGAATAATGATTGCAATCATTGATTACGGACTTGGCAATATTAAAAATATTGAACGTGCCCTCTTACATTTAGGATATGATGCCAAATTAACTTCAGATGAAGAAACTATAAAAAATAGTACACATGTTATTCTTCCAGGTGTCGGGCACTTCAAAGATGCTATGACACAATTAACATCAAGTGGTCTAGACAAAGTGATTAAAGATATTAAAGATACGCATAAAATCATTGGCATTTGTTTAGGTATGCAAGTGCTATTTGAATACAGCGCAGAAGGTTCAACAAAAGGATTAAATTTATTGCAAGGGAACGTTATACCTATAGAGAGTCCCTACCCTGTTCCACATTTAGGATGGAACAATTTACAAAGTGAACATCCTCTACTTGATGGTGATGTTTACTTTATACATTCTTATCATGTCTCTACTGATTTACCTATAGTTGCTACAGCAGATTATGGACAACCAATCACTGCAATCGTGCAACAAAAAAATATTATCGGTATACAATTCCACCCAGAAAAAAGCGGTGATTACGGACTCAAAATACTAGACCAAGCATTGAAAGAAGGTTTTTTAAATGATTGAAATTTGGCCAGCAATAGATTTAATAGACTCCACAAGCGTGAGATTAACTGAAGGTAAATATGATTCTAAAGAATCTATGCCTAGAACTGCAGAAGAAGCAATAGCTTTCTATTCAAAATTTAAACAAGTTTCTAGAATTCATGTTATCGATTTAATCGGCGCTAAAAATCAACAACCAACAGAAGCAGATTACATAGAACAACTCGTCAGCTTAACCCATTTACCAATTGAAGTTGGTGGTGGTATTCGAAGTGTTGAAACGATTGAATCATATTTAAATAAAGGTGTTGAGTACATTATCGTCGGCACTAAAGGTATACAAGACTTAGACTGGTTAAAAGAAGTAACGCATACATTTCCAAATAAAATATATTTATCTGTCGATGCGTATGTTGAAAAAATCAAATTAAACGGTTGGCTTGATGATGCCGGAATAAACCTATTTGATTTCATTGAAAAAATTAACACATTCCCTCTCGGCGGAATTATCTATACAGATATTTCAAAAGACGGTAAATTATCTGGGCCAAACTTTGAATTAACAGGCAAATTAGTCCAATCAACATCTATTCCTGTTATTGCTTCAGGTGGTATAAGAAATAAAGATGACATTGAGCAACTGGATGCATTAAATGTGCACGCTGCTATTGTTGGAAAAGCAGCAAATACGGATGCATTTTGGGAGGGTATTGAATGATCAAAAAAAGAATCATCCCATGCTTAGATGTTAAAGATGGACGTGTCGTTAAAGGCATAAAGTTTAAAGGTTTGAGAGATATTGGACATCCAGTTGAATTAGCTGAATATTATAATCAAGAAGCGGCAGATGAGCTTGTGTTCTTAGATATTTCTAAGACAGAAAATGGACATCAAATGATGTTAGATATCATATCAGAAACAGCTTCAAAATTATTCATTCCACTTACAATTGGTGGTGGTATTAGTACACTTGAAGATATTTCGGTATTACTTAATCATGGTGCTGATAAAATTTCTTTAAACTCAAGTGCTTTGCGTAACCCAGCATTTATTCGTGAAGCGAGTGATAAGTTCGGAAAACAATGTATCTGTATCGCAGTTGATGCTAAATGGGAAGAAGAACATCAAGATTGGTACTGTTATACACATGGTGGTAAACAGCGTACAGATAAACGTGTGTTAGATTGGGTTCAAGAAGTTGAAAATCTCGGCGCTGGTGAATTATTAATTACAAGTATGGATTATGATGGCGTTAAACAAGGATTTGATCATCGTTTATTAACTGAAATTAATCAACTGGTGACTTTACCTGTAATAGCATCAGGTGGTGGCGGTAATAGCCAGCATTTTGTTGATTTATTTAAACAAACGGATGTATCTGCAGGTCTCGCTGCAAGTATTTTTCACGATAAAGAAACAACAATACAAGCAGTCAAAACACATTTATCTAATGAAGGAGTGAATGTACGATGAGTGAATTTGCACCTGATTTTTCTAAAGGTCTTGTACCAGCAATTTTACAACATTACCAAACTGGACAAGTATTAATGTTAGGTTATATGAATGAAGAAGCTTATAACTTAACCATTCAAGAGAAAGTCTGTTGGTTTTATTCAAGAAGTAAAGATCGTCTATGGAAAAAAGGCGAATCATCCAATCATATCCAGCATGTTATCGATATACAATTAGATTGTGACCAAGATACAATTTTACTACAAGTCAAACCTGATGGCCCTACTTGCCATACTGGATCTGTTAGTTGCTTTAATACTGAAGAACCTTACACGCTCGAATCATTAGAAACGACTATTCAAGAAAGTGTTGATTCTAATAATCCAAAATCATATACAAATTATTTACTTAATAAAGGCATAGATAAAATTTCTAAAAAATATGGAGAAGAATCATTTGAAGTTGTTATTGCAGCTATGAAAGATGATAAATTAGAACTCACAAATGAAGTGGCTGATGTACTTTATCATTTGTTTGTATTACTTCATGATAGAGGTGTTAAATTTGAAGATGTCATATCAGTATTGAAAGAACGTCATAAAAAGTCAGGTAATTTTAAAGGTGAACGACAAGATATAAATAATTGGTAAATTGTCATAATTCATATATTGTCAAAAAATAGCAGTCGCTTATACTAGTACATAGAGGTGTATTTATGTTACGAGATAAAGCGACTGCTTTTATTAATGATATGTATAAAGAATTAGAAATATCAGAATTACAAATGAATAAAAGAATACAAGAAATAGAACATGAAATTTCTCAAACTGGTACTTATACCCACACAACTGAAGAATTAGAATATGGTGCGAAAGTAGCTTGGAGAAATTCAAATAGATGTATTGGTAGACTTTTTTGGGATAAATTGACGGTAAGAGATTTAAGACATATTCAAGATGAACAAGCATTTATTACTTCAATTGAAAGTCACATTAAAGGCGCTACAAATGATGGAAAAATCAAACCCATGATCAGCATATATAACAACCAAATAGAAATTATGAATGAACAGTTGATTAGATATGCAGGATACGAAGATAAAGGCGACCCTAAATCTATTGAAATCACGAAATTAGCACACCATTTAAATTGGCAAAGTCAACATACTGATTTTGATGTACTTCCATTAATGTATCGAATTAATCAACAAAGCCTAAAAATTCATCAATACCCACAAGAACTCATTAAAGAAATTAACATTAACCATAAACAGTATCCTAAGTTAGCATCACTACAACTAAAATGGTATGCAGTACCTATCATTTCAAATATGGATTTAGAAATCGGTGGTATATATTATCATACTGCCCCATTCAACGGGTGGTACATGGAAACTGAAATAGGCGTTAGAAATTTTACTGACGAATATCGCTATAATAAATTAAAAGACATTGCAGAAGCATTTGATTTTGATACAACGACAACATCAAGTTACTGGAGAGATAGAGCTTTAGTAGAGTTTAATTATGCTATTTATCATTCGTATAAAGAAGCTGGTGTTGCAATTGTTGATCATTATAATGCCTCTAAACAATTTAAGAAATTTGAAGAGAATGAATGTAAAGCTAATAGAAAAGTGACCGGAAAATGGAGTTGGCTTGCACCTCCTCTTTCACCTTCACTTGTACATAATTATCATAAAGGCTATGATAATGAGATGAGAAGTCCAAACTTTTTATATAGACAAAATCAACAAGGTTGTCCAATGCATTAGAAAGGAAGTCATTTATGAAGTTATATTATTTAGGACCATTAGGTACATTTTCACATATGGCAGCACTTAAATATAAGCCAGATGAAATCACTGAATATATTCCTAAGTCAAATTTATACGAAGTGGTTAAAGCAATTGAAGCTGACCCAGAAAACATCGCAATAGCCCCAATTGAAAATTCTATCGAAGGTACAATCAACATCATTGCCGATTCATTAACTGAACAGAAAATCCACGTTATAGACGAATTACATCTAGATATATCATTTTCTCTTTATGTTCAAAAAGGCGCAAAATTAGAAGATATTAAAGAAGTTGTTTCTATTGCCCCAGCAATCAATCAAACATCTAAATTTATTAAAAATCATAACTTTGCATACAGATATTCTGACAGTACCGTTCAAAGTTTAGATGAAATAGATGTACATACTGGCGCAATTGCACCAATTGGTTTAGAAAAATCTAATGACGATGTTGAAGCATTATATGAACACATTGAAGACTATCCACATAATACAACAAGATTTTTAATTTTATCAGCACAAGAAAAACATGTTGAAAAAGCAACAGATAGTATTTTGTTAATTACACCTGACCAAGATAAACCAGGCTTATTAGCAAGTATATTAAATACATTTGCTTTATTTAATATCAACTTATCATGGATTGAATCTCGACCACTCAAGACACAACTCGGCATGTATCATTTCTTTGTTCAAGCAGATTGTAGCGCTGAAGATGTAGAAATGAAGAAAGTAATCACAATCCTAAAAACATTAGACTTTAATGTAAAAGTGCTAGGCAATTTTGATAAACGAATTACATAAATTAACGCCTCTGGGAATTATAATCCCAGAAGCGTTTTATTTTTGATTTCTATGTCCTGATTCATATTTTTGTATCCATTCATCTACAGTGACTTTTTCACTCAACTCACCTATTAAAGTAAAGGGTATGTTTTTATTGTTTGTAAATCTAATACAACTTTTCCCCATATTTAATTTAGTTGGTACTTGTTCTCTGTATCTATTCTCAAACCATTCTTTCAATTCATTCATCCCATATAACCCCATATGATATAAGGCAATATGATTTTTTTGAGCACCAAGACTAATGAATGGAAGTGGTTCATCTGCTCTATTTAAATAACCTTTTGGATATTTATCTAAAGGTACTACAAATGTCGGCATACCGTATTGCATGACTAGTTCATAGCCAGGTGGTAAATGCGTTTTGATTGTATTTAGCAAATGAATATATGTTTCTTTTTTCTTTTCATCAATTTGTTCAATATAACTGTCTATGCTATTCATCATATCCTCCATTTTAATTATATATGAATAAGGTTCTCAACTTGATCTTGTTTGATATTGCTTAAATTACGGTTGTTGTATAAATAAATATCTGTCGTCTTAATGAATTTAATATTATTTGAAGATTCTCCTTCAAAATGATTATTATAAATATAAATATCTTTATTCATAACGTCTTCATAACTTTTAATTAAAATACTTGGTTTACTTTTAATATCTTTAAATGTATTATCACCTATCAATATAGTTGACCCTGCTTGTCCGCCTCTATTTAATTTATGGATATCTAATGAATATTTACCTGTTGGTACAGCTAAATATCGAATACCGCCCTCACAATTTATAAATTGATTGTGTGTAACGGATGAATCTTTCGCTTTTAATAAAGTAACTGCGAAATCCCCTAATCCTTCAAAAGTATTATGTTGAATATTTATATTCTCATAAAACACATCATACATACTTGCATGAGATCCAACTGCTCTATTCCAAGGTAACATGTTTGGATCACCTGAATTTCCGAAATAACAGTTTTCAATCAGTGCATTTTTAGTTATCGTACCATCTGTTGCCCCAAATTTAGGAAATGCTCCTTCAGTTTGAATATCTATTTGAACTGCTTCACTAAATAATCTCGTTCCACTATCGTCACGGAAACCAAGAAACTTACATTCATTTACATAAAATCCGTCTAAGCCACATGCATCAATCGCATGCCCACCTACAACATTCTTAAATGTCACATTATGTATTTGAATATTGCGTGCATGACCAATAGACATGATCGTGTTATTTGTATTATTTGTATGTCCATACGCATCAAATGTCCCACCGATAATATTGATATTACCATGACCGTCGTATCCATAGTATTTTTTCAATCTATGTCCGTTTTTCAGCATAGCTGTAGGCGATTTTCTGATTAATACAGCTTCATCATGTAAAATAAGCGTTGTATGTTCATATATCACTAATTCATAAATAATATGATAAACACCTTTAGGTATATAAACTGTTACTGGTCCCTTCTTAGCTTGTAATAAAGCCAATTGAATACCAATTGTATCTGTTAATCCACAACCACCTTTAGCACCATAACGATTTACATTAACAATATGCTTCATACTTCATAACCACCTTAATATAGCGTATACTTGCATGTATATTTATATTACACTGAAAACATTTTATAAACAATTAGGGGGAATATAATTGAAGAAAGCACTCATTATCGTTGATTATTCAAATGATTTCGTTGCGTCAGATGGTAAGTTAACATGCGGAGAACCTGGTCAAGAAATTGAACAAAATATTCACCATAAAATCGAAATATACAACTTGAATGAAGATTTAATTTTTTATTTAATGGACTATCACCATGAGAATGATCCATATCATCCTGAAACAAAATTATTTCCACCTCATAATATCGTAGGTACAGAAGGTAGAAATTTATATAACTCATTAAAGCCTCAATACGATTCAATCAAACATTCTAATCACGTATTTTGGATAGATAAGACAAGATATAGTGCATTTTTCGGTACAAATCTTGATAGTTTATTAAGAGAACGACATATTGATACTGTTGAAATTGTCGGCGTTTGTACAGATATCTGTGTGTTACATACTGCTGTCGATGCTTACAATTTAAATTATCAAATTATTATACCTAAGAATTGTGTCGCTTCTTTTAATCAAGCTGGACACGATTGGGCGCTTACACATTTTGAAAATAGTATAGGCGCAGTTGTAGAATAGACAATGTGTTCATGTTAAAATAAAGTGACAGAATATTCAAAGCAAAAGGAGAAATTACATTGGTAAACACATTTATATTTGGACATAAGAATCCTGACACAGATACAATTGCTTCAGCATTAGTAATGGAAGATTTACAAAAAGAACTTGGAAATGACGTTCAAGCTGCAAGACTTGGAGACGTTTCTGATGAAACACAATTTGCGTTGGATTATTTCAAAGTTCAAGCACCTGCATTATTAGAAACACCTTTAAAAGACAAAAACGTTATTTTAGTCGATCACAATGAATTCCAACAAAGTGCAGATGATATTACAGATGCTACAATTACAATGGTTGTTGATCACCACCGTATCAGCAATTTTGAAACAGCAGCTCCATTATATTACAGAGCTGAACCAGTTGGTTGTACGACAACAATCCTTAAAAAAATATATGAAGAAAATGGTATTGAAATTAAACCTGAAATTGCTGGTCTTATGATTTCAGCTATTATTTCTGATACATTACTATTTAAATCACCAACATGCACAGAACAAGATAAACAAGCTTGTGAAGCATTAGCTAAAATTGCCAATGTTGATTTAAATGAATATGGTTTAGAAATGTTAAAAGCTGGTGCTTCAGTAAAAGGTAAATCACCTGAATTCCTTTTAAATATGGATGCTAAATCATTCAACATGGGTGATAAAGTTGTACGTATTGCACAAGTTAATACTGTTGATGTAAACGAAGTTCTTGAAATTCAAGAAGACGTTGAAAATGAAATCAACGCAATTATTGCTAAAGAACAATATGACTTATTTGTATTTGTTATTACAGATATCTTAAACAGTGACTCAACTGCTATTGCTTTAGGTAAAGAACAACAAGTCGTAACAAAAGCGTTCAACACTGAATTAAATGGAAATGTCGCTGTATTACCTGGCGTTGTTTCTCGTAAGAAACAAGTCGTTCCACCTATTGATGAATTATTAGGTAAATAATTTATAAGGAGTGTGCTTTAAATGGAAATCAAACAAGGTACAAACAAATTTTATGTAGGCAATTCTGAGAATGATTTTGAAGCAGAAATCACGTATCAAGACTTAGATGGCAAGACACTTGTAGTCGATCATACTTTTGTAGATCCTTCACTACGAGGACAAGGTATTGCTAGAAAATTGGTTGATGTTGTTATTGAAAAAGCAAGATCTGAAGAGAAAGTAATTGATCCAGTTTGTCCGTACGTTAAAGATGTTATGACTAAAGATGAAAGCACACACGATGTATTAAAAAAATAATCAAAAAGTCCTGACGAAATGATATCATTTCGTCAGGACTTTTTATATTTCTGTACTTTCTAATAACCGTTTAAGCAATGATTTATATTGAGGCTTTGCCTTTTCTTCTGTGCACGTATTCATAGGTGGATATTTTAAATCTTGAGCATCTTTATATGTTACTTCATCAATATAATTTGATGCTTTTTCGTAATCATAACAACTCGGAAATGCATACTTATGATTAAAGTGATCAACGACCACTCTTGATGTGGAAGATGGATTTTGTTTAAATGGTATAAATGCCACGACGAGTAGTAAAACGATAATAATCACAGCTGTAATGATGAAGTACTTTTTAGACATTAAATTGAACTCCAATTTGATGTCTAATTTCATCTAATACTTTAATCGTTTCTAATGATCTTTGATGTGTATTAATAGATGACTCGACCTTATGATTCTGTACACAATTAATAAATTCAATTATTTCATCTTTCATCGTTAACGGTGAATCATTATTATATTCTTTCTGTAATACCCCTTCTCTATTAAATACTTTAATATTTGAAGGAGCACTTATTTTATCAATTAATACATAACCATTTTCCCCTACTATTTCTGAAGGGCTGGGGCGGTCACATATTTTTGAATAACTAATCGTTGCTTGGAAAGTATGATAATCCAATATTGCATTACCTTGTCCATCGGCTCCAGTATCTAATTTAAAACCATTTGCTTTAATATTTTGTGGCATACCAAACAAATGTATCATCGGAGCTACTGCATAAACACCTAAGTCCATTAAAGCGCCATTCCCTAACTCAGGTTTAAAAGCATTTTCTATGATACCTTTTTTATAGTTATCATATCTTGAAGAATATTGGTGATAATGAAAATCAGCATATCTAATTTCACCAATATCAATAAGATCATTTGTAAATTCTACAAATGGCGGTAATAATGTTGATTTCATCGCTTCCATAACAGTGACATTATATTCATAAGCAAGTTTAGATAATGCTTCATATTGTTCTTGAACAATTGTCGCTGGTTTTTCGATCAAGACGTGTTTTTTATTTTTAATCGCTAATTCTGCTTGTTCAAAATGAAACGCATTAGGTGATGCGATATATACCGCTTCAAAATTAGGTGATTGACAAAATAACTCTAAATCTGTGAACGTTTCAGTAAGTTGATGTTTCTCCTTATAATAGTCTGCTCTTTCTTCAGTTCGCGAATAGACAGCGTAAGGTTCAAACGCTTCAACTTCTAAACCATTCTCTATAAATTTATCACTTATCCAATTGGTACCTATAAATCCAAATCTCATATTATTTCACCTTTTCGTTATTTTTTTAAAAATAAAAATTTCATAAATAAACACTTCGCTTTTAATTATAACTATTGTTAAAATATAAACAATAGAAGTATAAAGGAGACATCCATATTGACTATCGCGACTCAATTCGAAAACTTACAATCACTTTTTGATAGTGATGTAACAAAAGATATTAAATTCAGAAAAAAACAGTTAAGAGCACTAAGAAAATCTATTAAAACAAATGAAAGTGCCTTAATTTCAGCATTGCAACAAGATTTAGGCAAAAATTCTGTTGAATCTTATGCTACTGAAATTGGTTACATTTACAAAAGTATCTCTTTCATGCTAAAAGAAGTCAAGAGTTTAGCAAGTAAAAGAAACGTGAATACACCTGTATTTTTATTTCCAGGTAAAAGTTATACAATTAACGAACCATATGGCACAGTCTTAATCATCGGTCCGTTCAATTATCCGTTTCAACTTGTTATAGAACCTTTAATTGGTGCTATTGCTGCTGGAAATTGTGCTGTTATCAAACCTTCAGAACTTACACCAAATGTTAGTGTTGTAATAGAAAAAATTATACAAGAAGCATTTAATCCTTCATATGTATCTTGTATAACTGGCGACCAAACTGTAACTGAAGAACTGTTAACTTACCCATTCGACTTTATATTCTTTACTGGCTCTACTAAAGTTGGACAAATTGTGTACGAACAAGCTAGTAAACAACTTATCCCGGTAGCACTTGAATTAGGTGGAAAGAGTCCAGCAATTGTTGATAAGACTGCAAATATTAAAGTAGCAGCAGAAAGAATAGCATTTGGTAAATTTATTAATGCCGGTCAAACATGTGTCGCGCCAGATTATGTCATCATCGACGCATCGATTAAACAACAATTCATTAAAGCGATTCAAACAACTATTCGAGAGTTTTATACGTCAACAGCACAAAATAGTGAAGATTATGGCCGTATCGTAAATGAACGTCATACAGATCGATTAGTGAATTTACTTAATCAAACTAATGGAGACATTGTCTACGGAGGTAGCTCGGACAGAGATAACCGATATATAGAACCGACTATTGTCGATAATGTTAAATTTGATGATATTCTAATGGAAGACGAAATCTTTGGTCCAATATTACCTATTATGACGTATGAAGCATTCGGTGATGCCATTCAATTTATAAAAAATAAACCAAAGCCACTATCACTATATTTATTTAGTGAAGACGAAAATCATACTGATGAAGTCGTAAGAAGAATATCATTCGGTGGCGGTTGTATCAATGATACACTTTTACATTTAGGTAACCATAACTTACCATTTGGTGGTGTCGGTCATTCAGGAATTGGTAAATATCATGGCAAAGCTTCATTTGAACTCTTTAGCAATGAAAAGAGCATCATGTTTAAAACAACCAAACTAGAAACTGGCGTCCTTTTCCCACCTTATAAAGGAAAAGCTAAATACGTAAGAGCCATGTTTAAAAAGTAATACAGAAGTGTTACTGAGAGCCACACAATTAAATTTAAGCATATAAAATAAGCATATGGTATAGACATTCATTTACGTCTTAACCACATGCTTATTTTATTTATACTGACTTTCAATGAGTTGCTGCTTTTTATTAAATAAAGTTGGATATGACAAGAAGCCTAATATTACACTCGTCATTGTAGCACTTGTTAATAACATAAATACGATTAATATTTGAAAGAGTACCGCTTCAATTGGATCTGCGCCACCAATGATTTGACCACTCATCATACCTGGTAATTGCACAAGGCCAATTGTCTTTTGTTGTTCTATAGTTGGTATAACACTAGACTGTATAGAAGTGATCAGTTGCTTATGTATTGCTTGTTTAGGTGTACCTCCCAAACATAGAACAAGCTCTATCACATTTTCATTTTGTTTAACTTCTGACATAAATCTATTTAAGAACAAGATACTTAATACCATCGCATTACCAACAATCATGCCACTTATTGGTATGATGTATTGTGCTGTTGGTGGCGTAATTTTAAACCCTAATAAGATACCTTGTGTAATGACTTCTATTGCTACAAAAGCCAGTAATAATTTCCATGTGATGCCTGGTATTTCCAAACCTTTTTTTCGCGCATTTTGTGTTGCCGCACCTATTATAAGCATGACCATTAAAATGATAAAAATATGGCTTTCTTGATCAAATATAAATTGTAAAATATACCCTACTATTAACAGTTGAACAAATGATCGAATAGCTGCAATTAAAGTATCTTTCTCTAATCCTAGATTAAAACTTTTCGAAATTACTATTGGAATAATAATAAAAACAAACATTAACACGATTGATGTTATACTCATATTAATTTTTCTCCTATAAAGCTTCTGACGTTTGGTTGTTCTGAATTTTTAACATTTTCAACTGTATCAGCTAGTTCAACTTCTCCATTGATCATAACCCATATGTAATCGCTCATTCTAAAGGCTTGGTTAATATCATGTGTAATCCATATCATCGTAACTTCGTGTTCTTTAATAATTTTTTGCAATAGTTGTTCAATTGCACGTTTAGAGTTTCTATCTAATGCCGATGTCACTTCATCTAGCAATATCACTTTAGGTTTATTAACAAGTGATCGGGCTAGAGATAACTTTTGTTTTTCTCCACCTGATAATTCTTTACTATTTTTATTCAAAAAAGTTTCTGGTAAATCGACTATTTTCAAATAATATTTAGCTTCTTCATCTGTCATTTTTTTATTTTGTAGTATTAATGGCAGTTCTAAATTATCTCTTACAGTTCCTTTAATCATCGTTGCTTCTTGAGAAACTAACTGAACTTTTCTTCTAAGTTCCATTGGATTATATGTTTCAATAGATTGTTGATCAATGAATATTTCGCCACTTGTACTAGACTTTAATAAATTAATTAAAGAGAGCAGTGTTGATTTTCCTGCACCTGATGGCCCGATTATAGAAGTAAGTTTACCTTTATAAATGGCACCTGTAACACCTTTTAAAATTAGTGACCGTTCTATTTCATATTCTACATTTTTAAATTGGACTGCTACACTACTTTCCAAATAAATCATCTCCATGCCTTAACTATTTTCTGTCTTATAATTGATTTTATACTTTTTCTACAAATGTTCAATAAGACATTTGTAAGATAATAAGAGACTGGAATATCATATAATATCCCAGTCTCTAACTACATCTACCTAATATAAATCTGTTCTTAAACTATTGAAAATAGGAATGGCTTCACGAATTTTTTCTTGCGAATCAAAGTCTATATCAACGATTAATGTATCTTCTTCATAGTATAAACTATCAATTAATGTGCCATCTGGTGCATATGCTAAACTGTGCCCACCAAACTCATTTTCATCACAAGTACCCACACTATTACAAGCAATAATATACACTTGGTTCTCAATTGCTCTAGCACGTAATAATACTTTCCAATGATCAATTCTTGATTTCGGCCATTGTGCCGGAACAAAAATTACTTTTGCATCTTCTAAAGCTAATGAACGTGTTAATTCTGGGAATCTTAAATCATAACAAATAATCGTTCCCATCTCTATTTCATCTAACTCATATACAGTTGATTTCTTACTACCTGAAGTTAAGAAATGATGTTCATTAAACATTGGCACAAGATGTGCTTTGTCGTAAGTATTAATACACTTTCCTTCGTTATTGACGACAATTGTTCGATTATAAATTTCATTTCCCTTTTTGTATGCAATTGAACCAGCCACAATATGTTTATGGATTTCTTTTGCTTTTCGCTCTATGAAAGGTAAAATTCTTTGACCGTCTTCATCAGCAAGTTCGGTTAACTCATTTAATCGATAAGAAGTGTTCCACATTTCAGGTAACACTGCTATGTCAATTTCATCATCTAATTCATCTAACCATTGATTAATTTTTTCGATATTTTTTTCTGGCTCTCCAGGTATTACATGCATCTGATATAGTGCTATTTTCAACGTTCATCACCTACCATTATATAAATTGAACACAAACGCCTTCTGCAGCTTTTTGTTCGTTCTCTATTTCTGTCAGCTTACCAGTTTCTTTATTTCGACTAAATAATACTAAATTATATGAATGTTCATGTGCAACAACTATAAACGAATCACTTGGTGTAATATTTAAATCTCTTGGCCATGTTCCACCACTCGTTACAATTTCAACCAATTCAACATTTGCACCATCACCTAATATTTTATAAACAGCTATACTATTATGTCCTCTATTAGAAACATAAATAAACTGTCCATCATGACTTAATCTAACAGCAGCAACTTGTGAGTTTAAATCAAAGTCTTCTGGAATCGTTAATAGTGCTGGACTGATTGTTGCAAATACACCATTTTTATATGATAACACTTGAATCGTATTACTAAGTTCATTCACTAAGTATGCGTATATGCCACTTGGATGAAACGCAATATGTCTTGGACCGCTTCCAGCTTGAACTTCTAATGTTTCATATAATTCCAATCCTTCATCAGAGAATTTAAATGTTCTAATTACATCTGCACCTAAATCAACTGTAACGATATAATCTAAGTCTGGCGTTTGTTCTGCAAAGTGAATATGACTACCTTCTTGTCTTGCTTCATTTGGTCCATGACCTTCACCTTTATACACATCTATTAACTCAATAATTTCGCCATTTTCAGCGTTTAATTTATAAAGTCTTACATAACCACTTCCATAAACAGCTTCAAATAAATATTGACCATCTTCAGAAACTGAAATATAACAACCCGTTCCTTCTTGTGAAGCTAAGCAATCATTTATATATGTTAAGCTACCATCTGCATTGATATTAAAACTTGCAACACCACAATCATCGCCATCTCTTTTAATCGCATATAAAAATTGACCATGTTGTGTTAAATATGTAGATGCTTCAACTTCATAACCAACTTCAACCTTCTCGATTGTTTGATCATTCTCATCAACATCAAAACGATAAATCCCTTTTCCATCTTTCTTCGTATAACTACCAATATAACCTTTCGTTTTCATAAAATTAAATTCCTCCCTAATTTGTTCTTTAATATCATTCTACATGAAAACGCTCAATAACTATAATAAAAACGCATACCCAATGGTACACGTTAAAATATTTATTATATGAATAACCACGTATCAAACACAGCAGATATTTAAGTAAACAAACCATTAAAAAGTTCCACTAACCAATTAAAAATACTACAAATAGCATTGACGATATCGCCTGCCATAAAGGATCCTCCTTTATATTTAAACTTTTTAATTTATCATAAAAAATTAAATATTCACTAAATATATTATAGTATTTCAATAATAGAATTTTATATTTTCCCTAAGTCGTTAATTTAAGTTCTTAACTGCATTAAAATTATGTTAAAATACAAATATATTATAAATTCAAACAGTTAGGCATTGAAATAATACAGTTAGGCAAAAGAAGTAAAATGTAAATCAATATGTTCTATAATCATAATGAAGGAGGGGCGCTATGTATCAACCTGTCCAAACACAAATAGATAAAATTGCTGCAAGTCTTCAAAATTCAAATAATCTAGATCATGTTAGTTATTTAAAGGTAAAGTATGGACTAGAAGTATTTGTAGGGAATATGATGAAGACCATAGTTATATACGGCGCTGCCCTTCTATGCCATATATTTTTATACACACTTATTGTACATCTTAGTTATTTTGCCATTCGATATTTCGCGTTTGGCGCGCACGCTAAGTCCACTTTTCTATGTACGATACAAAGCCTAATCATGTTTGTCGTTGCACCACTCATAATCATAAATACCAACATACCCTACTGGCCATTCTTAGCCATAGCGTTAGTCGGTTATCTTATCATTATAAAGTACGCACCAATGCAAACAAAGAAACACCCAATATTAGGCAAATGGAAAAAAGGACTTAAACTAAGATCAATCCTAGCAGCAACAATTTTGATAGTATTAACTTTATTCCTTAAAGAACCCTATCAACAATTAATATGTTTAGGATTAATCTTTGAAGCAGTATCACTATTACCTATATTTTACAAAGAGGAGGAAACATTATCATGAATTTATTATCTAGCCTATTTTCAAAATCAGTATCAAATATCCTTTCAGCAATCGGTGAAAAAGCGGTAATTAGAGGTTGTACAGCATTTTTAGATGAAACAGAAGTACCAGCAGAATTATTAAAAGAAAAACAATAAGTTATTATTAAGGAAGTGTAATATATGGACTCGCTTTCTAGTATAGAATCTTTACCTTTTGGATTACTCCAAGTAGTATTGTTCACAATTTTACTTTCTATAACACAAAATTACCGATACAACAAAAGGGATTATGGAGTCTTATTAATAGGCTTCATAATCCCTTCACTTACTTTTTATTATATATTTGGAGTAGGTGCTATTACATATGTTTGCTTATTTTATTTTGTGTTTTTCTATAGAAAATTTAAGTTGTTTGGTGTAATTAATACATTACTTGTCATTATTATATCTGTAGTTTCAGATTATTTATCCATTTTATTTACAAAATATATTATTGATAGTATAGATACATTTTTACTTTTTCTATTAATATATACAGTCATTCATTCAACAATATCTATTACATTAGCATTATTAATAAGACAATTAATGAATAGACTTAAATTAAGTTATTTATATAACAACCGTATCTACCTACTATTGTTAGCAGCGTTTTTAGGTCTTTCTTTTACGGTGTTCTACGTATACATGCCAAAGTCTTACAATACTGAAAAAGAGTTTGAATTCCAAACTTTATTTTATGTGATCTATGTATGTGTTGCTGCTATTTTTATTATTTTAATTTCTTTCACAGTTATTAGAGAGATGGCATTGCAACGTACGAAGAAAGAAATCAATCAGTATTATAAGTATACTTTGCAGATTGAGCAGATTAATAATGAGATGCGTAAGTTTCGTCATGATTATGTAAATATTTTAGCGACTTTATCTGAATATATTAGAGAAGATGATATGGATGGTTTGAGAACATACTTTGACCAAAATATTGCACATCTTCATGATGATATGAAATTAAATGCGATAAAAATTAATGGTCTTCAAAATTTACATGTTAGAGAAATTAAGGGATTATTAACAACGAAAATTATTCAATCTCAGGAACAGAATATCAATATTAGTGTTGAGATTACTGAACAGATTGATCATATAAATATGAACATTGTAGAATTAAGTAGATGTATCGGCATCATTATGGATAATGCAATTGAGGCTTCTGAGTTTGTTGATAATCCAACGATTCAAATTGCATTTATTAAAAATGAGAAATCGATTTTACTTGTATTCATGAATAAATGTTCAAAAGATACGCCTAAGGTACATAAACTATTTGAAAATCATTATTCTACTAAAGGTCGTAAGCGTGGTATTGGGTTAACTACGTTGAAAGAAATCACTGAGAAGACAGACCATGTTTTCTTAGATACTTTTATTAATAATCAATACTTTATTCAAAAGCTTGAAATTTTAAATGATAGCAATGAGGAAGTGATTCAATGAAAATCATCATTTGTGAAGATGACCCCAAACAATTAGAGCGCATGCAGACGATTATCAATAATTATATTATGATTGAAGAAAAAGAAATGTCTATTGAACTTGCAACACGTGACCCATATGAGTTGTTGGATCACGTTAAATCTTCAAATGATATAGGTTGTTACTTTTTAGATATTCAATTAGACGCTGATATTAATGGTATTACATTGGCAAGTGAGATACGTAAGTATGACCCTATTGGTAATATTGTTTTTGTCACAAGTCACAGTGAACTGACTTATTTAACATTTGTTTATAAAGTTGCTGCAATGGATTTTATTTTTAAGGATGATCCAGATCAACTGAAGACAAGAGTGTTAGATTGTTTAGACACTGCATACATAAGATTAGGTATGCTTTCAAAAAATACAAACGTTGAAAAGATAGAATTAACGAGAGGTAGCAATTCTGTCTATGTTCAGTATGATGATGTTATGTTCTTTGAGTCATCATCAAAATCACATCGACTAATAGCACATCTAGACAATAGACAAATTGAGTTCTATGGAAGTTTAAAAGATTTATCTAATTTAGATGACCGCTTCTTTAGATGCCATAACAGTTATGTCATTAATCGTAATAATGTTGATACTATTAACACGAAAGATCGTGCAGTATATTTTAGTAATGGTGAGCATTGTTATGCATCTGTACGAAATATTAAAAAAATATAAACAAAACAGCGTACATGATTTATTTCAAATGTACGCTGTTTTTATTAATTATTCACATTTTATTCGTGGTTTATAGCATTTCTAAATGATTCAATATCTTCTATGTAATATTTCACTTCGCCGCATTGTAAACATACTGCTGCTTTTGGTATTGCAATCGCTTTGTTTAAAATATCTTCATTTTCTTCTTCTTTTATTAATCTAACATCAACTAGAGTGCCTGGAACATTCGTACGAAGATCATCTACCATTTCTTGATTACAACTTGCACATTTCATATAAGACATCCCCTTTTAGATTATGCTCATTCTGATTATATTTTACTCTTTTATTTTATCACTTGCAAAAAGATTCAAGCACCCATTCTCAAAAATTTTGAATGATATATATATATAGGAAGATTTTAGTTGTGTTAAAAATTTTATATAAAATACATAAAATAATAGTGGAATATCTATAGTGTTTATGGCATAATGATATCAGATGATCATCTAATTATTTAAGAGATGAAAGGAGGTCAATATGAAACCTTTCCCAATCTTTTTATTTAGTATTGTATGTATGGTCGCTACATCATTCAATACGTCACGAACTGCACACGCTAATAATGATATGACACCTATTGGCTTTCAATTTTATGCTTCTGATAATACCCCGATATCAAATGAAACTTTCCAATTACATTTAGACCAAGAAGTTAAATCTTTAACAACTAAATCTGATGGTTTAGCATTTATAGAAATTCCTAATAAGAATATTAAGCCTCACTACACTTTAACCACTTCAAATAATCAAATTTTTACTGTTGAACCTAACAAGTTATATAGATTGACTTCTTCTAGCAATAACCAACGCAATATAACGAATACAAATAATCAATCCATTTCAATTAATGTACTTTCAAAAACCTATCACCCTTTAAATAATGTGGAAGTTAAACTCATTGCAGATAACCAAGAACTTTCTGGCATAACAGATCAAAACGGTAATACTACAATCAATATACCCACTACATTTCTTAAGTCTACTAAATTTAATGTGAAGATTAACGGCATAGATAGCCATTCAACGATTACACTAGGAGAGGATAAATATTATACATTTAATTCTGACGATAAGACTACTTCAACTTTTGAGCAAAATACAAATCAACATACTCAAATAGATCAAGTACAACAAAGTCAAAGTCAAATTACAGATAATCCGAATTCTAATCAAATTCCAAGTCAAAATCAGACATACCAAATCTCAGTCATTAAAGACTCTTTAATTCCAAACCCTAATAAACTTACTAACGATTACACTAATAAAGAAAAAAAGACCAAATCAGAAACATCAAAGCTTCCTGAAACTGGTCAAAGTTCAAAACATTACTTAAATTATTTAATAAGTGCATTACTCATATGTATTGCATCAATTCTATTTTTTATATTCAAAAAGAAGCGGTCTAAACAATAGCATTGTATTTTGAAATGATTTTACCGTCTTCAATTATAATTGGTTTACCGAGATGGTTAATACTATTAATATGTTCGAAGTACTTTTCACCTACGATTTGAAACATCAATTGGGACAACAACGCATTTGAACAATATGTTCGATTAGCATCCCAACTTTCAAATCTATATAATCTTTTTAACAAATTGCAGAAGCCTATATGAGATCCTAATATTATCCACGCATCTGGTTCATACTTCATAAATTTATCCACATACTTTTTAGAAGAACCAACATGATTCTTCCAAATGACGATATTAACATATACTTCAGATTTTTTTCGTTCGTACCACATATACTCTATGATAGCTTTTAAATGAAATGCTGTATTAATCATCTCTTTTTCATTACTCGTTCCAATTGTAATCGATTTTAAAAATGGTTGGTCATATTCAATGCTTTCAAGTATGGCATATAATTCATCTTTGCTCGGTACTTTGAGATTATGAGATAAAGCTTTTAATTGATGACACTTGTCATTTTCTAGTCTTGGGGATATTAAAACATTACGCTCATATCGCAAATATAAACCCTCCTAATTTTTAAATATAAAAAAGGGAGCAATCACAGAAATATTGTGATTGCTCCTTTATTTTAATTATTAGATTCGATTTCAGATACAATTTCTTTTGTTTTTTGTTCTAATTCTTCAAAGTCTTTTTTAAATACAAATGCTAAGACAGCAATACCTGCCCCAACAGCAACTGTTGTTATAGCAATTAAGATGAAAAAGAATTTGAATATCCCTTTAATACAATCCATTGAAGTCACCTCATTCATCATTTTCTACCTCTTTCATCATAACATAATATTTAAAATACATAAAAGATATTATCCTTTTCTAAGTGAGATATTATCGATATATAGATATTTTAGTATAATTTCACTTCATATATGTATCATTTCATCATTAATATGCAAAATAAATAATTAAAGCAAATAAAGTATTGAAAAATTTTTGTATTATTGTTAATATTCTGATTATTATTTAATTGGAAGGTGTATATATGACTAATATTAAGAAATTCAGTCAGTTTATCAATAAAACATTTGTATTTTGGATGCTTTTGGCAGCAGTGTTAGGCTTTAGCTTCCCAAATATCATTGCTCAAATAGCACCTTACATTCCTTATTTATTAGGAATTGTAATGTTTGGAATGGGCATGACTATTTCTACAAATGATTTTAAAGAAGTATTTAAATCTCCTAAAAGTGTGTTAATTGGTGTTATTCTTCAATATACTGTAATGCCTGTTACTGCATATTTAATCGCTAAAGGTCTTAATTTAAGTCCTGACGTAGCATTAGGTGTTATCTTAGTAGGTTGTTGTCCTGGTGGAACTGCATCAAATGTTATTAGCTATCTAGCTAAAGCAAATACTGCGTTATCCGTTTCTATCACAACTGTGTCTACATTATTAGCACCTATTGTTACACCTAGTTTAATATATTTATTCGCAAGAGAATGGTTACAAGTATCATTTGCATCTATGTTTATATCAGTAGTTCAAGTTGTATTGATCCCAATTATATTAGGTTTTATCGTCCAAAGATTCTTTAAACCAGTAGCTGAAAAATCTATTGATATTTTACCTATTATTTCGGTAGTATCTATTTCACTTATTCTTGCAAGCGTTGTTGCAGGTAATAAAGCGCAAATCATTGAAACTGGTCTTATTATGTTTGGTGTTGTCTTACTTCACAATGTAAGTGGTTTAACAATCGGTTACTTATTAGCTAAATTATTCAAACTTAACCGACCAGATAAACGCGCCATTTCTATAGAGGTTGGTATGCAAAATTCCGGACTAGCTGTGTCACTCGCAACAGCACATTTCAACCCCCTATCCGCTGTTCCAGGTGCAATATTCAGCTTTATCCACTTAATCACTGGACCTACAATTGCTATTATATGGTCTAACCAAACTAAAAAGACTAACAAAGCGCAGTCTTATACAACATCAACAGATCAAATATAAATATTAAGGAGCAAGAGACATTAAATTGTCTCTTGCTCCTTTATTTCAAAAATATATATTCTAGCTGTTCTATAAGCGTCATTTAATAGATTATCTTCTATACCATTCTTGCCATATTTTCTTTACGTAAATATATCCTTGATTCCACATTTTACATACCCCCTTCTCACATAATCAGTGAGATAATTGGTAATTCAAATATAACATGGTAATAAATTACATAGGTTAAGCGATTATTACAATCTCTTTAACATCATATTTCCAATTATATGAGAGGATTTACGTGACAAAGTACATAAGTTCAATCAAAATAAATATAAGAGGAGTGATACTGTGCAAAATGTTAAGATGCAAACATTAGAATTTAGAGGTAACCATTATGATTATGGTGTTGCCCAAGCAGAATGGTTAAAGTCTACTAAAATGTTGCAAAATAGAGAAAAAGAATGGCGAATTAGAAGACCCCGCTTCGATATTAATATAGATGAAACAAAAAATATATATCAAAAATTCGCACCAAAAATTTGGGACGAACTAATGGGTATTCAAGATACATTAAAATTTCCGTTAGAAACAATCTTGTTAAACTATGGTCATTATAGAGTATATGCTAAAGATAGTGGTTGTTCCATCTTCTTAGGAGAAGATTATATGGTTAGAAACTATGATTATAGTCCTGCTACATATGATGGAAGATTTAGTCTATTCCAACCTACAGATGGTGGATATGCACAAATCGGCCCTACTTCCAGAGTAACAGGCAGAATGGATGGCATGAATGAACATGGTTTAGCGATGGGCTATAATTTTATGCATCGTAAAAAACCTGGTGATGGATTTGTTTGCTATATGATTGGAAGATTGATTTTAGAAACATGTAAAGATATCGATGATGCTGTTAGACTATTAAATGAAATTCCTCACCGTACCTCTTTTAGCTATATTTTAATGGATAAAACAAACAAAAGAATTACTGTAGAAGCGACACCTAGAGAAGTTGTTACTAAACAAAACAATTTATGTACTAATCATTTTGAAATATTAAGTCATGAGAATCGAAATTATATTAAAGAGTCTGTCGAAAGATATAATCGAATCGACCAAATCACAAATGACGAAATGTCTTTAGAAGATGCTTTTCGATATTTTAATGATCCTCAGTATGAAATATACAGCAAGCTATTCAAAAGTTGGTCGGGTACGATACATACATCAGCATACATACCTAGCCAATTAAAAATGAAAATTGCACTTGGTGAAAATGGCACCATACATACATTTGATTTCAAAGAATGGTTAGATGGTAAATCCATTACCCTCCCAACAATAACAGGTCAGATTGATTCAGACATTCTATTTGCTAGTGAGTGAATGAAAATAGGCTGAGACTTAGAAGTCTCAGCCTATTTCTATATTATTTTATATAAATATCTCCGTTATCTGTATAACTTTCAATAACGTGTTTCCCTTTCCCTACTTTTTCGCCATTAAATGCTTTATTTTCAATTTTTGTATTGCCTGATTCAGATTGTAGTTGTAACAAAGTATTCTTAGGTGGATTCATATAAGAAATTGAAATATCTCCGTCTTCTGTTGATGATTTAATATCGCATTCATTTTTAAGTTGGCTAATATTAATATTACCAAGAGATGTAATCATTTCACTATTGACGAGACTACTTTTATCGACAGATATATTACCTGTTTTGATTTCACCTGTAAACTCCGTTAAATCCGAATGTTTAACTTTAACGCTTCCTAAGTCTGTCATCGCTTTAGCATGTTTCAAGTTTACATTTTGATAAACAATGTCACCTGTGTCCGTTATCATATTACTATTGTTACTTTTAGCATCACGAACTGAAATGTTTCCTGTATTCGTTGTAATGTTAAATGATTCGTAATTTTTAGGTGGCAAAGTGATTACTAAGTGATTAATGGTTTTTCTAAATGGAATAAAGTTGGCATTAAATTTGTATTTATTTTCTCTCTCCGTAAAATGCAATAAATTATTTTCTATGCTCGCATTAACGTCTTGATTACCGTTATATTTAATACCTAAATATTTCCCTTTCTTAACTTCAACATTTGTATTTTGCCCATTCACGATAACTTGTTCAACTTGGTTGTTTTTATATATTTTTTCATATGTTTCTTGCTTTTCATATTTATTATTAACCGTGAACCATAGTATCGTTCCTAAAATGCCAAAAATTAAGAAGATGCCTAGACCAGATAAAAATAACTTCTTCATGATTCAGCACGCCCCTTAACGAGTTTCACACACCATCTTAAATATTTTAAGATACCTTTGTAACTCACTTCTATTAATTTAAGCCCTGCTACTAACAACATAAGTCCTAATCCTAAGAAAGAGATTGAAAAAATGATATTTGTAATATCTACCCAATAAAAACCGTGAACAAATACATTGATCACACTAACGATAGGACCTAACATCATTAAAGCGCCGATTACGACTACGATGAGAAGTAAAAAGGCAATGATAAGAAATGGAATAATAATAAAAAATATATTAAAAAAGCTCAACCCTAATGTCGCTAAAATTGCTTGAAATACATTCTTAAAATTGGGTGATAGCTCAGCATCATGAATGGCACTTGTTGCGTATATTTTCTTGGCAATTGCTTTAGGTTCACCAAGTTCTTGTATCAAACTTTGTTCATCTTCTGATTCAAAAAATTTCGTTTCATATTCGTACATTATTTTATCTCGCTCTACTTTAGGCAGTCGAGATAATTCATCCTCAAGGTAATTAAGGAAGGTTATTTTATCCATAGAAATACCCCTTATATTCTGAAGTTAACCTTACATTATTCATTATTTTACCATTCTTTTTACAAACAAACTTATATTATCATTTGAATTATTTGATTTCAAGTTATACCCATATGCTATACTAATTTCAACATAGAAATAAGGGGGTAATGATGTGAAAGAATTAATTAAACCGAGTAAGCTTTCTAAAGGTGACACTGTAGCAATTGTCTCTCCTTCATCAGGTTTAGCTGGTGAAAAAGACATATTATGGAGAACTGAAGTTGGTATACAAAGATTAAAAGATGAGTTCGGATTAAATGTCAAAGTCATGCCACACGCATTAAAAGGCGCTGATTTCACATATAATCATCCAGAAAAACGAGTAGAAGATTTACATCAAGCACTACAAGATCCAGAAGTTAAAGCCATTATCTGTACACTAGGTGGAGATGATTCTGTACGATTATGGCCATACATAGACTTAAATATTATTAAGGATAATCCTAAAATTTTCAGTGGCTATTCAGACACGACTGCACTTCATTTCATGTTTTATCAAGCAGGTGTTTCTAGCTTCTACGGGCCAGCGCTATTAACTGATTTTGCAGAAAATGTTCAAATGGATGACTACACTGTTCAATCGATCAATCAAACATGGTTCCAAAATGGTGTTGTTGGTAATGTACCTACTTCACCACAAATTAGAAAATACGGTTTACAGTGGGATAAAAAGAACAAAAGTATCAATCGAGAATCTTTTGATAATAACGGATATGAAATTCTAAATGGTTCTGGCAAAGCTACAGGACATCTTATTGGCGGTTGTATGGAATTATTCCATTCATTAAAAGCGACTGATGTGTTCCCTAATAAAGATGTCTTTGATGGTGCTATTCTTTTCATTGAGACTGCTGAAGTTCATGCTCCACCATGGTTGATGGAAGATTATGTTCGCGCATTTGGTTCTATGGGTATTTTTGATAGAATTAATGGCGTTATTATCGGAAGACCTCAAGACGATGTATATTATGAAGAATATAAAGAAGTTTGGGTTAAAATGTTAAAAGAGTGGCATCAAGAAGATATGCCTGTTTTTTATAATGCTAGTTTTGGACATAATGAACCAAAATGCATTATTCCATACGGTGTACAAGCTGAATTAAATGTTGATAATAAGACATTTACAATAATCGATAATGCTGTAGATTAATTATTCATTTTAAAGTATTGTACTTTGCGAAATATTTCAGAATTGTTATAATATTAAGTATATAAAAGGGGGATTTTTATAATGACAAAGTTAGCTACATACTATGAACAGGCACAACCCATTAAAGAATATGTTAATGAGATGACCACAAATAAAGAGCAATTACTAGATATTTATCAATCTTTCCAATTACCTAAAAATGACGAACGATTAGATAAAATTAAAGATAAAAATTATAAAGTACTTGTTATTACTGAAGATTGGTGTGGAGATGCAATGATGAACATACCTGTTCTATTAAACATTGCTGATTACGCTAATATTGAAGTGAAAGCTTTCCATCGTGATGAAGATACTAATTTAATCGATCAATACTTAACAAATGGTACTGCTCGCTCTATACCTATTTTTGTATTTTTAAATGAAAAGCATGAACAAGAACATGTTTGGGGACCAAGAGCAATCAGCGTCCAAAAATTTGTAGAAAATATTCGTAAAGATTTACCAAGTAAAGACGATCTAACATATGCTGAAAAAGAAAAAGAAGTACATCATAGCATCCATGAAACTTATCAAAATAAAACAGAATTTTGGGATGACGTATATGAATCAATCGTTAGTTCAATCTCATAATCAGACGTACAAAGGCTCGGACATTCAGTCCGAGCCTTATTTATGTATGTGTGCCCCTATTCAACTTAGGAGAATTTCTCGCCATCCCCATGGCTACTAATATAACTATACTTCAAATCATTAAAAACAGAAAATTCATGTTATCAAAGTTAACATCTAAATTTGGGCATGTGAAAAGCGCTCGTCCGGGAATTAACGAGCGCTTTTCGGGGAAGGGTTATTAATTAAGGAAACATGTATTTTTATAAAGCCGGGAAACTTTATAAAAATATCTTGAATCATTTTATGATCCATTTCAACGTTACAATTACAGATAACTATCAAAACACGTTCTACACAAAGTCATTTACAATCATGAAAAAACATATACGAAATAGTTTTGAGGAATTGAATGGATTGTGCTTCGTGTTGTGTTATCTATGACTAAAGTATATCAGTGAGATAGGAATTTTTGTTGATTCATTCTTAACTCAAATATTTCATTTCTTAAGTGTATATTACAACTATTTTTTTAACAGTTAGGCATGCCTAACTGTTAAAAAGACGATTAAATCAACATGCAATAAAGCTGCCTAACTGTTGAATAATGACACTTTTCAAAATTTTGATTGCTGAATATTCTGAATTTAGCTATAATGACATCAATTGGACACAATTACTATAGGGGGAATATGATGAACAAGAAAATTAAAAACAGGTGGCTCATTGCTGTTGCAGCTGTTGGAATACATATTTCAATAGGATCTGTTTATTCATGGAGTGTATTTACGAAACATATTCAAAATGATTTAGGTTTTACATTAAGTGAAGTATCAAGAATATTTAGTATTGCAATATTGTTTTTAGGGCTTTCTGCAGCTTTTATGGGACATTTCGTTGAGAAATTTGGTCCACGTTTATCCGGACTCGTTTCTACGATATTTTTCATCTCAGGATTGTTACTTTCTAGTTATGCGATTTCCGTCGAGAGCTTGCCCTTACTTTACTTAGGATATGGTGTGTTATCAGGTATTGGGCTTGGTATTGGATATATTGCACCTGTATCTACATTAGTAAAATGGTTCCCCGATAAGCGTGGTATGGCTACAGGATTAGCAATTATGGGATTCGGATTCGCATCAATGATTGCCAGTCCAGTTATAGAATTTCTCATTACACATTTTAATCTTGTATCGACTTTTATTATTTTAGCAGTCGTGTATTGTATTATTATGCTGATCTCTAGTTTATATTTAGAAAGACCACCAGAATATTATAGACCTAATAGTTTTAATCCTCAAAAGGATAAAAAGAAAAAGCCAGACTTAGTTCAAATGTCTGCCAATGAGGCCGTTAGAACTAAAAGGTTTTATTATTTATGGTTAATGCTCTTTATCAATGTTACTTGTGGTATAGCGATTTTATCGGTAGCAAGTCCAATGGCACAAGAAATTGTAAACTTAACACCTGCCAAAGCCGCGACAATGGTTGGTATTATCGGTGTGTTTAATGGACTTGGACGACTCATTTGGGCAAGTATTTCTGATTTTATTGGCAGAACAAATGTCTATACAATTTTCTTTGTCATTCAAATCGCATTATTCTTATGGTTACCAATCGTTGATAGTCCAATGCTGTTTCAAATTATTCTATTCATCATCATCTCTTGTTATGGCGGTGGTTTCGCTTCTATCCCCGCTTATATCGGTGATATATTTGGTACGAAACAACTCGGTGCCATACATGGCTATATATTAACGGCATGGGCAGCAGCTGGATTGGTTGGACCTTTTATATCAGCAACTGTCAGAGAAGTTACACAAAGTTACATGGCAACGTTATATATTTTCGCAGCATTCTTTGTCTTAGCTTTAGCGATTTCATTCCTAATTAGAGTAGATATAAAAAGAATTAAAGAAATGCAAGCACAGTAACATCAAATAAAATCACATAACAAAACCTCCAAATCTTTAAATAAACAGATTTGGAGGTTTTAATATTCATATTTAAATATTTTAAACAAATAGACTTATAAATAGTATAAAGATAATACCTGAAACTGAGATAACTGTTTCAAGAAGCGTCCATGATAAGAATGTTTCTTTCATTGTTAAACCGAAATATTCTTTAAACATCCAGAAACCTGCATCATTCACGTGTGACGCGATTACACTACCAGCACCAGTTGCTAATACGACTAATGCTAAATTAGCATCTGATGATTCTAATAATGGCATAACAATACCAACTGTTGATATCGCAGCAACTGTAGCAGAACCTAATGCTAATCTTAGTACTGCTGCAACAATCCAAGCTAATAATATTGGAGACATTGCAGTATCTGTAAATAGTGACTCAACTGTTTTACCTACGCCACCATCAATTAATATTTGCTTAAATGCTCCACCGCCACCGATGATTAAGAGCATCATACCGATTGGATAAATGGCATTTGTTAATGTATCCATAACTTCTGTAACTTTATATCCTCGTTTAAGTCCCATTGAGTAAATAGCAAATAATACTGAAATTAACATTGCAGTACCCGCTTCACCAATAAAACTAATAAAACCTAAAATACCTTGTGGGTTTTCTGGTGAACCTGTTAATAAATCTACAATAGTAGAAATAAGCATAATGAATACAGGTAATAAAGCTGTTAAAGCAGAAATTCCGAAGCTAGGTGTTTCGTCTATATTGAATGTTTTTTGTTTACCTAATGAAGCTAAGTCACCTGACTTAGTAAATGCTTCTGGAATTGCTTTTTTCGCAAATTTTGTAAAAATAGGACCTGCAATAATCGTTACTGGTATTGCAACAATAAAGCCGAATAGTAATACTTGACCAATATCTGCACCAAATTCTTTAGCAATCATGACTGGACCTGGGTGAGGTGGTAAAAATCCATGCGTAACAGATAATGCAGCTGTCATTGGAATACCTAAGTATAATGTTGAAACTTTAGACTCTTTAGCAATTGTAAAGACAATCGGAATTAATAATACTAACCCTACTTCGAAGAATAATGCTATACCAATAATAAATGATGCTGTTACAACTGCCCATTGAATGCGTTTTTGACCAAATTTATTAATCAATGTATGTGCAATTCTAGTTGCACCGCCTCCGTCTGCTAGTAACTTACCTAACATAGCTCCGAGACCAAATATTAAAGCAATGTGACCGAGTGTAGATCCCATTCCTGTTTCAATTGTACCAATGACTTTGCTTAGTGGCATACCAAGCATAATACCTGTTAACATAGCCGTGATAATCAGAGATACAAATGTGTTAAGTTTTAGCCACATAATTAAACCTAATAATATAACAATTGCAAGTGCTACAATTAATAATGGTGCAATTTCTGAAAACATATAAACATCTCCTTATGAATGTGTTGATTGAAATTCTGAAATTAAATCGTATTCTTCATTTAATTTACGACTTAAATTGATGTAAATTGGGATTAACGATTGGTAAATATCGACATTCTCTTGGTTAGGTTCATGTTGATATGTTTTACCGACCATTTCGCTTAAAACTTCAAAATCCTCTATCTCCCCAATAGCTTTTAATCCTAATATACAAGCACCTAAACAAGAACTTTCGTAACTTTCTGGTACTTCAACGGAAGTATCAAATATATCTGCCATCATTTGGCGCCATACTTCACTTTTAGCAAATCCACCTGTTGCTTTAATTTGTTCAGGTGCTTTATCCATCACTTCTATTAAAGCGAGATATACTGTATATAAATTAAGTAGAACACCTTCTAACGCAGCACGTATCATATGTTCTTTTTTATGAGACAGTGTCAAACCAAAGTAACTACCTCTTGCATTCGCATTCCAAAGTGGCGCCCTTTCACCAGCTAAATATGGATGGAATAACAAACCATTTGCCCCAGGTTTTACTCTACTTGCAATCTTAGTTAAGACATCATATGAATCAACGCCAAGTCTTTTAGCTGTTTCAACTTCACTTGCTAACAATTCATCTCTTAACCATCTTAGAACGACACCACCGTTATTCACCGGTCCTCCGATGCAATAATGATCTTCTGTTAATACGTAACAGAATATTCTACCTTTATCATCTGTCTTTGGTTTATCAATAATTGTTCTAATAGCACCGCTCGTTCCAATCGTTACAGCTACTTCTCCTTCACGATAGCTATTAACACCTAAATTGGACAATACGCCATCTGAAGCGCCGATTACTATCGGTGTATCTTCATTGATGCCCATAATATCAGCATAATTCTTTTTAACTTGTTTCATAATATGTGTTGTTGACACTAATTCAGGTAATTGTGTTTCACTAATTTCAAGCAAGGATAAGACATCTTTATCCCAATTTAATGTATTCAAATTCATCATACCTGTCGCTGAACCAATTGAGTGGTCCATAACGTAAGTTTCAAATAATTGATAGAATACATAAGTCTTAATATCTATCCATTTCTCAGTATTCTTGAATATATCAGCATGTTCATGTTTTAACCAATAAATTTTTGATAATGGAGACATTGGATGAATCGGTGTACCAGTTCTTTTATATATTTCTAATCCGTTATGTTCATTATTTATCTTATCTGCGTATTCACTTGCTCTATTATCTGCCCAAGTGATACATTCCGTTAATGGCTGATTATTTTTATCCATTGCTATCAAGCTGTGCATGGCACTACTGAAACTTAATAATTTGATTTCTTCTGGCTTAGCACCAACTTCTCTAATCACTTTTTTTACTGTAAATAGTACAGCGTCGAATATTTCTGCAGGACTTTCTTCTGCAACGCCAATCTCATGGGTCGTCATTGGATATTCTATATTATGTTTTTTCAAAAAGTTCCCTTCGCTATCATAAATAACAGCTTTAGTACTCGTTGTACCAATATCTACACCAATCATATATTTCATTACAAAATCCTACTTTCTATCTATATTAGTTTGAGAATTCCACAAGACATCAATTTGTTCATCAACGTCATCGAAATTTAAATGAAATGCTTCTTTCATTTTATTTCTATCTTTATTTTCAATCGCTTCAATATATACTTTATGGTTATGAATGACTCTTTTGAAATCTTCTGGTTCATTATGCATTCTTTTTCTCATTGAAATCAAAACTAAACATTCCATAACTGGCGTTAAATTGTGCCATATCATTTCAATGTATTGATGGTGAATAGCAGTGATCATTGATTCATGAAATAGTAAATCCAATCTCGTGAATTCATCTGCATCTTCAAATTCAACAGCTACAGTCATCATTTTTAATATTTTATTCAGCTGTTTAATCACTTCATCATTATTTTCAACTAGTAATCTTTCAAATACAAATGACTCTAACATCAACCTAATGTCATATATTTCTTTTTGGTTTGCTTTAGATAAACCCATAACAACTGCTCCCATACGCTCTAAAGATATAAGTCCATCTTGTTGCAGGAGTTTAAGTGCATCTCTTACTGGCGATCGACTCACTTCAAATTGTTGAGCAATTTTATTTTCACTTAACTTATCGCCTTCTTCTATAATCTTACTTATAATTGCTAGCCTAAGTTCACTCGCTACTTGCTCTCCCGTTGAACGATGCTTTAACCATTCGCTTGGATAATGATAATGATGTTTCATAAAATACCTCCAAACTTCGTATACTTGTATACAAGTTATTGTAAACGTTTTCGAATTATTTGTAAACGGTTACTGCTTATTTTTTAAAATACAAAAAAAGAGTTCAGGATTTTTTTAATCCCAAACTCTTATAAATATAACGCTATTCAATTGATAATCGGTTTAGTACAACTTCCCCTAATGCTTTACTCGCCGTTAATAAAGCATCTTCATTTACGACAAATTTCGGACTATGGTTAAAGTGCGCTTTATCAATTCCATATGGTTTACATCCGACAAAGAAAAATGTACCTGGTATTTTTTCAAGATATATCGCAAAGTCTTCAGAACTCGTTAATTGTTCATGTTCTTTTAAAGATTCAAAATAATCACCTTGACTCGTTGCCAAAATATCTATCAAATAATCTGTTTGTTTATAGTGATTGACTAGTGGAATACAATCTAATTCATATTTAAACTCACATTGAATATTAAATGTATCTTCTAATCCTTTAATTAACTGTTCGATTTCATCATGGATTTGATGACCTATACGGCTTTCCATATATCTTACATCACCAGCTAATTCCACACTATCTTGTATAACATTTAATGATCCTAAACCATTAAATGAACTAATCGTAACAACGCCCATATCAAATGGATTCAGCCTTCTCGATACAACTGTTTGAACATTCGTTACGAAAGTACTTGCTGCCATTATTGCATCGTTCGCAAGGTGCGGACTTGATCCATGACCACCTTTCCCTTTAACTTTAAGATGAAATAATGATCTACCACCCATTGTTGGACCTTTTCTATATGAAATAACGTCGGGTGTATAATCAGGGAATAAATGAATACCATAGATTTCATCCACACCATTTAAATATCCTGACTGCATCATGTCAATTGCGCCACCTGGTGCTAACTCTTCGGCATGTTGATGGATAATCATAATCTTACCTGGTAAATGCGCTTTAAGTTCGATCAAACATTCCGCAAGTATTAACAAATATGCAGTATGTGCATCATGCCCACAAGCATGCATCCATCCTTTATTTTTAGAACTAAATGGTAATCCTGTATCTTCAGTAATATTTAAAGCATCAAAGTCTGCTCGTAATGCAATTGTTTTTCCCGGTAAACTGCCTTCAATCTCTACAATCAGTCCGTAATTACCACCAATGCGTTTATGTATAACGACATCTTTATTTTCATAAAATGCTTCTATATATTGTGAAGTCTTCACTTCAATAAATGACGGTTCAGGATATTGATGTAAATATTGATAATGCTTAATCATATCTTGTTCTTTTTGTTCAAGCTTTTTGAATAGTAAACTACGTAACATAGATTCACCCCCTCAATTTCATAAAAAGTAACTACTACGAAATGTAGTAGCTACTTTTTTTCATTTTTATCTTTTAATTTATCTGGATGTTCATCAACTTTATCTTCTTTTTCAAATGTCGCTAATACAGCTGTTAAGAAAAATCCTAGTCCAGCTCCAATCATTAATGAGCTAGGTGTACCGTGGAAAAAGAAACTTGCGACAATACATATTATACCAATAATGATATAATGTTTAATAAATTTTTTACCCAAAAATATCCCTCATTCTTATGTCTAATAAGTTAAATTTAACATAGAAATGAGGGATAAACCATTAAATATTCTTATTTCTTATCATGTAATGATTGATACCCGTAAATACAGCAATACATGCTACAGATATCCATATTTGTGATACTTTCATTGTTAGTGAACCTTGATTCAATATTTTAGGTAAAAAGTCTAAAGGATTGTATTTCATCATTTTTGATAAATCTTCTCCTATTTCAGGAATAAATATAAATGCATCAAAGATATTAGGTAAAAATAATATTAATATGATAGCAGTAGTATAAACAACTGCTGATTTACCTGTAAGTAAATTAAGGATATTTAATAATGTTCCGTAAAATAGCATGATAAGTAGAAATTCACCAAGCATTTTGAAATAGTCAGAGACACTTAATTCGCCTGCATCGATAATAGTTGATGCTAATAATGTAAATAGCGTACCTAAAATCGTAAATATAATAACAATGCCAATGATAGATAGTAACTTGCCATATAAATACTTCACTCTATTTGTTTTAGAATTTAAGAACAACTGAATCGTGCCATACTGCATATCACGTACTATCGTTCTAATAGAGAACATTAATAATACAAGTCCTCCAAATACGAAGAACATAGCCAATACAACTTGTGCATCAAATGGTCCATCTAATGTTTTAACAGAAATCATGATGGCTATTCCTGGAAACAATGAAATGAGAAATCCTAAATAGCCTAATGGGCTTTTAAATATTCTCGTTAAATCATATTTTACATGTTGGGCGATATTCATGATACTTCAACTCCTTTGTTAATATTAAAATATTGATCTCTTAAAGTCGTTTTATTATTTTGAATAAACTTAGGATAAATATTTTGAGCGCTTAATACTTTTAACACTTCTTGATAATCTTGTAGTGCTTCAACTGAAATAATCGATTCTTGTTTATTACTTGTTACCACTTTGTAATTCATCGTAAGAAGATTAAGCGCCTCATTATAGTTTGAATGGTCAAAAATAAATTTGGTAACGTCTTTTGATTGAGCTTTCATATCGTAATCTTCAACGATCGCCCCATCTTTCATAAATACTGTTCTATCGCATATTAATTCAATATCTTCTAACTTATGACTTGAAATAAGTACTTTAATATTCAAATCTTTACTTACTTTTTCTAAAGTTTTTAAGACGTCAATCGAACCGTCTGGATCCATCCCGTTTGTCGGTTCATCTAAAATCAAATATTGTGGTTTATTCATAAGTGCCACTGCAATAGATAACTTCTGCTTCATACCCATTGAATATTTTTTTACTTTTTTGTCGATATAAGGCTTAATGCCAAATGACTCGATTAACGTATTGATATAATCATCATCTACATTTGTCCCTAATACATTTCTAAAGAAGTTTAAATTATAATAACCCGTTTTATTTAAATATAATTTTGGATTTTCTATTAAATAACCCACTTTGTCACTATTTTCTTTGTTGAAAGTTCCTTCATACTTCATAATATTCTGGTTCATAATTTTCATTAATGTTGTTTTACCTACACCATTTTTACCTATTAGTCCGACAATTTGGCTTTCCCCAAAATCAAAGTCAATATTTTTGAGGATATGTTGCTTACCGTAATACTTTTGTATATTTTTTAATTTCACGATTATTCACCTCTCCTTTAAATTGTAATTGCATGCTTTCGCGCTTTAATGATTGAAATGGTATAACTCACGATAAATAGAATGATAGAGCATCCTAAAAAGATAGACATATCATGTGTCTTAAATATGTGCGATTGTATGGAAAAGAATTTAAGCACATAATCTATAAACTGTATTGAGTTTGGTACAATTGCACCGACTATAATCATCCAAAATATAATAGGAATATTGATCAATCTTTTATACTCAGCAAATGGCAAGATTAAGCTGATTGTTAACAAATTCCCTGCAATACTTAAACACATTCCTGAAATGTCGTATGAAACCTCCATGCCTTTTTCTTGTATTAAAAATGCTACAATTGTACATAAACCAAGTAGTAATTGTGTGAATAAAATAAATAATAATCCTGTTAAATAATGAGCATTAACGACTGTTGATTGCTTAACAGGTAAACTTAAAAATGTATATTCAGAATGATTTTTATTGATTCTATTAAATAGAAAATACATTGGCACTAAGAACACAATATGGATCATAACGACGAGTATGCCTAAAATAGCTATTTTAATAAAACCATCAATTGGTAATACGACTATTAATGGTAATAACAATGCTGTAGCCAACATTAAATATAGGTATGATTTTGATAAAACTAAGTTTCTATATAATATTGCCTTCATTTTATACCTCCATAAACCGTAATTTGATCTTGATTCGCTTGTTTGATAGCTCTACTAAACTGAATCAACCATATGATTGCAACGATTAATAATATGATTGCTGGTGTATAGTATAAAAATATTTTCCAACCTAATAAATCAGCAAATGGATATTGTCGATTCGAATATATACCAAAGTAAAACATTGTGAATATGCCATACATAGCAACTAATATCCAAGCCCCTAATTGATTAATATTTAAATGGGCAAATGTTGGATAAACAATGCTTAACGTAAATAAGTTCGTTGCTACAATAAATAACCCAGCTTGAATAAATATTGTGTCTTGTTTTACGAATGCTATGACCATAATCATGATAAATGAAATACCTGTTACTAATAAATTATATAAATAATGCCCTTTTACAATATCAATTTTAGAAATTGGTAAACTCATATAAAAGATTTGACTACTTTGTTTATTTAAAAATATCGCATGATTAATACTGTGAACTGAAACGACTGCGACAAAATATACCGCTAATACATTCATGAGTTCTATATTTTGAAAAGACACAGTAAACTTCGTTATAAATACTAATCCGAAGCAGATTAAATAAAGTAAGTAATACCCCTTCTCATATTGAAAGTTCCGGTAGAAAACAGCTTTCATTTATACCACTTCCTTATCGAATTGATCTTTCTCAATTCTTACCATAATATCCTCTATTGATGGTGTTTCAACAACTACTTCATTTCCAAATAACTCAACAAATACTGAGCTTTGTCTTGTTAATCCTGAGAAACCTGTATTCGTTTCTTTCACACTGATTAATAACGATCTTAATTCATCATCAAGTATGGATTGGTCTCCTTTAATGATTCGATAACCATCTGTTAAATCATCTACACTTTCATTAATAACAATGGATCCATTTTTCAAATAAACGATATAATCAGCAATTTTCTCTAAATCTGAAATAATATGTGTAGAGAAGAAGATAGTTTTTTCTTCATCAATTAACTCTCTTTGTAGAATTTCAAGCACTTCATTACGTACGACTGGATCAAGTCCTGCAGTTGGTTCATCTAGAATGTAAAGTTCAGCATGGTGACTTAATGCGATTGCTAATGACAATTTCATTTTCATACCTGTTGAAAATTGCTTAATTTTTTGTTTATAAGGTAATTTAAATTCTTTAATATAACCTTCAAATACATCGTGGTCCCATTGTTTATAATATTTACTGACAACTTTCTCGATTGTTTTAATATTCCAGTTTTCATACATATATAATTCAGAATAGACAAAGCCGATTTTATTTTTAATTTCAACTGGATTCTCACTTAAATATTCTCCAAGTATCTTTAAATCTCCACTTTGTTCTTTAAGAAGGCCCATAATTATACGAATAATAGTAGTTTTACCAGCACCATTCGCACCAATAAATCCTGTTACATAACCTTTACGTACTTCAAAATTAACATCTGATAATTTAAGATTTTTATGACTAAAATTTAGATTTTTAACGTCTATCGCATTGTCCATTTTATTCACCTTCCTCATAAATCAAATTAACGATTTCATTGAGTTCTTTAACATCCATTCCGATTAACTTTGCTTGTTTAGTTAAATCTCTTGCTAAATCCTCTATGACAATAAACTGTTTTTCTTTCATGATTGAGGGGTCTTGTGATTTTACAAAAGTGCCCTTCCCTCTTATGGTCGTGACAAATTGCTCTTGTTCTAAATCAACATAAGCACGTTTAGTTGTTATTAAACTGACACCTAAATCACTTGCTAACTCTCTCATAGAAGGTAATGAAGCACCCTGTTCTACTTTACCTTGTAATATTTGTGCTTTGATTTGTTCTTTAATCTGTTCATAAATTGGTTGATTACTATTATTTTGAAGTAGAATCTTCATGTTTAACCTCCCTCTCTCTAACTGTGTATAAACAGTATATACATTATATACATGTTTGTCAAACATATTCAACAAAAAGCTTATAAATTAGCGTTTTTAGACATAAAAAAACAGAGTGTGTATATACGACATATATACACACTCTGTTTAATTTTATTATTTTAAGTCATTGATTGCTTTAGCAATAGATTCAAATACATGTTCTATATCAGATTTTTCAATACAGCTAAACGCAATACGGATATCTGTTTTATTTAAAGCAATAATACCGATACTATACTTCTCAATTAAATGTAATCTCAATTGCTCAGGGTCTACATCTAACACTTTAAGTGCCATAAAGTAACCTGAATTAAATGCATACGGCCTCCATAATGATTTAAATTCATCACGATAAGCGACTTCTTTCGTTACTTCATATCTTTCTTTTAAAATATTCACGTTATGATCAACTTGATCTTGGAAAGAAGGATCTTCCATTGCATGAATAATTGCAGTTTGGCTTGGTAAAGAACAACTTGATAAGTTACTTCTAATTAATCCTTTTAATTTAGCAACTAATACATCTTTAACAACATCATTTTGACTACCAAATGTTAAGAAACCAACACGGAAGCCCCATGAGAAGTATTCTTTAGTAGCCCCATCAATTTTAACCGGCATAATATTTTCATGATTTAGCGCAGTTATTGCTGTAAAGACAGATTGTTTATAAACATCTTCAAAGAATAATCCATAATAAGCATCATCAACTAAAGTAATTACTTGCGTACCTTTATCAGCTAATTGTTTAATAGCTTCAACCATTTCTTTTACTTCTTCAACTACTGGTGTATAGCCAGTTGGATTATTTGGGAAGTTTAAAACGAGAATAACTTTTTCTTTATTATATTGTTCTAAAGCATGTTTGAAATATTCTAAAGTGTAACTGCCATCTTCTTCAAATGCTTTATAAGTTTCAATGTTCGCACTATGTCTTACACCAAAAGCTAATTTATAGTTCCCCCAGTTATGTTCAGGTAATAAAATTGTATCTTGTGCATCTACAAATAAGTCTCCAGCTAAAGATAATCCGTGTGTTAATGCATTTGTTACGACTGGTTTAGAAATATCATCAGCACTTAAATCAGGATTGTCTTTTAAAATTTTATGTTGCCATAATGTACGTAAACGTTCATCACCTTGTGGCGGTGCATATGGGAATATATCACTTGGATCTTGGGTACCAAATTGGTTATATAAAGCATCTGTGTACATAATACCTTCATCAGTAGTTGCCATACCGATTGTTGCATTATACTTTGTACCTTTTGCTTCTCCAGATTGTGATAAAATACCCTTTGGATAATAAATAGATTTACCTAAATCGGAAAGCATATCTAATACAACAGGATATTCTTTTTTCAGTTGTTCATTTAATTCTAATGCTAGTGGGTTCATAGAAAGTCATCCTCTTTCATTGTTATGATACTTCTATACTAGACGAGAATTATGAAAATTAAAAGTGTGTTCACTAAATTTCATCATTTAATTTTAGAAAATCATCCCTTTTTGGATAACAAAGAAATAATTGATATAATAAATAAAGTAAAGGAGCAAAATATATGTCTACAATTACAAAAGTTCTCGTTGGTTTAGCTATAATCTGCTTAATTATTGGAATAGGCATTCAAATAAGCGGCAACTCAGGCATTCAATTTACATTCGCATCAATATTATTTTTAGTAGCTGCATTTATAAGTAGAAATGGCGACCGAAAAAAGGCTAATAAAAAGAAGTAAAAAAATATAGAGACTGGAACATAAGGTAATGTCCCAGTCTCTATATTTATATTATGATTGCTTTGGTATTTTCCAATAATCATCTTTATTTTCTTTATCTAATACTTTCTTAAATCCTTTTGATTGATATGCCTCTTTTATATCTTTAACCCATTTAGCATCTTTATTTTTACTATCTACAACAACTTGTAAATATAAATCTTCTACTAAATCTTCTTTTAGAAGTCCTTTAGCTGGATCAACTTTCGAAGCGTAAACAATTGAACCTGGTATAACTGCATAATCAACTTCGTCTAAAATTCTAGGAATATTTGCAGAATCCATCGTTTTGATGTTAAGATTCATTGGATTATCAGAAATATTTTTCTTCGTGATTTTAATATCATTTTTATCTGCATTTAATTTAATCCAACCTGCTTTTTCTAATAAACGATAAGCTCTAGCTGCATTTGATGGATCTTGTGGTATAGCTATTGTATCTCCCTTTTTAATACCTTTAAGATCTTTATTTTTATTAGAGAAAATTTGTGCAGGCACTGTTGGTATTTTAGTAATATTCGTTAAATCAGCATCTCTTTCTTTATTAAACGTATCCATATACGCTTTATGTTGATCAACGTTAACATCCACACTACCTTCTTGCAAAGCAACATCAGCTTGTAGTAATTCAGTGAAGTCTTTATCTTTAACAGTATAACCTTTCTTCTCTAATTCAGGTTTAATACCTTTCAAAAATAACTCACTATAAGGTCCCGGTGATGTAGCAATAGTAATTTCCTTCTTTTCTTTGTCATCATTATTTCCACAAGCTGCTACCACAACTGATAAAATAAGTGTCAAAGCTAAAAATATGTATCTTTTCATAAAAACGCCTCCCTTAATTCCGACTAAACTCATCTGTTTAATTATTATATTATCATTTAGTAATCTAAAGTCAATCAAATTTTTATATGTTAAACTCTCATTAGGAGTGATGATTATGGCTTTATACCAAAAGTTAATTCAAACGAGTGCTGGTGAAATGTTAGCAATTGCTAATAATGAGTACTTATTAATGTTACATTTTACGAATAAACCTTCGTTAGAAGAAGAATTACAAATTGTGCGTAAACAACTTAATTCAGAAATTAATGATGAAAGTAATCATATTTTAGATAAGCTTGAAGAGGAATTGAATCTTTATTTTGAAGGTAATCTTTCTAATTTTACAACACCTATACATTTTAATTTTGGTACACCTTTTCAACAAAAAGTGTGGCGTGCTTTATGTGATATTCCGTTTGGCGAGACGATATCTTATAAGCAGTTAGCTGAAAATATTGGTAAACCTACTGCTTTTCGTGCTGTCGCTAATGCAAATGGTAAGAATTTTATTACGATTCTTGTACCTTGTCATCGTGTGATAGCTGCTGATGGTTCAATTGGTGGATATTCCAGTGGCATAGAACGAAAAGAAATCTTGCTTGATATTGAGAAAAATAAAAGTAACATCGGCTAATATTTTCAACCGATGTTACTTTTTTAGTTTACTATAAATGTTTAATCATATATTTGTAGTCATGTCCACTTAGTTTTCGATCATATGATGGCTTGAAACCAAGTTTCTCATATAATTTCATTGCACCTTCATTATCAAATTCACAATTTAATGATACTTGCTTAAATCCTCTTTCTTTAGCTCGTTCAAAAGCATCTACTATAAGTTTAGAAGCAATACCTCTACCTCTATATTCTGAAAAGACCGCAACTGAATCAATATATAAATCACCATTATCCGCTTCTTGTTCAGGTAACGGCGTTCCTTCTAATTTAAAAGAATCTTTAAATGCAATATTGTACCAATTTTCTTCAAGTTGTTTTTCGTCAGTACCACTATAGCAATTAAGAAAACCTGCTACTTCACCATCGACTTCATATACCTGACTATGTTTATAATGGTTTCTATATTCACTCTCAACACTCGCTTGTTCAAGTAATCTTAAAACAGTTTCCTTATCATTTTGAACAACTAAAGGTAGTTCCATATCATGCCAAATCATAAACATTAACTCACTTAATTTTTTCGCATCTTCTTTAACAGCAGATCTAATCATATTTTCTACTCCTTTAATACAAATTAGATTTATTTTAACATAAAAATCCCCTTTCCATATGGTTTAATACCATTTAGAAAGGGGATTAGACATATCTCTTAATTTGTAATGTCGGTTATATTTACCGAATTACATCATACCTGGCATTCCGCCCATGCCGCCCATATCTGGTGCTGCTGGTTCTTCTTCTGGAATGTCTGCTACTACTGCTTCAGTAGTTAAGAACATTGCTGCTACAGATGCTGCATTTTGTAATGCTGAACGTGTAACTTTTGTTGGATCGACAATACCTGCGTCTAACATATTTACCCATTCATCTGTTGCTGCATTGTAACCAATACCTTCATCAGCATTTTTAAGTTTTTCAACTATAATTGATCCTTCTAAGCCAGCATTTTCAACGATTTGACGTAATGGTGCTTCAAGAGCTTTCAACACAATGTTCACACCAGTTTGTACATCGCCTTTTGCTTCAACTTCAGCTACTTTATTATAAATAGATACTAATGCTGTACCACCACCTGCTACTATACCTTCTTCAACTGCAGCACGTGTAGAGTTTAAAGCATCTTCAATTCTTAATTTACGTTCTTTTAATTCTGTTTCAGTTGCAGCACCTACTTTAATAACTGCAACGCCACCTGCTAATTTAGCTAAGCGTTCTTGTAATTTCGTACGATCAAAGTCTGAAGTTGTTTCTTCAATTTGAGCTTTAATTTGACCAACACGAGCGTCGATGTTTACTGAGTCACCTTGACCTTCAACAATTGTAGTGTCGTCTTTAGTAACTTGAACTTTACCTGCTTCACCAAGCATATCTAGAGTTGTTTCTTTTAAGTCTAAACCTAAGTCATCAGTAATCACTTGGCCACCAGTTAAAATTGCTAAGTCATCTAACATTGCTTTACGACGGTCACCAAATCCAGGCGCTTTAACTGCTACTGCTGTAAATGTACCACGTAATCTGTTTAATACTAAGTTTGTTAATGCATCTCCATCAACATCGTCAGCAACAATTAAAATTGGTCTATTTGTTTGTAAGATTTTTTCTAAGATAGGTAAAATATCTTGGAATGAAGAAATCTTTTTATCTGTAATTAAGATGTAAGGATTTTCTAATTCAGCAATCATCTTGTCTGAATCTGTCACCATATATGGTGAAGTATATCCTCTATCAAATTGCATACCTTCAACAACTTCTAATTCAGTGCTGAATCCTTTAGATTCTTCAATTGTAATAACACCGTCATTACCTACTTTTTCCATTGCTTCTGAAATAAATTTACCAATTTCTTCATCAGCAGCAGAAATAGAACCAACTTGTGCAATTTCTTCTTTTTTCTCAACTGGTTGAGAGATATTGTGTAATTCTTCTAAAGCTACTTTAACTGCTTTATCAATACCTTCACGAATACCAACTGGATTTGCACCACTTGTTACGTTTTTTAAACCTTCTTGAATCATCGCTTGAGCTAAGACAGTTGCTGTAGTTGTACCGTCACCTGCAACATCATTTGTTTGGTTTGCAACTTCTGCAACTAATTTAGCACCCATATTCTCATATGGATCTTGTAATTCAATTTCTTTAGCGATTGTAACACCATCATTTGTGATTAATGGTGAAGTGAATTTTTTATCTAAAACGACGTTACGTCCTTTAGGTCCTAAAGTTACTTTAACTGCATTTGCTAATTTATCAACACCAGCAAGCATAGAACGTCTAGCGTCTTCTGAAAATTTTAGTTCTTTAGCCATTTATAAAAACCTCCATAAAATATCTTCAAAAATATTATCTAAATTATTCAATAACTGCTAAAATGTCATCTTCTGAAAGGATAATATATGTTTCTTTATCTCGTTTAACTTCTGTTCCTGCGTATTGTTGATATACAACTTGATCACCTACAGCAACATCTACAGTAAGTCTTGTACCATCTTCTAGACGCTTACCTGGTCCAACAGCAACAACTTTTCCTTCGTTGGACGATTCTTTAGCTGAATCTGTCAATACAATTCCGCTAGCTGTAGTTTGTTCTGTTTCTGTTTTCTCAATAATAATTCTATCTCCCAATGGTTTTAACATTTATAAAATCCTCCTTGGCGCTAATAATGTTAGCACTCTTTATACTTAAGTGCTAACTACATTTTTATAATAATCAAATTTGGTCAAAATTACAAGCAATATAACTTAAATTTTTCTCTTTTTCTGCTAAATAAGGTACAATGTTTACATGTTTATTTTTGGAGGAATTGAAAATGCAATTTAATCGATTAACTGTTAATATTGCTACCCTATTACTATTTGGTGTTGTACAAACAATCGCAATTATTCCAAATAGTTTATACGCTGATTCAGGATTATCTAAAGTCACAAGATTAGAAATCAGCTTAACTTGGATGGCAACAACAGCTATCATTACTGTTTTATTATTATGGTATATGAACTCAAATATTAAAAATCCAACTCGATTAGAACAACAAAAGAAAGAACCATGGGTATACGTGATTTTCTGGTGTGTTGCAGGTATTATAATGGCCATGCTTGGACAAATCATCGCCGCTTTGATTAATACATATATATTTAATCAACCAGTAGAAAGTGGCAATACTCAAAATCTCATGAAGATTGCACAACAATCACATATATTAATCATTTATATCGTATTAGCAGGTCCAATATTAGAAGAATTAATATTCCGTAAATTAATTTTCGGAGAGATATACAATATGATCAAAGCACCTAAGTGGTTAAGCTTTATCGTAGCAGTATTAGTCAGTTCTTTTATCTTTTCATTAGCACATTCAGATCCAGAACATACATTAATATATGTTGTAATGGGAACTGTATTTAGTGGACTTTATGTACTAACGAAACGTATCATCGTACCAATGATTGCGCATATGGGAATGAACGGTATAGTTGTTTTGGGACAAATTGTATTTAAAGATCAAGTAAACGAACAATTAGAGAAACAATCTCAAATTTCACAACTGATTTATCATACAATCTTGAGCATGTATAGCTAAACGAAAATAAAATAAGCATATCACCGAACTGAAGAACTCAGTCTTAAGTGATATGCTTATTTTTTGTATTTAGAGGGCGGCTAACTTCCATTATTCTGAATTCTGGTAATTAGAGGGACACTTCTTAGAGACATTTCTCACAATTATGTCCCTAACATATTCTAATATTGTTTAACGCCCCATAATACTTCTTCACATTTTTTAATAATGTATTTAATAACTTCGATTCTAGCTGATTTTTTGTTGTCAGCTGGTACGACAAGCCATGGTGCATGATCTGTGTTTGTGAATTTAATCATATCGTGACTTGCTTCGATATATTGATCCCATTTTTCTCTATTTCGCCAATCTTCGTCTGTAATTTTCCATTGTTTTTCTGGTGTTTCTTCTCTTTCTTTAAATCTTCTTAATTGTTCATCTTTATCTAAAGTTAAGAAGAATTTCAAGATAATTGCACCTTCGTCTGTCCACATTTTCTCAAATTGATTGATTTCTTCATAGGCACGTTTCCATTCTTTCTTAGTAGCAAATCCTTCTACTCTTTCGACTAATACTCTTCCGTACCAACTTCTATCGAATATTTCAATATGGCCGCTTCTAGGCATATCTTTAGCAAATCTCCATAAGTAATGATGATTCAACTCAACATCTGTTGGGGCACTTATTGCATTTACTTCATAACCGGTTGGATCTAATTTTTCTCTAACTCTTTTAATATTGCCACCTTTACCGGCTGCATCCATGCCTTCGTATACTAATATTAACGGAATTTTTCTTTCGTATAATGCAAATTGCAATTCTTTTAGTCTATCTTGTAAGTCGCCTATAAGAGCTTTATATGTCTTTTTACTTACTTTATCTATTGATTGATCGAATAGGTCTGTTTTAAACTCTTCTGTAAAATCGCCATCAATTACTTTGTCTTTCTTTTTATGTAGTTTAATCGCTTTGTTCAAACGATTGATAATGTGCTGATACATTAAATTGATAGCTTCTTCTCTCTCCGTATAATCAATGATTTCCCATTCATCAGGCGATGCTTTAAGTATTTTATGCATTTCTTTATGATATACGTCATCATTAATGGCACTTTCATATTCTTGTGCTTTCCAACTTGTTAATGGATTTTCTTTCATTTCTTTTAAATGTTCTTTTCTCTTCTTATCACTAATCTCAATATAAAACTTAATAATTTCATAGCCATCATCATGGACCATCGATTCAAAGTCTTGGATTTGTCTTCGTAATGCATGATATTTGTTGTATATAGAATGTTTTATTTTGTTTGCTTGATATTCTATATAATATGCATACCAACTTCTAAAATAAATATTGATATCACCTTTTGAAGGTAAACTGTTCCAATACTTCTGTAAAAATTGATATCTTAGATCGTCTTCTGAAGGTGATTTCATCGGTACAAAGTGTGTGTATTTAGCATCAAGTGTTAAAAGAAGTTCATTTGATAGTCTCGTCTTACCTGATGCGGGAACACCTTCAAATACAATCATGATAGGAATTCCAAGTTCTTTTGTCTTCCTCGTTAATGCTGCTACTTCTAAAGATAATTGTTCATTATTTTTAGCCATTTATATACACCTCTTTTCATCTCATATTATATGCTTTTACCTTTATTTTCGCAATTTTCAATAAAATTACAACAAAGAAATGTTATAATATATTTATTAAGGGAGGTTTTAACATGACGTTAACTTTTAAAGATTATCAATATGAACAAATCAATATTGGAGAAAAAGAAAAACAAACCAAATCATTATTAAATGAATTCGATAATGCAGAAACGGTCGATCAAGCAATTGAGGCGATTAATGAAATTAATAAGATTAGAAACCATACTGATACGCATTATAACCTAGCTTACATAAGAGCATCTATCGATACAAATGATGAATATTATAATAAAGAAAGAGATTTCTTTGATGAAACAATGCCTAAAATACAACATTTAGACCATTTATTCTATCAATCTTTATTAAAATCTAAATTTAAAAATGATTTAATTGCACATTTTGGACAACAACTTTTTTCTTTAGCAGAAGTTGCTCTCAATACATATAATCCTTCTATTAATGACTTACTTGTTAAAGAAAATAAATTAGTAAGCGAATATGATAAATTAATTGCTTCAGCAGATATTGAATATAACGGTGAACATTTGAACTTATCACAATTCAGTAAGTACTTAATCAACGAAGATAGAGCAATTAGAAAAGATGCTTTTACAGCTAGAGAACAGTTTTTTGCAGAGCATCTAGAGGATTTAGATCGTATCTATGATGATCTCGTAAAAACTAGACATGAAATAGCTTTAAAATTAGGATATGAGAACTTTGTTCAACTCGGCTATGATAGAATGCAAAGAATTGGGTACGATGCAAATGATGTTAAAATTTTTAGAGAGCAAGTTAAAGAACATGTCGTATCTATTACTGAAGACATCAAATCACAGCATGCAAAACGTATTGGCGTGGACAATTTAAAAGCTTACGATAATAATTTTACTTTTAAAACTGGTTCGCCAAAACCACAAATATCAACTGAAGAAATCGTGAAAAATGCTAAAAAAATGTACCATGAACGTTCTGAAGAAACTGGTCATTTTATTGATTTTATGATTGATAAACAATTATTTGATTTAGAAGCTAAAAAAGGAAAAGAAAGTGGTGGTTATTGTACAATCATTAATGATTTTAAATCACCATTCATCTTTGCCAACTTTAATGGCACACAAGGCGATATTGAAGTTATGACACATGAAGCCGGACATGCTTTTCAAGTATTTGAAAGCTTGAAGTATTCTGTGCCAGAATATTACTTCCCTACTTCAGAAGCATGTGAAATTCATTCAATGAGCATGGAATATTTAACTTATCCATGGATGTCATTATTTTTCAAACAAGATACGGATAAATTTAAACTCGCTCACTTAGAAGACAATATTAAATTCTTACCATATGGTGTAGCAGTGGATGAATTCCAACACTTTGTTTATGAGAATCCAGACATTTCTTCAGAAGAACGCAGAAAAGCTTGGTCAGATTTAGAAAATAAATACTTCCCAAGCGTAGACTATGACAATATTCAACATCTTGAAAATGGTGCATTTTGGCATAGACAAGGTCATATATTTGCATCACCATTTTATTATATTGATTATACATTAGCGACAATTTGTGCAATGCAATTTTTCATTAAACAAGAAGCTGATCCAGAACAGGCATGGTCTGATTATTTAAAAATATGTCAAATTGGCGGTTCACAATCATTTATTGATATTATGGCATCTGTTCAGTTACAATCTCCTTTTGAAGAAGGTACTGTAAAATCCATTATAGAAACATTATACAAAGCAACTCAGAATATTGATCAAAGTGAATTTTAATAAAAAGTTAGAGCGGGGCAGAAATCCCGTCCCGATAAGGATGACTAGATACTACAAGAGACTGAGACATTACATTATGTCCCAGTCTTTTTTATATGGAAGAATCAAGGTAAGAGTGAGGTTCTATGTTGCTAGATTGGAGCGTCTTGCAATATACGAAGCTTGTATTTATCTTGTTTGGTGAGTCTTGATAAATACAAAGCGCCTATTTATCTTGTTTGGGCAGTCTTGATAAATACAGAGCCTCTATTTATCTTGTTTCACCTGTCTTGATAAATACAAGGTACTCAACATTGCTTGTCGCGCCTCACTTGCAATATTCAGCCTCCTATTTCTAAAAATATGAAAAGGAGTCTAGAACATTTCTGTCCCAGACTCACTTTTACTTGATTTATATTTATGACTTTGAAAATCTTCGCATTATGAATAATATGATGAATCCTAATACAAGTACGATTGCGATTGAAATACCAATGATAAGCGGTTTAGAAACATCTTTATGCTCAGAAGCTGTTTCAAAACTTTCTGTCGTTGTTTTTGTTGTTTCTGTTTTTGTATCATCATCATCTACAGATGTTGTTTCTGTCGTTTTATTAGTCTTTTTAAATTTTGGTTGTGCTAAATCAGGTCTACTACCAACTTTACTTGTTACAAGCTCTAACACATCTTCATCCAATTTACTATAATACGCTTCTGAATGGCCAGGTATAAATTTAGGCGCTTTTTCATCAGTGTATTGCGGATTGTTGTAATAGCCATCCCCTACTTCATTTGTATTAGGATATGCTGGCATTGTTGGTTTATATTGATTTACATTTTGATCATTATTTCTATTTGTATTTGGTTCATTAGTTTTAGGTTCTTCAGAAGATGGTTTCCCACTGTTGGATTTATTTGGTGGTGGTACTTGATCTTGATGATTGCTATCATTGCTTGAAGGTTCTTCAGTGCTCGGCTCTTCTGTTGTTGGTTCCTCTGTTGTTGGTTCTTCAGTGCTCGGCTCTTCTGTTGTTGGTTCTTCTGTTGTAGGCTCCTCTGTACTTGGCTTTTCATCAGTCTTAGGTTCTTCTGTACTTGGTTTCTGATCTGATTTCGGCTCAGTACTGGGCTCTTCCGTTGTTGGTTCTTCTGTACTAGGCTTTTCATCTGATTTTTGTTCAGACTTTTTATCTCTAATTGGTTCTTCTGATGACTGTTCCTCTGTACTTGAATTTTCTTCTGACTTCGGTTCAGTACTTCTTTCCTCTGTTTTACTATTTTGTTCACTATTAGAATCAGTTTCTTTGGATTGCTGTGCTTCTATATTTTGATTCGATTGTTCTTGAGTTGTGTTCGGAGAAGTATCTTTTGTACTAGATTCATTGCTTTCTATCGCATCTGTATTATTCCCGTGTGCTACTCCAAATGCCATAGAAGATAATAGTAATGTTGAAATCATAGCATTTTTAAATATCTTCATAAAAATTCTTCCCCTCCTCTACATTAATTAATAGTTAAAGTATAAAGGAATGTTTCTTTGTTTTCTATGCTTGAACGCCATATGTTACACAGAATTAATATTTTGTAATAACTTATTCATATTTCTTACAATTTACTGATATTAAAATAAACGCTTGTTGTATCAGAACAACAAGCGTTTTTGATTCGTTTAATTATTTAGTTGTAAGTCATATTTCGTAAACTTCAAGTAAACTTGGCCAGACTCTGTAGAAGTTCTGAAATTAACAGCATCTTCATCAGGGAATATTCTCGTTGTGAATACTTTTTCACCATCGTTAACAAAAATTTCTAGACTAGATGTATCACTATAAATTCTCAGGTCTTTTAAATCATTATCTAAAGTTGTTGTCCGAGTTGTCTTCTCAACCGCTTCACTTACAATACCACTTTCAAATCGATCTAAAGTTAGTTGTTTAGAACGTGTATTATAAATAATTTGCGTTGAACATTTCTTAGATACTCTTAAATCAAAGTATATTTCGCTAGCTTCATTCTCCAGAATCTCAATCATTAATTCAAAGTGTTTACCCTCATATGGGTGAAGTTTAACTGAATGCTTACTAGCATAACCTTCAGCAGTTTCTTTATTTGTTCTTAATTTTTCAAGTGCTTTTATAGGTCTTTGTTTCAGTTTATCATCTTCAATTGTTAATACTCTTGGAATAGTTAAACAATGTGCCCAACCTTCTTCATCTGTAGCATAATCTATTTCAGGAAGTCCCATCCAACCAATTAATATTCTGTCACCATGTTCATCTAAGAACGTTTGAGGTGCGTAAAAGTCAAATCCTTGGTCTAATTCAACAAATTCTTGGTGGTCAAACTTCAACGTATCTAAATCAAAATCACCAATTAAATAACCAGATTGATAGATGTTCTCGAATTGGTTATTTTTCGCTTCAATACCTTGAGGCGAAAAGATAAATACATCTTTATCATTTAACTTAAATAAATCTGGGCATTCCCACATATAACCAAAATCTTGTAATTGCGTTTCAATTTCGCCTTTAAAGTTCCAATCTTGAATATTTTCAGATTCATATATAACAGCTGTACCTGTTTCATTCTCTCTTTGAATGCCAAATATTGCATAGTATTTTCCATTCTCAAACCATACTTTAGGGTCTCTAAAATGTTCAGTATATCCTTCTGGCTTGTTTGGAATAGCTGGTTGATCAAACTTTTTAAAAGTGCCATCTTCTAATTGTTCAGCAATCATTTGGACAGATTTACGATCCCAATTTTCATTACGCACATTTCCCGTATACATTAAATATAACTTTCCATCATAATCAAATGCACTACCCGAATATACACCATGACTATCATACTCTGTATCAGGCGCCAACGCGATTCCCTCATCTTTAAATTCTAGTAAATCTTTACTTGTATAATGATACCAATACTTCAAACCATGAACGGCACCAAGCGGAAACCATTGATGAAATATATGATAAACGCCATTATGATAAACCAAACCATTTGGATCATTTAACAACCCTGTTTTTGGTTGAATATGAAAAGTTTGACGCCATTTTGACGCATTTACTTTATCTATTAATTCATTGTATGCTTCATCAGATATGTCTGATAATTTTTTATATCTTTCTTCTCGTGTCCAATTTACCATTATCATTCTCCTTACATCCGATTTAGACCGGTTCCATAATATATATTTTAGCATACTTGAAAGGCTTATTTTTTTAACCATTCAAATTGTGTTCCGATAATATTTAATTTTTCTACCGTTTCTTGATTAATACTTTTATTTAATACATGAACAGCTGTCTCACCAGCTAAATAATAGTTAAACTTTACAGTACCAATATGAGGTGCCACAATTTCTGTCATCTTATTTCCGCCAAATCCAACAATCGTTGGCATATCAACTTCTCTTTTTAAAAGTGTATGGTATATACCTAAAGCTATATTATCAGTAGCTGCGACAATAACTTCGTCTTCTCTCAACTTAATATCATTACCTAATATCTGAGCATCTTTTATACTGAAACTACTTTCAATAAATGTTGGGTTGATGCCTTGATCCTTTAGTGGAATAAACAAACCTTCTTTTCTCGTCTTACCAACTGCAATATCATGTTCAGAAACACCGATATATGTAATATTGTGCTTTTGATGTTTCAATAACCATTCTGCTACTTGATTACCTGCTTGGAAATCATCATGAACTATCGATAAAAGTGATCCATGTGATTGACCAACAATAACAATCGGGCATTCAACTGACTCAATTGCTTTCATATGTTCTTCAGAAATGTTAGTTGCCATCAAAATAATGCCATCCACTTTTCTCTTAGCTAACATATAAATAGAATCGATTTCTCTATCTTTTGATAAATCTGTATTCACAATCATTGTTTGAACATTTTGTTTAAGTAAAGTTGTTTCAATTCCTTTTAACGTTTCAGTCGTTGCATAGGAATCTAACCTTGGTACAATAGCACCGATCAGCCCCGTTCTCTTAGCCTTTAAACTTTGAGCAAATTGATTCGGTTTATATCCTGTTTCTTCTACTACTCTATGTATTTTTTCTTTTGTACTTTTACTAATGGAGCCACCATTTAAATATCTAGAAACTGTACTTTTAGAAACACCCGCCATATTAGCAATATCTTTAATCGTCTTCATGTATACACCTCTCAGTCATTTATTCTATCATAAAACCGTTTCCAATTCTTTATAAATAAAATACAGTTTTAAACAAAAAAACCTAGAAACAAAGATACTTGCCTTTGTTTCTAGGTTAAATGTAATTTATTGTTTTTCAACCGTTATCGTCCATGAAGCATCTCCAAGTTGTTCATAATTCGTAACTGGATAACCATTCTCTGCTGCCCAATTTGGGAGTGCTTCTGTCGCTTGCGTACAATCAAAATCAATTTTCAATTGTTCGCCAACTTGTAATTCATCCATTTTATTTTGTGCTTCTATTAATGGGAATGGACATACCATTCCTACTGTACCTAATTCATGTACCATATATATTGACTCCTTTTATTAAATACTTTGTGTGCTTACTTGTGTCTTAGTTTGTCTTGCTTTTCTAGGTTTAACAAAGATGAAATAACTCATAAACCATGCACCAACGATCATTGATGGTAATGCAACCCAACCTTGCCAACTCATTGCTGCAGTTGAAACTAAACCATTACCGATTGAACATCCGCCTGCTAATGATGCACCAACACCCATACAAGCACCACCGATAACACTGTTTCTTATTGTTTTAGTATCTGGCATTCTCCATTTGAATTCTCTTGAACCTTTTGCAGCAATATATGAACCGATAAATATACCAAGTACTAAAAATACGCCCCAGTTTATTAATGAAGCATCACCTGTAACTAAGTATTGCACGATATTTGCTGAAGGTGTTGTAATACCAAGGCCAGCAATTCTACCTGTTGAAGCACTCATTGGCCAAGCAATTAATGCTATAATCCCTACTGCTATTGCAGCTGTAAATGGGTGATATCTTTTTTCAAATAAGATATGACGAATGCCTGTATATTTTTGTTTTAATTGAGGAATTGCTACTTTTGGTTTTTTTAGTGTTTTTGTCACAAAATAAACTGTAACAATAACTAAAATAGCAATCAATACCCATACAGGTACATTAAGTGTTTCTGCCATATTAGAGTTAACGACACTATATGAATTAATTTTTTCTTGAACAGGATTTAATGGTCCAGATTTCATAATTGCTGCAGTTACACCGTATAATACTAAGGCTATCCAGCTTCCAATTAAGCCTTCGCCTGCTCTGTACCATGTACCAGTCGCACATCCACCAGCTAGGATAATTCCGATACCAAATACAAATGATCCAAATATCGTACCTACTAATGGAAATGTTGCTGCTTCTAACTTAAATACGCCTAATCCTACTAGTGTAAATAATCCAATGCTTTGAATAGAGATCGCGATTAATAAAGCATAAAACATTTTATTATTTTTCTGTACATACATATCTCTAAACCCGCCTGTTAAACAAAAACGTGTTCTTTGCATAACAAAGCCAAGTAATATTCCGACTATAAGGCCACTTATAATCATCCAAACCATATAAACAACTCCTTATTCCTATTACAATGATAGGAATAATAATATATCATATACAACACATATTCAAGTTAACATTTGATTACAAATATCAGACAATTCAATAAAAAAACAGCTATAGCATTAAGCTACAGCTGCTCTTTATCCTCTTGATCCATCCCCAGTTCTTCTTCCATTAATTTTTGCTCTGCTTTTAAATATTTTTTATAGCCTATATTTGAAATAATAATGCTGATTTCATAAAGTAAAATCATTGGTAATGTAAACAACATATGTGTCATAAAGTCAGGTGGTGCGATTAACGCAGCCACAACAAGTAAAATAAAATACGCATATTTTCTATTTTTCTTTAAAAACATCGGTGTAACGATACCTAATCGCGTTAAAAATAGTAATAAAATTGGTAATTGAAAGACAAAACCGAATGGTATTGTAAATTTAAACATTTCACTAAAGTATTCTTTAATCCCGATTGTTTGCTTGATCCCCATATCATCAGCTAATCCCATTGTGAACGAAATTAAATACGGAAAAATCACAAAGTATGAGAATAATAAACCACCTACAAATAAAATCAAACTAAATGGTATATAACTTAATGTCACTTTTTGTTCTTTCGGATGTAAACCTGGAGATATAAATGCCCATAATTCGTATAAAATTACAGGCGATACTATGATAAATGCAATCACAATTATCATTGTTATGTATATCGTTAATGGATCCGTTATTCTAAATGCATTGAGTTCTAATGTTTGTGTAAAATCATCATTTGTTATATAAAAAATAACTGGTTTAGCTACGAAAAAGCCAACGATGAGACCACCAACAAGGAAATATGCAATGATCATAATACGTCCACGAAGTTCTTCTAAGTGTTCGACAAATGTTAAATTGTCTTTATCCACCGTCTTACCTCCAATCTAAAAAAGATGTGGCAGGAAACCCGCCACATTCATGGGAACATCTGTTAAATAAAATTCTATTTAACTTCTTTATCTTTGCTATCTTCTGGAGTGCTTTTCTTCTCATCAAAGTTTGTCATGCCATCAGTCGCATCTTTAAATTCTTTTAAAGTTGAACCCATTGCTCTACCGAATTGTGGTAATTTCTTTGGTCCAAATATAATTAATGCAACTACCCCTATAAATAATAAACTGACTGGTCCTGAAATACCAAGTGTGTTAATAAACATTAAAGCTTCCATTTGATACCCTCCTATTGATTCTTCATAAAGAAGATTAAAGATTGTAATTCAATTCCTAAATCTATATGATGAACCTGCACTTTCTCAGGTACATTAATTCTTTGAGGTGTAAAATTCAAAATACCAGTAATACCCGAAGATGTTATACGATCCGCAACTTTTTGAGCTGCTTGTTGTGGTACTGTTAATATTACAACTTGTATACCTACTTCTTCAACTACCTTTTCAAAATCATCCATACTATCCACAGTTAATTTACCAACCATACTTCCAATGATATCTTCTGATTGATCAAAAGCAGCTACTATTTGCATTCTATCATTTACAGTAAAGTTATAATTCACAAGTGCAGTACCTAAATTACCAACACCAACGATTGCGACTTTAGTCATATCATCTTGTTCAAGCGTTGTTCTAAAAAATTTAAGTAAATAACTAATATTGTAACCATAACCTTTTTTACCTAATTCACCAAAATACGAAAAATCTCGACGAATGGTAGCTGAATCAATTTTAAGTCCTTCACTTAATTCTTTCGATGAAACACGATCTACGCCAGAATTATGCAATGTGCTAACAAATCTATAATAAAGAGGCAAACGTTTCAAAGTTGCTTTAGGGATCTTCACATCATTCTTTGCCAAAATCCTCACCTTTTCCAATATAAAATAATGTGATTGCGTTCACATCTAATGGCTTAATTATAACAAACTTCACGTAAAATAACTATATAAATATTGTATGTGATTTACATACAATTATCACTCGTTTTCATGTAAAATAATAACTAATAGAGAGGTGTAAACATGATACTTTTACAAATAAATAAATTAGAGAAATCTTATGATGGAGAAGTTATATTCTCTGATGTAGATTTCGAAGTAAAAACCGGTGAAAGAATCGCTATTGTCGGTAGAAATGGCGCGGGAAAAACAACATTAATGAAAATCATTGCTGGTGTTGAATCATATGATGAAGGAAATATTTCTAAAGGTAAACAGGTTACGATGGGATACCTTACTCAACAAATGACATTAGATTCTAATGACACTGTTATGAATGAAATGAAAAAACCATTTAAAGACGTTATCAATATTGAAGATAAAATGAAAACTTTAACAGATTGGTTAAGTATTCATGCTGATGAGTATGACCAAGATATATATAAAGAAAAATTGTCACAATACGAAGCGTTATCTAATCAATATGAATTAATGGATGGCTATAATTACGAAAGCAAAATTAAGACCGTATTAACAGGTTTAGACTTTAAAGAATCTGACTTTGATAGACAAATTCAATCATTTAGCGGCGGCCAAAAAACAAGATTATCTATGGCTCAAATGTTATTAAGTGAACCTGATTTACTGTTACTCGATGAACCTACGAACCATTTAGATATGGAAACAACTGAATGGCTAGAAAATTATTTAACTCACTTTAAAGGTGCAATTGTTATCATCAGTCACGACAGATACTTCTTAGATAAAATAGTCAATCAAGTATATGATGTCGCTTTAGGTTCTGTTAAAAAGTATGTTGGTAATTATAGTAAATTCTTAAAAGAACGAGATGCACATTACGAAAAAGTCATGGCTGAATACGAAAGACAACAAAGTGAAATTAAAAAGTTAGAAACATTTGTCGAAAAAAATATTACACGTGCTTCAACAAGCGGCATGGCAAAAAGTCGTCGTAAAGTATTAGAAAGAATGGAAAGAATCGAAAAGCCGAGACTTGATGCTAAAAGTGCACAAATAAATTTTGAAATAACTAGAGCTACTGGTGAAGATGTACTTAAAGTTCAAAATTTGGATATTGGTTATTCTAAAAGCATTACACCAACTATCAACTTAAAAGTTAAACGACATGATCGAATTGCGATAATTGGTCCAAATGGTATTGGTAAATCTACGATGATTAAAACAATAGCTCAAAAAATACCTGCTTTAGGCGGTAATATTGTTTATGGTTCTAATATTCAAATTGGTTATTACGACCAAAAACAAGCAGAATTCACTTCTAATATGACAATCTTAGACTATGTTTGGAATCAATATGCACATATGCCTGAGAAAGATATAAGAACAATTTTAGGTAGATTTTTATTTACTCAAGAAGAAGTAAAAAAAGTCATTAATGATTTATCTGGTGGAGAAAAAGCCAGACTTCAACTCGCTTTACTCATGTTAGAAAAAAACAATGTACTCATATTAGATGAACCTACCAACCACTTAGATATCGATTCTAAAGAAATGTTGGAACAAGCTTTGCAAAATTTTGAAGGTACACTACTCTTTGTATCACATGACCGTTATTTTATTAACGAACTAGCAAATAATATTTTCCACATCACACAAAATGGAAATGAATTATTTAGAGGCGATTACCAATATTATTTAGAAAAACTTGAACAACGTGAAGCTATTAGTCGTTATGAACAAGAAGACATCAAATCTACTGAAACGCCTAGAGACGATCAATATTACGCAAATCAAAAGCAACTAAAAAAAGAAAAACGTAGACTTGAAAGACAGTTAGAAGAAATTGAAAATAATATTTCCACATATGAAGAACAAATCTCTGGCTATGAGCATCAACTTACGTTACCAGAGATATTTAATGATATTGAAAAAAGCAATGAAATCAATAACTTACGAGTTGAAGCAGAACGTTTGCTCGAAGAAAACATGGAAAAATGGGAAAAACTTGAAAGTAAGTTAAATTAACAAAAACGACTGAGGTAAATTTTACACCTCAGTCGTTTTTTCTGTAATAATTAAACACATCTTTATACACATCAAAAAGTCTTATTTTTCAAGTAATCCACAAAGTTATCCTAGTTATCCACAGGTAAAATGTAAAAAATCAATCTAAACCAAGTAACTTATCCACAATTATTTGAAAACTTATACTAATGTTATCCACAAAATGTGGTTAACTTGTGCACAAGTACAAATGTTCTGTATTGACTTTATGATAAATACGTGACCTTCATGTATTTTTTGTAAATATTTTAAATTCAAAATGTTGAAATGACTAAAATATTAATATATTTATCAATTAGGCTAGATTTAATATTCAATTCGTCTTATAATTTACATAACCAATTTTCTTGTTTTAAAAACTTTAGTTATAAATACTACTTTTATTTTGAAGTTAATAATGTGCTTAGAGTTAAATTTCATTGATTAATTGGTCTTGTGTATGCTACAGAAGGGATGATGATTTATGAAACAATCTAACATTGAAAATTATACAACGAAAGCTAAGGAACTATTGAAACATAAAATTATAACTAAAGAAGAATATGATCAGCGTATAAAAGATTATACTGACTACACGAATAGTGAAGGCAAATATGCACGTAAATAGAAAAGACTGGGACATAATGTAATGTCTCAGTCTTTTGTAGTATCTTGGCAGTAGATGACTAGAGTTGAAAAAGCTTGGTACAAGCGCATTTCAATTCTAGTCATCCTTGCCGGGGCGGGACTACGAAATCTTTTTATACAAATTAGATTTCTGTCCCGCTCCCTATTCTATTCTGTATATGCATTTACCATCCAAGTTACACCAAATGGATCTTGGAATGAACCAAAGAGTGGTGACCACTCTACCTCGTTTAAAGGCATATCAATTTTACAACCCGCTTCTTCTGCTTTCTTAAACAATTCGATGACAGCTGCTCTATCTTCTTCATCGTTATAATTAAACTGAAAACATGCTTGAGCGCCTTCGTTATTGATATCTTTATTTTGCCAAGTGTCACTACATAAAAATGTCTTCCCTAATAAGTTAAAACTCGCGTTCATTGTAAAAGATTCGGGCAATTTAAATTCATCAGGTGCATCTTTAAACATTTCATGGTTACCCGGAACTCTCATAATATCCGTTGCACCTAATTTTTCTTCGTAGAACTTTAATGCTTCAATACTATTTTTAAAATTAAAATAAGTATTCACTTCCACTTTACAACGCCTCCTCAATCTTTTTATATCACATTGAGTATAACGTCTATAGTGCAATATTACAAATTATTGTATATTAAAATGCTTCAATATCTAGAGAACTTTTACCGTTTAATTTCATATTTGAAAAGCGATTATTTTCATATAAGAAATGAGCTACTGACCCTATCATAGCAGCATTATCTGTACATAAATTTAATGGTGGAATACTAAGATCTATTCCTAATTTACCAGTTTCTTCTTCAAGTGCATGACGTAAACCTTTATTCGCAGCTACACCACCTGCCACAATTAAGTGTTGAACATCATAATCTTTAACTGCGGCCATTGTTTTACCGACAAGTACTTCAACTACACTATTTTGGAAACTAGTCGCAACATCTTCTTTTATGATTTCATCATTTTTTTGCTTTTTATTATGCAATGTATTAATAACTGCACTTTTCAAACCACTGAAACTGAAATCATAACTGTCTTTTTCTAACCAAACTCTAGGGAAATTCAAAGTATCTTGACCGATTTGTGCAAGTCTATCAACTTCTGGACCTCCTGGATATGGTAAACCTATTGTTCTAGCAACTTTGTCATATGCCTCACCAACTGCATCATCACGTGTTTCACCTATAACTTCAAAATCTAAATGATTTTTCATGTAAATCAGTTCTGTATGTCCACCTGAAACGATAAGCGCAATTAATGGAAATTCTAATGGTTTAACGAGATGATTAGCATAAATATGCCCTGCAATATGATGAACTGGTATAAGTGGTTTTTGATGACTAAATGCTAAGGCTTTGGCACTTGCAACACCGACAAGTAAGGCACCAATTAATCCTGGACCTTCTGTTACGGCTATTGCGTCAATGTCATCCATTTGCATATTCGCATTTTTCAAAGCTTCATCAATCACTGTTGTCATCACTTCAACGTGTTGACGACTCGCTACTTCTGGTACTACACCGCCAAATTTTTTATGTGTCATCATTTGTGTAACAACTTCATTACTAATAATTTCATTGCCGTTTTTTATGACACTTGCTGCAGTTTCATCACAGCTTGTTTCTATACTTAATATAATTGATTCAGACATTCTTTAGACTCACCCACATCACTTTAGCATCCTCTCCATCGCCATAATAATTTTTCCTAACGCCACCATACGTAAAGCCAGCTTTCTCATAAACATGTCTAGCCGCTTCATTATCCACTCTTACTTCTAAGCTCATCGTTGTACAAGTTGCACTTGCAAAAGTCATCGCATATTCTAATAGCATTTGACCTATGCCATTACCTCTATATTGCTCAGCAACAGAAATAGTCGTTATTTGTGCTTGATCAATGACTAGCCACAATCCGCAATACGCGATAATTTCTTCACCAATAGATACTACAAAATAATGCGCAAATTCATTTTTCTCTAACTCATGATAGAATGCGTCTATAGACCATGAACTTTGTGTAAAACTATGATGTTCTATTTCATATACTTGAGGGACATCTTCAATTGACATTTTTCTGATTTCTAATGCTTCGTTTGATTGTTTTTCCAATTTTGTTCCGCCTCTGATAATTTTAGATATCTTGGTTTTAGTTCATGAACTTTTAACACAGGTTGTTCTTTAATGTTATACATTATTGAAGCATCAGGTAATTTCGAAAGACTTCTACCTTCTAACTTATCTTGTAACTTTAATACATCGTGACCAATAAATATATATGGATAATTTCGTGATTTTAAAAATTGATTCAATGCTTCAATAGATATATAACTATCGTCTTTGATTGTTTCTAATTTATCATCTTTATATTGGTAAACACCAGCAAATACATGGTCTCTTCTAGCATCAAATAAAGGTACAATAAGATTATTTCCGTTGTCATATGTTGCTGCTAATGCCTTTAAAGATGAAACTTCATATAATGGAATATCCAAAGTATATGCCATCGTCTTTGCTGTTGTAATACCAATTCTTAAACCTGTATAAGAACCAGGACCATTAGCAACCACTATTTCAGATAATGATTGAGGTGTTAATTGCGCTTCATCCATTAATGATTCAATAACAGGCATTAATTGTAAGGAATGGTTCTTTTTTATGTTGGACTGATAATTGATTAATACATTTCCGTCTTTAACAAGTGCTACTGCTAATGGTTGATTAGATGTATCAATTAGTAATGTTGTCATCATTTAGCACTTCCTTTATCTGTTTATAATGTTCACCTTTAGAAATTATTTCAAACACCCTTTTATCTGCGTCTATATACTTAATGTTGATTTCTAAACGCTCTTTTGGTAAATATTCTTGAATGAATTCACTCCATTCAATAATCGTAACACCATTATCATTAAAGTATTCATCAAATCCTAAGTCTTCATCACTATCTTCTAATCTATAACAATCCATATGATGAAAAGGCAATCTTCCTTTGTAGGACTTTATTATATTAAAGGTAGGTGAATTAATGGTTCTTTTAACGCCTAAAGCCTTTCCGAAATATTGACTAAAAGTGGTTTTACCCGCTCCTAAATCTCCATTCAACAAAATAATATCATTTTCAGTTACAACTTGAGCTAATTTTTCAGCAATTTGCTGCGTTTTTTCTAATGAGTCAACTTGAATAATCACTAATTTGGCACCTACCTTTTCTTTACTTAAACTAACTGAACTATTATAACAAATATTTATTTAATTGGGTAATGAATGGTTTATTTATCAGTAAAGCGCTTACATTATCTAAATTTTTAGAAAAATCTAAATCTTCTGTTGACATGTATTCTGATATGCGTTAAATTTAGTACATAAATTTTTTAACTATTCAAAAATCTTAACTAAAAATATGGTTCACATTTGAGAAGAAAGGACGAGTTGTAATGAATTTCACAATGACGGCAAATAAACCGACAATCGAATACAGCATATTAGTGATTTTATTACGCTCAGAAGGACTCGAACAACAGTAAGCTTCAATTTACTGTATGGTTTAAGTCCTATTTCTACTTGAATGGGACTCGAAGCAACGTCCCATATTTATTGGGACGTTGCTTTTTTATTTTTCTAGAGGAGTGTAATTATGAGAAGTGACATGATCAAAAAAGGTGATCACCAAGCACCTGCAAGAAGCCTATTACATGCAACAGGACAAATCAAGAGCCCAACGGATATGAATAAACCATTTATTGCGATTTGCAATTCTTACATTGATATTGTCCCAGGACATGTTCATTTAAGGGAATTGGCAGATATCGCAAAAGAAGCGATTAGAGAAGCAGGTGGTATTCCATTTGAATTCAATACAATCGGTGTTGACGATGGTATAGCAATGGGTCACATCGGGATGCGCTACTCATTACCAAGTAGAGAAGTTATTGCTGACGCAGCTGAAACTGTTATTAACGCACACTGGTTTGACGGCGTATTCTACATGCCAAACTGTGACAAGATTACACCAGGAATGTTACTAGCATCTGTTAGAACAAACGTACCTGCAATCTTCTGTTCAGGTGGACCAATGAAAGCTGGTTTATCTGCAACTGGTAAAGCATTAACTTTATCTTCAATGTTTGAAGCAGTTGGATCATTCAAAGGTGGTTCAATGACGAAAGAAGAATTCTTAGATATGGAAAAGAACGCATGCCCTACTTGCGGTTCATGTGCAGGCATGTTTACAGCAAATTCAATGAACTGCTTAATGGAAGTCTTAGGATTAGCATTACCTTATAACGGAACAGCTATTGCTGTAGGAGAAGAAAGAAGAGAATTAATTAGAGAAGCAGCCTTTAAACTAATGGACTTAGTTAAAAAAGACATTAAACCTAAAGACATCATTACTAAAGATGCAATTGATGATGCATTTGCTTTAGATATGGCAATGGGTGGTTCTACAAATACTGTCCTTCATACTTTAGCTTTAGCAAATGAAGCTGGTATCGATTATGACTTAAATAGAGTAAATGAAATAGCTAAACGTACACCTTACCTATCTAAAATTGCACCAAGTTCTTCATACTCAATGCATGACGTACATGAAGCAGGCGGTGTACCAGCCATCATCGGTGAATTACTCAAACTCGATAATGTTTTACATCCTGACCGTATTACAGTCACTGGTAAAACATTAAGAGAAAATAACGAACATCGTGAAATTAAAAATACAGAAGTTATCCATACAAGAGATAATCCATTCTCTGAAACTGGTGGCTTATCAATGTTATTTGGAAATATCGCGCCAGATGGTGCAGCTATTAAAGTTGGTGGTGTTGATCCATCAATCAAGAAATTTGTTGGTAAAGCGATTTGCTTTAGTTCACATGATGAAGCGGTTGAAGCAATTGATAACCATACTGTTAGAGAAGGTCACGTTGTTGTCATTCGTTATGAAGGCCCTAAAGGTGGACCTGGAATGCCGGAAATGTTAGCACCTACTTCATCTATCGTCGGTAGAGGTTTAGGTAAAGATGTTGCATTAATTACAGATGGTCGATTCTCAGGTGCAACAAGAGGTATCGCTGTCGGACATATTTCACCAGAAGCTGCCGCGGGTGGACCTATAGGACTCATCCAAGACGGTGATGAAATCATCATTGATTTAACGAATCGTACATTAGATGTAAATGTTTCTGAAGCAGAATTACATGCTAGAAAACAAAACATTGAACCATTTAAAGCTAAAGTTAAGACTGGTTATCTTGCAAGATACACTGCCCTTGTAACAAGTGCAAATACAGGAGGCATCTTGAAAGTACCGGACGAACTAATTTAAGGAGTGATTTGCATGGCACTAACTACTAAATCATACAAAGAACCAGATGAAGCAACTAAAGAAAAGACAATAACTTACACGGGGGCAGAATTACTTGTCCAATCCTTTATCGATCAAGAAGTCGATTACATCTTTGGATATCCTGGTGGCGCTGTCTTACCTTTATATGATGCCTTTTATGAAGGTAAAGTGCCTCATATTCTCACGAGACACGAGCAAGGTGCAGTTCACGCAGCTGAAGGATATGCAAGAGTTACAGGTAAACCTGGTGTTGTAGTCGTTACAAGCGGGCCTGGCGCAACTAACACTATTACTGGAATAGCTGATGCTATGAGTGACTCAATTCCACTAGTTGTACTTACAGGACAAGTACACAGACCAGGTATTGGTAAAGACGCTTTCCAAGAAGCTGATTTACTCTCTATGACAACACCTATTACAAAGCATAATTATCAGATAACTGATGTAAAAGATATTCCAAAGATTATTGATGAAGCATTTCATATTGCTTCAACTGGTCGTAAAGGTCCGGTTGTCATTGATTTTCCTAAAGATATCGGTGTTCTAGAAACAGTTGAAGTTTCTCCAAGAGAACTTAATTTACCGGGATATCACATAAACTTAACACCAGAAGATAAAGAGATTGAACAAATTATTCAAATGATTCGTTTAGCAAAGAAGCCTATTATACTTGCTGGAGCTGGTGTAAACCATGCTGAAGCTTCAAAGGAACTTACAGCATTTGCTAATAAATACAAAATTCCTGTTGTAAACACTTTGCTAGGATTAGGTTCTATCCCCTACTCTGACCCATTATTCTTAGGAATGGGCGGTATGCATGGATCATATGCAAGTAACATGGCATTAACGGAATGTGATTTGTTAATTAACTTTGGAAGTCGATTTGATGATCGTCTAGCAAGCAACCCAGATGAATTTGCGAAAGACGCTAAAGTTATTCATGTAGATATCGATCCATGTGAAATTAACAAAATCATTCCTACAGATTTAGGTATTATTGCCGATGCAAAACAAACATTAGAAGCACTTTTAGAATACGAAGCACATGAGCTTATCCATCATGAATGGTATGAACATTGTCTATCTAATAAAGCAACATATCCATTTAGATATGACAAACCAACTGATGACTTTATTAAGCCACAACAAGCAATTGAGTATATCGGAAAGATTACAAACGGAGATGCACTTGTTGCTACAGATGTAGGTCAACATCAAATGTGGGTTGCACAATATTATCCATTTAAAACACATGGGCAAATTATTACAAGCGGTGGTCTCGGTACAATGGGCTTCGGTATCCCAGCAGCAATGGGTGCCAAGTTTGCACACCCTGACAAGACAGTAGTTGCATTTGTTGGTGACGGTGGGTTCCAAATGACTAACCAAGAAATGGCCATTTTAAATGAATTTGATAATGACATCAAAATCGTACTAATCAACAATGGTGCTTTAGGTATGGTTAAACAATGGCAAGATAAATTTTATAGCCAACGTTTTTCTCATTCAGTATTTGCTGGGCAGCCTGACTTTATGAAGCTTTCTGAAAGCTATGGTGTTAAAGGTTTCATGATCGATTCTAACGATAAATTAGAATCTACACTTGATGAAGCATTCGCTCATAAAGGCCCAGCCTTAATCGAAATTAGAATTTCCCCTTCTGAACCAGTACTTCCAATGGTTCCAAGTGGACAACCAAACTACAAAATGGAGGGCGTTGAATAATGAAAAGAACAATTAAGACTCAAGTACTCGATAGAGCGGGTACACTCAACCGACTTACAAGCATTTTTGTAAGGAGACAATACAACATTGTTTCTCTTTCTGCAACGCCTACTGAAACAGAGGGCATCACAAATATTACATTTATTGTGGATGTTTCAGATGAAAGTAGTACAGAAACAATTATTAAGCAGTTAGAAAAGCAAGTAAATGTAATATCTGCCCTAGATATTACAGATAACAACCTTTTTAATAGAGAACTTATTTTAATCAAGTTAGGTCATCCTGACGATTATCAAACATTCGAAAAAATCATTAAGCCTTATGAAGATCAATTAACCATTTTAAAAGATTTAGAAGATTATATTTATATTCAAGCAATTGGAACCCATCAAACAATAGAAAATCTATTGGATGATTTAAAAATATATCCTGTGACACAAGTGTCACGAACAGGTTCTGCAGGATTACTATAATACAAAATAAAACAAATTAATGGAGGCATTTATTATGACTAAAGTATTTTATGACAACACGGTAACAGAGGACGCATTACAAGGTAAGAAAATCGCAGTAGTTGGATATGGTTCACAAGGGCATGCACATGCTCAGAACTTAAAAGATAACGGATATGATGTTGTAATTGGTATTCGTCCAGGTAAATCATTTGATCAAGCTAAAGAAGATGGTTTTGAAGTATATCCAGTAGATGAAGCGGTAAAACAATCTGACGTTGTAATGATTCTATTACCAGATGAAATTCAAGGACAAGTTTATAAAGAAGAAATTGAACCTAACTTAGATGAAGGAAATGCTTTAGTATTTGCTCATGGATTTAATATTCACTTTAAAGTTATTCAACCACCAGCAAACGTAGATGTATTCTTAGTTGCACCAAAAGGACCAGGTCACCTAGTTAGACGTACATTTACTGAAGGAAGTGCTGTGCCTGCACTATACGCTGTATACCAAGATGCTACAGGTAACGCAACTCAATTAGCATTAAGTTATGCAAAAGGTATCGGTGCTACTAGAGCTGGTGTTATCGGCACAAGCTTTGAAGAAGAAACTGAAACTGATTTATTTGGTGAACAAGCAGTTCTTTGTGGTGGTGTAACGAAACTTATCCAATCAGGTTTCGAAACATTAGTTGAAGCTGGCTATCAACCAGAAATTGCTTACTTCGAAGTATTACATGAAATGAAATTAATCGTTGATTTAATGTATGAAGGCGGAATGGAAAACATGCGTTATTCTATTTCAAACACTGCAGAATTTGGTGATTATGTATCTGGTGAACGTGTTATCACACCTGATGTTAAAGATAATATGAAAGAAGTACTTAAAGATATTCAAACAGGAGCTTTCAGTGATCGCTTCATTAAAGATAACGAAAATGGCTTTGAAGAATTCCTAAGAATGCGTAAAGAACAACAAGGACATCAAATCGAATCAGTAGGTAGAGAATTACGTGACATGATGCCATTCGTTAAAGCTAAAAGTATTCAAAACTAAATAAAAGTACTAGAATTTAAGGAGAGGATTATTATGTCAGACCATATTCAAATATTTGATACAACACTAAGAGATGGAGAACAAACACCAGGCGTCAGCTTTTCATTTGATGAACGTCTCAAAATTGCTAAACAACTAGAAAAATGGGGAGTCGATGTAATAGAAGCTGGCTTCCCCGCTTCTAGTGAAGGTAGTTTTAAATCAGTAGAAAGTATTGCTAAAGCATTAACAACAACTGCAGTTTGTGGGTTAGCTAGATGTAAAAAGTCAGATATCGATGCTGTACATGAATCAACAAAAGAAGCACAGCATAGACAAATTCATGTTTTCTTAGCAACTAGCCCTATCCACTTGGAATATAAATTGAAAATGACTGAAGAACAAGTATTAGCATCTATAACAGAAAATGTAACTTATGCAAAAACATTATTTGAAAAAGTTCAATTTTCACCTGAAGATGCTACAAGAACACCTTTACCATTTTTAATTAAAGCAGTACAAACAGCAGTTGATGCTGGTGCAGACATTATCAATATTCCAGATACGGTTGGTTATTCTTATCCTACAGAATATGGTCAAATCTTTAAGACACTTATTGAAACAATTCAAAGTGATCATGAAGTGATATATAGTTCTCATTGTCATGATGATTTAGGTCTTGCTGTAGCAAATGCCCTATCTGCTTTTGAAAATGGTGCAAGAAGAGTTGAAGGTGCAATTAATGGAATCGGCGAACGTGCTGGCAATACTGCTCTTGAAGAAATTGCACTTGCACTACACGTTAGACAAGATCATTACAACCTATCTACTAATATCAATTTAGCTGAAACTAAGAGCACAAGTGACATGGTAAGTAGATATTCAGGTCTTCGAGTCCCTAGAAATAAAGCAATCGTTGGTCAAAATGCATTCAGTCATGAATCTGGTATTCATCAAGATGGTATTTTGAAAAACCCTGAAACTTATGAAATTATGACACCTCAACTTGTCGGTGTTGTTAAAAATTCATTACCACTTGGTAAACTATCTGGTAAACACGCATTTAGTGAAAAGTTAGTAGAACTTGGATATAATCTCTCACCAGATGAACAAGTGGAAGTATTTAAACAATTCAAATCAGTCGCAGATAAGAAAAAACAAGTAACTGATCGAGATATACACGCTATCCTTCAAGGTAGTGAACATGAAGAAAATGCATACTATAAAGTAAATGCACTTCAACTTCAATTTGTATCAAATGGCTTACAAAGCGCTGTTGTCGTTATTGAAGATAAAGAAGGAAATACTTATAAAGACTCATCTATTGGTTCAGGTTCAATTACATCAATTTATAATGCAATTGATAGAATTTTTGATTATACGCCTGAATTACAACAATATCGAATTGAATCTATTACAGAAGGTACGGATGCTCAAGCTGAAGTACACGTTCAAGTAGAATTTGAAGATGAAGTATACACAGGTATCGGTATTGACTACGATATTCTATATGCTTCTTGTAAGGCATATGTTGAAGCACATGCTAAACACAGTGAGAACAAATTGAAAGAAGGCGTAAAGTCATGACATACAAAATCACTGCCCTACCCGGTGATGGAATCGGTCCAGAAATTTTAGAAGGTAGTATTGAAATACTAGAATTATTATCAAAGAAATTTAATTTTGATTATGAAATAGACACTAAAGATTTTGGAGGTATCGCCATTGATAAACATGGCGAGCCTTTACCTCCAGAAACTTTAACTGCTTGTCAAAACAGTGATGCAATATTATTAGGAGCCGTTGGTGGTCCTAAATGGACTGATCCAAAAAACAGACCAGAACACGGCCTATTAGGTATTAGAAAAGCATTAAATTTATTTGCTAACATTAGACCAACAATTGTTACTGAATCCACTGCACATTTATCACCATTAAAAGAAGAACTCGTAAAAGGTACTGATTTTATTATTGTACGTGAATTAACGGGTGGTTTGTATTTTGGAGAACCGAAATATTTTGATGATGAAAAAGCGATTGACACTCTTGCATATACTAAAGAAGAAATTACAAGAATCGCACATGTTGCATTTCAGTTAGCTACTAAACGAAATAAAATCGTTACATCAGTAGATAAAGAAAATGTACTTAGCTCTTCAAAACTTTGGAGACAAACATTAGAACAAGTTTCTAAAGATTATCCAGATGTCACACTTAATCATCTCTTAGTAGACGCATGTAGCATGCATTTAATTACAAATCCTAAACAGTTTGATGTTATTGTAACTGAAAATTTATTTGGAGATATTCTAAGTGATGAAGCTTCAGTTATTCCAGGATCACTTGGTCTTTCACCTTCTGCAAGTTTTGGTGAGAATGGACCAAGTTTATATGAACCAATACATGGTTCTGCACCTGATATAGCTGGTCAAAATAAAGCAAACCCTAGTGGTATGTTACTATCATTAGCAATGTGTATTAGAGAAAGTTTACATCAACCTGAATGCGCTCAGTATTTAGAAGATATCGTATTTAGCACAATCAAGAAAGGTATTGCAACTAAAGATTTAGGTGGAAATAACAGTACATCTGAAGTCTTCGAAGCAATCAAAAATAATATTTAGAAGGAGGAAAACGACATGTCTCAAACATTATTTGATAAAGTATGGAATCGACATATAATAGCTGGTAAAGAAGGTGAACCCCAATTATTATACATCGACTTACACCTTATTCATGAAGTTACATCTCCTCAAGCATTCGAAGGCTTAAGATTACAAAATAGGAAAGTAAGACGTCCCGATCGAACGTTTGGAACATTGGATCATAATGTACCTACAATTGATATATTCAATATTAGAGATGAAATTGCTAATAAACAAATTAGTGCTTTGCAAAAAAACTGTGAAGCATTTGGTGTAAAGTTATTTGATATGGGTTCAGATGAACAAGGTATCGTGCATATGGTTGGCCCAGAAACAGGTTTAACACAACCAGGTAAAACTATCGTATGTGGAGATTCACATACTGCAACGCATGGTGCATTTGGAGCTATTGCTTTTGGTATAGGTACAAGTGAAGTAGAACATGTTTTTGCAACTCAAACACTATGGCAAACTAAACCAAAGAACTTGAAAATTCAAGTTGATGGTACATTGCCAACTGGTGTTTATGCTAAAGATATTATCCTATACTTAATCAATCAACACGGCGTTGATTTTGGTACTGGTTACGCTTTAGAATTCGCTGGTGAAGCTATTTCTAATATGACAATGGATGAGCGAATGACAATTTGTAATATGGCTATCGAAGCTGGTGCTAAATATGGCATGATGAAGCCAGATGAAACAACTTTTGAATATGTAAGAGGACGTAAATATCAACCAGAGAACTTTGAAGCAGCTATTGAAGATTGGAAGACTTTATATTCAGACGAAGATGCTACTTACGATAAAGTGATTACTGTAGACGTAAGTGACCTTGAACCACAAGTCACTTGGGGTACAAGTCCTGAAATGGGTGTTAGTTTTAATACACCATTCCCAGAAATTAAGGATTTAAATGATGAAAGAGCCTATAATTACATGGGCCTTCAACCAGGTCAAACTGCTAGAGATATTCCTCTAGGCTATGTTTTCCTTGGTTCATGTACAAATGCAAGACTTTCAGATCTTATTGAAGCAAGTAAAATTGTAGATGGTCATAAAGTCCATCAAGACATTACAGCAATTGTCGTTCCTGGATCTAGAAGTGTTAAACTTCAAGCAGAGGCGCTTGGTCTAGATAAAATTTTCAAAGAAGCAGGATTTGATTGGCGTGAACCTGGATGTTCAATGTGTCTAGGAATGAACCCTGACCAAGTCCCTAACGGTGTTCACTGTGCCTCAACTAGTAACCGTAACTTTGAAGGTCGTCAAGGTAAAGGTGCAAGAACGCATCTCGTATCTCCAGCAATGGCAGCAGCAGCAGCTATTAACGGTAGATTTGTAGATACTAGAAAGGTGGTCATTTAAATGGAACCAATTAATATTTTTAATGGTAAAACAGTTCCCCTACTCAATGATAATATTGATACGGATCAAATCATTCCAAAAGCTTTTTTGAAAAGAATTTCTAAAACTGGTTTTGGCCCCTTCTTATTCGACGAATGGCGTTATTTAGAAGATGGCTCTGATAATCCAGATTTCAACTTAAATAAACCAGAATATAAAGGTGCAAGTATTCTCATTTCAGGTGATAATTTTGGTTGTGGTTCATCAAGAGAACACGCTGCATGGGCATTAAAAGACTTTGGATTCTTAATTATTATAGCAGGTAGTTTCAGTGATATATTTTATATGAACTGTACTAAAAATGGTATGTTACCTATTGCTATTGAAAATAAAGAAGACAGAGAAGCAATAGCTCAACATAGTGAAATAACGATTGATTTACCTGATCAACTAATCATTACACCTGAAGCAAAATATCATTTTGATATAGACGCTACATGGAAGAATAAATTGATTAACGGTTTAGATGATATTGCTATTACATTAACTTATGAAGAACAGATCAACCAATATGAAAAAATGCACAACTAATTGGGAGTGGTAGAATGACCTTAAAAACACGTTTAAGTGCTGAAGATATAGAAGAAGCATTTTTAAAATTAAAAGATACAGTAAAACAAACACCTTTAGAAAAAGATATGTATTTATCACAGAAGTTTGACTGTAATGTATATTTAAAAAGAGAAGATTTGCAATGGGTACGTTCCTTTAAATTAAGAGGTGCGTACTATGCAATTAATCAGTTAACATTCGAAGAACGAGCAAATGGCGTTAGTTGTGCGAGCGCAGGTAATCATGCACAAGGAATCGCATTCACAGCTAAACAACTTGAAATCAAAGCTGTTATATTTATGCCAGTAACAACACCAGCTCAAAAAATTAATCAAGTTAAATTTTTCGGTGGTGAATTTGTACAAATAGAATTAATTGGCGATACTTTTGATGATTGCTTAAAACATGCATTAGATTATACTGAACAATTTGGATTAAGCTTTATTGATCCATTCGATAATATCAATACAATTGCTGGTCAAGGTACGATTGCTAAAGAAATAGTAGATTATGCAGAAGAAGAAAACATCAAATTTGATTATTGCTTTGCTGCAATCGGTGGCGGTGGCTTAATTTCAGGAGTAGGCACATATCTTAAAGATACAACGCCTACTACACAAGTCATTGGTGTAGAACCACTTGGAGCAAGCAGTATGGCTCAATCTGTTAAAGCTAATAAAATTGTTACATTAACAGATATCGATAAATTTGTAGATGGCGCTTCAGTAGGAAAAGTTGGACAATTAACATTCGAAATTTCAAAAAATGTTGTTGATGACTTTGTTGCTGTAGATGAAGGTGAAGTATGTAGTACAATTCTAGATATGTACTCTAAACAAGCTATTATTGCAGAACCAGCTGGCGCACTAAGCGTCACTGCACTTAATCATTATAAAAATGAAATTAAAGGTAAAAATGTTATTTGTATTGTCAGTGGTGGTAACAATGATATTAACCGAATGAAAGAAATTGAGGAACGCTCACTTTTATTTGAAGATATGAAACATTACTTTATTGTTAACTTCCCACAAAGACCAGGTGCATTAAGAGAATTTGTTAACGAAGTGCTTGGACCAAATGATGATATTACAAAATTTGAATACTTAAAAAAATCGAGCCAAAATACAGGTTCTGTTATTATAGGTATTCAACTTAAAGATCATAATGATTTAGACCAACTTTATAAGAACGTTAGCGAATTTGATCCTAAATACATCTATATTAATAAGAATAAAATGCTTTATTCACTACTAATATAAGTCAAAATCACATTAAAACATCTCATTTCTTCCTGTTATAAGCAGAGAAATGAGATGTTTTTTAGTTATAGATCCTATAATATAAATTTATTTAATAAGTACAGTATATGACCTTTATCTTCTACTTTATTTTAACTAAGTTTAAACATAAAAAAGAGACCTAACAGGTCTCGAGTGCGGCTCATCGCATCCATTTATAAATACTTGCCCGGCAACGTCCTACTCTCGCGGAACGTAAGCCCAACTACCATCGGC
>NZ_PPQD01000025.1 GCF_002901825.1 Mammaliicoccus sciuri | reverse complement strand
TTAAGTACGAGTGAATCATTGAGTACAAGTGAGTCATTAAGTACGAGCGAATCATTGAGTACCAGCGAATCATTAAGTACATCAGAGTCATTAAGTACGAGCGAATCATTAAGCACGAGCGAATCACTAAGCACAAGCGAATCATTAAGTGAAAGTGAATCGTTAAGTACGAGTGAGTCATTAAGTGAAAGTGAATCGTTAAGTGAAAGCGAGTCATTAAGTACATCAGAATCATTGAGTACGAGCGAATCATTGAGTACGAGCGAATCACTAAGCACAAGCGAATCACTAAGCACAAGTGAGTCATTG
>NZ_PPQD01000024.1 GCF_002901825.1 Mammaliicoccus sciuri | reverse complement strand
TTATAAATGGATGCGATGAGCCGCACTCGAGACCTGTTAGGTCTCTTTTTTTTGTACTTTTTTAAGGTAGTCTATAACCAGTTCCAATATTTCTAAAATGTAATTTCTCGTAAAACGAATTGTTCTCTGATAATAATTCTATTCGAACAGAAGGATATTGTGCTAATAAATAGTCTATAAGTGCTTTAGCATATCCTTTCTTTCTATGAGTCTTTGAAACGACGAGTTCTGTAATATATAATGTGACAGTTTCATCTGTTAAGAATCTAGTATAGCCAACAACCTCATTATTTACTTCTATTACAATAATACGAGAAGTAATAAGCAATTGTTGGATCTTTTCAATACTGAATGTTTTCCAACCTTCTTGTTGAGCAATCTCATAAATAGATTGTATATCTGTGTCAATTGCATTTCTAATAAACATTTTACTCACTCCTTTTTTTAAGTATATCTTATTTTAATTATTACAGGAATGACGTTGGTCTTTATCATTGATATAATGATAAAGACTAAAAATTAAGAGGTAGCCTTATGAATATTAATGAAAAATTAAAATCTCTAAATAATCATGATGCCATTTCACTACATGTTCCAGGACATCATAATCATACAATTGGTTATTTAGATGAGATAAATCTTGCTATGGATATGACTGAAATAACTGGGCTTGATGATTTACATCAACCAGAATCTTGTATAAAGATGAGTATGTCTGAATTGAATAGGTATCCTGGCTATTATGGGCAGTATCTCGTTAATGGTACAACGGTTGGTATACTATCAGCAATTTATGCAGTGGCACATTTAGAGGGAGAAGTATTAATTCCTAGAAATGCGCATAAATCAGTATTTAATGCTTTGAATTTAACGAGGCAAGATGCTAAGTTTATGCCTATGGCAATATCAGTTAAGACAAATCAGTATAACGGTGCTTCATTAAAGGATTTAGATTTGAATAATATTAAATTAGCTATTTTTACTTATCCTAATTACTATGGTGAAACATTTGATATTGAAGAAAGTATTAAAATTTTAAAAGAACATAAAATTCCTGTATTGGTAGATGAAGCGCATGGCGCACATTTTGATATTAGTTCAAACTTCCCTAAATCATCTATGACATATGGTGCTGATATAGTCGTGCAGTCTTACCACAAGACATTACCAGCCTTAACAATGGGTTCTGTTATATATATGAAAGAGGATTTAGAAATAAAAGCAGATATTCAACAGTACTTGAAGATGTTACAAACATCTAGCCCTTCATATCTCATTATGGCTAGTTTAGAAAGTGCGGAAAAATTTTATAAGCAGTTTGATGATCAAAAATTTAAGTTCAAGAGACAAACATTCATTGAAACGATGGAGAATGTTGGGTTTGAAGTGGGTAGTCTAGAGGACCCTCTTAAATTAATTGTTTCTTATAAGGGATTAAGTGGATTTGAAATTCAAAAGTTATTTGAAGGTGTGCATATCTATGTAGAGTTATGTGATTATAAATTTGTGTTATTGGTCTTACCGTTATGGCATGAATCAGATAAGTTCCCATTTGAAGATATGATTGATCGTGTTAGAAATATTAAACTGAATGTTGAGCATCAACTCAAAGAGGAAGTACAATTTAAATTACCATATCAAACAGATAGTACAATGTATAAATACAGCGATATTGAAAAAACAAAAATGATGAACTTAAATACATCATATGGCTACATTGCTGCTGAAGATATTGTGCCTTATCCACCAGGTATACCTGTCATTTTAAAAGGAGAAAATATTCGTAAAGAAATAGTGGATTCTCTTTTACAATGGATTGATAGAGGTGGTAGAGTGGAAGGTATATTAAACAAGCAAATCAAGGTAAAGGATGAACAATAAAATGGGACGATTTATTACGTTTGAGGGTCCAGAAGGCTCTGGCAAAACGACGGTTATACATAGAGTTTATGAAAAGTTAAATCAAGATTATGATATTTTACTGACTAGAGAGCCAGGTGGTATCAAAATAAGTGAAGCGATTAGAAATTTGTTGTTAGATAGTGATGATGACATGGATGAGCGAACAGAAGCACTGCTCTTTGCTGCTGCTAGAAGACAACATTTAGTGGAGAAAATTTTACCTCAACTTAATAAAGGTGGAACGGTATTATGTGACCGATTTGTTGATAGTTCTTTAAGTTATCAAGGTTACGCACGTGAAATTGGGGTAGAAGAAGTTAAGGCAATTAATGAATTTGCGATTGATAACCTTTATCCTGATTTAACATTATATTTTGATGTACCTGCTGAAGTTGGTTTAAATCGAATTAAAGATAATCAACGTATTGCGAATCGTTTGGATAATGAAAAAATAGAATTTCATCACAAAGTTACAGAAGGTTACAAAAAATTAATTGCTGAGTATCCAGATAGAATTAAAGTAATTGATGCCACGCAACCATTAGAAAAGGTTGTAGAAGATGCATATTCTACGATAGTAAAATATCTGAAACAAGATTAAAATATGATATAATAAATAAAGAGGTGTTTAGATATGAAAATGGTAATAGCGATTGTCCAAGATCAAGATAGTCAAAACTTGTCAGAAGCACTTATAGAAAAGAATTTTAGAGCCACTAAACTTGCAACAACTGGTGGATTTCTAAGAGCTGGAAATACAACATTCTTATGCGGTGTCAAAGATGAACGTGTAGATGAATTATTACGTGTTATCGATGGAACTTGTGGTAATCGTGAACAACTTGTTTCACCTATCACACCAATGGGCGGTAGTGCGGATTCTTATATACCTTACCCTGTAGAAGTTGAAGTAGGTGGCGCAACTGTATTCGTTATGCCAATTGAACAATTCCATCAATTTTAAGAACTGATGAGCTGCCGTTTGAGCAGCTTTTTTATTGCAAGGAGCGTAAAATATGCAATTAACCAAAGAGATTGATCATTTATTAAGTGCACAACAATTATCTCATGCTTATTTATTTGAGGGAGATAATATGTTTGAAATGAAATCTACAGCTTTATATTTTGCTGAACAAATATTATGTGAATCAGAACAAAGTTGTGTGGTTAAAGTTCAAAATTTAAATCATCCTGATTTTGTATATATTCAATCAGATGAAACGACGATAAAGAAACAACAAATAGAAGAATTACTAAGAAAAATGAATCAAAAACCAATCGAAAGTCAATATAAAGTTTACATTATTGAAGCTTTTGATAAACTAACAGTACAGGGTGAAAATAGTATACTTAAATTTTTGGAAGAACCACCTCCAAATACAATTGCCCTGTTACTGACAACAAAGAAAGATCAAATATTGCCAACTATACATTCAAGATGCCAACTTGTTCATTTTAAACCTGCATCTAAAGAAAATTATATAGAAGAATTAAAACTGTCTGGTATTTCTTCTGCAATTGCGCATACATTGAGTTTTGTTACTTCTGATAAAGAAGAAGCACTTGCTCTTACAGAAGAACAATTTTTTGTACAGCTTAGAAAAACTGTAACGAAACTTGCTGAATTGATGGTAAAAGATACACAGATGGCAATGATATATTTGATCGATTGCATAAAAGTTGCTAATACACGCCCGTTACAGCAATTATTTTTAAATAGCTTGAATGCTTATTTTCAAGATTTATTACATGCCAAAATCCAAATAGATACGATAATGGCATATCCAGATTTAGAAGTGGAAATTAAAGAGATCAGTCAATATTTATCTTTAAATGACATTTCGAATTATATACAAGTTATAACGGAAGCAAACCGTAAATTAGCTCAAAACGTTAATGCAACGTTAGTATTAGAACAAATGGTTATAAATGGGAAGAGGTGATTAAATGTATGAAATAATTGGTGTTCAATTCCAAAAAGCTGGTAAGAAAGAATATTTCTCACCAAATGGGGAACGTTTCAAAGAAAATGACTTAGTTGTCGTTGAATCTAAACGTGGTATTGAACTTGGTAAAGTAAAATTAACAAATCGCCATGTAGGTAAAGATGATGTTGTCTTACCATTGAAAGAAGTTATCCGTCATGCAACAGAAGCTGATATTCAAAAATATCAAGATAACTTAAAAGATGCAGACGATGCTTTGGCATTATGTAAAGAGTTGGTAGCAACTCACGAGCTTAATATGCGACTTGTTAATTGTGAATATACATTAGATAAAAGTAAAGTCATCTTTAATTTTACAGCTGATGATAGAATAGATTTCCGAACTTTAGTAAAATCTTTAGCATATGAATTAAAAACACGAATTGAGTTACGACAAATTGGTGTGAGAGACGAAGCGAAATTACTTGGCGGTATTGGTCCATGTGGTCGCTCATTATGTTGTTCAACATTTTTAGGTGATTTTGAACCTGTTTCAATTAAAATGGCTAAAGATCAAAACTTATCATTAAATCCAACTAAAATATCAGGTGCTTGTGGTCGTTTAATGTGTTGTTTAAAATACGAAAATGATTATTATGAAGAGGTTAGAAATGAATTGCCTGATATTGGTACAACTGTTGTGACGCCAGAGGGTGATGGCAAAGTTGTTGGATTAAATATTTTAGATATAACAATGCAAGTTAAAGTGAAAGGTTTCGAACAACTCTTTGATTATAAACTTGATGAATTACTTGAAGTCCATTCATAAGGGAGGATTATATTGTGAATAGGGACGAGTTGTTTGAAACGATTATGACATTAGAGAATGAACTTAAGCAAATTAATGAACATATGGAAAAGTTGAAAAACCAGGCAGTTGAATTAGTCGAAGACAATGTTGCCCTTCAATTGGAGAATGAAAGTTTGAAGCGTGTAATGGAAACAAGTGAAGACAATCAACAAAAAAAGCCAAACAAGAAATTAAAGCCACTTCAAAGTAAAGATAACTTAGCAATGTTATATCATGAAGGTTTTCATATTTGTCGAGGAGAATTGTTTGGTAAACACAGACAAGGACAAGATTGTTTATTTTGTTTAGAAGTATTGAATAGATAATAAGAAAATCAGGCATGTTATATGCCTGATTTTTTAAGTGAGGTGTTTAAATGCTGAATTCGGGAGAAAGACTCGACCAATTATTAAGAGAAGAATTTGAAATTATTCAAAATGATGATGTGTTTTCATTTTCAACAGATGCATTGTTATTAGGAGATTTTATAAAGGTACGAAATAAAGATAAAGTAATGGATTTATGTTCTGGTAATGGCATTATTCCTTTATTATTGGCTCACAAATCTCAAGCTAGTATTGAAGCGATAGAAATTCAAGAGGCTTTAGTGAATATGGCTAAACGAACGATATCTCATAATCAATTAGAAGATCAAATATCTATCAATCAAATGGATTTAAAGAATGTATCAACCTCATATCCTCCTTCAACATTTGATGTTGTAACCGTAAACCCACCTTACTTTAAAGAAAATCAACAAATACAGCATCAAAAGGAAGCACATAAAATTGCGAGACATGAAATATATTGCACATTAGATGATGTTTTAAAAGCAAGTAAGCATTTGTTAAAGCAAGGTGGTAAACTTGCAATGGTCCATAGAGCGGAAAGACTGATGGATGTCTTAAGCGCATTTCGACAATATAAAATCGAACCTAAAAGATTAAGAATGGTATATAGTACACCTAATAAAAAAGAAGCGGTTACGATTTTAGTTGAAGGTAGAAGTGGTGGTCAAGCAGGATTGAAAGTTGAACAACCATTTTATATTTATGATGAAAATGGAGATTATTCAAAAGAAATGAAGGTTGTATATTATGGTTAACCATTATACATATATATTAGAGTGTAAGGATCAAACATTATATACTGGTTATACAACAGATTTAGACAGAAGGTTAAAAGTCCATAATGAAGGTAAAGGTGCTAAATATACTAAAGTGAGACGCCCTGTTAAACTTGTATATCATGAGACATTCGATAATAAATCCGAAGCTTTAAAACGAGAATATGCTTTAAAACAGTTAAGTAGAAAACAAAAATTAGCGCTTATTAAGGAGGGGTAATATGTCTATATTATATTTAGTAGGAACCCCAATCGGAAATTTAGAAGATATCACTTATCGTGCGGTTAGAATGTTAACAGAAGTCGATTATATTTTTTGTGAAGATACACGTGTTACAGGTAAGCTTTGTCAGCATTATGAGATACAAACGCCTCTTAAGTCTTACCATGAACATAATAAAGATAAGTCATCTGAGCAAATATTGAGGTTATTAGAAGAGGGCAAAGATATTGCGCTCGTTTCTGATGCAGGCTGTCCTTGTATAAGTGATCCTGGTTATGAACTTGTGAATCAAGTTAGGGATACTGGTTATCGTGTTGAAACAATACCAGGGCCTAATGCTGCTATTACAGCATTAATGACAAGTGGATTACCATCATATAAATTTGTGTTTCTAGGATTTTTACCTAGACATGCGAAAGAAAAACATGATGTATTGGAAAAATGGATGACGAGAGAATCAACTTCTATGATTTATGAATCACCCTATAGAATTAAACAAACGGTACAAGCAATAGCTGAGATAGATCCTGAAAGAAAAGTAGCAATTGGAAGAGAACTTACTAAAAAATTCGAACAAGTGGAAACGAATCAAATAAAGGTCATTGAAGAAATGTTATCAAATGAGGTCATACCTCAAAAAGGTGAGTTCGTCATCTTGATTGAAGGTATCGATGAATCGACACAAGTGGATAATTGGTGGGAAGACTTAGATCTCGTTCAACATGTCGAAATTTATATAAATGAACATCAAATGAGATCAAAAGATGCTATCAAACAAGTAGCAGTAGATAGAAAAATGAAAAAAAGAGATGTATACGAAGCGTATCATATTGACGAATAAACAAAAAAAGGAAATTTAAAGTAAATGATGTACTTTAAATTTCCTTTTTTTATATGCAGCTTTTATTATTTTGATTTTTTCTCAATCTCATTAATTAGTTGCTGAGCGCCTTCTTTACTTAAGACAATTTTACCATCAGCTAAAACAAAATTGTCTTCAGAAACATCTCCAGTAACTTGACAAGTCATGTTAGGTGAGTATTTCTTTAAGATAATTTTATCGTCATCTGTATAAATTTCTAAAGCATCTTTCTCAGCAATGTCTAATATGCGTCGTAATTCGATTGGAATTACTACACGGCCTAGTTCATCTACTTTACGCACGATTCCAGTTGATTTCATCTTTTTACCTCCGTTTAATAAAACCATAATTATCTAATTCGACATTCATTCGACAATTATATAAATAGTATACTAATATGAATTCAAGAAAATGTCAATATAACAATATATTGCATGCGTTTAATTTTTGAAATATAAAACAATTGTTATCTCTATACCATAATCAGGTAATATTGAAAAAATGCTTAATTTTCGGTATATTATATAGATAAGATATTAGGAGGAAACGCTGATGACGAAAGAGACTTTTTACATTACGACACCGATTTATTATCCGAGCGGGAATTTACACATAGGTCATGCGTATACTACGGTTGCTGGTGATGTAATTGCTAGATATAAACGGTTACAAGGCTATGATGTTCATTATTTAACTGGTACAGATGAACATGGTCAAAAAATACAAGAAAAAGCTAAAGAAGCGGGCTTATCTGAAATAGAATATTTAGATGGCATTATTAAAAGTATCCAATCTTTATGGAAGAAATTAGATATCTCTAATGATGATTTTATTCGAACTACTGAAGAAAGACATAAACAAGTTGTCGAAAAAGTCTTCGAAAAGTTATTAGCACAAGGTGACATATACTTAGGTGAGTATGAAGGTTGGTACTCAATACCAGATGAAACATATTATACTGAAACACAACTTGTCGATCCAGTTTATGAAGGTGGCAAAATCGTCGGTGGTAAGAGTCCTGATTCAGGTCATGAAGTAGAACTTGTGAAAGAAGAAAGTTATTTCTTTAAATTAGATAACTATGCTGATCGTTTACTCAAATTTTTCGATGAAAATCCGGAATTCATTTTACCTATTTCTCGTAAGAATGAAATGATCAATAACTTTATTAAACCAGGTCTAGAAGATTTAGCGATTTCTAGAACGACTTTTGATTGGGGTATTAAAGTACCTTCTAATCCTAAACACGTTGTGTATGTTTGGATTGACGCACTTGTGAACTATATTTCTGCGTTAGGTTATTTATCAGATGACGATACGCTATTTAAAAAATATTGGCCAGCAGATGTGCATTTAATGGCTAAAGAAATCGTTCGATTCCATTCAATTATTTGGCCAATCTTATTGATGGCTTTAGACTTACCTTTACCTAAACGTGAATTTGCTCACGGTTGGATCTTGATGAAAGACGGTAAAATGAGTAAATCTAAAGGTAATGTTGTAGATCCGAACGTCTTAATTGATAAATACGGCTTAGATGCAACAAGATACTATCTCATGAGAGAATTACCATTTGGCGCAGATGGTGTATTTACGCCTGAAGCGTTCGTTGAAAGAACAAATTACGATTTAGCTAATGACTTAGGTAACTTAGTGAATCGTACAATAGCAATGGTTAATAAATACTTTAATGGCGTACTTCCTAAATATAAAGGCAAATTACATCCATTAGATGAAGAAATGGAACAAATGGCTTTAGATACTAAAGATAAATTCTATTCATCAATGGAAAACATGCAATTCTCAGTTGCTTTAGCAGAAGTTTGGAAGTTGATTAGTCGTACAAACAAATATATTGATGAAACAACACCATGGGTATTAGCTAAAGATGAAAATGAACGTGAAATGCTAGAAAATGTCATGATTCACTTAGTTGAAAACATTAGATTTGCAGCAGTATTATTACGTCCATTCTTAACACATGCACCATATGAGATTTTCCGTCAATTAAACTTGGAAAAAGGTAAACTTGATACATTTGAAAGTATTGAACAATATGGCGCTATTGATCAAGATATCAAAGTAATCGAAAAACCTGAGCCTATTTTCCCTAGATTAGATGTAGAGCAAGAAGTGGCATTCATCAAAGATTCTATGCAAGGTGGAACGACTGCAGAACCATCTGAAGAAGAAGCTGAAACTGCTGAGGAAGAAGTAGTGCCATCTAAACCAGAAATCACAATTGATCAATTTGATAAAGTAGAAATCAAAGCTGCTACTGTTACAGGTGCAGACTATGTGAAAAAATCAGATAAACTTTTAAAAATAAAAGTAGATTTAGGTAACGAAAAGAGACAAATTGTTTCAGGTATAGCTGAATTTTATAAACCTGAAGATATTGTAGGTAAAAAAGTAGCGGTCGTTACGAACTTAAAACCAGTAAAATTACGTGGTGAATTATCAGAGGGTATGATTTTATCAGCTGAGAAAGACGGCACACTTACTTTAGTAGGTTTACCAAATGCAATACAAAACGGATCTATCATTAAGTAAAGTAATGAAAGGAAGATTCGAATGTTAATAGATACACACGTCCATTTAAATGCGGATCAATACGATGAAGATTTACAAGAAGTAATCGATCGAGCTTTGGAAGAAGGTATCGATAGAATGTTCGTTGTTGGTTTCGACACGAACACGATTGAAAGAACGATGAAATTAATAGACCAGTATGATTTTATATATGGCATTATAGGTTGGCATCCTGTTGATGCAATTGATTGTACGGAAGAACGCCTACAATGGATTGAAGAATTGTCTAAACACCCAAAAATCATCGGTATAGGTGAGATGGGGTTAGATTACCACTGGGATAAGTCGCCTAAAGATATCCAAAAAGAAGTGTTTAGAAAGCAAATCGCATTAGCGAAACGTGTCCAACTACCGATCATTATTCATAATAGAGAAGCAACTCAAGATTGCGTTGATATCTTAAAAGAAGAAAATGCAAGTGAAGTTGGCGGAATTATGCATAGTTTCAGTGGCTCAAACGAAATAGCTGATGAAATACTCAAAATGAATTTCTATATTTCATTGGGTGGACCTGTCACGTTCAAAAATGCGAAACAACCAAAAGAAGTAGCTCAACATATACCTTTAGATAGGTTACTCGTTGAAACAGATGCACCATACTTATCACCTCACCCTTATAGAGGGAAAAGAAACGAACCTGCACGTGTAAAACTTGTTGCAGAACAAATTGCTGAATTGCGTGGAATTTCATACGAGGAAGTATGTAAAGCTACTACAGAAAATGCTGAAAGATTATTTAAATTATAAAATATGATGCCCCAAAACGGTTGTTTTGGGGCATCTTTAAAGAAGGAAATGAATATGAAGATAAATGAATTTGTTGTTGTTGAGGGACGCGATGATACAGTTAATGTTAAAAGAGCAGTAGATTGCGATACGATAGAAACAAATGGCTCAGCAATATCAAAAGAAACTCTAGAAGTTATAAGACAAGCGCATGAAAAACGTGGTGTTATTGTATTAACTGACCCAGATTTCCCAGGTGATAAAATTAGAAATACAATCAAGCAGTATATCCCTAGTGTGAAACATGCATTTATACCAAGAGATAAAGCTAAAAATAAAAGAGGAAAAATAGGCGTAGAGCATGCCTCAATTGAAACAATTAAAGATGCACTTACAAATGTGAGTTCTCCATTAGAAGCGGACATTGAAACAATTGATAAAGCAGTCTTAATTGACCTTGGTTTAATTATAGGACCAGACGCTAGAAGAAAACGCGAAATACTATGCAGTAAATTAAATATAGGCCATTCAAATGGCAAACAATTGCTAAACAAATTAAATGCCTTCGGTTATACTGAGAAAGATGTAAAAGAAGCACTGGGATATAAAGAGGAGTGACACGATGAACGATAAAGATATAGCAACACCTAAACGTACAAAAGCGTTATTAGATCAATATGGATTTAAATTCAAAAAGAGTTTAGGTCAGAACTTTTTAATCGATACAAATATTATTCAAAAAATTATTTCTGCTAGTGATATAGATGAGAATACAGGTGTTATTGAAGTTGGACCAGGAATGGGTTCACTTACTGAACAATTAGCGAGAGCATCAAAGAAAGTATTGGCTTTTGAAATTGATCAAAGGTTAATACCTGTATTAGAAGATACGTTAAGTCCATATGACAATGTAACAGTTGTAAATGAAGATATATTGAAAGCCAATGTCAAAAAAGAAATTGAAACGCACTTAAAAGACTGCGATAAAATTATGTTGGTTGCCAATTTACCTTATTACATTACGACACCTATATTGATGAATTTACTAGAAAATGATTTGCCAATAGATGGCTATGTTGTCATGATGCAAAAAGAAGTAGGAGAACGCTTAAACGCTGAAGTAGGTAGTAAGAGTTATGGTTCGTTATCAATAGCTTGTCAGTATTACACTGAAACTGAACGTGTTTTAATCGTCCCGAAGACTGTCTTTATGCCACCACCAAATGTTGATTCTATTGTTATTAAATTAACGAAACGCATTGAACCGATCGTCCAAGTAGATGATGAGAAACTTCTATTCAAGCTTTCAAAAGGTGCTTTTGGACAAAGGCGAAAAACAATTTTGAACAATTATATTAATACAATTAAAGAGGGTAAACTGCATAAAGATGAAATCGTCGAATGGCTAAATGCTTCAAACATAGACCCTAAGCGACGTGGTGAAACGCTAACAATACAAGAATATGCACATCTTTGTAACAATTTGAAAAAATACCCGAATTTATCTGTGTAAATATATTGACATTACTTTATCAACTTGATAAAATTTAAATTTTATTTGACAAAAATCCGCTTTCGTAGTATAATTTTATTTATAGCGAGGTGGGTCAATATGCCGAAGACTTTAGTAGACATCAAAAAAATATTGGAATGTCAATTAGGAAATCGTATTGTACTTAAAGCTAATGGAGGACGTAAGAAGTTAATTGAGCGAAGTGGCGTGCTTAAGGAAACGTATCCATCAGTTTTCGTGGTCGAATTAGATCAAGAGAAACATAATTTTGAGCGTGTATCTTATACATACACTGATGTATTAACTGAGAATGTCCAAGTAACTTTTATGAATGAACATAAAGAAGAATTCATCGTTCAATAATTAAAAGTATTTAATAAAAAACTCTACGCGATATGACTGTGATATGGCGTAGGGTTTTTTATTATGCCAAAAAATAGAATAAAGCTAATACTTTCTAACTTTTATTTATGGTAAAATCATAATAATAAGTTTTAGAGAGGGCAAGTATATGATTTATGAAACTGCACCAGCAAAAATTAATTTAACATTAGATACGTTATATAAACGTGAAGATGGATATCATGAAGTGGAAATGATTATGACGACCATCGACTTAAATGACCGATTAACATTTGAGTGTAGAGACGATGGTGAAATCATTATTGATGTAGAACATAATTTTGTACCAAGTGATCATAGAAATTTAGCATATAAAGCAGCAAAATTGATGCAAGATAGATACAATATTAAAAAAGGTGTGAAGATTTCATTAGAAAAAAGCATTCCGATTTCAGCAGGTTTAGCTGGTGGATCAAGTGATGCAGCCGCTACTTTTAGAGGTTTGAATGAATTATGGGGAATTAATGAATCTTTAGAAACATTAAGTGAGCTGGCTTCAGAAATTGGATCTGATATTTCGTTTTGTATTTATGGAAAAACAGCTTTATGCCAAGGTAGAGGTGAGAAAATTACGCACTTACCTAAACCACCTTCAGCATGGGTCGTTATCGCGAAACCAGATATAGGTGTTTCAACGCCTGAAATATACGGTGCGTTAGATTTAGAAAACAAGGATGAAGTACAAACACAAGCATGTCTTAAGGCAATTGAAAATAACGATTATGCCTCAATGTGTCAGTCGCTCGGTAATAGCCTCGAAAAAGTCACGATGCAACTATATCCAGAGGTTGAGAAATTGAAGAATACTATGAGTAATACTGGTGTAGATGCTGCTTTGATGAGTGGCAGTGGCCCGACTATATATGGCTTTGTTCAAAAAGAAAGACAAGCTAAGCAAGTATATAATGCTTTGATGGGATGTTGTAACGATGTATACATCGCGAGACTGCTCGGATAGCTTTGAGGAATGCGAACGATTATAGTATAATTAAGCTTAAAATACGGAATAGAGATTGGAGTTTTATAAATGAGGTTTAAACGAAGTGAAAGAATCGTTTATATGACACAATATTTATTGAAACATCCGAACGAGTTAGTGCCGTTGACTTATTTTGTGAATCATTTTGGTCAGGCAAAGTCGTCTATTAGTGAAGACATACAAATTATTAAAGAAACGTTTACTGCTGAGAGACTTGGTATTATAGAAACGACTGCCGGTGCAAGTGGCGGTGTAACTTACCGACCTAAAATGTACGTCGAAGAAGCACGTGAATTGATTGAAAAATTGTGTGAATTACTAAAAGAAAAAGAAAGACTGTTGCCAGGTGGCTATTTATTTATGTCGGATTTAGTAGGTAATCCTAAACTATTAAATCAAGTAGGAGAGTTAATCGCTACAATGTACATGGATGAAGAACTTGATGCGGTAGTTACAATAGCAACAAAAGGTATTTCTTTAGCAAATGCCGTGGCGAAAGTGCTTAATTTGCCAGTTGTAGTTATAAGAAAAGACAATAAAGTAACAGAAGGATCTACAGTATCGATAAACTATGTATCTGGGTCTTCTAGAAAGATTGAGACAATGGTTTTATCAAAAAGAACATTGCCTGAATATTCGAATGTATTGATTGTTGATGACTTTATGAGAGCAGGCGGATCTATTAATGGTGTAATCAATTTGATGAATGAGTTTAAAGCTACAGTAAAAGGGGTATCAGTACTTGTAGAATCAAAAGAAGTTAAACATCGATTGATTGAAGATTATACATCTTTAGTTAGGCTATCTGACGTAGACGAGTACAATCAGCAATTTTCAGTAGAAGAAGGCAACTGTTTAAAAAGATTTAATTAAAAGGAGAGTAATCAACATGAAAAGTATTAACGCAACAAATGCTCCAGAAGCTTTAGGACCATATTGCCATGCAGTAGTAGTAGATAATTTAGTATTTACTTCTGGTCAAATACCGTTAAATCAACAAGGTGAAGTCGTTTCTGAAGATGTCAAAGAACAAACTAAGCAAGTACTAGAAAATTTAAAAGTAGTACTTCAAGAAAGTGGCGCATCTTTAGAAAGTGTCGTTAAATCTTTAATTTTTATAAAAGATATGAACGACTTTCAAGACATCAATGCCGTATACGGCGAATATTTTAATGAACATTTGCCTGCTAGAAGTTGTGTAGAAGTTGCACGTTTACCGAAAGATGTTAAAGTTGAAATCGAAATGATTGCAAAAATAAATAACTAACTTCAATTAATATGATGCTGCTACTTTAAATAGACAAAACAGGGGGCACACAAATCATGAAGGTAACAGATGTGAGATTAAGAAAAATTCAAACGGATGGAAGAATGAAAGCATTAGTTTCTATAACATTAGATGACGCTTTTGTTATTCACGACTTAAGAGTAATCGAGGGAAATTCAGGACTGTTTGTGGCTATGCCTAGTAAGCGTACGCCAGATGGGGAATTTAGAGATATTGCGCATCCCATTAATTCTGAAATGAGACAAGAAATTCAAGAAGCGGTTATGAAAGTATATGATGAAACAGATGAAGTCATTATTCCAAAATCAGCTCAAGAAGCCTCAAATTCAGAGGATAGCGATGAAGCATCAGACAGTGAAGAAGAATAACGATATTTAAAGTACTCAGCTCACGTATATTGATAAACAGCAGTTAAAATCTTGTGATTTTAACTGCTGTTTTTTTATGTTTCATTATAATGGATTTGTTAATAAGGAAACGTTTACTTGAAGTCTTTCTTGATACTATGCGGTCAATTAAATTATAATAGACTAAAGTGTGTATAAATGGAGGTATTTGCAATGCAAAAATATGCAGTTGTATTAGCTGCTGGTAAAGGTACAAGAATGAAATCTAAACTTTACAAAGTACTACATACAGTAGCTGGAGAAGCAATGGTTCAACATGTTATAGATAGCGTGAAAAATGCAGGTGTTGATAAAGTCGTAACAGTTGTTGGACATGGTGCTGAAAATGTCAAAGAAGCAATCGGTCATGCATCTCAGTTTGTACATCAAGAAGAACAATTAGGAACAGCACATGCAGTAAAGACTGCTAAAGATATATTAGGTACTGAAAAAGGCACAACAATTGTTGTATGTGGAGACACACCATTAATCAGTGACGAAACGATTAAAAACTTATTAGATTTTCATGAGTCTGAAAGTGCAGTAGCAACTGTCTTGTCTGCAAAAGTTGACAACCCGTTTGGCTACGGCAGAATCATTCGCGATGAAAATGGTTTGGTTTCTGGAATTGTCGAACAAAAAGATGCTTCTTCTGCTGAAGCTGAAGTTAATGAAATCAGTTCTGGTATATTTGCTTTCGATAATGAAAAGTTATTTGAAACACTCGAAAAAGTAAACAATGATAACGCACAAGGTGAATATTATTTACCAGATGTGATTCGCATCCTAAAAGAAGAAAATGAAAAAGTTTCTGCTTTTATTACGAACGATGTTGACGGCATTATGGGTGTGAACGATAGAGTGCAACTTGCGAAAGCTGAACAGAAAATGAAAGAACGTATCAATCATCAACATATGCTAAATGGCGTAACAATTATTGATCCAGCTACAACTTATATCGGGAAACAAGTCGTAATTGGTGAAGACACAGTTGTAGAACCAGGCGTAAGACTTTCTGGCACAACAATTATAGGAAAAAATGTTACGATAGGAATGAATTCTGACATCAAAAATAGTACAATTAAAGATGATGCTACAATTAAACAATCTGTTATTACAGATTCAGTTGTAGGCGAAAACGCTACAGTAGGACCATTTGCACAATTAAGACCAGGTTCTGAACTAGGCAAAGATACGAAAATTGGTAACTTTGTTGAAACTAAAAAGGCTGTCTTGAAAGATGGTGCTAAAGTTTCACACTTAAGTTATATCGGAGATGCAGAAGTAGGTGCAAGAACAAATATTGGTTGTGGTTCTATCACTGTAAATTATGATGGCGTGAATAAATTCCGTACGGTTATAGGAGATGATGCGTTTATTGGATGTAATTCAAATCTAGTTGCACCAGTAGAAATTGGAGATGGATCATTCATAGCAGCAGGGTCAACGATTACAGATGATGTACCAAATGAAAGCTTGGCGCTAGGTCGCGCTAGACAAACGACAAAAGAAGGATATTATAAAACGAAATAAAAGGAGCCGTCAAAACATGAGTCAAAATGATATCGGAGGAACAGAAATGTTGAACACTGAATATAAGAACTCTTCATTAAAAATATTTTCGCTTGAAGGTAACCAACCATTAGCGCAAGAAGTTGCCAATTTAGTAGGGATCCCATTAGGTAAATCTACAGTTAAGAGATTTGCTGATGGTGAAGTTCAAATTAATATTGAAGAAAGTATCCGTGGTTGTGATGTGTTTATTATTCAACCAACATCAAACCCAGTGAATGAACACTTGATGGAATTATTAATTATGATTGATGCTTGTAAACGTGCATCAGCAGCAAATATTAATATTGTAATGCCTTATTATGGTTATGCAAGACAAGACCGTAAAGCTAGAAGCCGTGAACCAATCACTGCTAAACTTGTGGCAAATATTATAGAAAAAGCTGGCGCAAGCAGAATGATAGCACTTGATTTACATGCACCTCAAATTCAAGGGTTCTTTGACATACCGATTGATCATTTAATGGGCGTACCAATTTTATCAAATTACTTCTTAGAAAAAGGTTTAGATCCTGAATCAACAGTAGTTGTTTCACCTGACCATGGTGGCGTAACAAGAGCGCGTAAAATGGCTGACCGTCTAAAAACACCTATCGCTATTATTGATAAACGTCGTCCGAAACCGAACGTAGCAGAAGTTATGAATATTGTTGGAGATATTAATGGTAAGACTGCCATCATTATCGACGATATTATTGATACAGCTGGAACAATTACATTAGCAGCAGATGCACTTGTTAAAAAAGGTGCAAAAGAAGTTTATGCTTGTTGTACACACCCTGTATTATCAGGGCCAGCAAAAGAACGTATCGAAAATTCTCAAATTAAAGAATTAGTTGTTACAAATTCTATTCAATTACCAGAAGATAGAAAACCTGCAAACGTTAAAGAATTGTCTGTAGCAGAATTATTAGCACAAGCAATTGTTAGAGTATATGAACAAGAATCTGTTAGTGTGCTATTTGATTAATTTATAATATTCGTGTATAATAACAAACGGTTCATTTTTATGGACTAAATAACCACTTACAAGCAGCGATTATTGTTGATGGGTAAGTGTAGGAGCGCATATCGCGCATAAATGAAAGGTGGAAAAGATAATGACTTCATTAAAGTCAGTTATCCGTCAAGGTAAACAAACTCGTTCTAGTTTACGTAAATTAAGAGCTTCAGGTGTTATTCCAGCGGTCGTATACGGTTACGGTGCTAAAAATACATCTGTTAAAGTTGATGAAGTTGAATTCATCAAAACAATTCGTGAAGTTGGACGTAACGGCGTTATCGAATTAGGTGTTGGTTCAAAAACAATCAAAGTTATGGTTTCAGATTATCAATACGATTCTCTTAAAAATCAAATCACTCACGTTGACTTCTTAGCTATCAACATGAAAGAAGAATTAACTGTAGACGTACCTGTAGTATTAGTAGGTGAATCAGTTGGTGCTTCTGAAGGTGGCGTAGTTCAACAACCATTATTCGACTTACAAGTTACAACTACTCCAGATGCAATTCCTGAAAATATCGAAGTTGATATTACAGAATTAGCTATTGGTGATAGCTACTTAGTAGGCGACTTAGATGCAACTGGTAAATACACTATCGAAAACGATAAAGAAGAAGCAGTTGTAACAGTAGTTCCTCCAACAGAAGAACCTGCTGAAGATGCTGAAGAAACTGCAGCTGAAGAAGCTGATGCAGTAGCAGAAGAAGAAGCTGAAAAAGAAGAATCAGAAGAAGAAAAATAATATTTTTTAAATCTTCAACCCAACACATTTGTGTTGGGTTTTTTTATGTAAGTATAGATAGATGAAATAAATCACAAAAATGCTATAATATATACTTAGAATTAATATGGAGGTTACAACATGAAATGTATTGTTGGACTTGGAAATATCGGAAAGAAATATGACTTAACACGTCATAATATTGGCTTTGAAGTAGTTGATAAATTACTTGATCGTCATCAACTAGATTTAGATAAACAAAAATTTAAAGGCGCATATACAATAGGTCTTATAAATGGTGAGAAAGTAATGCTCATTGAGCCTATGACTTTCATGAATTTATCAGGTGAAGCTGTAAGACCATTAATGGATTATTATAATATAGATATAGAGGATCTAGTTGTACTCTATGATGACATGGACCAGTCTCAAGGTCATTTGAGACTACGTCAGAAAGGAAGTGCTGGTGGCCATAACGGTATGAAGTCTTTAATTCAACATTTAGGGACAGACCGTTTTAACCGTATTAGAATCGGAATTGATCGTCCTACAAATGGCATGAGTGTACCGAGTTATGTGCTTCAAAAGTTCTCTGATGATGAAATGATTACAATGGAAAAAGTGATCGATCGCGCAGCAGATGCTTGTGAAGCTTTAATTAAAGGCGAAACTTTTCAGAATGTGATGAACCAGTATAATGGTGAAGTTATATGAAACACGTTATCCATGAAATCATACAAGCAGACGAACGATTTCAAGAATTAACGCAAATATTTGGAGAAAAGAACATACTCATAACAGGACTTAATCAGTCAAGTAAAGCGCTACTCATATTAGAACAATATCTTAAAAACGATAAACAACTCGTTATCGTAACAAATAACTTGTATCAGGCGGATAAATTAGAAGCGGATATTCTTCAATTATTACCACCTGAAGAAGTATTTAAGTTTCCTGTACAAGATATTATGATAGAGGCGTTCTCGACTCAAAGTCCTGATTTAATGAGTGAACGTATCAGAACACTAACCCAACTTGCTCAAGGCAAGAAGGGCTTATTTATCGTGCCTATAAACGGTTTGAAAAAACAACTAACACCGAAGCATATTTGGAATGAACATTATAAATCGATTCAAATAGGTGATGATATTGATTTAGATGAATGGGCTAATCAATTGATTGATATGGGCTATAAGAGGCAATCGTTAGTATCAGCAGTTGGCGAGTTTTCAATTCGTGGTGGGTTGATTGATATCTATCCAGTAACTGGAGATCCTGTTCGTATCGAATTGTTTGATACTGAAGTAGACGGTATGAGGTTGTTTGACGTTGAAACACAACGCTCTTTAGGTAATGTTGAACAAGTTGAAATTACAACGGCTAGTGATTATATTTTTACAAGTGAACAAATTAGCCAACTTCCAGAACGTATGGAAGAAGCATACGAAAAGACAAGACAACAATTAGCTACAGAAATGCGTCCCGACTTAAAAGATACGTATCAAACGATATTGATGCAAAGTGATGAATTGAAAGATCATCAAATTTTAAGACGTGTGATTTCGTTTATGTATGATGAAGTCACAACTTTAACAGATTATTTTGCGGATGATGCACTTATTGTTGTAGACGAATATAATCGAATTAAAGAAACTGAACATTCATTAGACGTCGAAATCGAAGAATTTACGCAATCGCTAATAGAATCAGGTCAAGGATTTATTGGCCAACGCTTTATTTCTGAACATGCTTTTACTGAACTGTTGCATCAGCATAAAATTGCCTATTTCACTTTATTTACTGCAAGTATGCCAGTTGAAATTGAAGAGATGGTGAAATTCTCATGTAAACCTGTTCAAAGGTTCTATGGACAATACGATATTATGCAATCAGAGTTTGATCGCTTTATGAAACAAGGATTCACGGTCGTATTATTAGCAGAATCTGAAACGAGAAAGTCTCGTATTCAAAGTATGTTAAACGACATGAAAATTCCAACTGTTATAGATAGGGTAGAACAAGTCGGTGACCGAGGACAAGCTATCGTAACGGATGGCGCGCTGTCAGAAGGATTTGAATTACCTTATATGAAGCTTGTCGTCGTGACAGAAAAAGAACTTTTCAAAGCACGTGAAAGAAAACAGTCTAAAAGAAGACAAAAGTTATCTAATGCTGAAAAAATAAAGTCTTATCAAGAATTGAATGTGGGGGACTATGTTGTACACGTACATCATGGTGTTGGTAAATATTTAGGTGTTGAAACATTAGAAGTATCCGGCATTCATAAAGATTATATTAAAATTCAATATAAAGGTACCGATCAATTATTTGTACCTGTTGATCAAATGAATGATGTTCAGAAGTTTGTTGGTTCCGATGATAAAGAGCCAAAGGTAAATAAACTTGGCGGTACAGAATGGAAAAAAACGAAAGCTAAAGTTCAAAAAAATGTGGAAGACATTGCGGATGAACTGTTGAAGCTTTATCAAGAGAGAGAACAAGTTGAAGGCTATCAATACGGGCCAGATACTGAAGAACAAATGACATTTGAAATGGACTTCCCATATGAACCTACGCCTGACCAAGTCACTTCTTTAGAAGAAATTAAAGCAGATATGGAAAAAAGAAGACCGATGGATAGACTGCTTTGTGGTGATGTTGGATATGGTAAGACTGAGGTAGCGATAAGAGCTGCATTTAAAGCAGTCTTGGAAGGTAAGCAAGTAGCCGTGCTCGTACCAACAACGATTCTTGCCCAACAGCATTTTGAAACATTCAGAGAACGTATGCAAGAATATCCAGTAGAAATTCAAATGATGAGTAGATTTAGAACACCTAAACAAGTTAAAGAGACGAAAGCAGGTATCAAATCTGGATTTGTAGACATTGTTGTAGGTACACATAAATTACTAAGTAAAGATGTTGAATATAAAGATTTAGGCTTATTAATCGTCGATGAAGAACAAAGATTTGGTGTGAAACATAAAGAAAGAATTAAAGCATTAAAGACAAATGTAGATGTTCTTACTTTAACAGCTACACCAATTCCGAGAACACTTCATATGAGTTTATTAGGTGTTAGAGATTTATCTGTTATTGAAACACCACCTGAAAACAGATTCCCTGTTCAAACGTATGTATTAGAACAAAATATGAGTTTTGTTAAAGAAGCACTAGAACGTGAACTTTCACGTGGTGGACAAGCATTCTATTTATATAACCGCGTGCAGTCTATATATCAAAAGAGTGAACAGTTATCTATGCTCATGCCTAATGCGAGAATTGGCGTTGCTCATGGACAAATGACAGAACGAGAATTAGAAGAAACGATGTTGAATTTTGTGGATGGAGAATACGATATTTTAGTGACAACGACGATTATTGAAACGGGTGTCGATGTTCCGAATGCCAATACATTGATTATTGAAGATGCTAATAGATTTGGATTGAGTCAATTGTATCAGTTGCGTGGACGAGTAGGTCGTTCAAGTCGAATTGGTTATGCATATTTCTTACATGAACAAAATAAAGTACTAACTGAAGTTGCAGAGCAAAGACTACAAGCTATCAAAGAATTTACAGAACTAGGTTCAGGATTTAAAATTGCCATGCGTGATTTGAATATACGTGGTGCAGGAAATCTATTAGGTAGTCAGCAACATGGCTTCATAGATTCTGTAGGTTATGACTTATATTCTCAAATGTTAGAAGAAGCGGTTAATGTGAAACGAGGTATTGAACCAGAATCAGAAGTACCACAACTTGAAGTGGACATTAAGATAGATGCCTATATTCCTGCAGAATACATTAAGAATGAACAAGCCAAAATTGAAATGTACAAAAAATTGAGATCGATTACGACTCAAACTCAATTGGAAGATATTCAAGATGAATTGATCGATCGTTTTGGTGAGTACCCTGTTGAAGTACAACGTTTATTAGATGTTGTGGGAGTAAGATTGAATGGTATTCATTTCGGTATTACAGAAATTAAAGAAGTCGCTAAAGTGATACAATTGACAGCTTCGGAATATACGACAAATCATTTAAAAGGTGATGTGTTGTTTAAAGTTACTGAACCACTCGGTAGAAAACTAAAAATAGCCGTTTCGAACAATCAAATGGTGTTTAAATTACAAAAATCAAAACAATGGTTAGACGATTTGAAATTTTTAACTAATGTGATCAATGAAAGTTTGGTAGACGATGACACAATCTAAACCAATTTTTAATAGTGTATTGTTGTTAACAGGCACGATGGTCATTGTTAAAATTTTAAGCGCAATTTATAGAGTACCTTACCAAAATGTTTTAGGTGATGAAGGTTTATATGCATACCAACAAGTATATCCGCTCGTTGCGATTGTGAGTGTTGTAAGTTTAAACGCGCTTCCTAGTGTCATGAGTAGCTGGATGATTCAACGTAAACAATCAGAAATAGTAGGCATGTTCTGGTTCTTACAAATGACTTGTTTGTTGATAAGTATTGCTATATTTTTAAGTGCACATTTGATAAGTGGGCTAATGGGTGATGTAAACTTAACACCTATGATTCGTATGGCGAGTATAGCGCTAATACCACTTGTATTTATCTCAATGGCACGAGGGTATTATCAAATGAAACATCAGATGAACTTTATTGCCGTTTCACAGGTTATTGATCAAGTGGTTAGAGTCGGTGTGATTTTAACCGCAATTTTGTTGTTTATTGGCTTGAATATTTCGATTTATCAAGCTGGCACAATCGCAATCAGTGGATCTGTATTGGGATTAAGTTGTATTGCAATTTACTTCTGGTTTAAAAGAAAGCCTATACTGAGGTTTTCCTGGGAAATAAAATTGAAAGACACTAAAAATATCGTGACGATGACAATCTTGTATGCCATTTCTTATTTGATATTGATCTTATGGCAAATTGTAGATTCATTTACGCTTATACATTTATTGCAAGAGAATGGATATAGCTTTCATGAAAGTATAAAAGTAAAAGGCGTGTTTGATAGAGGTGCTTCATTAATTCAGATGGGTCTTATCATCACAACTACATTTAGTTTTGTGCTTATTCCATTGTTAACAGAACAACTGCAAAAGAAAAATCATCAACTCGTGAATGAATATGCTAATACATCGTTGAAAATAACAGTGTTATTTAGTATGGCTGCCGCATTTGGCTTAATGAACTTACTGCCGTTATTAAATACTGTATTCTTTAAGACGAATGAATTGATTGGTACACTGAGCGTCTTTATGCTCGCAGTAGTATTTGTGACATTTATCATCATGTATACAGCGTTATTGCAAGTGAAATTAAATAGAAATATATTATTTATTGCGCTCATTATTGGTATGGTAACGAAATTGATCGGGAATTACTGGTTTGTACTGCAGTTTGGTATATTTGGTGCAAGTTTGTCGACAGTCTTGTCGCTCGCTATATATACATTGATTTTGCATGTACATGTGATGAAACTTTATCAATTTCAACGTATGGGTTTATTTATGATTAAAGTGATTACTTTACTTGCAATCATGTCTGTATTTGTACAAGTTGTATTGCTTATTCCAACGCACACGAGAATGACCAGTCTATTAATTATGTTACTGGCAGGTATTGTTGGCGTAATGGTTGTCATAATAGGTATAATAAAAATGAAAATATTAATAAAAGATGAATGGAAACATTTGCCTTTAATGGATAAAATAATAAAGGAGTAATTAACATATGGCACAACAAATTTTAGTTGTTGGCTTAGGTAATTATAGTTTAGAAGAATTGCCAATGGGCGTTTATCGTAAACTTCAATCAGCTGATGTAATATATGCGCGTACGCTAGACCATCCAGTCGTTAAAGAATTAGAAGACTTAAATTGGCAAGGTTTTGATTATATTTATGAAAAGCACAATGATTTTCTTAATGTATATTCTGAAATTGTCGATACGTTGATTGAAAAGGCTGAACATGAAAATATCATTTATGCGGTACCTGGTGATCCAATGGTAGCTGAAACAACGACGCAGCTCCTATTAGAAAAATCCTCTGATGTTCACGTGTTAGGTGGGAAAAGCTTTCTAGATGATATGTTCAATGCTGTTAATATTGACCCAAATGACGGATTTACATTATTAGACGGAACGTGTTTATCTGAGACTTTATTAAATATAAGAACGAATACGATTATTACACAAGTGTATGATCAATTAGTTGCATCGGATATTAAAGTCACATTGATGGAAAGATATCCAGATAATCACCCTGTGAAACTTGTTTCTAATGCAAGACTAGGTGAAGCAGATGTGATTTCATGTCCATTGTATGAAATGGACCATCATGCTGAGTTATCAAATTTAACAAGTTTATTCATTCCGAAAATAACTAAAGAGGAACAACTATATGGTGATTTTCAATATTTAGAACAAACTATCGATACATTAGTGTCTGAAGAAGGCTGTCCTTGGGATAAAGTACAAACCCATGAAACATTGAAACGTTATGTGCTTGAAGAAGCATTTGAATTAATTGAAGCAATTGATGAAGATGATATTGATCATATGATAGAAGAACTTGGAGACATATTGTTACAAGTGATGCTACATGCTGCGATTGGAAAGAAAGAAGCTTACTTTGATGTAAGAGAAGTGATACAAACATTAACTTCTAAGATGATACGTAGACATCCACATGTGTTTGGTGACCAAGAGGCGGACGATATTAAAGACCTCAAGAAAATTTGGAACAATGAAAAACAAAAAGAAGGCAAAGTTGAACGTGAGAAACTAGAAAAAATATTTGCTGATTACTTTTTGAAGTTGTATGATAAAACCAAATTAGAGGGATACGGTGAACAATCATTAAAAGAATTTATAAATAAAGGAGGTTTAACAATTTGAGATTAGATAAATATTTAAAAGTATCTAGACTGATTAAGCGTCGTACACTTGCTAAAGAAGTGAGTGACCAAGGTAGAGTTAAAGTAAATGGTCAAGTTGCTAAAGCAGGAACGACTGTAAGTGTTGAAGATGAATTGGAAATTAGATTAGGTAATAGAATAATTGTTGTTAAAGTGACAGGGTTGTCTGAACATGCTAATAAAGAAAATGCTAAGACAATGTTTGAAGTTATCAAAGAAGAAAAAATTCAAGATTCTATATAAATAAGGAGGTACACCAATGGCGCAAAAAATTAAAAATCTAGATAATGAATATACACAGTCCCAAAATAAACAAAAAAAGACTGTCAATAAAACGCGCCAAGTGATACGCAAGCGACTTACCTTATTTGGTGGAGTATTATTGTTAATAATCGTTATTATGATCATCATGCTGTTTCTACAAAAAAATCGCAATGATGAATTAGTACAAGAGCGTAAAGAAAAAGCTGTAACATATGAAAAATTGCAAGATAAAGAGATAGAACTTAAAGAACAAATTAAACGACTGAACGATAAAGAATATATAGAAAAACTTGCGAGAAGCGAATACTTTTTAAGCAATGACGGTGAAATTATTTTTAAATTACCAGAAGATAAAAAAGACGCGGAAAATGATAAATAATCTGTTTATGGCGTTGTATAATTTTGTATAGAAGCATATAATAAGGTTAAAGTGAATTTATATCAGGAGGATACAGTAATAATATGTCAATTGAAGTAGGCAATAAAGTCAAAGGGAAAGTTACAGGTATTAAGAATTTTGGTGCATTTGTTGAATTACCTGAAGGGAAAAGTGGCCTTGTGCATATCAGTGAAGTTGCTGATAACTACGTCGAGAACGTGAATGACCATTTAACTGTAGGCGATGAAGTAGAAGTTAAAGTATTAACAGTAGCTGATGATGGAAAGATTAGTTTATCTATTAAAAAAGCTAAAGAACGTCCAAAGCGCCAAGCGCCTAAGAAAGAAGCTAAGCCTGAAGACTTTGAGAAGAAATTATCAAACTTTTTAAAAGATAGTGAGGATAAGTTAACATCTATTAAGAGACAAACTGAATCACGTCGTGGCGGTAAAGGTGCAAGACGATAATGGATTATAATAAAAAGAGGCTAATTAGTTGAGCCTCTTTTTATTTTGACAAGATCAAATGAATTTTTGAAAATTGAGGTGTGTAATCATGCTAAATGTAACTTGGCAACAAGATGATGATTTAGCTTTAGCTGTTTCGACAGGGATAGATAGCATGTCACTTTTACACATGTTAAATACAACTTATAAAGACACATATCGTAAGTTGATTTGTTTACATGTCAACCATGGTTTAAGAGAAGCCTCGCGAGAAGAAGCAGAATTTATTAAACGATTTTGCGAAAAACACCATATTGAAATTTATATCAAGACATTAGATTTGAGCGAAACGGTTAGTCACAATAAGAGCATACAAGATATTTCTAGACAAATGAGATATGAATGGTTTGATGAAATGATGAAACAAACTAGTAGCGATGTATTGTTGACGGCACACCATATGGATGACCAAAAAGAGACCATTGCTTATCGATTATTTACTGGGAGAATTGGCCGTGCACCTTTAGGTATTCAACAAGTTCAAAAAAGAAATGATTATATGATTTGCAGACCATTATTAAATGTATCCAAATCATTTATTAAGCAATACCAACAAGAAAATGCTTTTAAGTACTACGAAGATGATTCAAATAAAGATAGCAAATATACACGCAACTATTTACGAAATCAATTGTTGCCTGTTATTGAAGAAAGACAAGAATTTTCAACAGATCATTTACTGGATTTAAATCAATGGATGAATGATGCAAGAGAATTAATTGTGGCTGAAGCAGATGCTTTTATTGCTAAAGAAATAAAACTGTCTGATCAAGTTGAAGTTAATCGAGATGCATTTAATCGGCTGAACGATTTAGTTAAGGTTCAAGTATTAGATCAATTAATGGCTCAATATGTTAAACGAAGATATAGTGAGAAGTCATATAAAGAATGGATGCGCGTATTTAATAATTTTTCAAAACAATCCGTCATTCCTATATCTGATGATTGGCAGTTTATAGTAGCATATGATAAATTATTACTATGTGAAGATATTGAGTTCAATGTAAATTCTAAATTTATAAATCGTAATGAACAATATGTATTTGGGAATTGGTTAATTGAAACGAAAGACATAGCATCGCCTTTATTCGTAAGAACGAGAATGTCTGGAGATCGTGTTCAGTATTATAACCGGGGAAATAAACATCGCAAAAAAGTTAATAGAATCATGATTGACAACAAGATTGACATACATAAAAGAAACAATTGTCCAATTATTTTAGATGGTGATGATATTATTGCAATTGGTGATTTTTGGATAGATTCTAACTTTAAAAACGCACTAACTATTACTTATATTGGAGATGACTTTAATGAAAGACTCGATTAAGTCTGTTGTATTATCAGAAGAACAGATTCAAGAAAGATGCAAAACATTAGGCAAGCAAATCACAGAGGATTATAATGGGAAGACACCAATCTGTGTAGGTATTTTAAAAGGCTCTATCATGTTTATGGCTGATTTAATTAAATACATTGATACACATGTAGAAATAGACTTCATGGATGTTTCTAGTTATCACGGTGGTACAGAATCAACTGGAGAAGTTAAAATTTTAAAAGACTTAAGTACTTCTGTTGAGAATAGAGATGTCATTATAATTGAAGATATTTTAGAAACAGGTACAACTTTAAATTCTATCGTTGATTTATTGAAATACAGAAATGTTAACTCTATTGAAATCGTAACATTGTTAGATAAACCAATGAAACGTAAAGTAGACATTGAAGCAAAATATGTCGGAGAAAAAATTCCTGATGAATTTGTAGTAGGATATGGACTAGATTATGCTGAGAAATATCGTAATTTACCATACATTGGTACACTTAAACCAGAAATATATCAATGATGCGTATAAGCAAGTTTAATTACTAGCGTAAGAAATTACAAATATGGTAAAATTTTTGTTAGTTTTATTAATTGAGTAGGAGGACAAATTGAATGCAAAAAGCTTTTCGTAATATATTAATGATCGCGCTTTTAGCTATCGTCCTATTTGGTGTATTCCAGTTCATTAATGGCAATGGACAATCACCAAAACAGCTTACATATAATGAGTTTATGACGAAGCTAGAAAAAGGCGATTTAAAAACGTTAACTATTCAACCAGAACAGAATGTTTATATGGTTAGCGGTGAATTGAAAAAAGGTAAAGATGAAACATATACATCTTCTATTTTATTTAATAACCAAGATGACTTAAAAAAAATAACAGCAACTGCTGAGAAACAAGATGATTTGAAATTTAATGTTAAAGAAGAAGAAAAACAAAGTGTGTTTGTTAGTGTATTAACAACACTTATCCCAGTTTTAATTATTGCATTTTTATTCATCTTCTTCTTAAGCCAAATGCAAGGTGGCGGCGGTGGCGGCGGCCGAGTAATGAACTTTGGTAAGTCAAAAGCCAAGCTATATGATAATCAGAAGAAACGTGTTAGATTCTCTGATGTAGCAGGTGCCGATGAAGAGAAACAAGAATTAGTTGAAATAGTTGATTTCCTTAAAGATAATCGTAAATTCAAGAAAATGGGTGCGCGTATTCCAAAAGGTGTCTTACTAGTTGGTCCTCCAGGTACAGGTAAAACATTACTTGCTAGAGCTGTAGCAGGTGAAGCGGGTACACCATTCTTCTCAATCAGTGGTTCAGACTTTGTTGAGATGTTCGTTGGTGTCGGTGCAAGTCGTGTGCGTGACTTATTCGAGAACGCTAAGAAGAATGCACCATGTATTATCTTTATAGATGAGATTGATGCTGTTGGTCGTCAACGTGGCGCTGGTGTTGGTGGCGGTCACGATGAACGTGAACAAACATTAAACCAATTATTAGTAGAAATGGATGGATTCGGTGAAAATGAAGGTATCATTATGATAGCTGCTACTAACCGTCCTGATATTCTAGACCCTGCGTTATTACGTCCAGGACGTTTCGATAGACAAATCCAAGTTGGACGCCCGGATGTAAGAGGACGTGAAGCAGTACTTAAAGTACATGCTCGTAATAAACCGTTAGACGAAACTGTTGACTTAAAAGCAATTTCTCAAAGAACACCTGGTTTCTCTGGTGCAGACTTAGAGAACTTGTTAAATGAAGCATCATTAGTAGCAGCACGTTCTAACAAAACGAAAATTGATATGAGAGATATCGAAGAAGCGACTGATAGAGTTATTGCAGGTCCAGCTAAGAAAACAAGAATGATTTCTGAGAAAGAGAAAAATATTGTTGCTTATCACGAAGCAGGTCATACCATTATCGGTTGTGTATTAGATGAAGCAGAAATGGTTCATAAAGTTACGATCGTTCCACGTGGTCAAGCTGGTGGATATGCAATGATGCTTCCTAAAGAAGATCGTTACTTTATGACTGAACCAGAATTATTAGATAAGATAGTAGGTTTACTTGGTGGTCGTGTATCTGAAGAAATAAACTTTGGAGAAGCATCAACAGGTGCTCATAATGACTTCCAACGTGCAACAAACATTGCGCGTAAGATGGTTACTGAATATGGTATGAGTAAAAAATTAGGTCCATTACAATTTGGTAGTACGGATAGTGGACAAGTATTTTTAGGTAAAGATATGCAATCTGAACCAAATTATTCAGACCAAATTGCTTATGAAATTGATTCAGAAGTACAACGTATCATTAAAGAACAATACGAACGTTGTAAACAAATTCTAACTGAACATAAATCACAATTAGAATTAATTGCTAAGACACTTCTAGTTGAAGAAACATTAGTAGCTGAACAAATTCAATCATTATTCCATGAAGGTAAGTTACCAGAAGTTAAATATGATGATTCTCATCTTAACCAAAATGAAGACTCAGATGAAGATAAATATGAAGGTGACTTAACGCAACAAGAAGGTACATTAGATATTGACGATGATGAAGTTGGTAAATCATACGAAGAAGTAAAAGAAGAAGTGTCACATGAAAAACATAATGAAGACACAGATTCAGATAGTGATTCAGACGAACCAGCTCATGAACAAGAGCCAAATATCGATGACCTAGGTGACAATAAACCGACAAATCGTAAAGAATAATTTCACAAAAGTCCCTTTCATCAATTTGATTGAGAGGGGCCTTTTTTTAAAGAAGGAGTATAAAACATGACAAAAGATTATTTAGTAAGAGGATTAGCTTTCAATGATGAAGTGAGGGCTTTTGCTGTTCAAACAACAAATACAGTACAAGAAGCACAAACACGCCATTACTCATGGCCAACTGCATCAGCAGCATTAGGTAGATCAATGACAGCTGGTGTTATGATGGGATCAATGCTGAAAAATGAAGAAAAATTAACGGTAACAATTGATGGCGGAGGACCAATTGGTAAAATTATGGTTGATGCTAATGCAAAAGGTGAAGTAAGAGGATACGTTCAAAATCCACAAACACATTTCCCATTAAATGATCAAGGTAAATTAGATGTTAGACGTGCTGTTGGAACAGACGGTATGTTAAGTGTCGTTAAAGATATCGGATTGAAAGATTACTTCACAGGTTCTACACCAATTGTTTCAGGAGAACTTGGAGAAGATTTCACTTATTATTTTGTAACAAGTGAACAAGTACCTTCGGCTGTTGGTTTAGGTGTATTAGTAAATCCTGATAATACAATTAAAGCAGCAGGAGGTTTCATCATTCAACTTATGCCTGGTGCATCTGAAAAAACAATTTCAGCAATTGAAGAAAAAATTAATCAAATGGAACCTGTATCTAAATTGATTGATAGAGGATTAACGCCAGAAGAAATAATTGAAACAGTATTAGGAAAAGAAAATACTAGAATTATCGACCATATGGATGTTGAATTCAAATGTAATTGTTCTAGAGAAAAATTCTTAAATGCAATTAAAGGTCTTGGAGAAGCAGAAATTGATGCAATGATTAAAGAAGATCATGGCGCTGAAGCAGAATGTCATTTCTGTAGAACGAAGTATCAATATAGCGAAGAAGAATTAATCGAACTTAAGAATGCACTTTAATTTAGTAAATACTTTCACTTTATATGAAGTTTTGTTATAATCATTATATCCGATAAATAAACTAGGGTATAAAAACTGTTTAGGAGTGAAGCGTAAATGGCTAAGAGAGTAAATAATATTGTAGAATTAATTGGAGACACACCTGTAGTTAAATTAAACAAAGTAGTTGAAGTAGGTTCAGCAGACGTTTATGTAAAATTAGAATATCAAAACCCAGGTAGCTCAGTTAAAGATAGAATTGGTTTAGCGATGATTGAAGCAGCTGAAAAAGAAGGCAAAATCAAACCAGGCGACACAATTATTGAACCAACATCTGGTAACACAGGTATCGGTTTAGCAATGGTTGCAGCAGCTAAAGGTTATAAAGCTGTATTTGTAATGCCAGATACAATGAGTAGCGAACGTCGTGCTTTATTAAAAGCTTATGGCGCTGAATTAGTATTAACACCTGGTGCAGAAGGTATGAAAGGTGCTATCAAAAAAGCTAAAGAATTAAAAGAAGAAAAAGGCTATTTTGAACCACAACAATTCGAAAACCCAGCGAACCCTAAAGTCCATGAATTAACAACTGGTCCTGAACTTGTTGAACAATTTGAAGGTCTTCAAATCGATGCTTTCTTAGCTGGTGTAGGTACTGGTGGTACTTTATCTGGAGCAGGTAAAGTTCTTAAAGAAAAATATCCTAATATTCAAGTAGTTGCGATTGAACCAGAAGCTTCTCCTATTTTAAGCGGTGGTTCACCAGGTCCTCATAAATTACAAGGTTTAGGTGCAGGTTTCGTACCAGACACTTTAAACACAGATGTTTATGACGATGTTATTAAAGTAGGTAATGAAGAAGCGATGGAAATGTCTAGAAAAGTTGCTAAAGAAGAAGGTATCCTAGGTGGTATTTCATCTGGTGCTGCAATTGTAGCTGCATTGAAAAAGGCTAAAGAACTAGGTGAAGGCAAAACAGTAGTAACAGTTCTTCCAAGTAATGGTGAACGTTACCTATCTACACCGCTTTACGCTTTTGAAGACTAATTGATAAATAAATGATTATATAATAAGTATCACGTCTATAATAAATAACTTTTGAAGTTATTTCATTTAGGCGTGATTTTTTAAATTTGTTATAATAAATTTATCTATGAAAAAGGAAGGAAGACTATCTTGGTGAATACGAAAATTATGGGTATATTAAATGTTACGCCAGATTCATTTTCTGACGGTGGTTCATATAATAGCGTAGATAAAGCAAGACAACACGCTGAGAAACTGATCTCAGAAGGTGCGGATATTATTGATATCGGTGGTGTATCTACTCGCCCAGGTTATACAGAAGTGAGTTTAGAAGAGGAATTGGACAGAGTCATTCCAGTTGTAGAAGCGCTCAGTGATTTAGATGTACAACTTTCAGTGGATACATACAGAAGTAAAGTTGCTGAAGAATCTTTAAAAAGAGGCGTAACGATGATTAACGACCAGTGGGCTGGCTTATATGATCCGAATATATTGAAAGTCGTTGCAGAATATAATGCAGAAATTGTGTTAATGCATAACGGCGACGGTAAGAGAGATGTACCAGTAATGGAAGAATTGCTACTTACTTTATTGAAACAAGCAAACCAAGCAGAAATTTGCGGCATACCCGAAAAAAATATTTGGCTAGATCCTGGTATAGGTTTTGCAAAGTCTAGAGAAGAAGAGCGTATTGTCATGTCACGATTAGATGAATTGGTCGCTACAGGTTATAATGTGTTGCTTGCGACAAGTCGTAAGCGATTAATTAATGACTTATTAGGTGGCGAAAGTAATGTTGATGAACGTGATGAAGGTACAGCAGCAACAACAGCTTATGGAATTGAAAAAGGTGTACGTGCTGTGAGAGTCCACAATGTACAAATGAACAAAAGAGTAGCTAAAACGATAGATGCTCTGAAGGAGATTCGATTAAATGGATAGAATAATATTAGAAGGCATGTCTTTTTATGGATATCATGGTGCAATTGAAGCCGAAAACGAATTAGGACAAATCTTTTTAGTAGATTTAGAATTATATTTAGATCTTTCTGAAGCGGGCGAAACAGATGACTTAGAAAAGACTGTTCATTACGGTGAAGTATTTGAAGTTGTCAAAGAAATTATGGAAGGTAAACCAGTAAAATTAATCGAGCATCTTGCTGAACGTATTGCAAAAGAGCTATTTTCGCACTATAATCGAGTATTGGAAACCAAAGTTAAGATTACTAAAAATAATCCACCGATACCTGGACATTATAAAGGTGTGGGTATTGAGATAGTGAGGAAGAGATAAATGCATACTGCATATTTAGGTTTAGGAAGTAATATGGGAGATAGGCAACATCAACTGCAAGAAGCTGTTAAATTGCTGAATGAAATTGATGGTATTCAAGTTGTTCAAGAATCTCCAATATATGAAACGAAACCAGTAGGATACACAGATCAACCGGATTTTTTGAATATGTGTATTGAAATCTCAACTGAATTAGAATCATCAGAATTATTAAAAGTTTGTATGATGATAGAACAACAACTTCATCGTGTTCGAGTTGAAAGATGGGGACCACGTACAATTGATATAGATATTTTAATATATGATCAATCTGTTATTCAATCACCAGAACTAGAAGTGCCTCACCCAAGAATGACTGAAAGAGCATTTGTGATGATACCTTTGAATGACATTGCTTCAAATGTTGTGGAACCTATATCGAAGAAATATATTTGGGAGCTATTGCCAAACGATGAACATGTAGTAAAGTATAATGGTGAAAGTAAATAATCTACGTGTGGTTTAAATAAAATAACAAGTGTAATTTAAATAAGGAGTGGAAAATCATGTCAGAAGAAATGAATGACCAAATGTTGGTTCGTAGAGAGAAATTACAAGAATTAAGAGATTTAGGTATCGATCCTTTCGGTAAGAAATTTGTCCGTAGTGGGGACTCTAAATCATTACACCAAGAATGGGACGAATTCAGTAAAGAAGAATTACATGATAAAGAAGACGAATCAGCTGTTGCTATCGCAGGTCGTTTAATGACTAAAAGAGGTAAAGGTAAAGCTGGATTTGCACATGTTAAAGATATTACTGGTCAAATTCAAATCTATGTTCGTAAAGACCAAGTAGGTGACGAACAATTTGAAATATGGAAGCATGCAGATTTAGGTGATATCGTAGGCGTAAAAGGTGTTATGTTTAAAACTAATACTGGAGAATTATCTGTTAAAGCGAAAGAATTTACTGTTTTAACAAAATCTTTACGTCCATTACCTGATAAATATCATGGTTTACAAGATATAGAACAACGTTACCGTCAACGTTACTTAGATTTAATTACAAGTGAAGAATCAACTAAAACATTCATTACAAGAAGTCAAATCATTCAAGAAATGAGAACTTACTTAAATAATAAAGGTTTCTTAGAAGTAGAAACACCAATGATGCACCAAATCGCAGGTGGCGCTTCAGCTCGTCCTTTTGTAACGCATCACAATGCGCTGGATGCTACTTTATACATGAGAATTGCAATTGAATTACACTTGAAACGATTAATCGTAGGTGGATTAGAGAAAGTATATGAAATTGGAAGAGTATTCCGTAATGAAGGTGTATCTACAAGACATAATCCTGAATTTACAATGATTGAATTATATGAAGCGTATGCTGATTACAATGACATTATGGATTTGACTGAATCTATGGTTGCAGCAATCGCTGAAAAAGTATTAGGTTCTACAACTGTACAATATGGCGAAGAATCTATAGATTTAGCTCCTAACTGGAGAAGATGGCATATGGTTGATGCTGTTAAAGAATATACTGGTGTAGATTTCTATGAAGTTAAAACTGATGAAGAAGCACATGCTTTAGCAAAAGAACATAATATAGAAGTAGAAGATCGTATGACATATGGTCATATTCTGAATGAATTCTTTGAACAAAGAGTCGAAGAGAAACTTATTCAACCTACATTTATTTATGGACATCCAATCGAAATATCACCATTAGCTAAGAAAAATCCTGAAGATCCAAGATTCACTGATAGATTCGAATTATTTATTGTTGGTAGAGAGCATGCAAATGCATTTACTGAATTAAATGATCCAATTGATCAACGTGAAAGATTTGAAGCACAAATGAAAGAAAAAGATCAAGGTAACGATGAAGCGCATGAAATGGATGATGACTTTATTGAAGCACTTGAATATGGTATGCCTCCAACAGGTGGTTTAGGAATAGGTATTGATAGATTAGTTATGCTATTAACAAACTCTGCTTCTATTAGAGATGTATTACTATTCCCTTATATGAGACAAAAATAAATGTAACTAAAAGCCGTACACAATTCCATATTGTGTGCGGTTTTCTACTTTTTGAAGGCTCCAAAATGAGAATGATGAAGTTTTTAAAAGAAATGTAAACTTTTTTGTCTTAAAGTGTTGACGAGTGTTTCTAAATTGTGTATTATATAAAGGTCGCTGAAAACAAGCGCATATCAATTCGAGATGTTTGTAAAGAAAGTTAATAAGGTGTAAAATTTACTATTGAAAAGCCTTGATGAATTCTTTATAATATATAAGGTAAGACAAAAACGAAACAACATTGTCTGGTGGCGATAGCAAAGAGGTCACACCTGTTCCCATGCCGAACACAGAAGTTAAGCTCTTTAGCGCCGATGGTAGTTGGGCTTACGTTCCGCGAGAGTAGGACGTTGCCGGGCGATATTGTTAATTGGAGAATTAGCTCAGCTGGGAGAGCATCTGCCTTACAAGCAGAGGGTCGGCGGTTCGAACCCGTCATTCTCCACCATTTTTGCCGGCCTAGCTCAACTGGTAGAGCAACTGACTTGTAATCAGTAGGTTGGGGGTTCAAGTCCTCTGGCCGGCACCATGTTTTAGAGCCATTAGCTCAGTTGGTAGAGCATCTGACTTTTAATCAGAGGGTCAGAGGTTCGAATCCTCTATGGCTCACCATTTTAAATATACTATATATAAAAATAATTATTTAGCGGAAGTAGTTCAGCGGTAGAATACAACCTTGCCAAGGTTGGGGTCGCGGGTTCGAATCCCGTCTTCCGCTCCATTTTTATTTTTTCTTGCCGGGGTGGCGGAACTGGCAGACGCACAGGACTTAAAATCCTGCGGTAAGTGATTACCGTACCGGTTCGATTCCGGTCCTCGGCACCATTTTTGTTTTTGCGCCCGTAGCTCAATTGGATAGAGCGTTTGACTACGGATCAAGAGGCTAGGGGTTCGACTCCTCTCGGGCGCGCCATTTTGAATAACGGGAAGTAGCTCAGCTTGGTAGAGCACTTGGTTTGGGACCAAGGGGTCGCAGGTTCGAATCCTGTCTTCCCGACTTCTATTAATACTTATGGGGGCTTAGCTCAGATGGGAGAGCGCCTGCTTTGCACGCAGGAGGTCAGCGGTTCGATCCCGCTAGTCTCCACCATTTAAAAATAGATTATGAACATTGAAAACTGAATGACAATATGTCAACGTTAATTCCAATAATTGAGT
>NZ_PPQD01000023.1 GCF_002901825.1 Mammaliicoccus sciuri | reverse complement strand
TTCTTCTGTGCCGTCTACTGGTAAGTTTGGATCGAACTCATCTTTGTGTCCTTGCGGTACTTCTTCTCCACCGAATTGTGTGATTTCATCTACTGGTTCTTTTGTTACTTCTTCTGTTGGCTCACCTTCGCCTACTTTTTCTCCCGTAATTGGGTTAATTGTAATTGGCGTTGTTGTTGTTTTCTCTCCTGGTTGTCCTTCTTGTGTTACTTTTTCTTCACCTGGTTTTAAGTCTGGATTGAATTCGCGTTTCTTCTCAAATGGAATTTCTTCCTTAGTAACCTCTGGTTCGCCTGCTTTTGGACCATGTTTTGTGACATCGTCAACCGGTGGTGTTACCACTTCTCCTGTATCTGGGTTCTTAATTCCTGGTTTACCTGGTACTTCTTCTGTGCCGTCTACTGGTAAGTTTGGATCGAACTCATCTTTGTGTCCTTG
>NZ_PPQD01000022.1:1799-16547 GCF_002901825.1 Mammaliicoccus sciuri | reverse complement strand
TTAAGACACCGCCCTTTCACGGCGGTAACACGGGTTCGAATCCCGTAGGGGTCACCATCTCAATTTTATACATAAGGTCCCGTGGTGTAGCGGTTAACATGCCTGCCTGTCACGCAGGAGATCGCGGGTTCGATTCCCGTCGGGACCGCTTTTAATGCTTATCGTAATAACGATAAGCATTTTTTTGTTGTTCAATCATAGATTAACGTCAAACAATAGAATTAATAGACAAATAGTGTTAAATTATAGTATAGGATATCATGCACAATTGTGTGCTTAGAGATACTTATTTTCAAAAAGAAATGAGGTAAATGTATGGCTAGAAAAATAGTAGTCGTTGATGATGAAAAACCAATTGCAGATATACTTGAATTTAATTTAAAAAAAGAAGGTTATGATGTTTATTGCGCATATGACGGTAATGACGCAGTAGATTTGATATATGCAGAAGAACCAGACATCGTATTACTAGATATTATGCTACCTGGTAGAGATGGTATGGAAGTTTGTAGAGAGGTTCGTAAGAAATTTGAAATGCCAATCATTATGTTAACAGCAAAAGACTCAGAAATTGATAAAGTTCTAGGGTTAGAGTTAGGTGCAGATGATTATGTGACGAAGCCTTTTTCAACACGTGAATTAATCGCGCGTGTGAAAGCAAACTTACGTAGACATTATTCTCAACCAACGCAAACAGAAGACGAAGAAACAAATGAAATCGTCATTAAAGATATTACCGTATATCCTGATGCATATTCAATTAAAAAACGTGGTGTCGATATCGAATTGACACACCGTGAATTTGAATTGTTTCATTATTTAGCAAAACATATTGGACAAGTTATGACGCGTGAACACTTACTCCAAACTGTATGGGGTTATGATTATTTTGGAGATGTACGTACAGTTGATGTTACGATACGTCGTCTACGTGAAAAAATCGAAGACGATGCATCACACCCAGAATATATTGTGACGCGTAGAGGTGTGGGTTATTTCCTACAAACACAAGAGTAGGCTGATATTATGAATTGGCTAAAGAAGTTTCAGTCCTTACACATTAAACTTGTCGTTATTTATGTTTTATTAATCATTATTGGTATGCAAATTATTGGATTATATTTTACAAATAGTCTTGAGAAAGAACTGACACGTAACTTCAAGACAAATATTGAACAGCACGTGAAACAGATTAATTACAACATAAAGAAAACGTACAACTCAGAAGATCCAAATCGGAACTTCCAAAAAGAAATACAAAGTATATTAGATGATTATGCCAATAGAACTGAAATTGATGAGATTAAGTTTATTGATCAAGATCAAATTATTGTGGCGACATCTAAAGCTACTAATCAAAATACCGTCAATCAAAAAGTAAACGATAGCTCTGTACAAAAGGCGTTATCTTTAGGAAAAGCTAATGATAAAATCGTATTAAAAAATGATTCATCCGATAGTAATAGAGTATGGATCAAAAATAAACCTGTTGAATACGAAGGTGAAGTCGTCGGAGATATATATGTTGAATCAGATATTGATTCTGTTTACGAACAGTTAAACAACATTAACCAAATCTTCATCATCGGTACAGCAATCTCATTATTGATCACAATCGTGCTCGGTTTCTTCATTGCGAGAACCATTACGAAACCTATATCAGACATGCGTAACCAAACGTTAGAGATGTCTAAAGGTAACTATACGCAGCGCGTTAAGATATACGGAAATGACGAAATCGGTGAACTTGCGCTGTCATTTAACAACTTATCTAAACGTGTACAAGAAGCACAAGCTAATACTGAAAGTGAAAAGCGTCGTCTAGACTCGGTTATCACACATATGAGCGATGGTGTCCTTGCTACTGATAGACGCGGTCGCGTACGTATTATTAATGAAATGGCGCTTAAAATGTTAGGTCTAGAACGTGCCGATGTAGAAGCGAAACATATATTAGATATTCTAAATATTGATGATGATTATTCATTAGATGACTTACAAGAGAATAATGATAGTTTCATTATTGATATTAATAGTGAAGAAGGTATTATCGCGCGTGTTAACTTCAGTACAATTATTCAAGATACAGGATTTATCAATGGTTATATTGCCGTATTACATGACGTTACGGAGCAGCACATTTTAGAAAATGAACGACGTGAATTCGTTGCGAATGTTTCACATGAATTGCGTACGCCACTAACATCTATGAGAAGTTATATAGAAGCATTAGAAGAAGGAGCATGGCGAGATCCAGAAGTTGCACCAACATTCTTAAATGTTACACGTGAAGAAACAGACCGTATGATTCGTCTTGTTAATGACTTATTACAACTTTCTAAAATGGACAGTTCAAGTGATCAAATGAACTCTGAATTGATTGATTTTAATATGTTTATTAACAAAATCATTAATAGACATGAAATGACACAAGGTAAGAACGTGACATTTATTAGAGACATACCTGTTAAAGGTTTATTCGTTGAAATTGATCCAGATAAGATGACACAAGTGTTTGATAACGTTATTACAAATGCTATTAAATACTCACAAGAATCTCATAAACGTGTAGAGTTTCATGTGAAACAAAATACTTTATATAACCGAATGACAATACAAATTAAAGATAATGGTATTGGTATCCCGGTGAATAAAGTAGATAAAATCTTTGATCGTTTCTACAGAGTAGATAAAGCGAGAGCACGTAAAATGGGTGGTACAGGTTTAGGTTTAGCCATCACTAAAGAAATCGTAGAAGCACATAAAGGTAGAATATGGGCGAGCAGTAAAGAAGGTCAAGGTACATCCATCTATATAACATTACCATGTGAAGTCATGGAAGATGAGTTTGGTGATTGGGATGCGTAATAGAGAACTGATTAAATCTACTATCCTCATAATCCTTGTGCTTATCAGTGTGTTTATGACATACCGTGTATGGACATTTACACCTGAACTGACAGATTTAGAAACAGATGTGAATACAGAAACACCTTCTATTGGACCTAAAATTAGTAAGCCTATTGATAGTGTGATTATGCCATTTAGAATGATTAATCGAAATGGCACGGACGTGAAAGGGACGTCTAACGTGAAAGATATCAAGAAGATTACTGATCAATTGTTGAGTAAAGAAGTGAAGAAAGTTGATATTTTAAGCAGTGAGTCAGTCGTTCAACTTGAAGATTTATCTGAACGATATACGATTTTAGACTTCCCCGATAGCATTCCGAGTGAAATGTATTTGAACCAAGTATTAGGCATGAATATGAACTATTATCCTAATATTAATTTTGACCGAATACTTGTAGATACGAAATCAACGAAAGAAGCTGTTGTGTATCTTTTAAGTGAGAATAAACAAAAGGCTGTTAAACTACAGACAAATATTAAAAGCACGCAATTTGATAAGGTGAATAAAGAAGCAGCACCTGATTTGAAACCTTATACAGGCATGATTACAAATGAGACGACTACGAATGAAATCAATCAAATTTATGCACCAGAGAATGCGGATAATATGAATATTTACCGTTACGTTTCTAACAAAATATCCGTATCTGAATTAAATGACGTTATTCTCGGTGATTCGGTGATTGCGCGTAGTAATGAACATAACGTCTCGACTTATAATAACAATACGGGGATTTCTACCGTGAATGAAGCGAAACAAACATATCGTTATACGAATTTATCAGAAGATGAAAATCGTCAAAAAGATATGTCAAAATCGATTACAAATTCATTTAAATTTATTAATGAACATGCAGGATATACAGATGAATTCCGTCTATTTAGTACGGATCAAAAGTCTGGTAAAATAGACTATCAAATGTTCTTAAATAATTATCCAGTGTTTAATGATGATAAGTTATCTTCAATAGAAGCGGTGTGGGGTAGAGATACAATTAATGAATATAATCGCGGTCTTATTACAACAGGAGTAGCCGTACCGTCTAAAAAAGAAGCGGATGGATTACCTTCATCAGAAGAAGTTAGATTTAACCTAGCTTCAAATGGTTCGATTGATTTTAACAAAGTTACGAATTTAGCAATTGGTTATGATTTATCATTACCTAAAGACGAAATTAATAACTTACAAGACACGATTGAATTTACACCGAAATGGTATGTCAAATATGACGGTGAATGGAAACGGTACGAGAATGGAGGGCTTTCTTAATGGATTGGAAACATGCTAAGTCACTCTTCATCATTGTGTTTATTCTCATTAATATAGGATTAGTCGTTGTATACTTTAATAAAGTAAATAATTCTATTGTTCAAGAATCAAACGCACAATCAGATGTTAATTTTGCTAAAGAAGGCATAGACATTCCGCAGTTACCAGAATATCGAGATAAGAAGATGCAAGCCATAACAGGTAGTAGTAAATCATTCGATTCAGATGAACTTGAAGGTGTTTATTCATTAAGTGAAAAAGACACGAAAATCAACAAAGACGTCAGTGCAGATTTAGATAAAGATAGTAAACAAACATCATTTAAGAGCTTTATTAACAAAGATGCTTTTAAAGGTAAAGATTACGAATATAAAAAGAACAACACAGATAAAAACAAAGTCGTCTATGAACAAAACTATGAAGATTTACCAATACTCAACAACAACAAAGGACAAATCGTCATAGATATGGATAATGATAAAGCTAAGTCATATACACAAACGTATTTAGACAAACTTAAACCAGGAAATGGCGACAACAATAATAAACGCAAAATAGCAGATGCGAAGACAGCTTTAGAGACATTGTATTACAACACATACCTTAAAAAAGGTGATAAAGTAGAGTCTGTAAGGTTAGGTTACTACAGTGTCGTTAAAGAAATAGGCGGACAAGTACTTGTACCGTCATGGGAAGTTAAAATTAAATCCGAAAAAGACGGTAAAACAGATACGAAGACATTGTATATCGATGCTATTAAACCAGAATCTACCATATTAGAAGAATCGTAAGAGAAGCAGTAATTAAAGGAGATGAACACTTGTGATCGCAATGAGCGTACTCGCAAGTGGCAGTACAGGAAATGCCACTTATATAGAATCAGATAAAGGAAGCCTACTTGTCGATGCTGGCTTAACAGGAAAGAAAATAGAAGGTCTCTTTCAACAAATTGACCGTAACATCAGCGACTTAGAAGGTATTTTAGTAACCCACGAACATATCGATCACATAAAAGGGTTAGGTGTACTCGCAAGAAAGTATAAACTACCTATCTATGCGAACAAAAAGACATGGCAAATGATAGAAGTTAAAGATAAAAACATACCACTAGATCAAAAATTTCACTTTGAACCATATGAAACAAAGACTTTAGCAGGTATGGATATCGAATCATTTAGCGTGTCACATGACGCAATAGACCCACAGTTCTATATCTTTAATAACGACTATAAAAAGTTAACGATGATTACAGATACAGGCTACGTGTCAGACCGCATGAAAGGTATGATACACGGAAGTGATGCCTTTGTATTCGAAAGTAATCACGATGTGGATATGTTAAGAATGGGCAGATATCCATGGAAGACGAAACAACGTATATTAAGCGACATGGGTCACGTATCTAACGAAGATGCAGCACATGCAATGTGTGATGTTATAACAGGTAGCACGAAACGTATCTATCTGTCACACTTAAGCCAAGACAACAACATGAAAGATTTAGCAAGAATGAGTGTCGGTCAAGTATTAAACGAACATGATATTGATACAAATAAAGAAGTCATTTTATGTGATACAGATAAAGAAAAAGCAACACCAATATACTATATTTAAAAAAGATATCCCCAATTATTGAGTTGGGGATATCTTTTTAGTTTGTGCACATATATACCCACAGTTATACACAAATGTCCACAAACTGTGAATAATATAGGTAGTTATCCACCATTTTATCCACAATGTATATAAATCCGTGGATAAATCATAATAAAATGTATAAAAATAAACAGCTTAATATCTAGAAAACGTACAAAAAATTAAAATTGTTGATATAATAATAAAGAAAACTGTGTATAAGTTAATAACATGTGGATAACTTTTAACAAGATGAATAAAGGTGGATAAAAATGAAGATAACAATCATAACGGTAGGTAAACTAAAAGAGAAATACTGGAAACAAGCCGTAGATGAATATAACAAACGCTTAGGTGCATATACAAAGACAGAACTCATCGAAGTAGCAGATGAAAAAGCACCTGATAATATGAGCGATAAAGATATAGAGATTGTGAAAGAAAAAGAAGCGGACAGAATCATGTCTAAAATCAAACAAGACAGTTACGTGATTACCCTGGAAATACAAGGGAAGATGTTAACAAGCGAAGAACTCAGTAAAGAAATTGATAACCTCATGACAAGAGGCAATTCGCACATCACATTTATCATCGGCGGATCAAACGGCCTACATCAAAAAGTATTACAACGCAGCAACTATGCCCTATCATTCAGCAAAATGACATTCCCACACCAAATGATGAAAGTCATCCTGATGGAACAAGTGTATAGAGCGTTTAAGATTATGCGCGGGGAAAGTTATCACAAATAAAACAAAAAATAGGGTAAGAAGATGAAGAATGTATATCAGATTAATTAATAATAAGTTATCAAATTTAAAGAAAATATGTATTCAAATGTATAGTGCATTAGACAGAGAAAATATTAGAAATATAATTATAGACAGTTTAGTAAATGAAAATGTTGATGGAATCATTCAAATTGGTTCAGGTGTTCAAGGATATAATGATAAATATTCTGATTTGGTTATGATGATTGCTTTTAATGGAGACTTAATAGACATGAAAAATAAATTAAAAAATATTTATACGGAACTAGGTTCCTTTTATATTTAAGATTTACAATATTATTGGTTTACTAGGTGTATCTACTAACGATAAAGAAGTTATTATTAAGCATATAGCCGTTCTGAATCATCTTCAAAAGCAAGGAATAGGAAAAACAATTGTAAATGCAATTCACGATTTATATCCAAATAAAGTAATAGTAGTAGAAACGGATAGAGATGCTGTACTTTTCTATTCAAGATTAGATTTTGAAATTTTTTCTTTAGGTGAGAAATATCCTGGAGTTTTTAGATATAAATGTGTTAAAAAGTATTAATTAATCAAGATTATGTTGAAAGGCTGAAACATAATCTTGATATAAATTAGTAAAATACGAATAAATATATGATAATTTGAAGGTGTGAATATGACATTTAAAGAATGTGAAAAATTCAATTTATTAATGGGAAATTTTAACAAACATTGGTTTATTGCTGGTGGTTGGGCGTTAGATTTATATATAGGCAGAAAAACGCGACATCACGAAGATATAGAAATAGGAATCTTCAGAAAAGATCAATTATACTTAAAAAATTATTTTGATGGATGGAAATTTAAAAAAGTAGTAAATGGTCAATTTTATGAATGGGGAGATGAGTTTTTAGAGTTACCAATTCATGAAATATATATAGTTAACGAAGAGACTGATGAACATATCGAAATACTATTAAATGAATTTAACAATAATGAGTGGATATACAGAAGAGATTTAAGAATTTCTAAATCTTTAAATACTACTTACAGTTATACTGAACTTGGCATACCCTATTTAAATCCAGAAATAGTTCTCTTGTTTAAAACGAGTCATACAAGGGAAAAAGATAATCAAGATTTTGAGTTTGTTATAAACCAACTAGATGATAAGAAAAGAGCGTGGTTAAGTAAAAATTTAAAATTAACTAATCCAAATCATCAATGGAATGATTATCTATAGTAATAGATCAAAAAAAAAACTATCCAACTTTGACAGGGTAATAGTTATTTTTATACCTTTACAAAAAGTCACCGTCTTTTCAAGTGGCTCTGAAGGGGTAACATGTTAGCGAATGTTGCCTCTTTTTTATTGCTCTTATTTACTCTTTTGCATTAACATAAACGTGCTACCATTTCAATTTTATACTAAGCTAAAAACACGAGTTGATTATTTTTTAATGTATTTTATTCACTCTTTTTATAATACCAATCATTACTCTAATTAAAGGTATTAGTCTTGATATTCCTAATAACATAATTTCCTTCTTTTTTGTTTAAAAATTCAAATTTCCACTTGTTTGATATTGCACTCTAAGGTGTATTGTTTAATTATACTTAAAGGAGGTAATAAGATGAGTAAATATGAATCATTAAATGGTAAAGTCGTTGTAATTGCTGGTGGTGCCAAAAATTTAGGTGCTTTGTTAAGTAAGTCTTACGCAAAAGAAGGCGCAAAAATTGTTGTACATCATCATAATGATAATAGTAAGCAACAAGCTGAGGCAACATTAGATGAAATTAAATCATTGGGTTCAGAAGGAACTTTATTTTCCGGAGATCTCACAGAAGTAAAAAATATGGAAGATTTATTTAAGCACGCTGAATCTACTTTAGGAAAAGTTGATATTGCAATTAACACTGTTGGTAAAGTACTCAAAAAACCTATTTCTGAAATAACTGAAGATGAGTTTGACACTATGTCAGCTATTAATGCTAAATCGGCTTATTTCTTTATACAATATGCAGAAAAACATATGAATGATAATGGGAAAATTATAACACTTGCAACATCTTTACTTGCTGCATATACGGGTTATTATTCTACTTATGCTGGTGAAAAAGCACCTATTGAACACTATACTCGTGCTGCGTCAAAAGAATTTATGGATAGAGGTATTTCTGTTAATGCAGTTGCACCTGGTCCAATGGACACACCTTTCTTCTACCCTCAAGAAAGCGACGAAGCCGTAGAGTTTCATAAATCACAAGCATTACACAATCAATTAACAGATATCAATGATATTGCACCAATTATTAAGTTTTTAACAACAGATGGTTGGTGGATTAATGGACAAACTTTATTTGCAAATGGTGGTTATACAACACGCTAAATAAGGAGGAGAATTTTATGTATTATTTTTTAGCCTCTTATAATGGGGATACTACAACTATAAGTATTATTACCAAAGAAAAAGTCATAGATGAAAAAGAAACATATATAAATGTAGATAACTATGTTGAATATTTAGCAAAAGCAATTATAGAGCTATCTCATCGAAATAGCTTATTTCATAATGATATAAACGGTATTGGTTTATTAATTTCAAATATTGGTGAAATATACTATAAAGATATTAATAGACTAAAAAATGATTTAGAATCTACTTTTGGATTTAAAGCAATTATTGAATCAAACTATGATACATTAATTCTAAATTTAACTGCTTAAAATTTTTAAATAATTAATCAAAAAAAGTTTATAAATGAGAGGTAGCCATACAGAGCTGCCTCTTCTTGTACTAAGGAGGTAAAATAGTGAACGTAAAAAAAGCAGCTGAAAGTGTCGGTATAAGTGAGCATACCATTAGATATTATGATAAATCAGGCCTATTTCCATTTATTGAAAGAGATAACAATGGTTACCGTGATTTTAAGGTTGAAGATTTGTATTGGTTAGAATTCATAAAATGTATGCGTCAAACACACATGCCTGTTTCCAAATTAAAAGAAATAGCTGAACTTTATGATCAAGGACGCTCTACAGTTTTAGAAAGGAAAAAAATATTTATCGAACACCAAGAAAATCTAATTAAACAAAAGGAACTTATCGACCAAGCTTTAAAAACTTTGGATGATAAGTTCAAATTATTAGAAAAAGAGGGTGATTCATAAATGATCAAGAAAGAAGTTAGTATGTCCGAATTGTTTTTTGATTTAGTCTTTGTATATGTTCTATCTACTATTAATCATACTGTTGAACATATATCTTCTAATCTAGTATCGTTGGAAAGCTTAGTAAAGACATTTATGTTATTCCTTGTATTTTTTGCTATTTGGACTTACAGAACATTTTTAGAAAATCGATTTTTTAAAAAGAAATGGTATCAATACATTTTTGTATTTACAGATATGTTTCTCATATTACTACTTTTAAAGTCTATTAACAGTAATAGATACAATGAAAATACAGGTTATGAAAATTATAATTTCTGCTAATGTTACCAAAAAAATCACTTCCTTTGAAACTGATCAAACTACGATGTGCTATTTATTTTTATGACTTTACAACAGAAAAGGCGATGTCATAAAGCTTAAGAAAAATGAGTGTTTTTTGGATAAGAAAGAAAGGAATGAATGACTCAGTCAGTACTTTTAAAGTTTAAATCTATTTGCTTATTGCCAATATCAAAAAACTTATGGTCATGTGTTGCCATTATTATTGTTATACCTTTTTTATTTAATTCTTCGAAGATATCCATAATATTAAAAGCATTTGCTTTATCTAAATTGCCGGTCGGTTCGTCAGCAATAATTAAAGAAGGTTCTTTTAAAATTGCTCTTGCAATAGAGATTCTTTGCTGTTCTCCGCCGCTACAAGTATATACTTTGGTCTTTAAAGGTATATGAGATATTCCTAATTGATTAGTAACGCGTTCAATTTTATTTATATCTTTTTTAGAAATATTTAAAGGTAAGGTTAAATTTTTAAGAATACTTTCATTCTCTAATAGTCCATAATTTTGATAAATATAGGCAATGTCTTTTCGTCTAAATAATCTTTTGTTTTTTTCATTATGAATAGGTGTTTCATTGAATGTTACTTCACCAATATCTGGAGATTCTAATAATCCAAAAATATTTAATAAGCTTGATTTTCCTGTTCCACTTGCCCCTTTTATAATAACAAAATCACCTTTGTTTATACTATAATTAAAATTTTTTATAATATTTTTATTGTCATATGATTTATGAATATTTTTAAGTTTAATCATCTTTTTTTCCTTTCAATACTTCATTTGTATTTTCTTTATTCAATTTTATAAACGAATAATAAAATATAATTATTTCAATTAAAATGATGCTAATAAAGATAAAATAAGATATGATGTTTTGTTGGATTAAAATTAGGATTGCCATTAATAAATTAATAAATAAAAGGAACGCTAAAATTGACTTGTGAATTTGAAAATAACTATACCCTAAATTACGTTTGATAAATATTAGGTATTGATAAGATGTGAAATATAATCTAATAAAAGTGAATGTCATCATTATAAATGTTATTCCTGTCATAAAAGCTAATAGCGTATATTTAACTGTATTTACTTTTAGATTATTAACTTCGTCTACTTTTGTATCGTAAACAGACATGACACTTGGTATATAGCCATCTATATTATATTTCTCTAAACCTTTTCTTATAGTCATATAAGGATTATCCAACTGGCTCTTAAAGAAATAGCTTGTAGAAAAATATGTTCCAAAATTAAGAGGATCTGTATTACCACTTTCGATTATAGCAATTGGTGCAACTATTATATTTTTTTTCCCACCAATTTCATTATCATATGTATGGTAACTAACTTGGTTATTTGTCCATATAATATTAATTTTTAAGTTTTTATTTGTTTTATTTTTATAATGCTCTATATCTTTTCTAAATGTAAAATTATCTTTAAAATTATCTTCAATTATTTCACCATATTTTTTATATTTTATGGGAACAATAATGTTTTGTGTATTATCACTATGGACAATACAATTTAAGACATCTTTGTTATTATTTGTTTTGATTCGATGTTCTTTTAAATAATTTTTGTCTACTGTAATTGTTTTACCATCAGGTTCTATATTTGTATTTTCTTTTTCATTTAATTTATATAGTGGTCTTCCATCAGAATTATAAAAGTTCCCTGTATCAATAATAAATCCTTTATTATATGAACTATTATAATAGTTTTTCAAATTACTATTAAATTTTTTAGCTAGTTCTTCATTTTTTATTTGACCTAAATCTAAAATTTCTGTTTTATAAGTATCTTTTGAAACATTCCAGTGCTTAATGCTACTTTGTTGATTTTTATATTCTTTATAATTTTTCACCAAGTTATCAGTTGATAAGGATAAAAATATAACTGCAATTATAGATAGTGCCATATATGTATACATCATTAAAAACGGATTACTTTGTTTAATATTTTTAGAATATTGCTTTATAAAAATATTAAACGTGATAATTATAATACCAACACATAAAATAGTTAAGAAGAATGTCGTACATAAAGTAAGAACTATTACATATATGAGATGATTGTCTTTAAAAATAAATAGATACATAAGTATACTTAAAACTACATTGATAAGTGTGTAACTTAAAAAATAGTATTTTAAATCGTTGAACAAAAAAATAATGTGATTGAATTTACTGTATCCTAAATCATATAATAATTTATTATCATTCTTTTTACTTTGTAAATAATGTATAAATACCGATAAAAGTATAAATAAGAATAAACTTGAGAGAATTATAGTAAATTGATCAATTTGAATATGCTGATTTACTGTGTTGTCAACTTTTTGTGCTGAACCAACATTCTTATTTATTAAACCAATTATTTTTTCTATGTTTTGCTTATCACCTGAAAGGAAATATGTACCTTCTTCAGATAGATTAGTATTGCTTAAATCGTATACTTTAACTTTCAGTTTGCTATCGAATAAATTGAGATTTTTATTTTTATCTACCTTTTGTTTTAATTGTATATCTGTTGTATTGATTGTAATCTTATCATTACTTAAATAGGTCACCTTAGTAATTGGTACATTATACTCTCTCGATAATTTTTTAAAATAATGTGTAGAATCTTTGCTGTATTGTTTTTTTGTATCGAAAGCAAATTGAATTTTTTCGCTTTGTTTTTCTATAGTATTGTAAAATGATAATGATTTATAAGAGTCAATTAAAATAAAATTTACGATAAGAGATAGAACTATTGCTAGTATTAATATGATTTTTTTCATGTTTACCTCGATTCTATAAAAAGAGCCCACTAAGAACTATTATCTTAATGGGTAATATTTCAACTATTTATGATCATAGTAAGATTTGTTACCGGAACCAGTTTTTTTAACATGTCCTTTAGAATATGTACCTGCTTTTTTCCAACCACCATCTCCAACAATCCCTTTTCCATTAATTGCTGTTCCTCTAGCTGATTTTTTATAGTGTTTATATTCTGATACTACTGTTTTATTTCGTATACCTCTAATCCAAAAACCACCACTTTTCTTGCCTGTTGTTATTGCTCTTGTTGTAATATCAGAATTATTATCATGAGTTTCCGACTGTATTAAACCATTGTAATTATCTACGTTCTCAGAGCCACCATTAACACTTATAACATCAGCTTTTGCTATGCCTACAATGCCTAAACTTGATATTCCTAAAGTTAAAGCAGATGCTAAAATAAATTGTTTTTTCATATATAAACACTCCCAAATATTATTTTATTCAATTTAAGTATATATTAAGAAGTAAAGAATTGGTAGTGTTTCTTAAAATTATAATAATAATTTTATTTTTTAAATGTATAGAAGTGTTTTTTAGAAATTTTTATTGAATTTATTTTTCTATTTTATTAATTTGATTATAAATGTCATTATTAAACTTGGTATAATGAAATGAAGATAAATAGTTAAATTTATGTAAACGCTTTAGTTTACTACTCACTAGGTATATACCCACTAAAAGCTTTATATTATGCAAGGTTTAAAAGGGCATTGCTTTTAATCTATATGATAGATGAAACGTATCAAGTAGATGATATTATAAGAACATGGATCGATTGAAAATATCTCAAATAGTGTTCTTGGAATAAATGGAAGTGGATTATAACTCTTCTAGAGAGGCAAATAATATATTGAGTGTATGTATCATTGTATTTATATCTGTATTTATCATAACGGTAGTCAAATAAAAAATGTTGAAGGGGATGTCTTATGAAACAACTAGTTGAATTAGATAAAGGGTTATTAGAGATAGAAATTTATGGGACAGGGCAACCAATTATATTTTTTACGGGATTATATAGTCATTTAAGTGAGTTTAGAGAAATTGCTATGAGATTAAAAGATAACTATCAATGTATATTATTTAATAGACCCGTTTTGGGTGAAAGTACTATAAATACAAATGATTTAAACGTAACGCATACGTCTAAAATAGTATCTAAGATGTTAGATGAAAAATTAATAAAAGATAAAGTGATTTTAGTAGGACACTCACACGGTGGATTATGCGTACAGCTTTTTATACAAATGTATCAAGAACGTGTTAAATCTATATTACTGATTGATTCAACATCTGTTGATGAACAAATATTAGATGAATTAGATGCACCTGAGTTAAATAAGGGAACGACAGAAGAAGACTTTATAAAGTTTTGTGACAAAATGAAAGAACTGGATAAAGAAGCTATAAAAAAAGAAATCGATATATCTCAATATAATGATGAATTAATTAATTTTTATACGTCTCCTAACTTATATAGAGCAATGTTCTATGAAGTGTCAAATTGGAGAAAAGATACGAAACTCATAAAGAAAGAATTTAAACAAATGAATTTACCGCTAATAGTTTTAGGAAGGGATAAAAATTATAGTATCCAAGAGTTAGTAAAGGAAAATATACCTTATAAAGAAGCGTGCTTATTTGAATCGACATGGCATAAGTTGATTGAGAATCAAAGATTAATAAGTAGAATCAACACAGTGAAATATATCCCAAATACAACCCATAAAATACACTTGAGTAATCCAGAAGAGGTTATTCAAAATATAAAGTTATTAGAGAAAATGATTAAGTAGAAGCTTAAGAAGCAATTAAGTAATAAAATCATTTTCGAAAAAAA
>NZ_PPQD01000022.1:1499-1789 GCF_002901825.1 Mammaliicoccus sciuri | reverse complement strand
GAATTACATGATAAATTCAGTGCAGAAATGATTCTTATAAACTATTATTAAATAAAATTTTTATTTTAATAATTCGAAAAAAGTGTATACATACACTTAAAAAGATTATATAATATTTTGTGCAATAAAATGACGAAAATAGAAAGAGGTATTGAATGAAAAGGGATAGAAAGCAGACATTTTCAATAAGAAAACTTACAATGGGAACTGGTTCAATATTATTGGGTATTACAATTTTTACTACACTAACTAGTCAAGAAGTTAAAGCTAGTGAAATTGGTAATATTCAT
>NZ_PPQD01000022.1:0-1489 GCF_002901825.1 Mammaliicoccus sciuri | reverse complement strand
TGAAGAGGTTCAAGAAGAAGTAACAAAAGAGGGAACAGGCAACGCATCAGTAGAGAAACCAGTAGAAACTAATGATGAAGAGGTTCAAGAAGAAGTAACAAAAGAGGGAACAGGCAACGCATCAGTAGAAAAACCAGTAGAAACTAATGATGAAGAGGTGCCAAAGAAAGATAAAGTCAAAGAAGTTCAAAATCAAAAAAAAGTAGAAAATAAAATTTCTAAATCAACAAGTGACATAAGTACTAAAGCAGCTCCAGTAAATCCATATCATGAAGTTTCAGATAAGTATTATGGTGGTTTTTTGGGGTTATTTGGAAACCCAGGTTTAACAACAGATATTAATCCTGAAAGAAAAACAATTATTAGTGGAGAAAAGGCTAAAGCACATGGTGATTTTAGAATACCTGGACTTGTTAATCTAGATAATACCACATATCAATGGTATATATATAGGAACAATCAATGGACTTTAATAAGTGGACAAACAAAAAAAGACCTAGATTATACTTTAACAAATGTAGGAGATTATTATTTTCAACTAGTGGTTAGAAATAAACCACTTATAGGTTCGGCAAAAACATACGGTTCAAATATATTCGCAGTAAGTGTAGTTCAACAACAAGTCAAAGCAGATAAAATAAAAATCACTAATAATCCTAATATTTTAGTAAATGATTCTCATTGGAGTTTAGGCTATGAAACTAATCCTGTTAATGCTACGGGGTCTGTAAAGTGGACTTTAAATGATAATAGTTTGGCCACAATTAACGATGCTGGTGTAATTACTATCAATAACAATAATTTGAAGGGGACTGTAATTGTAAAAGCTATTTTAACAAATGCAGATGGTTCTACTGTTGAAGATTCTATATCTATAAAAGTAGGAGATATTATTTCTGATCAAACAGTTGAAGTAGGGGAAGTTGCAACTTTTACAATCTCTCCAAGCTTAATTCCTAATAACAATGGTCAATCAGTTACTTATCAATGGTATCGTTATTATGATGGGAAACGTCAAGAACTTATATCAACAAATAAAGATTTGATTATAAATAATGTTGGCACAAATCTAGATAAAAGTCAGTATCAAGTTCTTATAAATGTAGGAGGAAAAGTTCAAGAATCTAATATAGCTACATTAAATGTCAGTACAGCAGCTTCAGAATCGCTAAGTACGAGCGAATCATTGAGTACGAGCGAATCATTGAGTACGAGCGAATCATTGAGCACAAGCGAGTCATTAAGTACAAGCGAGTCATTAAGTACAAGTGAATCATTAAGCACGAGTGAATCATTGAGCACGAGTGAATCATTAAGTACAAGTGAGTCATTGAGCACGAGTGAATCACTAAGCACAAGTGAGTCATTGAGCACGAGTGAATCACTAAGCACAAGCGAGTCATTAAGTGCAAGTGAATCACTAAGTACAAGTGAGTCATTAAGCGCAAGTGAATCATTGAGTACGAGCGAATCATTAAGTACGAGTGAA
>NZ_PPQD01000021.1 GCF_002901825.1 Mammaliicoccus sciuri | reverse complement strand
AAAAACACTACTGACAATCAGTCTACATCAGACCAACCAAAACAAGATGTTCCTACTAAAGTAGAACAACCGGCTAAAGTTGATAAAAAATCAAATAGTCAGGGTAATGTAATTGATAAGAAGGATGCTACTGATCAAAATAAATCTGATACAAATAAAGATAATAAAGCTGTAGCTAATAATAAATCTAATGATCAAAATAAAGTAGCAGTGAATAATCAAAAGTCTGAACCTCAATCTTCTGATGTTTCTAAAAAAGTTGATGTGAAAAAAGAAGATAATAATAAAGATGTAAAG
>NZ_PPQD01000020.1 GCF_002901825.1 Mammaliicoccus sciuri | reverse complement strand
AGGATCAAACTCTCCATAAAAGAAGTAAGCTTGATAAGCTCATTTTTGATTGGTAAAGCCAATCACTCTGAAGTACTTTCAGTACTCAATTATTGGAATTAACGTTGACATATTGTCATTCAGTTTTCAATGTTCATTTTGTCTCACAAGAATCTATTATACACTTGTTATATTCTTGTGTCAACATTTAATTCAATTTATTTTTCAAGAAAATTTCAAGAAAAAAAGACCCAAGGGTCAAAATCGAATTTTGCCCGGCAACGTCCTACTCTCGCGGAACGTAAGCCCAACTACCATCGGCGC
>NZ_PPQD01000019.1 GCF_002901825.1 Mammaliicoccus sciuri | reverse complement strand
ACTTAATGACTCGCTTGTACTTAATGACTCGCTTGTGCTCAATGATTCGCTCGTGCTTAACGATTCGCTTGTACTTAACGATTCGCTTTCACTTAATGACTCGCTTGTGCTCAATGACTCACTTGTGCTTAATGATTCGCTTGTACTCAATGACTCACTCGTACTTAATGATTCACTTGTACTCAATGATTCGCTTGTACTTAATGACTCGCTTGTA
>NZ_PPQD01000004.1:56467-85334 GCF_002901825.1 Mammaliicoccus sciuri | reverse complement strand
GAGTGAATCATTAAGTACAAGTGAGTCATTGAGTACGAGTGAATCATTAAGTACGAGCGAATCATTGAGTACAAGTGAAAGTAATGTAATAGGTAAGGATAAATTACCAGATACTGGTGAAGCTGAAGACCGTGCAGGTTTAACGAGTGGATTACTTGCTACTATTGGTGGTGTATTATTATATAGAAGTAGAAGAAAAAAGAGTAATGATAATAAGTCATCGTAATTAAAAGCATCATATCAATAAGCTAAGAGTTTTCTCTTAGCTTGTTTTTAATATATTTGAAAATTGTAAGATTGTTGAAAAATAAATTGAGGAGGTAGTTTATGGATAAATATGAAGAATTAGAAGAAATTAATAAAGATATTGAAGAAGACTTACTTCGATTTAAACAATCTGGAAAGCAATCTATTGAAAAGAAACAATTTTTATCTTTAAAATTTCTAGGGACTTTTATGATTGCAAGCTTTATGTTATTTAGTATTTTTAGAGTATTTATTTAATAAATCTTATATGAAATAAGGAGCTTTGTATGACAATTTATAATATTAATTATGGTATTGGTTGGGCAAGTAGTGGAGTTGAATATGCACAATTATATAGAGCTAAGATGTTAAGGGAACAAAGTGAGGTTTTGAAGTTTGTATTTTTAGACTTTTTTGCACATGAAAATTTGCAGACTTTGACTAGTCATTTAGGCTTTTTTGATGATGAAATTATTTGGCTTTATCAATATTTTACTGACATAAAAATTGCACCAACTTTTTATACTGTGAATGACTTGATTAAAACACTTGATATGGACATAACTCATCAAGTAGAAGAAAACAAGACTATTAAACTATTTAATGACATAGATAATACTTATATCGTTTGCTATTTAAAGGAACAAGGTAAGCCATTTATTGATCGCGCTGAATTTGTATCAAGAGGTAAATTAATTAGGAAAGACTATTATTCTTATACAAGAATTTTTTCTGAGTATTATGCTCCACATGAGAAAAAAGCAAAAATATATATGAGACAATTCTATAATGAAGATGGAACCATTGCTTTTAATGAATATATTAATGATAGTAGTGAATTGTATATATTTAATGATAAAATCCTATATTCTAAACAAGAATTTGTTGCTTATTTTATGGAATCACTGAGATTATCTCCCGAAGATATTGTGATTGTTGATCGTTCTAAAGGATTGGCACAACCTATTATTCAAAATAAAGGTGAATCCAAGTTAGGTATAGTTATTCATGCAGAACATTATAATGAAGCTTCAACTTCAGAAGAAAATATTTTATGGAATAATCATTATGAATACGTGTTTAAAAATAGTAAGGAGATTGATTTTTATATAGCTGCAACAGATCGACAAAAAGATTTGTTAATGACACAGTTAAAAAAGTATAATCATGTTAATCCAATAATATACACTATCCCAGTAGGTAGTATTGATAATACTATAAAGCCAATAAGTAGAAGGCCAAATTCTATTATTACAGCTTCAAGATTAGCTTCTGAGAAGCATATAGACTGGTTGATTAAAGCAGTAGTTATTGTCAAAAAATCAATAGACTCAATTGAATTTGATATTTATGGTGAAGGGGGTCAAAGAAATACGTTACAAAAAATTATTGAAGAAAATGATGCATGTGACTATATATCTCTTTTAGGACATGTAGATTTAAAAAATGTGTATTCAAAATATGAGTTGTTTTTATCTGGCTCAACTAGCGAAGGGTTTGGATTAACTCTAATGGAAGCGATTGGTTCAGGATTAGGAATGATTGGTTTTAAAGTTGAATATGGTAATACAACTTTTATAAGTGATGATAAAAACGGATATTTAATACCAATAAATATAAATAATCATTCTGAGAAACAAATCGTTGATAGCTTAGCTAATTCAATTATAAAATTTTTTGAAAGTGATCGAGCTTCTTATCATCAACATTCTTATGAGATTGCTGAAACTTATAAAACACAAAATATTAAATACAGATGGTTTAATTTAATAGAGGAGGTGCTATATGATTAACCTTTTTGAATCATTCGATACTAAAGTAAAAGTTCTATATAATACATTTGAAAATGTTGAGATTGATAATGAAACTATTGTGATTGAAGAAGATGGATTCCTACCTCCAAATATACTAACACCTTATCAATTTTTTGCATGTAATCAAAATCAGTTAACAGAGGCATTGTTTTTTAACCAAATTAGTATTCCACAATTTTGGGAAATAGAAGGTAATAATAACTCAGCAGAAGTTAAAAACATGGGTGTAATAAAAGGGCGAATTATATATAAAAAGAATTTTGGTTTTAGAATAGTCGAACGTGTAGAATGGCTAAATAAACATAGCAAAACTCAAGTAATAGACTACTATAATAAGAATGGTCTAAAGTATGCTCAATTAATAGTAGATGATAATCAACGTAGAATCATCAAACGTTGGTTCAATGATAAGAAACAAGAAATTATTACAGAGAATTTTATAACGAATGATATTATTTTAAAATGGCAAGAGAAAGAATATATATTTCATTCAAAAGTGCAGTTTGTTATTTTTTTCTTAAAAGTAGCTAATATTCCGATGGATAGTTTCTTAATTAATTCTTTATCTATTCCATGTGCAGTATTACATGATTTGAAGGTTGAAGGAAATGATTATTTGTTTTGGCAAGAGAAATCGAATGGTAGTTTACCTGGAAATATGAAGTTGATGTTGTCTAAAAAATTGCGGGGCTGTCGAGTGATTATACCTAACGAAAATGAATTTAATAGTTTAATTTCACTAATTGATGAGGAACATAAAACTCAAATGTTGAAATCGGGTTATGTATATAAATTTTTAGGTCAAAATCACTATACAAAGAATGTATTAACATTAACAAACTCTGATCAAATTCCTAATTTAGAAGAAATAGTTAATAACCTCCCACATTATCAATTTCATATTGTGGCATTAACTGAGATGTCACAAAAATTAATGGAATTAAACAGTTATGCCAATGTATCGCTATTTCCCAATTCTCCAAAAGAACAGATTACTTCTTTATATGAAAAGTGCGATATATATTTAGATATTAATAAAGGGAATGAGATTTTAGATGCGGTTAAATCAGCTTTTGAATATCGGTTATTAATTTTAGGATATATAGAAACACAACATAATGACAATTATGTTGCTACAGAAAATCAGTTTTCTTTAGAAAAATATACTGATCTAATACAACTTTTAAAGAATATGGAGAATAATATAGTAATAAGAAATGAAATGTTAGAATATCAATTAAATCAAGCAGGATCAATAAATAAATTGAGTTTTATGAATTGTTTCTTAAAATGATTATTTAACTATTGAGTTTCTTCATAACTTCAATATAACTAAGTTCATATAAATATCATACTTTATATTTTTTGGAAGTTTTTAAATTTATTTCAGTACTTTCTTATCTTTCTGATTGATTATAGAAGTGAATTCCCCATTTATAGAGTTCCTTTACTAGAGGTTCTAAAGACTTTCCTAGTTCTGTAAGTTTATACTCTACCTTTGGAGGCATAACTGGATAAACTGTTCGAATTATAAGTTTGTCATTTTCTAATTCCTTCAACTGATTAATTAAAACTCGTTGATGTGCATTAGGTATAAATTTTTCAATTTGGTTTAAACGGAGTGGTTCGTTATGTAATAATTCCCATACAATCATGAGTTTCCATTTTCCACCAATAACATTTAGAGCTAGTTCTTTTTCACAGTTAAAACTTTGATTATTAAATTCTATCAATTAAATCATTCCTCCTATTGATAATACTGCTAAATAATACACTATATCAATTATTTAGCGGTATTTACTTATTACTACGTTAGAGTTATATTGTATCAAAAGGAGGTCATTATATGAATAAATTATTTATAAATGGTCAATTTGTAGAAAGTAAGTCTACAAAACAATTAGAAGTTATTAATCCAGTTACAGAAGAGGTAATCGATACAATTACTTTAGCAAATGAAGAAGATACTAAGTCTGCAATTAATGGTGCAAAAGAAGCTCAATTAAAATGGGAGAAAGTTAATATTGTAAAAAGAGCTAAAATTGTTCAAGATTTAGCTCAACAATTAGAAAAAAATAAGAATGAATTAGCTAAAACTTATGTTGAAGAACAAGGTAAACCACTATATGCAGCTATAGGTGAAATAGAAAAGTCTATTGATTATATTAACTATATGTGTAGTTTAGCTAGAAAAAATAACGGAGAAGTTTTACAAAGTGAAGTAGAGAATGAAACAATTATATTAACTAAAAAACCAGTAGGTACTACCGTTGGTATTATTCCATGGAATGCACCTATTTTCGTTTTAATGAGAAAACTGATACCTGCTTTAGTAACTGGATGCTCTATTGTTATTAAACCAAGTGAAGAAACACCATTTGGTGCCTTTAAAATTGCTGAATACATCCAAAATACTGAAATTCCGAATGGATTAGTTCAGATTATAACAGGAACTGGGGCAGAAGTTGGAAACTTATTATCACAAAGTGAAAATATTGATCTTGTTTCAATTACAGGTAGTACGGGGGCAGGTAAATCAGTTATGAAAAGTGCCGCAAATAATGTAAAAGGTGTGAACTTAGAACTTGGTGGTAAAGCGCCTGCCATTGTGACCAAAAATGCTGATATTGAAAAAGCAGCTAATTATATTGTACAAGCAAGAATTAATAACAGTGGGCAAGTGTGTACATGTCCAGAAAGAATTTATGTAGATAAAACTATTTTTGATGAGTTTTTATCAGTAGTTAAAGATAAGATGAATAAAATTAAAGTAGGAAACCCTTACGATGAAGATACTACAATGGGGGCTATTATCAATAAAAAACAATTAAACTCTATAAATAAAAAAGTACAAGATGCTATAATAGAAGGTGCCACTGTCGAATTAGGTGGACATATTATGGATAGAAAAGGATTTTTCTATGAACCAACTATTTTAACTAATATTTCTAAAGACTCTATAGTTATGAAAGAAGAAATTTTTGGTCCTGTATTACCAGTTGTAAGCTTTGATAGCTTTAATTTAGTTCTAGATGAAGCAAACAACTCTAATTATGGACTAGCTTCTTATATATTTACAGAGAATCTAAAAGAAGCTATGTTAGCTAGTGAAAGATTAAAATTTGGAGAAGTTTATGTTAACTGTGAGGCTGAAGAAGCTATCGTGGGTTATCATGCAGGATGGCGTCAATCTGGTCTTGGTGGAGCAGATGGTATAAATGGTTTTGAAGAATATTTAAATACAACTGTAACATATATCCGTTATGAGTAGTTTGAGAGCTTTATTAGTATGATCACAACTGTTATAAATCAATGTTTAATATTATTAGTGTTTCTCCTCATTGGATTCCTATGCAGTAGAAAGTATTGGATTCATGAGAGTCATATAAGCAGTTTATCGAATTTATTAACTAATATTGTATTACCTGCAGCTATATTAACTAGTTTCAATGTTAACATAGATTCATATAATTTCGATTTTTTTGTAACAACAATTTTAATAAGCCTATTCTTAGTAGCTTTTCCTTTTTTCCTTTCTAAATTGCTTGTTTCCTTTACAAGTATGGAAATGGGCCTTAAAAAAGTATGGATTGGCTGTTGCACATACTCAAATATATTATTTATAGGTATCCCTATTATAGGTATACTATATGGTGAAAAAGGCTTATTTATATTAGTTATTTATAATACAATATCAAATTTATTTTTATTTACCTTAGGTATTAAACTATATAAAAATGATGTTGATTTCAAATCTATTTCTTTATCATTGTTAAGTCCGGCTCTTTTAGCATCTTTTTTTGGAATATTATTTCTTATATTAGGGTTCTCACTTCCTAATACATTGGCTACTGCAATAAAAGAGTTAGGTAATATGACAGCACCTTTATCTATGATTATTACTGGTGCTTTATTTGGACTAATTAATATCAAAAAGTTCATAGCTTCTAAAAATATCTATATATTTTGTTTTGTACGGCTTATTGTGATACCCAGTCTTGTATTTATAATTTTAAGTCCATTGATAACAGATAAATTAATTTTAGGTGTTATGGTTCTATCGGCAGGTATGCCTGCTGGTGCTACTAATACATCATTGGCAACTATATATTCTGATAAAGGTCCGGAAACCTCTCAATATGTTGTTATGTCTTCGCTGTTATGCATAGTTACATTACCAATTTTAATGTATATTATAGTGTAAATTTTATTCCTTTATTATTTGCCCTATCACTTTGTGTGGTGGGGTTATTTTTATATCAAAAAAGGTTAATTAATATAAAACTGACAAATTTTTGGAAAAATCATTGCTTTTCTTATTAATAAAGTATATTCTAATTGAGAAAGGTTTTCATTTGAGGGAGGGTATGGATATGAAAAAATTTATAGTTTTCGCACTAAGTTTGGTCCTATTTTTAGCTGCTTGTGGAAGTAATGAGGGTAAAGAAAAGTCTGACGAAACAAAATCTGACTCTACTTCTAATACTAAAACATTTAAACAAGATGATGGTAAAAAAGTTAAGATACCTAAAGAGCCAAAGAGAATAGTTGTTTTACATCCTACATACATAGGTGCATTAGTTGAATTTGGCCACAAACCGGTTGGTGTATTAGATTTTGTTAAACAAAATAAAACTTTGGATGAAGCAACTAAAGGTGCTACAAGGGTTGGGCAAGAAAATATAGAACAAATTGCTAAAACTAAGCCTGATTTAATTATTACAACTAAAGAAGATAAAAATGCTAAAAAGTTAAAAAAAATAGCTGCTACAGTTCAACTAGACTCTATGAATTCTGATTATAAAGAAGTCACTAAAGAATTAGGTAGTATTGTAAACGAGCAAGATAAAGCTGATAAATGGGTTAAAGATTGGGAAGAGAAATTAGAGCAAGATAAAAAAGATTTAGGAAATAAAGTAGATGGTAAAACTATAACAGTAATTCAATCTTCTCCGAAGGGCCTTATGGCATTTGGTAAAAGTTTAGGAAGAGGGACTGAAATAATTTATGATGGTTATGGCATGAGTATGCCAGAAAAACTAGATAAGAAAATAAAAAATGAATACAGTATCCCTATTTCAGAGGAAGAGTTGACTGAATATACGGGAGATTATATTATTCTAGCAACGATGGGTGAAACACCACAATTTACAAAAACTAATAATTGGAAAAATTTAAAAGCTGTAAAAGAAGGGCATGTTATTACTTTAGATGCTTCAAATACCGCTTATAATGATCCTATCTCACTAGAAAAGCAAAGAGAAATTATTTTAAAGCAACTTAAAGATATGAAAAAATTTTAAATGCATAATTTTACTAGTTCAATTATAAATGGTATAATTTGTATAGTTTAAATTTACTATCTCCGTTTTAGATTTGATTTAAACTAGTATTTAATAACTCTTTTTTGCACCTTGCTAATAAGCAAGGTGTTAATTTTAGAGATATTATTTTTGCGTTAATAAAATTACTGTGAATAATTGTGTTAATAAATACATTATAGTGTATTTAAACTACAGGGATTTGATGAACACCCATTTTATCTATCCGTGAAAACTAAAATTTCTATTTTTCCACCCTAATCTATCTCTGATAACAAGGGTGGTTTTTTGTTGGAGATTTTAGGTGGAGTAATAGAAATTTATGACTTTTTGTATATAAGTTTAGAAAAAAGATGCTTTTTAATCATTATAGACTTGAACTATATCTATCTTATAAAGAGAGTATAGGTGCAATTAGAAATGAAATTATAAAGAATAGATCTGAATTTAGGTGAAAAATACACTTAAAGAAAAATATTCTAAAAATATATAAAATATTTATATCTATTGCAAGCTTTATAAACCGCATCACCGATCGATAAGCAGAAAGTTATCACAAATAAAACAAAAAATAGATTCTATTATATTTAAAATGAAATGCAGATGTAATTAATATTGAAAAAGCACTGCTAGAATGAAATTCACTTATAAGTGAACAACTTGTAAATTGCTTAATAGATATTAAAAACGGTAAAATTTTAGTAGTCATATAATGAATATATTCTTAAAAGTCTTTAAAAATATACCAACTCTTAGTTTTGTTCAAAATACTATATTCTAAATTTAGGTCAAAGACCACGACATTATTTGTCGTGGTCTTTTTTGGAATGATGGGGATTCATATACTCATATACTAAACTATGACTAGCTCGATTATTAAAATATTAATCATAGCCACTCTCTTTAATGACTGCTCATGCTAGATATCGAATTCTTTCAGAGAAACGCCTCATTTAAGCAAATTAAAAGCCACTTGATTAAAATCTTTAACAATATTATAAAATATAATGTGAATAATTTGTTTTTTTAAGTGCTCATTTCTGTTGAAAAGATATGCGCAAAAAATGTCGCCAAATTTATAGATTATGAAAAATATCTAGGTAACATTACTTGAGCTGTAGTATGAGTAAATGTATCAGAATCTTTTAATGCTTGACGATGCATTTCTTTTGCATAACCTGCATCTAATCGAATTACTTTTTGTTGAATTGCTTCAATACCTTGATCAATTAAATCAGAAAGTTTCATATTGTTAGGTGCATCTATTGGAGCATGTTCTTCTAAATTAGTCTCAGCTACTAATGGTGGAACTAATTCCATTACCGTTAAATGGTTATATCCTTTATAAATAGCCTGTTCACGTACTGCATCAGTAAACATGTGTACAGCTGATTTAGTGCCTGAATAAATAGGATGGGCAGCAGAAGATACATAGGAAAGACCACTTGACACGTTAATAATTAAGGGGGTATTTTGTTTAATCAGATGACTTAAGAACACTTTCGTCATATTAATAGTACCTATTAAATTAGTATTTATTTCTGAATGTAACATTTGAGGATTCACATTATCATCAAATAGATCAAAAGATTTCATGATTCCTGCAGAATTAAACAATACGTTAAGGTTTGGAAAATCTAATAAAACTTGTTCTTTTAGTGAATATACTGATTCAACATTTGCAACATCCACTATATAACCATAAAGATTAGGATGTGAATTTACGAGTGAATCTAACTTTTCTTTAGAACGACTTGTAATGATTACTTGATTACCTAATTCTAAAAATTTTTTTGCAAAACCTAGCCCTATACCTGAAGAACCACCTGAGATTAAAATTGTATTATTTGAAAAAGTCATTTTATTACCTCCATATTGATTTATTTTGTACAATTAATAGTATAAATATGTACAGTTACTGGAGGTCAAGCAAATTGTTCATAGGAGAAGTTTCGAAAATTACAAATTTACCTATAAAAACTTTGAGATTTTATGAAGAAAAGGGATTAATTTCGCCAGATTATAGAAATGAGAGTAACAAGCGTGTATATTCCGAAGAAAATATAAGATGGATTACATTTGTAAAACATTTAAGAGGTACAGGGATGGCATTAAAAGAAATAAAAGAGTTTAAATTTCTTGTTGAAAAAGGGGAAACTACAAAATATAAATGATTGGAAATGTTAGAAAAGCAAAGGTTATTAACAATTAAGCAATTAGAACAAAAGAAAGAAGAGCTTGATCATATAATATATAAAATTGGAATGTTAAGAGACTGACACCTTATATATCTTTTATAATGGAATATTGAAGTTATTAAGACATTATATGATTGTATGTAGAATGCTTGGAATAGGTTTAGCGAAAATACTTAATATAGTGTTGAACGCTTTATATAACTGGGATGATTATTTTAAACCATTAGGAAGCAGTAGAAATATAATAATAAGTATTGCTATGCTTTTGTTTAGAGGTATGAATATATAACAAAATAACGCTAAATCAATAGCGACCACATGATTAATTGTTGTAAGTTTAATCTGAACTATATAGAAAGTATACTATATAGGATAAAAATAAATAACTATGAGACCACCATCTATAAATAAGTGTACTAAAGAAGCGGACAGCTCATAGTGAGTTATCTGCTTCTTTGTTTAGACCTATAGACATTCATCCTAAATAAAAACAATCATTTTATTAATATAATTGAATTGTTTTTTTCCAATCATAAGATAATAACATAGAAACACTCATGATTAGTAATGCAACAACAAATTCTGAATCCATATAACCTTGTTTTAAATGTACTGTAAATAAAGCACCTAACATGATAACTATGAAACCACTAGCCATGAAATTAATAAATAAACCACATACAATTAGAATGCCACCTATTAATTCAAAGAGAGCCAGTATAATGCCAATAAAGGCAGGAACTCCTAACGATTCCATCATGCTCATTGGCTCGCCAAAACCACTAAAAACTTTTTGGCTACCATGTATAATAAAAGTAATACCTAAAAATAGTCGAATAAATAAAATTCCTAAATTCATTTTTTATACCTCCTATAATTTTTATATTATAACATGGTAAAATAAAAATAAAAAACGACAAAAATACGACAATTTTCTACTTTATAATAAGCATATCAATATAGCCATTTCTTGCAGGCAAAGAAAATCGACCTCAAAAAGAGGTCGATTTTTTATGAAAATAATACATTAAGCAAGAGAAGTTAGGGTCTATGAACAAAACAACCTGCTATTCAATACTTCATTTGTATTTTCTTTTATGTGATCTAAATCAAAATGATATTAAATTTTTAATTATTAAAAGTGTTAGAGTTTTAATTTTAAAAAGAATGTGATAGATAAATTTTATGGTGAGTGTATCATTTAAATGCCTTCTAATTTAATATCTAAATATATTTTATATATAGTTTGGGTGTAATACCTACTATATTTCTAATGGTATAAGGTTTTCGAATTCAATTGTTGTTGGATTATCAAAAAAATTTGCATAGAGGATACTTTAACTGATAATGTAGATGCTATTATGAATTTATGTAGAAAGCATTATTATATAAGATATGAAAAACTTTTATCAAAGTAAGAAGGATTATATATAGAAAATAAAACAGAACTAAGTGAACAATATATATAGGTTACTAATGACTTTAAAGAATTGTTAAGTGGTTTCTAGATAAAGTAGTATATAATGAAATTTTTTAAACAAAAACCGCCCGATCCTGTAGTTCACTGCTACGGATTGGGCGATTATTTTTTATAAAAATTATAAATGAATCTTTTCGGTTGAGTAATAATATAACTCTTTTTTGGGGTGTACAAATATCGAAATGATAATGAGTATACCTATTTTACCAACTATCATTAGCAATATGAGTATAACTTTAGACATAGAATTCAAATCAGCGGTTATGCCAGTTGAAAGTCCAACCGTCGCAAAAGCTGAAATCGTTTCAAATAATACCTTTGTTGTATCAAGTTTTGGATTTTGAATTAAAATACTCAATGTTGAGATGAAAATCAAAGAACTTGATAAAAAACATACAGTTATTGCTTTATTTATTTGTTCCGTCATAATACTTTTCTTAAATATATGTGGATGTGTCTGACCTTTTAATAAAGAATATAAATATACGATAATGATAGCAAAGGTCGTAACTTTTATACCGCCACCTGTACTCATAGGTGCGGCACCAATAAACATTAATATATCAAATATAAATAGAGTAGAGTCGTGTAATTGACCTATGTCAACGGTATTGAATCCAGCAGTTCTAGTTGATATTGATTGGAAAACGGATTTAAAGATTTGAACAATCCAATTATCGTTTTTTAATACATTATTTGCTTCTAATAACCAAAATGAAAGTGATCCAATCATGATTAATATAGCTGTAGTAGTTAATACGATTTTTGAATGTAGACTTAATTTACTCAAGCGATTAGCTTTCCACAAATCTAATAAAACAATATAACCTATACCGCCAATTACAATTAATAATGGAACAATGACGTTAACAATTAAGTTATCACTGTAACTCATCAGACTATCTGAAAATAAAGAAAAACCAGCGTTATTGAATGATGATACAGAAGTAAATATACTGATGAATCCACCTCTAACAATACCGTGATCTGGAATGAAAACAAGGGATAAAAAAATAGCACCCAAAATCTCGATAATAAAGCTGAATAATACAAGACGTATAGTTATATTTAGTAATCCTGAATCATTATCAAGACTCCACGTATACTTTAATAGTTCTCTAATTTTGTACGTAATGTTTTTTCTAGTGAAAATCATTATAAAGATCATTAAAGTAACAATTCCTAACCCACCAATTTGAATCAGTAGAAGTATTACCAAATATCCTAATTCATTGAACTGGTTAGGTATATCAACAGTTGAAAGCCCTGTTACTGTAAATGCACTTGTAGCGATAAAAAAAGCATCAACAAAATCAATAGGTTTTCGTCCAGTAACTGGCAAGTAGAGTAATATCGAACCTATGATTGTAGTCGTTAAAAATAGTGTCAAATAAATCATAGTAACTTTGAATATAGTATTCATTTTTTTATCACCTGCATTATAAGATATAAAGATAATAGTCCTATTAATAAAAAATAGCAATAAATTTATAAATGAATAGAAAACATTATACAGCATATCAGGTGATTCTCTAGAGGAGAAAATGATTTAATATACCAGTCCTTATGCATTTAAGTTAAAAAATTTTAGTTAGTTTTTCTCATTGAATAATTTAATTTTTTCTCCAATTTCATCTCTTACACGTTGGAATTCTGACCATTCTTTTCCTGCTGGATCATCAAAGCCCCAGTGTTCTTTTATGACATTTGTTGGTAATGTAGGACAATTATTATCTGCATCACTACATAACGTTATGACTAAATTAGATTGTTCTAGAATATCTCTATCAATCAAGTCGGAGGTATGGTTTGAAATATCAATCCCTACTTCATTCATAGCTTCAATTGCTTTAGGATTCACACCATGTGTTTCAATACCAGCAGAATAGACATTCCAATCTTCACCCAATATTTCTTTTCCCCAACCTTCAGCCATTTGGCTACGACAAGAATTTCCTGTACATATAAAATAAATTGTTTTCTTAGGCATAATTAAAACCTCTTTTCTTAAAATATGATTAGAGTAAGATATAAACCTAATAGGGTTACAAATAGGACTGGAATAGTAATGATAATTCCAGTTTTAAAGTATGTTCCCCAAGAAATTTTTACTCCTTTTTGTGTTAAAACATGAAGCCACAATAATGTAGCTAACGAACCAATTGGCGTAATTTTAGGGCCTAAATCAGAACCTATAACATTTGCATAAACCATGCCTTCTTTTAATATGCCTGTTGTACTGGATTGCCCAATTGCGATTGCATCTATTAAAACAGTAGGCATATTATTCATAATGGAAGATAAAAATGCTGATATAAAGCCCATGCCTATAACACTACTGAATAATCCAAGACTTGAAATATTGGATAATACATCAGCTAAAATAGTTGTGATTCCTACATTTTTCAATCCAAATACAACTAAGTACATACCAATGGAGAACAAAACGATATTCCACGGCGCGCCTTTAATGACTTGTTTTGTATGAACTGCTTTAGATTTATGAGCTAACAGAACAAAGATAAAAGCGATAATACCGGCAATAATTGATACAGGAATTTGGATAAACTCACTAACAAGATATCCAACGAGTAGTACGGCTAATACTACCCATGAAATTTTAAATAATTTAGGATCTTTAATTGCACTTTTAGGGTCTGATAGATTTTCTGTATCGAACGTTTTAGGTATGGATGTTCTGAAATATAACCATAAGACGAGAATACTAGCAATTAGAGAGAATATATTAGGTATAATCATTCGACTAAAATATTCAATAAATCCAATGTTAAAGTAATCTGCAGAAACAATATTAACTAAATTACTTACAATTAAAGGTAGTGATGTCGTATCAGCGATAAAACCACTGGCAATTATAAAAGGAAAAATCACTTTTTTGTTAAATCCTAGATTCCTTACCATCGCTAATACAATAGGCGTTAAGATTAAAGCAGCCCCATCATTTGCAAAAAATGCTGCTACAACTGACCCTAATAACATAATAAAAACAAACATTTTTAATCCGTTACCATTTGACGCTTTGACCATATGTATTGCGGACCATTCAAAAAATCCAATTTCATCTAATATTAATGAAATAAGAATAACAGCTACAAAGGTTAAAGTAGCATTCCAAACAATGCCTGTTACTTCTATTACATCTGAAAAACTTACGACCCCTGTAATGATTGCAACAACTGCTCCAATTAAAGCTGTAATACCAATATCTAAACCTTTTGGTTGCCAAATTACAAAGGTTAAAGTTAAAAGAAAAATAGCAATTGCTAATATTGTCATCAGCACTCACCTTGTTTCATATTTTTACATACACATCGTTCGTTAGATGTAGTAATAAGATTTAAGTTGTGATTAACATCATCTAATATTTCATGATTAAGTCGATACATATGTTTATTACCTTCTTTTCGTGAAAGAACTAATTGCTTATCGACTAATGACTTCATATGATGACTTAGGGTAGGTTGTGAAAATTGAAAATGTTCAAGTAAGTCACAAGCACATAGTTCACCACATGAAAGTAAATCTATTATTTCTAACCTGCTTGGATCAGATAAAACTTTTAATATAGTAGATAGTTCTTGATAAGACATAACCATACCTCCCTTTTGATATATAGATTAACATCTATATAGATGATTGTCTATATTATTTATTCCGTGGGTCTATAGGATTGGCGAATGAGAAAAATGCTGTCTGACTATCTATTAAGTGGAGTGGCATCATTCGCTCTACACTCAAACTAAAAATCACCCGATCCTGTAGTTCACTACTACGAATCGGGCGATTATTTTTATACATAATTTAATTATTCCATTAAGTAACTGTCTTCGGCGCGTTTGCTTGTTTTGTTTTTCCATGGGTCGAGTATTGGTTTAACGATAAAGCCTATTGTGAATATGACGACGCCGAATAATACGAGACATATGAGATTGTATATGAGTATTTCTGGTACGACGCCTCCGACCGCTTCTCTTAAAGCATCTACGGCATAAGTAAACGGCAAATATGGATGTATGGCTTGGAAGAATTTTGGTGTGACTTGTATTGGGAACGTCCCACCTCCACCTGCTATTTGTAGTACCATAATGACTATTGCTAATGCTTTACCTACGTTACCGAATAGGGACACTAATGTATAGACGATACATATAAACACGATTGAAACGAGTACGGATAATAGTATAAATAATAATCTATTATCGATTGCTGCGCCTAAAATAAACATATCTCCTAGTGACACGATAATGGACTGTATGACACCTATAATAATGAATATAAAGCTCTTTCCAACGAATATTTCTCTCAATGAATATTTCTGCTTAATTTCTGGATTTTTAATATCTGTTGTTAATAAGTTAGATAATAGTAAAGCACCTACCCAAATTGCTAAAGATGTATAGAATGGTGTACTTGCTGTTCCATAGTTTGGCACACTAAATAACGATTCTTCTTTTAATTCTATTGGATGTGCAATAATATCAGCTTGTTTCTTTAAATCATTTTTCAATAATTTAATCAGCTCGTGAACTGTATCATCTTTATCTATTTCTCTAACTTTCTTCGCTGCTTTCTTAATATCTTCTTCAATACCTGGTAAATCATTTCGTGCAAATTCTGCTAAGTCATGAATTTCCTTTTGAGCTTCTGGTAAGTTGTCATCTATTAATTGAACAGCACGGTCGTATTTATCAATCATTGTTGGTAAATCGTTATTTGAGAACTGTGCGAGCTTTTTAACTTCTGATTGAACATTTGGTAGTTCATTTTCAACGTAATAAGCACCTTTACCAACTTGATCTTTAAATTTAGGGAAGTTTGTTTGAGCTACTTCATTAATGTTATTAAACTTTCTTTCAAGTTCAGGTAATTCATTGTTGATGCTGACTAATAAATCATGACCATTTTGTAAGGAACTTTTCCCAGTTTGAATTACATTATCTATCATGTTCATAGAACTTCTAATCTTCGAGATATCATCTATACCTTTAGTTAACGCTTGATCAATTTGATTAACGCCTTCCATTAAAGTCGTCTTAAAATCACTGCTCGTATATTTCAATAAATTGTCTAAAGATACGAGGTTAGAATCGATTAATTTATCTAATGCTAATACTTCTTCTTTGCCGGATTTACCATTATTTAAAGCATTAATCAGATTGCTTTGGCCATTTATAACACTTTGCAAATCTTTGTTAGCTGATTCAAATTGTGAAATGGCTGATGAAGTATCAATACCTTCAGATTTCTGAAGTTCCTTTAAAATATCAATCATAGAATCATTAAAAGCGACACCTTGTTTTAATCGTGATTGATTGTTTTTCACTGTGTCTGCAAGTTGTTTACCGTCTTGACTCATCAAGATACTTTGATTGATAGCCTGCATACTTTCTAAATCTTTTTTATTCATAGTTGCTTGTTCGTTACTATAGTCTGCGAGGGCTGTTAAAGATTCGCTCAGTGCAGATTTCATTTCATTTAATTCTTGATCAGTTAATACGTTTTTAGAAGCTTGGTCATTCTCTTCTTTATGAGTATCTTCTTCATCGTAAGCTTGTTGCGTTGTTACGATATCATTATCTTTCTCTTGATCTTCAGTTGATACTTTTTCTTCTGTTTCTTCTTTAGAAGTGTCTGCTTGTTCTTTATCACTTTCTTGTTCTTCAGCATTTTGGTCAGTCTGATTGTCTGCTTTGTTTTCTTCTTCTGACGACTGTTGAGGTTCTTCTGTGCTTTGTTCAGGTTTTGCTTTGTTATTCTTAGTGTCTTTCTTTTCTTTATCTTGATCAGCTTTCAGTTTTTCGTTCGCTTTTTCAGTTTTTTCCTGAGCTTTTTTAGCATCTGCTTCATACTGATCTAATTTACGATTTAATTCAGGTAAGTATTGCTCTGCTTTATTGATAGCTGCTAATGCTTTTTCAGTTGCTTCAATACCTTGAGGCACGCCTTTATTGATTTTAGGAAATTGTTGTTGTACTTTATTCGCTTTTGCTAATGCACTTTCAATTTCAGGCATTTTAGCATTAAGCTTCGTAATTAATTGAGCAGCTTGGTTAATATCTCCCATTTTACTGTTTACTTCATTAATTTTTGTTACGCCTTCATTAATGTCGCCTTTGTAATTTCCTAGCGCTTCGAATTCGTCTTTATACTTCGTAATGTCATCTTGATGTTCATCAATTTCAATGACTTTCTCTTTGAATTCTTCTATTTTAGGAAGATTATCTTCAGCAGTATATACAGCATTTTTAATTTTGCTTAAAGTAGGTAATTCATTTTCAAGATCTAAACCAACTTGATTCGCTTCTTTTAATAATGCTTGCGTTGCATTCTCACCAAATTCTTTATTTAAAGAATCTACAATGGATGATGCACCAGCGTTTGTCATTTTAGGTGCAATCGCATTTAATTTCTCATTTACTTTGTAATCAATAACGGCTTTCTTTGGTTTCTTATGATAGATACTTGTGACTTCATCAGAAAAAGTCTTATGTAAATATATAGAGGCATAATAATCACCTTTTTCAACACCATCGTCAGCCTTCTTACGATTCACAAATTCCCAGCCGAACTTATCATTCTTCTTCAATTGTTCAACTAATTGGTCACCAACATTAATATCTTTGCCTTCAACCTTAGCACCCTTATCTTCATTCACGACCGCAATTTTAATACCTTGCGTATTGTTGTAAGGATCCCACGTAGAACTTAAATTAAACCACGCATAGAATGAGGGCAAAATAGAAAGACCTAATAATAATATAATCACAAACGGCACACGTCTGATATTTTTAATATCTTCAATAAAAATTTCAAATGGTTTCTTCAAAATCATAACTCCTTATCCATTAGTACATGACATGTACTATAAATATCAATACCGCTATCATAACCCATGTTCAAAATCAATTCAATCCCATTTTGTTATATCAGTATATTTATAAAGTCTAATATATGACTAAAATAGCATGTTATATATATATCAGTATATTAAAATAGAAAATATTTCTATTTTTGGAGATCAATAAAAAAGCCACTTTCAAAGACTACATGTGTAATGTTCGCTTTAAAAGTGGCTTTTGGCAATTGTTGGGTTATGATTATTTATTAGCAATTGAAGGATTTATTTAATAAAATATTTATTAAGTTCTTATTTTTAATAAACGCAAAGAGTTTAATATAACTAATATAGCAGCTCCTGTATCACTTAATACTGCTAACCATAGTGTTAGTAATCCTGGAAACACTAATATAAAAGCAATTAATTTTATAAGTATTGAGAAATATATATTTTGCTTAATGATATTTTTAGTTTTCTTACTTATAGAAATTGTACGTGTTAATTGATTGATGTCATCTGACATAAGTACGACATCAGCTGTTTCCATCGCTGTATCTGAACCAATACCGCCCATTGCAATGCCTACATCACTTTGTGCTAAAGCTGGTGCATCATTGATACCATCACCAATCATACCGACGCGATACCCTTTATTTTGTAAACCTTTAATAGCAGATAATTTATCTCCAGGCATTAATTCAGCATACACTTCTTTAATACCTACAAGTTGTGCGATTTTATGAGCTGTTCCTTTGTTATCTCCTGTAAGCATTACAGTATTTTTAATATGTGTACCATTTATTTGTTGTAATGTTTTGTTGATATTTGAACGTAATGGATCTGCTACTGTTATTAAACCATGAATGATATCAGAAGACGCAACAATTATAACAGTATATCCTTCTTGCTCATATGTGTTTATTTCGTCTTTATAATTTTCAATTTGTTTGTTGATAGAAGTAATTAATTTTAAGTTTCCGGCATAAACGTCACTTTCATTTATTTTGCCTTTAATACCTTGGCCAACTATATTTTTAAAATTCGTTATATAAGATGCTTTAGCATTAAACTGAGTAGCATAATCTACGATTGCATTGCTGATAGGGTGGGTTGAGTATGATTCTAAACTCATCACAATATTTAATAATGTTTCTTCATCAGAATCGATGCTTTTAATTGTATCCACTTTTGGCTGACCTTCAGTCAAAGTACCTGTTTTGTCAAAAGCTAAAGCAGATAAAGTACCTAAAGCTTCTAAATGATTACCACCCTTAATAAGCACGCCAATTTTTGCAGCACTTCCGATTGCGGTAACGATGGCTACAGGTGTTGAAATAACGAGTGCACAAGGACATGCAATAACAAGTAACTCTAGACCTTTATAGAACCATTCACCCCATGTACCTAAAGAGAAGATAGGTGGTATGACCATGACTAATAATGCTAATACAAAGACGATAGGTGTGTAAATTTCAGAAAATCGATCAATAAAAGCTTGTGTCGGTGCTTTATTCTCTTGAGCTTCTTCAACCATATGAATAATTTTAGAAATAGTTGTGTCTTCTACTAATTTTGATACACGAATCTTTAACGTACCATTTTCATTGATTGACCCTGCATATACTTCATGATCAACCGTTTTATCGACAGGTATGGATTCACCAGTTATTGGAGCTTGATTCAAACTTGAGTAACCTTCAGTAATCGTTCCATCTAATGGCACACGTTCACCGGGTTTAACAAGCAATATTTCTCCTACACGAATATTTTTTAAGTCTTTTGAAATTAAACTATTTTCTGCAATTACAGTTGCTGTTGATGGTGTAATATTCATTAATGATTGTATAGAATGACGTGTCTTGTCTATTGAAATAGTTTGTAATAAAGTTCCAATCGTAAATAGCAAGACCACAATTGCACCTTCAAAAAATTCACCAATTAATATAGCGCCAATGACAGCTACAGACATTAACACATTCATATCTAAACTTTTCGATTTAATGGCATAATATGCACTTTTCAATGGTTTCACACCACTAACGATAATAGTTAATATATAAATTAGATTAGGAACCCAAATTGGCAGATTTGTTATCGTAAGAACGAGACCTAGACAGAGCAATATGGCTGATAAAATAGGCTTTTTAAATAAATGCCATTTGGTATCATTTTTGTTATCTGTTGAATTTAAAGTTGCCACATAACCAATTTTGGAAACTTCATTTTCAATGTTTTTTATTTGATTACCCTCAAAATCGACTTGCATTTTCCCTGTAGAGAAACTAACCTGTACATCATTCACGTATGATAAATTATTCAAATGATTTTCAATACTCTTAGCACAACTTCCACAATCCATGCCTTCTACTGAGAAAGTTGTATACTTTCGATTATGATTTACTTCTTCAATACCGTATCCTAATTTTTCAACTGTTTGAGTTAGTTGGCTGATGTCATTTGTATTTTTCAAATCAACTGATAGTTTCCCCGTAGAAAAACTAACTTTAGGGTTGACCACACTATCTAAATTATTTAAAGCTTTTTCAATTGTAACTGCACAAGAACTACAGTCCATTCCACTCACTTTAAAATTATAATTAGAAGCCGAGGTGGCAACTTCATCTTCTTCCTTAGTTATTTTATGATTTGTGATATTCGAATTGTTCTCAGTTGAATGACTAGAAACTTCATGAGTTGTACAACAACTATTATTTGATGGTGTTGCTTTATTTTCATTGCTACAGCAATTATTTTCTTGTACTTTATTACTGGTACAACAAGTATTATGTGTTTCTTGATTACTACAACATTGCTTGCTCATATATGTTACCTTCTTTCTTTAAATAGTATGGTGTTGGCAACAAGCTATATCTTCTTCAGTATCTTCTACTACAGAATCAATTAATTGAAGTAATGCTAAAATCTGATCGTTCTTAATTTGATAATAAACAAATTTACCCTCTTGTCTTGAAATAACCAAACCACACCCTTTAAGACAGGCTAGATGTTGAGAAATACTAGATTGACTGATTTTTGATTGCTCAACAATTTCATTAACAGTCATTTCTTTTAATTTAAGCAACTCTAATATCGTTAATCTTGTTTTATTAGATAGTCCATGTATAAAATGTGCTTTTAATTGTATGTCGTTCATTTAAATCACCTCATATTATCTATAGTTAATATGTTTTCATATTAGTATTTTCTAATATGTATGTCAATATATCACTTACATTTAAAAAAAGATATAAGTATGTAAGTGGTCGGAGGAAAAATGAATATGTTATTTTTTTAATTTGGTTTTATATGATGAAAAATAGAGGGGGAGAAGAGGTTACTAAATTAACATGAATAAGCAATTATAAATTTTATAGAATAATAAAAGTAAGAAAAATAATGGAAGAATAAATTGAAATTTTACCCATCCATTATTTTTTATAAACTGTACTATAATTTAACGAGAATTTTTGCTTGTGATTTATCGTTTACAAGTTGTTCAAAACCTGATTCTACAATATCATTTAACTCAATTTCATCAGTTATGACGTCTTTAACTTTTAAATTCCCTTCATTAATTAAGTCTATTGTTTGTTGAAATGTAGAAGGTGTATAAGCAATAGTCGATGTAAGTTTTACGCCAGTGTTTGTTAACTGCATTGGATTCCATTCAATTGAATGTCCAAATATAGAAACAATAACAACAGTGCCTCTTGGTTTAGTAACATCAATGGCAGATTTAAATGTAGGTGCTACACCTGCTACCTCAAATGACACATTAACACCATTATCAGTATGTTTATTAATAACATCAACTGGGTTTGATTCACCAGAATTTATAGTATGAGTAGCGCCTACTTCTTTCGCCTTTTTCAATCTTTCTTCAGATAAATCAAAAACAAATATTTTACTAGCACCTGCAGCTTTTGCAGCTATAGTTGTCAATAATCCGATTGGTCCAGCTCCAAAAATAGCAACAGTATCACCGAAAAGGACATTTCCTTCTTTAATTGCTTGAACTGCTACAGCTGTTGGTTCAACAAGGGCACCTTCTTTATCAGAAACATTATTTGGCAGTTTATACACATTCTCTTCTGGGACATTTGTAAATTCTGCAAATCCACCATCTGAACCTAGGCCTATAAATGAATAACCATCATAAAGGTCAATATTTTCTTCTTTTTCATGATTAGAAACTGTAGGATTAACAACAACTCGATCGCCTTTATTGAATTTAGTAACTTTTGAACCAATATCCTCTACTACACCTGCAAATTCATGACCTAATGTTACAGGCGCTTTTTGTCCAAGGAACGGGTCCGGTTTATCGGTTGAAATAAATATAGGACCTTCTAAGTATTCGTGTAAGTCTGTACCACATATACCAGCCCAAGAAACTTTAACTTTAACCTGATTACTTTGTAATTCTTTCGTAGTTCGTTCTTCAACGCGTACATCCTTTTGACCATACCAAACTGCTGCTTTCATTTAAAAAACCTCCTTATAGTATTTAATTTAATAATATGCCTTTTAAAAGTTAATTTCAAATAAATAACTTTTAAAAATAGAATATATATATATGTTTGAATATAAAGTTTATAATAATGATAACGTGTTAAAAGTTTGCAACGATAAATGGTGATAAGGGTTTCTAAAATTAGATTAGTAGGAGAAGTTAAAAAGATTAATAAAGTGACATTGGCACTTTAATATATACCTAAATAAAAGTGGTTAGTAAAATAGGTGTGAGTGTAATATATAAGACATAACATAATTGAATATATTAATTAAAAAATATAGGAGTGATTTTTATGTATCTTATAGATACTTTGATTTTTAATAATAAATCTGAAAAAAAGAATTATCAAAGAATCTTCTCAAAAAAATTAAATGATATAAATATAGAAACATATACTTTTTATACATCTAATTTATTTTTTAATAGTAGATGGGATAAATGGAATTTATTATGTGTAATTGATTTGTCTAAATATAATAGAGATATCATAAATACAATACCTTTAACAAAGAATGTAACTATACGTCGTGAATATATGGAATTAACCCCTAATGCTCATGTGAAAAGCTTGAAGTCTTTAAAATGTAATTTAAATATTGTTGAACATGTGGATGGAAATAGTCAATAGTATCAATCAAAAGAAAGGCATATTATAAAGATATTAATAGTTGCTGGTATATTAATTAATAGTAGAACTACTTATAAAGTAGTTATCAGTTAAATAATTAGTCATTGAATCTGGGATATAATATTATTCCCAGATTTCTTTTGTATAATGCATTGGATAGCTAAACCCAAAATACACTTGCATCAGAGCTTTTCAACTATCTATTTATTATTTCTTTTAAACGCTTCATAATGATTAATGATATCATTTGCCGACATGTTTTCTAGTTCATATTTAATATTATGATTCATAGTATCAACTTTTTCGTTTTCAGAACCGTTATTATATACGACAGAATAAATAAATGATATTTCTTCATCATTTAAGTCTTTTAAGAACTGTGGTCTTAAATTCTTGTTAAAACCTAATAAACTTTTTAATTGTTTTTCTGAAGAGTAGAAATTCTTAAAGTCTACACCACTTTCTTTTTTGACGACTTCAACAAATTCTTCTAATTTTTCTACTTTACCCATCATATCACTCCTATTTATGTTAACCGTATGAAGTATATATACCTTTTTTTAGAAAAATATAAACTTATAAAAATAAATAGAATATCCAAGTATGTCTAGATATCGATACATAGAGTGATCTTATTCATAAAAATATACGTATATATATAAAAGGATGTGATTGCTATGCGTAAAATGATAACGGTATTAATGACAGTTTTAATACTCAGTGGATGTCATAATCAAATGAATCATGTAGATAAAAAAACAAGCGAAGAGAAAAATGTTCAAACTGTAGAATCAAAGGCATTCGAAACATATCAAAAAGGTATCGTACCTTTGAAAATAAATATTAAAAGAATAAATGTAAATCACGAATTAGATCACACAGGAACTAATCAAAAGAATGAAATGGCAGTACCAAAAGATATCGATACGCCTAGTTGGTTTAAAGATGGTTTTAAAGTTGGTGAACTTGGTAATGCTGTGATAGCGGGACATGTTGATGATGGTGTGAATCCAGGTGTATTTACAAATCTTCATAAACTTCAAAAAGGTGATAGAGTTGAAGTTAGTGATAGAAATAATAAGAAATTAGTATTTAAAGTATATGATAAAAAATTATATAAATTAAGAGATGCGCCAGTAGAAAAAATCTTTGGATATTCTAGTAATAGACATTTAAATTTAATTACTTGTGAAGGGGACTATAATACTTCACTAGGAAGTACACCAAATAGATTAGTAGTTTATACAAAATTAATAAATGGTTGAAATTATGCATATGACATTTGCTAACATATAATAGTAAATGTCGGGGGGTATAACAATGCGAGAGTCGGATATAGATTTATACGATAAAATAGTATCTAAAGATACAAATAGCTTAGAAACATTATATGACCGTTACGAATCGCTGCTATACAGTTTTATTTATAAAATCACTCAAGATAAGCAATCGAGTGAAGAAGTACTTCAAGATGTATTTATGAAAATTTGGAACCAAAAAGCTCAATTTGATAGTAGTAAAGGTAAGATGTCGACATGGCTTATTACGATTTCACGAAACTTAGCAATTGATTATATACGTAAGAGAAAAACAACGCCTTATGAATATGATGAAGAAAGGGATAATATAAAGACGGATAACGTACCTGAATCAGAACTCATAACTAAAGAAGAAGCTGAACAGATTAAAGGATGTATAGATGAGTTAGACGCAAAGCAACAAGCTATTGTGTATTTATTTTATTTTAAAGGTTTCAATCATAAAGAAATATCGAAGACGCTTGAAATACCTTTAGGAACTGTAAAGAGTAGGCTAAGATTATCTATTCAACATTTAAAGCATAAATTAAAAATAAACAAGAAGGGAGAGAGGAAATAATATGGAATGTGAAAAATTATATGATTATTTCAATAATCAATTAAGTAAAGATGAAAAACAAAAATTTGAAGAACATTTAAAAACTTGTAAAACTTGTCAAGAAGAACTAGATGAACTGAATATATTAAATGAATCTCTTCCTTATCATGTTGAAAATATTGTTCCTCCTAAAGATATGAAAAGTAGAATAATGAATAATATTCTAAATGATGAAAATAATGAAGGACATTCAGCTCAAGAATATAATGATAACAGTCAGCATAGACCTTTAAATACAAAGCGAAATATCATTAAAAACGTATCTCTCATTAGTATGGCCGCATTATTATTAATATCTATAGTAGGAAATTTATATCAGTTTAATATAAAAGATCATGGAAGTAAGAATAAAGACCATCATTTAATAAATAAAAGCAGTGCACAAATAATAAAATTAAAATCTACTGAAAAAGATCAAGTTCAAGGCGAAGCGTTTATAGCTAAAAATAAAAAAGAAAGACAATTAGTAGTACAAGCACAAAATTTACAAGAAACGAAAGGCAATGAAGCATATCAAGTTTGGATTCTTAAAGGAGAAAAGCCATATCGAGCAGGTACTTTTGTTTCCAGTAAAAATTCTGGAATAGTTATCTTTGATTTAAGTGATATCGAATTAGATAAGCAAGATAAAATAGCAATTACTTTAGAACCATCACCAAATAATCAGGCTCCTGAAGGTGATATAATAATGGCTGGTGAAAAAGGTTAGATATTTTTAGAGATTACATTAATTAATGTGATCTCTTTTTTTATTTATTGCGTATACCATATGAACAAAAAAACAAAGGAGTGATTGGATGAATATTTCACAGAAAGTATTAGCCATGTCATTATCGGTTTCATTGTTAGGAGCTGGAACAAGCGTATCGCAAATTGCACAAGCACATGATGCATCACATGAATCTGTTACAAAAACAGATAGTAAAGCAGTTGAATTAAGAAGTAATTTAGATATGTTGCTAAGTGAACATGCGTATTTAGCTACTGATACAATGAGAAAAGGTGCAGAAGGTTCTAAAGATTTTGATGCGTCGGTTAAATCACTTAATATGAATACAAAAGATTTATCTAAAGCTATTGGTGATGTGTATGGCCAAGAAGCAGGTAAAGAGTTTGAAAAAATGTGGGCAGAACATATTGGCTACTTTGTAGATTATGTGAATGCTACAAATGATAATGATGAAAATGCACGACAAGAAGCATTAAAGAACTTAGATAATTATAGAGAGCACTTCTCTCAATTTTTAGCATCAGCAACAGATGAAAAATTAGAAGCGAAAGGTTTATCAGAAGGTTTACAAATGCACGTGAATCAATTAGTAAGCGCATTTGATGCCTCAGTAAATGGGGACTATGAAAAAGCATACAAATACGAAAGAGAATCCATTCATCACATGTATATGGTTAGTAAAGGATTATCAAATGCTATAACACAACAATTTCCTGAAGATTATCATCATACAAGTGCAACAACAAAAGCAGCCGACTTAAGATCAGATTTAAATTATTTAATGAGTGAACATGCCATCTTAGCAGCTGATGCGATGCAAAATGGGTATGATGGATCTAAAAATTACAAAGCCTCAGTAAAAGCGTTAGAAATGAATACAAAAGATTTATCAAAAGCAATAGAAGGTGCGTATGGTAAAGAAGCGGGTATGGAATTCGATAAAATGTGGACAGAGCATATTGGGTATTTCGTTGATTACGTAGAAGCTTCAAAAAATAAAGACGAAGACGCTAAAAAAGAAGCAAAAAGCAACTTAGATAATTATAGTAAAGAGTTTGGCGCATTTCTATCTAAAGCTACAGATAATCAATTAAAGAGTGATGAGTTAGCTGAAGGATTAGGTATGCATGTGAATCAGTTGTTAGCTTCATTTGATGCTTACACTAAAGGAGATTATAAAACATCAACAATGAAAGTAAGAGAAGCATATGCGCATATGTTTATGCCAGCTAAAGGTTTAAGTCAAGCAATCGTAATGCAAAATAAATCAAAATTTGAAATGAATATGCCAAAAGAAATGCCAGACACTGGCGCACAAAAATAGGCTCGTTATATAGAATAAAGAAAACTAAATTCAAATTTGAATCTAGTTTTCTTTTTGAATTTTCAAGGATATTATATTTATTAAAAAGGAGAAAATATGAAAATACTCGATGTAATATCACAAATTGAACAAGAAATATTAGTTAGTAATAATAATTATAAAATCAATATAGATAAAGAGTGTACTGATATTACAACCATGTACCAAAATATTAAAAATTCTTCTATTTTTATATTAAAGGCGTCTAATCGCTCTAAAATTTATGCAGAAAAAGCTATAAGTAAAAATCCAATATTAATATTGACGAATATGGAAGCAAATAGTTTGGATGATATGAAGTGTGATATTCCAGTTATATATTTATCTAACTATGCATCAGCGATAAATAAATTAGTACATTTATTTTATGATAAATATATCGAAAGCTTAAAATTTATTGCAGTAACGGGTACTAATGGTAAAACAACTACAAGTCATATGGTAGGAAAAATATTATCAAAACTAGATAAACGAGTAGCTGTTGTTGGTACATTAGGCGTTTATGATTCTAAATTTAACAAAATGAATTTTAACCATTCTACACCAACTACACCAATGCATATTGAATTTGCTGAAATTATAAAGTACTTTGCAGAAAAAAATTATGACTACATTGTATATGAAGCTACATCTATTGCGTTAGATCAAAAAAGGGTTAATTTTATATATAACGAACTAGCAATATTTACTAATTTTAGCTCTGAACATCTTGAGTATCATCATACACTTGAAAATTATTTAGAAGCTAAATTAAAACTGAATGCGCTAAGTAAAAAAAGTATTGTCAATTATGATAGTGAAGAATACAGAAAAATAGGTTATGATAGGTATCATTTTTCTAATAACCAAAAAAATGATATGTATTATAAATATTCTATAGAGGAGAATAAGTTATCTATTTGGATAGATGGAAATGTTTATCAAATCAATATAGCATTGAATGGAATTCATAATTATATAAATCTTGCTATTAGTATATTTGCAATACATAAATTGAATTTTGATATAAAAAATATTTTAGAGGTTGTTAAGTATATCAAACCACCTGATAATAGATTTGAAATATTTAAAATAAGAGAATTTGAATTTATATTAGATTTTGCACATACACCATTAGCAATTAATGAATCAATTAGCGAAGCTATAAAATATTCTTCAAAAAAGAGAAAAAAGCTTACAGTAATGATTACAGGTATAGGCTTACGCGGTTTAGATAAAATAAGAGATACAATGAATTTAATTCCTAATAATATTGATCAAATTATTTTAGCTTCTGAGCAAGTAGGTTTTGAAAATGAAAACCATATTATTGCAACGATGATTAAATATTTACCGGAATATTATGATTTAAATAATATTATGATTGCGAGTTCGAGAAAAGAAGCAATCAAAAAAATTGTTGAGAAAACTAAAAGTGATGAAAGTATTATTTTATTAACCGGTATCAATGAACCGCAGCATTATAGAGGGGATTTAATCAATCACGACGATAAATCATATATTAAGATATGTATAAATAATAAATTGGTGTAAATAGTAGTTTTTAATTTAAAGATTCTTGTTGGTATGAGTTGTTTAAATATAACTAATATAAAAAGATAGTGAAATGGATTTTACTCGCTTTTATATAGAGTTAGCTGTTAGATATATTGATTTTAAATTTATGGTTTGGTACTATATAATTCTAAATAGTAAATATTTCATTTGTTTTTAAAGGTAATAAATCGAATAAAATATTTGTGCGGGTGTAGTTAAATGGTATAACCTCAGCCTTCCAAGCTGATGTTGCCAGTTC
>NZ_PPQD01000004.1:0-56444 GCF_002901825.1 Mammaliicoccus sciuri | reverse complement strand
AATGTGACTCATATTTAATAATTAATTTCATAGCGATACATTTTTTCGAGAGTCTGGGACATAATATGATTTCCCAGACTCATTTTTTATATTGTTAGTAGATAAGTGAACCCAAAATACTTGTATCAAGCTTTTTAAAATCTAGTAAAAAGATTATATACAGGTATTTAAATATTTTTAACAGGTTATCTTTTAGGAGGCAGGCGATAAGGATCGATCTGATAAAGTTATTAGTCACACAAATGAAAAATATTAATAGACAGATATAAACCGCGCTTAAAACTGCTCATAAGAAAGTGATTTTAGCGCTCTTTTTAGCGAAATTATAAAGTGACTATGTAAAAATAATCCAGGAGGCGTTCAAATGCATTTAGGAGTCATACTCAACAGAGTTTTTAGAACACAAGATAATCCACTTTTTCATTATATAGAGAAGCATCAAAACGAGCTAAATAAATTATATTTTATCTTACCATTAGAAGATTTAAATGATGCATCAGCAGTAAAGCGTGAGTATTATTATAAAGTAGTAAAAGGGTTTCTAAATGCTTTAGAAAAGTATGATATACATCCCCATATTGTTACGTATGACAAGCTAGGTGACTTAGCTGATACATTGGGGTTATCTCACGTATTAGTACCAAAAGATATTATGAGTTATCACAAAGACATATACGATTATCCTCATGTTAAAAAAGCTTTTGAAAATCATCAAATTACAGTAATTGGGCAGCGCGTGAATCATTATTTTGAGCCAACAAAGACATTTAATAAACAAAATCAGCCTTATAAAATATTTACGAGTTTCTATAAAGCAAATCGTCAAGATTTAGTACATACACCTAAAAAAAATTATCAATTTAAGCATTTGGCCCAAATTGCTGAAAAGGGTTCAAATCAAAGTGACTTAAATTTTAAAAATAATAAAGATATAGAACAGTTAGCGCGCAAAGCATGGGGTGAATTTTTAAATGGTGATATAGCTCATTATGATAAATTGACTGATGATGTATCACTGGATTTTGTAAGTGGTTTAGGTAAATATTTAGCATATGGGTTGCTTGATATTAATGAAATTATAAATGACTTAATTGAAGGATACGACAGCAATGAAATTAGTTATGAATCTTTTATTAGAGAGGTTATATTCCGGGAATTTTATTATGTATTAATGACACAATATCCAGAAGCTTCCACTAAATCTTTTTCTGAGAAATATCGCAACATGAAATGGTCTTATAATAAAGCACATTTTGAAGCATGGAAAAAAGGACAAACTGGCTATCCAATTGTTGATGCTGCAATGATAAAATTAAATCGTACAGGATATATGCACAATCGTTTAAGAATGGTTGTATCACAATTTTTGACTAAAAATTTATTTATCGATTGGACTTGGGGGGAGGACTATTTTAGACAGTATTTGATAGATTATGATAATGCATCTAATGTACATGGTTGGCAATGGTCGGCATCAACTGGGACAGATGCAGTGCCTTATTTTAGAATGTTTAATCCTATACGTCAAAGTGAGCGCTTCGATGCCCAAGGGTATTTTATTAAAACAGAGCTAGAAATATTTAATGATGTGGCAAGTAAATATATTCATGATCCAACTAAATATAAAGACAATTTGCAAGAAATTTATCATATCGAAATTGGAAAAGAATATCCAGAGGCTATCGTGAATCATAAAAAAAGCAGAGATTATGTGATGGATAAGTTCAAACAATTTTGATATGTTATTCATTAAAAAGGAGTGATTTATTTGTTGAAAAATGAAATGCATGGTATTTATCTAACTCAAAATAACAATGAGGTTACAATCAATAAATTTAATGCAAGTTATCAGTATGTTATTTTAGAACAGATTAATAATTTACCTCAAAATGGATATGTCGTGTTTAACCATTTATATGCAAATCCTGGTTTTGAAGAAGATTTTGAGCGTGTTTTTCTAAATCGAGATATAAACCTAACAAATACTCAAGGGTTTGAAAGTTTATTGTTTTTAAAACCATGCAGTACGAATGAACATTATGTAATCATAACTATTTGGAAAAACGAAGAATCATATAAACAATGGCAAGATTCTCAAGAATATAAAAACACACATCAAAAAAGAGATACTAAAAAAGGAGCCGATCAAGCTATCGTAAACAGAAAGCTATCCTTTAATATTAGCTTAGAATTAAAAGAGTAACGATTATAAAGATGGTCACTAATTCGGAAAATAGAGTATAAATAGTATAAAGTAGCCTTCAAGACTTTTGAATTGACCTTGCTTACACACGGGTCTAATATTAGCAAAGAAGAATACGTATTACTGTATTCTATTAAGTAAGTAACGGAGGAATTTATGATGCTAAATGCTAAAGCGAGAGCTGTAAGTAGTCCGGATTCTAATTTTTTTGCAACAGAAATTACAAGAAGAGATCTTGATAAACATGATATTTTGATAGAAATTAAATATGCAGGAATATGCCATTCGGATATTCACACTGCACATGGAGAATGGGGACCAGTGAACTATCCTTTAGTACCGGGTCATGAGATTGCGGGTATTGTTAAAGAAGTTGGTTCTGATGTGAGTAAATATCAAATAGATGACCGTGTTGGTGTTGGTTGTATGGTTGACTCATGCGGTGAATGTGAACATTGTCAAAATGGCGAAGAACAATATTGCTTAAAAGGAATGGTTGGTACATATGCAGGTACTGACAGATATGGTGAACCTACTCAAGGTGGTTATTCAACACATATCGTCGTACATGAAGATTTCGTACTACGTATTCCGGATAATATTCCTTTAGATGAAGCGGCACCTTTACTTTGTGCAGGTATTACAACGTATTCACCTTTAAATCACTGGAAAGCATACGAAGGTAAAAATGTAGCTGTTATCGGTATGGGTGGACTTGGTCATATGGCCGTTCAAATTGCACATGCAATGGGCGCTGACGTAACAGTATTATCACGTACATTAAATAAAAAAGAAGACGGCTTAAAATTAGGCGCTTCTCATTATTATGCAACAACTGATGAGTCAACATTTGAAGAACTTGCTAACTCATTTGATTTAATTATTAATACTGTAAGTGCTAATTTACCAATAGATGATTATCTTAAACTATTAAGATTAGACGGTACGATTGTTAACGTAGGTGCACCAGCAGAACCCGTATCATTACGTGTAGCAAACTTAATAGGTCACCGTAGATCATTTGCAGGTTCAGCAATTGGTGGTATAAGAGAAACACAAGAAATGTTAGACTTCTGTTCAGAACATAACATTAGACCACAAATCGAACTTATTTCAGCTGATCAAATAGACGAAGCATATGAAAGAGTCTTATCATCGGACGTTAAATATCGTTTCGTAATAGATACAAGCACAATGTAATAACGAAAAAAGTGTCCATATGATGGGCACTTTTTTGATTTAAGAGGGTTGTTAGTAACACTTGTGCCGAGTTTTGTAATTAAGGCGCCCGTTAGTAACACTTCGGGCGAGTTTTGTAACTAAGGGTGCTGTTAGTAACACTTCGGTCGAGTTTTGTAACTAAGGAGGCTGTTAGTAACACTTGTGCCGAGTTTTGTAACTAAGGGTGCTGTTAGTAACACTTTCGCTGAGTTTTGTAATTAAGGGTGCTGTTAGTAACACTTTCGGCGAGTTTTGTAACTAAGGCGCCCGTTAGTAACACTTCGGTCGAGTTTTGTAACTAAGGGTGTCGTTAGTAACACTTCGGTCGAGTTTTGTAACTAAGGAGGCTGTTAGTAACACTTGTGCCGAGTTTTGTAACTAAGACGCCCGTTAATTACAGATTCCCTAACTTTTGTAATTAACTCTCCCAACAATCCCATAATACCCAACAAAAAATCCCCTGCTAACTCCAACGTTAACAGGGGACTCTTTATTGATTCACTTTAAGATTCAACGACGTCTTCCATTTGAGCTTCGAATTCATCTAGTAATGCGCGTACTTCATCTGTTGTTTCTGTACTCATTAATTGATGTCTTAATTCGCTAGCGCCTCTCATGCTACGTACGTATATTTTGAAGAATCTACGTAAGCTTTTGAATTGTCTTGTTTCACTTGTCGCGTATTTATCGAATAATGTGAGATGTAATCTGAGTAGGTCTAATAGTTCTTTACTTGTATGCTCACGAGGCTCTTTCTCAAATGCAAATGGATTATTGAAGATACCTCTACCGATCATAACACCATCGATGCCGTATTTTTCAGCAAGTTCAAGACCTGTCTTTCTATCAGGTATATCACCGTTAATTGTTAACAATGTATTTGGTGCGATTTCGTCACGCAAATTCTTAATCGCTTCGATTAATTCCCAATGTGCATCTACTTTACTCATTTCTTTACGCGTACGAAGGTGAATAGATAAGTTTGCGATGTCTTGTTCGAAGACGTGCTTTAACCAATCTCTCCATTCTTCTATATCATAATAACCGAGGCGTGTCTTAACACTTACCGGTAGACCACCAGCTTTAGCTGCTTGAATAATTTCAGCGGCACGTTCAGGTCTTAGAATTAAGCCAGAACCTTTACCTTTGCCTGCAACATTTGCCACAGGACAGCCCATATTCAAATCAATACCTTTAAAGCCCATTTCTGCCATTCCGATACTCATTTCTCGGAAATGATCTGGCTTGTCGCCCCATATATGTGCGACGATAGGTTGTTCATCTTCACTGAACGTTAAGCGTCCGCGAACACTGTGTATACCTTCAGGGTGACAAAAACTTTCCGTATTTGTAAACTCAGTGAAAAAGACATCCGGTCTCGCTGCTTCACTGACTACGTGACGAAAGACGATATCCGTAACATCTTCCATAGGTGCCAAAATAAAAAATGGACGTGGCAATTCACTCCAAAAATTTTCTTTCATAATATATTTTAACCTTCTTATTTATTAATTTATTAAATATTTATCCATGATGATATTACCATAAAAGTGCAACTTATACAAAAGGATATTTACTCATTTTAATGCAAATTATCTATCGTAACATCTAAACATTTTGATACGTAAAGCATGCATTTTGACTTTATCATATGCCTTTGTATAACATGATAATATTAGAGAAAGATTTTGAGGAGATGTCGTCGTGGAAGAGTTGAAACAAAGGGAAAAAACCTTGCTCATTACGATTTTGATGGTAGGGTCATTTGTGGCCATCTTGAACCAGACACTCATGACTACAGCCTTACCAAGTATTATGAAAGAAATGCATTTAACGAGCAGTACAGTACAATGGCTGACGTCTATATTTATGTTAGTGAATGGAATCATGATTCCCATTACCGCATATTTAACACAGCGATTTACGACAAGAACGTTATACTTTGCAGCTTTAACATTCTTTATAGTAGGTTCTATTATTTGTGTTATAACGGATCAATTCAGTGTCATACTCGTAGGACGTGCAGTTCAAGCAATGGGTGCTGGGATTATGATGCCTTTAATGCAGACAGTCCTATTTCTTGTTTATCCAGCTGATAAAAGAGGGCAAGCTATGGGGATGTTTGGATTAGTTGTCAGCTTCGCACCAGCAATTGGTCCAACATTGTCAGGTTGGGTTGTTTCTCACTACAGTTGGAAAGTGATATTTTATATTTTATTAATCGTAGTCATTATAGACTTATTATTTGCGTTGAAATTCGTGAAGAATGTAACAGATGTTACGAAACCGAAGCTTAATAAACTATCTGTCACACTGTCTACATTGGGCTTTGCGGCATTGTTATTTGGCTTTAGCGAAGCGGGTAATTTAGGCTGGCATCATCCTTTAGTTTATTCAATGATCATTGCAGGTATTGTCATCTTAACAATGTTTATCGTGAAACAATTAAGCATGACTGAGCCATTTCTTAACGTACGCGTCTTCACCTATAAATCCTTTACGATCAATATGATTATCGTCTGTATCGTCTTTGTTTCATTTATAGGAAGTCAAACAGTATTGTCATTCTACTTACAAAATCTACACGGATATTCACCATTAATGTCAGGATTAGCACTGATGCCAGGTGGAATTATAACAGGTCTACTTTCACCATTCACAGGTAAAATATTCGATAAATACGGCGGTAAGTTATTATCCATCATAGGCGTTTCAATTGTCGTGATTACATCCTTAGCTTTCACACAACTCGATGCACACACATCATTCGCTTATGTCACAATATTCTTTGCCATTTCACTCGCAGCAAATGCGATGGTCTTCAATCCATTAACAACAGCTGCATTAAATAATTTATCACGTGAATTAGTACCACATGGAACATCGATGAATAATACAATGAGACAAGTCGGCGCAGCAATGGGTTCAGCAATATTAGTAACAGTTATGAACACAGCAATTTTAAATCCACATGAATATGGAATAGAAGGATTAGTGCACGGCGTACGCGTCGCATACGGTGTTATATGTATCGTAGCAATACTCGGATTAATATTAGCAATTATCAATCCAACATCTAAAAAAGGCTATAAAGAAGCATAACGAAACGAAGCATGGGAGCGGGACAGAAATCTAATTTGTAAAAAAATTTCGTAGTCTCGCCCCGGCAAGGATGACTAGACTTGAAAAAGCTTGTTAAAAGCGCATTTTCAAGTCAGACATCTACTGCCAATATACTAAATAAGACTGAGACATACATTATGTCCCAGTCTTTTGCTTGTTTTTATAAGGAAAGCAGTGTGATATCAGACAACCCTCAGACTGACCCTTGCGGGGTTTAAAGCAATACATAAAGAAATCATTTGTTTCATAAGGAAATTTATGTAAACTTACTTTATACTTAAATCAAAATAACAGAATAGAGGTTATCGTAGTGAAGAAGTTATGGATTTTGGGGATGGGTATCATTATTGTGATGATTGTTGGAATCATGATTATGACGAAACCATCTAACGAACATCATTCAACAACAGTTAAATCAACAGACTCAACTTATATAAATAGCCAAATACCGACATTATTTCTACACGGTTATGCAGGAAGTGCCAACTCTGAGAAATATATGGTTCAACAAGCAAAGAAAAAAGGTGTCACAAAAGAAGTCATCACAGCATATGTATCTGAAGATGGAGAAGTTGAATTAAAAGGCAAACTTAAAAAAGATGCGACGAATCCTATTGTTCAAATAGAATTAGAAAATAATAAACAAGGGAATCTGGATCTCAATGCAGAATGGTTTAAAAACGTATTAACGAAATTACAAAGTGAATACGGCATTAAGAAATTTAACTTTGTCGGACATTCAATGGGAAATTTATCATTTGCTAAATATATGTTGAAATACGGGAATGATGAATCATTACCTCAGTTGAATAAAGAAGTGAATATTGCCGGTACATTTAACGGTGTATTAAATATGAATGAACAAGTAAATGAGATTAGTGTGGATAGAAGCGGTAAACCAAGTCGCATGAATCCACCATATCCAGAACTGCAACAATTGAAAGACATCTATAAAGGACAAGAAATAGAAGTATTAAACATATATGGTGACTTACAAGACGGCACCAACTCAGACGGCCGCGTATCCAACAGCTCATCAAAGTCATTAAAATATTTACTAGGAAATAGCCCAAAAAGCTATAAAGAATCCAAATACGAAGGCAAAACAGCCCAGCACAGCGAACTACACGAAAACAAACAAGTCGCGAAAGAGATTGTAGAGTTCTTGTGGGGGAGGTAGGGAGATTATATAGATTTTGAAGACCTGCGTGTAATTATTGTGTAAAATTGATTAAAAAGGGGGAAGAAATGACTATGATTTTAGGATTAAAGAATGATGAAATTAGGTTAGAAAAATATACAGATAAATGGCATGATGAATTTATTAAAGTCAAAAATGAATTATTAAAACATACACAGCTTGAAGAATATCGAATTGAACATATCGGAAGTACATCAATACAGGGGATGTCAGCTAAACCGATATTAGACATTGTCGTAGGAGTTGCTAATCTTAAGACAGTAGACGAAGAACTATTTAATAGCTTTAGAAAGGCTGAATTTTTAAGACTAAGAGTCGAAAAGCCAAATGAGATCGTACTTGCGAAGTTTACAGATGAAACATACCAAGTAAAGACACACTTCATTCATTTAGTTGAGTATCAACAAGATATATGGAATAATCTTATCTTTTTTAGAGACTATTTGAATTCGAATGAAGAAGCAAGAAAAGAATACTTGGATATAAAAACGTCTTACTTAAAAAATACATCTTCAGGTATCAATGAATATACTGATTTCAAAGAGGATTTTGTGAAGAATATTTATAATAAGAAATCTAAGTAAGAATATAGAAAATTGATAATGGTTTATTAATTAATGTTGATATAATCACAATTTAATATTGTCGCATTTTTAATACGCTATAGACTTAGTAAAACATTTTAGTATTTAAGCAATCTATTAAGAAATTGGCCAAGATAGATAATTAAAAGGTAAAGAATATTACATATGAGAAAACAGGGTCTTCAATAGAAATTAGATAGAGGAGGTATTAGAAGTGTTTATAAAAGGTGCTTCAATAATCGGTTTTATACTTTTTTTGCTGAAAGTACTTATTAATAGAATTATACCATCAAAGATAGATACCAGAAAAACGATATTTTATATTGATTTATTATTTTTAATACTAATATCATTAATTGTATGGCTCTCAGCTTTGGTGTATTACATTTTTATTTTCTCAAAAGGTAATCAATATAATAAAAACAAGTATTTAGAAATGATATTATCTGTTAATGGTTTAACAACCATTATAAATATAATGTTTAGTCTATTTACTTTGATTATAACTATACAAGTTATTGTAATGCTAAAAAATAATTTCAAAATTATTATACAGGATAACGAAGTCTTTAAAAATAAAACGACTGGAAAATCATATTTAAAAAATATGATACATGTAGAAAACAAAAGTGATATTGCAACAGACATATATAGATTGAAAACTAACCATATGGATGCATATAGTGTTAAGTCATATACTATGAAAGATAATGAAAATCGGTTGATTGAAAAGATATTTGTTTATAATAAAAGTCTGTGGAAAAGATGGAAAAATATTTCTGCAAAAAGAGAAGACAAAAAATATTCCAGTGTTTCATTATTAATGTATTTAACAGCTATTTTTATGTTTATTATATTAAGCATCATAATTACTACTTTGGTCAAAAGTGAGGGTAATGAATGGCTATTTACTATTTTGAATTTAGCTAATGTAGTTGTTTTAATTGTGTTGCACTCAACGCTTATTAATGAAAGAACACATATTAATATAAGGAATTTAGAAGATCAAAAAAGGTATATAGAGAAAGAAGAATTAAAGTTTTATTAAGTACAAAATTAGATAAGTAATTATTATGAGAGGTTATACTAGAAAGTGAAGCAAACTAAAGAAATAGATGCTTGGCTTTTTTTGTTTTGCTATACAAAAAATTAAGCTTGCAGATTATTGTAGTTGTTAATATATTATCAGTTTAACAATTTAAAAAGATTAGAGTATAAGAATATGGTACTAATTAACAAGTCATAAATTATTGATATAAGAAATGAATAGTGCGAATAAGGTTAATTGAATTTTTACTTTTATATTATTAGTATATAATTTATAGTATGTAATATAATAGATATATTATAGATGAGAAGTGATGTTTATTTATAGGGACATATTGGATTTTCTAGAAAAAAGTGCAAGATTAATTATATAAATTTGATAAGGAGATAGTTCCATGAGTGAATTAAAATATAACTATAGACAATTTGTGTATATGTATCTAATAAAGTCATTATCTAAGAATGTAAATAAGTAATTCTTAAGTAAAGAAAAGTTTGAATTAGAAGCGACTTTAAAAGAAAGGTACAAAAATTTATAGTTATTTATATTATAATATTAATAAGTTATTTATAAGGAGTGGGGAAATGTTATATCAAAACAGAAAGTATAATAATGAAAATGATAAAAATGAATTTGAACAAAAATTAAATGATAATTTTCCAGAATTTTTTAATGAGGATAGAACTTTTGACTTGAATAAATTTATAAATGAATTGAATTCATCGAACTTTGAAGAATTGTCTATGGGTTATTCTTTAAATTTCATAGGTAAAAATTATGCTAAGAAGATTGCGACTGAAAAACCAAACTCAGTTATTGTACCAAACATAGAATATAATAGTAATAATAATTCAGAAAATCTTTTCTATACAGGAGATAACTTAGAAGTTTTAAAACATCTTCAAGATTCTTATAGTAAATCTATTGATTTAATATATATAGACCCACCTTATAATACTGGAAGTGATGGATTTATATATTCAGATACATTTAAATACTCTGATGAAAAATTACAGGAAATGTTTGGTCTTTCTGAGGATGATTTGAAAAAACTTAAAAATATTGAGGGACGTTCTACTCATTCTTCATGGTTAACATTTATGTACCCAAGGTTAGTATTAGCAAAAAAGTTGTTGAGTGAAAATGGTACAATTCTTGTGTCTATTGATGATAACGAACAGGCAAATTTAAGATTGCTAATGAATGATATTTTTGGAGAAGGTCAAGTAGACCAATTAGTATGGAATAAAGAATCAGAAGGTAAAAGTGGAACTTTAAAGCAAGTTTCAAGATTTAGGAATGTACATGAATATGTAATTATTGGGTATAAGAACAAAGACAAAACAGAGTTTAATAAGATTAATGAAGCGTATATTGGCAGAGAAAATGAATTACATACCGCAAATTTAGCAGTAAACGCAGAAAAAGAAAATAAAAATCATAAGAATTATTTTACTATTACTAATCCATCAGGAATAGAATTTACAAAGCAATGGAAATGGGATAAGGAGAAAATTGAAGAACTAATATCACAAGATCTAATATATTGGGGAAGTGATGGTCAAAAGCAACCGAGATTAATTATACCAATGGATGATCGTAGAAAGATATACTTGCAATCAATATTAAATTATGGAGGGACTACAACTGGAAGAAAAAACTTTGAGGAAGTGATGGAACAAGGCATTTTTTCATTTCCAAAACCTGTTGACCTTATTGAAAAATTAATAATTGCAACAACCAACGAAAATTCTATAATATTAGACTTTTTTGCAGGATCAGGAACAACTGCTGAAGCTATACAAAAAATAAATAAAGAGCATAAATCAAATAGACGATTTATAATGGTACAAATTGATGAAGAAACTTATTCTGTAGATAATGATGGTATGAAAAAACCTCGTAAAGGCAGTGAAGAGGCATTTAAAAATGGTTATCTCTACATTGACCAAATTGCTAGAAAAAGAATTGAACGTTCCTATAAAAAATATAATGGTCAAAATGGAGCTGCATTTAGACATTTTTATGTTACTACACCTTCTAATGTACTGCTCGAAGAAATAGACGATATAGAAAATATAAGTACTAATTTATTCGATGATATGATTAGTAAATTTTCTGGTTCAAGCTTAGGAATAGACACAAAAGCAAATGGATATGAAACTATATTGGCTACATGGATGATGAAAGACGGATATAAGTTTGATGTGCATAGAAAAGAGTTACATTTAAATAATTATAAATTAAATATTATAAATAATAATAAAATTTATATGATTAACGAAGGATGGAGTAGTCAAGGTACCAAAGAACTAATTAATTTGATAGGAAATAATAAATTGAAAGTTCAAACTATTGTAATTTATCCTTATTCATTTGGTTTTGAAGAAATTAGAGAATTGGAAATTGCTTTAAATCAATTAGACCATAAAGTTAATTTAATTAAGAGGTATTAATTATGAAAATTATTTTAGAAGAATTGACTCATCAAGAAAAAGCACTAGAAAAAATAAATGAAAACTTCTTAGGAGTAGATTTAGCAAGTTCTAGTGAATTTTCTAATCCGCTTATAAAATCTAGGTATCAAAAAAATACAAATATTGACGTTAAAATGGAAACAGGTACTGGTAAAACTTATGTATATTCTAGAATGATGTATGAATGGCATAAAAAATTTGGGATATTTAAATTTGTAATAGTAGTACCTAGTCCAGCTATAAAAGAAGGAACAAAAAGCTTTTTAGAAAGTTCATATGCAAAGGAGCATTTTCAAGGGCCATATGATAATGTATCAATTGAATTAAATATGATAAATGCTGGAGATTTTAATACAAAATCAGGTAGAAAAAACTTTCCTCCTCAATTAAGTAATTTCGTAGAAAGTAGTAGTTTAAATACTAACCAAATCCAAGTGTTAATTATAAATGCTGGTATGTTAAATTCAAAAAATATGACAAGAAACGATTATGATCAAACTTTATTAAGTGATTATTCAAGTCCTATAGATGCTTTAAAAGCAACTAAACCGATTTTGATAATAGACGAACCACATAGGTTTCCAAGAGATAAAAAGAATTTTCAAGCTATAGAAAAGCTTGAACCACAAATGATAGTTAGATTTGGTGCTACTTTTCCTGATGTAAAACAGGGAACCGGAAAGAAAGCTGTATATGTTAAAGATTATTTTCGAGGTAAACCCCAATTTGAATTAAATGCTGTAGATAGTTTTAATCTTGGTTTAGTGAAAGGCATTGATATTTACTACCCAAATTTAACACCCGAACAGGCGAAAAATAAATATACTATAGATAGCGTTAAGTCAAAAGAATTGGTTTTGAAAAAAGGAAGTAATCGTTGGACTTTGGGAATAGGAGAGAATTTAGCAAATGTTGATCCCTTATTTGAAGGTGATTTGAGTTATTCTGGATCTAAAATGTTATCTAATGATTTAGAAATCAGTAAGGGTATGGAATTATTACCTGGGACATTTACTGCTAGTTATCAAGAATATATTATTAGAGATGCTATTAATCAACACTTTGTTCATGAAATTAATAATTTTATGAGAGATAATATAAAATCAAATTTTCAACCAAAAGTTAAAACTCTTTCTTTATTCTTTATAGATTCTATTTCTTCATATAGAAATAAGGATGGTTGGCTAAAACAGACATTCGAAAGACTTTTGAAAATTAAACTCAAAAGTTTGATAAAAGAATTTGAAGTAAAAAAATTACCAAGAGAAATAGAGTATTTGGATTTTTTAAGAAAAACATTAGATAGCCTAATTAGTGACAATCAAATGGTCCATGCCGGATACTTTGGTGAGGATAGAGGTTCAGGAGAAGAAGCAATACAAGCTGAAGTGAACGATATACTTAAAAACAAAGAAAAGATGTTGAGTTTCAAGGACTCAAATGGAGATTGGATTACTAGAAGATTCTTATTTTCAAAGTGGACTTTGAGAGAAGGATGGGATAATCCAAATGTATTTGTTATTTCTAAACTAAGAACATCTGGATCTGAAAACAGTAAAATACAAGAAGTAGGTAGAGGTTTACGCCTGCCTGTTGATGAGACTGGTCATAGATTAACACAAGATGAATTTCCAAGTAGGCTATCATTTTTAATTGGTTATGATGAAAGAGAATTTGCAGAAAAACTAATTGGAGAGATTAATTCAGATGTAGATGTTAGTTTAAATGAAGAAAAATTAACAGATGAGATGATTAATAAAGTTGTTGAATATAGAAGACAAACTCAACCAAATTTTAGTGACGAAAAACTATTAGAACACTTAGATGATTTAAAATTAATAAATAGAAAAAATGAATTTAAAAATGATGTAGAAATTGATGGCGTGCAAAAATCTGGGTTTGAATGGTTATTAGAATTTTACCCTGAAATTAATGAATCTAAATTAAAAGCAGATAAAGTTAGGGATATGAATAAAAAACAACCTTCTTTAAAGATTAAATTAAATAAAGAAAATTGGAATAAATTAAGGTTCTTATGGGAAAATTTATCTAAAAGATATATGTTAGAATTCAAAAAAATGGATGAAGATGAACTTTATTTCTTTATAGAAAGCTTGCTTGATGATAATCGCTTATTTGTTAAACAACAACCAGAAAGAGTGCATCAATCTGTACAAAGCGATAGTGATGGTAAGCAAGTTATTAAGGAATCAACTACTGAATATAATTTTAAAAATGAATATATTTATATGAATTACGGCAAATTTTTAAAACATCTTGTACTTAAAACCAATATACCAATTTCTATAATGCATAAATGTTTACTATCAGTATTAAAAGAAAAATATAATAGTGATGAACGTTACTTAAGTGAATTAAGCTTAAACAATATAATAAGAGAATTTAACAAACGTTTTGAAGAAAGATATAGTCAAAGTTATGAATATAAAAAATTAGATTTTTCTGCTACTACAACTATTTATGATTCTGATATTTCAGAATTCAAAGATTGGGTAGATGCCAACTATTTAGGAACTAATGTTGAAAATAATATTCAAGATGACAATCGATTTTTATATGAAAGACCACCAATAAGATATGATAGTGTTACTCCAGAGTTAGAGTTACTAAAAAGAAACTATGGTAATAATGTAACTGTTTTTGGTAATCTTCCAAAAAAAGCAATACAAGTTCCAAAATACACTGGTGGGACCACAACACCTGATTTTGTCTATTTAATAGAAGGTAATGAGCAAGATGCAATGTATCTTATTGTTGAAACAAAAGCAGAGAATATGCGTATAGGTGATAAATCTATTGGAGAAATTCAAAATAAATTCTTTAGTACGCTTGATAATTTGAATATTAAATATCAACTAGCTACCAGTGCTCAAGATGTATATAGTGAAATTAAAAAACTAGTTGATTTAGAATAAGGGGAATACAAATGGAAAAAACAAAGAAAATTTCATTGTTAGAAAAAGTAGAAGCGGGATTAGTTGATAAGACAGGAGCAAAACCTAAATTACCAACAACGATAACTGATTTAAATCAAGACACTTTAGAAGTTTATAGAATACCACTAAAATACTTATATTATAATGATCGAAATGGGAGGATAGCTTCTGTAATTTCTCGAGTTAGCGATGACATAAAAGTTGCTTATGAGTTTGAAGATAGTAATTATAATAAAAGTATTGAAAATATGATATTTGAAACAAACAGTACGGCATTAAAAAACACTAAAAAATCTATTAAAGATAAGGGTCAGCAAGTGTTTGGTTATGTATTAGATGATGGTAGAGTAATAGATGGAAACAGGCGATTTACTGCACTTCGACAGTTAGAACAAGAAACTGGGAACACATTCTATTTTGAAGCCGTTATTCTTCCTTTTACATATGATAAGAAAACTGATCGTGCTAAGATAAAACAATTAGAATTAGCTATTCAAATGGGTATAGAGGGAAAACAAGATTATGATAAAGTAGATGAAGCAGTTGATATATATCAGACAATTGAAGTTGAAAAATTAATGACGATAGCAGATTATGCAAAAGAATCAAATAAAAGTAAGAAAACAATTGAAAAACAATTAGGTTCTGCGAAATTAATAAGAAAATTTTTGGATTTTATTAATGCTCAAGAAAACTCATACTATATTGTAAAAGATACAGGAATATATTCTTTATTTGAAGAAGCGGTACCTAAACTTAAAAAAGCTTATCCAAAAGGTGGTCCTTCATTGGAAGATGCTATCGAAAAGTTTTTTAGCTTTGTCTTATTACAAATCCAATCTGGAACAAGTACTCGTGCCTATGCAGGAAGAGACTATTTCGAAAATATAGTTTTTTCAAATCAAGGTCATGATCAATTTAGTGAAGAAGTTGAGACTGCCATAGATGGTTTAAGAGATAATTTAGAAGAAAGTAAAATTACGTCAACTTCGGATTTAAAGAGTACCTTAAGCAATTCAGTCCCACAGTTAAGGGAAGTGAATTCCGCATATAAAAAAGTTGTCGATAAAAGTAAAAGAAATGCTAATGTTGAAACATTTATAGAAAATATCGAATCTATATCAGATAGTTTGAATGATATGGAGAGGGGTAATGGATTACCTAGTAATCTCACGTTTGAACAATTCAACCAAAAGCAACTAAAAGAAATCAGAGAAATGTTAATTAAAATAAATAATAATAGTAGAGAGTTAATAGATATTTATGAAAATGAAATCTAAGGTACAATTATTAGAAATCAATAATCAAATCATATTCATAGATAGTATTGAGAAGGATCTTTTGAACAAAAAAGTTCAAAGAGTATTAAATAAGTTTAATAGTTATTTTTCTGATTTTGATGACTATATTCTGGAAGATAATTTATCTCATATTCAATTAGAAAAAATAGTTAATGATTTAAACAAAGCTTTAACAAAAATTTCAAGACCTGAAGTTTTAGTAGATCCAAAAATCACAGATTTAATTCGAAGAAAGACTTATGCGATTAATGAACAAATAGTAGCAGGTTTAACTATAAAAGAAGATGATAAGAGATGGCAAAATGAACTTTTAGAATTCAAAAAAATCTTAGACAATGAAATTACAAGACCATTAAAACCAATTCAATTAAGAGCAAGCTTTTATTTATCGATTATGAAAAGAGCTGCTAACTTCTCTGTTCCGGGTGCAGGCAAGACAGCAATGATGTATGGTACATTTGCTTATTTATCAAGTACTAGTCAAAATAAAATTGACAAATTATTAGTTATATCTCCAATAAATGCATTTGAAGCATGGCGTTCAGAATTTATTGAGGTTTTTCAAAATAAAAGAAATTTAGAATTTATGAATTTAAGAGATAAAAAATTTAATGATCTTGGTAAAATTAGAACTGAATGGGGTAGTGCAAATGTTGTTGTTTTAAACTATGAAGCTTTAAAAAAATATAAAAGTGTTTTGAATGAACTGATTAATGAAAAAACAATGATAGTTTATGATGAAGTGCATAGAATTAAAGGAACTCAGAGTAGTAGAGCAGGTCATGCTCTTAATCTAGGTCTAAAATCGTATTATCGATATGTTCTAACTGGGACCCCCATCCCTAATAGTTATCAAGATATATATAATTTTTTGAATATTTTATATAAAGATGAATATGATAGTTATTTTGGATGGAGTATTGCTGATTTGCTAAATCCAAATGTATATGAAGTGAATGAAAAACTACAACCATTTTTCTGGCGTACTAATAAGAAAGATTTAGAAGTGCCTGAAGCTGATCAAGATAACATATTAATCGTTAATCCTAGTAATTTACAGCAATCATTAGCAGAAGCAATTTATGATAATGAACCAGGGATACTAGCTATATATATAAGACTTTTACAAGCGTCAACAAATCCAGAATTATTATTAAAAACAATTAACTATAGTGAATTAGGATTATTAAATGATGAGTTGAATTTTGATATCAATAAAGCATTAAATAAATCAGAGGAAAAACGAATTAGACAAGAAATTTATCATACCTTTGATTTAAAAAACATGAAATCTCCTAAATTTGAAAAAGGAATCGAATTGATACTACAATTGGTTAACCAAGGTAAAAAGGTACTAGTCTGGGGCTTGTTTGTAGGAACTATGAATAAAATCAATAAAAGATTATTGGAAAATGGAATTAACTCAATTTTGATTTATGGAGAAACACCAAAAGAAGATAGAGTAAATATGATAAATAATTTTAGAAATGGTGATGTGCAAGTATTAATCTCAAATCCAAATACATTAGGGGAATCTATTTCTTTACACCAAACAGTTCATGATGCTATATATTTTGAATACAATTTCAATCTCACTTTTATGTTGCAATCACGTGATAGAATACATCGCTTAGGACTAAGTGATAATCAATATACTAGGTATTATTATTTATTATCAGATGGGGATAGAGCCCATAAAGGATTTATAGATAAAGCTATATATAATAGATTAAAAGAAAAAGAAGAAGTTATGTTAAATGCTATAGATGGTGAGAACTTAAAACCAATGATTGAAGATGACTATTTAGAAGATGTGAAAAGCATTATTATAAGCTAGTAAAATTAATGACCACTCAATTAATTAATAAAGACTAGAGTACTTCCAGATGTGATAAGTTCTTTAGTTTTTTACATCTAAATTTACGTGTTAATTTTATTTTCTAATATAATGAAATAAATTTCATTCCTTTTTATAGTACAATCAATGAAAATTTGAATATTGAACTATAATATATTCCCTAGGAAATGAATATTATAAGGTGGTTACAATGATGAATAAGCATTTCACAGAAGTAGAAGTTATCGAACATCTTGTAAAGGCATATAAAGAAGCAGGGAAGCCTACTTACCCTCATGAAAATTTATATAGAGGACGTAATCATAGTATTTCAGGTATTGGAGAAGACTTGCTGGGTGCTTATTTGATTAGTAGGTTGGAAGGTGTTCAAATCTTTATTGATCAGCCTTTATCTATGATTGATAAATCTTTAAGTACAAGATATCCCGATTTATTGATTTGTGAAGGTAATGAAATTAAGAATATACTCGAAGTTAAAATGGACTTAGGATATCAAAGGAAAGATTTTATAAATTATTGCCAAAAGAAAGAAGAATGGATTTCAAATATCGTAGGAAAACAGTGTGTATTGTCTAGAAAGAGAGAAGACAGAATTCCTATGAATATAGCTGATGATATTAAATTTCATGTCGTGATTTACAGTGAAAACAATGGACCAAAGCGGTTCAATGAAGAAATCATGCCTATCGTTAATGAAACGTGTCCGCACATTGAAGTATATGTCTTAACAAGTGGACAGCACCCTAATTTAGCAGATGTTAATCTTGAAGGTATTAACATTAATAAAGATGAATTTGAAAGACTCGTAAATGCGTTATAAAAGTAGAATTGCCTCAGTATCTTTAAATGTATAGGTCACATACACATATTGTTTTTTAGTTAAATTGAATGTTATGTTTATATGATATACTAGCAGTAATTAAGCATATATCGTTAGAACTAGGAGATTGTATTTTATGAATAAGCCTAAATATCAAGTAATCGCAGATGAGATTAAAAATAAAATTATTAACAAGGAATTACAGGTGGGATCTTTATTACCTACTGAAAAAGACTTTCAAACTCGATATGGTGTGAGTAGATATACGATACGACAAGCTATGGAATTGCTTGTTGTAGATGGATATATTAAGAAAAGAAAAGGTTCGGGGTCGTATGTAAGTTACGAATTTTTAAATTCTAAAAAGAGTAATAACTCTAAAAAAATTGGTGTAATTGTAACGTACTTATCAGATTATATATTCCCGAGTATTATTCGTGGTCTTGAGACTGTCTTAAGAGAAAATGGATATTCACTCATCTTAGCAAGTACGAATAACAATCATGCTGACGAACGTCAGTGTTTAGAAATGATGTTAGACCAAGGTATTAAAGGATTAATTGTTGAACCAACGAAAAGTAATGTATATAATCCGAATTTATCTTATTACTCTTTATTTAAGCAGCGCGATATACCGATTTTAACGATTAATGCTCAATATGAAGAATTGAACTTACCATATATTGCGATTGATGATGTTAAATCAGGTCATCTCGCGACGAAATATCTTATAGATAAAGGACATGAAGATATTGCTTTAATCACTAAGATAGATGATAACCAAGGTAAGTTGAGAATGAAAGGTTACTTTAATGCTTTTGAAAATAATAATAAAGTCTTTAAGAGTGAATATATTTATACGTATGATACAGAAAGTAAAGTAACTGTGTTAGATCAATTTGTTGAGCATGTCGTATCGAAGCAAATTCAAGTTTCTGCCGTAGTGTGTTATAACGACCAAATAGCTTATTACATAATGAAGAAATTAACTAAAATGGGTGTGTCCGTTCCTGGAGATATTTCGATTGTAGGAGAAGATAACTCCGTATTGAGTAAATTGGAAGACGTCGATTTAACGACAACATCTCATCCACAAGAGTTATTAGGAGAGAAAGCTGCGAATTGGGTATTGAGTACGATAGAAACAGGTAAGGAACAACCTTCAGAATTACTGGATACTTATATTATAGAAAGAAGTTCCGTAAAATAATAAAATTATATAACTAACAAGCAAGTAGAGCTAATCTGTAAAAGGATTAGTTCTATTTTTTATATCATTATTTTACTTCTGAACAACTGATATTAATGGATTAATGCAGTTTAATATATACGGACAAAAATTATATTTATTTGACATGTACGGACAAATAAATTAAGATGTATTTGAAAACGATTACAGAAGAGGTGTTTACAATGCAAAATCCTAATACATTAACAGATAGTTCAGAGTTATCTATAGGAATAGAGTTAGGATCTACTCGCATTAAGACGGTAGCTATCGATGCACAGTTTAACACGTTGGCAACAGGTAGTTTTGAATGGGAGAACCAGAATATAGACGGTTATTGGACCTATTCAGTTAATGATATATGGGTAGGTTTACAAAAAAGCTATCAAGATATGGCGAATAATTTAAAACAAGATTTTAATGTGACTGTCCGTAAAATCAATAGTCTCGGGATAAGTGCAATGATGCATGGATATTTGGCTTTTGATAAACATGAAGACTTGTTAGTTCCGTTTAGAACTTGGCGTAATAATCATACAGTTGAAGCGGCAAAAAGATTAAGGACTCAGTTTAATTATAATATTCCTGAAAGATGGAGTATTGCACATTTATATCAAGCAGTAATAGACAAAGAATCTCATGTAAATGAAGTGAATTATATTACAACATTAGCAGGATATATTCATTGGTACTTAACAGGTGAGAAAGTATTAGGAATTGGTGATGCTTCAGGTATGTTTCCGGTAGATGTTGATCGAAAAATGTATAGAACAGATTTATTGGAAGAAGCAGATCTGTTACTGAATAAGGAAGGATTTCATAAATCGGTTATTGATGTATTACCACAAATTAAAGTTGCTGGTGAGAATGCTGGTTATTTAACAGATGAAGGCGCTCGTTTGTTGGATCCTGATGGTAACTTGGAAAGTGGATGCGTATTATGTCCACCTGAAGGGGATGCAGGGACAGGCATGGTTTCGACCAATGCGATAACGCCTCGATCTGGTAATATTTCAGCCGGTACGAGTGCATTTGCCATGATTGTATTAGAAAAATCTTTAAATCATGTATACCCAGAAGTAGATATCGTTGCAACACCTTCGAGTAATGAAGTAGCCATGATTCATACAAATAATTGTACGTCAGAAATAAACGCTTGGATGAATTTATTCGAAGAGGTATTAAACTCTATGGGCGTTACTTTTTCATCTGATGAGTTGTACGGACAAATATTAAAAACTTCAGAGAATAGTGATGATGATTTAGGTGGTTTACTTTCATACGGATATGTTTCTGGTGAGAATATTACAAAAGTCGAAGTGGGTTATCCAATGTTTATTAGAGAACCGAATAACCAGTTTACACTTGCAAACTTTATGAAAACACAGTTATTTAGTGCATTTAGTACTTTGAAAATAGGAATGGATTTATTAAAAGATAATGAAGATATAGCAATTAATAAATTAATCGCACACGGTGGCATTTTTAAAACAGAAAAAATTGCACAAGAAGTATTGAGTGCAGCTATGAATGCGCCAATAACAGTGATGAATCATGCGAGTGAAGGTGGTGCATGGGGCATTAGTGTATTAGCGAAATATGTAGCAGCTCATGATGATATAACGTTATCGCAATATCTCGACGAATTTGTCTTTGCGAATGTAGATGAAACAACACTTGAACCTACATTACAAGCAGTTGAGAACTTTGATGCATATATCGAAAAGACTACAAAAGGTTTACCGATTGAACGACAAATATCAGATTACATGGAGGGTGGAGAAGATGCTAGAAAAATTAAAACAAGAAGTATATAAAGCTAATTTAGAGTTACCTCAAAGGGGATTAATCAAATACACATGGGGAAATGTTAGTGGATTTGATGAAGAAACAGGTTTGTTTGTTATCAAACCTAGTGGCGTTGATTATGACGAAATGCGTCCGGAAGATATGGTTGTTTGTAATTTAGATTGCGAAATTGTTGAAGGTGATTTAAATCCATCATCAGATATGCCAACTCACGCAGTACTATATAAATCATTTCCGAATATAGGTAGCGTTGTCCATACACATTCTCCTTGGGCAACAATTTGGGCGCAAGCAGGTATGGATGTACCAGCCATGGGAACAACACATGCAGATACATTTTATGGTTCTGTACCATGTGCGAGATTTTTAACGGCTAATGAAATCAATGAGAATTATGAGTATGAAACAGGTAACGTAATTATTGAAACATTTAAGAATAGAGGCATTGATCCAAATGAAGTGCCTGCAGTATTACTGCAAGGACATGCCCCATTTGTTTGGGCTAAAGACTGTGAACATGCTGTTATGAATGCAGTTGTCTTAGAAGAAGTATGTAAGATGAACTTATTTACACAACAATTAAATGAAAATGCTTCAGTGTTACCGCAAGAAATTTTGAATAAGCATTATGAAAGAAAACATGGCGTAAATGCATATTATGGACAGAAATAAGGAGGAATTCTAGATGAGTACAGAAAAGAAATTTTGGTTTGTAGTTGGATCACAAGCGCTATATGGTGATGAAGCTTTAGAGAAGGTAAAAGCAGACGCACAAGAAATGACAACTTATTTAAATGAACATGCGGATTTACCTTTTGAAATTGAGTTACAAACACAGTTGGCAACGACTGCTGATGTGATTACGAATATTATGAAAGAAGCAAATTACAGAGATGATATTGCGGGTGTTATTACATGGATGCATACATTTTCTCCAGCAAAAATGTGGATTAGAGGTACGAAGTTACTTCAAAAGCCATTGCTACATTTAGCGACTCAATTTTATGACAATATTTCCTGGGAAAAAATTGATATGGACTATATGAATTTACATCAATCAGCACATGGAGATAGAGAGTATGGTTTTATTAATAAAAGACTAGATAAACAGAATAAGATTATTTTCGGTCATTGGAAAGATAAAGCGACACAAGATGATATTAAATCTTGGATGCTTATAGCAAATGCCTATAATGAAAGCTTCAACCTTAAAGTAGCACGCTTTGGAGATAATATGAGAAACGTTGCTGTTACTGAAGGCGATAAAATAGAAGCACAAATTCAATTTGGATGGACTGTAGATTACTTTGGTATTGGTGATTTAGTTGCTTATATTGAAGATGTGAAAGAAGAAGAAGTTCAAGATTTATTTGCAGAATATCAGAAGAAATATGACTTTGATTACAGAGATTATAATGAAGTGGATTTTAATCAATCAGTAGAAGAACAAATCAAATATGAAATTGCAATTAAACGTTTCTTAGATGATGGAGGTTACACTGCCTTTACTACTAATTTTGAAGACTTACATGGTATGAAACAATTACCAGGTTTAGCAGTTCAACGCTTAAATGAACAAGGATACGGATTCGCTGGAGAAGGCGATTGGAAGACGGCTGCACTTGATAGATTATTGAAGATTGCTACTCAAAATCAAGCGACTGGATTTATGGAAGATTATACGTATGACATGAGAAGCGATAAACAAAATATACTTGGTTCACATATGTTAGAAGTTGATCCTACATTGGCTGCTACTAAACCAAAAATTGTTGTAGATTTCTTAGGTATTGGAGATAAAAATGATCCGGCACGTTTAGTATTTGACGGTAAAGCTGGAGAGGGTATTGTTGTGACAATGTTAGATTTAGGTACGCATTATAAATTTATCGTTAATGAAATAGTAGCTGAATCATTAACAGAACCAGCACCTCACTTACCAGTTGCGAGAGTATTATGGAAGACGAAACCTTCTTTAGAAACGGGCGTTAGACGTTGGATTGAAGAAGGAGGCGGGCATCATACAGTACTATCACTAACTTTAAATTCAGAAGAAGTTGAGACGTTAATTAAGATGTTTGATGCAGAGTATGTTGTGATTAAATAAAGACTAACTGAAATAACATAGATGAATTTGAAAGTAAAAAGGGGTGGATGGGATTATGAAAACGAAAAGTAAGGTGTCTAATAGCTTTATTTATTTCTTTGGAGCATTTGGCGGTATTCTATTTGGTTATGATATTGGTGTTATGACAGGTGCGTTGCCTTTTCTTAGAGAAGATTGGGGTATAAATAGTGGCTTTATTATAGGACTAATAACATCTTCAGTTATGCTAGGTGCCATATTTGGTGGTATCTTAGCAGGGAGACTATCTGATAAATTAGGTCGTAGAAAAATGATCTTAATTTCGGCAATAATATTCGTTGTTGGATCAATATTATCTGGTATTGCACCACATAATGGTAACTATTTCTTAATTATTTCTAGGGTCATCTTAGGTTTAGCTGTAGGGGCAGCTTCTGCTTTAGTACCTGCATATATGTCTGAAATGGCACCAGCAAAATTAAGAGGTCAGTTATCTGGTTTGAATCAAACGATGATCGTTTCAGGTATGCTCTTATCTTATATCGTCGATTTTTTATTAAGAGATTTACCTATTGAGTTAGGTTGGAGATTGATGTTAAGTATAGCTGCAGTTCCAGCAATCATTCTATTTTTAGGTGTATTAAAATTGCCAGAATCACCAAGATTTCTAATTAAAAATGGCAAGTTTGAAGAAGCCAAGTATGTATTGATGAATTTACGTAAAACAAAGCAAGTTGATGTTGAACTTGAAGAAATTAGAAGTACGATTATAACAGAAAGTAAAGTAACGACAAATAATACATTAAGCACTTTATTCAATAGTAAATATAAATATTTGGTTGTCGCTGGTCTAGGTGTCGCAGCATTTCAACAATTTCAAGGTGCAAATGCTATTTTCTATTACATTCCATTAATCGTAGAGCAAGCGACAGGTAATTCAGCAAGTTCTGCATTATTATGGCCAATCATTCAAGGTGTGATATTAGTACTAGGATCATTATTATTTATTTGGATAGCAGATAAATTTAATCGTCGAACATTATTAATGTTAGGTGGAACAGTGATGGGATTGTCATTCATATTACCGACTATTATTAATGTTATCATGCCAAATGCTAATCCAATCATCATTGTAATATTCCTAAGTATTTATGTAGCATTCTATTCATTCACATGGGCACCCTTAACTTGGGTAATTGTTGGTGAGATATTCCCATTATCAATTAGAGGTTTAGCTTCAGGAGCTGCTTCTTCACTAAATTGGATAGGCTCATTTTTAGTTGGCTTATTATTCCCGATTATGACTGCATTTTTTCCACAAGAAATCGTATTTGCGATATTCGGCATAATCTGTATATTAGGTGTAGTATTCGTTAAAAAATGTGTTCCAGAATCACGAGGAAAAACATTAGAAGAAATCGAGAAGTTATCTGGTCCTGAAAGTAAAGTTAACCTGAAAAATGTTAACGTCGAACGTAGTTAGATTAATAGAACAAAGCAGAAGAATTTCAGTAAAACCTGATGTTCTTCTGCTTTTTATATTTTATGACTTATTTCACTAGGTTTTATTCCTACTTATCATTAAATTTTTCTAATACGACTTTAGCTGTTTCACTGACTACTTTGTCGTTTGGTTTATCTGTCTTGCCTTCTTTGTTTGTGAATATAACGAGAACAATTGGTTTTGATTCACCTTTAGGGTATACAAAAGCAACATCATTTCTTGATGCGTAAGTGATGGCTTGTCCACTCTTATCTGCTACTTTAAAATTCTTTGGCGCACCTTTTTTGATTAATGTATCTCCGCTTTTGTTATGGACCATTAAGTCAATTAAGAATGTTTTGTTTTCTTTTGATAAACGACCATCTTTAATGAGTTTATTGAGTGTTTTTCCGAAAGCTTGTGGTGTCGAAGTATCTCTATTACTCTTTGGATTATAATTGTTTAATTCAGGTTCCATTCTAGAAGGTTTAGTAGTCTTATCATCTAATGATTTTAACCTTTTATTAACTTCTTTATAGCCATCTAATTCTTCAATAATCATATTATTAGCAGTATTATCACTGTATAACATTGTTGCTTCTATTAACTTTTTAATTGAGATATCTTTATTGATAAATTTTTCTAGTACAGGTGAGTACGGCACAATGTCTTCTTTACTAACATAAACTTTCTTATTTAGTTCATCGTGGGGTGTCTTTTCAAGTAACATCGCACTACTTATGGCTTTGAAAGTTGAAGCATAGGCAAATCTCTTATCTTCATTAAAGGTAATTTCTTTATCAGTTGCAGTATTTAAAGCATAAACACCTATATTAGCATCATATTTATCTTCAACCTTCTTCAAATCTTGCGTTGTCGCATCAGCAGTACTGCAGGCGCTGAGTAATAAAATAGATGCAATCATTAATATCAATTTCTTCATTAAGCATACCTCCTTAGACTTGGTATATATACTATCATATTAATAATATGATAGTGTGAACAATCTTCCCTTTTGACTTTCACGTGCTATACGTGGTATATAATAATCATTGAAACGATTTGTTAAGGAGAGACGACATGAAAGACAAGACGATGGAGGTATTTAAGAGGGGTTCGAAGTTATTGAATATTCTTCAAGATGAGAAGCGCCAACAAATTCTTGTTCTATTATGTAGAGAAGAACAATTAACTGTGAATCAAATTACTGAACTACTGACGATTTCACGTCCTGCTGTATCTCATCATTTGAAATTAATGTATGAAGTGGGCTTGTTAACTGTTGAGCAAGTTGGATTGGAAAGATATTACCGTTCTGATTTAGACGATGCGTTACTTTGGTTGAAAGAACTGACAGCTTCTTTAGAAGAAAATATTAAAAATAAAGAAAAAGCGTAAAAAATTTTAGTCGTTATGTTTATAGGTTTAAACTTATGGATAAACAATAGTAACACATTTATTTAAATTTTGATTTTAAAGGAGAAGATATATCATGGTTAATAAAGTAGTTCTGGAAGAAGCAGCTCAAGAATTTAGTGAAGCAAACAAGTCACATCCTCGTATTTATGAATTAGAACCTAAAGATGGTAGAGCTTTATTAGAAGAAGTTCAATCGTCTCCAGTAGATAAGTATAATGTAGATATAGAAGACACAACATTCACATCTGAAAAATTTGGTGATGTACCTGTGCGTTTTATACGCCCTGAAGGAAGTAGTGAGAAACTACCAGTGATATTCTATATACATGGCGCAGGATGGGTATTTGGTAGTGCTAAGACACATGATAAGCTCGTGAGAGAACTAGCAGTAAGAACGCATTCAGTAGTGGTATTTCCTGAATACACACTTTCACCAGAAGCAAAATACCCGACAGCAATTGAACAAAATTATGATGTATTGCAACAATTAAAAGATATTTCACATGAGAAAAACTTAGACATTCATAAACTAACCGTTGCAGGAGATTCAGTTGGTGGTAATATGGCTACAGTCATGACAATTATGACGAAACAACGAAACGGACTACCCATCAATCAACAATTATTATATTATCCAGTGACTAATGCGGAGTTTGATACGGAATCATATCATCAATTTGCAGAAAATTATTTTTTAGCTAAAGAAGGCATGCAATGGTTTTGGGACCAATATACGACAGATGCAAACGAGAGGGATGAAATTACCGCTTCTCCATTGAAAGCATCTGTTGAAGAACTAAAAGGTTTGCCTAGTGCAATGATATTAAATGCTGAAGCTGATGTATTAAGAGATGAAGGTGAAGCATATGCAAATAAATTAAGAGAGGCAGGCGTTGAGGTTACACACATGAGATTCCAAGGTATTATTCATGATTTTGTAATGGTTAATTCAATGGATCAAACTAATGCAACACGTGCAGCTATGGATATATCAACCAACTGGATAAATAAAAAGAATAAATAAAGTATATATTAGAGGTTGGGGCAGAAACCTGATTTGAACAAATGAATTGGTAAGCTCGCCCCGGTAGGAATGAATTAAGTTGGAAAGAGCGTAATTTCAATAAAGACATTTACTGCCAAAATACTTAATGTGGCTGAGACATACACTATGTCCCAGCCTGTTTTTCAGTAAATTAATTATAAGGAGCATTGGATATGCAAACAATCTTAGGAAGTAACGGACAAATTGGGCAAGAAATTGCTAAAGAAATTTACAGAAATTATACGAGAGATATACGTTTAGTAGGTAGAAAGCCAAAGAAAATTCATGATACAGACGAGTTAGTAGCTGCTGATTTAATGAAATACGAAGATACACTTAAAGCAGTGGAAGGTAGTGAAATAGTCTATTTTGCTGTTGGTTTACCTGCAAATTCAGAAATGTGGGAAGAACGCTTCCCAGTGATTATGGAGAATGTCATTAAAGCATGCCAAGAAACAAATACGAAACTCGCATTCTTTGATAATACGTATATGTATGAGAAAAACGATAACGTACAGGTTGAAGACAGTCCATTTGTACCAGAAGGTCGTAAATCACAAGTACGTGCGGATATAGCTGAAATGTTGTTATCAGCTATGAAAGATCAATCTATTAATGCTGTTATTGGTCGCGCCCCTGAATTCTACGGACCAGGATTGACACAAAGCTTTACCAATTCATTAGTTTTTAACCGTGTGAGAGCAGGTAAACGTGCATTAGTACCGGTTAATGCTTCTGTGTTACGTACACTTATATGGACACCTGATGCGAGTCGTGCCTTAGCATTGCTCGGTAATACACCAGATGCATACGGCGAAACTTGGCATTTACCAACAGACAATAGTGTGTCTTATAAAGATATTTTGAAAAAAGCAGAGAAAATCTTAAATAAGAAAATTAAGTATATGACTGTACCAATGTGGGTATTTAAATTAGGTAGTCTATTTAACCAACAAGTTAAAGAACTTACTGAATTATTACCAAGATATAAATATGATAACGTCTTTAAGTCCGATAAATTTAAAGAAAGATTTCCTAATTTTAAAGTGACAACTTATGAAGAAGGCATTAAAAATATTTTAAAAGGAGAATCGTAATATGAAGAAAATCATGATTGTTAATACAAGCGCAGATTATTATGAAGGAACACGTAAACCAACAGGACTGTGGCTAGGTGAACTCGTTCATTTTTATGATTATTTTAATTCAGAAGATTATCAAATCGATTTATTTAACATAAAAGGTGGTGAAACACCTATTGATCCGGTAAGTCTTAATCCACTAATGCTAGATAAACTATCAAAGGCTTATTATAACAATCGTACTTTTATGGAGAAGCTTAAAAATAGTCCATCTATTCGTGAAGCGAATCCTGAAACATACGATGCCATTTACTTTACCGGCGGACATGGTGTGATGTTTGATTTTCCAGATAATATGTATATTCAAGATGCTGTTAATGAAGTATATCGTCACGGTGGCGTTGTCGCAGCAGTGTGCCACGGCATCGCAGCATTATTGAATGTGAAAGATGAAAACGGCAGATACTTTATCGATCGTAAACAAATCACAGGATTTTCAAATGCAGAAGAAATATTAGCTAACCGTAAGCGCCTTGTACCATTTATGTTAGAAAGTGAACTTAAAATCCGAGATGCCAAATACAACAAAGCAAAAGTACCATTCAGACCATTTGTTCAAGTAGACAACAGACTCGTTACAGGACAGAATCCACAATCACCAAAGCAAGTCGCACAAGCCGTTGCACGCATATTGAGTGGAGAAGGAAAGTAGCGCAGGAAGACTGAGGTTAGTGTAAGAGTAATACAAAAATTAGCTGAGACATTCAACGTGTCTCAGCTTTTATTATGCGTTTATTTTCTCTTTCTGCGTGAAAATTAAAATGATTAATGCTAGAACCATATATGCTGTTATTATCCACATAACGGCATGGTAATATGTGGTGATATTTGTAATTTGAGCGGTAAATAACACGATGATGGACAATCCAACTGGTCCGCCTAATTGATGCATACTATTTGTCATGCCACTTGCTGCGCCAGCTATGTTGTTATCCACTTTATATATGCCTGCATTTGTGAGTGGTGCAAGGATCCATCCTTGCCCTAATCCCACAAGTATCATCGGAAGTCCGATTGCTAACCAGTAGCCATTTGTTGGGTTTACTATAGCAGATATGACTAAGCCAATGATTAATATCACTTGTCCTGTTAGTAATACTTTTGTGTTACCGAATTTTTCAGTAATAGTAGGTAAGTACATTGCTGCTATAAAGTTAACGATTGTTAGAGGTAAGAATCCTATACCAGCTTGTAATGGTGTATAGTGATAAATTTCTTGCATAATTTGAGGGAGTATAAACCAATATGACAACATTGCCATCATGAATATAAATCTGCCGATATATGCACCGGAACGTACAGAATTATTGAAAAGCGATATTGGCATTAATGCATAATCAAGTCTTCTCTCTAACAACACAAAAGCAATGATAAGGACGAATCCTAGTATAAGGAATGGTAAAGCGTTAGATGTTATACCATAAACTAAACTCATGGCTGCTATAACAGAAAGAATTGCACCGAAGTAGTCTATTTTTGTACGCTTTATTTGTGTTTGTTTAACATATAAGATTGTTAAAATGATGAGTACTATAGTAAATGGTACATTAATTAAAAAACCTGATCTCCAACTGATAACACTTGTTAACCATCCTCCAAGTAGTAAACCTATACTTGAACCGATGCCTGCTGTTGCCCCGTAATAACTAATAGCTCTCATACGTTGTTTACCTTCATACGTATCCATAAGCAGTGCAAGGGAAGTAGGTGCAATGATAGCTGAACCAATGCCTTGAATAGCTCTAAAAGTAATAATTTGATAGTCAGTTTGAGAGATACCGATTAATAAACTTGATATACCAAATATCATTAAACCTATAAGAAAGATCTTTTTCCTACCGAGTAAATCACCAAGTCTACCTGCTAGTAATAAAAATCCGCCAAATGTAATTGTATAAGCATTCGACACCCAAGAGAGTGAAGCATCATCCATCTGAAGGTCGTTTGCGATTTTAACTGTACTTGTGAAAATAATAGAATTATCCATTAATATTAAGAAATAACTGAATAGAATAATTGGTAATACAATACCAAATGTGTGCTTCGACATAACACAGCTCCTTTTAATTAATAGAGGTATTGTAATGTATAGAGTTAACTCCAGTGCAAGAAATTTTTATAAAATTTTTTGAAAGTTTTACTTTGACATAAAATAAAGATAACTCTATAGTTTAAATAAAATTACACGAGAAAGGGTCGATATTTTGAAGACTAAAGAAGTTGTGGATTTATTGGAAGTATCACAAGATACACTTAGATATTATGAGAAGGTTGGCGTGATACCACCTGTAAAGCGGGATTCGAATGGTTACCGAGAATATCAAAATAATGATCTAAACTGGATTTACTTAGTGAAGAATTTGAGAAGAGCAGGCGTTGGTATCGAGTCGCTTATTGAATTTTGCAGATTAGCGCAATTACCGAAAGACGAATATATTAAAAATCAACAAAAAGAAATATTACAAAATCAATTAGAAGAATTGAATGAACAGCTCGATTTAATCCTAAATGCTCGAAACTTACTTCAATATAAAATCGATAACTACGATAACCATATTGCTAAAATTGATGCTGGTGAAGTAGATAATGAAAATGTTGAACGATTATGGGAAAAAACATTAAACAAATAAGTTGCTCTAGAGTGAACTCCATAGTTTATAGTGTAAACATACTTACTAAGGAGGAATCATAATGACTCATATTGAATTAAGTAAAGATGTTAACATTCCGGTTCTAGGATTTGGTGTTTATCAAATACCTAAAGAAGAAACAAAAGAAGCAGTGGTAAATGCGATTAAAGCAGGTTATAGACATATTGATACTGCTCAAGCATATATGAATGAAACAGAAGTAGGAGAAGGTATTAAAGCTTCAGGTGTTGATAGAAGCGAATTGTTTATCACAACAAAAGTTTGGGTGGAGAATGTTCATTATGAAGGAACACTTCAATCAATCGAACGCTCATTAGAACGATTAGATCTGGAGTATATCGATTTAGTACTGATTCACCAACCATATAACGATATCTTTGGTTCATGGAGAGCACTAGAAGAACTGAAAGAAAGCGGTAAAATTAAATCAATAGGTGTATCAAACTTCGGTATTGATCGCATTGTTGATTTAGGTGTAAACAGTAAAGTTCAACCACAAGTTAATCAAATAGAAATCAATCCATTCCACCAACGAGAAGAACAAGTAACAGCCATGCAGAAAGAAAATGTCGTAGTAGAAGCATGGGCTCCATTTGCTGAAGGTAAAAATGGTTTGTTCCAAAATGAAGTGTTACAAGAAATTGGAGATAAATATCAAAAATCAATCGCACAAGTTATACTACGCTGGTTAGTAGAACGTGATATTGTTGTATTAGCTAAGACAGTTAGTGCTGAAAGAATGGCAGAAAACTTAAATATCTTTGACTTTGAACTGACAGAAGAAGACAAACAGAAAATCGCAACATTAGACGAGAAAGATAGCCAATTCTTCTCACATCAAGATCCAGAAAGAATTAAAGAAATTTCAGCAAGAAAACTTAACGTATAAGATAGGTTGTTGGGATATAGATAAAAGCCGAGACGTGTTGCGCGCACGAAGACTGAAAGATATCGTGCAGTTGGGGCTAAAATAGGGCCGTATCGCACGAAGACTGAGGGATATCGTGCAGTTAGGGGTCTAATGAGGCTTGAGCGCACGAAGACTGAAAGATATCGTGCGTTATGGGGTAAAATCAGGCTGTATCGCACGAAGACTGAGAATTAGTTTTCTAGCTTGGATAATTGTACAGCATGTGGTACAATTAATGTGTTAAAGGAGGTTTTGGTATGACTGTAATAAGTTATTCAAACGCTCGTAAAAATTTTAGGAAATTGATTGATAAAGTAAATAATGATAGTGATACTGTAACGATTACTACTAATGAAAGTAATGCTGTTTTAATGGGTGAAGATGATTATAATTCAATTATGGAGACGCTTTATTTACAACAATCACCTGCTAATGCTAAACACTTAGCAAAATCTATTGAAGAAGCGGAAAGAAATAATACAGTTGAGGTAGATATAGATTCCTATGAGTAAACGAAACATTACATTTACGCCTACCGCTTTTGAAGATTATGAGTATTGGCTAGCACAAGATAAAAAGTTATTAAAGAAGATTAACAGTCTAATAAAAAGTATTCAGCGCGATGGCCAATTAGAAGGAGAAGGTAAACCTGAACCACTAAAAGGCAATTTACAAGGCTACTGTAGTAGACGTATTAATCATGAACACAGACTAGTTTATATGGTTAAAGAAAATCACATTATCATTATAGGATGTAGATATCATTATTAAAAAAGACTCTAGTTTATTTTAGAGTCTTTTTATTTATCTTTTTCCTTTTCGGTTTGTATAAGAATAGTTGAAGCTGAGATACAATCTTAGTGACGCAACCTTATGATAAAATTATAGCTTGAGTTATGACCCTTATTTACTTTAAAGGAGGGATTTTATTGGAAAGTAACGAATACAAATTATTATTAGATGAAATTGAAAAGTTAAAATTTCACAACACTAGCTTATTAACACTTATCGGACTACTACACACTGAAGATATGAAAGAACCTACAATTCAGGAGACTGTAGTTTTGTTTGATTTATCTAAAAAAGACTTAAGAGAATTCTCTGCATTAGTAAAGAACTATAATGGTAATAATCTTGCTTTTGAACAAAAAGCTTTAAGAATTAATCCTATTTTTATAAGAAGAAACATAATTTCTATTTTAAAATCATTTATTGTTTCAGAAATGTTACTAGAAAAAAGTCGAGAAATACTAAATTCTTATGAATGATATTTACTTTAATATATTTCTTGGTTGTCACTTTACTTTTGTTCTATTTTCAATTCCTGAGACATCAAATTAATAATGATAAATATATATAATATGCCAACTAATGGTGCGTAGAATGTCCACCAGTTTGTTGTTAGCTCGTTAGAGTGAAAGCCTAATAAACTGCTTAAGTCATTGATACTTGGTCGTTCTATAATTTCACATGCGGGTCCATAGCAAACCTTTGTACCTCCTAAGAATATTTTGAAGAAGGCTAGGTGTGTCATGACGAGCAAAGTTTGAAAACATATTCTCAAAAATATGATTAAATATTGAGTTTGTATGTTAGGTAATACATGTTTGATAAAAATATGTTTATCATGAGGACTAATGGTATAAGCAGCTTCGATATAGTCTTGATTTAATATATGCTGAGTTGATTCTTTTATCAGCATTGTTGTCGTTGGTGTCATTAAAATTGTCAGAATAATGATATTATAAATCATTCTAAATTGCATATTAGTCGTAAATCCATCTATTGTTTCATATAGTAAAGGTTGTAATAAGATATACGCCAATATAGATTGAGGAATATAAAATAAAGCATTAGAGAAGATACTGTAAATACTTGTTGTCTTGCGATTAAATGCTAAATAAGTTCCAATTACTACTGAACAAAGAACAGATAAACTTGATATGACGATGATAATCAGTATAGTGATACGATATCCTGATAACACTTCAAATAACATGTTTTTAGAAGCGGTATCCACACCAAACAATGCTTTAAAGCTAGGTGCAAATGGCGAGCTTTTCATAATATCCCCATTAGAATTGTATAGAAAATTCATAGATTTAGGCGTGATGTTTAGTAAATCAAAATAAATCACACCAACTAGGGCGGGTAAGATAAGTAACGTTAATAGTATATAAAATTTCTTCATGATAACCCTCCCCGTACGCCAGTGATGGTAAATAATACTTTATGACTCATAAATATGGCGAGAGATATAGGTACATAAATCAATATAAACGTGACAAATAATACTTCTGGAGATCCATAATCAAATATAAATGATGACAAACCGTGCATGTTAAAGATTCTTTCCAAAAGTAATAAGCTTGAAAGAGTTATCCAGATAATATGTTTGAAATTGATTAAATATGATGCAAACAAATTCCTTAATATGTGCTTAAAGTATAACTCTTTACTAGATAAACCCTTCGCTCTAGAAAATTCAATATAATCTGCACGAGATACATCATCTAGAATACTACTTAAAAATGTCACACTACTCACTAAAGGTATAATGGATAGCACCAAAATAGGGAATATTAAAGCTTTATCCTCGGAACTATTCGCTACATTAAACAATAGAATATCTGTATATCGATAAAATAATATCACCAATGAAATAGAAAAAGGTATGTAAAAAATATCGGGAATAATAGATAGAACTGTATTAATTTTTAAATACCATTTTTTAATATGGTCATTAACATATAGAAGGTATGTAAATAATAAAGATACGATAAAAGCTAACAATAGCGCAGCAAACAAAATCACAATAGTATTTATCCAAGGTTCAATAAAGAATGGAAATAAACTGCGTTCAACATGTGATATTTTATTTGTAAATATAATCTCTTGAGGATGAAATGTGTATAAAAATGTCGACTTCAAGGCATTAAGATAATTCAAGAAACTAAAATGTTGATCATCGAATAAAGCAGGCAAACATGCTAATAATAAGAATGCAATAATCGCCATGATGAAATTGTATAATTTTCTCATAAGGCATTTACCTACTTTCTAAAGATAATATGTATTACTGCTAGTGTAAAATGATACTTATATTTAATTTACATATTTTTGAAGGTATTTACAAGGGTGTATAGAAAGTATTGTTGCTGAGAAATGAAATAAAAGCCACGACGTAATTTGTCATGGCTTTTATTAATCTTCTTTAGACTTTATATACCACGCATCCATTGCGGAGTGGTCAGAACCTGGGAGTGGTTCGTTTAACAGTGTAAATCCAAATTTCTCATACAGGATACATGCTGCTTTTAATTCATGCATTGTTTCTAAATAACATTGTTCATAATGTTCAAAGGCAAAGGACAGAGCGGTTTCCATGAGTTTCTTGGAAAGTCCTAGTCCTTGTGCTTTTGGAATTAAATATAATTTTTGTAATTCGCAAACTTTACCATGTTCGTTAAACGGGGCTATTCCAACGCCACCCACAATTTCTTCTTCAATTTCAACTACCCAATAGTTCGCATGGTTTAAATTAGCATAATATTTGTGAAGATCGTTAAGTTGAGGATCATAATAAGCTGACCCAGGAATCGCAAGTCCAAGTGATTCTAATGAGCTTTGTATAATTTCTTTTACTTTTGCGTTATCTTCTTGTGTCATCTCTCGAATAATCATAAAAGAACTCCTTTGCTTTGGGCTTAATCAAGATTATGTTAGATTAATTTATTTGAAATAATATTAGTACTCATTATATATGAACCCAATCATTTTGCCCAATTATTAGTGAAAATACCTGAATAACAAGATAACAAAAAGCCATGACGTTATTTGTCACGGCTATCGCGTACTTGAGTGTTTCTTCTATTTATATAAAGAATGATAACGCCAACTATAACAAAGTAATAGATTAACATTGTATAAATATTTGCCCACCCAGCTGCTTTTAGCAGTATAAAACCTAAGCTCATACTCATAAATATCGTGAGATTTATAAATAACGCTTTAATCCTTTGTCTTCGTGTTACATGTATTTGACTCTCGTGAAATTGATATCTTAAATATATACCAATACTGTAGGCAAATAAACATATCATAAATGAAATATCATTATGCGTCATATAGACAATTACATCATAAATAACATTGATAAAAATAATCCCCAATACAACCAATAACTCGACCATCTTGTATCACCTAAATAAAAGTTTTGAATTTGTTAAAACTAACTATTTTATTCATTAAAGCCTTTTAAAAAGTCTTGCTTGTTAAATTTAAATATATCATCATGTAACATCAAATCATGATTCGAATCTCGCTCAAGGTTGATGTTTTTATAATACGCCAATAAAGTTGCTATAACGCCATCATGAGTTATGATTACATTATTTTTATCATCATCTATATATTCATCAATGAATTCTTTAAAATGTGAAATAAATGCTTCTTCATTTAAATCATTTGGATGCGCTACGTCGGTTACACTTATAAAATTCAAACTTATATTATAATCACTTGGTATCATTTGATCACATGGATTTAAAGAAACTTTTTTATAAGGATAAATTCTAGGTGCTAATATATCAACAACTGTAATATCATTTTCATCACTTAATAATTGTGCGCTTTCTATAGCTCTGACAGTAGGACTAACCCAAAATCTTGAATCACTTCTAATTTCTTTTCTTAACTTTTTATAAGCTTCTTTTCCTTGTAAAGTTAACTTTGGATTCCTTATATTAAAACTATAAGGCTCATCTATATTATGTTCAGCTTGACCATGTCTAATAATATAAATCATTATAGCTACCCCCATAATCTTCATTATATGTTTTATTATAGCTATTTGTTAGGTTTCAATCATTAATAATAATACAACTTCAATTCATTTCACAGGCAATATTTTTTCATTAATAAAAAGATAATGATTTAAAATAAATAATTTTGAAAAATTTATATTTTACCTGAGTTACTTTGTAACAATAATGTAAATTTACTTAATGTGATATAAGTATTAAATATTATAGGCGTGATTCGGATGATTAAGTATAGTGAATTTGAAGGCAAAACGGTTCTGATTACGGCTGCGTTTTCGGGTATTGGTAAGGCTACTGCTTTAAAATTTGATGAAAATGGTGAAATATTGTGTTTGATGATATTGATGAACGTTCTGAACAAACGGTTCAAGAAATCAAAGACAAATATAGTAATACCATTTTTGTAAGAACAGATGTTTCACAACCTGACCAAGTGAAAAATTTAGTCGATAAAACAGTTGAAACACTTGGCAGCTTAGATCATGTATATAATAACGCAGGTATTCTAAATAAACTAAATAAATTTGCTGATATTGACGTAGATACTTTTGATAAAGTATTAGATGTAGACATTTAAGGCGTCTTCTTATCTATGAAATATGAAATTCAACCATGCTTGAAAACGGTGGAACGATTGTAAACACAGTTTTTGTAGCAGGTTTAATAGCAGACCCAGAAATGGATCCATATATTGCAGCTAAACATGCTGTAGTAGGGATGGCAAAATCAGCAAGATTCGATTACGGTGAAAATGGGGGTAGAATTAATGCGATTGCACCAGGACTAACAGAAACAGAAATGACGAAATCTCGGAAAGGCAATCCACAGAAATGGTATTATTCCTATCTTCAGACGTAGCTAAATTCAGGACAGCACAAGTTTATCTCGCAGACGGCGGACAAATAGCACACTAAATGAAGTTGAATATATAGAATGAAAAAAACAGAAGACTCCATAAGAGTCTTCTGTTTTTTATGGTTAGAAAGGCTTATTCCATTGTAAATTTTTTACATAATCTCATTGATAATGATTATCAACTAGCTTATTATATTATTGTAAGTTTCTATAAAAAATTAATAATAACATTAAAAAGATAAATATATTTATTGTAGTAATGAAATATTATAGTAACAGAGGTGAATAATGAAAACATGAAGCCTATAAAGAATTTAAATGATCTAGAAGAACGTATTCCGAAAAATGATGTAGTACGTATAGTGAAACTTATTGTTGATAGTGTACCAGAAACAAAGTTTGAGGTTTGTGAAGAACGATTTGGTATGAGTGTCTATCACTCTAAAACAATGCTCAAAATTATTTTATATGCTTATACACAATCTAAATTCTCGGGTAAAGAAATTGAGTTTGCATTAAGGGACAGTTATCGAATGATGTGGTTAGCTGAGATGCATGTAACAACTTTTGATTTAATCAATTACTTTCGTAGTATCGATGAGATAAACAATTTGGTGCAAACTTTATACATTAATTTGAGGTCGAATTTAATTCAACAGCAAATAATTGACCCAAAAAGTGAATACATGGATATCATAAATCAAGATGCCAAAATTGATAAACAATCATTTATTTGGAATGAAAAATTTGAAGAAAACAATACTTACAATCAAGAATCAAAAGAAGTATATCAAGAATTGTTGAATACTAAAATTTTGCCATCAATCAAACACGAAACAGAATAGTAATAAGAAAACCAGTAGCATCTAAACACGAATAATGAAAACTTAATAAACAATATTTTCTAGGCGGCTTATTCTATATGATCTATAAAGGATAAGTCGCCTAATTTTAATTTAAATATTATTTACCATCATTATTATATTGGATTAATAATATAAATTTTCTAAACTTGCGTATTCATTTTAAAAATGTTACTTTATTTATATCGTTAAATAGTAATGATTACGATTTAGGAAGTGTTAAAATGGAAAAAACAAATAAAGTAGTGATTATTGGTGCGGGTCCTGCTGGTATAGGTATGGCTATTGCATTAATTGAAATGGGATTAGATGATATTCTTATATTAGATAAAGGACAAGTTGGTGAATCTTTTAAAAATTGGCCATTATCAACTCGCTTTATCACACCTTCGTTTACAACAAATGGGTTTGGAACACCAGATATTAACGCAATCACACCTCATAGTTCCCCTGCTTTTACTTTTAAGAAAGAACATATTTCAGGCAAAGAGTATGTTCAATATTTAGAAGCGCTTGTACAGATTTATAACTTGAAAGTTGACCAACATACAAATGTATTAGATGTATCCAATAATAGAGACAATGAAACATATAAAGTGTATACAGATCATGGGACTATTGATGCTGAATATATCTTTGTTGCGACAGGGAATTTTTCATATCCTTATAAACCGTTTAAACATGGTAGACATTATAGTGAGGTTGAAAAATTTTCAGATATAAATGGTGAACTGGCTGTCGTAATTGGTGGTAACGAAAGCGGATTTGATGCAGCGCTCAATTTAGCATTATCCGGTAAAATTGTCGATATTTATACTAATTCTACAAGTTATAAACAAGAAGATGCTGATCCAAGTATTCGACTTTCTCCTTATACACACCAACGATATGAAGAATTAAAGGAACTTGGTTATCCCATACGTATTCATACCGAACATGTGGTGAAAGAAATTGAGTATAAAAATGGTCAATATGTTATTCAATTTAACGGCGTACATGACGATGTAATAATTTCCGAAGAACCGATACTTGCTACTGGATTTAATCCTGTTCAACATAATCGACTAACTCGAATATTATTTGAAAATGATGGTACAAATTTTATGCTAACTGACGATGATGAATCAACAATTAATCCTAATGTCTTTATGATAGGAGATACGGTTAAACATCAAGATGTTATTCTTTGTTATATTTACAAATTTAGAACGCGTTTAGCTGTTCTAGCAAAATTAATATGTGACCGAGAAAGCTTTGAAGCAAATGAAGATGCTATAGAGTTCTATCAATCAAATCAAATGTTTTTAGATGATTATGATTGTTGTGATGTGAACTGTTCATGTTAAAAGTTGAATATAATATTAAAAATGGAACTTGTTCGCCGATACCAAACGGTGAACATTATATTGTGATTAAGCAGCTAAAAAAACTATCAACAGAGCAGAAATTACAGTTTAAAAGGTATATCATTCAAAAGCAATTAAAGCTCACACTAGATGAAAACTGTAAGCAAAAGATAGATGACCCTGACGAATCAAAATATATTATCTCTGAATTGAATATCTTAAGACAAGAACAAGCGAAACATGTTCCTAAAGTAAAAGACATGTTTTTAGCTTTTGCTTTAATCATATTAATGTTTATGTTGCCAATATATATTTCTTATTATTTATCTCAATATATTCAAAATCATTGGGTAGAGCAGTTTTTAGACTATGTAATACATACTGTTCAATTCGACGAAAAGGCTTTGAATGACTTACTATTTGGAGATTATGGGTTATTGTCACTCGGCATATATTCAATCATTTGGGCATTACCCGTTGTCGTTTTCATTAGTATTTCTACGAATATTATCAGTGAAAGTCATTTAAAATCTTATATCGTTTGGTCAATCGATCCAGTTATGACAAAAGTAGGATTAACTGGTTACGATATTGTACCAGTTATTGAAGGATTTGGTTGTAATTCCGCAGCAGTATTGCGTGCCAATCATGATTGTAGTGCTTGCACTAAAAATAACTGTATGAGTATGGTTAGCTTTGGATCATCATGTAGTTATCAAATTGGCGCGACACTTTCACTATTCAGTGTAATCAAAGCCCCATGGTTATTTATTCCTTATTTAATAATCGTATTTATCGGTGGTTTAATACATATTAAACTATGGTCCTCAAAAAGCATGATACCAACTCATTATTTTGTGTTAGATAAAGTTAGAAAGCCTTCAATTATAGCTGTATGGAAAGAATCCAAACAGACTATTCTGTCATTCTTAGCTCAAGCTTTACCAATATTTATGATGATTTGTGTATGTGCGAGTATCCTTTCTATGACACCTATTTTACTGCGGGCTGCAAATGTCTTTAATCCAATTTTACAGTTGATGAATGCACCTCAAGAGATGTCAACGGGTATTCTATTCTCAATGATTAGAAAAGATGGTATGTTGTTGTTCAATGTGAATCAGGGCTCATTATTGCAAACGATGTCGTTAAAAAGTGTGTTCTTATTAGTATTATTTAGTTCAACATTTTCTGCATGTTCTGTAACAATCACTATGATAATTAAAAATTTAGGGTGGAAGCAAGGTCTAGGAATTGTCGTAAAACAAATGATTACAGCGACGATTTGCTTATGTGGAACTGTATTGATTATGAATTTATTTGGAGGGATTTAATTGATATTATCAGATCAAGATATTAAGCGGTTTATTAGTGAAGGTCAAGTAAGTGTCACACCTTATCGAGAACAACTTATAGAACCCGCTTCTATTGATTTAACATTAGGCAATCATTTTCTACTACCCATTTCACCAAAAGATAATGTGCAATCGTTGAAAGATCCTATTCAGTATGATGAAGTTGTTGCCAAAACTTTTACAATACCAGGTAAATCATTTGTATTAGCGACTACACAGGAATGTGTGAAACTTTCAAATATGATGACGGGTTTTGTAGAAGGGAGGAGTTCAATTGGCAGAGCGGGTTTATTTATACAGAATGCTGGTTGGGTAGATCCGGGGTTTGAAGGTCATATTACTTTAGAATTATTTAATGCGAATGATTTCTCATTAAAAATTGAAGAAAACCAACGAATTTGTCAACTCGTAATAGCGCGTACGCATTCACCTGCTATTTCTGGGTACAATGGAAAGTACCAAGGACAACTCAACGCAACAGGTAGTAAAGTGTTTATGGATTTTGAGAAATATTAAAGGTGGATTTGGTATGGAAATTTTTATCATCACTGGATTTTTAGGGAGCGGGAAGACTTCTTTACTGAATCATTTAATTAAAGATGTCAATGAAGAAGGTAAACGTATCGCTGTCATTATGAATGAGTTTGGTAAGAGGACAGTTGACTCTGAATTAATTCAGTCTGATGTAACAGTAAATGAAATCATTAATGGCTGTATATGTTGTGAAATGAAAGATGATGTTGCACATCAATTGCATATGTTATATATTGAACAACAACCAGAAATAGTTTTAATTGAATGTAGTGGTATTGCACACCCATTAGAAGTGCTTGATGCATGTTTGACACCTGTGCTTTCGCCATTTATAACAATAAGAAGTATCATCGGCATCATAGATATACCGGAATATCAAAAATTATCAACCTATTCAAAACAAACACAACAACTTATCGATGTTCAACTAAAGTATTGTCAGGATATTATAGTAAATAAGCTTGATTTAATCGATTCGTGTGAGGCAATCAATGTTATTAAATCTATACAAGAACAATATCCAAGAGCAGAAACATTTTCAACAACTTATGGAAAAGTAAGTTATCATCACTTATCTAAAAAAGTTAAAAACATCCCATTTAAGAATCAAAATCAAAATTTTCATAATCATATTTACCATAAATACTACTCAATTGATAAGCCAGTTCAAATTGAAAAATTCAAATTATGGTTACAGAATTTACCCCAAAAGGTATATCGTGTAAAAGGGTTTATAACATTCGAGAATAGTCCTAATAAATATTTAGTTCAAATTTCTAATAGTAATGTGCTTATTGAAAAGTATGATATAGACATAGATGATTATCTAATTTTAATTGGAGAAAAGATAGACGAAGAAAATATCTTTTTTAGTTTATATTGAGGAAGAGAGTACTCACAAAAAACACTTTTGTAGAAATTCACATTATGTGAATTTAACAAAAGTGTTTTTTATAAAATGGGCCTAACTCACTTAGAAACTTCAAAGAGACAGCTGTTTTTTTGATTAGATTATTTGAAAGTGCACGATATCTCGCAGTCTTCGTGCGCCAGGGCACTATTTCAGGGTATAACGCACGATATCTCAGATTCTTCGTGCGCGGCCTTCAACTCACCGTGTTCACTCACCAAACTCTATCATCCTAAATATTCACTACTTCTGTATCTACAACTTTTGTAAATGTTGTTTGATTAATGAGCTCGGTGAGGATGTTATGTTGTGTTGGGTGTAGGTTGGGATGGTCGCGATCATCTATGATTGCCCATCCGCCTGCTTCATACACCTCTAATGCATCGTCTATTATATTCTGTCGATTGCCTATAAACTTTACGTACTCGACTTCTTCTTTACTTGATATATCTTCAACTAAATCTCTAACAACATGACCTACAATTGTGATACCAGGTCCTGGTATATGTGAGAGTGACTGCACTTTTTCGACGATATTAGATACATTGCCTGATATGACCGTTTGTTCTGGTCGTGTGGCGCTAAAGATAACGGCTACTGGTATGTCGTCTGTGATTTCTGCTTTAATTTCTTTAAGTAAAGTTGGTAATCTCTTAACACCCATATATATGGCGAGGGTGCCACAGTGTTTGAGTGTTGTAATATCAATGGATTGTTCTTTATTATCTTTAAAGTGGCCAGTTGTAAATGTAATATTAGTTGAAACATTACGTTCTGTTAACCCACGATTAAGTTCACTCATGGCAGCTGAAGCGGCTGTTATACCAGGTACGACTTCAAATGTAATGTTGTGTGATTTTAATGTAGAAACTTCTTCCGCAAGGCGTCCAAATATTGCTGCATCGCCGCCTTTTAGACGGACGACCGTCTTATTTATGCGTGATTTTTCAATAAGTAATTGGTTAATGTCTTCTTGTTTCATAGATTTGTGATAAGGTCGTTTACCAACATGAATCCATTCCGATTCTGGTGATGAAAATTGTAATATAAATGGATTCACTAGTTGGTCGTATAAAATAACATCTGCCCGCTTAATACATCGCTCTGCTTTTTTAGATAATAATAAAGGATTTCCTGGACCTGCACCGACTAAATATACTTGAGGTTGTGCGATTATAGACATACGTATATGTCTCCATCGACCACTTCTACAGGATAAGTTGCGACACATCCTTCATCTGGTTCTTGGACTTGACCAGTCGATAAGTCAATTTTTTGATCATGAAGTGGACAGTATACATAATCTCCACTCACTGTACCTTCTGATAATGGACCTTGTTTATGAGGACAAATATTATTAATCGCACGAATGATACCTTCTTCAGTTAAAAATAAACCAAGTTGCGTATCTCCGACGATGACTTTCTTACCGATTAACGGTTCGAGTTCTGAAATGTGTGCGACTCTTACCTTCTCATTTGTTAATGTCATATTTACACCTTCTCCACTTCAAAAATGTGACGTTTATCTTTATTGAGCAAGACTTCATGCCATGGCTCTGTATCGTATGCACGTTTCGCATCCATTATGCGCGCGTAAAGTTCATCTTGTTTTTCAGGGTCAAGTACAACTGATTTCACTTGGTCTAAGCCAAGTCTTTTGAGCCATGGTGCTGTACGTTCTGCATAAATGCCTGTTTCACGATAGTATTGCATGTATGCACCACATAGTTTGACAACTTCATCTTCAGTTTCAACAGTTGTCAGTAACTCACCTGCGACGACATCTGTACCACCATTACCACCAATGTAAATTTGGAAACCATTTTCTACACCAATGACACCGAGGTCTTTTACACCTGATTCTACACAGCTACGTGGACAACCTGAAACACCCATTTTGAATTTATGTGGTGTGTCGATATATTCAAATGTTTTCTCTAAACGAATACCTAATTTTGTTGTGAATTGTGTACCGAATCGGCAGAATTCTTTACCAACACAACTTTTAACTGAACGTGTCTTCTTACCGTATGCAGATGCTGAACGCATATCTAAATCTTTCCAAATTTGTGGTAATTCTTCTTTTTTAACACCGTATAAACCGATGCGCTGTGCACCCGTAATTTTGACTAATGGGATATGGTATTTCTTCGCTACTTCACCAAGACGAATAAGTTGATCTGCATCTGTTACACCGCCACGCATTTGTGGAATAACAGAGAATGTGCCGTCTTTTTGAATATTGGCATGGTAACGTTCGTTCGCAAAGCGTGAAGCTTTTTCATCTTCATGGTCATGAGGGTATACCATGTTTAAATAGTAGTTAATAGCAGGGCGACATTTTGGACATCCACCTTTATCTTTAAAGTCTAATACGTGTCGAACTTCTTTAGATGTTTTTAAACCTTTAGCTCGAATTTGAGTAACGATTTGGTCTCTTGTAAGACTTGTACATGCACAAATACCTGTTGGCGCTGCAGCAACAAAGTCGTCACCAAGTGTATATTCTAAGAGCTCTGCGATTTGACCTTTACACTTACCACATGAGTTACCAGCTTTCGTCACACGTGTGACATCAGCTACGGACGTTAAACCTTGATCTTTAATCGCTTCTACGATGACACCTTTAGAAATGCCGTTACACCCGCAGATTGTTTCATCGTTATCCATTTCAGCAACGCTAATCGCATCAACTTCTCCTGCTTTATGAAGAATTGAAACGAGTGTATATTCATCGATTGTATCGCCTTTTTTCATCATATTATAAAAGCGATTGCCTTCTTCTGTATCACCATAAAGTACTGCACCGACAATCGTCTTATCTTTGACGAATATTTTCTTATAAATGTTATCGACACCGTTAAAAGTTTCAATACCACGGACACCTTCACTTTCAGTAATCCAACCTGCACTAAATAAATCACAGCCTGATACTTTTAAAGAAGTAAAGGTCGTTGAACCTTTGTAACCTTCAGTTGGAATGCCTGTAATATGATCTGCCAGGACTTTACCTTGGTCGTATAGTGGGGCAACAAGTCCGTAAACTTTTGAACGGTGTTCTGCACATTCTCCAACTGCGTAAATTTCTGGGTCACTTGTACGCATGAAATCGTCTACTACGATACCGCGTCCAATTTCTAATCCAGCGGCACGTGCTTCTTTCGTTACTGGGCGAATACCAACTGCCATCACGACCATGTCTGTTGCGATAACACGTCCATCTGATAAACGTATACCTTCAACATAGTCTTCACCAATAATTTCTTGTGTATTCGCTTGTAATTCAAATTTAATACCTTGCTTTTCAAGGTCTGCTTTTAAAAGTTCTCCTGCTTTACGATCCAGTTGTACTTCCATCAGCCATTCTGCTAAATGTACGACTGTCACGTCCATACCTTGATCTACAAGACCTCGTGCGCATTCTAGACCGAGTAAACCGCCACCTATAACGATGGCACGTTTTTTAGTCTTAGCTGTTTCTAACATCTTTTCAGTGTCATCGATGGTTCTGAAACCGACAACACCTTCTAGACGAGAACCATCAATTGGTAGTATGAATGAATCAGAACCAGTCGCAATAATCATTTGGTCATATGATACTTTCACGCCATGTTCTGTTTCGACTTGTTTTAGTTCGCGATCAATTTTTACAACTTTATCACCTGTTATTAATTGAATGTTATGTTCTTCATACCATTCATAAGGGTTCATAATCGTTTCTTCTTTTGTCATTTTATTTTGAAGAATGTTTGATAACATGATTCGGTTATAGTTTGGATAAGGTTCTTTACCGATGATTGTGATTTCAAAGCTGTCTGGATCACGTTCTAGAATTTCTTCAATTGTACGGACACCAGCCATACCATTACCGATCATTAAAAGTTTTGTTTTACTCATGCATATCCTCCTTCGTTGAATCTAACCATGCTTTAATTTTGATTGCATAGTGTTGTGTTCGTTGAATATCTTGGCCATGTGAGCTAATACTAATTGTTAGGCCATTGTGTTCAATATCTAAGGTGTTATAAAAGTCGGATTGTTTGCGATCCCCGGTATGATTGAGCCATTGAGAGGGTAGGGCGTCTTTGGCTACTCGGTCATTCGTTTCGGGCTGGTTAGTTGCGATAATAATTAAATCTGCATGGGCAATATGTTCTCGTTGATAGTCTGCTTGTATAAGGCGAATATGTTTCGTTGGTTGAATCGTATCAAAGTGCTCATGAAATTCGCGTGCGATAACATCAATTGAGCAAGGCTCTGATTTCAATTTAGAGAACTTTCTCCATGCAATTTTGCCACCACCAATGATTACGACATGTTTACCTTTAAGGTTAAGTTGTACTGGATACATCTGGTACCGCCTCACATTCAGCAATTCTTAAATGTACGATGTCTTTTAATAACGGATGAAAATTAATAGCCGTCGTATATGTGATAGGATTCGGTAAACCTAGAGACTCTATTTGACGTTTTGACTTGTTTACAAGGAAACCATCATAGAAGAAAAATGGAATAATTAATAATTTACGATGCTTTTTAGCGATTTTCGGTAACGTTTCTTTAAAGCGCAGTTCACCATAGACCATACTCGGGTAACATGGATTTTGATCCGTTGATAGTTCGTGACAAATTCGTGTAAGTGCAACATCCGGTTCATCAAAGCGTGCATTACCGTGAGCAAGTACGACAATTCCAGTTTCATCATCAATGTCATCTTTGTAAGCTTCAAGTTGAGAAGCAACCCAGTTTGTCATAATCGGGTGTGTGCCCAATGGTTTACTTAATATAAACTGTACGTTCTGGTTCTTATCTTGAAATGTTTCATATAACGCTTCGATATCTTCATAATAATGAGAAGCGGTAAACAATAATAACGGCACAAGGTGAATTCGTGAATATCCAGCATCAATCGTTTGTTGAATCACTTCATCCAGTAAGATTTCTTCACTTTCTAAAAAGGCTACCTCATAATCAATCTCATCACTATTAAAAGTTTGATGAATAAAATTTAATAACGTTTCATTTAACTTTCCCTTTCTCATACCATGAACAACTAAAATCGTCTTTCGCATGACAATCCCTCCTACATCTTTATTCTAAAACAATATAACGAAAGTTTGTGAATTTTTTCTCAAAAAGAAGAAAAATAGGGAATTCCCTATATATTAACGTGAAAAAATAAATCATGCATATGATTTTTTGTAATAACTGACAAAAATATTTTTTAAATTTTCTGATTTGTATAATTATAAATTTTTCTAAACGTGATAGCATGAAATTGTTTATCAAAATAAGCAAAGGGGTCGTGCACATTGGTAAAGGAAAATGATAAGGCAAAGAACGAAGATAGGTCAAAGAAAAAGTTTAGTATGCCACATATATATGTGATTTTATTTGTTTTCGGTGTGATTGCAACTATTTCTACATATTTAATTCCATCGGGTGAGTTTGATAGGGTTAAAGGGCCTGAGGGTAGAGAAATGGTAGACGCAGATTCATTTCATTACATAGATTCAGCACCAGTTGGTTTGGTTGATTTTATTTCGATTATACCAAGAGGTTTAATTGAAGCAGGAGAAATTGTCTTCTTTACACTTATCATCGGTGGGATGTTTATGGTGTTAAGACGTACAGGTATTATTGAAATTGGTGTGGATAAACTTGCACGCCAGTTTATAAATAAAAGTATTTTGATTATTCCAGTATTAACAACAGTATTTGCGATTATTGCAACATTAATCGGTACAGCAGAGTTGTCACTCGTTTATATTCCGGTTATTATTCCGCTTATTATTGCGTTAGGTTATGACTCTATAACCGCTACATCTATTGCATTGTGTGGTACTGTAGTCGGCTTCACGGTCGGTGTATTAAATCCAATCAATACAGGATTAGCACAAAAATTATCAGGTATTCCAACATTTTCAGGACTTGGATTACGTTTAGCTATTTTTGTGATTGTACTATTTGTAACGATATTATTTATTATGAAATACGCTAAAAAAATTAAAAAAGATCCTTCAATCAGTTTAGTTTATCATGATGATACTGAGAAGCGACATATGTACAAAGATATTACGAATCAAGAACCACTCGTTGCGACTAAACGACAAAAAATCGGTATTGCCGTAGTGCTCTTATTCTTTATCATTCTTGTATACGGCGTTATTACACAAGGCTGGTTTATGGTAGAAATGTCAGGTCTTTTCATAGTTATGGGTATTGTAGTAGGTTTAGTCACTGGATTGAATACGCGTGAAATTTGTGAGTCATTTAATGATGGTTTCAAAGATGTATTAATGGGTGCCATTATTGTAGGACTTGCACGTTCAATAGCCGTTGTACTTGAAGACGGTAAAATTATGGACAGTATCGTTCACGGATTAGGTTCTGTTATCGATGGTGCAACACCAACAGTAGCAGTAGTCGGTATGTATATCGTACAAGTGTTGATTAATTTTATTATTTCTTCAGGAAGCGGACAAGCGTTAGTGACAATGCCAATTATGGCACCATTAGCAGATATGCTAGGTATTACAAGACAGACCGCAGTCTTAGCCTTCCAATTAGGAGACGGATTTACACATGTCTTCTATCCAACAAGCGGGTACTTTATGGCAGCATTGGCAATCGGAGGCGTATCATATACAAAATGGATCCGATTCTTCTTCCCACTCTTTATCGTATGGGGTGTCATTTCAATCATTTCATTAATCTTTGCGCAGTTAATCGGTTGGTCGTAGGGAGAAAATTAATAAGTTGTAGAAGGAGATTCAAGTTTGATAACTTGGGTCTCTTTTATTTATAGATTGATAATTATTATAACGGTGTGGCACAATGTATTTATTAATTAAAGGGGTGTCATATGAAGATAAATAGAGTCATCAATCATAATGTGATTAGTGTCACCCACAACAACCAGGAACGTGTTGTGATGGGGAAAGGGATAGGTTTTCAAAAGCAAGAAGGCGATATTGTGGAAGAATCAAAGATTGAAAAAATATTTGATTTAAGTAGCCAGGAAATTTCTGATCGCTTTAAAACGTTATTAATCGAAGTGCCGATTGAAGTGGTTCAAGCTGTTGAGAAAATAATCGAAGTATCGAAAGATAAATATCAAAAAGATCTCAGCGATACTATTTATGTTGCACTGACGGATCATATAAACTTTGCTATTGAGCGACAAAAAGAGGGAATGGCTATAAAGAATGGATTGCTATGGGAAACGAAACGTTTTTATCCAAATGAGTATGAAATTGGTGTGCAAGCGTTAGATTGGATTACTGAAATTGTTGGTGTTCGTTTACCTGAAGATGAAGCGGGATTTATTGCAATTCATTTGTTAAATGCAGAACATAATAATTTAGCAGACTATAATCAAGTAACAGAAATGGTGCAAAATATTTTAAGCTTAGTGAAATACCATTTTAGATTAGATTTTGATGAAGAAAGTCTAACTTACTATAGATTTGTGACACATTTAAAATTTCTTGCACAACGTATTTTCTCAAGTAACCCACTTGATACAAATGAAATCGAACTTTACGAGATAGTAAAAGAGAAATATAAACATGCATTTAAATGTGTGGAGAAAATTGAAGTATTTTTATTGAAAAAGTACCAGTATGAAATGACGCATGATGAAGCTTTGTACTTAACGATTCATATACAGAGATTAATTTCCAGAAATGAAAGCGTTGACAATAAATAATTATATGATATATTGATGTTACGAAAACAAAATAAACAATTAATTGTTTAGGATTGTTACTGTTCGGCAGGCGAGACCTAAATCATTAATAGGTGAATTTATCTAGGGATAAGTCTATCTATTTATGATTTGGGTCTTTTTTTATTGTTCTAAACAAGACGGGAGAGATATAAAGATGACAAATGAACAAAGGATGGCTGATGAAATACTTAAACACATTGGCGGTAGTAACAATGTTAAAAACTTAACACATTGTATGACACGTTTAAGATTTGTGTTGAAAGATGACAGTAAGGCTGATGATGATGCCATAAAAAATATTGATGGCGTTATGGGGTTACGTAAGCAAGGTGGACAATATCAAGTTATTGTAGGAAACAATGTATCACACACTTATACAGCATTGATGAAAAGTGGTGTCAGTGGTGGCGCTAAAAGTAATGAACCAGTTGAAAAGAAAAAGTTAACTTTTAAACAGGTGGGTATCAATATTCTTGATGCGATTATCGGAACGATGTCACCATTAATTCCTGCTATTATTGGTGGTTCGATGATTAAATTATTGGCCATGTTATTAAGTATGACGGGCGTACTGTCAGAAAGCAGTTCAACGTATAATATTTTAAATACTATAGGAGATGCACCTTTCTTCTTCTTACCAATGCTTGTTGCAGTATCTGCAGCGAGGAAATTTAACAGTAACGTATTTTTAGCACTGGCAATTGCTGGTGTTATGGTACATCCAGTATTTATGGAAATTATGGAAAAAGCAGCAGAAGGTAAAGAAGCAACTTTCGCATTTATTCCAGTTATGTCAGTGAAATATACTTATACGATTATTCCAGCAATCGTCATGACTTGGTTACTGAAATATATTGAAGATTTTGCAGATCGTATTACACCAATTGTAATGAAAAACTTCTTGAAACCAATGTTAATCTTATTAATTGCTGCACCAATAGCGATTATTATCGTAGGTCCAACAGGCATTTTGATTGGTACAGGACTATCTCAGATTGTCTTCTTTGTACATGATAAATTAGGATTTTTAGCAGTAGCTATCGTAGGTGCTTTATGGCCATTATTAGTTATGACAGGTATGCACCGTGTATTCACACCAACGATTGTTCAAACAATTGCTGAAACAGGTAAGGAAGGTATGGTTATGCCATCTGAGATTGGCGCTAACTTATCATTAGGGGGCGTTTCATTAGCAGTAGCATTTAAAACGAAAAATAGAGAATTACGTCAAACGTCATTGGCAGCTGCATCATCAGCCATTATTGCAGGTATAACTGAGCCAGCACTATATGGGGTTGCTATTCGATTAAAACGTCCAATGATTGCATCTGTTATTACAGGATTTATTGCAGGTGCTGTAGCAGGGCTTGCAGGTTTAGCAAGTCATTCTATGGCAGCACCAGGTTTGTTTACGAGTGTACAATTTATTGAAAAAGATAATCCAATGAGTATAGTGTGGATTATTGTTGTAATGGTTCTATCGGTTGTTCTTTCATTTATCTTAACGTTAGTGCTTGGATTTGAAGATATTCCAGAATCTGAAGATGAATTATTAGATTTAGGTACTCAAGATCATCTAACAGTTGCAGCACCTGTTGAAGGGCATATTAAACCAATTGAAAGTGTTGAAGATGACGTATTTAGTAGAGAAGTAATCGGAAAAAGTATGGCAATTGAACCAACAGGTAATAAAATTTATGCACCAGTAACAGGTACGGTAACTTCTGTATTTCCAACAAAACATGCTATAGGTATAACAGGAGATAATGGTGTTGAAGTATTAGTACATGTTGGCATTGACACGGTGAAATTAAATGGAGAACCATTTACATCAACAATTGAACAAGGTGATCATGTAACTGTTGGCGATATTCTTGGAACATTTGATTTAACACAAATTATTGAATCAGGTTATGATCCGACAACGATTATTGTCATTACAAATACAGATGAATATGAATCTATAACATCCTTTGATCACGCAGAGGTTCAAGCACAAACATCTATATTAGGAGTGGTTAAATCATGACAATAAAATATTTCCCGGAAAATTTTCTTTGGGGTGGCGCAATAGCAGCAAATCAAACAGAAGGTGCTTGGGATAAAGATGGTAGAGGAATCAGTAATATTGATTTAATTCCTCATGGTACAAAGAGACAAGATATAAAGTTAGGTTATAAAAAGGGCGAACTTGATCAGAATGAATATTATCCAAGTCATACTGGTATAGATTTTTATCATCATTATAAAGAGGATATTGCCTTACTTGCTGAAATGGGTTTGAAAGTATTTAGAACATCTATATCTTGGAGTAGAATTTATCCAAATGGTGATGAAGAAATGCCGAATCAGGCAGGTATAAATTATTACAAAGATTTATTCAAGACATGTAAACAACATGGTATGGAATTACTCGTTACACTTGCGCATTTTGATATTCCAATGGGTATAGTTGAAAAATATAATGGGTGGAAAAATAGAGAAACGATAGATTTATATATTAAATTTGCAGATACATGCTTTAATAATTTTGGAGAATACGTGAATTATTGGATTCCATTCAATGAAATTAATGTAGTGTTACACAGTCCATTTTCAGGTGGAGGATTATACTTTGATGATAGTGAAAATAGGGAAGAAATATTATATCAAGCCTCACATTATATGTTAGTAGCAAGTGCGAAAGCTGTTCGAAGTTGTCATCGTATTACACCACAAGCAAAAATTGGATGTATGATTGCCGGTGGTAGTTTCTATCCATACAGTTGTAATCCAGAAGATGTATGGCAGTCTATGAATGATGAAAGAGCAAATACTTTCTTTGTAGATGTGCAAGCGAAAGGTAGATATCCATACTATATGGATTCATTTTTTAAGAATAAAGGGATTAACATTGAAATAGATGAGTCAGATAAAGAAATTCTGAAAGAAACGGTGGATTTTGTAGCATTTAGTTATTATGCGTCTCGAACGTCTATTGCGGATATATCAAGAGTTGAAAAAAATGAAGGAAATGTAATTGTATCAGCCAAAAATCCTTATCTTAAAATGAGCGATTGGGGATGGGTTATCGATCCGCTTGGTTTAAGGATAACGATGAATCAAATATATGAAAGATTTGAAAAGCCACTATTTGTCGTTGAAAATGGATTAGGTGCCAAAGATGAGATAGAAGAAGATGGTACAATTCAAGATGATTATAGAATAGATTATATGAAACAGCATATAGAAGCTATGTACGATGGTATTCAAGATGGCGTTCCATTGTTGGGATATATAAGTTGGGGTATTATCGATTTAGTGTCTGCATCAACAGGAGAAATGAGTAAACGATATGGCATGATTTATGTAGATAAAGACGATGTAGGAAGCGGGACACTCGAACGTCGAAAGAAAAAGTCTTTTGATTGGTATAAAAAAGTTATCCAACAAAATGGAATAGAAGTATAAAATTAAACTGAATAAGCACATATAAAACACATCACTTCAATCTGATATTAATCAGGTAAGTGATGTGTTTATTCTTGTATATTAAATAATTCGTTAGATGATTTAATCATGGTAGGATGAGTATATATTATTTCGTAGCACACTATTTTTTTGTGTAATTATTAGTTTTATATATTAACAGACTGTTTTAGCTTTGCTAAAAAATGTTAGAAGAATTAAAAGTTAAACTATTTCATTATATATATATAATTAGACTAATGGGAAAAATAAGAAAATTATATACTGGAAAATTTAATTACAAATGTATAAAATTATGAATAAAGGGTAATATACTTTTATGGAACAAAGGATGTTTGAAGGAGGAGCACCGATGAAGAATGTTATTTTACCAATTGTAAAAGTTACGACACCTATTGTTGGTGGACGGTTAATAGGGAAATTTGCAGTGAAGAATGCAAGAAAGGATTATAGTAAAAATGTGAAACCACCATTTTCACCACCTGGTTATATATTTCCTATTGTGTGGCCAATATTGTATATGTCAATGGGTATTGCTTATGCACTCGTATCTCACAAACCAGGGAAGAAGCGGATTAAGGGTGCTTATTATACACAATTGGGTTTAAATTATGGGTGGTCAATATTGTATTTTAAGTATAAATTAAGATTCAGCGCATTGATTGAAAGTGCTGTATTGTTAGGTGCTGTCTTGATGACAACGATAACATTCTTTAATGTGAAGAAGTTAGCGGGTTTGATATTGGTTCCGTATACACTTTGGAGTGCTTTTGCGACTTATTTAACAGCTGGTAACTGGTTATTAAATAAAGACAATCCAAGATATACAGATAAGTCAAATGTTTAAGCTTATAAGAACTTTCATCTATATAGCACTTTATTGGTTTATCACTCAAATGTTTATTGTACAAATTGGACTGCGTATACATGATAAGTGGTTAGTACGAGATTTTCGATATTTTAAGAGTGGTTCTTTGGAACAAAATGGTCAATTATGGCAAAAACTTGTAAAGGTGAAATGTTGGAAAGATCATTTGCCAGATGGTCAAATGATACAATCGGATATTGTCAGCAAATCGCACTATAATCAGTCAAGTGATATAACGAATATAGAGAAGTTTGTGATAGAAACGAAACGAGCAGAATTGGTTCATTTATTATCTATCTTGCCAATTGTTGTATTTATCAAGTCGAAGAAAAGTATAAAAGTAATAAATATTGTTTATGTGGTCATTGCTAATGTTCCTTGCATCATTGTGCAACGTTATAACCGACCTAAGTTACAACGTATATATTTGAAAAAGCTAATAAGAAAAGGTGATTAAATGGTTAACAAACAAGTTGTCGTCATTGGCGGAGGATTAGGTGGTATAACAAGTGCTATCCGCATGGCTCAAGCAGGTTATCACGTAGATTTATATGAAAAAAATAACCACATCGGGGGAAAGGTAAACCGCATAGAGACGGGAGATTACGGGTTTGATTTAGGGCCATCTATCTTAACGATGCCTAAAATATTTCAACGTCTTTTTGAACAGTGTGGAAGAAGGCTTGAAGATTATGTGAGCATTCGCAAATTACCATTACAAATTAGAAATGTCTATCCAGATGGAACTGTTATAGATTTATATGAATCGATAGAAGACACTTTGATTCAGAACAAACATGTTTCATCTAACGATATGACACAACTAAAAACTTTTTTTGAGTATGCTAATAAAATTCACCATCAAGCTGAACGCAGTTATTTCGATAAAGGTATAGATCATTTGTCGGATATTATCCGGTTTCATGGACCTTTGTCAGCTTTAAAGCAGTTTGATTATTTTCATACGATGCAACAAGCAATCGATAAGCGGGTAGATAATCCATATTTGAGGGAAATGCTAGGTTACTTTATTAAATATGTAGGATCATCTTCATACGATGCACCGGCTGTATTAAGTTTATTACCTGAAATGCAACATGAAGAAGGTCTTTGGTATGTAGA
>NZ_PPQD01000018.1:409131-474731 GCF_002901825.1 Mammaliicoccus sciuri | reverse complement strand
TTATAAATGGATGCGATGAGCCGCACTCGAGACCTGTTAGGTCTCTTTTTTTTGCTTGAAAATTGTGAGAGGAGATATAACATGAAAAAATATTTTGATGTGATGTTTAAAGTGAATAAAAATAATCTTGCAACTAAAAAAGCATTTATGCAAGCTATTATTGTTTTTATTATTTTAGCTGGAAGTGTATTATTTGGAAGATTCGATCTAGGACTAACTGCTTTATTAGGATCATTTAGTAATATCTATATTATTAATGGATCATATCCTTCACGAATTAGAAAAGTTATAACTGTGTCTATAGTATTAAGTATTTGTATCATGTTAGGAACGATTACAATCACCATTCCATTTTTATATGCATTAGTTTTAGGGCTCATAGGGATGGTAGGTCATTTTGTTTTAAAAGCTTTTCAGATACCTGGACCTTCTTCTTTATTCTTTGTACTTACATATAGTGTAGCTTCTATTATGCCAATTATGCCTGAGGATTTCCTGAATAGAGGATTACTTGTTTTATGTGGTGGTATTGTTAGTACAATTGTTGTAATAGTTGATGCAATGTTTAATCATAAAAAGCCGGAAGCTGAAAGTGTATCAAATATTTATAAAAATTTAGCATTTTTAACTGAGAATTTTAGTGGGAAAAAATTTGATGATGCACGTAGTAATACTTTAAATGCGATACATCATGCAACAAATACTTTGACGACAGCTAATGCTTTTTGGAATAAAACGCATGGTTATAATAGAATGTTGCAGTTAAAAGGACGTGCTGAAGCTATATGGTCTGCTTGTTTAGAATTATCTTCACAAGGTTATGAAGTGTTACCAAAAGAAATAAGTGAAGCACTGACTTATATTCAGCTTAGAATTGCAGAAAATGAATCGACTCATTATGTACCGATTGAATATGATGGAGAGAGCTCTTACATAAAGTCATTAGCAGAATTAATTAATGATACAGTCATGATACTTAACGATAAGAATTTACAATTTGATAAACAAATTATTTATAGAAAACCGATGTACTCCAGAATTATTAAAGAAAATTTATCAAGAGATTCTTTAGTTTTAATGTCTTCTATGCAATATGGAATTATATTATTTACTTCAGTTATCATTGCATTTGGTATGGGGTTTGAAAGAGCTTATTGGATACCAATATCTTGTTGTTCTGTATTATTAGGTTCATCATCACTAACTACAATACAAAGAGCACTGCAAAGAACAGTAGGTACAATTACTGGTATGTTAGTCGCAATTTTAATTTTAGCATTCGAGCCTAATACTTGGACTATTGTCATATTAATGACGATTTTGATGGGAACAGCTGAGTTATTAATCGCATTTAATTATACAATTGCAGTCACATTTATCACGCCTAATGTTCTTTTAATGTCAGCAGCAATCACACAACATTTCGATACATATTTAGTGATGCCAAGAATTGTTGATGTAGTAATAGGTTCAGTAATAGGTTTAATTGGTGTACTGATAGTAGGAAGAAATCAAGCGTCTAAAAAATTACCTAAGACGATTAATAATACGTTAAAACTACAAGCAAGTTTGTTTCATGCAATATTTTCTTCTAATAAGTATCATCATAATATTGCAAAATCAAAAGTTATCACAGATTTACACACTGAGATCATGAATACAAAAGCAATGTACCAAGCTGCATTGAATGAAATGGATAACAAAGTTAAAAAGATTGAATATGTTTATCCGATTATATTTACAGTTGAACAATTAGCATTTACGTTAGAAAGAGCTTATGCACAAGGTAAGATTACGACGCTATCAGATCGTAACTTAGGACTTTATTTAACGACATATGAGAATATTTGTAAAAAAGTGGTCTTTAATGCAGACTATGAAAAAATTGATTTACCAGAATTAAAAGAATATACAAGCATTAGAAATGAATTAATGAAATTACAAAGTTTAAGTCATACCAAATAAAAAAAGACTTCGCAATGAAGTCTTTTTTTATTTGGTTAAACATTCTATTAAACTATTAATATGTGCTTCAGCATCTTCAATATTAATTCCACCAAATCCAAGAACAAAGTGGGGTTTCTCGTCAGTTTGTTTAAAGCGATAATGAGAGAGGGGTTTAATATCGATATTGCATGCTTCAATTCTTCTTATACATTCTTCTAAAGATAGACCATTATGAACATTTAATATAAAATGCATTCCCGTTAATTCCCCTGAAATCGAAAAGGTTTCAGGATATTTTTTTAGTTGTTCGAGTATAATATCTCTTTTAGTTCGATAAATTTTTCTCATGCGATTCAAATGTCTTTCGAAATGTCCTTCATTCATAAATCTAGCTAACATATATTGTGTATGTCTTGGAACGGTGCCACCTTCTATGTTTGTCTTTTTGTGATATAAAGCAATTAAATTTTTTGGAAGTACAGCATATGCTACACGCAACGAAGGCGAAATAGATTTAGAGAAAGTGCTGACATAGATGACGCTATCTGAATGATCTAAACTTTGTAGTGCTGGTATCGGTCTTCCACTATATCTAAACTCTGAATCATAGTCATCTTCAATAATAAAACGATTGTCTTGTTCTGAAGCCCATTTAATGAGTTGTGTTCGTCGTTTTAAGTCCATAATGACACCAGTTGGAAATTGATGACTAGGTGTAATATACACAACATCACTATCCGTCTTGATAATTTGTTCTATATCAATCCCATTTTGCGTAACTGGAATAAAGTCAAATGGGATATGTTTTCTTTTTAATAAATCTCTCACTTGTTTATATAGAGGGTCTTCTATCATATATTTAGACTCTGAAATGATATCCGTAATAATGGATAATAGCTGCTCTGTTGACGACCCAACGACAATTTGATCTGGAGAACAATTTACGCCACGACTATGAAAGACATAATAGCTGATTTCTTTTCTTAAATTAAAATCACCTTGCTTATGGCCACTATCTAATAAATCTATTTGTTGTTCATCAAATGCTTCTTTAGCGTATTTTCTAAAAAGGTCATTTGGGAAATGCGTTTTGTCTATTGCACCTAGTTTAAAGCTATATTGATACTTTTGTTCTTCTATGTAGTGGGATTCAGGGATTTTTGTTTTATAGGTTACCGGTAGATTAACGATGTCATTAATATAAAAGCCAGAACGATTTTTACTATAGATATAACCTTCATCGCAAAGTAGTTGATAAGCGTGTTCTATCGTTGTTTGACTAACCGATAAATAATGACTTAATTGCCTTTTTGAAGGTAATTTCTCGTTATATCTCATAACGTCGTTAATAATATTTTTTTTAATATTTTCATATAATTGTATGTATATAGGCGTATTAATCTTTCTATTGATGTCGAACATGAGCATTTCCATTATATTCACCTCGAAAACTGACCACTAATTATTTGATAAATCTGACTCTTTTACCAGTTCAGAATTTAGTATAACCTACTAGTAAGCGATTTAAAAGGAGGAAGTTTTTCGATGTCAAAAATTACTGGTTCAGATAAAGTTAAAAGAGGTATGGCAGAAATGCAAAAAGGTGGCGTAATCATGGATGTGGTTAATGCCGAACAAGCTAAATTAGCTGAAGAAGCAGGTGCTGTTGCTGTAATGGCATTAGAACGCGTACCATCTGATATTAGAGCAGCAGGTGGGGTAGCAAGAATGGCTGACCCACGTATTGTTGAAGAAGTTATGAATGCTGTATCTATTCCTGTTATGGCTAAAGGTAGAATTGGTCATATCACAGAAGCACGTGTATTGGAATCAATGGGCGTAGATTATATTGATGAGTCAGAAGTGTTAACACCAGCTGATGAAGAATATCATTTGAAAAAAGATGAATTTACAGTGCCATTTGTTTGTGGTTGCCGTAATTTAGGTGAGGCTGCACGTAGAATTGGCGAAGGTGCTGCAATGTTACGTACGAAAGGTGAACCAGGAACTGGTAATATAGTTGAAGCAGTTCGTCATATGAGACAAGTAAACTCAGAAGTGCGTAAATTAGTTGTGATGAGTGACGACGAAATTATGACTGAAGCTAAAAATATTGGTGCACCATATGAAATATTGAAAGAAATTAAAGATTTAGGTCGTTTACCAGTTGTAAACTTTGCAGCAGGTGGGGTTGCAACGCCAGCTGATGCTGCATTAATGATGGAATTAGGCGCTGATGGTGTATTCGTTGGATCTGGTATCTTTAAATCTGAAGCACCAGAAAAATTTGCTAAGGCAATTGTTCAAACAACTACACATTATCAAGATTATAAATTAATTGCTGAATTGTCTAAAGAATTAGGACCAGCTATGAAAGGTTTAGACATCAATCAATTATCATTAGAAGAACGTATGCAAGAGCGTGGATGGTAATATGAAGATAGGTGTCCTAGGTTTACAAGGTGCTGTAAGAGAACATATTAAGCATATTGAAAAAGCTGGCCATGAAGGTATTACAATTAAGCATGTAGAGCAATTAGATGAAATTGATGGTTTAGTCTTACCTGGTGGAGAATCAACGACTATGCGTCGTTTAATGGATTTATACGGCTTTACTGAAGCACTTAGAAATAGTTCATTACCTATGTATGGAACTTGTGCTGGGTTGATACTTTTAGCAAAAGAAGTAGTAGGTCAAGAAAGTCATTTAAATAAATTGAATGTTGTTGTTGAGAGAAATTCATTTGGTAGACAAGTAGATAGCTTTGAACAAGATTTAAATGTTAAAGGTATTGAAGAAGCGGTTAATGCAGTATTTATACGTGCACCTCATATACAATCAGCTCATGAAGGTGTTGAGGTATTATCTAAGGTTGAAGATAGAATTGTAGCTGTAAGACAAAATCAATACTTAGGTATTTCATTCCATCCGGAACTTACTGAAGACTACAAAATTATGGCGTATTTCATTGAAGAAATCGTAAAACAATATCAAACAGAACAAGTATAACAAACAAAAAAGCAGTCTACAGAACGATTATTGTTCTGTAGACTGCTTCTATTTATTATAAGAAAAATCCTGCGATTGTAGCTGATAAGAATGATACTAATGTTGCACCGTATAATAATTTAATACCGAAGCGTGCGACATTATCCCCTTGTTTATCATTTAATGATTTAACAGCACCCGCGATGATACCAATAGAACCAAAGTTTGCGAATGAAACTAAGAATACTGAAATGATACCATTTGCTCTTTCTGAAATATCTGCATCAGGTAAAATACCCATCGCAACAAATTCATTTGAAAGAACTTTAGTAGCCATAATACTACCTGATTGTACTGCATCTGCCCAAGGAACCCCTGTTAAGAAGGCAAATGGTGCAAATACAAAACCGATTAATGTTTGGAAGTCCCATGATACTGAACCGCCAGAAACGAAACTTAAAATGTTAGACGTAACACCATTTAATAGTCCGATTAATGCAACATAACCGATTAACATTGCTGCTACGATAACGGCAACTTTGAAACCATCTAAAATATATTCACCTAACATTTCGAAGAATGATTGTTTTTCTTCCGATTCTTGAATCATGATGTCGTCTTCTTTTGGATCTACTGTATATGGATTAATAATGGATGCCATAATAAATCCACCAAATAAGTTTAATACGATAGCTGTTACAACGTATCTCGGTTCAACCATCGTAAAATATGCACCAACGATTGATGCAGATATTGTAGACATAGCTGAAGCTGTTAAAGTATACATACGATGTTTAGGAATTAATGGAAGTTGTTTTTTGATAGAAATAAACACTTCTGATTGACCTAAAATTGCAGATGCGACCGCATTATATGATTCTAATTTACCCATACCATTAACTTTAGAAATGACTAAACCTAAATATTTAATGATAAGAGGTAAGATTTTAAGATATTGTAAAATACCGATAAGTGCTGATACAAACACAATTGGCATTAATACGTTAAGGAAATAAACTGAAACAGGCTTATCTGTCTTAGGATCGATATTTGCAATACCCGCAAACACGAAGTTTATCCCTTCCATAGCTTTTGCTATGATGTAGCCAAAACCACTTGAAATACCACCTATGATAGTTAATCCACCTGTTGTTTTTAATAATAAGAAAGCAAATATAAACTGGATTACGATCATTAATCCTATATACTGCCATCTAACACGCATTTTATCAGAGCTTACTAACCATGCTAGAAATAGGAATAATAAGATACCGATAATCCCGATAATATAATGCATAATTGACACACCTTTCCCTTCGTTTATACTCAATCATAACCTACTTTATATGATAACTTATTTCTTTTGAAAGCGGTATAAAATTTTTAAAATTTTTAAAGAAACAAATTAATTGAAATAATAAACAACAGAACATATAATATAGTCAAAGAAGGTCAAAAGAGGTGATGAATTAATGCACAACATGTCGGATATCATTGAGCAATACTTAAAGCAATTGCTAGAGGAGGCTCAAGGAGATGTCGTTGAAATTAAACGTGCACATATTGCTGAAAAGTTTGATTGTGTACCTTCCCAATTAAACTATGTTATAAAAACAAGATTTACAAATGAGCACGGATACGCTATTGAAAGTAAAAGAGGCGGTGGTGGTTACATTCGTATTTCAAAAGTTGAAACGAATAGTCAATCAGCATTCATTAGACATCTAATTGAATTGACAGGTGATCAAATCTCACAAGCAAATGCATTTAGAATTGTGGATGGTTTGTATGAAAATGACTTAATTACAGATAGAGAGAAAAAAATGATTGTTCAAACGCTTCATAGAGATACATTGCAAATAGAAATACCATATAGAGATATTATTCGAGCAAATATATTGAAACGTATACTTGCCGTCATACATTATAGTTAAAAAGGAGTGACAGTATGCTTTGTGAAATTTGTGGTAAAGAAGAAGCAACAATACAATTAACATCAACAGGTAAGAAACATAAAACTGAACAATGGATATGTAAAAACTGTGCTTCAGAACATTTTTATTTCCAAGATGATCAAATGAGTGATCAAAATCTTGACCAAGAATTTGTTGTGAATCAATTTCTACAATATTTAGTAGGTAAACATGGTATTAACTTTAAACAAGTTCAACCACAAGAAGAAAAGCACTGTCCTACTTGTGGCATGACTTTAACAGATATTGCTAAAGTTGGTAAGTTTGGTTGTCATGACTGCTATGAAACTTTTAAAGATGATGTACCGCAAATTATTAGAAGAGTTCAAGCGGGCAGTGGGGCGCATACAGGTAAAATACCTGTATCTTCAAGAAGTAAAATACAACTCAAACAACAAATTGCTGAAAAAGAAAAAATACTACAAGGCTTAATTGAAGAGCAAGCCTTTGAAGATGCAGCTGTTCTAAGAGATGAAATTAAAGCATTGAAAGCAGAAGGTGAGGTCGAGTAAATGGAAGAGCATATGAATGAACATATTAGCGATTGGATGAAAGAAACAGAAGATACGCCAATTGTCATGAGTTCTAGAATAAGACTTGCACGTAACCTTCAAGACGAAGTTCATCCGCTCAAATATGAAGAAGATGACGAAACAGGGAATAAAGTAATAGAAAAAGTGAGTAAAGCATTATCAGAATTGAAATTGACGAAGTTATCAGATTTAAGTGAACTTGAACAGAATAAACTCGTATTCAAGCATCTCATTAGCCCAGCACTGACAAAACAGAAATTTGGTGCAGTATTATTAAATGATGATGAATCAACAAGCGTTATGATCAACGAAGAAGATCATGTTAGAATACAAGTTATGGGTCACAACCTCGTACTAAACGAGTTGTATGAAACGGCATCTAAATTAGATGATGAGCTTGATAAACATCTAACAATTTCATATGATGAACAACACGGATTTTTAACGACTTGTCCAACAAACATTGGAACAGGATTAAGAGCGAGTGTTATGTTGCACTTACCAGGATTAAGCATTATGAAACGTATGAAGAGAATAGGACAAGCTATTAATAGATTTGGATATACTATTCGAGGTATTTATGGTGAAGGTACAGGCGCACTTGGTCATGTGTATCAAATATCCAATCAATTAACACTTGGTAAGACTGAAGAAGAAATCATTGAAGATTTAACGCAAATTGTTGAACAAATCATTAGTGAAGAAGAACAAATTAGACAACGACTTGATCGTTTTAATCATATGGAAACAAAAGACAGGGTTCATCGTGCGAAAGGTATATTGAAATCTGCACAATTAATATCTGTTGAAGAAGCTTCATTAAGGTTAAGTGAAATGAAACTGGGTATAGATTTAGGACATATCGAGAGTAATAACTTTAATTTTGATAATTTAATGGTTACAATACAAACACCATTCTTTGAAGGTAATGACTCGGAACAATCTGTAGATGAACAAAGAGCAACCTTTTTAAGAGAACATATATAAAATAGGAGGTTAGTTTATGCTATTTGGTAGATTAACAGAACGTGCGCAACGCGTATTAGCGCATGCACAAGAAGAAGCAATGAGATTGAATCATTCAAATATAGGTACGGAACATTTATTATTAGGTTTAATGAAAGAACCTGAAGGCATAGCAGCTAAAGTGCTAGATGCTTTTGGTATTACTGAAGAAAAAGTAACAAAAGAAGTTGAAAATTTAATTGGCCAAGGTCAAGAACAAGTTGGTGCGATTCATTACACACCAAGAGCTAAAAAAGTGATTGAACTTTCAATGGATGAAGCGAGAAAGTTAAACCATACATTTGTTGGAACAGAACATCTATTATTAGGATTAATTCGTGAGAACGAAGGTGTGGCAGCACGTGTATTTGCCAATTTAGATTTGAATATCACTAAAGCAAGAGCACAAGTCGTTAAATCATTAGGCAGTCCAGAGCAAGGTTCAAAAAATGCTCAAACGACTAAAAATCAAGCAACACCAACTTTAGATGGATTAGCAAGAGACTTAACAGTCATTGCGCAAGATGGTACGTTAGATCCAGTAGTTGGTCGTTCAGATGAAATTACGCGTGTCATTGAAGTGTTAAGTAGAAGAACTAAAAACAATCCAGTATTAATCGGTGAACCAGGTGTTGGTAAAACGGCTATCGTTGAAGGATTAGCACAAGCAATCGTACAAAACGAAGTACCAGAAACATTAAAAGGTAAACGCGTTATGTCATTAGACATGGGTACTGTTGTAGCAGGTACTAAATATCGTGGTGAATTTGAAGAAAGACTTAAAAAAGTAATGGAAGAAATTCATCAAGCAGGCAATATCGTGTTATTCATCGATGAGTTACACACACTTATTGGTGCGGGTGGAGCAGAAGGTGCTATCGATGCATCAAACATCTTGAAACCAGCATTGGCTCGTGGTGAACTACAATGTATCGGTGCAACTACATTAGATGAATACCGTAAATATATTGAAAAAGATGCAGCATTAGAACGTCGTTTCCAACCTGTAACAGTTGATGAACCAAATACTGAAGATTCAATTGCGATTTTAAAAGGTTTGAGAGATCGTTACGAAGCGCATCACCGTATTAATATTTCAGATGAAGCGATTGAAGCGGCAGTTAATATGAGTGACCGTTACATTTCAGATAGATTCCTACCTGATAAAGCAATCGACTTAATCGATGAAGCAAGTTCTAAAGTAAGACTTAGAAACTATACAACACCTCCAAGTCTTAAAGAACTTGAATCAGAATTAGAAACAGTTAAGAAAGAAAAAGATGCTGCCGTACATTCTCAAGAGTTTGAAAATGCAGCTAATTTAAGAGATAAACAAACTAAACTTGAAAAACAATTAGAAGATACTAAAAACGAATGGAAAAAAGCTCAAGGTGAGAAAAACACATGTGTAACTGCTGAAGATATCGCAGTCGTTGTCGCAAATTGGACAGGTATTCCAATTACGAAATTAAACGAAACTGAGTCAGAACGATTACTAAACTTAGAAACTATCTTACATGAACGTGTAATCGGTCAAAACGATGCAGTTAAATCTATTTCTAAAGCGGTAAGACGTGCTCGTGCTGGTCTTAAAGATCCTAAGAGACCAATTGGTAGCTTTATATTCTTAGGACCAACAGGTGTTGGTAAAACTGAACTTGCACGTACATTAGCTGATGCGATGTTCGGTGAAGAAGATGCAATGATAAGAGTGGACATGAGTGAGTTTATGGAGAAACACTCTGTCAGTCGTTTAGTAGGTTCTCCTCCAGGTTATGTAGGTCATGATGATGGTGGACAATTAACTGAAAATGTAAGACGTAAACCATATTCAGTTATCCTATTTGACGAAATTGAAAAAGCACATCCAGATGTATTTAATATCTTGTTACAAGTGTTAGATGATGGTCACTTAACAGATTCTAAAGGTCGTAAAGTAGACTTTAGAAACACTGTTATTATCATGACATCAAACGTTGGTGCACAAGAATTACAAAATGCTAAATTTGTTGGATTCGGTGCTAAAGAAAGTGGACCGGATTACGAAACTATCAGAAAAACTATGATGGATGAATTAAAACAACAATTTAGACCAGAATTCTTAAACCGTGTAGATGATATTATTGTCTTCCACAAACTTGAAAAAACACATCTTAAAGAAATTGTGAATAAAATGGCTGGTAACTTAACGAAACGATTATCAGAACAAGGTATTCACATTACGCTTTCAGATTCAGCACAAGAAAAAATTGCTGATGAAGGATTCGATCCAGAATATGGTGCAAGACCATTAACACGTGCTATTCAAAAACACGTCGAAGATAATTTAAGTGAATTAATCTTATCTGGACAAGATTTAGTAGGTAAAGATGTCATTGTAGATTATAGAGATGATGAATTTAAATTTGATTTATCAGATCATAAAGAAGATAAAGAAGCAGAAGAAACTTCAAAAGCTTAAAAATCAACAATGTTAATTTAATATTATAATAAGTCCGCAAGCTATTTATCATAATAGTTTGCGGGCTTTTATATTGATTTTAAAGTATATTAATTTGTTTTTAATGTCAGTCAAGTTTAAAATATAACTATTCAATTAATACGGAGGTAACATGAATGGCCAAAAAGAAAGTAATATTTGAGTGTTTAGCCTGCGGATATCAATCTCCAAAATGGATGGGGAAATGCCCTAATTGTGGTGCATGGAACCAAATGGAAGAATCAATAGAACATAAAGAAACTAAAGGTCCTAAAAATACATTCAAGTCAGATGTACCCGCACAAAAAATAGAAAAATTAAAAGACGTTAAAGAAGAAGATACACCTAGAATTAAGACTAAAATCAATGAATTTAATCGTGTATTAGGTGGCGGTGTTGTAGAAGGTTCGCTTGTACTTATTGGTGGTGACCCTGGTATTGGTAAATCCACATTATTATTACAAATTTGTGCGGCTTTATCTCAACAAAAAAATGTCTTGTATGTTTCAGGTGAAGAATCTGTAAGACAAACGAAATTAAGAGCTGAAAGATTAGTTGAAGATTCAGGAGAATTAAATGTTTATGCTGAAACGAATTTAGAGATTATACATAGTATGGTTCAAAAAGAAAAACCAGATGTATTAGTTATAGATTCCATTCAAACTGTCTTCCACCCTGAAGTTACTTCTGCTCCAGGTTCTGTTTCTCAAGTTAGAGAATGTACACAAAATTTAATGCATATCGCAAAACAAATGAACATTGCTACATTTATTGTAGGACATGTAACGAAAGATGGACAAATTGCTGGGCCACGTTTGTTAGAACATATGGTTGATACAGTATTATATTTTGAAGGCGATACACATCATGCATACAGAATATTAAGAGCAGTTAAAAACCGTTTTGGTTCGACAAATGAAATGGGTATTTTTGAAATGAAGCAAACGGGTCTTAATGAAGTTAAAAATCCGTCTGAAATGTTCTTAGAAGAAAGAACGAAACATGTATCGGGTTCGACTATTGTGGCAACTATGGAAGGTACGAGACCTATTTTAGTTGAAGTACAAGCTTTAGTAACACCAACGACTTTTCATAATCCACGAAGAATGGCAACAGGTATTGATCACAATAGATTAAGCTTATTGATGGCTGTATTAGAGAAGAAAGAGAATTTCTTATTACAACAACAAGACGCATATATCAAAATTGCCGGTGGTGTAAAATTAAGTGAACCCGCTGTAGATTTAAGCATTGTTATCGCGATAGCTTCAAGTTTCCAAGATAAACCTACTAAAGGTGATGATTGTTTCGTGGGTGAGGTTGGCTTAACAGGTGAAGTAAGAAGGGTTGCTAGAATTGATCAACGTGTACAAGAAGCGGCTAAATTAGGATTTAAACGTATTATCATACCTAAAAATAATATTAAAGGTTTAGAATTCCCGGAAGGTACAGAAGTTATTGGCGTATCAACAACAAGAGAAGCATTGAAAATTGCTTTTAATGCATAATTAACCATTAGGAGGTTAACGTATGAAAATTTTAAAAGGACTAATCATACTGTGTTATTTAGTCATAGGTTCCTCACTAGGCATTATGGTGATTCCAGAACTGATTAATGCGTTTAGTATCCAACCCGAACAAGTACTCACAAATCCATATATCGATGGTCTTATAGGTGCGGTTGTTATTTTCCTATTGTTTGGGTTTTTGATTGATAAAATTGTAGACATGGCTGATCAAGGAGAAAAATACTTATTAAAAAGGAGTATTCTTGAAATATTCTTCGCTACTATTGGTGTCATGATAGGCTTAATGATCGCGGTTATGGTTTCGTTTATATTAGAAATGATCGGTGCACCAGTTCTGAAACATATTTTACCTATTATTATTGCTGCTTTTTTATGTTATTTAGGCTTTCAGATTGGTTTGCAAAAACGAGAAGAAATATTACGATTATTTCCAGAAAGTATATCAAATTCTTTAACGAGACAAACAACTTCGAAATACGCCAAAATTTTAGATACAAGTGCCATTATTGACGGGAGAATATTAGACGTCGTGAAGTGTCATTTTATAGATGGAGAAATCCTTGTACCTCAAGGTGTTATTGAAGAGTTACAAGTCATCGCGGATGCGAAAGACAGTGTTAAACGTGATAAAGGACAACGTGGGTTAGATATATTAAATGAATTGAAGAAAACAGATTTCTCGATTTCAATCATTGAACCAACGTCTACACATAAAGATGTAGATGCGCTTTTAATCAAATTAGCTAAACGATATCAAGCAAGTATCATTACAACAGATTATAATTTGAATAAAGTATGTGCTGTACAAGGCATAAAAGTTCTAAATGTAAATGATTTATCTGAAGCGATTAAACCAGTACTACACCAAGGGGATATTTTCGATTTATTAATTACGAAAATAGGAAAAGAAGATGATCAAGGTGTTGGTTATCTTGATGATGGTACAATGGTTGTCATTGAAAAAGGACGAGAATATATAGGAAAGACAATTCCTGTTGAAGTGATGAGTTTGCTACAAACTTCATCTGGTAGAATTATATTTGCGAAGAAGGTGTCATAAATTGGGGTTTACGACAATCATTCCTGCAGCTGGACAAGGTAAAAGGATGGGAACTGAAATTAACAAATTATTTCTAGAAATTAATGGTGAAACAATTATTCGTCAAACTGTTGCTGTGTTTCAAGAAATAGATTCATGTGAACAGATTTTTATTGCTGCGCATCCAGACGAAGTTGAATTAATGGAAGAACATTTAAAAGATTTTAGTAAAGTTGCTGGTATCATTCCAGGTGGTCAAGAAAGACAACATAGCATTAATGAAGTCTTGAAAGTATTGATTGATACTGAAGTTGTGATGGTTCATGATGGTGCGAGACCATTTATTACACAAGAAAAAATCGACCAATTATATCAAGATGCCCTAACAAAAGATGCTGTGATTTTAGCAGTTCAAGCTAAGGATACAATAAAGCAAGTTATAAATGGTGTTGTTGAACACACTTACGATCGCTCAACGATGTGGCAAGTTCAAACACCTCAAGCGTTTAAAAGAGACATTATCTTAAAAGCTTATGAACAAGCAGAAGCACAAAATTACTTAGGTACGGATGATGCTTCGTTAGTAGAGAGAGCAGGGTATAAAGTACACATATCAAATGGTGATTACGACAATATCAAAATTACAACCCACGAAGATTTAATAATTGCACATTCTATACTAGAAAAGCGAGGTATTTGCGATGTTTAGAATAGGTTACGGTTATGATGTGCATGAATTTGATCCGACAAGACCATTGATCATTGGTGGTCTTGAGATTGAACATACACATGGTTTAAAAGGTCACAGTGATGCAGATGTGTTGCTCCATGCAATTACGGATGCTATTCTAGGTGCTGCAAGTCTAGGAGATATAGGGAAACTATTCCCAGATACAGACCCAGCTTTTAAAGATGAAGATTCAAAGTTATTGCTTAAAGAAGCTTATGAACAAGTTTTGAAAAAAGGATATAAACTTGGGAATGTAGATGCTACAATTGTAGCGGAACAACCTAAATTCAGACCTTATATAGATCAAATGAGAAGTCTAATTGCTTCAGTATTAGAAGTGTCTATCGAAGATATAAACGTAAAAGCAACAACGAATGAAAAATTAGGATTTCTAGGAAGAGAAGAAGGCATACAAGCACAAGCTGTGGTATTATTAACAAGTAAAGAATAAAACAGGAGTGAGACGATGAGTAACAAAGTAAGAGTAAGATACGCGCCAAGTCCGACTGGTTACTTACACATCGGTAACGCAAGAACCGCATTATTTAACTATTTATTTGCGAAACATTATAATGGGGACTTTGTTATACGTATTGAAGATACAGATATAGCCAGAAATTTAGAAGATGGAGAAGCATCGCAATTTTCTAACCTTGAATGGTTAGGTTTAGATTGGGATGAGTCTGTTAATAAAGACGGAGGATACGGTCCATATCGTCAATCTGAACGTGGCGACATTTATAAGCCATTAATTGAAAAATTATTAGCTGAAGATAAAGCATATAAATGTTATATGACTTCAGAAGAATTAGAAGCAGAACGCGAAGAGCAAATTGCAAGAGGTGAAATGCCTCGTTATGGTGGTAAACACGCACACTTAACAAAAGAAGAACAAGAAGCATTTGAAGCAGAAGGTAGACAACCAAGTATTCGCTTTAGAGTGCCACAAAATAAAGAATATAAATTCGATGACATCGTAAAAGGTGAAGTATCATTTGATTCGAATGGTATCGGTGACTGGGTAATCGTTAAAAAAGATGGCATCCCAACTTATAACTTTGCAGTTGCGATTGATGATTACTACATGGAAATTTCACACGTTATTCGTGGTGATGATCATATTTCAAACACACCTAAGCAACTTATGATTTATGAAGCATTTGGATTTGAGCCTCCACAGTTTGCGCATATGACATTAATCGTTAATGAAGAGCGTAAAAAATTAAGTAAACGTGATGGTCAAATTCTCCAGTTTATAGAACAATATAAAGATTTAGGTTATTTACCTGAAGCAATCTTTAACTTTATTGGTTTATTAGGCTGGTCTCCTGAAGGCGAAGAAGAAATCTTCTCTAAAGAAGAATTTATTAAAATCTTCGATGAAAAACGTCTTTCTAAATCACCAGCATTCTTTGATAAGAAAAAATTAGAATGGATTAATAACCAATATATGAAAGAAAAAGATTCTGAAACAGTCTTTGAAATGACAATTCCACATATGGTTAAAGCAGGTCTATTACCTGAAAGTCCATCTGAAGCTGAATTATCTTGGGCAAGAGACTTAGTAGGTTTATATCAACAACAAATGAGTTATGCAGGAGAAATTGTTCCTTTATCTGAGTTATTCTTCAGAGAACATCTTGATTTCAGTGATGAAGCACAAGAAGTCTTAGATGGCGAACAAGTTCCAACTGTTATGGCTGAACTTGTTAAACAACTTGAAACTTTAGAGCCATTTGAACCAGCAGAAATTAAAAAATCAATTAAAGCTGTACAAAAAGAAACAGGCATCAAAGGTAAACAATTATTTATGCCTATACGTGTTGCTGTTTCAGGTCAAACTCATGGCCCTGAATTACCTAATACAATTGCGTTATTAGGTCGAGATAAAGTACTTAACAGATTAAAACGTTTTGTTTGATTTTTTTAGAACGAGAAATTATTATATAAATGACTTGAAGGACAAGTAGATGAGTTAATGTGAAATTAGAGAGTACATGGTTGCTGAAAATGTGCCACATTACTTAAACGAATGCACCTTTATTACAACTATGATGATGTTAATATTTAAAAGAGTGAGCATTTTTAAATGCTAAAAAGAGTGGAACCGTGCAAAAAGGCACCTCTAGCAATTATTGTTAGGGGAGCCTTTTTGTTATCTGAGGGGGGATTTAAATGTTTAAACGAGTCAAAGATGATATTCAAATGGTATTCGATCAAGACCCTGCAGCAAGATCTTCATTTGAAGTCGTTATGACTTACTCAGGACTACATGCTATATGGAGTTATTTGATTGCTAATTGGTTCTTTAAGAAAAAAATGTACTTTATAGCAAGATCTATATCCCAAATTGCACGATTTTTCACAGGAGTTGAAATTCATCCAGGTGCTACAATCGGCAAGAGGCTATTCATCGACCATGGCATGGGTATTGTAATAGGTGAAACATGTCGTATCGGCAATAATGTAACGATCTACCAAGGTGTAACACTTGGTGGGACAGGTAAAGAACGAGGCAAAAGACATCCAGACATAGGTGATAATGTACTGATAGCTGCTGGTGCCAAAGTATTAGGTAATATTGAAGTCGGCAACAATGTAAATATTGGCGCGAACTCAGTCGTACTCAAAGATGTACCAGATTATTCTACAGTAGTTGGTATTCCAGGTAGAATTGTTAAACAAGATGGCTTGAAAATTGGTAAGAACTTTAATCATACAAATTTACCAGACCCAATATATGAACAATTAAAAGAATTAGAACGTCAACTTGAAAAGACGAAGAATGGAGAGATTGTTGATGATTACGTTATATAATACGTTAACAAGACAAAAAGAAGAATTTATTCCTATCGAAGAAGGAAAAGTAAAAATGTATGTATGTGGACCGACAGTGTACAACTACATTCATATTGGTAATGCAAGAGCAACAGTAGCATTTGATGTCGTAAGAAGATATTTAGAATACCGTGGCTACGATGTACAATATGTATCTAACTTTACAGATGTTGATGACAAATTGATCAAAGCTGCAAATGAATTAGGTGAAACAGTTCCGGAAATTGCGGATCGTTTTATTGAAGCATTCTACAAAGATACAGGTGCTTTAAATTGTAAACGTGGAACAGCGAACCCAAGAGTAATGGATCACATGGATGATATTATTGCTTTTATAGCTGTATTAGTCGAAAAAGGCTATGCGTATGAAAGTGGTGGTGACGTTTATTATCGTACAAGACGTTTTGATGATTACGGTAAGTTGAGCCACCAATCATTAGATGACTTAAAAGTTGGCGCTAGAATAGAATCAGGTGAACAAAAAGAAGATGCACTAGACTTCACTTTATGGAAAAAAGCTAAACCAGGTGAAATTAAGTGGGATAGCCCATGGGGAGAAGGTAGACCAGGTTGGCACATCGAGTGTTCTGTAATGGCACAAGTACATTTAGGCGATACGATTGATATCCATGCTGGTGGAACAGATTTACAATTCCCTCACCACGAAAATGAAATTGCTCAATCAGAAGCACACAATGATAAGACATTCGCGAATTATTGGATGCACAACGGTTTTGTAAATATTAACAATGAAAAAATGAGTAAATCATTAGGTAACTTTATTTTAGTTCATGACATCATAAAAGAAATTGACCCTGATGTATTAAGATTCTTTATGGTAGGTGCGCACTATAGAAATCCAATAAACTATGATTTAGAACTTGTACAAGCAGCTAATAGAGGTTTAGAAAGAATTAGAAACAGTTATCAATCATTAGTTGATAGATCACAACATGCTGTATTAGAAGAAGATGAAACAGAACAACATATCGAACGTATTAATGAAATATTAAATGACTTTGAAACATCTATGGATGATGATTTCAATACAGCTAATGCAATGACTGCATGGTATGACTTGAATAAATTAGCTAATAAATATTTACTTGAAAATACAACTTCTACAAAAACAATTAATCGTTTCAAAGAAGTGTATGAAATCTTTAGTGAAGTTCTCGGTGTACCATTAGTAGGTAAGCAACAAAATGAATTACTTGATGAAGAAATTGAAGCATTAATTGAAGAACGTAATGAAGCAAGAAAAGCTAAGAACTTCCAGAGAGCGGACGAAATTAGAGATGCACTAAAAGAACAAAATATTATTCTTGAAGACACAGCTCAAGGTGTGAGGTTTAGACGTGGATAAATTAACAATTAAAATGTTAAATCCGTTATCCTTAGCTTATATGGGTGATTCGATATTAGATACGTATGTCAGAAAGCATATTATCCTTAAAATAAAAGGTAAACCTAATCGATTACATCAATTGTCTAAACAATATGTTTCTGCAAAGGGACAAGCTTATGCACTTAATATTTTGATGGAAAATGAATTTTTTACAGAAGAAGAATTAGAAATTATACAACGAGGTCGTAACGCAAAAAGTTATACGAAAGCGAAGAATACGGATATACAAACGTATAGAAAAAGTTCAGCGATTGAAGCGGTCATTGGTTATTTATTCTTAATAGATGAAACAGAACGCTTAGAAGAACTCGTTAATAAAATGATTGAAATAACAGAAGAAAGGGTGGGAGCCAATGGATGAATCGATTATAGTTGGTAGACATGCGGTCAAAGAAGCGATAACTTCAGGTCATACGATTAATAAAGTATTAATTCAAGAAGGTATCAACAAGAAACAAATTGGTGAAATTTTGAAAATTGCAAAATCTGAAAAAATAGTCGTCCAAACTGTACCTAAATCAAAAATTGACTATTTAACAGATGTTCCACATCAAGGTATCGCTGCTCAAATTGCGCCATATCCATATAAAGAATTAGAAGATTTCATTTCAGAAACTAAAGATATTGACCATGTACCTTGTTTATTGATGTTAGATGGTTTAGAAGATCCCCATAATTTAGGTTCTATTATGAGAACAGCTGATGCAATAGGTATTGATGGCATTATTATTCCGAAGAGAAGGTCTGTACAGTTAAATGCAACAGTAGCAAAAGCTTCAACCGGTGCCATTCAACATGTTCCAGTTATTCGTGTGACGAATTTACCGCAAACAATTGAAAGACTTCAAGAAGTAGGGTATTGGGTCGCGGGTACAGATGCAAAGAATGCGACTGATTATAGACAAATGGATGCTGGAATGCCACTTGTTATCGTTATAGGCAGCGAAGGCGAAGGTATGAGTCGACTAGTGAAAGATAAGTGTGATTTTTATATTAAATTACCAATGGTTGGACACGTTAATAGCTTAAATGCTTCTGTTGCAGCGAGTCTGCTTATGTATGAAGTATATAGAAAAAGGCATCCAATAGGACAATCATAATGAAAGATATCTATTTAATTATTGATGGCTATAACTTAATAGGACAATCAAACGAATTGTCTTCCATTGCTCAAGTTTCTTTAGAAGAAGCGAGAGATAAATTGTTAATCACACTTATCAATTATAATACCCAACATGATGGCGAAATGATTGTTGTTTTTGATGCTTATGGTGTAGAAGGTACTGAATCAGTAGAATTTAAGCACGGTGTGAAAGTTGTTTATACGAAAGGAAAAGAAACAGCAGATAGTTATATCGAAAGATTAACGTATGAATTATATCGAAAGCATATTACGCATATTACAGTAGTCACAAGTGATATGAGTGAACAACATGCTATTTTTGGTTCTGGTGCGTATAGAATCTCATCTAGAGAAATGTGGTCAACAATTGCAAATCAAGAATCTGTTGTGACAAAGCACCTCTCAGAAATTAAAACTAAGACACCTAGAAATAGATTGAACTTGCCAGATGAAGTATTACAGCAATTTGAAAAATGGAGAAGAAATAATCGATAAATATGATTTTTTGGAGTTTGATTTATAAGCAATGCGCTCTGTAAAATATGCTCAAAACGATAACAAGGGATGAGCTTGATGAATGATTTGAATATGGACAAGCAGTTGTTAAAATGGATTGCTGATATTCAGCGTGGTGACAAAGAAGCGTTTAATCAATTATTAAATGTTTTCGAAAGTGACATTCAGAAGCGGGTAAGCACATTGAGACTACCTTATAATGATAAAGAGGACATCGCGCAAATTATAAGATTTAAGTTGTATAAGCAAGCACTCACATTTGATTGTGACAAGCATGATTCGTTTATACATTGTGTGAATGTCATTATTAAAAATGCTAAAATTGATTATATAAGAAGAGTTAAAAGTACAAAGTATCAAATATTAAAAGCGTCATTAAGTATTGATGAAACAAATAGTGATTCGGTTAATTTAATAGAATGTCTTAGAGATGGTCATGGCCAGGATTTTGAAGATCAAATGTTAACAGAATGTTCGCTATCCTATTTGATGGATTCTAATAAGCTATCACCTATTGAATCGGACATTCTAAAATTAACAGTACAAGGAAAAACAAAAAAAGAAATATCAAATGAACTAGATGTACCAGTAAAACATGTATATAACGCACAATACAGATTAAAAAAGAAACTGAACAAGGCTGAAATTACTTCAGCTTTGTTTGACAATTAGGTGTTTTGTTTTGTATATTAATCTAGGATTAGAATGAATTAGGTGATAAGATGAGAAAAGTCCCTTTAAATTGCGAGAAATGCGGAGCTAGAAATTATACAGTCCCTAAAAAAGATACAGATCAACGATTAGAGCTAAAAAAGTTTTGTAAAACTTGTAATACGCATACATTGCATAAAGAATCCATCTAAAAGGAGGAAAATCAATGGCTAAAAAAGAAAACTTCTTTCAAGGCGTAAAATCAGAAATGCAGAAAACAAGTTGGCCAACAGGCAAAGAACTTGTTAAATATACAACAATAGTAGTGTGTACAGTAATCTTTTTCTTAATCTTTTTCTATGCATTAGATTTAGGAATTACAGAATTAATTAATTTGATTAGATAGTAAGGAGTGGCAAAATGTCAGAAGAGATAGGCGCTAAACGATGGTATGCAGTGCACACTTATTCAGGTTATGAAAATAAAGTCAAAACAAACCTAGAAAAGCGTGTTGATACAATGAACATGCAAGAACAAATTTTTAGAGTTGTGATTCCAGAAGAGGAAGAAACATCTATTAAAGATGGTAAAACGAAGACACAAATCAAGAAGACTTTCCCTGGATACGTATTAGTTGAGTTAATTATGACTGATGAATCATGGTATGTCGTAAGAAATACACCTGGTGTTACAGGTTTCGTTGGTTCTGCTGGTGCAGGATCTAAACCAAATCCATTATTACCAGATGAAGCGAAATTTATCCTTAAACAAATGGGTATGGCAGAAAAAACAGTCGACGTAGAAGTTGAATTAGGTGAACAAGTTCGCGTAACAAGTGGACCATTTAGTAACCAAGTTGGTGAAATCAAAGAAATCGATGTTGAGAAGTATAAATTAACAGTACTTGTTGACATGTTCGGTAGAGAAACACCAGTCGAAGTTGAATTCGATCAAATTGAAAAGTTGTAAAAAAACACTTGAAATTTCATGATTTCAATGTTATTATTTAAAGGTCGCGCTCGGACTATGCGCAACCATTTCGTCACGAAATGAAGAGTGGGAGGGTAAAATATCATTACCCCATGACCACATCACGATATCAAGGAGGTGCACATCGTGGCTAAAAAAGTAGTTAAAGTTGTTAAATTGCAAATTCCTGCAGGTAAAGCAAACCCAGCACCACCAGTTGGTCCTGCATTAGGTCAAGCCGGTGTGAATATTATGGGATTCTGTAAAGAATTCAACGCTCGTACACAAGAGCAAGCAGGTTTAATCATTCCAGTTGAAATTACAGTATTTGAAGATCGTTCATTTACTTTCATCACTAAGACACCACCTGCAGCAGTATTACTTAAAAAAGCAGCTAAAGTAGAAAAAGGTTCTGGTGAACCTAACAAAACTAAAGTTGCTACAGTAACTCAAGACCAAGTACGTGAAATTGCTAACACTAAAATGCCTGACTTAAACGCGGCATCTGAAGAAGCAGCTATGCGTATCGTTGAAGGTACTGCACGCAGCATGGGTATTGTCGTAGAATAATTGAGTTTTAAAGTTTAAGCAGGCGGCTATTTCGCTGTCTGCTATTGCATTGTCTTTATGATAATGCACGTGGGAGGTAACATTCCGCTAAAACCACTAAAGGAGGAAAACAAAATGGCTAAAAAAGGTAAAAAGTATCAAGAAGCAGTTGCTAAAATCGATCGTACTGCAACATACGCTGTTGAAGAAGCGATTAAATTAGCAAAAGAAACAAGTACTGTTAACTTTGATGCATCTGTAGAAGTTGCATTTCGTTTAGGCATTGATACACGTAAGAATGACCAACAAATCCGTGGCGCTGTAGTATTACCACACGGTACTGGTAAAACACAACGTGTATTAGTATTCGCTAAAGGCGATAAAATCAAAGAAGCAGAAGAAGCTGGAGCAGATTATGTAGGTGAAGAATACATTAACAAAATCAACCAAGGTTGGTTCGACTTTGATGTAATCGTTGCAACACCTGACATGATGGGTGAAGTTGGTAAACTTGGTCGTGTATTAGGACCTAAAGGTTTAATGCCAAACCCTAAAACTGGTACAGTAACAATGGATATCAAAAAAGCAGTAGAAGAAATTAAAGCAGGTAAAGTAGAATACCGTGCTGAAAAATCTGGTATTGTTCATGCATCTATTGGTAAAGTATCATTTGACGAGCAACAATTAGTTGATAACTTCAAAACAATTCAAGATACATTAACTAAAGCAAAACCAGCATCATCTAAAGGTACTTATTTCAAATCTGTTGCTGTTACAACAACAATGGGTCCTGGTATCAAAGTTGATACTTCAAGCTTTAAATTATAATATAAAAATATTGACTTCAACTCCAAAACGCGTTATAGTTTTGGATGTGTAATATTTAACCTAAGACAGTAGGAGTTCAATTTTGAACTTAAAAAGCAATCCTACCGAGGCTTAAATTGACTTGAACGTATAAAATTCAAGCACTTTTTGCCGTGGGTAAAAAGTGCTTTTTTGTTGAGAAACCTCATCATAAAAGCACGGACAATTAATATGGAGGTGTAGAGATGTCTAATTCAAAAATCGTTGAAGCTAAACAACAAAAAGTTGATTTAATTACTGAACAACTTAAAAATTCTGTTTCAACAATTATTGTTGACTACCGTGGTTTAACAGTTGCGCAAGTTACTGAATTACGTAAACAATTACGTGAAGCAGGTATCGAATATAAAGTTTACAAAAACACTTTAGTTCGTCGTGCTGCTGAAGCTGCTGGTATCGAAGGTTTAGAAGAAACATTAACTGGTCCTAACGCAATTGCTTTTTCAAACGAAGAAGTTGTTGAACCAGCTAAAATTCTTGCTGACTTCGCTAAAGAAAACGAAGCGTTAGAAATCAAAGCAGGTGTTATTGAAGGACAAGTTGTATCTGCAGAAGAAGTTAACACTATCGGTTCATTACCATCAAAAGACGGTCTTGTATCAATGTTACTATCTGTATTACAAGCTCCAGTTCGTAACTTTGCTTATGCAGTTAAAGCTGTTGGAGAACAAAAAGAAGAAAGTGCTGAATAATTCAGCAACAAATAAAACTATTTAATGGAGGATATATATCATGTCTAATGAAAAAATTATTGAAGCAATTAAAGAAATGTCAGTATTAGAATTAAATGACTTAGTAAAAGCTATCGAAGAAGAATTTGGTGTAACAGCAGCAGCTCCTGTAGCAGCAGCTGGCGCAGCTGGTGGAGACGCAGCAGCTGAAAAAACTGAATTCGACGTTGAATTAACTTCAGCTGGAGATTCAAAAATTAAAGTTGTTAAAGCGGTTAAAGAAGCAACTGGTTTAGGCTTAAAAGAAGCTAAAGAAATCGTAGACAACGCTCCTAAAGTTGTTAAAGAAGGTTTATCTAAAGAAGACGCTGAAGCTTTAAAAGAAAAATTAGAAGAAGTTGGCGCATCTGTAGAATTAAAATAATCTCTGTATTAAATCAAAAAACCCGTTATTATCATGATAACGGGTTTTTATTTACTCATTTAATCAATAAAGAGGTGGCGTAATGAGTCATTATTTTGATAACGATCCAAACGTGAAGTCGGAACGAGAAAGTTTCGATTATTTTTATCGCGATAACAAACTCTCTCTTCAGACAGATCATGGTGTTTTCTCAAAAGGGAAAATAGACTTTGGGTCTGATTTACTCGTAACAACTTTCTTAAATGCAAATCCCCCTGGTCCTAAAAAGAAAATATTGGATGTGGGCTGTGGTTATGGCCCGATAGGTTTAATGTGTGCGAAAGTACTTCCACATAGTGAAGTAACTATGGTAGATGTGAATGAACGCGCATTGGATTTGGCAAAAGATAATCAACAATCTAACAACATTCAAAATGCTCAGTTGAAAGCAAGTGACTGTTTAGATGATGTATTAGATTTAGAGTTTGATTTTGTATTAACAAACCCTCCGATAAGAGCAGGGAAGGAAATTGTTCATAAAATTCTTGAGCAAAGCATCGAAGTATTATCGAGTGGCGGACAGCTTTTAGTTGTTATTCAGAAGAAACAAGGTATGCCTTCTGCAAAGAAAAAAATGCAAGATATTTTTGGTAATGCAGAAATAATCGAAAAAAGCAAGGGTTATTACATTTTAAAAAGTGTAAAAGCTTGATTTTGGTGTTTTGTTCTGATATAGTAATAGAATGTTAAAAATTATATTCAATAAGTGTGTACTTTTGCGTCGCCCTTAATTGAATGTTAGGAATAAGTCGTACGAAATAGAAAATGGAATCATTGACTTTCCGTTTTCTTTTTGTCTTATTATATTTATTTTGTAAGGCGCAAAGTTATATTCACAATATTTGAGGGGTGAATCTGTTGACAGGTCAACTTATCCAGTATGGAAGACATCGTGTTCGTAGAAGTTATGCGAGAATTTCCGAGATTTTAGAACTACCTAACTTAATAGAGATTCAAACGAAATCATATGAATGGTTTCTAAAAGAAGGTTTACTAGAAATGTTCCGCGACATTTCTCCAATTGATGATTTTACAGGTAACCTTTCTTTAGAGTTCGTAGATTACCGTCTAGGTGAACCAAAGTATGATTTAGAAGAATCTAAAAACCGTGATGCAACATATGCAGCACCATTACGCGTTAAAGTCCGTTTAATTAACAAAGAAACAGGCGAAGTGAAAGATCAAGAAGTATTCATGGGTGATTTCCCATTAATGACTGACACTGGTACTTTTGTAATAAACGGTGCAGAACGTGTTATTGTATCACAACTTGTACGTTCACCATCCGTTTACTTCAACGAAAAAGTTGATAAAAACGGTAAAGTGAGTTTTGGAACTACTGTAATCCCTAACCGTGGTGCATGGTTAGAGTATGAAACAGATGCTAAAGATGTTCCTTACGTAAGAATAGACAGAACACGTAAATTACCAATTACAGTATTAATCCGTGCTTTAGGATTCTCATCAGATCAAGAAATCATTGATTTACTTGGTGACAATGAGTATTTAAGAAATGCGTTAGACAAAGATAATACTGAAACAACAGACCAAGCATTGCTTGAAATTTATGAGCGTTTACGTCCGGGAGAACCACCAACAGTAGAGAACGCTAAAAGTCTATTATATTCACGTTTCTTTGACCCAAAACGTTATGATTTAGCGGCAGTAGGTCGTTACAAAATGAATAAAAAATTACATCTTAAACATCGTTTGTTCAACCAAACTTTAGCTGAGCCTATCGTTGACGTTGAAACAGGTGAAATTGCGGCTGAAGAAGGTACTGTTTTAGACCGTCGTAATTTAGATAAAATCATCGATGTTTTAGAATCAAACGCTAATATTCATGTTTATGAACTTAATAGTGGTGTCTTAGATGAGCCAGTAGAAGTTCAAACAGTTAAAATTTATATTCCTGGTGATGAAGAAAAACGTACGACAACAGTGATTGGTAATGCATTCCCTGATGAAGCAGTGAAATGTATTACACCAGCAGATATTATTTCTTCACTATCATATTTCTTTAACTTGTTACATGGTGTAGGTTACACAGATGATATCGACCATTTAGGTAATCGTCGTCTACGTTCAGTAGGAGAATTACTACAGAACCAATTCAGAATTGGTTTATCACGTATGGAACGTGTTGTGCGTGAACGTATGTCAATTCAAGACACTGATTCAATCACACCTCAACAATTAATTAATATTCGTCCAGTAATTGCATCTATTAAAGAATTCTTTGGTAGCTCTCAATTATCTCAATTCATGGACCAAGCAAACCCATTAGCAGAGTTGACGCATAAACGTCGTCTATCAGCATTAGGACCGGGTGGTTTAACTCGTGAGCGTGCTGGTATGGAAGTACGTGACGTTCACTACTCTCACTATGGTCGTATGTGTCCAATTGAAACGCCTGAGGGACCAAACATTGGTTTAATCAACTCATTATCAAGTTATGCAAGAGTTAATGAATTTGGTTTCATTGAAACACCTTATCGTAAGGTAAACATCGAGACAAACCAAGTTACTGACAGAATCGACTACTTAACAGCTGACGAAGAAGACAGCTATGTAGTTGCACAAGCAAACTCTGTACTTGATGAAACAGGTAAATTCGTTGATGATGAAGTTCTTTGTCGTTTCCGTGGGGACAACACTACTAAACCTAAAGAACGCATGGACTACATGGATGTATCTCCTAAACAAGTTGTTTCTGCAGCGACAGCATGTATTCCATTCTTAGAAAACGATGACTCTAACCGTGCGCTTATGGGTGCAAACATGCAACGTCAAGCGGTACCTTTAATGAACCCAGAAGCACCATTTGTTGGTACTGGTATGGAACACGTAACTGCACGTGATTCAGGTGCAGCTGTTGTTGCTAAGTACAAAGGTAGAGTTGAGCACGTAGAAGCAAAAGAAATCCTTGTTAGACGTATTGTTGAAGAGAATGGTAAAGAGATCGAAACTGAATTAGATCGTTACCCATTATCAAAATTTAAACGTAGTAACTCAGGTACTTGTTACAATCAACGTCCAATCATTGCGAGCGGAGATATTGTTACTAAAGGTGAAATTTTGGCCGATGGTCCTTCAATGGAACTTGGTGAAATGGCACTTGGACGTAACGTAGTAGTTGGTTTCATGACTTGGGACGGTTATAACTATGAGGATGCTGTAATCATGAGTGAACGTCTTGTTAAAGATGATGTTTATACTTCAATTCACGTTGAAGAATATGAATCAGAAGCTCGTGACACTAAATTAGGACCTGAAGAAATCACACGTGATATTCCTAACGTTTCTGACAATGCACTTAAGAACTTAGATGATCGTGGTATCGTTTATGTTGGTGCTGAAGTTAAAGACGGAGATATCCTAGTTGGTAAAGTAACGCCTAAAGGTGTAACTGAATTAACAGCTGAAGAAAGATTATTACATGCAATCTTTGGTGAAAAAGCTCGTGAAGTTCGTGATACATCATTACGTGTACCTCATGGTGCAGGTGGTATTGTATTAGATGTTAAAGTATTTAACAGAGAAGAAGGCGATGATTCATTATCTCCAGGTGTAAACCAATTAGTACGTGTATACATCGTTCAAAAACGTAAAATACATGTCGGAGATAAAATGTGTGGTCGTCACGGTAACAAAGGTGTTATCTCACGTATCTTACCTGAAGAAGATATGCCTTACTTACCAGATGGAACACCAATTGACATCATGTTAAACCCATTAGGTGTACCTTCTCGTATGAATATCGGACAAGTATTAGAACTTCATCTTGGAATGGCAGCTAAGAATTTAGGTATTCATGTTGCTTCACCAGTATTTGATGGTGCAAACGATGATGATGTTTGGTCAACTATTGAAGAAGCAGGTATGGCTCGTGATGGTAAAACTGTACTATACGATGGTCGTACTGGTGAACCGTTTGATAACCGTGTATCTGTAGGTGTAATGTACATGCTTAAACTTGCACACATGGTAGACGATAAATTACATGCGCGTTCTACTGGACCATACTCACTTGTTACACAACAACCACTTGGCGGTAAAGCTCAGTTTGGTGGACAACGTTTCGGTGAGATGGAAGTATGGGCACTTGAAGCTTACGGTGCAGCATATACTTTACAAGAGATTTTAACTTATAAATCTGATGACACAGTAGGTCGTGTTAAAACTTACGAATCTATCGTAAAAGGAGAAAACATCCCTAAACCGGGAGTTCCTGAATCATTCCGCGTATTAATGAAAGAGTTACAAAGTTTAGGTCTAGACGTTAAAGTTATGGACGAACACGATAACGAAATCGAAATGCGTGATTTAGAAGATGAAGATATGATGGACAAGAAAGTTGATTTAGGTGTTTCACAAGATGCATCAATAGAAGGGCAACAAGTAACTGACTAAAAGTTAATAAAGCGCATTTGATTAAACATTTGCGCTTTACATTTGTTATACATTATCAATCAACCGGCACAACTAATTTAAATTGAAGGAGGTAGGCTCCTTGATTGATGTAAATAATTTCCATTACATGAAAATAGGACTTGCTTCACCTGAAAAGATCCGTTCTTGGTCATTTGGTGAAGTGAAAAAACCAGAAACAATTAACTACCGTACGTTAAAACCTGAAAGAGATGGTTTATTCTGTGAGAAAATTTTTGGTCCAACTAAGGACTGGGAATGTAGTTGTGGTAAATATAAAAGAGTACGCTATAAAGGCATGGTCTGTGACCGTTGTGGTGTAGAGGTTACTAAGTCAAAAGTGCGTCGTGAAAGAATGGGGCATATTGAATTAGCAGCACCAGTTTCACACATTTGGTACTTCAAAGGTATCCCAAGTCGTATGGGACTTTTACTTGATATGTCACCACGTTCACTTGAAGAAGTTATATACTTTGCTTCTTACACTGTAATTGATCCAGGTCCAACTGGATTAGAGAAGAAACAATTATTAACTGAAGGTGAATTCCGTGAGTATTATGATAAATATCCAGGTAAATTCACAGCAAAAATGGGTGCAGAAGCAATCCGTGACTTATTAAGCGATATCGATTTAGATAAAGAATTAAAAGAATTACGTGAAGAATTAGAATCAGCAACAGGACAAAGATTGACAAGAGCAATTAAACGTCTAGAAGTTGTTGAGTCATTCCGTCACTCAGGTAATGACCCATCTTGGATGATCTTAGATGTATTACCAATTATTCCACCTGAAATTCGTCCAATGGTTCAATTAGACGGTGGACGTTTCGCAACAAGTGATTTAAATGATTTATACCGTCGTGTTATCAACCGTAATAATCGTTTGAAACGTTTATTAGATTTAGGTGCACCTGGTATTATCGTTCAAAATGAAAAACGTATGTTACAAGAAGCTGTAGATGCTTTAATTGATAATGGTCGTCGTGGTCGTCCAGTTACTGGACCAGGTAACCGTCCATTAAAATCATTGTCACATATGTTAAAAGGTAAACAAGGTCGTTTCCGTCAAAACTTACTTGGTAAACGTGTTGACTATTCAGGTCGTTCAGTTATCGTAGTTGGACCAAACCTTAAAATGTATCAATGTGGTTTACCGAAAGAAATGGCGTTAGAATTGTTCAAACCTTTCATTATGAAAGAACTTGTTGAACGCGAAATTGCAACGAACATCAAGAATGCAAAAGGTAAAATAGAAAGAATGGAAGAAGAAGTTTGGGATGTACTAGAAGATGTTATTAAAGAACATCCAGTACTATTAAACCGTGCACCAACGCTTCACCGTTTAGGTATTCAAGCATTTGAACCTACACTAGTTGAAGGTCGTGCAATCAGACTTCATCCACTTGTAACAACTGCTTATAACGCTGACTTTGATGGTGACCAAATGGCTGTCCATGTTCCATTATCAAAAGAAGCACAAGCAGAAGCACGTATGTTAATGCTTGCAGCTCAAAACATCTTGAACCCTAAAGATGGTAAACCAGTCGTAACACCTTCTCAAGATATGGTATTAGGTAACTATTACTTAACACTTGAACGTAAAGGCGCTACAGGAGCTGGTGAAATCTTTAGTGAAACAGATGAAGTTATTAAAGCGTATGTAAATGGCTATGTTCATTTACACTCACGTATAGCTGTTCATGCAAGATCATTAAAGAACCCAACATTTACAGAAGAACAAAACAATAAATTACTTATCACATCTGTTGGTAAGATTATATTCAATGAAATTATGCCGGATTCATTCCCGTACATTAATGAACCAACGAATTTCAACTTAGAAAAATCAACACCTGACAAATACTTTATTGCACCTACTGATATTCCAGAAGGTGGATTAATCGAGTACTTACAAGATGTTGAACTTGTTAAACCATTTAACAAGAAATTCTTAGGTCAAATCATTGCGGAAATCTTTAATAAATTCCACATTACAGATACATCAGTAATGCTTGATAAGATGAAAGATTTAGGATTTAAATACTCATCTAAAGCTGGTATTACAGTTGGGGTTTCTGACATCGTGGTACTTCCTGATAAACAAGAAATTATTGGAGAAGCAGAAATCAAAGTAGATAAAGTACAAAAACAATTTACCCGTGGTTTAATTACTGAAAGCGAACGTTATGCTGCTGTAATTGAAATTTGGACAAAAGCTAAAGATGATATTCAAGCTAAATTAATGATGTCATTAGATAGCTTAAACCCAATCTTCATGATGAGTGACTCTGGTGCCCGTGGTAACGCATCAAACTTCACTCAATTAGCTGGTATGCGTGGTCTGATGGCTAACCCATCTGGTCGAATTATCGAGTTACCTATTAAATCTTCATTCCGTGAAGGTTTAACAGTACTTGAATACTTCATCTCTACTCACGGTGCGCGTAAAGGTCTTGCCGATACAGCACTGAAAACTGCCGATTCAGGTTACTTAACACGTCGTCTAGTTGACGTAGCACAAGATGTTATCGTTAGAGAAGAAGACTGTGGAACTGACCGTGGATTACTTGTTTCAGATATTAGAGAAGGATCAGAGTTAATCGAACCATTCATTGAACGTATTGAAGGTCGTTACTCTAAAGAAACATTACGTCATCCTGAAACAGATGAAGTAATTATTAAAGTTAATGAATTAATAACTGCTGATATTGCTAAACAAATAGTTGATGCAGGTATTACTGAAATGCATATTCGCTCTGCATTTACATGTAACACTCGTCACGGTGTATGTGAAAAATGTTATGGTAAGAACTTAGCAACTGGTGAACAAGTTGAAGTTGGTGAAGCAGTTGGTACAATTGCTGCACAATCAATCGGTGAACCAGGTACTCAGCTTACAATGCGTACATTCCATACAGGTGGTGTAGCAGGTGCCGATATCACTCAAGGTTTACCTCGTATTCAAGAGCTATTTGAAGCACGTAACCCTAAAGGGCAAGCTGTTATTTCTGAAATTAATGGTGAAGTAACTGAAATTACGATCGTTAAAGATCGTCAACAAGAAATTAAAGTTAAAGGCGAAAATGAAATCCGTACTTATAACGCGCCAGGTACTGCTCGACTTAAAGTTGAAGAAGGTCAATACGTAGAACGTGGTGAAGTTATGACTGAAGGCTCAATCGAACCTAAAGGATTACTAGCTGTTGCAGGCTTAAATGCTACTCAAAAATACTTACTTAAAGAAGTACAAAAAGTTTACCGTATGCAAGGTGTTGAAATTTCAGATAAACACGTTGAAGTTATGGTTAGACAAATGCTTCGTAAAGTAAGAATTATTGAAGCAGGAGATACTAAATTATTACCAGGTGCATTAGTTGATATTCATACATTTACTGATGCAAACAGAGAAGTATTTGCGACGCGTAAACGTCCAGCAACTGCTAAACCTGTATTACTTGGTATTACGAAAGCATCTCTTGAGACTGAAAGTTTCTTATCAGCTGCTTCATTCCAAGAAACAACAAGAGTACTTACAGATGCTGCCATTAAAGGTAAGCGTGATGACTTACTTGGACTTAAAGAAAATGTTATCATCGGTAAATTGATCCCTGCCGGAACAGGCATGAGAAGATATACTGGTGTTGACTTTGAAAAAGTTGAAAAAGAAGTAGTACCTGAAGAACAAGTTGTGACTGACTAATATATATGGGCTGTTCTAGGTTCCTAGAACAGCTTGTATTTTATTATAAAAACACCTTAAAAATGATTGACTTTATAACTGTGCAATGTTATTATTGTTAAGGTTGATGAAAGCAGACGCTTTGGAGGATATGAAATGTCTAATGAAAAAGCCTTAAGCTTAAATCAAGACAGTTATGTCATTGGTTTAAAACAGACCACTAAAGCATTATTGAAGCATGATGTACGTCAAGTAATCATTGCTCAAGATGTCAATATTCATATTTTGTCGAAAGTGTTAACAATAGCATTTGAGACAGGCGTTCCGATAAGTTATAGTCCTAGTCGACAAGAACTTGGATCACGCTATGGAATAGAAGTTAATGCGACAGTTGTTGCATTGCTTAAATAAATGTGTAAGCTGTGCTTACTATTTTTATTTGACTTAAAATGAACCACCTGGATGTGTGGAATTAAGAAATGAAGAGAGGAGGACATTAAAGATGCCTACTATTAACCAATTAGTACGTAAACCTCGTACTAGTAAATCACAAAAATCAACTGCACCAGCATTAAACAGAGGTTACAATAGCATGAAGAAAAAAATGACTACTGTATACTCTCCTCAAAAACGTGGTGTATGTACTCGTGTAGGAACTATGACACCTAAAAAACCTAACTCAGCGTTACGTAAATATGCTCGTGTTCGTTTATCAAACAACATCGAAGTAAACGCGTATATCCCTGGTATTGGCCACAACTTACAAGAACACAGTGTTGTACTTATTCGTGGTGGACGTGTAAAAGACTTACCTGGTGTGCGTTACCATATCGTACGTGGTGCTTTAGACACTTCTGGTGTTGACGGTCGTATGCAAAGCCGTTCACTTTATGGTGCTAAAAAACCTAAAGCTGCTAAAAAATAATTTGACATTAAATTTCTGTAAATAACAGTTTTTTAAATGACGATAAATCAATTAAACTTTATAATGAGGAAGGAGGATTACGATTATGCCTCGTAAAGGTCCAGTTGCAAAAAGAGATGTTTTACCAGATCCAATTCACAACTCTAAATTAGTAACAAAATTAATCAACAAAATCATGCTTGATGGTAAACGTGGTACTGCTCAAAGAATTCTTTATTCTGCATTCGAACTTGTTCAAGAACGTTCAGGTAAAGATGCTATGGAAGTATTCGATGAAGCTATCAACAACATCATGCCTGTACTTGAAGTTAAAGCTCGCCGTGTAGGTGGTTCAAACTATCAAGTACCTGTAGAAGTACGTCCAGAACGTCGTACTACTTTAGGTTTACGTTGGTTAGTTAACTACGCGCGTCTTCGTGGTGAAAAAACTATGGAAGAGCGTTTAGCTAATGAAATCTTAGATGCTGCCAATAACACTGGTGGTGCTGTTAAGAAACGTGAAGACACTCACAAAATGGCAGAAGCTAACAAAGCGTTTGCTCATTACCGTTGGTAAGATAGAACTTAGAACCCTAAGCGTTAAAATTATAAAGAGGCTTATTTATAGGTCATCTATAGTTTTTTAAACACTTAGGGTATCAAAGTATCTATATAAACAACAACCAAATATCCAATGTTTTGGAAGGAGTAAGAATACTATGGCAAGAGATTTTTCTTTGAAAAACACTCGTAATATCGGTATCATGGCTCACATCGATGCTGGTAAAACTACTACTACTGAACGTATTCTTTATTACACAGGCCGTATCCATAAAATTGGTGAAACACATGAAGGTGCTTCACAAATGGACTGGATGGAACAAGAGCAAGAGCGTGGTATTACAATCACTTCTGCTGCGACTACTGCACAATGGGATGGTCACCGTGTAAACATCATCGATACACCAGGACACGTAGACTTCACAGTTGAAGTTGAACGTTCATTACGTGTACTTGATGGTGCTGTAACTGTTCTTGATGCGCAATCAGGTGTTGAACCTCAAACTGAAACAGTTTGGCGTCAAGCTACAACTTACGGAGTACCTCGTATTGTATTCATTAATAAAATGGACAAAATGGGTGCTAACTTTGAATATTCAGTTGGTACACTACATGAGCGTTTACAAGCAAATGCTCACCCAATTCAGTTACCAATTGGTGCGGAAGACGATTTCAACGCTATTATTGATTTAGTAGAAATGAAATGTTTCCAATACACTAATGACTTAGGTACTGAAATTGATGAAATTGAGATTCCAGAATCTCATAAGCAACAAGCTGAAGATGCTCGTGAAGCTTTAATTGAAGCTGTTGCTGAATCAAACGACGATTTAATGGAAAAATACTTAGGTGGAGAAGAAATCACAATTGATGAGCTTAAAGCGGCTATCCGTCAAGCTACTTGTGACGTTGAATTCTACCCAGTATTATGTGGTACAGCATTCAAAAACAAAGGTGTTCAATTAATGTTGAACGCTGTTATTGACTACTTACCATCACCATTAGATGTTAAACCTATTATCGGACATAGAGTTGATAACGAAGATGAAGAAGTAATTGCTAGACCTGATGACTCAGCGCCATTCGCTGCATTAGCGTTTAAAGTTATGACTGACCCATTCGTAGGTAAATTAACATTCTTCCGTGTTTATTCTGGTACAATGGAATCTGGTTCATACGTTAAAAACTCTACTAAAGGTAAACGTGAACGTGTAGGTCGTATCCTACAAATGCACGCTAACTCTCGTGAAGAGATTTCAACTGTATATTCTGGTGACATTGCAGGCGCTGTTGGTCTTAAAGACACTGCTACTGGTGATACTTTATGTGATGAAAAAGATAACATTATCTTAGAATCAATGGAATTCCCAGAGCCAGTTATTCACTTATCTGTTGAGCCTAAATCAAAAGCTGACCAAGATAAAATGACTAACGCATTAGTTAAATTACAAGAAGAAGATCCAACATTCCATGCACACACTGACCATGAAACTGGACAAGTTATCATCGGTGGTATGGGTGAATTACATCTTGATATTTTAGTAGACCGTATGAAACGTGAATTCAAAGTAGAATGTACTGTTGGTGCTCCAATGGTATCTTACCGTGAAACGTTCAAAGAATCTGCACAAGTTCAAGGTAAATTCTCTCGTCAATCAGGTGGACGTGGACAATATGGTGATGTTCATATTGAATTCACACCTAACGAACAAGGTGGCGGCTTCGAATTCGAAAACGCTATCGTCGGTGGTGTAGTTCCTCGTGAATACATTCCATCAGTTGAAGCTGGTCTTAAAGATGCTATGGAAAACGGTGTATTAGCTGGATATCCATTAGTTGATGTTAAAGCTAAACTATATGATGGTTCATATCATGATGTCGATTCATCTGAAATGGCCTTCAAAGTTGCTGCATCATTAGCACTTAAAGAAGCAGCTAAAAAATGTAACCCTGTAATCTTAGAGCCAATGATGAAAGTTGAAATCGTTATGCCTGAAGAATACATGGGAGACATCATGGGTGACGTAACAAGTCGTCGTGGACGTGTTGAAGGTATGGAAGCACGCGGTAACGCTCAAGTTGTTCGTGCATTTGTTCCACTTTCAGAAATGTTCGGTTACGCTACAAACTTACGTTCTAACACTCAAGGTCGTGGTACTTATACTATGGTATTTGACCACTACGAAGAAGTTCCTAAATCAATTTCTGAAGAAATTATCAAGAAAAACAAAGGTGAATAATACATTCGCTTTAATAAATTGATTTTTTCATCAAAATGATTTATAAATTAACTATAGGTTATCCTCATGATGGTGAGTAACCATCATGAGGCTTAAATAAAAAATAATTTTTAATATGAATAGGAGAGATTTCATAATGGCTAAAGAAAAATTTGATCGCTCAAAAACACATGCCAATATTGGTACTATCGGTCACGTTGACCATGGTAAAACTACTTTAACAGCTGCTATCGCAACTGTATTAGCAAAACGTTCTGGTGACGGAGAAGCTCGTTCTTACGACCAAATCGATAACGCTCCAGAAGAAAAAGAACGTGGTATTACAATCAATACTTCACATATCGAATACGAAACTGAAAAACGTCACTATGCGCACGTTGACTGCCCAGGACACGCTGACTATGTTAAAAACATGATCACTGGTGCTGCTCAAATGGACGGCGGTATCTTAGTAGTATCTGCTGCTGACGGTCCAATGCCTCAAACTCGTGAGCACATTCTTTTATCACGTAACGTAGGTGTTCCTGCATTAGTAGTATTCTTAAACAAAGTTGACATGGTTGACGATGAAGAATTATTAGAATTAGTTGAAATGGAAGTTCGTGACTTATTATCTGAATATGACTTCCCAGGCGACGACGTTCCTGTAATTGCTGGTTCAGCATTAAAAGCATTAGAAGGCGACGAAGCTTACGAAGACAAAATCATGGAATTAATGGATGCTGTTGATACATTCATCCCAACTCCAGAACGTGACTCTGACAAACCATTCATGATGCCAGTTGAGGACGTATTCTCAATCACTGGTCGTGGTACTGTTGCTACAGGCCGTGTTGAACGTGGTCAAATCACTGTTGGTGAAGAAGTTGAAATCATCGGTTTAACTGAAGAATCTTCTAAAACAACTGTAACTGGTGTTGAAATGTTCCGTAAATTATTAGACTTCGCTGAAGCTGGAGATAACATCGGTGCATTATTACGTGGTGTTGCTCGTGAAGACGTTAACCGTGGTCAAGTATTAGCTAAACCAGGTTCAATCACACCTCACACTAAATTCAAAGCTGAAGTTTATGTATTATCTAAAGACGAAGGTGGACGTCATACTCCATTCTTCACAAACTACCGCCCACAATTCTATTTCCGTACTACTGACGTAACTGGTGTAGTTAACTTACCAGAAGGTACTGAAATGGTTATGCCTGGCGACAACGTTGAAATGGACGTTGAATTAATTTCACCAATCGCTATTGAAGACGGTACTCGTTTCTCAATCCGTGAAGGTGGACGTACAGTTGGATCAGGCGTTGTTACAATCATCGAAGCTTAATTCGATATTGAACAAACTTGATTAAACAAATTTAAAGCCGAGACATTAAGTTGTCTCGGCTTTTTTTATGGTTTATTTTTCTAATTCATCACTATGTTCAATAATAGATAAGAATAATTTGACGCTATTTTGTAATGCTTGTTCATCTAAATCGAATTTTGGATGGTGATGCGGATAAGTCGCTTTAAGTGCTTCATTACCTACACCAGTAAAGAAATATGTTCCTGGAACATGTTGTAAGAAATAACCAACATCTTCGCCACCTAAAGAAGGAGGGAAATCGAATGCTTCATCAACTGAATCAATTTCTGATGCAAGTTTTTTAGCCCATTCTGTTTCTTTCTCATGATTTACTACAGGCGGATAACCGTCGTGATATTTCAAATGGCATTTAACACCATAGCTTGATTCGATACCGTTTAATATGCCGTTCAAACGTTCTTTAATTTGATCTTTAACGTATGGTAAATATGTTCTAATTGTTCCAGATAATTGAACTTTATCCGCGATAACATTGAACGCATTACCACCTTTAAATGTGCCGAACGTTACGACAGCCGATTCTAAAGGATCAACTGTTCTTGAAACGATACTTTGTGCTTGGACAATCAATGAAGATGCAGCAACGATAGGATCTTTAGCTAGTTGTGGCATAGCACCATGTCCACCTAATCCTTGTATATCAATTTCAAATGAATCAGCTGCAGCATACGCTGGTCCAGAACAAAATCCAACTTTATTTGCGTCAATATGACTTGCTGTATGTGTTCCGAAGACATAATCCACACCATCAAGTGCACCGGCTTCTACCATCGCTTTAGCGCCACCAGGAAGTGACTCTTCAGCATGTTGATGGATTAATACGACATTCCCATGAATATCTTGCTCGTGCTTTTTAAGTATTTTTGCAGTGATGAGTAAACTTGCCGTATGCGCATCATGACCACAAGCATGCATCACACCATCGACCTTAGATTTATAAGGTACATCTTTCTCGTCTTGAATAGGTAATGCATCAAAATCAGCTCTTAATGCAATCGTTGGTCCTTCATGTCCACCGTTTATATAACCTAATAAGCCGTTACCACCGACATCTCTTTTAACTTCGATTCCAAGGTTTTCAAGATAATCAGCTATGTATTTCTTTGTATTTTCTTCTTGAAAAGAAAGTTCGGGATGTTGATGTAAATGTCTTCTAATTTCTATTAATTCATCCATATATTGATTAACTTCAGTCGTTAATGTCATGAATATCATTCCTTTCCATAAACTTAAATGTTGTGAGTAAGAAGATACGTACAGCGTTTATTAAGCCTTGCTCATCAATATCAAACTTAGGATGATGATGAGGGAAGTCAGCTTTGAAATGTTCGTTTCTCGTGCCTGTATAGAAAAATGCACCGGGAACACGCTGTTGATAATAAGAAAAATCTTCTCCACCCAAACTTGCTTCTAATTCTACGAGTTCTTCAACGCTATCAATCTCTTTGGTCGCTTCTAATATAAGATCAGTTTCCCGTTCCGTGTTAATTACGGGTGGATACCCTTTACTATATTTCAAGTCGTAAGTAACATCAGTAGAAGTCGCAATGCCTTCTAATACTTTCTTAAAGCCTTCTATGACACTTGTCTGTGTGTCCGAGTCGAAAGTCCTAATCGTCCCACCAATTTTACATGTATCTGGTATGACGTTATTCGTTTCTCCAGCATTAAACATTGTAATGGATAGAACGGCAGGAGAGAGTGCACTTGTTTTACGTGAAACAATGTATTGTAAATCGTTACATAATTGTATACCTGCAGCGAGTGGATCAATCAATTGATCAGGATGTGCAGCATGTCCACCTCTACCTTTCAAAGTAATCCAAAAATCATCTGGGATACCTGTCGTTGTACCGTATTTATAGCCGATTTTACCAACATCTAAATGACTAGATACATGTTGTCCGATAATCGCATCAACACCTGTTAAACACCCATCAGCAATCATTTGAATGGCACCACCAGGATCGACTTCTTCAGCATGTTGATGAATAAAGACGACACGGCCATTAATTTCATCTTTATGTTCGGATAAAATTTTCGCAGTCATTAGCAATACAGCCGTATGGGCATCGTGACCACAAGCATGCATGACGCCATCAACAGTTGACTTGTAAGGTACTTCCTTTTCATCTTGGATAGGTAATGCATCAAAATCAGCTCTAATCGCTAATGTAGGACCTTCTTTATCTTTATTTAATGTACCTACAACACCACGTTCACCGACTCCTTCACGAACGTCAATACCTAATTCTCTTAAGTAATGTGCAATATAAGCAGGTGTCTTCACTTCTTCAAAAGATAATTCCGGATTCATATGTAAATATCTTCTGATTTCAATCATTTCATCATAATAGTCTTCAACTTTTTGTAATAAAATATTTTTCATTCTTATAGAACACCTTCTATCTCAAGTACTTGAATAAACATTTGTGTCGTCGTCTTCATCGCTTCTTCGTCTAAATCAAACATAGGATGATGATGAGGGGCAGTTGAGCCTTTATCTTCATTACCGCTACCTGTTAGGAAGAAACAACCTGGACGATTAAGTAAGTAGTATGAGAAATCTTCACCAATCATCATAGGGGGGATGTCTTCATAAGTTAAATCTAAGCGCTCAGCAGCTTCTTTAACCACTTCATATTGTTCTTTGTGGTTGACGACTGTAGGATAACCTCTACGGTATTCAAAGTCATAAGTCGCGTTATTTGCTAAACAAATCCCTTTTAAAATACGTTCAAGCTCAGCTTCTATTGTGTCTTTAACTTCTGGTTTAAACGTTCTAACTGTACCCGCTAAAGTAGCTGTATCACTTATAACATTAAAAGCAGTACCCGCATCTACTTTCCCAACTGTAATAACTCCTCTGTCAATTGGATCTATATTTCGAGAAATAATTTTTTGGATGCTAGAAATATATTCTGCAACGATTACAATTGGATCGATTGATGTATGAGGTTTAGCGCCGTGACCACCTTTACCTTGAATGGTTACTTCAAAGTAGTCAGGTGATGCCATCATTTCATTAGGACGTGTCTTAATTGAAGATGTTTCATGACCGCTCCAAAAATGGTTTCCATAAACTTTATCGACACCTTCTAATGCACCATCATCAACCATTGGGCTAGCACCGCCAGGACTTAATTCTTCTGCATATTGAAAAATAAAAACAACATTCCCTTTAAGCAAATGTTGATGTTCATGCAGTATTTCACAGAATGTTAAGAGTGTAGCGGTATGACCGTCATGACCACATGCATGCATAACACCATCCACAGTCGATTTATAAGGTACGTCTTTTTCATCTTGAATAGGTAAAGCATCAAAGTCTGCGCGAAATGCGATCGTTTGACCAGGTTCGTTCCCTTTTAATTTAGCGACAATGCCACGTTCCCCGACTGGCGCTTTAATCTCTAATTTATCTAATTTCTTTAATTCAGATAAAATAAAATCATGAGTTTTCTCCTCATGATAGGATAGTTCAGGATTTTTGTGCATATGTCTTCTGATGTCTACAAGTCGATCGAATTTTTTATCTACTTTTTCTTTCCAATTAACCATTAATAAACCTTCTTTCAGTTCTTTAAAAATATAATATGATAATTGTAGCAAAATTTATAGAAAATTTAAACAATTCAATTTGAGATGATAACGCTTAATTCTTTGATTTTGATGTGTTATGATTGAGAAAAAGTGCTAAAGGAGAAGGTTTAAATGGTACAAACATTAGATTCATTCTTACAAACAAATCTAAATGAATTAAAAGACAATGGCCTATATAACGAGATTGATGTCGTTGAAGGTGCAAATGGTGCTGAGATCACAATTGGAGGTAAAAGTTACATTAACTTATCTTCAAATAACTATCTTGGATTAGCAACAGATGAAGATTTAAAGAAAGCTGCTAAAGATGCAATAGATTCTCACGGTGTAGGTGCGGGGGCAGTACGTACAATTAATGGTACGTTAGACTTGCATAGAGAACTTGAAGAAACTTTAGCTCAGTTCAAAGGTACTGAAAGTGCAATCGCATATCAATCAGGCTTTAACTGTAACATGGCTGCCATCTCAGCTGTTATGAATAAAAATGATGCAATCTTATCTGATGAATTAAACCATGCTTCAATTATTGATGGTTGTCGTCTATCTAAAGCGAAAATTATTCGTGTTAATCATTCAGATATGGATGATTTAAGAGCGAAAGCTAAAGAAGCGGTTGAATCAGGTCAATATAATAAAGTTATGTACATTACAGATGGCGTATTCTCAATGGATGGAGACGTAGCGAAATTACCTGAAATTGTAGAAATTGCTGAAGAATTTGGTTTAATCACATATGTTGATGACGCGCATGGTTCTGGTGTAATGGGTAAAGGTGCAGGAACAGTTAAACATTTCGGACTTCAAGACAAAATTGATTTCCAAATCGGAACACTTTCAAAAGCAATTGGTGTTGTAGGTGGTTATGTAGCTGGTACTAAAGATTTAATAGACTGGTTAAAAGTTGCTTCAAGACCATTCTTATTCTCAACTTCATTAGCACCTGGAGATACTAAAGCTATTACAGAATCAGTGAAAAAATTAATGGCTTCTACAGAATTACATGATAAATTATGGGATAATGCTAATTACTTAAAAGAAGGCTTAAAAGCAAAAGGCTTTGATATCGGTCATTCAGAAACACCAATTACACCTGTAATTATCGGTGAAGAGAAAAAAGCTCAAACATTTAGTAAGAGATTAATGGACGAAGGTGTGTATGCGAAAGCAATCGTATTCCCAACAGTTCCAAGAGGCACTGGCCGTGTAAGAAATATGCCAACAGCCGCTCATACTAAAGAGCAGCTAGATCAAGCAATTGATATTTATGAAAAAATCGGTAAAGAATTAGGATTACTATAATTAATATTTCATCAAGCGCATGGGACAAATGAATACGTCCCATGCGCTTTTAATTTATAACGATTGAGGCGACAGTTTGTAACAGAACTTGCGGGTTTTGTAATTAAAGGTGCCGTTAGTAACAAATCTCCATATTTTTGTAACTAAGGATGCCGTTAGTAACAAATCTCCATATTTTTGTAACTAAGGATGCTGTTAGTAACAAATCTTCGTACTTTTGTAACTAAGGAGGTCGTTAGTAACAAATCTCCATATTTTTGTAACTAAGGGTGCTGTTAGTAACAAATCTTCGTACTTTTGTAACTAAGGATGCTGTTAGTAACAAATCTCCATACTTTTGTAATTAAACGTACCGTAACTAACATTTTATTCTCGACTTATGTATTACAATACGATTGTTTTTTGTATAAGGTAACTTTATTTATCCATAGTATGTACTTCTGAAGTATACAAAACGGTAAAAATATAGTAAAATATCATTGAAGAAAGCGCTTTTGTCTTTCTTGAGTGTACAAATGAACATTTAGACAATACAGGAGGATTTAAAATGAAAAAGATAATAATCACTGGGGCGTTAGGACAAATAGGGACAGAATTAGTTATAAAGCTAAGAAATAAATATGGTAATGAAAATGTATTAGCGACTGATATTAGAGAACCAGAAAGTGACAGCGAAATTAATAATGGACCATTTGAAATTTTAGATGTTACAGATCAAGAAAGATTTCATGAATTAGTTAAAAATTTCAATGCAGATACTTTAATGCATATGGCAGCATTACTTTCAGCAACTGCTGAAAAGAATCCACTATTCGCTTGGAATTTAAATATGGGTGGATTAGTAAATGCACTTGAAATAGCACGTGAATTCGATATGCAATTCTTCACACCAAGTTCAATCGGTGCGTTTGGACCAAATACACCTAAAGATATGACACCTCAAGTTACAATTCAAAGACCAACTTCAATGTATGGTGTAAATAAAGTAGCTGGGGAATTATTATGTGACTATTACTACACGAAATTTGGCGTAGATACTAGAAGTATGAGATTTCCTGGGTTAATCTCTTACGTTAAAGAACCAGGTGGCGGTACAACTGATTATGCAGTGGAAATTTATTTCAAAGCTATCAGAGAAGGAAGATACGATAGCTATATAGATAAAGGTACATTTATGGATATGATGTTCATGGATGATGCTATTGATGCAATTATTAAATTGATGGAAGCGGATAGTTCACGATTAATTAACCGTAATGCATACAATGTGAGCGCAATGAGTGTTGATCCTGAGACGATTAAAGCTGCTATCCAAAAACATATGCCTGATTTCGAATTAGGTTATGATGTGGATCCAGAAAGACAAGCAATTGCTGATAGCTGGCCAAATTCAATTGATTCAACTTGTGCTAAAGAAGAGTGGGATTTCTCACCAGCTTATGATTTAGAAAAAATGACATCATTAATGCTTAAAGCCATTGAAGAAAAAGATAATTTAGCTAAACAGTAATTTTATTGTGTATATTTTTTAAATTTTCCAAAAATTCATTGAATAACGCCTCTATGACTGATATACTTGATAACATTAATTATTAATTAGCCTAGGAGGAATCATTATGACAGAAACATTTTACGTAGAAAAGCGTGAACAGCTTAAAGAGAAACCGGATTTTTCAAATTTGGTCTTTGGCGAAATCTTTACTGATTATATGCTATCTATGTCATATAAACAGGGTGAAGGCTGGTCAGAGCCTAAAATAATTCCATATGGGCCGATTACGTTGTCACCAAGTGCACAAGGTCTTCATTATGGACAAACAGTGTTCGAAGGAATGAAAGCATATAAAGATGGTGATGAAGTTACGTTATTCAGACCTGACCAAAATTTCAAGCGAATTAATTTATCTTTAAAAAGACTTGAAATGCCTCAAATCGATGAAGAAAAAGTGTTGAACGGCTTATTACAACTTATTGATTTAGAGCGCGATTGGATCCCAAGTGGAGAAGGACAATCCTTATATGTTAGACCATTTGTATATGCAACTGAACCATACTTAGGTGTGCGTTCTTCTACGGACTACGAATTTTTAGTAATACTTTCTCCAGTAGGCGCTTATTACGGTGATGATCAAATGAAACCAACAAGTATATATGTTGAAGATGAATATGTACGTGCTGTAAGAGGTGGCGTTGGATTTGCTAAATGTGGTGGTAACTACGCAGCAAGTTTAATCGCGCAAACACGTGCTAATGAACTTGGATTTGATCAAGTATTATGGTTAGACGGCGTTGAACAAAAATACATCGAAGAAGTCGGAAGTATGAATATATTCTTCGTCATCGATGGCAAAGTTGTAACACCTGAGTTGAATGGTAGTATTTTACCAGGTATTACGCGTAAAACAGTTCTCGAACTTGCTCGAGAGTTAGGTTATGAAACTGAAGAGAAACGATTATCTATTGATGATATTATAAATGCCCATCATGACGGTCGTTTAACAGAAATTTTCGGGACAGGAACTGCAGCAGTTATTTCTCCAGTAGGATTCCTAAAATACGAAGAAGCTGAAATAACAATTAATAATAATGAAATCGGTCCGGTTACTCAAACGTTATTTGATGAATATACAGCAATCCAAACAGGTAAGAAAGAAGATAAACACGGTTGGAGAGTTGTCGTAGGACAAGAAAGCCACATTGAAATTGTGTAAATAAATTCAATAATAAGAAGAGAGTCTGAGACAGTATCTGTAGCAGACTCTTTTTTAAAGGAGTAAAGTGATGATTAAATGGTTATTATTTGATAAAGATGGGACATTGCTTAAGTTTGATGAAACATGGTCTGAGATATCACTTGTGATGATTGATCGCTTTGTTGAGAAATATCATATAGAGCAACAACAAGCATTACAAGAAGCGTTAGGATATGTAGATGGACAATTTCTATCAAGTGGTATATTAGCATCAGGAACATTAGCTGATATCGTACGTGTGTTTGCAAAATTTGCAGAAAATGCTGATCCAAAAGAAATTGAAGACTGGACAGTACAACTAAGCAAAGATTTAATCGAAGAGTACGAGCCAGAAACCATCGTTATAGAAGGAATGGTAGAAACATTAACAGCATTTAAAGAGAAATCATACCAAATCGCAATTATAACAAGTGATGATATCGACGGGACAAATCGATTTATTCAAGATGCAGGTGTAAGTCATTTAATAGATGAAAAAATAACAGCATCTATTAACGGTTATCAAAAGCCAAATCCTAAAATGGTAGAAGAATTTTATGAAAAATGGAACGTATCACCAGATGAAATTGTGATTATAGGTGATACACCAACTGACATACAAATGGGTAAGAACGCTCACTTCAAGAAAGTTATTGGCGTTCTGAGTGGTACGGGTAATAAAGAAGATTTATCAGATGCAGACTTTATTTATCAAGATATTAATGAATTTTACGCACAAGAAGCGGAATGGAGTAAATAAAATAAAAGGCCATAAATATGCTTAAAACAGCATGTTTATGGCCTTTTTATTATTTTACGCGTGTATAAAAAGGATTAATAAAGAACATTTAAAATTTAAGAGTAATAACATTTGACATATACCTATAGGGGGTATATTATAACAGTGAATCATATTTGATTTTATTTTTTTAAAAATTTTATACCCCCATAGGGTATAATGAACTGAAAATTTTTCATAATATTTAAATAGAGGTATTAATAAAAGGAGGTGAAATCAATGTATAAAGAATTTATTAAAGTACATGGCATGAGTTGTGGACATTGTAAACAATCTATAGAAAATGCGCTTAATGAATTAGATGGTGTTAATTCTTCAGTAGTGAACTTATCTAAAGGAGAAGTTGAAATAAATTTTGATGAAAATAAAGTGAATTTTAATGGATTTAAAGAAGCAATCGAAAATCAAGGTTATGAAGTTGAAATGTAAATAGAAAAGGCGCATCGATTGATGTGCCTTCAATTAAAAATATAGGTAAAAATATGATTTAAAATTCATTAGCACTCAAACAAAATTATAAAAATATAAGATACTGAATTTGGAGGGAGAACGGATGATTAAACAAGCCGGATTTATTTTGTTATCTTCTAGTCTTGTTTTAGGAGCATGTTCCAATGGTGATAATAATGAACACAATGAACATATGACACATGATAGTGAAGACAATAAAATTCCTAAAGGTATGAATGTTTCAAAAAGTAGTAAATTTAAAAAAGGTGACAATATAACTATTAAAAGTGATCACATGCCGGGTATGAAAAATGCTAAAGGTACTGTTAAAGGCGTATATGATACCTATGCTTATGTTGTGAGTTATGAGCCTACAAATGGTGATAAACGAATTAAAAATCATAAATGGGTTGTTAATGAGGAAGTTGATAAAGCACCTAAAAATGGTTATAAAAAAGGTGATAGCGTCAAATTAAATGCTAATCATATGGCAGGGATGAAAGGCGCAAAAGCTAAAATTGAAAAAGTTTATCAAACTGATGTATATGTTGTTGATTATAAATCTACAGAAGATGGAAAAAAAGTTAAAAATCATAAGTGGATGACTAGCGATGAATTAGATAAAGGATAGTATAAAGAAAGGAGCTCTTTAAATGGATACAAATAAGAAAAGTTATATGAATCACCATGAACATCATAATCATAAAGGTCATGAAGAACATAAAAATCATATGAATCATAATGAACATCATAGTCACGAAGGTCATGATCATCATGGTAACTTTAAGCAAAAATTCTTTATATCTCTTATTTTTGCAATACCGATTATAATTCTATCACCTATGATGGGGTTTAAGTTACCTTTTCAATTTACTTTTACTGGTTCAGATTGGATTGTTCTTATATTAGCAACAATATTATTCTTTTATGGTGGACAACCATTCTTAGCAGGAGCAAAAGATGAAATAAAAATCAAAAAACCTGGAATGATGACATTAGTTGCTTTAGGGATTACAGTTGCATATGTATATAGCTTGTATGCTTTCTATTTAAATCATTTTACGCATACAGAAATGCATACAATGGATTTCTTTTGGGAATTAGCAACACTTATTTTAATTATGTTACTAGGACATTGGATTGAAATGAATGCAGTAGGTAATGCAGGTAATGCACTCAAAAAAATGGCAGAGTTATTACCTAACAATGCAATTAAAATAACTAGTGATGGTGAGCGTCAAAAAGTTAAAATATCTGAAATTAATATTGAAGATATCGTTGAAGTAAAAGCTGGTGAGAGTATACCGACCGATGGGGTACTTATTAAAGGTGAAACATCTGTTGATGAATCTTTAGTTACAGGTGAATCAAAAAAAGTTCAAAAATCAAATGATGATTTAGTAATTGGTGGTTCTATAAATGGTTCTGGAACAATACAAATTAAAGTAACTGCTACAGGAAAGGATGGGTACCTTTCTCAGGTAATGAACCTTGTTAGTCAAGCACAACAAGACAAATCAAGAGCAGAGTTGTTATCTGACAAAGTTGCTGGTTATTTATTCTATTTTGCAATAACAGTTGGTTTAATAGCATTTATAGTGTGGATGATTTTAGGAAATGATATTGATTTCGCTTTAGAAAGATTAGTTACGGTTTTAGTTATAGCTTGTCCTCATGCTCTTGGTTTAGCTATACCATTAGTTACTGCTCGATCAACATCAATTGGAGCACATAATGGTCTTATTATCAAAAATAGAGAAGCTGTAGAAATAGCTCAAAATCTAGATTATGTGATGATGGATAAAACTGGTACATTAACTGAAGGTGTCTTTACAGTAAATCATTATGAAAGTTTTGTAGATCATTATAATGGTAATGAAATTTTAAGCCTATTTGCTGCTTTAGAGAATTCATCTAACCATCCTTTAGCTGTAGGTATTACTGAGTTTGCAAACAGTAAAGATTTAAAATTACCTCAAGCATTTAATGTTAATAATATTCCAGGAGTCGGATTAGAAGGTCAAATTGGTAATAAAAACTTTAAAATAACTAATGTCACTTATCTTGATAAATACAATTATAAATATGATAAAGAACTATTTATCAAATTAGCTAAAGAAGGCAATTCTATCAGTTATTTAATTGATGAAAATGACGTTATTGGCATTATCGCGCAAGGTGATAGAATTAAAGAAAGTTCTAAAAAAATGGTAACGCAATTAGTGAACAAAAATATAATACCTGTCATGTTGACAGGGGATAATAATGAAGTTGCACAATTTGTAGCTAAAGAATTAGGAATAAATCACATACATGCTCAGTTGATGCCAGAAGATAAAGAAAAAATTATCCAAGATTATCAAAGTAAAGGACGTAAAGTTATGATGGTTGGAGATGGAATTAATGATGCACCTAGTCTTATTAGAGCAGATATAGGGGTAGCGATTGGTGCTGGAACAGATGTCGCTATTGAATCTGGTGATATAATATTAGTTAAAAGTAATCCACTAGATATTATTAATTTTCTTTCTCTATCTAAAAATACAATGAGAAAAATGATACAGAATTTATGGTGGGGAGCAGGATATAATATACTTGCTGTTCCTTTAGCCGCTGGTATTTTAGCTTCAATTGGTATTATATTATCACCAGCAGTTGGGGCAATATTAATGTCTCTAAGTACAGTGATTGTAGCAATTAATGCGTTTACTCTAAAATTAAAATAAAAATACTTTAAAAGGCCATAAATATGCTTATAACAGCATGTTTATGGCCTTTTTATTATTTTACGCGTGTATCGATTGAACGGTGTGTCTCAATGACATGCGCAATTTTATCTATAATATGGTTAATGGAATCTGGATCTTCGTATAAGTCATAGTCGTTAATATTTACACGTACAACTGGACATTCTGTAAAACTATTAATCCAATTATCATAACGTGAGAATAATTTTTTCCAGTATGCTTCATCTGTTTCAATTTCCATTTGACGTCCACGTCTTTGGATACGTTGAATGACGTCATTATAGTCACATTCTAAATAGATTAATGCGTCTGGTTTAGGAAAGTAAGGCGTCATAACCATTGCTTCAAATAATTCTCTATACGTCGCATAATCTTCTTCAGTCATTGTGCCTTGTTCTTCGTGCATTTTAGCAAATATATCAACGTCTTCATATATTGAACGGTCTTGAATAAATCCGCCACCATATTCGAACATTCTTTTTTGTTCTTTAAAGCGTTCTGCTAAAAAGTAAATTTGTAGATGAAAGCTCCAACGTTCAAAGTCGTGATAAAATTTTTCTAAATAAGGGTTGTTATCGACTTTCTCAAAAGAAGTCTTGAAGTTTAGTCGTTCGCTAAGTGCTTGTGTTAAAGATGATTTTCCAACACCAACAGTACCAGCAATTGTAATGATAGCATCATTTGGTATGACTTTATTTGTCATGTATAATCTCTCCAATCAAAGGTTGTAATAAGTTTAAGACTTGTTGATAATCTGCGGTGTTATTCACGAAATCTAAATGAGAAGTATCGATTTGAATCGCATCAATTTCATTTTTTACTTCTTCATAAAATTGATTATAGTCACGTTTAAGTTGAGCTAAATAATCATTTTCAATTTGAGTTTCGTATGATCTATTTCGATGGGCAATTCGTTGTTGAAGTACTTCGAGGGATGCATCGAGAAAGATAATTTGGTCAGGCATGCGAATATCTTCAGTTAAGATATCATAAATTCTACTAAATTTATCAAATTCAGTTTCATTTAATGTGTTTTTAGCGAAAATCTTATTTTTAAAGATATGATAGTCGCTCACAATACCGTTAATATTTTCTAAATCGGTTAACTGTTTGTAACGATGACACAAGAAGAACATTTCGGTTTGAAAGCTCCATTTAGAAATATCGTCATAAAAATCACTTAAATATGGATTCTCATCAACAATTTCAAATTCTTCAGTGTAATGGAGCGCTTCAGCAAGCTTTTTCGTTAAAGAGCTTTTCCCGACGCCGATTGGTCCTTCAATTGCGATAAAGGTTTTTTTCATATATATCTCTCCAGATGTTAAAATAGACATACTTATTCTATCACAAATTAAACGGAGTGAAATGTAGCGTGCATGAAAAATATATGAAACTTGCAATTGAAGAAGCAAAAAAAGCTTGGGCAATGGATGAAGTACCGATTGGCGCAATAATTGTTTATAAAGATGAAGTAATTGGCAGAGGACATAATTTAAGAGAACATGATCAAAGCCCTGTAGCGCACGCTGAAATGATTGCGATACAAGAAGCGGCCAAGTACCTTAATTCATGGCGTCTTGAAGAGACAACATTATATGCTACGTTAGAGCCTTGTGTTATGTGTTCAGGCGCTATTGTTATGAGTAGAATTCCTCATGTCGTATACGGCGCGACAGATTTAAAAGGCGGTTGTAGTGGTAGCTTAATGAATTTAATAGAAGATACACGCTTCAATCATCGAGCTACAGTTGAAAGAGGGATACTCGAACAAGAATGTGCTGACATGTTACGAACATTTTTTAAGGAAAAAAGGATTTTAAAAAAACAAATTAAGCAGAATAATACAGATTCATAGAGATTATTACTGTTATTTGTTAAAATTTATGTTGAATATAAAGAAAAGAGGTTACTTTCATGATTAAGTTAATCGCAACAGATATGGATGGTACTTTATTAAACGCTGCACATGAAGTTTCTAATGAAAATTATGAAGCAATAAAGTATGCACAATCTAAAGGGATAACTGTCGTTATAGCTACGGGTAGAGCATTTTATGAAGCAAACAGTCCAATTGAAAAAACAGATTTAACATTACCATATATTTGTTTAAATGGTGCAGAAGTAAGAGATGAAGAATTCAACATCGTTCATACATCTAAATTAACGCGTCCATTAATCAATAAAATTACAGGCGTCTTAAATAAAGAAGATATTTATTATCAAGTATATACAAACTTCGGTATATATACAGAAGACCCAGAAAAAGATTTAGAAATATACGTTGATATCGCTGAAAAAGCAGGTCAAAAAGCAGATGTTAAAAAAATTCGTGCCAACATTCAAAGTAGAATTGACAACGGTACTTTAAAAACTGTCGATAGTTACGATGAAATCGAAAATAGACCAGGCGAAATCATTTTGAAAATATTGGCCTTCGCGAGTGACTTAACTAAAATTGATAGAGCTAAAGCTGAAATTTCAGAATCAAAAAGTTTAGCTGTATCTTCTTCATCAAGAGGGAATATCGAAATTACGCATTCAGATGCTCAAAAAGGTATTGCTTTAGAAGAAATAGCAAATCAATTAAACATTCCAATGTCAGATGTAATGGCAATTGGTGATAATTTAAATGACGTTTCTATGTTAGAAAAAGCAGGATATGCAGTTGCCATGGAAAATGGTGCACCCGAAGTTAAAGAGATAGCAGATTATGTTACAGACACTAATGAACATAGTGGTGTAGGTAAAGCGATTATACATGCACTCAAAGATTATGACCGCTAAAACATCGTCCAAAAGAATGATTTTTCTATAAATTTGAATTCATAGTTTTTTTGTATGTTATAATGGTCGGTAATGATAATCATTAAAATTTTGAGGTGACAACATTGAAAGTATTACTTATTGTAGGTAGCGCAAAACAATATTCACATACACATGCACTAGCACAATTTGTTCGAGGTAATTTAGAAGAACAAGGTGCGGAAGTAACATTGTTTGATTTATATGATAAACAAATACCGTTTTTAGATGTATCAGGCAAGCATTTAAATGACGAACGCGTTAAAGATAATGTAAATGAATTACGTGAGAAAGCTGAAGACGCCGATGCAATTATTATCGGTACACCAAATTATCACGGTTCATATTCAGGTATACTGAAAAATGCATTAGATCATTTAACGATGGATCAATTTAAAATGAAACCTGTAGGCTTAATATGTAATAGTGGTGGTATGCGCAGTACAGAACCATTATCACATTTACGTATTATTATGAGAAACTTATTAGGTATTGCAGTGCCAGTCCAAATCTCAACACAAGATGCAGACTATGGTAAAACAGAAGACGGCACATATTATGTAGATGTAGATGATATTAAATTACGCGTTAAATTATTTACAGAACAAATCACAAAATTAATACAAAATAACCCGTGGATTGAAACAGAAGAAGTAAATTCATAATAAGAGGAGAGCAACAGCTTAGGCTGTTGCTCTTTTCTTTATAGAGAATGGTGGGAATATCGGGCTAGGGTGAGGAATATGGACCGATATGGAAAATTATCGGTCCAGAAACGAGAAATATGGACCGATAAGAAAAATTAACGATCCAGAAACGGGAAATATGGACCGATAAAATAAATTATCGACCCGAAAACGAGATTTACAGGCCGATAAAAATAAATATCGACCCGAAAACAGGATTTACAGGCCAATAAAATAAATTATCGACCCGAAAACGGGATTTACAGGCCGATAAAATAAAATATCGACCCGAAAACAGGATTTACAGGCCGATAAATAAAAATATCGACCCGAAAACGGAATACCAACTTATACAACATCACAAACGACCATAATAATGTATAATTACCTTATTATAATAATATGGACTTTTGATAACTTGATGATTAAGCAATAATAGGGGGTATCACCATGGAATATTCAATAAAGAGAATACCTAACAATGAGGATTTACAAAAGTTATATTTAAGTGTCGGTTGGGATGTATATGTAAAGAATAATGAAGATATGACGGTGCTATTAAAAAATACTTGTTACTTTGTAACTGTATGGGATAATGATCAATTAGTTGGATTGACTAGAATTATAAGCGATGATCATTCAATTGCATATGTACAAGATATTCTTATAGATCCTGATTATCAAGGTAACGGAATAGGTAGCAAACTTTTAAATATGATTAAAGAACGATTTAATCATGTCAGACAAGTTGTATTAATGACGGACACATCAGAAAAAACTATCAATTTTTATGAAAAGAATGAGTTACTGTCATTAGATAAATATGACTGTACTGCTTTCATGAAGATCAACCAATAGCCCTCCCGCATCCACAACCAAAAAACGGACCGACTTTTCTACGTCGGTCCGTTCTCTATTTAAATTACTTAGTATATTTTAATCTTGCGAATGCGTCGTGTTGATGTATAGATTCTTCGTTTCGGCATTCGATTTCAAATCCTTGAATCCATTCTAATTCTACTAAATCAGCTGCTACCAATCTAATTAAATCTTCTACAAATCTTGGATTCTCATATGCTCTTTCTGTTACGGCTTTTTCGTCAGTTCGTTTCAAGATTGGATATAACATTGAACTTGCGTTAGCCTCCATACCGTCTAATACAATATCTTTATAGTTATCTGGTAGGCTTACTTCTGGATCTAAATCAATTAGGACTGTGATAATACCACGCTGATTATGAGCGGAGTATTCACTAATTTCTTTAGAACATGGGCATAACGTTGTTACAGGTACTTCTATACCTAAAGATTTCTTTGTTATTTTATCTTCTGAAACGGATAAGATATATCTAATATCTGCATGACCGACTGCCTTTTGGTTTGTAACTGGGCTAAAGCGGTTAAAGAACCATTTTGCTGTTACATCTACTGATGCAGTATTTTGAATCATTGCAGTTTGTAGTGTATTTAATAATGTTGTTAGATGATCGAAATCTAGTTTTACACCGTTATCATAATGTTTTTCAACACTTTCGATAATACGGCTCATATTAATACCTTTTTCGTCTTGATTTAAACTAGTTGAAAATTCGAAGTTTCCAACTGTTTGAAAATCATCAATTCTTACAGGGTAAATTAAGTTCTTGATACCAACATGTTCAATTTCGAACAGGAAATCTTTCTTAGAGCTTTGTAAATCAGGCATCTTTTCTTTTTCAGTTGGTTTCGTACCTTTAATAGGGTCAACTGAACCGAAATATTTCCAGCGCGCTTCACGTGTTGATAAATCTAATTGTGTCATTCACATTGCCTCCACTATCTATTCAATATGATATGTCCAGAAATGTTCTGTCTTCATCCACATATCTTTAGCCGCTTCACCTTCTTGAGTATTTGAAGCAAGGTTTTGTAACATTGGACCTGTTTGAGACGCATGAGCTTTAAGGACTTTCATCTTGCGTTCTTCGTATCCAGTAATATCTATATTAATATCCGGTTCTCCTAAATCGCTGTATGTGTCATTACTAAATGCCACAAGGTGTAATTTAGGTCTTGCTGATGCTTCCATACGACTGACTGTTCTTACAACTGATTCTGCAGTTGCTTCATGGTCGGGGTGAACGGAATAACCAGGATAGAATGAAATAATCAATGATGGGTTAAGTTCATCTATTAATGATTTTACCATATTATCTAATTCATCTTTAGGTTCAAATTCGATTGTTTTATCTCTATAGCCCATTTTTCTTAAATCCGTGATACCGATCGCTTCAGCTGCTGCATCTAATTCACGTTCTCTTATAAATGGTAAAGATTCACGTGTAGCAAAAGGTGGGTTACCTAGGTTACGGCCCATTTGTCCTAACGTTAAACACGCGTAAGTTACAGGTGTACCATTGTCCACGAACTTACTTAATGTACCAGATGTTCCAAATGCTTCGTCGTCTGGATGTGGAAAAATAACTAATACTTGTCTTTCGTCATTCATTGTATTCACCTCTTAATCCTTGAAAGGATTGCTACTAATTTCTAAAGTTGCAGCAAGTTGTCCTTCATAATTTAGTCCCGCTATTAATAGTTCGTTATTTTCAGTTACTTCATAATGTGTTAATCCTTGAACATAAACCCAACCGTTGTTGTCTAATTTTAAACCAACACGATAAGGTTCTTTATTACCGCCCGTTAAATGTGCGTGTGTAAAAGTAACTTGAATATTTCTTAAAAATGTACCAGCATTAAATACTTTGCTATCAAAATGGTTTGCATAAGCACCATTTGTTGTTTCTACATGGAGATAAACTGGCTTATTTTCATATTCCGATATTAGTGATTGTACTTGATCTACTTGAATTAATTCCATGCCTTTCACTCCTCATAGTATATACTTTACTATTCTACTAAATTCTTGAGTAAATTTATATACATTCTGCTCACAAGTTATGATTTATTGTCTTGAAGTATGACGTCTCTCGTATGCTGATAAAGATTCATATTATCTTGTCGCTCTAACAACATATAACTGACAACATCAATCAAGAAATGTGCTGAAATTTGTGTGTTAATGAATTGTTTATCGTTCACTCTCGTTTGATCAATCGTCATGATGACAATGTCAGAATAAGCAGTCAGTTCACTGCCAGCATAGTTTGTAATCGCAATAACAGTTGCCCCTTGAGATTTAGCAATTTTAGCAGCATTAATGAGTTCTTCTGTCTTGCCACTATTAGAAAAAGCAATTAACGCATCATTTCGATTTAATAGCGAAGCACCAATTTTCATTTGATGCGCATCAGTTACAGAACTTCCAGCTATGCCCATTCTCATCGTTCGATAATAGAATTCAGTTGCTGTTAAACCAGAACTCCCTAAACCTGCAAAAAGCGTTTGACGACTATTAGTTAAAATATCAATCAGTTGATTAATTTTATCGTTAGATATAAATTCACCAGTTTGTTGTATAAGCGTTTGATGATATTCGTGGATTCTTTTAATGAGTGGAACGTTTTGAATATCCGTCTTCTCATAAGTTTGTTGAATATTGAACTTCATATCTTGAAAATGTTGATAGTTCAATTTATGACTAAATCTTGTAATGCTAGAAGTTGATACACCAATTGCATAAGCTAAAGAAGTAATTGTTGAAAAATGATCGCCAACTGGATGATCGAGTATGAATCTAGCAATCTTTTCATCAGACTTTGTGAAAAGGTATGAAAATTGTTGAATACGATTTTCAAAATTCATGAAGGACACCTCAATTTATAGAATAAATAACATTATAATTGAAAATATTTTTCAAAACAAATAATAAAGTTGACTATAATTTTCACGGTGTTATATTTAGGGTAAATAGGGAGGTAGGTGTTCGAATGAGTAAAATTTTTGATAAAGCACAGCAATTCGGGAAATCATTTATGTTACCCATAGCAATTTTACCTGCAGCAGGGTTGTTATTAGGTATCGGGGGTGCTTTAAGTAATCCAAACACAATTAAAGCATATCCGATTTTAGACGTAGATTTATTACAGTACATATTTATTTTAATGTCATCAGCGGGGAATATCGTTTTTGCGAATTTACCAGTATTATTCGCAATCGGGGTTGCGATAGGCTTAGCAAGAAGTGATAAAGGTACAGCAGGTTTAGCAGCAATGTTAGGATTCTTAATTATGAATGCGACGATGAACGCATTATTAACGATTACGGATAATGTTGCAGCACCAGAAGAGTTAGCTAAAGCAGGACAAGGTATGGTACTAGGTATTCAAACTGTCGAAACAGGTGTGTTCGGTGGGATCATCGTCGGTATTATGACTGCCATGCTACACAATAAATATAACAAAATCACATTGCCACCGTTCTTAGGATTCTTTGGTGGATCGAGATTCGTACCGATTGTAACGTCAATTGCGTCAATCGTACTAGGTGTTATTTTGTTCTTTGTTTGGCCAACGATTCAAGGTTGGATATTCAATGCGGGTGGTCTTGTTAATAAAACGGGTGTTATCGGGACGTTTATTTATGGATTTATATTACGTATGCTTGGGCCATTTGGCTTACACCATATATTCTACTTACCATTCTGGCAAACTGCACTTGGTGGTACGATGGAAATTAACGGGAAAATCATTCAAGGGACTCAAAATATCTTCTTTGCACAATTAGGAGATGCAGATTTAACACATTATTATTCAGGTATTTCTAGATACATGTCTGGTCGTTTTATTACAATGATGTTCGGGTTGCTTGGTGCAGCTTTAGCAATTTACCACACAGCTAAACCAGAGAAGAAAAAAGTAGTAGGGGGCTTAATGCTTTCTGCAGCATTAACATCATTCTTAACAGGTATTACAGAACCACTTGAATTTAGTTTCTTATTCATAGCACCAGTATTATATGTTATCCATGCAATATTTGATGGTTTAGCATTTATGATGGCTGACATATTTAACATCACTGTCGGTCAAACCTTTAGTGGCGGATTCATTGATTATATCCTCTTCGGTGTGTTACAAGGGAATAGTAAGACGAACTATTTATTAGTCATTCCTATCGGTATAGTTTGGTTCTTCTTATACTATGTAACATTTAGATTTTTAATTACGAAATTTAACTTTAAGACACCAGGACGTGAAGATAGTGAAGCTGTGCAAACTGTTGAAGCAAGTGAACGTGCCGAAACAATTATTAAAGGTTTAGGTGGAAAAGAAAACATAGATACAGTTGATTGTTGCGCAACAAGATTACGTGTAACGATTAATGATGAACATTTGTTCAACGAAGATCTCATTAAGACGACAGAATCTAGAGGGATCGTTAAAAAAGGAACGGGTATTCAAATCATTTATGGTCCGCATGTTACGACTATAAAAAATGAAGTAGAAGAAGCATTAGAAAATCAATAAGGAGTGTTTTTATAAATGTTACCACAAGGATTAATCGTGTCATGTCAGGCTTTACCGGATGAACCATTACATTCATCTTTTATCATGAGTAAGATGGCATTAGCTGCATCTCAAGCAGGTGCTAAAGGTATTAGAGCGAATACTAAAGAAGATATTATCGCTATTAAAGAAGAAATTGATTTACCTGTAATCGGAATTGTAAAACGTGATTATGAAGGTTCAAAGGTATTTATCACAGCAACTTCAAAAGAAGTCGATGAATTAATTGAAAGTGGTTGTGAAGTCATTGCGTTAGATGCGACTAAACAAGAAAGACCAAAAGAATCACTTGAAGAACTTGTATCATATATTAGAGAGAAAGCGCCAAATGTTGAAATTATGGCAGATGTCTCTGATTTAGAAGAAGCCATTCAGGCAGATAAATTAGGTTTCGACTATGTTGGTACAACTTTAAGAGGCTACACAGAATATACAAAAGGTCATGTATTATACGAAAATGATTTTCAATTTTTAAAAGATGTATTAGACAATGTTAACGCAAAAGTAATCGCAGAAGGAAACGTTATTACTCCTGAAATGTTTAAACGTGTAACAGAATTAGGTGTACATTGTACAGTCGTAGGTGGAGCTATTACGAGACCTTTAGAAATAGCGAAAAGATTTATAAAAGAAATAGAGGGATAATTATGCAAATCATAAATTTAGGATCTAAAGAGGAAGCATGTCACTATGTTGCGAATGAGTTATTAAAGCAAATTATTTCAAATAAAAAAAGTGTACTTGGATTAGCAACTGGTGGAACGATGGTTCGTGTATACGAACAACTTGTGAATCTGATTAGAATTAATGAAATTGATTTGAGTGAAATCACGACATTTAATTTAGATGAATATATTGGTATCGATTATGATCATCCAGAAAGTTACTACACATATATGCATGACGTGCTCTTTAATCATTTACCATCTTGGAACGAATCACGTATACATTTACCAAACGGTTCGGCAGAAGATTTAGAAGCAGAAACAAAACGTTATGAAGCATTATTAGATCAAGAAGGACCAATAGATGTTCAAATTCTTGGTATTGGAGAAAATGGTCATATTGGTTTCAATGAACCAGGAACTTCATTTGATAGTTTGACAAGTATTGTTGATTTAACAGAGTCTACAATAGAAGCGAATAGTAGATACTTTGAAACGATTGAAGAAGTCCCAGAGCAAGCCATTTCTATGGGTATTCAATCTATTATGAAAGCTAAACGTATTATTCTATTAGCTTATGGACCGAAGAAAGCAGAAGCAATTAAACGATTACTAACTGGTGACATTACAACGGACTTACCTGCTTCTGTTTTGTATAATCATCCTAATGTGGAAGTTATACTAGATAATAATGCGTATTTAAGTGAAGAAGACGACATATAGAGTAATAAGTCGTAGTAAAAATTCACTTGAATGATGATACTCTTTAAAGTACAATTACAACTGAGATTAGCCTCAAGAAATGGCGGGTGGAATTATTGGAAACAATGCGCATTTCATTTAACGATGAAGCGGTTTTAGATTATTGTAATATAATGGGATATCAGTACTATGAAGAAGTACCAGTTCAATATTTGTTAAGCGTACTTCGAGAGTTTAATAGTTTTAAGCCATTTATGAGAAATGATACAAAACTTAAACAAATTAAAAGTCAGTTTGAACAGACAGAACGTATTATGACATTAGAAAATTACATCGCAGAATTAGAATGTTTAAATGAAACTAAAGAGGGAGATAATGCATTTTATCAATATCAAATGACATTATTTAAGAACCGTAAAGAAGTGGCAAAAGTCACAGCAGAATTTAGTATCATGAAATCATAATAGAAAAGCTGTACGCATGTGCGTATCGTATTGAATGGAGCCGAGACACGAAAAGTTGTCTCGGCTTTTGCTTATATTTGGGTGTTGGGTTTGAGAAGCCCATGTGGTGGACTCTTGTCGTTATTAGCAGTTTTGGCGAGAAGTGCAAATACTGGGGCTGTTAAAAGCAGTTTTGGTTGAAAGTGCAAATACTGTGTGTCATATTTACAGTTCTGATGCGTTTTGTAATTAAGGAGGTCCATAGTGACACTTCGACCGAGTTTTGTAACTATGGCTATCCTTAGTAACACTTCAGCTGAGTTTTGTAACTAAGGCGACCGTTAGTAACAGTTTAGCTGAGTTTTGTAATTAACACCCCCGTTATGAACAAGTTTAGCCAGAAGTGTTTATAAGAGCCACCAAAATAGTACCACTTCCCTATCATTCCCACAAAAAAATGCCAACAAAGTCTAAGACCTTGTCGACATTATGAAGCTGTACGCACACGCGTACAGCTTTTTATTATACTTCTTCAGTATATACTTCTATTTTTTCGATACGGTTTGAAGCGCCGTGATCTACTGGACCTACGAAGTCGTTCATTTTCCAACCGTTTTTAATAGCTGATGCTACGAATGCTTTTGCATGTATGATTGCATCTTCTGGTGATTCGCCGTTTGCTAAGTTAGCTGTTGTTGCAGCTGCGAATGTACAACCTGCACCGTGGTTATAACTTGATTGGAATTTATCTGTTGATAATAGGACGTGCTTTTGTCCGTCATAATATAAGTCATAAGCTTTATCTGATTCTAAAGCTTTTCCACCTTTAATGACAACATATTGTGCACCAAGTTCGTGGATTTTTTCTGCTGCTTTTTTCATATCATCAATTGAGCTTAGTTTACCTAAACCTGAAAGTTGACCTGCTTCAAATAAATTTGGTGTAACGACTGTTGCTTTTGGTAATAGTTCTTTAATCATTGCATCAGTATTTCCCGGGTTAAGTACTTCGTCTTCACCTTTACATACCATTACAGGGTCAACTACGAAAATTTCAGCGTCTGCTTCGTCATATGTTTGACGTGCACGTTTAATAATTTCTTCAGAACCAAGCATACCTGTTTTAATTGCATCTGGTCCGATTGAAATAGCTGTGTTTAATTGTTTATCTAGTAAATCAAGAGGTAATGGTGTTACGTCGTGTGACCATGTTTGTGGGTCCATTGTAACGACTGCTGTTAATGCAACCATTCCATATGTGTCATGCTCTTGGAATGTCTTTAAATCTGCTTGCATTCCAGCTCCAGCACTTGTGTCTGATCCTGCTATTGTTAAGACTTTTTTTAATGCCATTGATGATTCCTCCCAATAATTCATATATTTTATCATATCACGTTTTTTAATTGTAAAAAATAGTTATGACCTTTTCTTGAGTGCTATGTTATCATTTTTATTGAGGTGAATAATATGGATTGGCAACAAATATTTCATAAAATAAAATCCGAACATGATTTTTCTGAAATGGAGTCATTTTTAGAAGAAGCATATAGTAGTAAGACGATTTATCCTGATAGAGAAAATATTTATCAAGCATTTGATTTAACACCTTTAGATCATGTGAAAGTGGTTATTCTCGGGCAAGATCCTTATCATGGTCCGAATCAAGCGCATGGCTTAGCTTTTTCAGTACAACCAGACGCAAAATTCCCACCTTCATTAAGAAATATTTATAAAGAACTAGAAGACGATATAGGTTGTAAGAGAACGACACCTCACTTGCAAGATTGGGCTAAGGAAGGGGTATTACTTTTAAACACCGTCTTAACAGTAGAAGCACATCAAGCACATTCACATAAAAATATTGGCTGGGAAATATTTACTGATGAAATTATTAAACATGTTTCCAGTGAATTAGAAGATGTTGTGTTTATACTTTGGGGTAAACCTGCACAATCTAAGATCAAGCTTATTGATACAGAACGCCATCATATTATACAATCTGTACATCCAAGTCCATTATCGGCTTATAGAGGATTCTTTGGGTCTAAACCATTTAGTAAGACGAATGAATATCTTATTGCGAGTGGTAAAGAGTCCATTAATTGGTGTGGAGGTGACATTTAATGATAAGTAGATCACAATTAATTGCTGCAATAGAAGAAGAACTCGTTGCTGCTGACAATGCTTCAACAAATGAAGTCTTTAATCGCCACATGCACGCCATTCATACGTTAAGTGGATTGGTAGATAAAGAAGACGATTTAACGCACGATATTAAAGTAGAACAAAATATTTCTTCAACACCTAAACCAACACCAAAAGCAAAACCACAAATTTCAGATGAAGAAATTAGAAAAATGGGTGGTAAAGTGCGTAACGAACCATCTGTAAATAAAGCAGAAAATCAATTAACAACAGATGATGGCATAGGTAACGGAGATTCAATATTTGATTTTTAAATAAGAAAGGGAGATAACAAATGAAATTATTTATTATAATAGGTGCAATTAATGCAATGATCGCTGTAGCAGCAGGTGCATTTGGCGCACATGGTTTAGAAAATAAATTATCGGCTAAATACTTAGATATATGGGGTAAAGCAACAACATACCAAATGTATCATGCACTCGGTTTAATTTTAATTGGTATCATTATGGGCACAACATCTATTAGTTTAAACGTAGCTGGATGGTTGATGACATTTGGTATAGTATTCTTTAGTGGTTCATTATATATACTTGCTGTAACACAAATTAAAATACTTGGCGCTATTACACCAATAGGTGGCGTATTGTTTATAGCAAGTTGGTTATTACTCGTAATTGCTGTTTGGAAAATTTAATTAAAGGTTAATTACGTTTCACGAAATTTAAAAATAAGGGTGGAACATGTATGGCTAGGAAAAAGAAAGATTTATCAAGAGGAAATTTAGATCAGAACTTATCAGAAAAATTTGTATGGGCCATTGCTTACGGCTCAAGTATAGGTTGGGGTGCATTTATACTACCAGGTGACTGGATTAGTCAGGCTGGACCATTAGGTGCTTCAATCGGTATATTTATCGGGGCATTATTGATGATTGTTATTGCCGTTAGTTACGGTGCATTAGTTGAAAAGTTCCCAGTATCAGGTGGTGCTTTTGCATTCGGATACTTAGGATTCGGTAAATATGTATCATTCTTCTCATCATGGTTTTTAACTTTTGGATATATTTGTATCGTTGCTTTAAACGCCTCTGCATTTAGTTTGCTTTTTAAATTTATTATGCCGGGATTTTTAGAACAAGGTAAATTATATACAGTAGCAGGTTGGGATGTGTATATAACTGAAATTATACTATCTTCACTTATATTGTTAATATTTGCTTGGATAAGTATAAAAGGTTCTAGTTTTTCAGGAAGTCTGCAATATATATTCTGCGTGGTATTAGCAGTTGTTGTTATACTTTTATTTGCAGGATCATTTTTCACGCATGATTTTTCATTCTCAAATCTTAAGCCTGTTGTCAATAATGACATGGGATGGCTTGCCTCAATCGTTGTAATTCTGGCAGTTGCACCATGGGCATATGTAGGCTTTGATAATATTCCGCAAACGGCAGAAGAATTTAACTTCTCACCAAGTAAGACGTTCAAGTTAATCGTATTTAGTTTGATTGCTTCAGCACTTACTTATGTGATGATGATACTTTTAACAAGTTGGTTATTTAAAGATGCATCATCTGTAGGTGGAGATTTATGGGTGACAGGTTCAGTCGTTCAAGAAGCATTCTCGTTTGTTGGTTTAGCAGTATTAATCGTCGCAATATTGATGGGGATATTCACAGGATTGAACGGATTCTTTATGAGTTCAAGTAGATTGTTATTCTCTATGGGTAGAGCATCTGTTATGCCAAGCGTCTTTAAAAAGTTACACCCAAAATATAATACACCGTATATTAGTATTATATTTATTTTAGTATTGGCACTCGCTGCACCATGGTTAGGTAGAACAGCATTAACTTGGATTGTAGATATGTCATCAACAGGTGTTTCAATCGCTTATTTCATAACATGTTTATCAGCATTCAAATTATTTTCATACGATAAACGAAGCATGATGTATCATCCAAAATACAAAACATTTGCGATTATCGGTGCAATTATCGCTGGTATATTCTTAGGTTTATTACTTATCCCAGGATCACCAGCAAGTTTATCATTACCTTCTTATATCGCGTTGTTCATTTGGTTAGTGCTTGGTATTGTATTCTTTATGATAAGATACCCATCACTTAAGAAAATGACGAACGATGAATTAAACTATTTAGTATTAGATAAGACAAAAGAAGAAATGATAGACTTAGAAGCCAAAACAGAAGTGAAAAAATAAATAGATAGTAAACCAGACTAGCGAGAGACGTTAGTCTGGTTTTTTGTTGGTGATATTTTGTAATAAAACATTTTTATACTAAGCTTTTTGTAAAAATATTTTATTTTTGTTTTATAGAAGGTAGCATTCTGTACTTGAGATAGGTATAATGTTCATCGGGCTTTGAAAACGATTTCTTAAAAGAAATACAAGGATATAAGGGGGAACGATGATGTTACAGTTTGATGCTGTCACAACTTTAGCTATAGCATGTGTCTTACTTTTATTAGGTGAGGGTATTGTAAATAAAGTTTCTATATTGAGACGTCTATGTATTCCTGCGCCAGTAATAGGTGGCTTGTTATTTGCTATTGTAGTTGCTATTTTACAATCATTAAATGTCATTACAATTAAATTAGATTCTGATTTTCTACAGGACTTCTTTATGTTGGCATTCTTTACAACAATAGGTTTAGGTGCTTCATTAAAATTATTGAAACTTGGTGGAAAAGTACTGATTTTATATTTTGTTTTTTGTGGAATTTTAGCATTTTGTCAAAATGTAATCGGTGTTTCATTATCTAAAGTATTAAATATTCCACCACTACTTGGCTTAACTGCTGGATCAATGTCCATGGAAGGTGGTCATGGTAATGCAGCGGCATACGGTAAGACATTAGAATCATTAGGTGTAGACTCTGCGGTAACAGCGGCACTTGCAGCAGCGACATTAGGACTTGTTGCAGGTGGATTAATAGGTGGCCCTGTGGTTCGATATTTAATTAAAAAGTTTGATTTGAAACCTGGAGATGCTAAAGATACAGGTATAGATTTTAGCGAAGTGGGATATAACGAGAACTTACATAGTAGAATGAACCCTACAACAGTATTTATTGTTCAATTTACAATTATTGCAGTATGTATGGCGATTGGTACATATATTGGAGATGGTTTTACGAATTTAACTGGAATAAATATTCCGGTTTATGTTGGCGCAATGTTTGTAGCAGTTATCATAAGAAACATCTCTGATTACGGAAACTTAAACATCATTGATATGAAAATTACTAACCAAGTAAGTGATGTTTCATTAAGTTTATTCTTATCAATCGCGTTAATGAGTATTAAATTAACAGAAATTTATCAATTGGCGCTACCGTTAACAATTATTGTATTAGTACAAATTGTATTTATCGTACTATTCTCAGTATTTGTCGTGTTTAGAGGACTAGGTAAAAATTATGATGCAGCAGTTATGATAGGCGGATTTATCGGACATGGACTAGGCGCAACACCAAATGCCATGGCTAACTTAGATGTTATAACTAAAAAATTCGGTGCATCACCAAAAGCATATTTAGTAGTCCCAGTAGTTGGCGCCTTCCTAATAGATTTACTAGGCGTACCAATTG
>NZ_PPQD01000018.1:405618-409120 GCF_002901825.1 Mammaliicoccus sciuri | reverse complement strand
AGATTGAGGCTGGGATATTATATTATGTCCCAGCCTTAATTAATATTCTGGACCGATAAAATAAAATATCGACCCGAAAACAAGATTTCCAGGCCGATAAAAATAAATATCGACCCGAAAACGGTATTTACAGGCCGATAAAAATAAATATCGACCCGAAAATGGGATTTCCAGGCCGATAAATAAAAATATCGACCCGAAAACGGTATTTACAGTCCGATAAAATAAATTATCGGACTGTAAATGAACATCAATAGCACTCAAAATATGAAGAGCCTGGAATTTCACTCAGTTCCAGGCTCTTTCTATATTATTACAATTTAAAGAATGTATCTAATTCATCAATATTTAATATATTACCTACATAGAATGCTCCGAAGTCACCATATCTTGCTGATACTTCGTCGAAACGCATTTCATAGATTAATTTCTTGAATTGTAACATGTCATCACTGAATAATGTTACGCCCCATTCGTAATCGTCTAGTCCTACTGAACCTGTAATAAATTGTTTTACTTTACCTGCATAACTACGTCCGATTAAACCGTGTGAGCGCATTAAGCTACGTCTATGATCCATATCTAACATATACCAGTTGTCTTCGCCGTCACGTCTTTTATCCATTGGGTAGAAACATACGTATTCTGAACGTGGTACTTCTGGATATAATCTTGCTTTTACATGTGGGTTTTCGTATGGATCTTCGTTAGAGTCACCTGCAAGATAGTTTGAAAGTTCTACGATTGATACGTATGAATATGTTGGAATTAAGAAGTCACTGATATCTAACTTGTTAAATTCATTTTCTAAGGCGTTTAATTGTTTAACGTCTGGTCTTAAGAACCATAACATTAAATCTGCTTTTTGTCCTGTTATGTTATAGAAAGCATGAGAACCTTCTTTATTATTATGAACTGTTTCCAACGCTTCAAGGAAAGTCTTGAATTCGCTGATCATTGTGTTTCGATCTTCTTCAGGTACAGTTTTTAAGCTTGCCCAATCAATTGCATAAAATAAATGTAAGCTGTACCAACCATCTAATGTTTTTGCTGCTTCGTTCATTTTACTTTCGCTCCTTTTAGAAAAGATATCTTCATTACAAGTCTATCATACTAGATAAGGTTGAAAGGACTCAACTTTTTACATTGTTGTGAAAGAAAGAATACTTAAATGTATTAATTGATATTGATTATCGATTTCAATTATTGGATAATGAAAATAGATTTCCTTTTTAAAATAATTTTACAGGAGTATAAAGTTGTATAAATTAGAAAATGTTTCAAAAAAATATAATGACAATTTTGCTTTAAAAGATTTTTCTTTAACGATAGAACCAGGATCTGTTACAGGTATTGTCGGAAAAAGTGGTTCGGGAAAGTCGACGTTACTGAGATTACTGAATTTAATAGAACAACCAACAGAAGGGCGCATTGTTTTTGACGGGAAAGATACAGAAGCGTTATCAAAGCGTGTTGTAAGGAAGTATAAAGAAAAAATAGGCATGGTATTTCAAAATTATAATTTGTTGAATAACCTTAACGTTCAGCAAAATATCGCTTTGCCTTTAAAAATTATTAATCAGCAAGATAAAGCAAAAGTAGATGAATTAATAGGGTTTGTTGGGTTAAATGATAAAAAGGATTATTATCCAGCACAATTATCCGGTGGAGAGAAACAACGTGTTGCATTAGCAAGAGCGCTCGTGAGAAACCCGGATATTTTATTGTGTGATGAGGCGACAAGTAGTTTAGATGAACATAACACTGAAATCATCATTAAGATGTTGAAGAAAGTGAATAAAGCATATAATATTACGATTATTTTTGTGACGCATGAATTGAGCGTTGTTAAACAATTATGTGAAGAAGTATGTGTTATGGAGGACGGTCAATTGTTAGAGGTTATGGATAATAAAGTAGTAAGTGTAGAAAGAAATACGAATTCTTATTTAGAGAATGTTAGGCAGAGTTTAGAAGAATGACATTTTTAGAAAAGATAAATTACTACTTACCAGAATTGATTCAGTCCTTACAAGAAACGTGCATCATGTTAGGTTATTCCATGCTCATCACTTTGCTAGTTGGACTACCTCTAGGAATCGCATTATTTTTATCAAACCCGAGTATTAAAGCTTTAAATATCAATTATTATTGGTCATTTAATTTCTTAATTACATTTATACGTTCATTCCCGTACTTACTATTTGTAATCAGTTTAATCCCGCTTACACGTATGATTTTAGGGAGTGCGTTCGGTCCATACCCATCGATTATCCCTTTAAGTATTGTAGGTATCGCGATATTTTCAAGGTTGGTTGAGCAAGTATTATTAGATATTCCTGGTGATATTAAAGTCTTGGCAGAATCTCTAGGTGCGACAACATATAAATATATTTGGAATTTCATATTAGTTGAATCACGTAGCGGCATTATATTGGCATATACAACGACGACAGTAAGCATGGTGTCTTATTCAACAGTCATGGGTATTGTTGGCGGTGGTGGAATAGGTGATTTCGCAATCAGATACGGTTACCAAAGTTATGAAAATGAAATCATGTATTTCTCAATCATCATCATCATTATCAGTGTATTTATCATACAAATGTTAGGGAACTTTATAGCTCGAAAAATAGATAAAAGAAAGTAGTGTAGAAATGAAAAAAAGTTTATTTGTTATGTTATTAATGTTAAGCATTATCATCGCAGGCTGTGGCGCGAATAAAAAAGATAACGAAGACAAAGTCATTAAAGTAGCTTCTCAAGCACCACCAATGACAGACGTCGTTAAAGAAGCAGCAAAAGAAGCTAAAAAGGACGGCTGGGAAATTAAACTTGTCCAAGTGAATGACAACGTTGCTTATAACGATATGGTAAGTAGTAAAGAAGCGGATGCAAGCTTTGCACAGCATAAACCATTTATGGAAAAATACAACTCAGAACGAAAAGCAAATTTAGTAGCGATTCAACCGATTTATGATGCAAAAGTTGGTTTTTATTCTAAAAAATATAAAGACATCAATGACATTCCAAAAGGTACAAAAGTAGCGATACCAAATGATATTTCAAATGAAGGTAGAGCATTAGCGATTCTTGAAGAACAAGGTCTTATTAAATTGAAAGACGGCGTTGGTGTAAATGGAACTACGAAAGATATCGTCGAAAATCCTAAAGATTTCAAATGGTTGAAAGTAGACTTGCTGAACTTAGCAGAAACGTACAGTGAAAAAGATGTATCACTTGTCTATAACTATCCAACTTATATTTCTAAAATTGGCTTAAAACCTGCTGATGCACTGTTCTTAGAGAAAAACATTGATTCACGATTCTCAATTCAACTCGTTGCAAGAGAAGATAATAAAGACTCAGAAAAGATTAAAGAATTACATAAAGTTATGAAAAGTGATGCAGTTAAAAAATATCTAAAAGAAAAACATGAAGATACGTTAATTCCATCGTTTTAAAATAAAAATATGAGGTGTAGAAATGAAAAAATTATTAA
>NZ_PPQD01000018.1:240893-405599 GCF_002901825.1 Mammaliicoccus sciuri | reverse complement strand
GTAATAAGAACGAAGCATCAAGTAGTAAAAGTGACAGTAAAGAACGAACATTTACGACTGAAAGTGGAGATAAAGTAAAAATCCCTAAAAATCCAAAGCGTATTCTATTACTGACAGCTAACTATGGTAACTTGAAAAAATTAGGTGTAGAACCAGTAGCGATCACAAGTGTATTCCCAGATTCTAAATATTTAGATATGAAAGATGTTAAGAAAATAGATCCAGAAGATGTTGAAGCGGCAGCGAAGCTTAAACCAGATTTAATCGTAACGTATAAAGAAAATAAAAATAATAATAAACTTTCAAAAATAGCACCAACCGTATCATTAAAAGTACAAGACACAGATTATAAACAAACGCATATCGAATACGGTAAATTAGTGAACAAAGAAGAAAAAGCTAAAAAACAAGCAGATGAACTATCAGATAAACTTTTAAAAGACGGTAAAGAAATTAAAAAACATATCGGAGCAGATAAAACAGCTTCAATTATGGACGTACAAGCAAAAGATATTTATCAGTTCGGCGCAAGATTCGGTAGAGGTAGTGACGCACTATTCGATGGTTTCAAATTAAAAGAAGATCCAGAAGCTAAAAAAGCAATGCCAAAAGAAAAATTCATGAAAGTACCTCAAGAAAAATTTAACGATTATTCAGGAGACTACTTATTTATTCCAACACAAGACGGTAAAAAACCAAATAATGAATTTACAAATTCAACAATTTGGAAAAATAATAAAGCAGTGAAAAATAATAACGTCATTTACTATACAAGTAATGAAGCATTATACGGAGATTTAATCTCAGTAGAGAAACAAGCAGAAACATTTAAAAAAGAATTATTAAAAAAATAAAGTAATATACAAAAAAGAAGCTCGAGTTGAGCTTCTTTTTTGTTCTAATAAATTAACTTAATTCATTATCATTTAAATCAATTGCAAATATTTTTGTACTCAGGCTACTAAATAGAAAAAGCACAATTCCACTAATAATAAAAATAGTAGTGTAACTAAAGTAATTGAATATTTGACTATAGAATAGTATTCCTAATGGTAAAAGAACTTGTGATAGAACATTCAATAAATTAAATATTCTTCCTTGATATGCGTTTTCAATATTGATCGTTAACCAACTGGTTACTGGAATACTCGCAAATGATATAAAAATTCCTATAATAAAGTTAAATCCACAAAATAAAAGTATATATATAAAGCGATTAAATTCAATCATTAATAATGAACCTAAAAGAATTGTTAAAAAACTCATTCCAATTACACTCAAATATGAGAATTTCAAAGGATATTTTAAACTTTTAGAAATTGATAAAAATATACCTGATGCTATCAGTCCTAAAGAAAATATACTTTCAGTAAGTCCGAACTCTATATTTTTAAAATCTAATACATTTACTTGAATGTATGGAAGTCCGATTAGATAAGAACATAGGATGAAATTCACTATTCCCGCGAAAAAAAGTGAGAACATAATTTTCTTGTGTTTAAATGAATATTTTAATCCGTCTAAAAACATGCTTAAAATTCTCTCATCACCTGTGTTATCTGTGATTCTTCTATTTTTAATATGCAAACTCGTAATAAATAAGAGACAAATCATTTCGCAAATCAATTCAATAAATACTAAAGATTTTAAGCTAATTACAGTGAAGAATATGGCACCTAGTAATGGAGCCATAATATTGATTAATGCTAACAATACCTGTTGTAATGATTTTATGCGCTGAACTTCATCTTCTTCAGTTATTAATATGATAGTAGATGAAATAGCGGTTGTGACAATATTATCTGTAATTTTTAGAAAGACAATAATCATTAATAATAGATAAAGATTGTGATGAGAGAAAGTGAAAAAATATAAAGATAGAGCTGTTATTGAAATAAATTGACCAATAATTAATATTTTCTTCTTAGATAGTTTATCTATTATTGGACCTAAAAAAGGCATTAAAGCCAGTGTTACAATAGGGCCAATAGCTTGGCTCCATCCAAACAAAATAATATTTTCAAATTCTTTCAAGATATATAATCCAATAATAAATATTAAAGTACTACTAAAAAAATTCCCCCAAAAAGTAATAGATAATATTTTGAAAATATTTTTATTCATATGTAAGTTCACCCCATACTTAATTTAAAATACTGATACTCATGGTTAAATGTCAGTATTTTGTCTTTTAAAAAGTCATTGCCAAGTAAAACCTCATAATACATATTGTTATTTTTACTCTCTTCAATATATAATTTGGGGATTTGAAAATTATATTTATTTAAAAAAGTAACAGTTTTATATTTTTTAAAGGCGTGATATTGAAAAGTAATTCCATTAATTCCAAGTATAATTTTCTTTTCAAAATCTGATTCTAAAAATGAATTTTTTAATTTTTGTTCATTATTACAGTATGTATAAGTAGAGCCAGTGTCTATTATAGATTTGAATTTCTGACTATCTATCATGACTTCAAATACAGGGATTTTCTCATTAGATATAACAGGTATATTAATGAGGAAATGACTACTACTTATCTTTTCTGAAAATATAATATAATTTTTGAAATCTAAACTAAAAGAAAATCTTTTTAAAATATCCCATCCAATAATTCCATCAATATTTAAGTATTTAAACAAAATACTATTAGATTTAAAGTCTATGAATTCGACTTCTTGAATTTCAATACCGCAGATATTAATTAAAGGTATAGAGTATGTTTTACTATATATTTTATTTCCGCCTAATCCTTTCACTAAATATCTTTTAGATTTATTTTCTTTATATCTATCATTATTTTTCGCTTTTATAAATGATTTCTCAGAACCTGTATCAATTAGAAATGATTTGCTTTTATTATTTATAATTACATCAGTAACGATGAAATTATTACGCTTTTTTAATATTTTTCTTATAATATTAATCATTTTTTTACCTTATCTTCATAATCATTTTTTAAATTTAAAGCTTCTGAATGGTAAAAATCTATATATTTATACCAACTAGTATATTTATATGTATAGAGTATGTCTTTTATAATTTCAAAGTTTTTAATTGAGTAATTAATTAAATAAAATTTTAACTCTGTATTATTGAGTTTTTTGGATTGCAAATAGGTGTTGTCTAATTGATTCAAATAAATGTTAAATGTGTTTTCACTGAAATCCTCTATATAGTCTGTTAAATCATCTAGGATCTGTCTAGCAATAGCAAATTTATCATGAGTATGTAGAATTAGCTTTAACAAGTTTTTATCGATTTTTCTAACATCTGAAAATAGTAGAATCATAATTTTTGCAAATGAATATTTTTCTGTACAGTATAATTCAATATCATTCATATCTCTATTTTGGTATATGTCTAAATTATATTTTTCATCATATAAAGATTTCATATTCATAGCATATAGTCTTTGTATTTCAACATTTATATTATCATTTTTTATATTTTTAAATATATTTGATTTAGCATGACTATACATCTCTGTCATAATTAAAAAATCTAATTTTTCTTTATTAGTATTACAATCATATAACTTGTCTAAAATAAATAGGCATATAAAATGAAAATGAGATAAATCTATCAAATGAAAAATTTCTTTTTTAGAAAAATTGAAAAAATCTTGAAAAACAACGGGATAGTAAGAATAAAAGCTTACTGGTAATAAATCATTAGATTCTATAAATGGAAAATATATTGATGAAAATTCTATATTTAAATTTTTCAACACTTTATTATAAGTATCGTATTGATCTTCATCAATATTCAATAAATTAATAAGTGTACTTTTTTGCATTTCAATCTCCTACAAGTATAATTTTCTATAATTATACTAAACTTCCATTAAAAAGGATATATTATTTTATAAGTGGAATGCATTTAAATAATTAAAATTTATAAAAATAAAGTGAAGTAAAATGTTTATTAGTAAAAATATATACAACGGAGTAATTACAATTGAAACTTTAGTATCTTTATTCTCTATGACATTAAAAATTTTTAATCTATAAACATAAATAATAGTACAATAGAAGGTGAACTATTCTAGAAAAAGAGAAAGTATATCAAAAAATAAAAATCCAAGAAAAATTAACCTTTAGAGAAGATTTTTCTTGGATTTTTTAGTAGATTTTATACTACCATGAAATTGTTATACGTGGGTTAGATTCTGTTTCAATTACTGTTTCTACAACTTCTTTATTTTCCATAATAAACATCCTTTCTATATAAATTTATCTATATCTTTTCTATATTATAGTGCGATATCCAAAATTTAGCAATTGAATTAACGGAATTTTCAGTTTTATTTCAATGATTATTTTCCTAACTCATCTCTCTTCATATTACATTCATACAATACTCATACTATCTTTACATAAGGTTAAAATATGATTGATATACTTCTTAATAGATTGCTTTTTAAATCACTATAGGGTTAATTAGGAGGAAGTGTACATGTATAATCAGTCAATAGCAAAGAGATTCATTAGTGGTACGGCTTGTATGATGTTATTATTAGGGATTTCTACTTCTGGTACGGTTGAGGCGAGTGGTGCTGGTGGTTCGGGATCTGATTCGTCTGTTGTGAATCAACAATCTCATTCGGATATTAAAGTGATGTCACAGAAACCGGAAGTAGCGCCTGTACCTAAGAAAAATCAGCCGAATCGTATTATTACGAATTTTAATGGTGATACGAAAACAGAAATGGCTTTTAATTGGTATACGACAGATCAATTTAATGATGCTAAAGTTTGGGTGTCAGAGTCGGGTCAATTTGATGATGCACAAGCGTTTGATGCAACTTCTAAGCAAGTGGATTCTAAATATGTTGAACGAGATAAGAACGGCAATTTCATCTTTGCGGATGTAGAAAAAGATGATGAAGGTGAACCTGTAAAAGATGCTCAAGGTAAAGAGAAAATAAATGGATATTATACAGATGAACATGCACAAGGTGCTGAATGGACGCGCGGTGATAAACATGGGAAGTCTGAACTAATGACAGTTCCTGAATATAATTATAAAGCGAAAGCAACGGGATTAAAGCCGAATACTACATATTATTATCGAGTAGGTAGTGCAAGTGGTCCTCAAAGTGAAGTTGGACAATTTAAGACTTCTGGCAACAACGGCGATCCTTTCCAATTTGTACAGTATACAGATACACAAAATGCTTATTGGAATGAACACGTAAGAAATGAAGCACAATTTGGAGCAGATACGTTAAGCAATGCTATTCAAACAGCAGGTAATCCAAACTTCGCATTACACACAGGAGACTTTGTAGAAACTGCAGAAATTGAAGATGAGTGGTTAGATTTATATGATCAATCACGTCCATCATTTATGTCACTACCAGTAGCTTCTGCACCTGGTAACCATGACGAATATGCGTTAAGTGAAGATGATGAAAAATTACTGACAAAGTATAATGAACATGTCAATGTACCTAAAGAAAACAATGCGGTCAATGGTGGATCTTATTATTCGTTTGATTATAATGGTGCACATATGGTTGTCGCTAATACGAATGATAATAAGAAATCTAAAGATAATCCTGAAGAAAAAGCAATTGGCAAAGAACAAATGGAATGGATTAAACAAGATATTAAAGATGCCAGAAAGAATGGCTCTAAATGGGTTATCTTAAACCTGCATAAACCAATGTATTCTAAATCGTATCATGCATTATCAGATGAAGATGTTGCTAAAATACGTGACGAACTGACTCAACAAATTGATGATTTAGATGTGGATTTAGTATTACAAGGTCATGACCATGTGCTTTCTCGTACGAAACCACTAGAACATACATCGACTAAAAATAGCTTTGTAAATGCTAAGAAAGAAGATGCCAAACAAATTAGAGGTCAAGATAACATCACATATTATGACAACCCAGAAGGTTCAGTCTACGTACTGCCTAATACAGGTGGTACAAAAGCGTATGACAGTATATACGACCGTCCTTTAGAACATATTAAGAAAGTTAGACCAGAGCTAGAAGATTTAACTCAAGAAGAATTAGATCATTATAATAGTTTATTTGCGATAGGTGAGCAACCTCATAAGACAGATGCTTTTAACGATAGTCATGAAAATAATCGTGATTCATCTGATCAGAACTTTTCAGTTTATGATGTATCTGAAGGTAAATTAGTCGTTAAAATTTATCAATTACATGGCGATATTAGTAAAGGTGAACAAAGAACAGTTAAATTAGTCGATGAATTCGGTATTAAAAAAGACTAATCATAGATTTTAAAGTTAAATAAATATCCATAAGGCGTCTCCTTCAAATATGATGATATGGAGGCGCCTATTTGTTAATAGAAGGAGCGGTTACTTTGCGACGTGTATTCAATTATTTAAGTGTGGCAGTAGTGATGATCTTAATATTAAGCGGTTGTCAAAATAGTTCACAAGAAGAGACAAAGCAACATAGTGAAACGAAACATGCTGAAACTAAGCATATTCAACTTTCAGAGCAAGACAAAGATGAATTGAAACAAAAGTTACTAAAAATTGCTGACGAATATGGCCAAGATCAACATAAAGCAGTAACTAATCGTTATTTTAGTCGAAATGAACAAATGGAAGGTGATGGCTATGCGATTAGTGACGATGGTGAAATACAAATAACAGATCATGATAAACCAGGGTGGAAACATTTTAATATCCATAACGTTGTTGGATTAACGATGTATCAAGGCAAGCATAATCAAGGTGGTTATGATGAACAGGCACAAGATTTAAATAATATTCAAGGATACAGTAGTGTCGCTAAAATGGATAAACCGATTACGAAATATTTGTTTGCAGATAACGGTAAAGTATACGAATATCAATTCAAGCCAAATAGTGAACCATCCCTATCAACAGGATTTGCAACTAAAGATTACAACGGCAAAGATCCAAATTTAAAACCAAACGAAAAATTTACAGTTTCAAAGGATAAAATTTTAAATAAAAAATGGAAAATGTTGCTTTCAGAATATAAATGATAATATTTTAAAAATATCCAATATAAATTCACAGTTTAGATACGTGAAAATTTATGAAAAAATGTTATAATTGTGAATGGAAAAATAATAGCAATCATATATAGGAGGCAATTATGTCTAATTTACTTAATGTTCTAAGCGACAAACTATCAGGTAAAAATGTACGTATCGTATTACCAGAAGGTGAAGATGCGCGCGTATTAACAGCAGCAGTTAAATTACAATCTACAGATTTGGTTGCACCAATCGTACTTGGTAATGAAGAAAAAATTAAAGAAACTGCAGCTGGTGCAGACTTATCAATCGATGGTCTTACAATCATCAACCCAGAAACTAGTGAACTAAAAGCAGATTTAGTAGAAAAATTTGTTGAACGTCGTAAAGGTAAAGCAACTCAAGAACAAGCTGAAGAATTGTTAAATAACGTTAACTACTTCGGTACGATGTTAGTTTACACAAATCAAGCTGACGGATTAGTAAGTGGTGCAGCACATTCAACTGCAGACACTGTACGTCCAGCATTACAAATTATCAAAACTAAACCAGGCGTTACAAAAACATCTGGCGTATTCTTCATGACTAAAGGTGAAGAACAATATGTATTCGGTGATTGTGCAATTAACCCAGAACTTAATGCACAAGACCTAGCTGAGATTGCAATCGAAAGTGCTAAGACTGCTCAAGCATTTGGTATGTCTCCAAGAGTAGCAATGTTAAGCTTCTCAACTAAAGGTTCAGCTAAATCACCTGATACTGAAAAAGTATCTGAAGCAGTTTCTATTGCTCAAGAGAACTTAAAAGAAACAGATTTAAAAGATGTTGTATTAGATGGTGAATTCCAATTTGATGCAGCAATCGTACCAGAAGTTGCTGCTAAGAAAGCACCAAATTCTGAAATTCAAGGTGATGCAAATGTATTTATCTTCCCTAGCTTAGAAGCGGGTAATATTGGATACAAAATTGCACAACGTTTAGGTGGATTTGATGCAGTTGGTCCTGTATTACAAGGCTTAAACGCACCTGTTAACGATTTATCTCGTGGCTGTTCAGCTGAAGACGTATATAGTCTTTCAATCATTACAGCTGCTCAAACATTATAATCATGGCTAATTTGCAAGATTATTTTACACAAGAATGGCGATACATTGACCACACTTCAGGACTGCAGCCAATGCAGTCCTTTAGTTTCGATGATACATTTTGTGATCAAGTAGGAAATGATAAAAGTCCAAGTGTTGTTAGGACATGGATACACAATCACGTCGTGATATTAGGCATACATGATTCTAGATTACCTTATTTAAAAGATGGTATTGCATATTTAAATGATGTTAGAGGTTATAGTGCAATCGTTAGAAATTCTGGTGGATTAGGTGTTGTGCTAGATAAAGGTGTGCTTAATATATCTTTAATTTTTAAGGGTAAGCATGATGTATCCATTGATACAGGATATGAAGTGATGTTACGTCTTATTCGTGAAATGTTTAAAGAAGATACTAATGAAATTGAGAATAAAGAAATTACCGCATCATACTGCCCTGGTAGTTATGACTTAAGTATTCATAATCAAAAGTTTGCTGGTATATCACAACGAAGAGTGAAAGGTGGTATAGCAGTTCAAATCTATTTATGTGTGGAAGGATCAGGCGCTGAACGTGCCGAAATGATGAAAGCATTCTATGAACATGCACTGAAAAACGAAAAGACAAAATTCATTTACCCGACTATTATACCTGAAAGCATGGCTTCATTGAACGAATTATTAGGCACTGAATATACAACTAACGACATACTATTTAAATTGTTAGGAAGTTTGAAAAATTTAGGTGCAACTTTGAATATGGATCCTGTCACAACGGAAGAATGGACATTGTACGATAAATATTTCGAACGAATGATTGAACGCAATGATAAAATGATTCGAAATATGGAAAAACGATAAAATGACATTCTCAAACAACTGTTAAGGTGGTATAATAATTTATTGCAAAATTAACAATTAAGAAAGGTGGGGGAACAAATGCGAAATAAATTTCAAGTCTGCGATGATTGCCAAGCCGTTAACTTGCCATCACTTTTGAAAAAAATTAAAAAATTAGACCCAGAAGCTGAAATAGAAGTAGCATGCCAATCATATTGTGGACCAGGTAGAAGAAAGACATTCGCATTCGTAAATAACCGCCCATGTGCCGCTTTAACAGAAGACGAATTAATGGAAAAAATCCAAAAACAACTTCAAAAGAAACGCGATCCAGAAGAAGAAGAAAGATTGCGACTTAGAAATGAAGAACGAAAACGTCGACAAAAAGAATTAGACGAGAAGTTAAATAAGAAGTTGAAAAAGACACAGTCATAATATAAATATTAGCTATAATCCCCTCACTACAACATGAAGTGGGGGCTTTTTTATATCATATTATATATTTGCTAACTTTTTTAATTCATCCTTATTTAATATTATATAGTTAGTGTTCTCTTTTGCTATATATCCTTTTTGTACAAATTCTGCGATAACAAATAATAAATGTCGATAAGATACACCTAAGTATTGTGCGACTTGTGTATGTTTTTCTTCATATTTACCATTTTGTTCTGTAACTAAAATAAAAGAAGCAAGTCTTTTAGACAATGGATATGATTGATTTCGTGTTGAAGTTCGAATATTTTTCATGTTCTTATGTGCGATATAAGATAGTAAATTCTTTAATAATACTGGATCAGTTAATAAACTGTCTTTAAGTTCATAAAGTGGTACTGCTAAACACCAACAATCTTCTATTGCTTGGACATTAAGAGGTGCGGCGTGTTCATCTATCAGTTCCATTTCTCCTATAAAAGAAGAAGGATCAAAAAAATCGATTAAAGAAACTTGGCCATTTTCCATGTATTCGTATAATTTTGTCTTTCCTTTAACAAGATAAAATAAATATTCGGGTTTTTGAGTGTCTTGGATGATATGATCTTTTTGAGAAATGAAAAAGAGTTTTACGTGTTGTTGCACATCAAATCCAAAGAGATCGAGATAATTGAATTGGTCTATCATATCTTGTTTAAGTTTGTCATTATAAATTTCTCTCAATATTTCACACCTCTTATATGATATTTCTCATACTTACTTTAATCTTTGCAGAAGTATAATACAAGAATAAAGAAAAGGCTTACAAAGAGGAGAGGAATTATAATGGAAAAACAAAAAATAATTTTAGATTGCGACCCTGGTCATGATGATGCAATAACGATGTTAATGGCATACATTCATCCTAATATTGATTTACTTGGTATAACAATTGTTTCAGGGAATCAAACGCTTGAGAAAACGGTTAAGAATGGCTTGAGTGTTGCACAACACTTGAATATGGACGTTAAAATATATAGTGGGGCGTCTGAACCTATAGTGAGAGAACGTGTAGTAGCTGACAATGTTCATGGAGAAACAGGTATGGATGGTCCTGTATTTGATGCGTTAAATAGAGAACCCGAAGATAAAAGAGCGGTACAATTTATCATTGAAACGTTATTAAATAGTGAAGGAGATATTACGCTAGTACCAACTGGCCCATTAACAAATATTGCTTTAGCGATGAAATTAGAACCATCCATCTCATCTAAAATTAAAGAGATCGTATTAATGGGCGGTGCATATGGTAATGGTAATTTCACGCCATCAGCAGAATTTAATGTTTTTGCTGATCCAGAAGCGGCACATATTGTTTTTAAATCAGGTGTACCAATCATCATGATGGGTCTAGACGTAACAAACAAGACATTATGTACACCAGAAATTATAAAACGCATGGAATCAACAAATAATAAAGCTGGCCAATTATTTAGTGATTTAATGAATTTTACTTTAAAAACACAATTCCAAGAATTTGGATTAGAAGCAGGTCCATTACACGATGCAACAACAATAGGATATCTCGTAAATAAAGACTTATTTGAAGTTCAAGATATGTACGTAGAAATCGACATTAATCGCGGACCAAGTTATGGACGAACAGTATGTGACGAATCGGACGTACTCAAAAAAGAACATAACGTTAAAGTAGCAAAAAACGTCAAAGTCGACGAATTCTTCGATCTTTTATATGAATGTATACGTATGTATTAAAGAAAGAATATATGTGTAAAATATAAATAGAAAAAAGGCTGCGCTTTTATAAGTGTGGCCTTTAAATTAAATATTTAATTTGAAAAAGCTTTTCACCGCTAGTCTTCGTGCGATCAGCTCCGCGAATTCACTATTCAAACATCAACTCACTCAAAATATTCCATTCAAGTTTAGATTCATAACTTTATTCCAATCTTCAAATGTGAGTTCTTCTTCTGTTACGTTGTATGTCATCCCAACTTTATTGACTAACATATCAATTTTGCCAAATTGTTCTATGACGTTATTGAGCATTTGATTTACCGATGTTGGATCGGTTATGTCTACTTTTAATGCAACTGTTTCAAAGTCTTCACTCTGTTTAATTCCTGAGAGTGTTTCTTTAATTGATGAGGCGTTATGATCTGCAATGATAATCTGAACGCCTGCTTGTGCTAATGCTAATGCCATTGATTGACCTATTCCTATTGTGCCACCGCTAAAGATTGCAACTTTACCTTGTAATTTGAAGTGCTCTAATATATTTGTGATAGCATATCACCTTTTTATTCATGATTGGACTGCATTATTGCTATCGTCGAGCTTATAAATTGTTTGAACATGGCTAAATTATGAAGAAATATTAAAGATAAATGAGTTTAAATCGCCTCTGTATTTAGAAACAGAATATTCTATTGGTACATGATCCTCTATCTAACCCACACTATGGAAGTAGAAGAGTGTGGCATCAATCTCTACAGATAATAAATCACTTAGTGACATTATAAATTATTCTGTAATTACATATTAAAGAGTTTGGTGGTTTACTCTTTTTATAGTGAGGGGATTATTATATGGTAAAAATGATTGTTAGTTTTTCATTTTTTATATTTTGACGTTCTGTATTTTAAATTTGTGTTAACATACTTAACAAATATTACATTTCTGTAGGGTTTTCGGGTATAATTAAGTATTCTGAATATTATAGTTTTTAATATATAAATGATATAATTATTTATAACGTGAGATATAAAGTTATTTAAAATGTGTACATTAGAACATTATTAAACGGGGATTTACAAACTTAGATTAATAGACATCATGAATTGACGATTGATGTGTAAGGTAGATAGAGGAGAGATATTTATGGCAAATGTAAGAAAAGCAACAATTGAAGATTATTCAGGTATTAAAAATGTAGCGTCTAAGGCTTGGTATGATACGTATACCAATATTTATACTGCGAGCACTGTGACGGCATTTTTAAATGCGTCTTATTCTAAAGAGATGCTTCAAAAGCGCATTAATGATTCTGATTTCTTTGTTGCAGAAGATGAAGATAAGATTGTAGGTTTTGCTAATTTTATCAAAGGTACTGAATTGTATTTATCTTCTCATTATGTTCTACCTGAAGCGCAACGTGAAGGGTATGGTAAAGCTTTATTACAGGCAGGTTTAGATCAATACAAAGATTCATATCATGAAGTTTATTTAGAAGTGGATGGAAAGAATGATATCGGTATAGCCTTTTATAAAAAGGAAGGTTTTGAAGTGATACGTGAATATGAGGAATTACTTTTTGGTGACACAATGCGCACGACGTTAATGAAAAAAACTTTTTAGGAGGTTGATTGTAATGGAACAATCACTAAATAAATGGATTTCACAATTTTATGAAGCTTATGAGAATCAATCAATTATTCCAAATGGTGTTTTACCATCGAATATAACTGAACATGCTGCATATGATATTCAAGAAGGTGTGTTGCAGCGTAAGGAAGAAACTGAAATTCATAAAGGTTATAAAATTAGTTTAACGAGTCAAGAAACGAGAGATATCTTTTCCTCAACAACGCCATTATATGGTGCGATGGGAGAAACAACTATTTTGGATAAACATATTTATTTAAATGACTTAAATGAACCTTTAGCAGAGTTAGAATTAGTCTTTATTGTACAAGAAGAATTAACAGAAGAAGATAGCCTTGAAGATATTATGAATAAATGCTTGATTGCACCAGGAGTAGAGATTCCAGATTCACGTTTTAGTAATTGGTTCCCTAATTTATCTGTAACGGAAATTATTGCTGATAGCGCAGTAAGTGGTGGCGTTGTATACGGTGAACCTAAGAAATTAAGTTATGAAGATATAGATAACATTAAAGGGACATTATATTTAGATGGTAAAGAATTAGCTTCTGGATTTAGTACAGAAGTTGAGGGACATCCTGCTAAAGCTGTTAAGTGGTTGATTAATGAAATTAAAGAATATAATCGTTCATTAACACCTGGCATGTTTATTTCAAGCGGAACATTTATTTTGCCAAAACCTTTAACACAAGGAGAGTATAAAGTCGTATATGAAAATGTCGGCGAAATAGAGTTTATTGTAGAATAATTGGATGAAATGGAGGGAACAAAGTGACACAGGAAGCTTATGGAACAAAAAAATTACCTGAAGAGAAAGTTTTTAAAGACCCTGTTCATCGTTATATACATGTAAGAGACCAATTAATTTGGGATCTTATCAAAACGAAAGAATTTCAACGCTTAAGAAGAATTAAACAACTTGGAACACTCTATTTATCTTTCCATACAGCTGAGCATAGTCGCTTTGGACATTCTCTAGGTGTATATGAAATTGTACGACGTATGATAGATGAAGTATTTGAAGGGCGTGCACATTGGGATAATAAGGATAGACCACTCGCATTATGTGCAGCACTTTTACATGATTTAGGGCACGGTCCGTTTTCACATTGTTTTGAAAAAATCTTTCTAACGGATCATGAAAAATTCACACAGCTGATCATTAAAGGTGATACAGAAGTTAATGAAGTGTTGAGTAGAGTGTCGCCTGATTTTCCAGCTGAAGTAGCAGAAGTGATTAATAAGACACATGAAAATAAATTAGTCATATCGATGATTTCATCTCAAATAGATGCAGATCGCATGGATTATTTACAGCGAGATGCTTATTTTACAGGTGTTAGTTATGGTCAATTTGATATGGAACGCGTACTTAGATTGATGCGTCCGTCTAAAGATGAAGTGTTGATTAAAGAAAGTGGTATGCATGCAGTAGAAAACTTCTTAATGAGTCGTTATCAAATGTATTGGCAAATTTATTTTCACCCGGTGAGTCGAGGTGGAGAAGTATTGCTTAATCGCTGCTTTAAGCGTGCGAAAGTACTTTATGATCAAGGATATTCATTTAAAGAGCAACCAAAATATTTAATTCCATTTTTTGAAGAAGATGTTTCAATCGCTGATTATATTCGTCTAGATGAAGCGGTCGTGATGTATTATTTAGAAGAGTGGACTGAAGAAGATGACCCGATCTTGAGTGATTTGAGTAAAAGATTTGTTAATCGTGATTTGTTTAAATACTTACCATTTGATGGATCTATAATTACGATTGGTGAACTGACAGATCTATTTGAAAAAGGTGGCATTGATCCAGAATATTATTTCGTTTGTGACTCGTTCTCAGACTTACCGTATGATTATGACCGACCAGGATCAAATAGACAGCCGATTCATCTATTACAGAAGACAGGTCGTATTAAAGAAATTAGTAGCCAATCAGTCATCATCCATAGTATTACAGGGATTAAACGTTTAGACTATAAATTGTATTATCCTAAAGAATTAATTATAGAAATGGAAGATGAAACGATTAAAGGCGATATTATCAATATATTAAATGAACTCGTGTAGATTACAAACTTGAATGTCAGTCTGATACTCTAGTATGATGTAATCATGAATTAAATGAGGTGAAACAAGTGGCTGAAAAGAAAGGATTTCAATTTAATATCATTAAAAATGATCCATTAGATGGGCATAAAGGTACAAATATAGGCTCTATAAGTTTAGACAACGTTGCGCCTGTATTTATCGATGTATCAGAACAAACTGCATTTATCGATATTGGTGCCATGCATGCTAGAGCTGAAGTAGAAAAGCGTTTGAAATGGGTTAAAGATATAGAAGAAGTCAAAGGTGAAGAAGCAAAAGAATATTGGCTTTGCTGGGTTACAACTGAACGTGGCGAACAAGGACCATATTATGCAGGGCTAACAGGTTGCTATTTAATGGTCAATAAACCTAAGAAGCGTGGATATAAAAGTATGCCGGAGCACGTGAATATGATGGATAAATCTATGAAACATCAAGTAAAAATTGACCAAATTGGTGATGAAAATAGAGCTGTTCTTAAGAAATTCCTTCAAGAACATAATTCTGAAATGTGGCATAACAGTAGTGATGAACTAAAATCTTCTTTAGAGATAAATTAAATATGTCTATTTTGTGACTTAATTGTGAATTATCACAATTCAACTAAATAGCTATTGTCTTTTCACAATATCATAAGTAAAATAGTTGATAGCTACTATAGCTAGGACACTAAAAAAAGCAGGCGCTTTTCGCCCTGCTTTTTTTAATTTTAATAGTCAAATATGCTATAATGATATACGTTCTTAAACGGTGAGGTGGCCAATTATGAAAGAAAATATTAATATAAATATTAAACAAGTCGTGAAACAAAATGGCGAGAAAGAAGCATTTCAAACAAAAACATCAGGTACATTTCATAGAAGAAATAGCGATATAATTAGATATGAAGAAACGATTGATGAACAAATCGTAAAAAATATGCTTAAAATAGAAGATGATGGCGTAAAAATCCACCGTACTGGCGCGGTCAAAACAGTCTTTCATTTTGTTGAAGGACAAGAAACGATTAGTTATTATGATACAGAAGCAGGACGCATGACCATGCACGTTAATACATTATCAATCAAACACTTTATAGACGATCAACAAGGTAAACTCAGGATACATTATCAGCTAAGTGATCAAACTGGGTTACTTGGAACATACCAATTTCAAATTAATTATAAGGAGATAAATGAATGAACATTATTAACCAAGTTAAAGAAACGTTAATTGAAGAAATTAAAGCAAGTATCATTAAATCTGAACTTGTAGAAACAGTTCCAGAAATTAAAATTGAAACACCTAAAGACCCTGCAAATGGAGATTATTCTTCAAATATTGCGATGGTATTAACAAAATTAGCGCGTAAAAATCCTCGTGAAATTGCGAATCAAATCGTAGAAAATTTAGACACAAATAAAGCAAATGTTAAGAAAGTAGATATTGCAGGTCCTGGATTTATTAATTTCTACCTAGATCAACAATATTTAACTGAAATTATTAAGACAGCTTTAACAAAAGGTAAAACATTTGGTCAAACAGAAGAACGTAAAAACGAAAGTATCATCGTTGAGTATGTATCTGCAAACCCAACAGGAGATTTGCATATTGGACATGCACGTAATGCAGCAGTAGGTGATACGTTATCAAACGTGTTAAGCTCAGCTGGTTATGATGTAACACGTGAATATTATATTAACGATGCAGGTAAACAAATTGAAAATTTAGCGCACTCTATTGAAGCGCGTTATAATCAAGCGTTAGGTTTAGATGCTGAATTACCTGAAGATGGTTATTATGGTAAAGATATTATCGCAATCGGTAAAGACTTAGCTGAAAAACATCCTGAAATTAAAGATGAAGCTGAAGAAGAACGTATTAAAACATTCCGTAAACTTGGTTTAGATTATGAAATGGAAAAATTAAAACAAGACTTAGCAGATTTTAATATTCATTTTGATAATTGGTTCAGTGAAACATCATTATATGAAACAAACAAAATTTCAGCTGTCTTAGATAAAATGACAGAATTAGGCTATACTTATGAACAAGATGGCGCAACATGGTTAAAAACAACAGAATTTGGTGACGATAAAGACCGTGTGTTAATTAAACAAGACGGTACGTATACGTATTTCTTACCAGATATTGCTTATCATTACGATAAAGTAGAACGTGGTTTTGACAAATTAATTAATTTATTTGGTGCTGATCACCACGGTTATATTAATCGATTAAAAGCATCTCTAGAAACATTTGGCGTAGATTCAAAACGTCTTGAAATACAAATTATGCAAATGGTACGATTATTACAAGACGGCGTTGAAGTAAAAATGAGTAAACGTACAGGTAATGCTATTACATTACGTGACATTATGGATGAAGTAGGCATTGATGCTGCTCGTTACTTCTTAACGATGCGTAGTCCTGATACACACTTTGACTTTGATATGGAATTAGCTAAGAAAGAATCACAAGATAACCCAGTGTATTATGCACAGTATGCACATGCGCGTATATCATCTATTATTCGCCAAGCAGAAGAAAAAGGTATCACGATTGATCAAAACGTCGATTTATCTTTAATTACACATGAAAAAGCATTTGATTTATTGAAGAAAATTGCTGAATTTGAACCAACAATTGTTTCTGCTGCAGAATCACGCAGTCCACATCGTATTACGAATTATATTCAAGATTTGGCTGCACAGTTCCACAAGTTCTATAATGCAGAGAAAGTATTAACAGATGATGCAGAGAAGACTAAAGCGCATTTAGCTTTAATTGAAGCGGCACGTATTACACTTCGCAATGCGTTAGCATTAGTAGGTGTGTCAGCTCCAGAATCTATGTAATTTTAATCATTATTTTAATTGAGGTGCAGCTCAATCTTATTTGAGTTGCGCCTTTTTGTGTACCATTTTTTAAATAAATATATGGAGGAAATTAAGTATGAAATTAAACAAAATATTTTATTTAATCTTTGCTGCTATGATTATAGTGACGGGTTGCCAAAGCGGAGATAAGACGGATAACAAAAAAGAAACGAAACAAGAAACAACTGATAAGAAAGAATATAAGCGTATTGTGTCGCTTATTCCAAGTAATACAGAAATATTATACGCATTAGGACTTGGAGATAAAGTCGTTGGGGTATCAACTGTTGATGATTATCCTAAAGATGTGAAAGATAAAAAACAATTCGATGCCTTTAAACTCGATACAGAAGCATTATTAAAAGCAAAACCTGATTTAATTTTGGCGCATGAGTCGAACAAATCTACACAAGAAAAAGATTTAAAAAAATTAAGTGATGCAGGCGTGAAAGTCGTCTACATAGATGATGCAAATTCAATTAATGAAATGTATGATACATTCAAGCAAGTTGGAAAAGTAACAGGTAAAGAAAAAGAAGCAGATAAATTAGTAAGTAAAGTGAAGAAAGAAATAGAAGATGTTGTTAAAGATGTACCAAAAGATCAACAAGGTAAAAAAGTGTTTATGGAAATTTCTTCTCAACCTGACATTTACACTTCAGGATCAAATACGTTTTATGATGATATGTTAACTTCTATCAAAGCTAAGAACCTTTATCATGATCAAGAAGGATGGATTAAAACGGATAAAGAAAGCATTCTTAAAAGAAATCCTGATGTGATGATTACAACTAGTGGACAGTCTGAAGCAGAATATCAAAAATTAAATAACAATAGAGATGGCTTTGACCAAGTTAATGCTGTTAAAGAGAAACACGTTCATGCACTAAATGCAGATATGATTTCTAGACCAGGACCAAGATTAGCGAAAGGGCTAAAAGAACTTTCTGAAAAAGTTTATGACTAATAATCATAAAGTTTATCGCCATGTTGTGATATGGTTTCTCGTTCTATTGTTTGCAATTGGTATTTCTTTATTCGTAGGATCTACGGGTATAACATGGAAATTTGATAATCAACTTGAATGGACAATCTTTTACAAGTTAAGAGTACCGCGGACACTTTTAGCATTAATTGTTGGTATGGGGCTAGTCATGAGTGGTCAAATCTATCAAACGATATTGAATAATCCACTCGCGGATAGTTTTACGTTAGGTTTAGCAAGCGGTGCAACATTCGGAAGTGCGCTTGCCGTATTTATAGGTGTTTCCATTTGGTTTGTGCCATTATTTTCTATATTCTTCAGTTTGTTAACGCTTATCGTTGTTGTACTCATTACAGAAACGATGGTCAAAACATTTCATGTAGCAACGATGATACTTTCAGGTATTTTTATTGGTGCGTTCTTTAGTTCGGCACTCTATATACTTTTATTGCTGAAACCGGATAAAGTAAATAGCATGGTGTCGTATATGTTTGGTAGCGTTTCATCTGCCGAAAAAATAACTGTAGAAATAACTGGTATTGTTTCTTTAATCTGTATCTTAATCTTGTTTATGATGAGTCATTATATTAAAATGATTCAATTAGGTGAAGATAAAGCGACAACACTTGGCGTGAATGTTCGATTGATATCATGGACATGTTTGCTATTAGCTGCTATAATGACAGCCGTTATTATAAGTTTCACGGGTATTATTGGATTTATTGGTATGATTGTACCTCAAGTTGTTAGAAGGGTGTACAAGGTACCTATTAACGTACAAATGTTTTTGAATTTATTAATCGGCGGTGCACTTTTATTAATTGCAGATACTGTTGGCAGAATTATCATAAGTCCGATACAAATTCCGGTTGGCATTATACTCTCAATTATTGCCATACCAATTATGATGTATTTAATGATTACAGAACAACGAAAAAAAGAAAGAACTTACTAAATATTTAAGGTAACAATCAGTATTAAATGACTATCAATAGCATACGGACACCAATCCTTTAAACATTATGATAGAGGGTTGGTGTTTTGTATGTAAAAATTGTATTGCTTTCTTTATGGAATAGTTTAAAATGTTTCTATGAAAGGGATGATGACATGTGTTCGTGTGATATTCAAGCGATTATTTTTGACTTAGAAGATACGCTTGTAGATCGTGAGAAATCGCGAATGAAGTTTTTGGAAGAACAATTTGAGAGATTTCATGAGTTAATGGTAACAGTCCAAAGACGTGATTTTGAAAAAGTATATTTAACGTTAAATCCCTATGGTATAGAAGATGTTGAATGGGTATATCAAGAACTTGTTAAGAGATTAAATATAGAAAGGATATCGTGGAAGACATTTTATAACGACTATAAAATGCATCACTACAGATACCATTTTCCTTTTTATGATACATTGGTAGCATTGGATAAATTACGCAGCATGGGTTATAAATTAGGTGTTGTAGCGAATGGTAAGAGTGAAGAAATTACACATGTTATGAATGCAATCGGTATTTATCCATACATTCATTATGTTTCAACTTCTGATGAGGTGGGCGCTATGAAGCCAGACCCAATCATATTTGAAGATATATTGAAACATCTTGGCATAACGGCGCATCATGCATTATATGTTGGAGATTGTCCTTTAAATGATATCGCAGCAGCACATGCTATGGGCATGAAGACTGCATGGATGGCTAATTCAGTCATTGGTACACCAGAGGAGCACGAATTAGATTATACAATCGAAAGCTTAAGTGATCTCATAGAAGTTTGTAAACAAATCGAAAGAGGTGAAGCATGATGAATTTATTTTTAACGAAAGAAAATGTTGCCATACACTATAAAACAAAAGGTAGCGGCTATCCAATTATCTTGTTGCATGGTGTTTTTCAAGACATGGATGTCTTTGAACCACTTATTAAAAAGTTAAGTAAAAATTATCAGGTTATATCTATTGACTTAAGAGGTCATGGTTTAAGTGATACACCACATGATAGTAGAGTAGATGACTATATTTCAGATATTCAACAACTATTAAATGCATTATTCATTAATTCAGCATATGTGATTGGCCTAGAACTTGGCGCAACAATTGCAACAGGTCTCACATATAAGAATCCTGACTTAATCAATGGCATGGTGTTAATTAATCCTACAGACAATCATTCAACGTTTCCAGATAATCGTATTTATGATAGACATGCTGATGAAATTAGAACGATGTCTGATGAAGACAAAGAAAAATATTTATTAAGATTCAGGTATAAAAATATTAAACAAGCTAAAAAGTTTGTAAAGTCACATATTCCTTCAAATGATCTGCAAACGATGGAAGAGGAAATTGCTGTTAAGCGTTCTTTTAAAGACTTTGATATTATATCGTTACTTCCAGATATTGAAACACGTACGCTCGTCATTTCTGGTCAATACGATGGCAAAATATTATATAGCGAAGGTAAAAGAATAAGTGAACTGTTACCGAATGCTGAATTCAAACTGTTTGAAGGTTCAGGAGAACTGCCTTTTATTGAGGAAAAAGAAAAATTCATTGGAGTATTGGAAAAATTTTTAAGTTAATCAAGCGATATTTCACGGTTTTGTTACATGATTGTAACAAAAGTGGTCATTTTGTAATCTGTATGTTATAATTAACGCAGTTCAATGCATAACATATAAGACACAGACTGAAGGAGAACCTCATATGAAAAAATGTCTCTTAATAATTGCAATGGTACTTATGGTTCTGCCATTTTCAACTTTTGCTGAGGCAAATGCTGCAACTAAAAATCAATTAAATATTAACGAAAATAATGTGCAGACCTATAAAGACGGTACAGTAACAATCGAAGGTATTAAAATTGGTGATAAGATTTCTAAAATTAAATCAAAGTATCCTAATTTAATGTTCTCATATTCTGATGATAGTAACGATAGAGAAAATTATTACGAATTTGATACTAAAAATGGACATATGATTATTACTGCCAAAGTTAACGGTAATAAAGAAACGGTTAAACGTGTTACAATGATTTATGACAAATTAACAAATGTGAAGTTAGATCCGCTTGTCTCAATTCTAGGTGACAATACAACTAAACGTGTACAAAATAATAAGTATACAGGCGGTTATGCTTACGTAAATAATGGACAAGCACACTTCCAGCTTTCAAAAGCAACACCTGATAGTAAACAATTTAAAGTATATCGTATTGATATAGGTAAATACTAAATCAATAACGAATTTAATCCCCTGTTATGTTATATACATATTGCATAATAGGGGATTAATTTATACAATATTATAATGAAGGTGGTGTATTTATTTGCGTCCGAACAATAATGTATTGCTGGAAAATGTAAATGACTATTTACAGCATGTCGGTGTATTACCTAAACAAATTGATAAAGTTCAACATTCATTAAAGAAGGATATGAAAAAGTCAGATGAGAAAGATATAGACTATGCAGAATATCGACACAAATCTCACGCTGAAATACTTCAAATCATAGAGAGAAATATTGTGGTTGTAAATTATAATCCAATCATTTTTTATACACTACACTTCTTATTATTGGCATATTTATTTGATAAAAAGCTCATTCCGTTTAATGCTGTAACGGGATTGTATATATTTTATTTTGTGATCATACTATCGATTACACTTGTTATATATTTAATTATAAAAAAACATAGTTATCTCTATCCTAATCAGAAATTGATGATGACCAATATTTCCTTATTTAGTATAGGTATTGTTCTATGTATGCTTAAAATATTTAATGTTACGTTAGGAATGTATGTATTACCTTTACAAGTATTTCAAACCATATTTGGCGTCGGGATCATTCTCGTCATACTCGCAATATTTATGAAAAAGCTTGAAGTCGCTGCAATGGGATTAGCTGTTATTCAAAAAACAATTGCATCTGTAACGTTGAACGAAACAGTCATTATGATTGTTACATTTGCGAGTTGGACGATTATACTCGTTATTATCCTTTATTTTGTAATGATGTATTCAACAAGAAAATATGTATAACATAAATGCAGGAAATGATGTATTGGCTACAATCATTTTTTGCATTTATTTTTATGACATTAACTTAATATTATAAGTGTGAAAAATTGTTAAATGGGTATATTATTACTGTAAAGTAGGGAGGTACTCATTATGGGAGAATTATTAACAAGGGATGGTACTCATATAGTGTATGAAAAACACGGTAAAGGGAAACCATTAATTATGTTACATGCATTAAATATGAATTTAGCAACATTTAATTCAACAGTACAACTTCTGAAAGATCAATTTACAATATATACAATGGATTCTAGGGGACATGGTAAATCAGATAAACAACAAGAAATTTCCATCCAAAATCATATAGATGACATTGTAGATTTAATGCATAATGAAGACTTAGAATCAGCTTATATATTAGGACATGATATGGGTGGCGTAATTGCACAAGAATTTACAAACCAACATCCAGATAAAGTAGAAAAGTTAGTACTCGTATCTTCAATTTCCAATCAAGGTAAACAACCACTTATTAAATTAATTGCCAAACATAGAGATAAAGTCGCAGGATTTAGTAAAGAAGAAGCAATGTTAATATTGTTCAATGAAATATTTCATGATGTTAAATCGACTTTTAAATGGTATCAAGAAGTGAAAAAATATTATCGAATGACACCAGAAGAAGATGCAATTTCTGTTAGATCTATAAATGGTATAAATATCAAAATAGATCATATAGACATACCAACACTTATAGTGAAAGGTAAACATGATCCTTTTGATATTGATAATGATTCGGAAAATATAAAAAATGCCCAAACAGAAATATTCGAACATTCAGGGCACGCACCATTTATTGAAGAAAGTGAAAAATTCAAACAAGTCGTATCATCTTTTTTAAACCAACCAGTAAGAGATAAACAAGTTATATAATAAAGCGAGCTAGGGCATTTGATAATGTCTTAGCTTTTTTTATTGGTAGGGAGAGGTGATTGGGGAATAGGGAGGTTTGGAGAGGAGGAGCGATTGCTGAAGTCGTGGCTTAAGTCCTAAGTAAAGCCAAGAGATAGCTGAAGTCATGGCTTAAGTGGTGAATAAAGCCAAGAGATAGCCCAAGTCATGGCTTAAGTGTCGAGTAAAGCCAAGAGATCGTCGAAGTCATGGCTTAAGTGGTGAATAAAGCCAAGAGATCATCCAAGTCATGGCTTAAGTCCTAAGTAAAGCCAAGAGATGGTCCAAGTCGTAGCTTAACTCCTGAATAAAGCCAAGAGATTACTAAAGTCATGGCTTAAGTGTCGAATAAAGCCAAGAGATCGCTCAAGTCATGGCTTAAGTGTCGAGTAAAGCCAAGAGATCGTCGAAGTCATGGCTTAAGTGGTGAGTAAAGCCAAGAGATCATCCAAGTCATGGCTTAAGTCCTGAGTAAAGCCAAGAGATCGCCCAAGTCGTGGCTTAAGTCCTAAGTAAAGCCAAGAGATTGTCTAAGTCATGGCTTAAGTGTCGAGTAAAGCCAAGAGATCGTCGAAGTCATGGCTTAAGTGGTGAATAAAGCCAAGAGATCATCCAAGTCATGGCTTAAGTCCTGAGTAAAGCCAAGAATATCCCTATAACAGATACCCCATATCACACAAAAAAGCGGAGACATCATAGAATGTCTCCGCTTCGTTCATATTAATCGTTAATTTCAGTCTTAGCGATTTCGTTATCGATTTTTTCAAGAACTTCTGAAATTGATTTACGTTGTTTTTTATTAACTAGAATTAAAACTGTACGCTCGTCATATTCATTTCTTCTTTTTGTAAAGTAGTCTTGTTGTGATAAGTTTTTAACTGCTTTTACAATTTGTGGTTGTTTGTAGTTTAACTTGCTAATGATTTTTTTAAGATGATATTCTTCATCGTCTGTTTCATTAATGTAAGTTAATACTGCGAATTCTTCAAAGCTAAGTGAAAAATCCTTTTTAATGATAGATTTTAATTTGTCCACATATGTTACAAGTGCTAATAAATCTGAACAATTTTCTATTTTAGAAATTGCCATTTTGAATCCCCCTAGAAGTGAGTATTTTGCTTCTGTAATTGAAATAATACAGTTAGGTGGTAAAGCCTCGCATTATCAACATGGAAGCGTTTTAAATTTTTAATTCATAATTATAGTTTATCAATTATTTACTTATTTTAGCCTAAAAATAACTGTATGTAAACTAATAAGAGTAGGATTTAATTAAATAATAATATAAATAATATAACTGTCACAAACGAAAGGTAGGTATAATATAATCTCAAAAAATTAAAGTGCATGGTTATTATTAATTCTTTCAATAAAATAAATTGAAAATTACGAAATATGCCGATATTAAATGGGAATATTATAAAATTAGCCATATAAAGAAGTCGTATTTTACATACGACTTCTAGAATATTATTTATTGATTGAAGTATATTGAATAATAACTTCTTCGATAATGTCTGATTCTAATTCTGCATATTTACTTAAGAACTCAGCAACGCTATGTTCCTTGATATAGTCGTTTTTCTCTACTGTTTCTTTATCATTTTCATCTTGATATTCTAATAAATAGCAAAGTGCTTTTACGAGTCCAGAATGTTTCTTATTCGTTTTAGATAATGCTACTAGAGGTTTGACGATACGATCATTTGGTCCAACTTTACGTAATACACCACGTCCAACTCTTGTTACATCATCAGATAAATATGGGTTTTGGAAACGACCAATTATTTTTTCAACATAGTAAGATTGATCTTCTTTCGTAAATTCATCGAAGTTAGAAACAAGATATTCACTTGTTTCTTTTAATACTTCACGTAAACCTGCATTAATTTCTTCATCTTGAATAGCTTCAAGAATTGTATGGTAACCTTTGTATTGGCCAAAGTAAGCTAAATAAGCATGACCTGTATTAACTGTTAATAATTTTCTTTCGATATAAGGTGTTAAATCATCAACATAGTGTACATCTTGTAATTGTGTACCTTGCCATTTTGAAGCTTCTACAACCCATTCAAAGAAAGGTTCAACTAATACATCTAATGATCCTTCTTTTTGACCTTGAGGTACAATACGATCAACTGCTGAGTTAGGGAAGCTAATGTCATCAGATAATGGACCTGTAATATCTAAAATGGCTTTTTTCAGTTGATCTGTTGCCATAATAGCATTTTCACAAGCAACGATATTTAATGGTTTACCAGCTTCACGTTCTTTTAAGAATGATGCAAATGATTTAGCGATAATAGGTAAGATGTTTACACCAACAGCTGTCGTAATGACATCTGCTTCTAAAATCGCTGCTTTTAATTTGTCTGTTTCAGTAATGCTATTGATACCTTTAACACCTGCAACAGGTTCTTTAGTATTTTCTTCATTTGCGATAACAACTTGATAAGCTTGTTCTTCATTAATTTGATTAATAATTGTTTCGTTAACATCGACGAATGTTACTTCATAGCCATTATCATTTAATACTTTACCTATGAAGCCACGTCCGATGTTACCAGCACCAAAGTGAATGGCTTTCATTAAAGTTCAACCTCCTCAAAGATTGCAAGAATTTCATCTTTAGATTGTGCATTGATAACACGTTCAACATTTTCTTCTTCACTAAATACAATAGCGATTTGAGAAAGAATATCTAAATGCTCGCCATCTTTACCAGCAATACCAACAACTACTTTAGCTTCATTGCCGTCCCAATCTACGCCATCTGGAATGTGAAGTAATACAAGACCTGATTTTAATACTTCAGTTTTAGCTTCATCTGTACCGTGTGGGATAGCTAAGAAGTTACCCATATATGTTGTAACGATTTGTTCACGTTCTTTCATTGCAGTAATATATTTGTCAGTTACAGCACCTTCTTCAACTAATGCTTGGCCAGCTTTTTCGATAGCTTCCTCTTGAGAATTTACTGAAAGATTCATAAAAATGTTTTCTGGATTAAATAATTTTGTCATTTTAATTCACTCCGTTTTCGTTAGTTTTTGTTTTAATTTATTTAAGAAAAATGATTTGAGTGTGTTCTCTATCTTTACTCTATCATTTAACAACTGATCAATATCATCCAAATGTTCTGTAATTAAGGATGACACTTCGCTCATAAGTTGTCCTTGTTCCGAATTTCTCGGAATAAACATACATACAAGCCAATTTACTTCTTGATGTTCATTTTCAATCGTTTTTAGCCTTAATGGTTTTGTTAACTCCGTAATAATTAATTGTGGCTTTTTGATTGATTCATCAGAAAGGTGAGGAATAGCAACTGGATAACCAGTTAATGCAAAGCCTTGTAAATTCATACGGCTGTTAAGCTTTTCACTGAACGTATGTGTATTGTCAATCACACGATGCTTCGACAGTGTTTGAATGAGATATCGTTCTAACTGTGTTACTTTTTTCTTTTCAACGATCATATCTTGAATCAGTGATAAACTTTCTTCTATAAAAGTTACAGTGCGATCATAATCTTCATATGATAGTGGTTGTTCTTGATTCTGCATATTTTGAGGATCATGGACAACAGATTGCTGTAATTTCAAAAAGTATTTCACATTTTCAGCGTCTTGCTTTGGTAATAAAGGATTTACTGTAATGTGTGGGTATTTCGTATCTACAGCTACAGTTGAAATCATGCCATCATACTTTGAAAAATCAATCGACTTTAAACTACTGACAGAAACTTCGGTAGTTTGCGTGATTTCAGAAAAATGCTGTTTCAAACGATTGGATAGAATACGGCTTGTACCAATTCCACTGCTACATACAACGAGAACATGTAATGAACGTCTTTGTTTTGCTTGTAACATGCCACCAAAGTGAAGTGCAATATATGCAACTTCGCTTTTTGGAAAATGATAATTCATGAATACAATCTTTAAACCTGATGAAACGGCTTCAAATAACTCTTGATCATAGGTTTCTATCATTTCGGTAAGCGGATTGTAGGTTTCAATGTTTGCCTCAAGTCTATTAATCGCAGGTTCTAAATGTAAATTTAATCCTTTGAATAGGGCTTCTTCATCTTTAAATGAAAATCCTTGATCTTTTACAAATTCTATAAGTTCGGTAACGCGCTGCTTATGAATATCATTGTTTTCATAAGTTGTTTCATGGCGACGTCTTGCACCTCTTAAATGCATTGTAATAAAAGCAATTTCAGAATGATTAAATGTCACATCATATATATCGCTTAATACATTGGTAAGTCTCTCTGATACTTTGAATTCATCCGTCGAAATCAATTCATTTAAAATATCATTCTCAATTTCTACATGTCCATCTTGCTTAATACGTTCAATTGCTAAAACGATATGAATCGTTAAAGTAAGGTAACTGGCTTCAGTTAATGTATAAGGTAATGTACCGAGTTCATCCATTAACAAGCGTTCGACATTAAACAATCTATCTATATCAACGATTCCTCGAAGATGTGTTTCGTTTAACGTATGATATACGAAATGATCTTCTACTACAGAGTACACGCTGTCACCATCTAATTTTTCTAACATGATTCTAGCAAGTAACTGTCTTTTGTTGACTTCTTCACCATTCAGAATCAAACCTTCACCACGTCTTCGCTCTAATGAAAGTTCAAATGTGTGTAATTCAGGTTCCAATTGTTCAATGATTTTGTTAAGTGTATGCGTAGATGAACCAATTTCATTCGCAAGACTATATAATTTCACTGGATCTTTAGATTGAATAAGGTTGTATAGAATAATAACTTTTCTTTCTTCATCAGATAAATCAATTGTATTTTGTTCAGTCAATGATTGTACAAAATTGTCAATGTCTTCTGGTTCTCCTTCAATACGTAATCCTAATTTAGGAACTCTTGTCAGAGATAAGTGATATTTATTCAGTGTATCTTCAACGCTTTTCATCTCTCTATGAACAGTTCGAGACGAAATACCAAGTGCTTGTGCAATATCATGAATTGTTAAAAAAGAGTGAAGACGCTCAGATAGTAATTTGAGAATACTCTTTTCCCGGTTACTGATCATCATCGTTCTTCACTCCTTTGTGTAAAATTATTTTTTCAGTTCGTTAATTAATTCTTCATATCTTGGTGAATTTAAGAAGTTATCTACTGAAATATGAATTGCTTTAGGATTTTTCTTAATTGCTCTATCTGTTAATGTTTTTTGCGTAATGACAACATCAGCATCGTCTGGTAATTGGTTAATAGCTGTATTTGTAACTTCAATATCAGTTAACTCAGCTTTTTTGAATTTATTTCTTAACATACCAGCACCCATAGCACTTGAGCCCATACCAGCATCACAAGCAAAGATAACTTTTTTAACATTAGAGAAATCATGTGCATCAATATTTTCTGTGTCATATTGATCTAACAGTTCTTCAGATTCGTCTTTTTCTTCTGTTTCTTCAGAAGCTTCACCTTTTTCTTGTTCTTTAGAACCAGTTAAAGCACCGCTAACAGAAGATTTTTTACCTTTACGAGCTTCCATATCAGCAGTAGCTGATTCAATGTCGCCTTCAGGGTCTTTAGTGAATTTTAAGATGATAGATGCAACTACAAATGAAACTAATGTTGCTAAGAAGATACCAAGTAACATAATTAAGTAACTACCTTTAGGTGTAATAGCTATATAAGCTAAGATTGAACCTGGAGATGCTGGTCCAGTAGTACCGAAGTCGAACATACTAAATGTTGCAACACCAGTCATACCACCTAAAATAACGGCAACTAATAATAAAGGACGCATTAAAACATATGGGAAGTAAATTTCGTGAATACCACCTAAGAAGTGGATGATACCAGCACCATATGAAGTTGCTTTTGCAGTACCTTTACCAAATACCATATAAGCTAATAGAATACCAAAACCTGGTCCAGGATTTGATTCTAAAGTATAAAGAATAGATTTACCAGCGTGAGCTACTTGTTCAGATGCAAGAGGTGTTAAGACACCGTGGTTAATTGCATTGTTCAAGAATACTGTTTTAGCTGGTTCAATAATAATACTTACTAATGGTAATAAGTGATGAGAAACTAAGAAGTCAACACCCATACCTAAGACTTTCATAAGTCCTTCAACTAATGGCGCTAATCCTTTGAAACCAACAATCGCCATGATGAAAGCTAGAATACCAGCTGAGAAGTTATTGAATAACATTTCAAAACCTTGTGGAGTTCTAGGAACTAAGAATTGGTCAACCTTTTTCATTAACCAACCAAGTAATGGACCCATAATCATTGCACCGATTAACATCGGCGTATCTGGGAATGCCGCGATAACACCCATAGTAGCTGTCGCACCAACGACACCACCACGTAAACCGTGAACTAAACGACCACCACTAAATGCAATAAGTAATGGAATTAAATATTTAATCATTGGATCAACCATTGAAGAAAGTTCTTCGTTAGGTAGCCAACCATCTTTAATAAACAGTGCTGTAATTAGCCCCCAAGCAATAAAAGCACCAATGTTTGGCATAATCATACTACTTAAAAATGAACCAAAAGCTTGAACCTTAGGACCAATGCCTTTTTTCTTTTCAGATTGTTCTGCCATATTGAACACACCTTCCCTTATATAAAAAGTATTTTGTAACTTAATCATACGAAGATGTATGTACATATACAATGATTAGTAAATGCAACTTTGTCACATCCATTTTGACATGCGTGTCATAAACATTTATTTGGGGGATTAAAATAGCCTATACACACTTGTAATGTAATTATACACTTTTGGAGATATGCTTCATACTGTTATGGAATATAAAATAGAAAATAAAGGTGAAATAGAAGAAGGGGAAGGAAGAAGAGGAGGTTTCTGGACCGATTCGTGGGAATTACCGGTCCAGAAATGAGAAATATGGACCGATAAAAATAAATAGCGACCCGAAAATGAGATTTGCAGGCCGATAAAAACAAATATCGACCCGAAAACGGAATTTGCAGGCCGATAAATAAAAATATCGACCCGAAAATGAGATTTGCAGGCCGATAAATAAAAATATCGATCCGAAAACGAGATTTACAGGCCGATAAATAAAAATATCGACCCGAAAACGAGATTTACAGGCCGATAAAATAAATTATCGACCTGAAAATCTACCTGATACATATTCACGAAGGCTAGTTTCATTTCATTTATGGTGTAAATAATGTACCATCTGGTAATCTACTTTGCGTCCATTCGTGAGGTCTATACTGTATTGGATAAGAATCGACTAAATCTAAATTTATTTCTACCCCTATACCGTTTTTATCAATTGGATAAATATATCCATTACTTGGTTCAGGAATATGTGTAAATAATTTTCTTGTATTTTCTTTTATATCTACATGTTCTTGAATAGCTGCATTTTGCAAGTGAATATTTAAGTGTGTATTTACTGCAATACCTATTGGCGAAATATCAGGTGGTGTATGCCATGCAACTCTTATACCCATTTCTTCACAGAAATGAGCTAATTTAATAGCAGGAGTAATTCCACCAATCTGAGATACATGACATCTAATAAAATCAATTTGTCTATTAACTATGAGATGTTTCCACTCCATTGGGTTATTGAAGAGTTCACCAGTTGCAATTGGTGTAGTACTTTGGCTCCTTAGTTGTGTTAGCCATTCGTTTTGATCTGGTGGCAAAATGTCCTCTATATAATAAGGATCATACATTTCAAGTTGCTTTGCAAAATGAATAGCTTGATTAGGATATAATCTTTCATGTACATCGTGCAATATTTCTATATCATTTCCGTATTTGTTTCGTATTTGTTTAAACATTTCTAAAGTAGTTTGCATATATTGTTTTTGATCATAATAATTACCTTCTGTGTTATTTTTAGGCATATTAATTTTAGAAGCTATACCACCGTAAAATCCTAATTGACATCTTATGTGAGTATAACCATCATTTTTTAGAGTATCAATTTCATTGAATAAATCTTCAAGGCTTTCTCCAGAAGCATGTGAATAGGCAGGGATAGCATCTCTAGATTTCCCTCCAAGAATCTGGTATAAAGGCATCTTAGATAACTTTCCTTTTATATCCCATAAAGCCATGTCAATTCCTGAAATAGCATTATTTAATATTGGGCCGTTTCTCCAATAAGCATTTACATTCATTAATTTCCATAAATCTTCAATGTTATTTCCATCTTTTCCAACAAGAATTGGTTTTAAGTATTCTTCAATAATTGTTTTAACAGCTAATGGACGTTGTTGAAAAGTAGCACAACCAAAACCTGAAACTGATTTGTTCGTTTCGACATATACAACTACTAAATTATGTCTATCCGGTTTTACGGTGTAACATTTTATATCTTCTATAATAGTAGGTTCCATTATTTGTCCTCATTTCTTTTTAATATTAAATTAATTGAAACATTTGAATCTAGGCAAAGTCAATTTGGACTAAATATATGTGCAATAGACTAAATAAATCAGTCCAATTTTAAAATATATATCATCTAAAAGATTGATAAATCAATGATTGTAAATATCTATATATAATTTTGGTTGGTTTTTTATGTTTAATATTTTGTGTTATATTTTTGTAAACGCATACAGAAGCGGGAGGGATATTATTGGTTAAAAAGGATATGGTAATAGACGATATAATAAAAAATCTTGGTGGTAAAGATAATATTATAAATGCATGGCATTGTATGACAAGGCTAAGATTTGATATTAAGAATGAGGAATTAATTGATAAAAATAGTATCGACAATCTTTCAGGAGTGCTAGGATCTCAAAATCAAAATGGTCAATTTCAAATTATAATTGGTACTGAGGTAGAGTCTTACTTTAATATTTTATCTAAGAAACTGAATTTAAGTACAGAAAATAACGATGTGTCGGATGATGATAAGAAAAGTATCGGGAAGTTATTTATGGACATTTTATCAGGTGTATTTGGACCTATAGTTCCAGCAATTGCCGGTGCAGGTATGATAAAAGGTCTAATTGCGGGACTAGTAGCACTTGAAGTTATCTCAGAAAAAAGTGATACAATTAAAGTGTTAGATATGTTAGCGAGTGGTGTGTTTACATTTTTACCATTCTTTATTGCAGCTTCTGCAGCAAAAATATTCAAAACAAATACATATTTAGCGATAGCTATTGCAGCATCTATGATGTTTCCTACTATGACAGAAGCAGCAGATGCAGGTAATGTTTCTGCATTTCATTTATTTGGATTTATACCTATTCCAGTTTTTAATTATGCTGGTACTGTTATACCTATTATTTTTTCAGTATGGATACTAAGTTATATTTATAATTGGGTTAATAATATATTGCCGAAAGTACTGAGAACGGTCTTTACACCTACATTTTCACTTTTTATAGCTGGATTAATTGCACTTACTATTATTGGGCCAATTGGTATTTTCCTTGGAAATGGTCTTGCATTTTTAATAGAACAGTTATTTAATATTTCTCCAATTTTAGCAGGAGTAATAGTTGGAGCAATACGTCCGATAGCTGTATTGACTGGGTTACATCATGCAATGACGCCTATAGCACTTCAAAATTTTGCGAATCAAGGTTATGATATGCTAATGCCAATGATGTTCATGGCTAATATGGCAATTGCTGGTACTACTTTAGCAATGTATAGAAAAACAAAGTCATCTAAAGAAAAGTCTATAATTGTTTCTTCTGCAATTTCAGCTTTTTTAGGAATAACTGAACCTGCATTATTTGGTGTGATTACTAAATATAAACGAGCACTTGTAGCAGTTACCTTAGGAAGTGCAATTGCATCAGCATTTATTAGCTTTTTTGGAGTTAGAATTTATGGCTATATTTTATCAAGTATATTTAGCTTACCAGCTTACATAGGCAAATATTTTATTTTTGCAATAATAGGTATTGTAATCGCTATAGCAGTTGCTTACTTTAGTGGGATGCTAATGGTAAAACGAAGTCCTGAATTAGAAGAGGATAAAAAAGTTACAGAATAATACTTATGTATAGGATACAATAAAGTAAGGATAATCTAGTCATATCTTAATCACCTAAAATAGAGGGCGTTTATCATTATGAAGAAAAAAGAATTTATATTAAATGATATATTGAGTAAAATTTATCAACAACACTTTATTAACGGAAAATTACCTACACAACGTAATTTAGCAAAAGACTATCAAGTTTCTCGATATACTATTCAAACCGTAATAGATCAATTAGCTGATATAGGAGTTATAAAATCAGTTCAAGGATCTGGCATATTTATTAAAAAAAATGTTCGCCAAAATCCATTGATATATAATTCGATTACTGCAACTCCTTATTCTAGATTAACATCTAAACCAATATATTTAAGGAAAGTTAAAGCTACGGATAAAGATAGAAGAATGTTTGAATTAGAAAAATCAGAAGAAGTTTGGGAGTTTCAAAGAATAAGAATTGCTAACTATCAAATTGTGCAGATTGAAACTTCTAGGTTACCATATAGAGCATTTTTTGATTTAAGCGTAGAAGATTTAAAAGATTCAATTCAAGAATTCGTTCAGAAAAAAGGTTACAAAATTTCTCATAATATAACGACTTATAAACCGACAATAGTTGATAAAAATCAAGCTGAATTGTTAAGCTGTAAAAAAGGAATTCCAGCAATGCATATTCAAAATAGAAGTTTGTTGAATAATGGCGTTATATATGAGTATAGCGAGGTAATAGCATTAGATTATTCTTGTACATACTTAACCCCATTCAATAAAGAAGTACATCAATCTCGTAAACAAGATTAAAATATATAATAACAGAGGGCTTGAAAATCTCAAGCCCTCTGTTTCTTTATTTTTCTTTCGTTGTATCTGTACCGAAGTATTTATCTGATAGGTCAGATAGTGTGCCGTCTTTTTTAAGTTTTTTAACGCCTTTATCGATGTCTTCTTTTAGATCTTTATTTTCTTTTGTGAATGGGAAACTTGTTCCGACTACATTAAATGGTTTACCTACAAATTTAATTTCTTTTCCGCGTTTGTTTTTATCTGCAGCTGATACTGAGTCTGAATTGACATAGCCGTCTAATCTTTGGTTTTCTAAATCAAGTAGGGCGCCTTCACGGTTTTCGTAAGTTTTAGTTTTGAATCCGTAATTATTTTCTTTATTAAAGTTCTCTAATGCTTCTGTGTGATTTGAACCTAACACGCCTGCAACTTTTTTACCTTTTAAATCTTTATAGCTATTAATATCTTTATTTTTAGATGATGTAATGATTTGGCTACCGATATATGAGTATGCATCTGTGAAGAGATATTTCTCTTTACGCTCATCTGTTGTTGCCACAGCATTTGCTATTGTATCAATTCTTCCTGATTCTAATTGTCCCATAAGTCCTGAGAAGTCAGCTTTTACCCATTTAACTTTATAACCAGCTTCGTGAGCGATTTTTTCAAATGCTTCGATGTCGTAACCAACTAATTTACCATCTTTTTCATATGAATTTGGATAGCTTTGTCCTGTAGTACCAGCGACAATTGTACCTTTATCTTTTTTGCCTGAATCGTTTGAACAGCCTGCCAACACGATGAGGCCAATTAGTAAAAATGTTAATATTTTTTTCATATTTTATATTTCTCCTTTAAATATATAGTTTTGTAACATTTTAGTATCTTTAATTTCATAGAAATCATGAATATTTTCCCAATGTTTATAAGATGCATGTTTGAGTTTAGTAAGATGTTCGTCTTTCGTTAATGGTTTATATGGACTACCTTTAGGTGCATTCACTCTTTGTTTAAACTGTTCACCCGTCACTAAAGTTATTTCAACGATTGTAAATCGATTTTTCGGTAGGGCATGTGGACTTGGTTGAATGTCATCATCATAGTGTCTAACGATTTTCTCCATAAGTTGATTAACGTCATGACTAATAGGTTTATTTAAAAATTGATCCACTGTTAATTCTTGATTCAGTAATAAAAGTGCTGATACATATTCAGCACTAAAAGCACCTTCTAAGCCAGTTTCTGGTGATTTAAACTTCAATGCTGCATCACCGTTCGTAGGAAAAGTAATTTTGACAGATTCTACTTTTTCCGGGGAAATATGATGTGTTTGTTTAATAGTATTAATAGCATCGATTAAATGGTAATTTGCTGAGCAACATGGATAAAGTTTGTACCACATTCCTGGATGTGTAATTGACCATTGATCGCCGAAATTTTCAATAATTTGCGTAAATGAACGATTTGATGTACCAAATAATTCATAAAAAGTAGGCATCATATTTTTATTACCTTCAAGTACACGTTTCTGTGAGATACGTGCTGCTAAATAGGCTTTTTGAGATGCAAGTCCAACATGGAATGGTTTAACGTCAGAACCGAATTGGTTACGTAAACCACTTGCTTGTGTAACAGCTATTCCAATAGCATTCGCAAATGAAGGAGCATCTAAATTTAAATAGTAACAACATGCAGCAGTTGCACTTAATAAGCCGATTGTTGATGTTGAGTGCCAACCTTGTTCGTAGTGACAAGCACCAATTGTTTCGCCAATTTGAGTCGCCATTTCGACACCGATAATATAACTATCAATAAAGTGTTTGAAAGTTTGCGTATCGTTTTCTGCAACTGCTAATAAACTCGGTAGTATAACAGCTGTAGGATGACCTCTCATACTTGAGTGAACATCATCAAAGTCTAATATATGTGCAATAAAACCGTTCACTAAAGCAGCATTTGAATGTGACAATTGAGCTTCATATCCTATGATAGATGCATTGCCTGATCCTTCTTCTTCTTGAATGAAACTTATTAAATCATTGACTTTATGATGATTGTTAGCACTGTAAGTTGTTGCTATAAAGTCAAGTATGCCAGTGATGGCGTTATCTCTTTCAATAGTAGAAATATGTTTCGACTGACGATAAATCCTTTCAACTAATGCTTCTGTATCTGTCATTGTAGAACCTCTTCATCTTGTTCAGTTTCAATTTTATTGATGAATGATTGTGTTCTAGAATTGTGAGACTGATTAAACACTTCGTCAGTTGTTCCACTTTCAATAATGTTTCCATCTTCCATAAAAATGATTTTATCTGCAACATCTTTTGCAAATGACATTTCATGCGTTACGAGAATCATTGTTTTCTGCATTGAAGCAATGTCTTTAATGATTTTTAGAACACCTGAAACAAGTTCAGGGTCAAGCGCAGATGTTGGCTCATCAAAAAGTAATAATTCTGGGTCCATAGCTAATGCTCTCGCTATACCAACACGTTGTTGTTGACCTCCAGATAAAGTTGCAGGATATTTATCTTTGAATTTTAGTAAACCGACTTGGTCTAAATATTTTTCGCCAATTGAATATGCCTCATCTTTAGGTAACTTTTTAGTCGTAATAAGTCCTTGTGTTACATTTTCTATAACGGATTTATTTTTGAAAAGATTATAATGCTGAAATACCATTGTTGATTTTTGAATAAGTTGTTGAACTTGTCTCTTTTTATAATTTTCGGCATCTACTGTTACATCATCTATTGAAATAATGCCTTCATCTGGTACTTCTAACCAGTTCAAGCATCTTAACAAAGTGGACTTTCCTGATCCAGACGGTCCAATAATCGCAAGGACTTCACCTTTATTAAGTTCTATATCTATACCTTTTAATACAGGTGTTTTGTGGAAAGATTTTTTAATACCTCGTATTGAAATCATGAATGTCACCTAACTTTCATAAGGTTTGTTGAGTTTTTTCTCTAATAAACTTTGCAAGTATGTATATATAATCGTAATTAACCAATATACAATTGCGACAGCTAAGAATGTTTCTAAATATTTATATGAAGCGGCAGATAATAATTTACTTTTAGCGAATATTTCAGTAACACCTAATGTAAATACAAGTGATGTTTCTTTAATTAACCCGATAAAAATATTACCTGATGCTGGTATGGCATTACGTGTTGCTTGTGGCAGTATAATTTTAAGATAAGTTTGGAATTTGTTGAGTCCGATAGAATGGGCTGCTTCAAATTGACCTTTATCTACTGATGTAATAGCCGCTCTAAAAATTTCTGCTAAGTAAGCTGCATTTTTAATACTTAAACCTATAACAGCTGCTGTTAAAGCATCAACAACTCTCATACCTGGAATAAGTTGTGGTAGTCCGTAATAAATTAAGAACAGTTGTACTAAACTCGGAATGGCTCTAAAGAACGAAATATATAGTAGGGCGAGTTCTTTAAGTACGGGTAATTTAGTACGTAAAATTAATGCAATAACTAATCCACCTAATATTGAAATGACTAGTGAAATTACAGCTAGTGACAATGTAATAGGTAAATAGGGCATTAATTTTGGAAATGTTTGTAGAAAATATATTGGATCAAATTTCAATTGTTTCACCTTCTTCGAATATGACTTGATTAAATTTTTCTTTAAGTTCTTCAGTGCCTTTAAATTTGTCTTGGTTAAGGACTTTCACTAAATATTGCGTAATATGTCCTTTTTTTAAGTCTTGCTTACCAAATTTTTGGTACCCTTTTTTGACGTACATATCTATTAACCATGGATGATGATCAGCAGTTCCGAGTGAAACGGCTGGAACGTTTAAATGATTCAGTAAGTAATCATTTTCTACATAATTTAAAAGTTTTGACCCGAATTTTTTGTTTTTATATTTAGGTGATGTTGCGAACCACCATATATGAGGGAAATAGTATGGTCCAGGATTGTCACTCCATGGCATCCTTAATGAAAGTGTACTGACAATTTCATCACCAGATTCAAGTATGAAACAAATATTTTCTTCTAAATTTTTACGTATTGAAGCTTCGGTTGGGTTAGCAGACTGAAAGTTAATACCTAGTGCTCGAATGGGCTCGTAGGCTTCGTACATCAAATTGATTAAGTCATATATATCATCTTCAGTTGCACGTCTAACAATTGTTTCCATTGCGCACCTCTATTCATTTTCTAAGCCTAATTTTTGTCGTAATGTGCCTTCTGAATAAATTTCTTTATATAAATTTCTTTCTTGTAAAATTGGTATAACGTTATTGATAAATAATTCAAATTGTGAAGGTAGAATAGGTGGCATAATGTTGAAACCATCTGCAGCAGAAGATTTAAACCATCCTTCCATCTTATCTGCTAATTGTTCTGGTGTACCGACAAAGATATGGTGACCTCTAGAACCAGCAACTTTCTTATAAACTTCTTCTAAAGTTAAATCGTTTTTAATCGCTTCTTTAAGAATTATTTCAAATCGACTTTGAACACCGTTACCTGTTGATAGATCTAAATCAGCAAACTTAGTATCTAAGTCATACTGTGATAAATCGATATTTCCAACATAAGGTGCCAATATACTTAATCCAACTTCAGGTAAGATTAAGTCTTGAATTTCTTGATAATTTTGATGCGCTTCTTCTTCAGTGTCACCTAAAATAGGGAATAAACCTGGCATGATATATACTTCTTCAGGATTACGATTTTGTTTAGATACTTTCTCTTTTAACTGTTTATAAAAGTTCTGAGCATCTTCAATTTGAGTTTGTGCTGTAAAAATAACATCAGCTACTTTTGAAGCTAAATCTGTTCCTGTAGGGGAAGAACCAGCTTGTATTAATAATGGTCTTCCTTGTGGAGAACATTCAATATTTAAAGGACCTCTAACTTTGAAATGTTTCCCTTCATGATCAATCGTATGTAATTTTGAAGCATCAATAAAAGCTCCAGTTTCTTTGTCGCGAACTAAAGCACCTTTATCCCATGAGCGCCATAACTTATTCGTTACTTCAACAAATTCATTTGCTCGTTCATAACGTAATTCATGTTCCATTAACTTAGTACCATTAAAATTTTCAGCAGTAGAAGTTATTGAAGAAGTTACAATATTCCAAGCAGCTCTTCCATGACTTAAGTGGTCTAAAGAACTAAATTGACGTGCAATATGGAAAGGTTCACTGTATGTAGTAGAGGCAGTAGCAGCTAATCCGATATTAGTCGTTGCTGTAGAAAGAACAGATAAAAGTGTAAACGGCTCAAATCTACTTAATATATTTGGATGTGAACTTTCAGATACGAATAAGCTATCAGCAAGAAAGACTAAATCGAATAAACCTTTCTCTGCTAATTGCGCAGTATTTATTAAATGAGTTAAATCCATAGGACCCTTTTCAATAGCATTTTCATGGCGCCAACTCGCCACATGATGACCATATCCCGCTAAAAAGAGACCCAGTTTTATATGTTTATGTGTTGTCATAATATCCTCCCAAACATTTTAATCCGATAGTTTTAATAAGATATAAAGAATACCACTTAATTTTAACAATTGTCAATAAAATCTGACTATTTTATTAGGGATTAATATTAAAATAATGTACTATTTGTGAACATTTGTAAGATGATATAAAAAATTGAATGTCATGCTTGTTAAATCGGGTTTTTGTAAGTGTGATTTGATTAATAATATTATTAAAATATATTAAAATAGGGTGGAGGGATTGAGGGAGTTATGTTGGCGGAGATTTCTGGACCGATAAAATAAATTACCGGTCCGAAAATGAGATTTATAGGCCGATAAAATAAAATAGCGGCCCGAAAACGAGATTTGCAGGCCGATAAATAAAATTATCGACCCGAAAACGAGATTTGCAGGCCGATAAAATAAAATAGCGACCCGAAAACAGGATTTGCAGGCCGATAAATAAAATTATCGACCCGAAAACAATGTTTCGGGTCGCTCAATCTTTAAGATTCAATCAATTTTTCGTTATGTAAATTAATATAATATACTTCGTTATCTGTCCATTCATCAAATTCATAAATAAAGTTCTTTCTTAATACTTCAAATTCAAATCCTAATTTTTTAATGAGTTTCTTAGAAGGTTCGTTATCTATATTAATATGTGCTTCTATTCGATGAAGGTTTAATGTTTTATAACATTGACTGATGACTTCTTTCATAGCTTCATATGCATAACCTTGATTCCAAAATTGGTTGTGCAAGAAATAGCCACATTCTCCCCATTGAAAGTCTGATCTGCTTAATACTTTAATATCCAACATGCCTACATGTTTGCCATTTTCTAAAAATATTCCAAATATAAACGTATCGTCTTGTTTAATGAGCGTTTGTTGTTTATCAACAAGTTCTATAAACCATGTTTCGTCGCATTCTTCCATATTGATTTCCCCTTTGTCATGTTTATATTGCGAAGGGTAGCGATTTTCAAAGCCTTCAATCCAACCTTTGTGGTCATCATAGTTTAAAGGTCGAATCGTCAACCTATTTGTACGGAAAGTTAATTCTTTATCTGTATACATTAAAAATCCCTTTTGTAAAAATATGTGTAATTAATCATATTATATACTTTAATTTCCTAGGTTTATAGAGGAAGCTTACAATAACGATGCATGCTATTCATGAATTATTAGAGGTAATGAATACTATCCGATATAATTTGGTTATATAACGTCGAGTAAATATTATAGTAATAAATTATGATTAACCATGTAAGGAGGGAATGGAATGATAGATGATTTAAATAAAGCATTAGATTATATTGAAGATAATTTAACAAATGACTTATCTATTGAAAATATTGCTAAATATGTAGGTATATCGGATTATCACTTTCGGAAAATATTTCAGGCAATATCTGGTATGCCCTTGAGTGAATATATTAAAAAGCGTAAATTGTCATCAGCTAATGTTGATTTAAAAAATGGTGAATCTGTTACTGAAGTAGCCTTTAAATATGGTTATCATTCAGTAGATGGATTTAGTCGCGCATTTAAAAATTGGACAGGTTCTTTGCCATCAAATGCGATTCATCTTGCAAGTATAAAATCATTCCCTAAATTTACTTTTACGCTAAGTATAAGAGGAGGTATAGATATGGAATACAGAATTGAAAATAAACCTGCTATTAAATTTGTCGGGGTTTCAACAAAGATACCTATGCAATTTGCAGGTGTAAATCAAAGTATTGTAGAGCTTGCAAATAGTATTTCAAACGAACAAAAATCATATATGCATACACTTAATAATATTGAACCAAAAGAAGTATTAAATATTTCTTATGATGCTGATGCATATTTTGAAAAAGAAGAAGGATACTTAACTCATATGATTGGTGTAATTACTGATAAAGTAGAAATAAATCGTGAGTTATTAGATGTTTTTGAAGTTGAAGCACATACTTGGGCTGTATTTCCTAATGAAGGACATTTCCCAACTACAATGCAAAATACTATGGCAAGCATTTATGCAGAATGGCTACCATCTTCTGGGTATGAATTAGAAGATGTACCAAATTTCTCATTTACAAAAATGAATAGCCAGGAAGAAACAGCTTACAGTGAAATTTGGATAGCAGTTAGAAGTATAGAAAAAGTCTAGGGTGCCATACCCTAGACTTTTTCTCATCAATAAGCTTTCTCTATATCATCTAATTGTTTAATTGTTGAACTAATGCCACCAGAACCGAAGAACCATGTGTTGGAATCAAATTTCAGTATATCTTTATTTTTGATGGCACTAATATTTTTAATAACTGGATTTTTAAGTTCTTGTGGTAATCCTTTAGAATCATCATCTGTTCTATTTATATAGAAGATTTTGTCTGGATTCTTTTCAGCGATATATTCGTATGACACTAACTGTCCACTTGAGTTTGCAGGCATGTCTGGATCAATATGTTTGATACCTAAATCACCACTTAAAAAGCCACCATATCTACCAGTTTTACCGTATGTCTTAATGCCTTTTTGGTCAATATTCGCAAACATAACGGTATCGTCATTCACTTTACTTTTTACAGTTTTAACTTTTTGGTCGAGTTTCTTTATGAGTGATTGAGTTTCATTTTCTTTATCGAATATTTTTCCAATATTTTGTGCATTTTCCTTAATAGATTCTATGTAACGATCATCATCAGGACTTACGTAAAGTACTTTTGCATTTGGCGCAGCTTTTTTAAATTCTTTTAAGTTTTTAGTATAAGCTTGCCTAAATGATATTAAAATTAAATCCGGATTTTCTTCAGCAATTTTTTCAAAATTAGGTCTACCAGGATTTCCTAAATTGGTATATTTATCATTTTTAAACTCTGATAAATAACTTGGTAAGAAATCACCATTTGGACCTTTAGGAATAGCCGTTATATGTTTTTGTAATTTCAAATCTTTCATAATATCTAAAGCACCATAATCCATGACAATAACTTTTTTAGGATTCTTAGGTATTGTTACGTTTTCAGTTTTTTTCTTGCCTCTATTATGATCTTTATTCTTTTCTTTGTATTCAAAAGTCTTCTTGATTGTGACAGTATCTTTATGACTGACTTCACTTTTACTATTACTACATGCAGATAATAATAAAAGTACACAAACGATGACGGTAATATACTTTTTCATGATTGCCTCCCATTTTCTAATTGATAACATTTCTCAATTATACAAAATAATTTAAGAATAACAAGTGCTATTTTTAAAATTTAGTGATGTTTTAATAAACATAAGACGGGAATATTAATAATATAAAATAGAAATGGGGGATTTATTCATGACAGTCGTAAAAAGTTATATCAATGATGAAACATTGGAAAATGACATTAACAAGCTGAAAGAACTAAATATTAACCCAACAGATATTTTTGTACTATCACATGACGATGACAGAACAGCAAGAATCGTTGAGCATACAGACTATGACAATATAGATTACAACAACAAAGACTTAGGTCGAACATTTGATAAACAAGGTGACGAACTAAGAGCTAAATTAATAGAAATAGGTTTGTCCAAAGAACAAGCAGAAGATTACGAAGAAAAAATGGACGAAGGAAAAGTATTCCTAATTTCCAAAGATGATAAAGCAAAAGAAGTATTGGAATAAAGTATATATATTAAATCCCAACTCGAAAATATCGGGTTGGGGTTTTTTTATGTCCGTATAATTACTTATTCCACCCATAGGATAATTTGTATATAATTAAAGTAAGTCATGATATGGTGGTATGCAATATGAAGAAAAACTATATATTTATTATTTTATTTACCTTTTTTAGCATTATTGGCAGTAAATTATTTACTTTTGCGCTTTCATTTCATGTTTTAAAGATAACAGGGAGTGTACAAGCTTTTTCTAATATTATGATTATATATTCGCTCATATTTATATTGGGCAGTACGTCTATTGGATATTATATAGATAAGATTAATAAAAAATCATTTATTATATCTATGCAGTGCATTTCGATTTTATCAATTATAAGTATTTTCTTAATACCAAATAGTTTAAACCAACTTCTATACATATACATAATTGTAATCATTTTGACAGTTACAGATATGGCTGTTTCACTCACTTTTAACAGTGGCTTGTTAAGTTTAGTTAGTGAACGTTTCATTGATCAAACAGTTTCATATAGAAACGTCATTCAGAATGTATTACAAATAGGTGCTCCAATTTTAGGTGGAATAGTATACGCTTATTTCGATATTAAGACCTTTATGATTATTATGTTTGTGACTGAGCTCATTTCATTAATAATAGTGCTTAATATTGCGTTTAATAAAGTTCCAGCAAAAAAAGTCTATGAAGAAGTTAAGGATACATTCTTTAACAGTTATAAAGTCGTATTTAAATTTTTGAAATCAAATAAAGACATATTTTTAATTCTATTATCAGGATCTATCATTAACTTTATGTTTGGTTTCGTTACGGTAGGTATTCCAGGAAGTTTTGTCACTATATTTAATATGAATTCTAAACAGTTAGGAATCATTGAATCAGGATTTCCTTTAGCAGGTATATTGTTTGGTTTGATTTATCCTAAATTGAAGAATAAAGGAACACTTGTAGCAAATATGCAAGTTGCCATGATTACTTTAGCTGTGGGAATACTCATTTTATGTATTCCGTTTATAACAGATTTTTATAAATTATCGATACTTGTAATATATTTTATAAGTATATTTATTATCGGAAGCGGTGTTGTACTGAGTAATGTACCGATAAACATTTATGTACAAAAAAATGTACCAGAGCAAATAAAAGGTAAATATTTAGCATTGTCACAAACAATGTCACAAGTAATGATGCCTTTTGGAATTTTAGTAGCAGGTATACTCTTTGACATTAATTCAGCATTCTATATTATTTCGTTCAGTATTACAGCAATATTATGCTTTATCTTGGCATATCTTTACACATTTATCAAAAAACATGACGGTGTAATTTGAGACATTATTGACAAAGCAAAAGAAGTATTAGAATAAAGTATATATTAAACCCCCAACTCGAAAATATCGGGTTGGGGTTTTTGAATTTATTGAAATGATTACTATTAAACAAAAGTAATAAAAACAAATAAATGTTTTATTTAATATCCCTTGTAATTGAATTTTAAAAGTGTAGGATGAAGGTGTATCATCTTATGATACATAATCTATATAAAGGGAGAGTAATCGAATGAACAAATTTTTAAAAGTTTTTGTTTCAACCGGTTTAGCAGTAGCGACAGTATTTACGGTAGGCGCAGCGGGTAACGGTCATTCCGTTGATGCGGCGAGCAACAGTAATATGGATAGCCAAGCTTCTCAACCTTATACTTCTTATTACAATGGATATGTGAGTTATGATCCTGGATTTTTCATAACGGATACATTCAAAAAAGGATTTGAGTCAGGTAATTTCACGTTAAATGGATATGAAACACCTGCACATGAAGATTATGCTAAAGAACATCAAGATGAGGCTAAAAATATAAATTTATATGATCAAAATTTAAATGTATATAGTAACTACGGTTTAGATGCTAATGCACAACCAACAAATGCAAATCAATTTAATTTATCGATAGATGATGTTGTTGATTCTTACGGTACAGATTTCAGTAAATCAGGTAGTCCGAGAAGTGTTGAAGGTCAATATTCTTGGAGTTTAAATGGTTATAAAATTGCCTTTACTTCTGACGAAACAGGTACTGTAACGAGAATTGATTTCTATACGATTGTTGAATAATGCTATAGATTATTAAATTGTTCTATACGATATTGAAGTTCATCAAAGTCTATTATACGGGCTTGTCGGTGAACTTCTTTTTGGTTGTAATAAAGTAATACGACAGGTGAAGTGAATAAATTTAATTGTCCGACTGCTTCTGGCATTTGGTTAGCAACAATTTCGTATGCTGGAATGTCATAGTCTTCCACCATTTTTTGTACGATGGGATGATCCGCTTTACATACCGAACAATTCTCGCTAGATATGTAGATTAGTGTGAATGTATGTGCATCAATCTGTTTATTTAATTCATCAAAAGTTGTGATGATTTTCATGAAATTTAGCTCCTATCATTTAATTATAATGGCAAATATTATACCATTATATGAGAAAAGGAGGAAAAAATATGTTTGGTAACAAAGATAATGATTCAAAAGATAATAATCGATTTTTTGTTAAATCGGTAGATAATGTTAAAGGATTAGGTCGCATTTCGATTCTTGTTGATCGTGAAACAGGTGTTAATTATATCAATGCTTGGGTAGGTACAGGCAGTGGTTTAACACCATTGTTAGACGAGAATGGAAAACCTGTAATAGATAAAGTTTAATAAAATATGCATCAATGACAAAGGAGTATTTAAATGTCTAGAAGATTTCTAAAAATGATGATAACAGTCGTGACGATGATGCTTATCATTAATGTATCATCTGAAAAAGTAGAAGCGGCCCAAGAAGAGGGTACGATGGGTCATGGTTATAAGAAATACATAGAAAATGAAAATCAAAATACTTTTAGAAACAAACAAGAAATAGAGGAATCTTCGACAGTAGCCAAAGATGATTCAATACTTGATTTATCAGAATGGCAAGGAGAATTAACATCAGCACAAGTTAAAAAGCTTAAAGCCAATTATGATTTTATTATTTTAAGAGCACAATATGGTTCAGACTATAAAGATGCAGCATTTGATACAAATTCAAAATTAATTTCTGCCAATAATATGAAGTATGGTGTTTATACATATAGTATGTATGAAAATGCAAGTGAAGCAAGAACAGAAGCGAAATCGCTATATAATAGAGCACCTAATGCAAGTTTTTATATCAATGATTATGAGGAAGAATCAGTTGCTTCAGGAGATACAAATGCAAGTACACTCGCTTGGTTGAATGAAATGAGGAAGTATTCAGGTGATAAGAAAGTATTACTATACTCTTATGAAGACTTTATGGTTAATCATACAGCGAATGCTGTCGGCTCTTATGATGGTTATTGGTTAGCTTCATATCAAGAAACACAACCTGAAAGAGAACATGTATTATGGCAATATACAGATAGTTACTATTCATCAGAACTTGATCAAAATGTCGATGCCAATGTACTAGGACCAAATGTGCAAACAAGCTGGTTTATAAATTAATGAGCATTATGATATCTCTTTTGTAAAGTGAACGGTATAATCACTTGAAGAAAAGAAGGTGAATATAATGAACATATTAGATGAATACTTTATCTTATTTGATGGAGCAAGATACAGTGAAGAAAGTTTTCATAAATTAAATGAACTATTTCATGATGATATAGAATTTGTATTAAATAAGAAGACTTTTAAAGGTAAAGAAGCTTGGAAGCAGTTTGTTAAAAGTGTTTATACAACAAATAAAGATTTAAAACATATGCATAACGGTTGGACACAAAATGAAGATGGTAGCTATGAAACAGATTGGGCAATTTGTGGTAACCGATATGAAACAGGTGTTTATACACAAGAAGGCAAAGATATCGCAAGATTAGATGAGAACGGTAAAATTACCTACTTAGAAAACCAACCTAAAGATGATCAATTGTTTTCAAATCAATCATAAAAAATTAGAACAGTTCCTAAAATTATTTTGGGAACTGTTCTTTTTCCATTAATGGGACGGGCCCATTATTGACGATGGTTGTGAAATGATTGATTAAATGAGATTTATCGATTCTATTTTCGTCTTGTATCCAATGTTTAATAAAGGAAATACCTGCACCTGATACATAGCTTGTGAAATATAGTAATGGAATATCTCCAATAGTGTTGTTGATATTTTTATATGAACTTAAATGATCAAATATCAATTGGTAAAGCTTTTCTCGTAACATAGAAACTTGTCCAATATTAAACATCGTCTTATAAAACTCTAAATGATAATCAATATGTTCAATTAAATACGCCATAATATTATGGACAATATCTTTAGGAGAATCAGAGAAAGCATTTTTATTTTGCTCAGCGATAAATGTTTGAATATCATTTATTTTTTCATTCTCCATTTTTTCTAATAAATCATATTTATCTACATAGTGAAAATAGAATGTACCTCTATTAATATCAGCAATATCAGCTATTTGTTGAACCGTAATGTCATAAAATGAATATTTTTGTAGTAAATTTAGAAAGATCTCTTTAATAGCATTTTGAGTTTTTCGGTTCCTTCTGTCTTGTGCCATTCACAACATCTCCTCTTATCAAGATTTGTATATTAAGTATATAGAATTATCTTAAATAAATCATAAATTGTCATTTCAAACATAGTTAATGAACAATTTTAATCAGTTTGTTCATTTTCAAACACCTTTAGTTGTCGTGATTATTGTGTAATATGTGCTTGAGGATTAAGCTTTATATGTATTCAAAATAACACTATATAAAGAAAGGGTTTGAAATATATGACTAAACAAATGCTAGGTAATCCAAAATTAACAGTAACATCTATTGAAAATATTAAAGAAGGCATCAATCATATTGTTGTTGATAGCATTCAATATGGTAATCAAGAAATGATTATGGAAAAAGATGTAGCTGTACCAATGTCAGACGGTGCAGTATTATATGTAAACGTTATTCGCCCTAATAAACCTGGGAAGTTCCCAGTTGTCATGTCAGCTGACACATATGGTAAAGATAACAAACCAAAAATTACAAATATGGGATCATTATGGCCAACACTTGGTGCAATTCCAACATCAAGTATTACACCGGAAGAATCACCAGACCCAGGTTTCTGGGTACCAAATGATTATGTTGTCGTAAAAGTTGCTTTAAGAGGTAGTGCGAAATCTAAAGGTGCACTATATCCTTGGGGTCTTTCAGAAGCGAAAGATTATGCAGAAGTTATTGAATGGGCTGGACAACAAGAATGGAGTAACGGCAATGTCGGTACAAATGGTGTTTCATATTTAGCTGTAACACAATGGTGGGTAGCTTCATTAAATCCATCACACTTAAAAGCGATGATACCTTGGGAAGGTTTAAATGACATGTACAGAGAAATTGCTTTCCATGGTGGTATACCAGATACTGGTTTCTATAGATTCTGGTATGAAGGAATTGTTGCAAGATGGCCAGAATCAGAAATTGAAGATTTGAAAAAAGAACAAAAATTGCATACGATGTTTGACGAATATTGGAAAGGTAAACAAGCAGATTTATCAGCAATTAAAGTACCAATGTTTGTATGTGCAAGTTGGTCAACTCAAGGATTGCATAATCGCGGTACTTTTGAAGGATTTAAACAAGCATCATCAGAAGATAAATGGCTAAAGATACATGGCCGTAAAGAATGGGAATCATATTATGCACGTGAATCTCTTGAACAACAAAAAGAATTCTTCGATTATTATTTAAAAGGTATTGAAAATGATTGGAAAGATACACCTAAAGTAAGTTATGAAGTAAGAGATAAATTCTATAGAGGTAACACTAAAACAGCAACAAACTTCCCATTACCTAACACTAAAGAAACTGCTTTATATTTAGACGGATCAGACATGACTTTAAAAGATTTGAAACCAGAAACATCAACTAAAATTTCTTATAATAGTGAAGTTGAAGGCAAAGATGAAGTGAGATTTAATAAAGTATTTAATGAAGATACTGAACTAACTGGTAATATGAAATTGAAATTATGGGTATCTGCAGAAGAAGCGGATGATATGGATTTATTTGTAGGTATTAAAAAATTCAATAAAAAAGGTGAAGAAGTAAACTTCCCAGACTTCAACCATATCGAACATGGTCAAGTCGCATCAAGTTGGTTACGTGTATCTCACAGAGAATTAGATACTGAAAAATCAACACCATTACAACCATGGCATAAACACGAATCAGAACTTAAATTAGCTAAAGATGAAATCGTGCCAGTTGAAATTGAAATCTTACCTTCAAGTACATTATTTAAAAAAGGTGAACAACTTGAAGTAGTCATAAATGCAAGTGAAGTTGTTAAAGGTAATAGTACACCTGGACTCAAAACACGTTATGAACACGAAGAAACAGTTAATAAAGGTATTCACAATATATACGTAGGCGGTAAATACGATTCTCATATTCTTGTACCAGAAATATGTCATAAATAATCTATAGTTGTAGATAAAGGAACTGCATTATTACATTTAGGTGGCGAACAAGGTGAAAAAGTAAGTGTAGAAGCTGGAGATGTTATGATTGTTCCTGCAGGCGTAGACCATAAATTATTAGAATCTTGTTCGGATTTTGAAGTAATTGGGGCATATCCAAATGGATAAGATTAAGACGTATGTACAGAAGAAGATACAAATATAGAAGAGTAGAAGAAACGCATTCAAGAGGTTGGATTACGAGAACAAGACCCTATATATGGGGAAACAGGACCGTTGTTCACATATTGGGAAAATAGATAAAAATTAAGGCATAATCATTATGTTCCGTTATGGTACATTTCTGATTATGCCTTCTGTCATTACGATTCATTTTTCTTATGTTCAATAATCTCTGTGTCACGATTGCTAGCTATGTTTCGAGCGCGCTTCACAGCATCTTCTTTCTTATCAAAGGTTTCGCTAGCTTGTTTAGCACCATCAGTTTTTATCTTCCATTGATTGTCTTCATAATAGACATGTATATCTTTATCGTTTAACTGAGGATTGGCAGAACTGTCTTGTTTATGTTGTGTAATTTTCTTATCTTTCAATTCATTTAATTCTTCTTTAGTAGCGTTCTTGTACCAGTCTTCTGCTTGTTTCGTTGCAATTGGAATGGCATCTTCTTCTTTGTACCCGTTGGTTAACATTGCGTTGCCAATATCAATAGCTTTCTTTCTTTCAAGTTGATCAAAGTTTTTCCAAGTTTGAGGATATTCGTCCATAGTCCATGGCATGTTTCATCATCCTTTCATAATATACACACTTATTGAATACCACTATTTTGATTTATCAAACGGGTACAATTGTGCAGTGTATAAATTATTTACGGTATTTATTAATAAAGTTTCGTGTTTCACCTGTTATAAGTGGACCTCCTGTGTAAATATCACGGGTATCTTGATTTTTTAATCTCATATCAGGACGAATGCCATGTGCATGTATACCGATGACATGGTTATCATGATTAAATACTGGAGATCCTGAAAATCCTATTGTTCGATGCATGTGTCCGATATATTCGATATGTTCGTGAGTTGGTTTGAGATAGAATCCTTTTGATTGGTACATATATTGACCATCAAATGGTTCTTCATTTGGATAGCCTGTCATAGATAGTGTTGATTTAGGTTTCAAATGATGAATTTCACGTTCTGATGCTATAGTTAAAGGTTTAATTTTGGGTGTTAATGATTTTTCAGTAATGAGTACTGCGACATCTCTTTCGTTTGATTTATAAAATTGCTTAATCTTGAATTTCATCGGTGTATATTGATTAGATTTAGCAGGAAAGAAATAAAATTGTTTCTTTTCTTTATTTCCGTCATCATCACTTGCGACATGTGACGCGGTGATAACTGTATGATCATCGACGACAAACCCTGTTGCGCCATTTCCTGACTTGCCTGTTTCATCAGATGTGACTTTACCAACTGCTTGACTGGTACGTTTATCTTTTGAATGAAATGGTTTAATTTTAAGATTCTCATTTGAAATTTGTGAACCTAATTTAAAAGCTTCTTGATAATCATGATGTGTGGCTTTTGTAAATGTATCTTTATAAGACGCAGGGACATCAGGTGGTATAAATAAATAATTGAACGTCGAAATTATGAGTATTAAATATAATTTAAGGTATAACAGCATTTAATCACAATCTTTCTCAAAATTGAATCATAACTATGTTATACCCTTATATTTCAATTATAAAAATCCAACAACAATAAACGTGATTACTGACAACACAACTGACGTTATAAGCATTGCTATCATTGGTTTGAATGCTTTTGTTTTTAAGTCACTGAAAGATACATTTAAACCGATACCGACCATTGCCATAATTAATATAAGCGTTGTAAATGTACTGATTACATTTAATACTGCTTCAGGAATAGGAATGAATGTATTCACGGCGCTCATGATTAAAAATCCAATTAAAAAGTACGGAAAGTCTATTTTTTGTGAAACTTTATGTGATCTCTTTCTATTAACGATGATTAAGAAAATAATACTTAATGGTATTAATAGAAATACTCTACCCAATTTTGTTAATAAGCCAATGCCTAGTGAGGACTGGCCACCAACATCTGCTGCTAAAATAACGTGCGCAATTTCATGTAAGCTTGCACCTGACCAAATACCATAAAATTCAGCGTTCATTGGAAAAATAGCGAATAATAATGTGTAAGCTAAAGAGAATATTGTACCCATTATGGCCACTAAACCTACACTAATTCCAACATCACTGTCTTTAGATTTAAGTATAGGTGATATCGCGGCAATCGCAGCTGCACCACAAACGCCAGTTCCAACACCTAATAACAAGACTAAATTGTTATCTCCTTTAACGATTTTATTTAAAAATAAAATAAACAATATCGCAAAAGCGACGACACCAACATCTAGTAATAACAATGTGCTACCTTGGTTAATAATTGTCCACAAATTTAACTTAAGCCCATATAGAATAATCGCATATCTTAATAATTTTTTTGATGAAAATGCAATTCCCGATTCGATTTGCGTAGGGTATCCCCTGAAATGTCTATATAAAATAGCTGTAATAATCGCAATTGCGAGCGCCCCGACTTTGTTAAATACAGGTAAATACGATAAAAGTATACTGACAATAGCAACTAAAAAAGTAAATCCAATACCGAGTAAAAAACGTTTATTAAATTTTTCCCACATAATGCTCACCTCAACGTAAGTTTAATCGTAAGATGAATATTTGTGAAATGCTATTTTTAAATATATAATATAACAAAAATGATATGAGGTGGTTGCAATGGAAGATAAATTACAAATCTTAAAAGTTATTGTAGAAGAAGAAGGGTTTACGAATGCTGCAGAAAAGTTATATAAATCACAGCCATCCATAAGTAGAGATATCAAGACACTAGAAGAGAAATATCAAATCAAAATTTTTGAAAATACGAGAAAGCATATTATTTTGACAGAAGAAGGAAGAGAGTTATATAACTACGCATGCCAATTAGCTATATTAGATGAGCAACTGCAAACAAAAATTAATCAGCATAAAGAAGATGTGAAGGGGAAGTTTGTCATAGGGACGAGTCACACATTCGGCCAATCGATGTTATTAGACTTAACAATCTATCTACAAACGAAATATCCTAAACTGAATATTCATATATATGTCTATAACTCAGCTGATATATTAAGTAAGTTGAAAGATTACTCACTTGATCTAGGCATTATCGAAAAGCCAGTACTGGACGACAAAATCAATAGTGAAGTCCTAACAAGAGATAAATTATTACTCGTGAAAAATAAACAAACAAACCAAAATTTAAATCAATTAAGATGTTACGTTAGAGAAACAGGATCAGGAATAAGATATTATCAAGATATGCTATTACAGCAATTGAATTTAACATCTCGTAAAGTAGTCATTAATGATAACCAATTAATTTTAGAACTCGTTAAACAAAATATGGGCTATACGATATTATCCAATTTCTCTATAAAATCATTTGATGAAGATTATATCGTCACAAACGACCTAGATTTAAATCGGAATTTCTTTGTAGTGTCTAACAAATCAAGATACAAGACAAATAAATATAATACGATTGTAAATGAAATTAAGAATTATGAGTTTAGATAATAAATAAGCCTATCACTTAACTGATTATGTCAGTTTTAAAGTGATAGGCTTGTTTTTGTTTTGAGTATTTTAATACATCCAAATTTGGATACTAGCTTAACTTAAAACCATAACGCACGAAGACTGAAAGATATCGTGCGCTAAGGTGCAAAATCAGGGTGTAATGCACGAAGACTAAGAGATATCGTGCGCTAAGGTACAAAAACAGGGTGTAACGCACGAAGACTGAAAGATATCGTGCGCTAGGGTATAAAAACAGGGTGTAACGCACGAAGACTGAAAGATATCGTGCGCTAAGGTGCAAAATCAGGGTGTAACGCACGAAGACTAAGAGATATCGTGCGCCCCCTATATTATGGCCCAATCTCTTAATGATACCCAAGTAATCTAGAAATTTTGTTAGCACATGTTTTTAATTCTTCTACAAAGAACTCTTTCTTATCTAATTCTGTTGTAGGGAATGAGAGGCTGATAGCACCTTGGACTTCATTTCGATAGTTTACGAAGTAGGTACTTACGCAATATATGCCTTTTTCATTTTCTTCGTTATCAACGGAATAACCTTGTTCCCGGATGACTGCTATTTCATCGATGAATTGATTATAGTCTGTGATTGTATTTTCGGTTAGTTTAACAATATTCGATTGATTCCATATTTCTTGGATTCTTTCATTCTCATACGTCGAAAGTATAGATTTACCTACTGCTGTGCAATACATAGGTGCTCGTTTCCCGATTTTAGATGCCATCGATCGATTGTTATTGCTTGGTATAAATTTATCTATATATACCACTTCGTTATTGTCTTCCACTACTAAATGACATGTTTCCCCAACTGTTGTCATCAGCTGACTAATCATACTTTTAGCTACATTTAAAAAATCAATATTTTGTACACGTTTATTCCCAAGTTGGAACATTTTAAAAGTTATTTCATATTGATTGGTCAATGCGTTTTGTTGAACGTAGCCATTGCTAATCAATGAATTAACAAGTCTATGTACAGTTGCTTTAGATAATTGAATTTCATCTACTAAGTCTTTTAATGATATTTGTTCTTTTTCGGATATGATTTCTAAAATGCTTAATGCGCGGTCAATGGATTGAACGTTAGAAGCCATAATCATCACCTCTTTGATAAAAATATAGCATAAATTAATCTATGAATTAAGTAACATAGATGAAAATAAATAATTGACAACGTTTTCACAAACGTTATAATAATACTAAATATTACTATATAATACATTGTATCACAATGTGGAACGGAGGGCTATTTTGAAAAAATATAAAATTTTAAACCAGCTACATGAAAATTACCTCGTTGCAGTTGTTAGAGGAAATGACGAGGATGAAACAAAGAAAATTGTTGATGAAATCATTAAAGGTGGATTTAAAAATATAGAAATTACGTTTACTGTACCGAATGCTGAAGAAGTGATTAATCAAGTACATAAACAATATGGTGATGATATCGTACTTGGTGCAGGTACAGTGTTAGATGCTGCTACAGCACAAATTGCGATTAATAAAGGGGCTCAATATATTGTAAGTCCACATTTAGACACCAATATATCTAAATTATGTAATATATATTCCATTCCATATTTACCAGGTTGTAGTAGTGCAACAGAAATTATAGAAGCATTACGCTATGGTTCGGATTTAATCAAACTGTTCCCAGGAGGACAATTAGGCGCTGGATTTATTAAAGATATAAAAGGTCCAGTACCCAATGTTGAACTCATGCCTTCTGGAGGCGTGAATTTAGATAACGTATCAGATTGGATTGAAAAAGGTTCATTCGCTGTAGGTATTGGTGGCGACTTAACGAAAGAATTTACAGGAAATAATTTTGAAGTTATTTCAGAAAAAGCTCAAAAGTATGTAGAAGCTGTTAGAAATCGATGAAAGTGAGTGGTAGAAATGAGGCTTTTCACAATTGGTGATTCCATGATAGCCATGAATCCTAGTAATAAAGGACCTTTGAAATTTAATCATACATTCCAAAGAACAATTGGAGGCGCGGAATTAAATGTAGCAATTGGTGCGAGTAGATTAGGGTTAGAAACAACTTTTTATTCAAAAGTTGGTAAAGATGAATTTGGTCAACATATTATCAATAATTTACGTGGAGAAGGTATTGATACAGATCATATCGAACAAGTATCAGGAAAAAACACGTCCGTTTATTTTAAACAAATAAATGCAGATGGAAGCGGTGCTTCATTTTATTATCGAGACAATGCACCCATTAAAGACTTAACAGAAGAAGATGTCGCACATATTAACTTTGATGATATTGATTATTTCCACGTCAGTGGTGTGTTTGTCGCATTATTACATCATAAAATTGAACTGATTCAAGCGATGATGAAAAAAGCGCAAAAAGCAAATACAACTGTAACTTTAGATCCTAATATTAGACTAAAAACTTGGATTAAAGAGACAGCAAGTGAAAGTCTAGGCGCATTATTACCTTATACAGATACTCTGTTAACAAGCGATGAAGAACTAGAAATCCTTAAAATAGCGACACCATTTGAAAATATTGAAGATTTATTAAAAGAACAAGACTTACAAGAAATTATTATCAAACGTGGACATTTACCAACACAATATGTAAGTAATGAAGAACAATTTGAAACAGAAGTCTTTCCAGTAAGTCCAATCGATACAGTAGGCGCTGGAGATGGCTTTTCAAGTGGATACTTGTTCGCTTTAAGTAAAGGATATACAGCAAAAGAACGCGTAAGATTCGCAAATGCAGTTGGTGGAATGGTTACAGAAGTAATAGGCGATAACGAAGGATTGCCATATTTAGAACAAGTAGAAAGTTTCTTGAGTGGTAAAGAACTTATAAATAGATAGAAAAGAGTGTGTATACATGAAAGCAGCTAGAGTAATCGGAAAAAATGAACTTGTTGTAGAAACGTTAGATAAACCTAAGATAAACGAAGAACAAAATATTTTAGTAAAAACTAAAAAGGTTGGCATATGCGGTTCAGATAGACATATTTTACATGGAACTAACCCATTAGCAACTATTCCTAGAGTGGTTGGACATGAAGTGGTAGGCGTTGTAGATGAGGTTTATGGAGGGACTGAATTACAAGTAGGCGATCACGTTGTCGTTGAACCTATTAGACCTTGTGGAGAATGTTATGCATGTAAGCAAGACAGACCAAATGTATGTGAGAATTTAGTCGTCTTTGGTGTTCATGAAGATGGTGGTATGAGAGAGTACTTCGCAATTAATGAGAAGCAACTTCATAAAGTCAATAAAGATATTCCTTTTGAAATGAGTGTTCTGATTGAACCACTTACAATTGGTGCTCAAGCAACTAGTAGAGGGAATCTTCAAGATGGAGATACTCTACTTATACAGGGTGCAGGTCCTATTGGATTATGCATATTACGATACGCTAAGTTGAAAGATGTGAAAGTAATCATTTCAGATTTAGATCAATCAAGATTGGATTATGCAAAACAACAAGGTGCAGATATTACTATTAATGTGGCTGAGAAAGATTTACTTGAAGAAGTTAGATCCATCACGAATGGAGAAGGCGTCAATGTGTCGATAGATGCAGTTTGTATGCCTCAAACATTTGAAACAAGTGTTCAAGTAACATCTGCAGCAGGAAGAGTGGTCGTATTAGGATTTGATGAAAGACCAGCTAATATTTCACAAATGCCTATTACAAAAAATGAACTGACAATCGTTGGTTCAAGATTACAAACTTATAAATTTGCAGAGGTAATAGAGAATATTGAAAAAGGTAAATTTGATGATTTTGATTTAGTCACACATCAATTTGATTTAAATGAAGCAAAAGAAGCGTTTCAATATATAGATGAACATCCAGAACAAGTTAAGAAGGCTATTATTAATTTCAATTAGGAGATGGATAAAATGGAAATGACATTTCGTTGGTACGGAAGAAACAATGACACAATTACATTAGAAGATATTAAACAAATACCTAATACAACTGGGATTGTATGGGCACTTCATGAAAAGCCAGTTGGTGCTGTTTGGGAAAAAGAAGAAATTAAAGATGAAGTTGAATATATTGAATCACATGGATTTAATGCAAAAGTTGTTGAAAGTGTAAATGTTCATGAATCAATTAAATTAGGTAATAGTGAACGTGATGAATTAATTGAAAACTATAAACAAACAATTGAGAATTTAGCTGAATATGGTGTGGAAGTTATTTGTTATAACTTCATGCCAATATTTGATTGGACTAGAACAGATATGTTCCATCCATTAGAAGATGGTTCTACAGCACTTTATTTTGATTATGAAAAAGTGAAAAATTTAGATCCGAAAGAATTAATAGAAACTGTTTCAAATGCGAGTAAAAATCTAACAATGCCAGGTTGGGAACCAGAAAAATTAGATCAAATTTCAGAACTATTTGAAGCATATAAAGATATAGATGAAGAAAAATTATGGGATAACTTTGCTTACTTTATAAATGCAATCATTCCAACTGCAGAACGTTGTGGGATTAAAATGGCAATTCACCCAGATGATCCACCGTATTCTATTTTTAACTTACCAAGAATTATAACTGGCGCAGATAGTTACGAGAGAATGTTTGAAATCAATAATAGCCCAAATAATGCGATTACGTTATGTACAGGTTCTATGGGTGCTAGTAAAGATAATGATATGGCAGAAATTGCTTTGAAATATCATGAGCATGCACCATTTATGCATATTAGAAATGTTCATATCTATGAAAATGGCAGTTTTGTTGAAACTTCTCATTTTACAGAAGACGGTAATATTGATATTTCACAAATTATGAAACATTTATCAGATGCAGATTATAAAGGGTATATTCGACCAGATCATGGCAGACATTTATGGAACGAAGAATGCCGTCCAGGATACGGATTATATGATAGAGCATTAGGTATTATGTACTTAAATGGATTATGGGATGCATATCAACTTGAAAAGGAGTCTGGTAAAAATGTTTAGTAAACATGAAAGTTTAAAAGATAAAGTTGTTGTAATTACAGGTGGCAGCGGAGTTCTTTGTAGAACAATTGCGAAAGAATTAGGCAAACAAGGCATGCAAATCGCCATTTTAAATCGTACTTATGATAAAGGTGCAGAAGTTGTTAAAGAAATAGAAGCTGAAGGTGGTATGGCTCGTAACTATTCAGTTGATGTGACAAATGAAGAATCTCTTACAAAAGCTAAAGATGAAATTTTAGAAGCATTTGGAAAAATTGACTATTTAATTAATGGTGCAGGTGGTAATAACCCTGACGCTATTACAGATTCAGAATCATATAATGCTGAAGATAAAAAGAACTTTTTCGATTTAGAACAAAGTGGATTTGAACATGTATTTAATAATAATTTTATTGGTTCATTTGTTGCTGCTAAAGTATTCGGTAAAGAATTACTGAAGTCAGAGCATGCCAGTATTATTAATTTTTCTTCTATGAGCAGTTATGCACCAATGACTAAAGTCCCAGCATATAGTGCAGCAAAAGCTGCCATTAATAATTTTACGCAGTGGTTGGCTGTTTATTTTGCAGAGGAAGATATTAGAGTCAATGCGATAGCACCAGGATTTTTCTTAACAGAACAAAATAGAGACTTATTATTAAATGAAGACGGAAGTCTGACGGCACGTTCAGAAAAAATATTAAGCCAAACACCACTTGGAGAATTTGGAAAACCAGAAGCACTTATCGGTACGATTTTATGGTTATTAGATAAAGAATATTCATCATTTGTAAATGGCATTACTGTACCAGTTGATGGCGGGTTTATGGCATACTCAGGCGTTTAATAAACATATAAAGGGGATTGAAGCATGGGAAAAATAGGTAGAAATGGCAAGATTATTTTAATATTTCTATTTTTAGCGGGTGTTATCAATTATTTAGATCGTTCTGCACTTTCAGTAGCAGCACCATTTATACAAGAGGATTTAAAATTAACACCAGGTCAAATGGGTATTATTTTTAGTAGTTTTTCAATTGGTTATGCAATTTTCAACTTTGTCGGTGGTGTAGCTTCTGATAAATTTGGTGCAAAAATCACATTGTTTGTTGCAATGATTGTTTGGTCACTATTTAGTGGTGCGATTGTTTTAGTAGTCGGATTTGTAAGTTTATTTATTGTCCGAATATTGTTTGGAATGGGTGAAGGTCCATTAAGTGCAACGATTAATAAGATGGTCAATAACTGGTATCCACCTTCAAAACGTGCAACAGCTGTAGGACTAGCAAACAGTGGTACACCTCTTGGTGGTGCTATTTCAGGTCCGATAGTTGGATATATCGCTTTACATTTAGGTTGGAGAGTATCTTTCGTAGCTATTATGGTCATTGGTTTAATTTGGGCTATATCTTGGTGGTTCTTTGCGAAAGAAAAACCAGATTATATTGAAGAAACTAAAATTGATGAAAAAGCAGATATAGCACCAGTTACTACATTTAAATTAGGATATTATTTAAAGAATCCAACTGTGCTCTTTACAGCATTTGCTTTCTTTGCTTATAACTATATTTTATTCTTCTTCTTAACATGGTTCCCAAGTTATTTAGTTGATGCTCGAAACTTAAGTATAGAAAACATGAGTTTAATTACTGTCATACCATGGGTTTTAGGATTTTTAGGATTAGCAATGAGTGGTATAGTATCAGACTTTGTTTATAAACATACTGTTCAAAAAGGTGTGCTTTTCTCTAGAAAAGTTGTCCTAGTTGTTTGTTTATTCCTTTCAGCTGTGTGTATCGGTATTTCGGGAATAGTCACAACAACTGCGGGTGCTGTAACGTTAGTTGCCTTATCTGTTTTATTCTTATATTTAACAGGCGCAATTTATTGGGCGATTGTACAGGATGTTGTAGATAGTAATAATGTTGGATCTGTTGGTGGTTTTATGCATTTATTAGCAAATACTGCTGGTATTGTTGGTCCAACTATTACAGGTTATATTATTCAAACAACAGGAACATACACAGCTGCCTTTCTACTTGCAGGTGGATTAGCAGTGATAGCTTCTATCGCCGTTATATTCTTTGTTAAACCAATTGTAAAACCTGAAAGCGTATAAAATCGAGTAAAGGATGGGTGAAATAATGGAAGGATTACATCAGATTATTTCTTCTGTGAAAAAAGATGAATTACCAGAATCAGAAATCATAAAAGTATATAAAAAATCTCTATTTAAAGAAAAAAATACAAGTATTATCATGATTAAAGCTGAAAACGAAAAGTATTTATTAGCAGTTGGTAATGATCATTTATTTCAAGATATTAATGGTGAAGAATATGGTAATGATGCTAAATTGTGCCCATTAACTCATGAAAATAGATTAGTGTTAAATCAATATTTTGAATTTACAAAACCGCGAGCATTTGGTCAGAATGAAACAACGATAGGTTTAGGTGATAGATTAGGTCTTGCGACACCTGGCCATGTTGAAGCAGTACGAACTTCTAAAATGAGACCTATTTTTGCACAACAAAGTATTCGAGAATTAGATTTAACAAATCGAAAAATGGAAGATGTTATCGACTCAGCAGCTTACAGTGTTATACAAGCAGGTTATACAGATGGTTACGGTGCAGATGGTGATCATCTTAAAGAAGAAAGCGATATTAAACATGAATTAGAGCTCGGTATTTCGATGTTAACTTTAGATTGTTCTGATTACATTAGAAATGATGTTGATTTAGACAATCATGATGAAGTAGAAGCTGCCTATCAACCGTTTAATCAAGAGATAAAGCAATACTATGAAGATAAGTACTTAGGTAAGTCTTATCAAATCGAACATAATGATTTGGTGTTTGATAAACATGAACTTATGAAAGTTGTTGTCGTTTATCATAAAGCAATCGAATACATGGTTTATATATACAAAACTTACATCGAGCCTTTAGATAGAGATATTGATTTTGAAATTTCTATTGATGAAACAATGACTATTACAACACCTTTTGATCACTTTTTCGTATCAAAGGAATTATATGATCAAGACGTGCAAGTGACGAGTTTAGCACCAAGGTTTTGTGGAGAATTTCAAAAAGGTATAGATTATATTGGTGATATTGCTCAGTTTGAACAAGAACTTGAAGTACATGCTTATATTGCAGATTATTTTAAATATAAATTAAGCATTCACTCAGGTAGTGATAAATTTTCTGTATTTCCTTTAATAAGTGAAAAGACGCATAAACGTTTCCATCTAAAAACAGCAGGTACTAACTGGTTAGAAGCTGTGCGCTTAATAGCCATACATGAACCGAATCTATATAGGAATATACATCAATATGCTTTGGATCATTTTGCGATAACGCAAAAATATTATCACATCACGCCTAATATTGAAGATATAAAGCCAATTGAGCAATTAACTGAAACGCAATATCAATCTTATTTAGAAGATGATAATGCGAGACAACTCCTACATGTCTCATATGGGTTACTTCTGACTGTTAAAAATGATAATGGTCACTATATTTTTAAAGATGATATATATGCCGTTTTAGTAAAATATGAAGATGAATATGCTGAATTGCTTAAAAATCATATTGGTAAACATTTGGAACTATTGAACTTTAATTCAAAATAAAAATGAAAGAAAGTGTATAATATGAAATCAATTGTTTGTGAAGAACCTGGGAAAATGATTATTCAAGAAACTAAAGAACAAATCTTCATAGAAGATGATCATATATTAATTAATGTAAAACATATTGGAATATGTGGAACAGATATTCATGCATATGGTGGTAATCAGCCATTTTTTGAATATCCTAGAATATTAGGACATGAATTGTCAGGGATCGTTAAAGAGATTGGGAAAAATGTTGAAGATATTTCGAAAGATGATAAAGTCACAATCATACCTTATGTCCATTGTGGAAAATGTTTAGCTTGTCGTAATAATAAGACGAATTGTTGCCAGAACATAGAAGTAATCGGTGTACATAGTGATGGAGGTATGACAGAATATTTATCAGTTCCAGCTCAAAATGTGATTAAAGTTAATGATTTACCGATTCATATGTCTGCTATGATTGAACCTTTAAGTATTGGTGCACATGGCGTTAATAGAGCAGATGTTCAATCAGGTGAAACAGTATTGGTTGTTGGAGCTGGTCCGATAGGTTTAGGCGTTGCTCGTTTCTCTAAATTAAAAGGTGCGAAGGTTATTGTAGTTGATCTTAGTGCTGAAAGATTAGAATTTTGTAAAGAATGGTCGGAGTGTGATGAAACTATAGTAGTTAGTCCTTCCATTATTGATGACATTCTTTCAGTAAATGATAATGAATATCCAACAGTTGTGTTTGATGCAACTGGTAACAAGAAGTCTATGGAACAAGCATTTAATTACGTTAATCATGGCGGTAAAATAGTCTATGTCGGTTTAGTTAAAGACACGATTGAATTTGTAGACCCAGATTTTCATGCTAAAGAAATAACACTTATGGGAAGTAGAAATGCGACATTAGATGATTTTGAATTTGTAATTGAGCAAATTAGACAAGGTAAAATACAAGAAAGCTATTTTACTAAACATATTAAATTCGGAGATGTCCCAGAATTTTTTGAGCAAGAGCAGTTTCAAACGAACAAAACACTTATAGAACTATAATTTTAAACTCATTTTAGCAATTTTGTTAAAGTGAGTTTTTTTGTGCGCAATTTTAATTGGTATGCAGGCTTTTTACAGATGTAGAAGTGTAAAAGAAGTTAATTCATTACTTTAGTAACGCGATAGTTTATAATGAATGATATTTTAATGTCTATTGTAATGGACAAACAAAAGTAAAACGCTTACATATATTTGTTTTATGATAAAGCTACAGGGAGGTTGTAAAAGTCATGGAAGGTGATAATCAAGAGAAGTTAATTCATTACTTATTAAATGCGCATTCATTTGTCGATTCAAATCGATTGGCTAAACATCTAGATGTTTCTACTAAAACGATTTATCGACTTGTTAAACGTATAAATGATTATTATAAAGAGCCTCTTATTATATCTGAAAAAGGTAAGGGCTATCGTATTGATGATAAAGAATATATTGAACAGCTCGAAACGGGGCAACTTTATCAAAATGATTTGTTTTCTCCTATTGAAAGACGAAATATGATGATAAAAGATTTATTATTAATCTCCCCTAAATCGATATCTATCTTTAATATTATCGAACGTTATTATATTTCTGAGAGTGTTCTGAACACAGATGAGAAAAAAATTGAAGAGATGTTAAAACGTTTTAATTTAAATTTAGAAAGAAAGAATCGTCATTTATCTATAAACGGTGATGAAAGTGATATTCGAAATGCATTGTTAGAACTTATTGGAGATGGGCAACTGTCTAATTTCTCTGCATATAATGTTATCGATCAAAATGAAGATAAAGATGCACATTTTGTTCAAGAACAAATTAATAAGATTGAGAATTATAAAGATATGATTATTCCTTATCCTTATAATGTGAACATTTTCTCTCATTTATATATCTTGATCATGCGCTTTAGAAAAAGAGGTGTGATTAAACAAGACAAAGATAGAAAGACAGCTGAATTGATAAAGTTAAAAAATGAGTATCAATCATTTTATAGAATGAGTGACATGATTATTGGCAATGTTGAACAATATCTTCATACTCAATTACCTGAAAATGAACGAATTTATTTGTTTGAATATCTCATTTCTTCTAGATTTGAAACGCAAAATGTTCAGCATAATCAAGAAGACATGCAATATTCACAAGGAGTCATCGATATAACAAATGCATTGATAGATGGTGCGAGTCAGGAATTAAATCAATCATTTAAAAATATTGATTTAGAGCAACAACTTCTTAAACATATTAAACCGATGCTAAATCGAATTGAACATGGGTTAAATGTTAGAAATGCTTTAATAGAACAAATTAAAATTGAATATCCACATGTATTTACAGTTATTCGACAGATTTCAGATCAAATTTCTGAAACGTATCATATTAAAAAGATGAATGACGATGAGATAGGCTTTTTAACATTGTATTTTGCGAAAGAACTTGAGAGAAATCCGAAGAAAATACAAACACTGATTACATGTACTACAGGCATAGGTACTTCTGAATTATTGAAAACAAAAATAGACAGAAATGTACCTGAAATTGAGATTGTAGATGTTAAATCTTCTTTTGATTTACAAGAAGATGACTTGCATAAAATAGATTTGATTATTTCAACTGTTCATATACCTGAAGTAAAGCAAATTCCAATCGTAGTCATCAGCGCAATGTTTAATAAGAATGATCAAATCAAATTGCGAAAGATGATAGAAATGTTAGGTGATCACAATGAATGAATCGTTATTTTATGAAATTAATACAACTAACACAATGTATCAAGATGTCATAGAAGAAATAGGTAGTCAGTTAAAGAAGAATCGATACATTCAGTCTGAAAGTGTTTTTATTGAAGAGGTACATGAGCGAGAACATCATGGGAATATTGAAATTTTCCCAGAAGTGATTTTACCGCACATTCAAAGTGAGAACATTTTAAAGACTAAAATATTTTTAATTAAAAGTGAGACAAATATTATCAATTGGCATGACCAGTCATTGAAATTGATTATTTTGCTAAATCTTAAACCACAAGAAGATCAAGCAGTATTGCAAGACATTCAAGTATTTATGAGAAATTTAGCAGACGAAGACTTTGTAGAATCATTATTATAATTGGAGGAATGAAATATGAATATCGTGAGTATTTGTGCATGTACAGTAGGTATTGCACACACATATATCGCAGCTGAAAAGTTAGAAAAAGCAGCTAAAAAGAAAGGTCATAATATTAAAATCGAAACACAAGGCACAATTGGTGTAGAAAATGAATTGTCATCTGAAGATATAAAACAAGCTGATATCGTGTTGCTTGCTGTAGATGTAAAGGTAAGCGCTAAAGAAAGATTTGAAGGTAAAAAAGTCATCGAAATACCGACAGATGTCGCAATAAAATCTCCAAATAAATTAATAGAAAAAATCGAACAAATTTCACAACAATAAAGGAGATGCCATATGAATTTAATAGATGTATTAGATGAGAACACAATCTTAACAGAACTTGAGACAAATAATAGAGAAGAAACTTTAGAAACACTCGTTCATTTATTTGATAAAGAACAATATATAGACAATTCAGAAGCATTTTTAGAAGCGGTTTATAAAAGAGAGTCAGAAGGCGTAACAGGTATTGGTAACTTTGTGGCGATTCCACATGGGAAAAGTAGTAGCGTTAACAAAGTTGGTATTGCAATTGGCGTCTTAAAAGATGAAGTAGAGTGGCCATCTTTAGATGATACAGGTGCGAAAGTCGTTATTTTACTTGCAGTTGGTGAAGATAACGACAATTCTAAAGAACATTTGAAACTCTTATCATTAATCGCAAGAAAGTTGAGTAATGATGAAGTGATTGAACAATTATTAAATTCTAAAAATAAAACAGAAGTTGTAGCAATTTTATCTAACTAACAAAGGGGGAGATAACGTGAAAACATTTTTTAATCAGTTGAATTTAAAAGGTCATTTACTTACGGCAATATCTTATTTAATTCCAGTTGTATGTGGAGCGGGATTCATGATCGCAATTGGGATGGCGTTAGGCGGAGATTCATCAACAGATTTAACGAAGACTGGCTATTCATTCTGGGATGTACTTGCAACACTTGGTGGAGCTGGACTGGGTATGTTACCAGTCGTTATTGCAACAGGTATCGCTTATTCAATTGCTGATAAGCCGGGTATAGCACCTGGACTCGTTATTGGTTTAACAGCTAATGCAGTTGGATCAGGTTTTATCGGAGGTTTAATAGGTGGCTTCTTGGCAGGTTATCTTGTTGTATTAATTATTAAATATATCAAAATGCCAAATTGGGCAAAAGGCTTAATGCCCATGCTTGTAATTCCATTTATCGCTTCACTTATAGGTGGGCTTATTATGGTCTATGTAATCGGCGCGCCAATTACACAATTTACGCATATTTTAACGGAGTATTTGCAATCACTCAGCGGTACTTCTAAATTAATTTATGGCATTATCATCGGAGTATTAGCAAGTGTCGATTATGGTGGTCCAATTAATAAGACAGTATTTGCATTTGTATTAACTTTACAAGCACAAGGTATTCATGAACCTATAACAGCATTGATTGTCGTTAACACAGCTACACCAATTGGATTCGCATTTGCATATTGGATTGGAAGATTAATGCGTAAAAATATTTATAAAAAAGTAGAAGTAGAAACATTAAAAACAGCATTCCCAATGGGGATTATTGAAATTGTAGAAGGCGTCTTACCGATTGTTTTAAATGACATTATTAGATGTGTTATTGCTACAGGAATCGGTGGTGCAGTAGGTGGCGCGATTTCAATGGTGATGAACGCTGACTCGAAAGTACCGTTTGGTGGCATGTTGGCAATTCCAACAATGTCTCAGCCATTAGGTTTCGTCATCGCTATCGTAGCAAATGTTATTGTTACGGCTCTAGTACTTGTGCTACTTAAAAAACCTGTAAATGAATCAGAAGAAATGGTCGATGAAATCGAAGAAGATGACATAGAATTAGGCGATATTAAAGTATACTAATGGAGGTTTAACATATGGAGAATGTAAAGTTTTCACCATCATTAATGACGATGGACTTAGATAAATTTAGCGAGCAGATTACATTTTTGAATCAGCACGTAGAATCTTATCATATAGATATTATGGACGGTCATTATGTCCCGAATATTACACTTTCACCTTGGTTTATTGAACAAGTTAAGAAAATTTCTGACGTACCCATTTCTGCACATTTAATGGTCATGGAGCCTTCATTTTGGGTGGATGAATTATTAAAAGTAGATACAGATTATATATGTATACATGCAGAAGTCGTCAATGGTGTCGCTTACCGATTGATTCATAAGATTCATGATCAAGGTAAAAAAGTAGGGGTCGTATTAAATCCAGAAACACCCATTGAAGTGATTAAACCATATATTCAATATTTAGATAAGATCACAATTATGACCGTTGACCCAGGGTTTGCTGGAGAAAAATTTATCGATGAAACATTAGATAAAATAGTAGAATTAAGAAAGTTAAGAGATGAACATCAATACAAATATTTAATTGAAATGGATGGTTCTTCAAATAAAAAGACATTTAGTAAAATTCAAAAAGCCAATCCAGATATTTATATATTGGGAAGAAGCGGGCTATTCGGTTTAGATGAACGTATTGACGAAGCATGGCACAAAATGATAGCAGACTTTAATAATGCATTAACTGAAGTATAACTAATAATACCGCCACCTGAGTTGGACGACAACTCAGGTGGCGGTTAAATTATATTTAAACTATTTAATTATATCTATTAATTCTTTCTTAGATGCTGACCTTGCTGGTATCCAACCAAATACAATACCAATTAATGTTGAAACGCCGACAGCTAGTAAAATAGATCCTTGGCTCACAACACTTTGAACCATATCAGGCGTAACGGCTTCTACAAGTTTAGAAATCAAGATACCTACGATTAATCCTATAATGCCACCGATTAGACATAGCACGATACTTTCTATTAAGAATTGAATTTCAATGTCTCGACCTTTAGCTCCAAACGCACGTCTTATCGCAATTTCTTCTGTACGTTCAGCGACTGAAATATACATAACATTCATCACACCTATACCCGCAATGAATAATGAAATACCTGCTACTGCTGCAACAAAGTACGTAATCGCATCGAATACTTGTGTGATACTTTTCATGATTTCTTCCATATCTGAATACTGATAACTACCTTCGCTCATGCCTGAACCTCTTTTATTTAAGAGCTTAGCTGCCTTATTAGCGATTTCTTTTTTGTTATCATCGTTATCTACTTTTAATTCAAGTTGTGGAAGTTCCTGACTTAAGTCGCCCATATATCGATTGAATGTTTCGCTAGGCATATTGACTGTATTTTCATACATAGGATTATTGACAATACCTACAATTTTAAATCCTTGGTCATCTATAAATAACGTCTTGCCAATCGCGTCACCTTTGAACGCTTTTTTAGCGATCGTTTGATCGATTGTGACGACTTTTTCTTTCAATTCATTATCTGATTGTGTGAACCCTTTACCTTCAGATGTATTGTCGACATGGTCTTTTTTAAAGATATTGATGTCAGATTGCTTTTGTGAATTGGTCATTTTTGCTCCATAACTTTGACTGTCATCTTCTTTAATTTTAGCATCTGTGATACCATCTATTTGTTTGACGAGCTCAATATCTTGTTTGTCGAATGGATTTTCTTTAGAGCCTTCCATATTTTCAGGCATGAAGCTAATCATAGCTTGTCCTTTACTCGCACCCGTATCAGCAAATTCATCAGATGCCGTCTTTTTAAAACCATTACCTAAAGACATAATGGTAATGACGGCAGCTATACCGATAATAATACCAATCATCGTAAAGATGTTACGGCGTTTATTCTTCATGATAGATTTGAGAGAGACTGATATGATATTCGGTAAGTTCTTCATTCTATCACCTCTTCTCGCTGAACACGACCATCTAATATGTGTATCACGCGATCAGCTTGTTCAGCTACTTGACGATCATGCGTAACAATAATCATCGTTGTATTTTGTTCGCGATTAAGTCGTACAAATAAATCCATAATATCTTTAGAAGTTTGAGAATCAAGCGCACCTGTTGGTTCATCAGCGATAATGAATTTAGGTTTGTTGACAATCGAGCGCGCGATGGCGACACGTTGTTGTTGACCACCCGATAATTTATTCGGTACAAGATGTTTTTTATCTGCTATTCCAACGTCTTTTAAGACAGATTCAACACGTTGTTTACGTTCTTTTGAAGACATACCTGAATATAATAGGGGGATACTAACATTCTCCATAATCGTATTATTTTGTATCAATTTAAAATTTTGAAAGACAAAACCGACTGTTTTATTTCTAATAAAGGCAAGCTTATTATCTGAAACTTGTTGATAATTCTCATCATCAAACAGATATTCACCTGTGTATCCTCTATCTATAAACCCTAAAATATTAATTAGTGTACTTTTCCCAGAACCTGAAGGTCCCATAATCGCGATAAATTCACCTGTATCAATAGATATATTAATATCTTTCAATATATGATTTGTTTCTTCTCCGTTTTTAAAGTGTCGATTCACATTAACTAAATTAATCATGATGCTATCTCAACCTTTTCACCATTATTTAATGTTTTCTTAGGTGAAATGATCAGTTTATCGCCAGATTTAAGTCCTTTCTCAACATAGATTTCACCGTTTTGTCGTTTAATATTAATATGTCGTTTATGAACTTTATGATTTTTATCGACAACAAATACATGATTACCTTTTGTTAATACAGATTTAGGTAATTTAATCGTATCTAAAGGAATCTCGCCTTCAGTTGAGAAACCACTACGTACAGAAATGTCTAATTTACCAATCGTTACTTGATATTTAGAGTTGCCTTTACCAACACTTGGATTATTAGAAACAGGATTAGATGTCTGCGTTGTTTCACTTTCTGGATCTGCAGTATTCATCGATTCACTTTGGTTACTATCATCGTAACTTGTAGGTAATTCAGAAATCTTTGTCACTTTCCCTTTACATTGTTCGCCAGTACTGTTCACCGTTACATTAACTGCATCGCCAACCTTAATTTTAGTAATATCAAATTCAGATACAGAAGTTTTGATTTGAGGTTCACTTGCGACTAATTTTAAAATCGCTTCACCACTGTTAGCGTCATTATCATTTTCCATTTCGACTTTACCATCAAATGAAGCATACATACTTTCGTTTACTTGACGATTGTACTGCGATAACTGTTTGTTAGCATCATTTAATGTATTTAAATCTTTAGATAAAGTGTTTTGTAAATCATTATTGTTCGGTTGCTGATTAATATTTTGGTAGTCTTGATCAACTTTGTTTTGTGCAGCATTTACTTTATCTTGTAAATCTTGGCGCTTTTGATCATTCACATTATAGTTAATCAATTGATCACCTTGTTTAACAGATTGACCATCTTCAACAACTGTACTCACAAATTCACCTAACTGATCATTATTGTTATAAGTTTTAATTTTAGTAGGTGCAGCCTTACCAGAAATACTTAAAGGAGATTCCTTTTTAACTTTATATGTATCATAACCGTCATTTTTATCGTCTGTGTCATTTGTCGTTTGTTTTACAATAAGCGCAACAACAACTAACAAAACGATAACGATAATCCCGATTATCCAAAATAATTTACGCTTCAACTTATTCCACTCCTATATATTTTTATTCTCACATGGGAAATGTTACCACAGTTAGGAACAATAAAAAATAATACTTATGAGATTTAAGAATATTAAATTTGTAATTAATTATTCATGGTTTTTTATGTAATTCACAAACAATAGTGGAATCATACATGAGTGATAGAGCGTAAAATTAAAAATATCCATAAAAAAGTACAAAAAAATAACCATCTCTAACTTTGGACAGTTTAATGGTTATTTTTTATAAATAATTAACTAGCCACCGTCTTTTTAACGGGCTCATAGGCAACGTGTGACAGCACGTTGCCTTTTATGTATATATTATAAAATAAATACATATATTTTGTCTATTATAATACTGAAACAATGTTACAAATAATGGGAATTTGGTATAATATAACAGAGCAAGTTAGATAGATGGTGGCTAATCTCTTAAATAAAGGGGTGATGCCTATGATAATGGTTTCAACTCCTAGAAAGGAGTAATATGACTGATTATGAAATACTGATGATTGTTATTTCAATCATTGGTTTAGTATTAATTAGTAAAAATAACCATAAAAAATAACCATCGCTAACTTTGGTATGTTTCGATGGTTATTATTAACCAATTAAATAAAGCCACCGTCTTTTTAACGGGCTCATGGGCAACGTGTGACAGCACGTTGCCTTTTTCATTTACATAATAGCATAATTTGGTATATTTTGTCTATTTCTGTTGAGTAATCATATGAATATTTAATTTCCATAGTTCCTTAAGAAGTACATGAATATCATATTCTATGCAAAAATTAAATAACGATTATAAAATTTAAGAATATTAATAATATAATTAAGTATTTTATTAATGCTTTATGAATGTTAACCTTAAATTATACAAAAAGCAAAGGAGTATAGTGATGAAACATTCAAATTTATTATTTGCACCAACTTTAAACAACTATAGAGAACGACCTAAGTGGTTGTTAAATATGATTTTGGTCATTATTTTATCAGTTGCTTCAATATGGATTACATCAATAACAAATGATCTTATAGCTGATTTAAAAGAAGCTGGATTAAGTGAAACTGAAATTAATCAAATGTCTACATTTACTACAGTATTTGCATACATAGGTGGTATTTTAGCACCAATAATAGGCATTGCTTTTTCGTTTCTAATCTTTCTAATTATCTCAAAAATTATGAAATCTGATGTAAAAGCTTCAAGTTTATTCGCAGCTGCAACGTTTGTAAAATTAATTACAACAATCTTTAATCTTATCGTTATAGCTATTATAGCAATTGTAGGTTTAGATCCAGTTAAACACTCTATTTCAAGTTTGGCAGTATTTAGCCAAAGTAATGATTATCTCGATGTATTTGATTTATCAACATTATTAGCAGTATATTTATTTGGAGTTGTATTATATGCAACAAGTAGATTTAAAGGAAAGACAGCAGTAATATGGACTGTGATTTATCTTGTTGTCGTAATTGGAATAGGTTTAATTCAAGCAAGTATATAAGGAATTGATCAATAAAGCCCGTTTTCAAGGAAACGGGCTTTAAATATTATTTATAATTTTTTAAGTAATACGCGCCACCTAAAAGTCCGACAGGAATTCCAAATAAAGGTGTGATGAGAACGCTTAAGACAACAACCGCAACTAGTACAACTGCGATATTATAACCCGTTAATTCTAACTCAAGTAAATCGTTGAAACTTTTCTGAAGTAATTCTTTTACTTTCATGCTTAACCCTCCATTGATATTCTTTCTTATAATTTATGTGAGATTATTCATTTCATATTATACCATCTCATATAATTACTGGTAAAACAGATAACATTTTCATCTCTTTAATATATATGATTACCATAATTATGTATAAAATGTTACATTTATATTATAAAGAAATATATTATGAATATCATAAGTTTTTGAGTCTTTAAAATAATATTAACAACGAAAGAGGTATATCACATGGGTTTTTATATAATGTTACTTTCATTTATATTAGGTTTAGTTATAGTAGTAGTTGGTATAAAACGTAGAAAAGAGCATAATATTTATAAAGGATCTATAGTTGTTAGTGCCGTTCTTATTATCTTTGCTATTTATTTAGGATGGCCAAAATAAAGAATAATGTACTAAAGGGTGAATCTTTATGAAACAAATTATTTTATTAATATTAATAGCAGGTATACTTCCAGTTATTGCAACTAATTTAGAAGGAAGTTTAACCAATTTATCTGCTGTATTGTGGGGAGTTTCAATATTTCTCTTTATAATAGCTGCATATAAAGTAGTAAAAAAGGTCATGAATTAGGGTGGCTCTTTTTAATAAAAACAGACGATACACGCTATGTCTTTATCTCTTATTTAAGTGAAATGTGACGGAGTGTATCGTTATTTTATATTTATACATTTTGATTTTGAGATTTTAACTTTTTAGAAGTGATGATATTGACGATTAACCAAACGAGTTGTGTTAAGAATGGAATGATAAAAAGTGTTGCCATGATACCGATAGAGAACCATTTTAATTCTGTTGTTTGCACAGCTCCAGTGGCATCGACTTCTCTAAACCATAAAAAGATTGAGAACGTTAAAAATGCACCAACTTCAATGATTGTTAAAATCCACCACAATATCCAAGATACTTTCATGAGAATGCCTCTTTTCAGTATATAATATATTAATTTAATATTATCATTTAAATATTAAATGAGCAATAAAGGGAAGAATGCTTGAATATATGATATGGTTTGAATAACATGTAAATAATATGAGTTTGAGGAGGGTTATAGTGGTTAAGAATTTAATGGAATGGGTTGCGTCTATCGTTGTCGCTATTGTTGTGGCGTGGCTTATTGCGACTTTTTTATTTAGTAGATATGAGGTGCATGGACAGTCTATGTATCCTACGTTTAATGATAAAGACAATTTGATTGTTAGTAAAATTTCGAAAACGCTTGGTACGATTGATAGAGGTGATGTGATTATTTTTCATGCGAATGAAGAAAAGGATTATATTAAGAGATTAATAGGTGTACCTGGTGACACTGTCAGTTATAAGAATGATCAATTATATATCAATCATGAAAAAGTTGCAGAACCTTATTTAGATTTTAATAAGAAGCATAAATTCACGGAATATTTAACGGAAAACTTTGATGTATCAGATACAAAAAATTCTGAAGGTGAAAAAGTAATTCCAGAAGGTAAATATTTAGTCCTCGGTGATAATCGTTTGAATAGTAACGATAGTCGCCAAGATGTTGGGCTCATTACCGACGAACAGATTGTAGGAAAAGCTAAAATAAGAATTTTACCAACGAATAATATGAAATATGACTTTTACGCTGATTCGTTTGATCATGTAAATGAGAATTGATTGGAACAAAATGCTAAACTTTAATTAACTGCATGTAGACTTTATAGAATAGGATGAGGCTAATGTCATTTGAGATTGAGACTTTAGATAAAGAGAAGAATATAGATTTGATTACAATCTATGATGAGCGTTCAAAGGTTCAATTCACGAATTTTGGTATGCGGATTGTCGATTGGAAAATTGATGGTAGATCCGTTATCCTTGGTCCGACTGAAAGCGATGATTTAATAGAATATTATGAGCAAAATCCTTATTTCTTTGGTGCGACTGTTGCAAGATATGGTGGCAGAATTGAAAATGGTCAGTTTGTATTAAATGGTGAATCCTATCAGATTGAACAAAATGATGGTGTGCATAATTTACATGGTGGTTCTAATGGGTTGCATACTCAAGTGTTTGATTATGACATTGTTAATGAAGATGATATTGTCCGTATTGTATATCATGTAGAATTGAAACATTCAGTTGATCATTTCCCAGGTGATATTGATATGACCGTAACACATCATTATGATTTAACGAATTTGAAGTGGTCGATTATATATGAAGCAACGAGTACTGAAGATACTTTATTGAATCCGATGAATCATGTGTATTTTAATTTGAATGAAACAAATGCATCTATTGAAAACCATCAACTTCATCATAACGTTCAATTATATCCGCTAAAGGATAATCAAATTGTGGAATCTCTCGATACAGAGAATATTAATGTAGAAATTGGGAAAGATAGTATAACTTTTAAAGATATATTCGAAAGTGGATTACAACAAATCAAGCAATTTAATGGTATTGATCATCCAGTGAAATTAGAAGATGGCACTTTCAAAGTGTCGAATGATAAATTGGAACTTGAAATGACGACTAATCAGAATGAAGTTGTCATATTTACATTGAACGATGTAAATTGGAATGATCGCAAAGACTCTATTCATGTACATAGTGGCTTTACATTAGAAACGCAATCACTACCTAATGATATTAATTTATTAAATGAATCAGCACCATCAATTTTAAGAAATGGCGACACATTTAATAGTGTCACAAGTTATCAAATCAATTATAAGAAATAGTTTATATAATAGAAGACAATCATACTTTCATAACCAACCTTGTATAGAAGCGTTGGTTATGAAAGTATTTTTTATGTCATAGTTATCAATGGCTATCATATATAATGTCTTTTAGTTTTAAAATAGCAGGTTCGATATCATCTCGATTTATTTTCGCAAATCCAATAATAAGTGTCTTAAATGGTGTGTTTTCAGGTTCATCAGCCATGAAACGTCTAATCGTATATAATTCTATACCGTGGTCATGCGCTTTTTGTTCAATCTCTTGATAACTTAAGTCTGTCTTAATATTAATTAGAAAATGAAGACCTGCCTCCATGTCGTATATCGAGACGTCTTCTTTAAATGCCCTTTTTAATACTTTTAGAAAAAGCTCTCTCTTTTCAGTATAAGTATGATGCATTTTACGAATATATTTCTCATAGTTTCCGGATTTAATAAATAAATGTAGGGCGTAAGCATTTATTAAGCTTAAATCTGTAATGGATGTATCTGTTATCGCATCAAATTTATATAAAAGTGGATAGGGTAAGACCATATAACTTATTCTTAAACTTGGCATTAATGTTTTCGCGAATGTACCTAAATATATGACACGTTCATTCTTATCTAAACTATATAATGAAGGAATATTATCTGTACCATATTTATATTCACTATCATAATCGTCTTCTATAATATATTTATTATGTTCAGTTACCCAGTTGAGTAATTCAATTCTTCTTGAAATTGGCATAATGGTGCCTGTTGGAAATTGATGTGAAGGTGTTGTCACGACAAAATCAGGCTTTGCCTGTTTCACATGTTCAACAGATAACCCTTTGTTGTCTAGTGGGATATTAACGACATCCTGTTCCATGCCGATAAATAGCTTTCTCATTCGAGAATATCCAGGATTTTCAATAGCGATTTTTTGATTGTTTGAAAATGCTTTGAATAAGCTGCTTAATAAGTTCGCTGTACCTGAGCCGACAATGATTTGTTCAGGGTAACAAACGACACCTCTTTTGTATGAAATCAATTGAGCGATTGATTTTCTTAGCTCAAGCGGCCCTTTATATACAGGGATTTCTGACATTTCATGTTTGAAAAGATGAAAAGCTTCTTTCACATATTTAGACCATAAGTCTATTGGAAACTGTGAGATGTCTGTTGTCATATGCGATAAAGAATAACGATATGAAGATTTAATTTGAGTGGGGTTATAGTTTAAAGGTTGCGTAATATGTTGATCTTGAATGATTAACTTATTTAATGCCTCAACAAAGTAACCTTGTCTTTCCTTTGTGTATATATAACCCTCAGCAAAAAGTTGTTCATAAGCATTCTTGACAGTGTTAATACTGACATTTTGATCAATTGAAAGTTGTCTTTTGGATGGTAATTTTTCGTGACTATTATATTTTTGAGAGAGTATATCTTGTTTTAATTTGAGATAAATTTCTCTATATTTGTAAGTTTGAGTCATATCGTTCACCCCTCTGGTACTATTAAAAATTAAAAACTGGTACTTTTCATTATACCAATCTTTTTTTAATATATACTAAATAAACAATAGGAGGGATTTTGATGGGTAAGACTCAAGAACAATTAGAATCTTTACGTAACGAATATGTAGCAAGAGGTGTCAGTAATGGTAATACACATATTGCTGATTTTGCAAAAGGGGCAACAGTTACAGATAAAGACGGTAAAGAGTGGATTGACTTTGCAGGAGCAATTGGTACGTTAAACGTTGGTCATTCACATCCTAAAATAACTGAACATTTAAAAAACGAGCTTGAAAGATTTATTTTACCTGGTTTCAATGTGATTATGTATGAAAGTTATATTAAATTAGCAGAGAAATTAGCAGAAATTACACCAGGTGACCATAAAAAGAAAACAGTATTACTAAATTCTGGCGCAGAAGCAGTAGAAAACGCTGTAAAAATCGCTAGAAAATATACAGGTAGACAACAAGTTGTATCATTTGTTAGAGGCTTTCACGGAAGAACAAATTTAACGATGTCTATGACAAGTAAAGTAAGACCTTATAAATTGGGGTTTGGCCCATTTGCACCAGAAGTATATCAAGCGCCATATCCTTATTTAGCAGATAAACCTGAAGGATTAAGTGATGAGGCATACATAGATTCAGTCATTAAAGATTTGAAGAATTTCTTTATCGCAACAGTGGATCCTTCAGAAGTGGCATGTGTTGTGATTGAGCCAGTACAAGGTGAAGGTGGATTTATCATTCCAGATAAGAAATTTATTCATGCATTAAAAGATATTTGTGAAGAACATGGTATCGTATTTATTGCAGATGAAATTCAAACAGGCTTTGCACGTACTGGTAAGACATTTGCAATTGAGCATTTTGATGTTATTCCAGACTTAATGACTGTATCAAAATCTCTAGCAGCAGGATTCCCATTAAGTGGTGTTGTTGGACGAAGCGAAATTGTCGATAGCCCAAATCCAGGCGAAATTGGTGGTACATATGCAGGAAATCCACTTGCATGTGAAGCAGCATTAAAAGTAATTGAAATTATTGGAGAAGAAAACTTAAATGCTAAAGCTGAACAACTTGGCGCAACAATTCAATCAAGATTAGAAGCATTTAAATTAGAGCATTCATTTATAGGAGATATTCGTAGATTAGGCGCAATGGTCGCAATGGAAATTGTCGATCCAGAAACGCAATCACCTGATAAAGTTAAAACGTCACAAATCGTTAAAGCAGCAAATGAAAATGGTTTATTATTATTATCAGCTGGTATTAACGGAAATGTGATTCGATTTTTAGCACCGTTAGTCATTACAGATCAAGAATTAAACGAAGGATTATCAATCTTAGAATCTAGTCTTTAAGAAATTTGACTAATAAAAATGGGGTATAATTATGAATTCTCAATTTAATAAATCAATGAATATAGCAGACGTATTATTTCTCGCGATTGGCGCCATGCTTGGATGGGGCTGGGTTGTTCTTTCGGGAGAATGGATTTCACAAGCAGGATTTCTAGGTAGTATTATCGCATTTGTAATTGGTGGATTATTAGTAATTTTTATTGGATTAACATACGCAGAGCTTGCCTCTGCAATTCCTGAAACAGGTGGCGGATTTGTCTTCGTTAAGAAAGCATTTAGTCCAGGTGTAGCATTTATATCTGGTTGGTCAGTGTTATTTGGTTATGTATCTGTTATTACATTTGAAGCAGTCGCATTACCAACTGTTATAGACTATGTCATACCGTTTGAACATTCTGGCTTATTATGGAATTTAGCCGGTTGGGATGTTTACTTAACTTGGGTACTTATCGGTTCATTAGGTAGTGTCATATTAACATCATTAAACTACTTTGGCGTTAAACCAGCTGCAGTTATGCAGACTGTATTCACAATATTTATTGTAGGCGTCGGTTTATTATTATTCTTTGGTGCAGGGTTCAATGGTGACTTTACACATCTTAAACCATTGTTTAATGGTGGTGTAGGTGGAACAATGTCTGTTCTGATCATGATTCCATTCTTATTCGTAGGGTTCGATGTTATTCCACAAATAGCTGAAGAAGTAAAAGCACCTTCTAAAAAAATAGGTGGTATTTTAGTTATCTCTATTATAGCATCGGTTATCTTCTATTTATTAATTGTGTTTGGTGTTGCGACTGGTTTAACACCAAGTCAATTAAGTACAAGTGAATTAGCTACGGCAGATGCAATGGTGAATTTATTTGGATCAAGTGGATTTGGAATATTACTCGTATTAGGTGGAATTGCTGGTATTATCACAAGTTGGAATGCATTTATTATCGGTGGTAGTCGTATTTTATATGCGATGGCGAAAAATAATATGATTCCTAAGTGGTTTGCATACATTCACCCTAAATACAAAACACCAACACACGGTATTATATTCCTTGGTGTATTAGCATTTATTGCACCTTTATTAGGTCGTCCTGCATTAGTATGGATTGTTGATGCTGGTGGGATCGGTGTTGTATTAGGTTACTTCTTAGTTGCATGTGCATTTTTGAAATTAAGAAAAAGTGAACCTAATTTAGAAAGACCATATCGTATTAAAAGTGGTAAAGTAGTTGGTTGGATTGCTGTAATTTTAAGTATTGCGTTTATCGCAATCTATTTACCAGGAATGCCGTCATCACTTATTTGGCCACATGAATGGATTATCGTATTCGTATGGTATGGCATAGCAGTAGTCTTATATTTAACAAAATCAAAAGGGGATGAAGTATTTGAAACAGCTAAAAGTATACAATCCAGCAACGAATGAAGTCGTTAAGACGATTCCTTATACTTCTGAAGAAGAAGCAATTCAACAAATTGATAAAGCACAAGTTGCATATGAATCATGGCGTGAAAAAGACGCTCATGAACGTTCATCACTTTTATTAAAATGGTATCAATTAATTGATGAACATAAAGAAGAATTAGCAGAATTAATTACTCTAGAGAACGGTAAACCTTATAAAGAAGCATTAGGCGAAGTTGCTTACGCAAATAGTTACATTCAATGGTATCAAGAAGAAGCAAAACGTATTTATGGTAAGACTATACCTGCTAATCAAAAAGGTAAAAAAATTATCACTGATCCGTTCCCAGTAGGTGTTGTTGGTGCAATTACTCCTTGGAATTTCCCGGCAGCAATGATTGCGAGAAAAATGGCACCAGCATTAGCAGCAGGTTGTACAATTGTTTGTAAACCGGCTTTAGAAACACCACTAACGACGATAAGAATGGTTGAATTGGCACATGAAGCGGGTATCCCTGAAGATGCCATTCAATATGTTGTATTAAGTGGTAAAGACGCAGGTAGAATATTTACTGAAAGTCCAATTATACAGAAGATAACATTCACAGGATCTACACCAGTAGGTAAACATTTAATAAAAGATTCTGCAAATACAGTTAAAAATGTCACGATGGAATTAGGTGGATTAGCACCAGTTATTGTTCATAAAGATGCAGATATTGAACTAGCAGTTGATCAAACAATCGCGACTAAATTTAGAAATTCAGGACAAACTTGTATAAGTGCAAATAGAATTTATGTACATCAAGATATAGAACAAGCTTTTACAGAACGTTTAACTGAAAAAGTAAATGCATTAAATGTAGGAAATGGCTTAGAAGAGGGTGTTGAAATGGGTCCACTAATTAATCAACAAGCTGTAGATAAAGTCATTGACCAAATTGAAGATGCCGTACATCATGGTGGAGAATTGTCATTACCATTAGAACAATTAAAATTAGGTGGAAATTTCTTAAAGCCAGTCGTTATCAGACAAGCAAATCTTGATATGAAAGTGATGCATGAAGAAACATTCGGACCAATCGCTGCAGTCATGGCATACGAAGACTTAGATGACATTATTAAAGTTGCCAATGATACAGAATATGGTTTAGCCGCTTATTTCTTCACGAATGACTATCGTACAGGCTTTGATATTTATAAGAAGCTTGATTTCGGTGTGATAGGTTGGAATGATGGTGCGCCATCAGCAGCGCATGCGCCATTTGGAGGATTTAAAGAAAGTGGATATGGCCGTGAAGGTGGTATCGAAGGTATTGAACCTTATTTAGAAACTAAATATTTATCAATCGGTAATATGTAATAAATGAACCCCCTAAAAGTGACCACTTTTAGGGGGTTCTCATATGTATCTATTTCTAGAATACACTTTAAATGCTATGATATTATCTAATGTCTTTGACAATTTTGCCATCTATTGAAACGACTTTAATTTTATTTGGGTCTCTTAATACTTTGATGTCTTCTAAAGGATTTTGATCTAGTATAATGAAGTCTGCTTTCTTGCCGACTTCAATTGTACCTAAGTCGTCGTCATAACCTAAACATTCAGCAGCTGTCTTAGTAGACGAAACAATAGCTTCCATTTCTGTCATGCCGTGTTCAACCATAAGCTCTAATTCTCTTAAATTAGTTCCATGTTTGAATACACCTGCATCTGTACCCATTGCTATTTTTACACCAGCTTGATGTGCTTTCTTAAAGCTATCAATATGGTCTTGCATGACTTGTTTAGATTTCTTAATAGAATTTTCACTCATACCTAATTCTTCAGCGAACTCTATAACAGAAAGAGGTGCGAGTAATGTAGGTACGAGATACATTTCTTTTTCTTTCATTAATTGAACTGCTTCATCATCTAAATATATACCATGCTCAATTGAGTGAATGCCTGCTTCTATACATTGTTTAACACCTTGCAACCCTTGAGCATGTGCCATAACTTTTCGATTATTTCTAAATTGCGCTTCTTCTACAATGACTTTTAATTCTTCTAATGAGAATTGCGTATAATCTGGATGGTCAGTTGCACTTGTTACACCACCTGTTGCATGTACTTTTAATACATCAGCACCAGCTCTTAACATTTCGCGTGCTTTTTTACGGACTTCATTCACACCATCACATATACCACTCGGTAAACCAGGATAGCCATCTTGCAAAATAGGGAGTTGTATACCGGATTTAGTATAACTGTCCCCATGACCACCTGTAATGGTTAATGCGTTGACACTTATTTGTAAACGCGGTCCGAGTATTAAACCATCATTCACAGCTTCTTTTAAACCTAAATCTGCTCCTAAAGCATCTCGAACGGTTGTAACACCTGCATCAACTGTTCGTTTTAAATGATCAATTGCTTTGTAGAAGTTATATGAAAAAGGTGTAGATAATCTTCTTTCTAAAGGTTCCATTTCCAACATAACATGTACATGACTATCGATTATACCTGGTAATAGATATTGACCATTTCCTTCTATTATATTGTCGCCATTTAAATTACTACCAATTTCAGAAATGACATGATTTTCAACTTTTATATCCACACCTCGTTGAATGTCTTTTCCAGTACCGTCTATTAAATTGATGTTTTTTATAATCATATCTATGTCCTCCTCAATTACTTAATAAAGTTCATTAATATAGATGTTAAAATAACAGATGCAACTGTAACTGTTGTAAACCCACCAATAATCATCGGGCTTAATAACTCGTTAAATACATCTTCTCTGTCTTCCTCATTATCAGTAACAGATCGACTGACTTCTTCACATAAAATAAAATCACCTGGAAAACCATACAATGCGGTTAAAGCAACAGGTAATGCTTTAGTTGGTTTCCAACCAATTAATTTAGCACCGATAAATCCGCCAATTAAAATACCAATTGTACCTATAACAAGAATAGATAAAATAGCAGGTAAGAATTCCCATAAATCATGTGGTTTAATGCCACCCATAGAACCGATAACGATTAAAATGATAATAACCATCATGATTGTGAATGATTGATTACGTTCCAGTTCTTTTTGTTCAAACAAGCCAATTTTCAAACCGATAACACCAAATAATAAACTGATGAGTGTGAAATGAATGCCTGTTACTTCGCCAATCATGAAGGCAATACTTGCTAAGAAGAACATAATAAAGAGTCTGATAACATTGTTTTGAAGTAACGGATTCTTATTAAATATCGTTTCTTTCTTAGGTTCATTTTTGTTAGAAATATTAGCGACATTTTTGTCTGTATGTCTATTTGCTAAGTAATATTTTGAATAGCGCTTCATAAGGATAGAACTTAATGGCATACCAATAACGCCTTGAAGAGCCTGCACGATAGCGGGTAAAACAATGAGATTGGCTAATCCTAAATCTTGAAGCTTTTCGACTGTGATGAGCAGCGCGACGATACCTCCAGCAATAGGTCCAACACCTGAAGCGGCAGTACGGAAATCAAATAGGAGTGTAACGAAGACTAATATTAAGGTTGTAGAACCCAATATACCTAATATTGATATAACAACTGCTTTCCATTGTGATTTAAGTATATGAAGCGGCATCATTGTCCCCATATGCATGATAACTGGTGCAATAATAAGCGCACCAAGTGAAGGTAAAATGGCATTATCTAATATCTTTTCAGGTAAGACGCCTGCCCAAGATAAAAGCAAGTAACTGACCATTGCAGTTAATAACATTGGTACACGAGCCTTTGTAAGATAAGAAATAATTTCCCCGAGAACGATTAATGCGAATAGTATTGTTGCTGAAATAAGCGGTTCACTAACCATTAGCATTCCCTCCTTTTTAAAGTTAATAGTCAAACTTTAGCATATCTAAATCAAGAAGTTAATAGTATTTTCTAAAAATTTAGAATATATAGATAAATATTACACTATTAATTGCATTCAATATATAACAAGAATTTAAATATTATTCTATGGTATATTACATTTATTCAATAAAAAACAGTAAACATGTCATATGACGATGTTTACTGTTTTTAAAATTTATTCATTTGAAGTAGAATGCTTGCGACGATTTATATAATAAACAACAAGCAATAGTACAATCCATAAAGGTGAGTACATTAATGCTGTACGTGTATCATTTGCAAAGAACAAAATAACTAATACAAATACAAAGAATATTAATGCAAGATATGATCCAATCACACCGAATGGATTTTTGAATTTAGATTTTTCGTGTAAAGATTTGTCTTCTTTTCTAAATTTGATATAACAAATTAAAATGATAGACCAAATAAAAATAAAGAATATTGTAGCTAATGTCGTAACGAGTGTAAATACGTCATCTGGTATAAAATAATTTAATATCGCAGCGAAGAATAATACAACACCTGAGAATATCAATGCTGGATAAGGTACACCACGTTTATTTGTCTTGCTTAACCCTTCAGGCGCATGACCCGTTTGACCTAAACCATAAACCATACGACTATTACTGAATAATCCACTGTTTGCAGCACTTGCAGCTGAAGTTAACACGACAAAGTTAACTATACCCGCAGCAGCTGGAATACCAGCTAATACAAATAAATTAACAAAAGGACTTTCAGCAGGATCAATTTTATTCCATGGTGTGATACTCATAATGATTAATAAACTTAATACATAGAAAATTAAAATACGAATACCGATAGAATTAACCGCTTTAGGTAAATTCTTTTCAGGGTCTTTCGTCTCACGAGCTGTAACACCTACAAGTTCAATTCCTACAAAGCTAAATACTGCCATTTGGAAAGCCAGTAAGAAGCCCATAGCACCATTTGGGAAGAAACCATTATGGCTATATAAATTATTAAATCCAGATTGAATACCTGTGCTAGATTTAAAACCATTAAATATCATCCATAAACCAATGACAATTAATAATATAATGGCGATAATTTTAATAAGTGCAAACCAAAATTCGACCTCACCAAATAATTTAACAGTCATAAGATTTAAACCTAATAGAATAACAACTGTTGCAATTGCAGAAACATATGCAGGAACATCAGGATACCAAAACTGAATATACTTAGCCACAGCCGTAATATCCGCTATTCCCGTTGCAACCCAACAAAACCAATACGTCCATCCAGTTAAAAATCCGAATAAAGGACCTAAATAATGTTCAGCAATATCAATGAAAGAATTGTAGTTACTATTTGAAAGTAATAATTCCCCTAAGGCTCTCATCATAATAAATAAGAAAAAACCAATAATAATATAAACTAATAAAATAGATGGACCCGCTAGTGAAATACTCTTACCAGCCCCAAGAAAAAGACCGGTACCAATCGCGCCACCAATAGCAATTAACTGAATATGCCGATTTGACATACTTCTTTGTAACTCATGATTTTCCATTTTTAATTCGCTCTCCTTAAACACAATAAAACATATGTAAACAATAAGATTTATAAAACAATATAAAAAGCATTATACTACGATTATTTGTATTTTGCATATTAATATAAATAAATGTTTCTGTTCCACTAGTAGAGGAAAATGATTATATCGATATGTAAGCGCAACCAAAATATAATGAAAATATATTCGAAAGGGGAAATCAAGATGAAAAATATTTTATTAGCATGTTCAGCGGGAATGTCTACAAGTTTATTAGTAAATAAGATGGAAGAAGCAGCAGATGCGGATGGGATTAAAGTGAATATCAAAGCAATGTCTAGTGATAACGCATTTCATTCTTTAGAAGAGTATGATGTGTTATTAATTGGACCACAAATGAGATTTATGAAGAAAAAATTTATGAAAGCAGCTGAAGAAAAAGGTCTAGAATTACCAATTGAAACAATTGATTCTGTAAGTTATGGCAGAATTGACGGAGAAGGCGTTCTTAAGCAGGCATTAAAATTATTAGGGGAATAGGTGATAAAAATGCAAAGCACTTTTATGGATAAGTTAGAAGATGTTTTACTGCCCATTGCAGATAAGTTAAATAATAATAAGTATTTAGCCTCTTTACGTGATGGCTTTATGATTGCACTACCTTTAATTATATTTGGTTCTATATTTGTTGTAATTGCTAATTTTCCATTTTTAGATAAATTACTTTCTGAAAGTCAATATACAGCTTGGCAAAATGCAGTGGGTCCAGCATCAGCAGCGACATTATCAATAATGGGTCTTTTTGTAATATTGGGAATAGGATATAAGTTAACTGAGCGAAATGGGTTAGAAGGAATATATGGTGCTGTAACTGCATTAAGTGCAGTACTTATTTTAACACCTCAAGTTGTAGGTAAAACTGAAGGCGTTATTCCTACAGAAATATTAGGTGCTAAAGGTATGTTTTTAGGAATTATTGTTTCTATAATTACTTCAGAGTTGTATAGCTATTTTACAAAGAAGGAAATAACAATAAAAATGCCTAAAGGTGTACCTGACCAAGTATCTAAATCATTTAGTGCACTGTTACCAGTAGCATTTACTTTAACTATATTTTTGGTAATAAGAATCTTAATTGCCTTAACACCTTTTAATACATTACAAGATTTAATCTATACAATTGTTCAAGAACCTTTAACTGCCTTAGGTAAAGGACTTCCTGCAACAATTATTGCGGTTTTATTTATTCAGATATTTTGGTTCTTCGGATTGCACGGCCAGATTATTGTGAACACTGTATTTGATCCAATATGGTATTCATTAAATAATGAAAATTTTGAGGCATTCCAAAAAGGAATTGAGTTACCTAATATCATTACAAAGCAATTTATAGATACATTCTTAGTTGGTATGGGAGGAACAGGTGGAACGATAGCGGTCGTAATTGCAATTTACTTAATTTGTAGAAGTAAACAAAATAAAGAAATTGCTAAATTAGGTACACCAGCATCCATTTTTAATGTGAATGAACCGATTCTATTTGGTTTACCTATCATAATGAACCCTTTAGTTATAATTCCTTGGATTATATCACCAGTGATTGTAACTATTGTGAGTTATTCAGCTATGTATACAGGTATAGTTCCGAAGCCTTCTGGCGTTATCGTACCTTGGACTACTCCAATATTTATAAGTGGATATTTAGCAACTGGTAATGCGTGGCAAGGTGCAGCATTACAACTTGTAAACCTAATTATTACATTTATTATATGGTGGCCATTTTTAAAATTATTAGATAAAAACTATTTAAAACAAGAAATAGAAAAATAGTATAAGGACGGAGGAATATACAATGGCAACCTCAATTAATGAGATAGCTTTTCAAATTATATTATATGGAGGAAATGGGCGTTCATGTGCAATGGAGGCTATACAATGTGCAAAAGAAAGAAATTTTGAAGAAGCAACAGATCTTATTAAAGAAGCGGAACAAGAAATTAATAAGGCGCATAAATTTCAAACTGAATTGTTACAAAATGAAGCGCAAGGAACAGAAAGTGAATTGAATTTGTTATTAATACATTCTCAAGATCATTTAATGAATGCAATTACTGTAAAGGATTTAGCGAATGAAATGATAGATCTATATAAGGAGATGAAATCATGACTCAATATAAATTTCCAAAAGACTTTTGGTGGGGAAGTGCAGCTAGTGCAACACAAACGGAAGGTACAAAAACAATAAATGATCAAACTATTTGGGATAAATGGTTTGATGAAGAACCAAATCGATTTTTTGAAAATGTTGGTCCTAATAAAACGTCAGATTTTTATAATAAATTTGAAGAAGATATTAAGTTAATGAAGGAAACAGGACATAATTCATTTAGATTATCTATATCTTGGACCCGTTTAATAAATCAAAGTAGTAATAAAATTAATGAAGATGCAGTTCAATTTTATAATAAAGTTATAGATAGCTTAATTGAAAATAATATTGAACCTTTTGTGAATTTATATCACTTTGATATGCCATATGAAAAGCAAAAACAAGGTGGTTTTGAATCACTTGAAGTTGTAGAAAGATATGTAGATTACTCGAGAAAGTGCTTTGAGTTATTTGCCGATCGAGTTAAGTATTGGTTTACATTTAATGAACCAATAGTACCAGTTGAAGGTGGATATTTATATAATTTCCATTATCCAAATATTGTAGATGCTAAAAGAGGATTTCAGGTTGCGTATAATACTATCCTTGCTAATGCTAAAGTAATTAAAGAATATAAGGAATCAGGATATGATGGGAAAATTGGGATTATACTAAATTTAACACCATCTTATCCAAGAAGTAAAAATGAAGCAGATGTTAAAGCTTCCGAAATTGCAGATTTATTTTTTAATAGAAGTTTTTTAGATCCTGTAACAAAAGGCTACTATCCAGAGCAATTAGTAGATATTATAAAACATCATGATCTATTACCAACTTTTACACAAGATGACCTTGAAATTATAAAAAATTATACAGTAGATTTATTAGGCGTAAATTATTATCAACCTAGACGTGTAAAAGCTAGAGAAACTTTACCAAATCCTAATTCTCCATTCTTCCCAGAATATTACTTTGAAAATTATGAAATGCCAGGTAGAAAGATGAATCCATATCGTGGTTGGGAAATTTACCCTAAAGGGATTTATGATATTATGATTAATTTGAAGGATAATTACAGTAATATTGAAAGTTTTATTTCAGAAAATGGTATGGGTGTTGAAAATGAATCGAGATTTATCGAAAATGGTAAAATAAATGATACCTATAGAATAGATTTTGTGAAATCACATTTAATATGGTTGAATAAAGCTATAGTAGAAGGTGCAAATTGTAGAGGATATCATATGTGGACTTTTATGGATAATTGGTCTTGGATGAATGCATATAAAAATAGATATGGTTTTGTTTCTATTGACCTTGAAACAATGGAAAGAACAATTAAAGAAAGTGGAAGATGGTTTAAAGAAGTTTCTTCAAGTAATGGTTTTACAGATTAATCTGAAATATATACAGAACTACTAGGAGAGAGCGTGATGGAAACCAGACACCTCAATATAGTAAAGATATTGTATCAACATCAGCACGAATATATGAATAGTATATCCATAGCCAAACTTTTAGGGTGTTCGTCTAAAACTATTCGAGAAAACATAAAGGTTATCAATGAAACGAGTAAAGAAAATGGGTTCGTAATCTTTATAAAAAAATCGAAAGGCTATCAATTAAATATTACTGATGAGGGTAAGTTTAATTATTTTTTAAATGAGCGTTTTTTGAAAGATGAAAACTTAAATTTCAATAATCAAGATAGCAGAATTAGATTTATCATGAAAAAATTACTTCTTGATAATCATTATACAAAATTAGAATCTCTGAGTGAAAGCTTGTTTGTCAGTGTGGGAACTTTAAAGAATGATACGATTGAAATGAAGAGAATTTTAGCTCGTTATGAAATAGAAGTAGTCAGTAGACCAAATTATGGAATGAAGTTAATTGGTAAAGAATTTCAGATAAGATATGCAATAGCAGAGTTTCTATTGAATAATCAGCACTTGAACATTGGATTTACTGAAGATGATATTTCCAGTGTAAAGTCATATCTTGTGAAGTTACTTAGAAATTACCAAATTGAGATACCTGAAGTTAAACTTGATAATCTTGTAACACACATTAACATTGCGATAGTTCGAATCAAAAATCAACTGATGGTTGAACAGCAATTCCAAATTGATGATCTTCCATTAACAAATGAATTGAGTCAATTTTTTGATGAACTTATACTGTTTGTTGAAAAAAGATTTGATTTGACATTGCCTATAAAAGAAAAAGATTATTTATATATCCATTTTGTTACTACTGGAATTATGAATGAAGGTAATATGATACAAAAAAATAATGTTATTGATAGTATGATTACACATATGTTAGATCATATAAAGCTTATTTTTTATTTAGACCTAATTACGGATAATACACTTAAGAAAAATTTATATTTACATTTGAGTACATCAATAAATAGATATAAATACAAGATGAATATTAGAAATCCAATGTTAAATGAAATCAAAAAAAATTACCCCTTCGCATTTGATATTGCTTTAGTGGCTAGTAAAATGATTGAAAAAGACTTGAAAGTGCAAATTTCAGAAAGTGAAGTTGGTTATTTAGCATTGCACTTTGAAATGGCTCTCAATAGAATTGAAAATGAAAAAGAAAAGTTAAAGGTTATACTAGTGTGTAACTCCGGATTAACGAGTTCTCAATTAATTAAATATAAGTTAATCCAAAATTTTGGTAATCAAATTCAAATTACTGAAATTATAGAATTATACAATATTCATAGAGCTCAACTTGAGCATTCAGATTTAATAATTTCAACAGTACCAATAAATGATGATGTCAGTTTACCAATACTTTATGTTAACCCAATTATGTCACAGCAAGACTCAGACAAAATTCAACGTTATATAGATTTAAAAGATTCTCGACACTCAGAAGAACTTATAGAGATTATTGAATTAAATAAAAAAATAAACAGTAAAGATGAGTTGTTGCAATACTTAGGTAAACAACTTGAAAATAAGAATTTAATTCACAGTAATTTTATCGATAGTGTAAAAGAAAGAGAATATCATGCTTCTACAGCTTATGGTAATCTGGTAGCCATTCCACATCCACTAATGCCTTTAGCTAAACAAACTTTTATTTATATAATAACGATGGATAAACCAATTGCTTGGGAAGATAAAGAAGTACAAATTATTTTTTGTTTAGGATTGAAAAAGAATACTACGATTAATTTAGAAAAAGTGTATCAAAATCTTTCTGAAATAATAAATGATTATTCTAAAGTATTAAAACTATTAGAGGCAGATTCTAAAGAATCTTTTAAAAAAATATTTTCACCTTAAATATAAGAGTAAAGTTACATTACATACCTTGTAATGTAACTTTACTCATTTTTTGTACTTATAATTATTTGATATAGAATAAGAATAACTTAAACAAAGGAGGAGATTTCTTATGTTAACAAGTATTTTACAACCAATCGTAGATTTGATTACAGCTTTAGGTCTTTAATTTGAATTTGATTTATTTTGATATGCAAACAAAGGGGTCAGTACATAGTGCTGTAAGTACTAAATAGAAAAGCCACCAATTCGTATTTTGCGAATTGGTGGCTTTTCTATTTAGTAACAATAATTGACCAATATGGTCGATAGCGTTATGATGTAGTCGACCGAACTGGTCTAATATGTTTTGGAAGGTGTATATGATGAATGATGCATTCTATAATTTAGATGAAGAAAAGCGTCAAAAAATAATCAATTCAGGGCTGATGGAGTTCTCTAATTATGGCTATCAACAAAGTTCTACGAATCGTATTGTTGAAAATGCTGGTATTGGTAAAGGGATGCTTTTTTATTACTTTATAAATAAAAAAGGATTATTTAAATTTCTAGTGGATTATTCATTAGATTTCATTGAGGAATATTATTTTAAACAGATTGATACTTCTGAGAAGGATGTTTTTAATAGATTAGTTAAACAAGCGAAGATTAAATCTAATTTAATGACGATTCATCCTCATATGTCGAAGTTTTTAACGAAAATTGTTCTGGAGGAATCTCGACATCATTATATATCTGAAGAACAAGACCAACATATTAAACAATTACAAAGTAAAGTTCAAAATGCACTATTTGAAGATTTAGATAAGGATCTTTTTAAAAATAATTTAAATGTTGAAATGTCTATCAATATTATAAAGTACTCGATTGACGGTTTAGCAGAATCTATGAAGACACGAATAACACATCAAATGATCGAGCAGAATGATTATCAAAGCTTTTATGATGAATTCGATTTATATATAAAGGAAATGCGTAAAATCTTCTATAAGGATCGTGATTAATATGACATTGTTAAAAGTAAATAATGTTACGAAGACGTTTGGTAAATTTAAAGCTTTAAACGGTGTGAATTTCACTGTTGAAGAAGGAGAAATATTTGGTTTTATCGGTCCAAATGGTTCTGGGAAATCTACGACCATTAAAGCAATTTTAGGCATGCTTAAACCAGATTCAGGTACTATTGAGGCATTTGATAAAGATGCTTGGAAAGATGCAGTTCGAATTCATAAACAAATTGCCTATGTTCCAGGTGATGTTAATTTGTGGCCAAACTTAACAGGTGGAGAAGTGATAGATTTATTCTTGAAATTAAGTGGGACTCGAAATGATGAAAAAAGAGATGAACTGATTAAAAAATTTGATTTAGACCCTACTAAAAAATGTGGGTCATATTCTAAAGGTAATAGACAGAAAGTTGCACTTATCGCTGCATTTACAACAGATGCACAACTTCTTATATTAGATGAACCGACATCTGGATTGGATCCTTTAATGGAACAAGTATTCCAAGCATGTGTATTAGAAAAGAAAAAAGAGGGCAAAAGTGTTCTATTATCGAGTCATATATTAAGTGAAGTAGAAAAATTATGTGACAGAGTCGGCATTATTAGAAAAGGTGAAATCGTAGAAATGGGAACGTTGGATGATTTGAGACATTTAACGAGAATGCATTTCGTCGTTCAGTCTAAAGAAGCTCTAACAGATTTAGACGAACAAGATGGTGTACATGATATTTCTAAAGAAGGAGAGACATATCATTTTCAAGTGGATTCAGAGAAGGTTTCTAATATTATTAAATATTTAAGTCGGTTTGAGTTGTTGAAATTAGAAAGTATGCCACCTACATTAGAAGATTTATTTATGAGACATTATGGTGTGAATATTGAAAGAGGTGAGTAATATGAATAATCTCTTTAACGGTGTTGGACAATTAACGTTATTTTACCTTAAGACACATAAATGGAAAATGCTGTTTTGGATATTAGGTATCGTAGTTTTAACAGTTATCATACCACCAACATTTAAAAGTATGTATCCACACCAATCAGATATGCAACCAATTGTTGAAACTTCTAAAAATCCTGCAATGGAAGCAATGTTAGGACCAGGACAATTTGAACATGTATCAGTTGGCGTGTTATTTACGCACGAGATGTTACTATTTACAAGTATTCTCGTTGCAATAATGAGTATTTTACTTGTTTCAAAGAGTACTAGAGGAGATGAATCTGCAGGTCGTATTGAAATGATTCGAGCATTGCCAGTTGGAAAAGTATCGCCACTCATAAGTGCACTTATTGAGATGATAATTGTGAATGTCATGATAACCATTTTGATTATGGTGATATTACCTTTAATGAATATTAATAGTGTGGATTGGCAAGGTTCAATTGTTTATGCAGTTTCATTAGGATCAATTGGGATTCTATTTGGTATGATGACAGCTATATTTTCACAGTTAACTGAAACAAGTAGTAGTGTTACTGGCTATAGCATTACAGTATTGCTCTTAAGCTATTTAGTGAGAGCTGTTGGTGACGTCATAAATGAAGATATTTCTATGGTTTCACCCCTAGGATGGATTACAAGAACGTTTGCTTATTCTGAAAATAATTGGTGGCCAATCGTCATAACTTTAATAACGGCTATTATTTTCTTAATGATAGCGATGATACTTTATTTTAGAAGGGATATAGAGTCTGGCTTACTGCCTTCTAAACCAGGTAAAAGAACAGCACATAAAATATGGTTATCTCCACTAGGTTTACAACTTAAATTGTATAAAGTAGGGCTTATTTCCTGGGCAATAGGGATGTTTGTATTTGGCGCTTCATATGGATCAATATTTGGTGAGTTAGATGATTTTATTAAAGATAACGAAATGTTGCAGCAAATGGTAGCTGGGAAAGGTGATCATTATATAGAAGCATTCTTACCGACTTTAATGATTATAATGGCTATAGTATCAACAATACCTGCGCTGATAAGCTTGTACAAAATAAAAAACGAAATAGATACTCATCGTATAGAACTTATAATGTCTCGACCTATTTCAAGAATTAAGTTGTTGAGTAGCTATTTAGTTGTTTCATTATTTAATGCTATCTTTATGATTTTTATAGCTGCATTCGGTTTGTATGTTGCCCAAACATCTGTGTTACATGATCCATTTAGTTTTTGGACAATTATAAAGTCAGGAATTGTACATATACCTGCCATTATATCTTTCGTAGCACTTGGTGTTGTACTTTTAGGATGGTTTAATAAAGGACACTTTATCGTTTATTTATATTTAACTTATACATTTTTCGTCGTTTACTTAGGACAATTGTTAAATATTAAAGACTGGTTAAAAGATATAACGCCATTTCATCATATTCCTGAAATACCTGTTGAAGATATGAATTATTCGGGTATAAGTATATTAATCATCTTATCTGTCGTGCTTATCATAATTGGATTTATAGGGTTTAAACGAAAAGACATTTCATAAAGGGAGCTGTGTTCGGATGACAAATTTGCCGAAAATAGGGAAACCAGCAACAAATGCTTTGAACAAGATCAATATTACGACGTTAGAACAGGTTGCTCAATTAGATGAACATAATTTGGCGAAACTTCATGGTATGGGACCAAAAGCTATAGGTATTTTGAAAGAAGCATTATTAGAACAAGGGTTAGCATTTAGTCAATTAGATGATGATTTAAAGAATGTGAAATTCACAGTACTAGGAGATTTAAAATGTGATAACGCACCAAAAAGAAGAATTATCAGAGATATTGTGATTGCTTCACTCGTTGGAGATGAAAAGTATCTTAATGAATGGCTAACAGATGATTTAGTATGGAAAGTACCAGGTTCTTTTGAATTAAAGGGTAGAAAAGCATTTTTAGATGAAATTAACGAGCACTTGCAAAAAGTATCCAGCCTTGAAATTAAATCAATGCTTACGCACGGTAAAGAAGCTTCTACGCACGGCACATTCATATTGAATTCTGGTGAAGAAATTTATTTTGCTGAAATGTATAAATTTGAAAATCATAAAAAAGACGCTAAAGTGAAAGAGATTACGTCATATATCATCATGAAACCTTAAATTTATGAAAAATCCAATACCAGTATTTATGAAAATGTGATAAATTATAGAGGTTATGATAAACTTTCGGAGGTTGAAAGATGGAAGCAACATTACCAAATTGCCCTAAATGTGATTCAGAATATACTTACGAGGATGGACAATTTTATATTTGTCCAATGTGTAATCATGAATGGTCTATAAACGACGAAGATGCATCAAAGGAAGAAAACACAGTTATTAAAGATGTAAATGGTGTTGAATTAAATGATGGAGATACTGTAACGGTCATTAAAGATTTAAAAGTAAAAGGATCATCTAATTCTATTAAACAAGGCACTAAAGTTAAAGGTATCAAATTAGTGGACCCAGAAGATGGTCACGACATTGATTGTAAAATACCTGGTTTTGGACAAATAGGATTGAAGTCATCAGTTGTTAAAAAAGTGAATAAATAAGCTTTTAAGAGTCTGAACATGAAAATTGTTGCAGGCTCTTAATTTTTAATAGGTTGAAAAATATATAGAAGGGATGTGTATTATTTTTAATTTAAAATAATTAATTGATTATTTTAAGTTTTTGAAATATTAATTCGTTATATACATCAAATGTTTTTTATGGTAAATATGTAATAGAGATTACGTTTCCAACAAATATATAAGGGGAGAAAAATATGAAGGCTTATATGCAAAAATTTGCACAGTCTCTAATGCTACCTATTTCGATTTTACCGGTAGCTGGGTTACTTTTAGGTATCGCATCTTTTATTGATTCAGGTGCAATTAACGGGGAAGGAAATAGCGTTGCAAACTTTTTAGCAAATGGTGGTTTAGCAGTTATTAATAATTTACCAATACTCTTTGCAGTAGGTTTAGCATTCGGTATGTCTAAAGATAAAAATGGTGCAGCAGCACTTAGTGGACTTGTATCATTTTTAGTGGTTACACAAGTATTAAAGCCAGAAGCAATGGCGAAAGTATTGCATGTTGCTGAGGATAAAGTTGATATCGCATTTACAGGTATTAGTAATGTGTTTATCGGGATTATTTGTGGTTTAGTTACAGCAGCAATTTACAATAGATTTAAAGATACGAAATTACCAACAGCGTTTGCTTTCTTTAGTGGTAAACGTCTTGTGCCGATATTATCAGCAGCGGCAATGTTAGTCATTTCTATCGCACTTATGTTTATTTGGCCGCCAGTATATAACGGCTTAGTGTCATTTGGTGAAATGATTTCTAAACTTGGACCTCTTGGTGCCGGGTTATATGGATTCTTTAACCGTTTATTATTACCATTTGGATTGCATCACGCATTAAACCAAGTATTCTGGTTTGATATTGCGGGTATTAATGATATTGCAAACTTCTGGTCTAGTAAAGGTGAAGCGGGTATAACAGGTCGTTACCAAGCAGGATTATTCCCAATTATGATGTTTGGTTTGCCAGCTGCAGCATTAGCGATTTGGAAAAATGCTGAGAAGCGTAATAGAAAAGTAGTAGGTTCTTTAATGGTTACAGCAGCGATTGCTTCCTTTGTAACAGGGATCACAGAACCATTAGAATTCTCATTCTTAGTAGCAGCACCAATGTTATTTGGTATTCACGCGTTATTAACAGGTATTTCATTATTTATTGCAGCAACATTCCATTGGACTGCAGGATTTACATTTAGCGCAGGATTAATAGATTATTTATTAAGTTTAAGTATTCCGATTGCGAATAAACCATTAATGTTACTTGTACTTGGTTTGATTATGGGTGTCGTATACTTTGTCGTATTTGATTTTGCGATTCGTACATTTAATCTTAAGACACCAGGTCGAGATGGTTTAATGGAAGAAGCGGCAAAGCAAGATCCTAGTCTTGAAGAAGATGAAGCAGGTACTTCAACAAACAATAGTGGTGTGAAAGTATCTAATAAGACAAAACTTATATATGAAGCAATTGGTGGTAATGATAATATAGAAGTTATCGATCACTGTGCAACAAGACTACGACTAACTTTAAAAGATACAAGTGTTGTTGATCAAGAAAAAATCAAACAATCTGGCGCATTAGGAAACAAAGTGATTAGTGATAAAAATATCCAAATTATTATTGGAACTGATGTACAATTTACAGCAGATGAGCTCATGCAAATGCAACAAAATCAAGGTCAGTAATTGAATATATCAATAGTTAAACAGTAGACATTCATTTTATAATTTGAAAGCCTACTGTTTTTTTATCTTTAATTTTATTTATAATAATAACATTTTTGAACAAATATGAACAAAAAATCATGGTAAATGTGTGATTTTTTACTTTTATAGTAGTAATATGAAATTATTGAATGATAAAGGGGGACGATTCAATGGGTATAAAAAAAGCGATTTTGTTAGGTGCAGGTGATCGAGGGGGAAGAGTTTATGCGAATTTGATAAAGTCTTTGCCTCATAAAATTAAATTAATTGGGGTAGCGGAACCTGTTAAAGAAAGAAGAGAGCGCATAAGTAGTCATCATAGTTTAGATGAACAATATGTACAAGCGTCTTGGAATGCATTATTGGACATGAAGCCAGAAGCTGATATAGCAATCATATGTACACAAGATAAAGCGCATTTTGAACCAACAATGAAAGCATTAGATTTAGGATATCACGTGTTGCTTGAAAAACCGATGTCTCCTACTCCTAAAGAGTGTATAAAAATGGTAGAAAAAGCGAAAGAAATGGATAGAACATTAACGATTTGTCACGTATTAAGATATACACCATTCTGGAGTAGGATAAAATCTATCGTTCAAAACGGAGATATTGGTCAGATTGCATCTATTCAACTTAATGAAAATGTAGAATATATGCATATGTCACATAGTTTTGTAAGAGGTAATTGGAAAAGTAAAGAACAATCAAGTCCAATGATATTAGCTAAATCTTGCCATGACATGGATATTATCAGTTATATCATGGATCAAGATTGTAAAAGAATCAATTCCTTTGGTTCATTGATGTATTTTAATGAAGCAAACAAACCAGAAGGCGCACCATTAAGATGTCTAGACGGATGCCCAGTAGAGAATGAATGTCCATTTCATGCTGGAAGGTATTATTTAGGTATCGGTAGAGGATGGGCGATGAAATTTACAGAAGAAAATTCTAACGAAGCGATCATAGAAAGATTGAATCATACGGATTATGGGAAATGCGTTTTCCAATCAGATAATGACGTTGTCGATCATCAAGTTGTGAATATGGAATTTGAAAATGGTGCAACAGCAACATTTAGTATGAGCGCATTTACAAGAGAACAAACAAGAATTGTTCAAATAATGGGAACAAAAGGTGAAATAAGAGGGAATATGGAAACAAATGAAATAAGCATTTTTGACTTTTTAACAAGAGAAGAAAAAATTGTCAAATTCCCAGAAGTGAGCAGTGGACATGGAGGAGGAGACGAAGGTATTATGAGAGATTTTATAGATGCAATTAATAGCTCAGATCAAAATGAATCTAAATCCATAGCAAGTAAATCCTTAATCAGTCACTTAATGGCATTTGCAGCAGAAGAATCAAGACTGAACCACGGCCAATCCATAAATATAGACGAATTATATAATGAAATAGCCTTAACTTCATAATATAAGATAAATAAAGACGTGATACCGCTAGAAAATAGCAGTATCACGTCTTTTTTGTGCGTGAAAATAGCGCTAACGCTCAAGAGTCGCAAACAAGATCTTTAGAAATTCTAACGTCCAAGAAAGCGAAACAAGATCGTTAGCGCACGAATTAACGCATGTTAAATTTATTAACTAAAATAATACCCTAATATCATTTTCATCGCAGAATTGTTGTATTTCTTGTGGGAGTATTTTATTAGTAATTATTTTGTCTACGTCACTTAGATTGCAGTATGTTAGTAATGTTGAATGTCCTATCTTACTATTATCAGCTAACACATATGTTTGCCGTGCTTTTTTTGTTATAAGTTGTTTGATTAAGTTTTCTTCCATCTCTGAGTTAGATAGACCATTTGGAATATTGACACCAGTAGCTGCCATAAAGCATTTATTAATATTAAATTTATTCAATAAAATATTAGAATCTATACCTATAAATGATCGAGTACGTGGTTTGTATTTCTCGCCAATTATAAATAAAGTTACATTTTCAAATTGTGAAGCTTTATTCATGATATCAAGACTGTTTGTAATAATTGTAAATGATAATTTTTTGTCGACATAATCTAATACATGTATTGTTGTTGTTCCTGTATCAATATAAATAATGTCGTTAGTTTCGATATGTGCAGCAGCTAATTTTCCAATGTGTTTTTTTGATTGATAATTCTCCACATTCCTTTTTTGGTAATCAACTGCTTTATATTCATCTTCGATAACTTCAATGCCACCATAAACTTTTTTAACTACATTCATATCTACTAAAAGATTGATATCACGCCTTATTGTATTTACAGATACATTAAATATATCCTTCAATTCATCAATTGAAGCCGTTTTGTTTTTTTTTATGAAAGATTCTATTTCATAAATTCGTTTAGATTTCATATACGATTCCCCCATTTCTTACAATATACCCAAAATTTACTTATATAACAACTATAAAAAATATAAGTTACTCAAAAGTTGACATATTATACTCGTTATTATAATATTATCTCAACAAGTAACCAATAGTTAATCAATATATACTCATTTTTTTAAAAGATTATGAAAGCGGTTACTTTAATATTTATAACTGGAGGATATGTAAATGGTAGAAATCTTAAAGAATTACGTTAACGGACAATGGCAAGCGTCAAAAAGTAAGGAAACAATAGATGTATACAATCCAGCTACTAAAGAAGTGATTGCTAAAGTACCTGTTTCAACAAGAGAAGAATTAGATGAAGCGGCAAAAATTGCACATGAAGCGTTTCAAGAATGGAAAGAAGTTGCTGTGCCTAAACGTGCTCGACTTTTATTCAAACTTCAACAATTATTAACAGACAATAGAGAAGTATTAGCTGAAATTATTACGAAAGAAAATGGTAAGAATACGACAGAAGCTTTAGGAGAAGTACAAAGAGGTATTGAGAATGTTGAATTTGCTGCTGGGACACCATCTTTAATGATGGGTGACTCACTTTCAAGTATCGCAACAAATATAGAAGGAACAAGCTATAGATACCCAGTAGGTGTTGTAGGTGGTATTACACCATTTAACTTCCCAATGATGGTGCCTTGTTGGATGTTTCCAATGGCAATCTCATTAGGTAATACATTTGTGATTAAACCTTCTGAAAAGACACCATTACTTGTTAATAAACTTGCAGAGTTAATTGAAGAAGCAGGTTTCCCAAAAGGTGTATTCAATGTTGTACATGGTGCACATGATGTTGTGAATGGTATTTGTGAAAATGAACATATAAAAGCTGTATCATTCGTTGGTTCTAAACCAGTAGGTGAATATGTTTATAAAAAAGCAACTGAAAACTTAAAACGTGCGCAATGTTTAACAGGTGCTAAAAACCATACAATCATTTTAAATGATGCGAACATTGATGGCGCAGTTAAAGATGTAATTGGTGCAGCATTTGGATCAGCAGGTGAACGTTGTATGGCAGCAGCAGTAGTAGCTGTTCAAGAAGGTGTTTATGACGAATTTAAAGAAAAACTTGTACAAGCTTCTAAAGATATCGTTATCGGAAATGGCTTAGAAGATAATGTTTTCTTAGGTCCAGTTATTAGAGAAGAAAATGTTGAACGTACATTAAATTACGTTGATCAAGGTGTCGAAGAAGGTGCCAAACTTGTATTAGATGGTAGAGAAGACAACAACAAAGATGGTTTCTTCGTAAAACCGACTATTTTCGAAGATGTTACAACTGATATGAAACTATGGCAAGATGAAATATTCGCACCGGTGTTATCACTTGTTAAAGTAAAAGATTTAAAAGAAGGCATTCAATTAGCGAATCAATCTGAATTTGCGAACGGTGCATGTTTATTTACAGACAGTGCATCATCCATTAGATACTTCAGAGAGTATATTGATGCAGGTATGTTAGGTATTAATTTAGGTGTACCAGCACCAATGGCAATCTTCCCATTCTCTGGATGGAAATCATCATTCTATGGTTCATTACATGCGAACGGTAAAGATAGTATTGATTTCTATACACACCGTAAGGTCGTAACTGCTAGACATGGTAATCCACAATTTTAAGGAGTGAAAAATAGAGATGGCTCGATTATTAAATAAACCTGTACATCATCCATTAAGTGATGATGTACAAGTGATACATGATTTGAAACCTGAAGATATTGATTTAGCTTATATCGGATTTAAAGTGTTAGACATAAAATCACAAGGTACTTACACAGAATCAACGGGTGATTTTGAACTATGTATTGTCGCTTTAACTGGCAACATCGATGTGTCAGATGGAGAAAGTTCTTATGAAGATTTAGGAACAAGAGAATCTGTATTTGAAAAAATACCAACAGACAGTATATATATTTCTAAAAATCATGAAGTGACAATTAAAGCGAATAAAGATTCAAGAGTTGTGCTTTGTTATTCGCCAGCAGATGAAGAAAGAGCAACACAATTAATCCCAGCATCTGAGAACTCAGTAGAAGATAGAGGTAAATATTCAAATAAACGACATGTTCATAATATTTTACCTGATACACATACAGCGAGTGAAAAATTACTTGTCGTTGAAGTGTATACAGATCAAGGTAATTGGTCGAGCTATCCACCACATAAACATGACGTTGATAACTTACCAAATGAATCATTACTTGAAGAAACTTACTATCATGAAATGAATCCGAGTAAAGGTTTCGTCTTTCAACGTGTATTTACAGACGACCTTTCAATAGATGAAACGATGACAGTAGAGAATAGTGATGTTGTTGTAGTGCCTAAAGGCTATCATCCAGTAGCTGTACCTGATGGTTACGATGGTTATTATTTAAATGTTATGGCAGGACCTAAAAAAGTTTGGAAATTTTATAACCAACCAGATCATGAATGGATTATTGATAGAGAATAAGGGGTGTACGTGAATGTCTAATAAAAAACAAATTATAGCAATAGGTCGTGCTGCAATAGATTTGAACTCAATAGAAATTAATAGACCAATGGAAGAAACAGAATCATTTCGCAAATATGTTGGTGGTTCACCAGCTAATATCATGATTGGTACGGCAAAGTTAGGATTAGATGTGGGTATGATTGCTAATGTATCAGATGATCAACATGGAAAATTTATTACGAATTACTTTGAAGAAGTAGGCGTTGATACGTCTCAAATACATGTAGATGAAGATGGACATAAAATCGGTTTAACGTTTACAGAAATTAAAAGTCCGAGTGAATCAAGCATATTAATGTATAGAGAAGAAGTAGCAGATCTATATTTAGCGCCTGAACATGTAGATGAATCATATGTTAAAAATTCAGAATATTTGCTTATTTCAGGAACAGCATTAGCTAAATCTCCATCAAGAGAGGCAGTATTAAAAGCACTGTTACTAGCAAAACAACATAATGTACAAGTAATCTTTGAGCTCGATTATAGACCGTATAGTTGGACAGACGAAGAAGAAACTTCTATTTACTATGAGTTAGTCGCTGAACAAGCTGATGTCGTCATTGGAACACGTGATGAATTTGATATGGTCGAAAGATATAAAGCATTATCAGACAAAGAAATTAGTGAACTATTATTTAAAGCTAATCCACATTTAGTTGTCATTAAACACGGTGTGCAAGGTTCAAATGCATTTGATAAAGAAGGAAACACTTATGAAGGTAAAGCATTTAAAGCGAATGTCGTTAAAACATTTGGTGCAGGAGATTCATATGCAGCCGCATTTATTTATGCATTAGTTAAAGGTAAATCAGTTGAAGAAGCATTGAAATATGGTGCAGCTTCAGCAGCGATTGTTGTAAGTAGTCATAGTTCATCTGAAGCGATGCCTACAGTTGATAAAATAGAGAATTTAATTAAAGAACAATCTTAAGGTGGTATTAAACATGGTTAATACAGTGAAGTTAACAACTGGAGAAGCAATTGTTAGATTTTTGACTAAACAATATATTTCTATTGATGGAAAAGAGACAAGATTTGTTGAAGGTGTCATGAATATTTTTGGTCATGGTAATGTGCTTGGTTTAGGAGAAGGTCTATCAAATTATCAAAAGGAATTAAAAATAATCCAAGGTAAAAATGAACAAGGTATGGCGCATACAGCGATTGGCTTTAGTAAACAAAGTTTACGAAAAAAAGTATTTGCAGTGACAACATCTGTCGGTCCTGGTGCTGCTAACCTTGTAACGGCTGCAGGTACAGCGGCAGCAAATCATATACCAGTATTATTACTACCAGGAGATACATTTGCGACTCGTCAACCAGATCCAGTATTACAACAGATTGAAAATCCTCAAAGTATTGGTATTACTACAAATGATGCGTTAAAACCAATTTCGAGATATTTTGATCGCATAACAAGACCTGAGCAAATCATGTCAGCCTTAATTCGTGCATTTGAGGTCATGACAAATCCTCAAACAGCGGGTCCTGTGACATTAGCATTGAGTCAAGATGTTCAAGGAGAGTCATATGATTTCCCAGAATCGTTTTTTGAAAAGCGTGTACATTATGTTGATAGACTTCAACCTTCGAAGAGATCAATAGATGTAGCAGTCGAACTATTGAAGACAGCTAAAAAACCACTATTAATTGTTGGTGGTGGTGCTAAGTATTCGGTAGCTCAAGATTCTATAAAAGCATTTATAGAAAAAACGAATATTCCTATTGCAGAAACTCAAGCAGGTAAATCGACAATAGAAGCCTCTCATCCACTGAATCTTGGTGGTCTTGGCGTTACAGGAAATTTAGCAGCCAATTTATATGCAAAAGAAGCTGATGTCATTATTGGTATTGGAACAAGATATTCAGACTTTACAACAAGCTCAAAGACAGTAGCTAACTTTGATAATGCGAAATTTATAAACATTAATGTTAATAGAGTTGATGCTTATAAATTAGATGCGATACAAGTAGTTGGAGACGCAAAAATATCAATTAGTTTATTGGATAAAGCATTAAGTGAATGTCAATTTAATACATTAAATCAAGTAAAAAATTTAAAGAATCGATGGTCTGAAGAAAGAGAAAGATTATCTCATGTAGATATTAATAAAAATGATTTTGAAGCTGAAATATCAGGTCATTTTAGTAAAGAAAAACTTAATCAATATATTGAAGCATTAGAAACGGAATTACCTCAGACAAATGCAGTGATTAAAGTTAATGAAACAATTGATGATGAAGCGATTATTGTAGCTGCAGCGGGTTCATTGCCAGGAGACTTAGAAAGATTGTGGGAGACCGACATATTTAATACTTACAATATGGAATATGGTTATTCTACGATGGGTTACGAAATTGCAGCTGCACTTGGTGCAAAAATAGCAAACCCCCAAAAAGAAGTATATGCATTAGTTGGTGATGGAAGTTTCTTAATGTTGCACACTGAATTGCTAACAGCGTTGCAATATAACTATAAAATCAACATTGTATTATTTGATAACAGTGGATTTGGTTGTATTAATAATTTACAGATGGGTAATGGTAGTGAAAGCTTCTGTACTGAATTTAATGATTATAACGGTGAAGTCATGAATGTAGATTATAAGAAAATTGCAGAAGGATATGGTGCAGTTTCTTACAAAGTTAATAGTCTTCAAGCGTTAGAAGATGCAATTAAAGATGCTAAAAAAGAAACAAAATCAACATTAATAGAAATAAAAACTTTACCTAAAACGATGACTGACGGATATGAATCATTCTGGAATGTTGGTGTATCCGAACATAGTGAAAAACCAGATATAAAAACATCTTATCAAGAAAAGGTTCGAGCTTTGAAAAAAGCAAAACAATATTAAAGAGGAGATTCATAACATGGCAAAAATAAAAATTGGTCAAGTTGGTTTAGGTAGATTAGGAAAAGTGCATGCAGAAAACATTGTTAACCATGTAAAGGGTGCAGAATTATTCGCTGTTGCAAGTGTTGTTGAGCAAGAATTAGCATATGCCAAAGAAGAATTAGGAGTAAAAAATTGTTATACATCCTATTCAGAGATGATAGAAAACGATGAGCTTGATGCAGTTGTAATTGTTTCACCGAGTGGATTTCATGCAGTTCAAATTTCACAAGCATTAGATAAAGGTTTACATGTCTTTTCAGAAAAACCTATTGGACTTGAGTTAGACAATATTAAACAAGTTGTTGAAAAAATAAATAGTTACTCAGACAAAGTATTTCAATTAGGCTTTATGCGTAGATTTGATGATTCTTATCAATTTGCTAAAGACGTTGTTCAGAATGGTGAACTAGGCAAAATTACAGCAATGAGATGTTATGGAATTGATCCTAGTGCAGGGTTAGACAGCTTTATACAATTTGCGAAGAACAGTGCAAGTGGTGGCATATTTTTAGATATGTCGATTCATGATATTGATCTTGTACGTTGGTTTACAGGTTCAGAATTTAAAACTGTTTATTCACTAGGTAATAACATAGCAGCACCTGAATTAACCGAATGTGAAGAATTGGAAACAGGTGCATGTCTGGCAGAATTAGAAGATGGCACAATCGCATACTTATTAGCTGGAAGAAATGCTCAACATGGATATCATGTTGAAACAGAAATTATAGGAACTGAAGGTATGATAAGAATCGGAAATGCACCTGAGAAAAACTTAGTTACAGTTTATGACAAAAACGGTGTCGTTAGACCAACTTCAGGTCATTTTCCTGAACGCTTTAAATTAGCATTTATTAATGAAATTAATGCATTTATAGAATCTATCAATAATAATGTTCCTTCATCAATAACAGGTATTGATGGATTAAAAAGTACAGAAGTTGCAATTGCAATGCAAGAATCGTATGAGAAGAAAACAATCATTACGTTATGAGGTGAAGTAAATGACTAAAAATATTCGATACGCATGTGCACCGATAGCTTGGACAAATGATGATTTGCCAGAACTAGGGCGTGAAAATTCATTTGAACAATGTATTAGTGAAATGGCACTCTCTGGGTATGAAGGTACAGAAATAGGTAACAAGTACCCGAAAGATCCTGAAGTCTTGAAATCATATTTGGAACCAAGAGGATTATCTGTCGCAAGTGCATGGTTGAGTTTATATTTAACTTCGGAACCATATGAAGTAACAGAAGAAGCGTTTATAAAACATAGAGATTTTTTATATGAATTAGGCGCAAAAGTTATTGTTGTTTCAGAACAAGGCAATAGTATTCAAGGGGATTTAACGAAAGCATTATTTAAAGAAAAACCTATATTTACAGAACAAGAATGGCAATTATTAGTAGATGGTTTAGAGAAGTTAGGGCAATTAGCACACGAAAAAGATATGGAAATCGTATACCACCATCACATGGGTACAGGTGTACAAACGACAAAAGAAATAGACGAGTTAATGGAAAGAACAAACAAAGATAATGTTTCTCTCTTATTTGATACAGGACACCTTGTCCTTTCAGGCGAAGACCCGATTGACATATTTAAAAGACATGAAGGTAGGATAAAACATATTCACTTTAAAGATGTTAGACAAGATGTAAAAGAAGCAGTAGATAAAGAATGTAGTTGCTTCTTGGATGGTGTGAAAAAAGGTATGTTCACAGTACCTGGAGACGGTGTAATAGATTTTAAACCTATCTTAGATTTAATTTATAAATCTGATTACAGTGGATGGATTGTAGTTGAAGCTGAACAAGATCCAGCGATTGCAAATCCATTTATATATGCTAAAAAAGCAAAAGAGTATATTGCACAATATCAATAAAATTTAAAACAAAATGGTATAGGAGTTAAGGGCTCCTAAAGGGAGAGAATTATCATGAGTATGTTTGCAGCAATTTCATTTATTTTAGTTGTTATATGTGTAGGTGTATATGCTTACTTACGGAGTAGAAAAATCGATACTCAAAATTCCGACGGTTTCTTTATGGGTGGTAGAAGTTTAACTGGTTTTACAATTGCTTCTACAATTATCATGACCAATTTATCTACTGAACAAATAGTTGGTCAAAATGGTCAAAGTTTCGTTGCAGGTATGGAAGTTATGGCATGGGAAGTAACCTCATCAGTAGCTATTGTTATATTAGCACTTGTCTTTTTACCTAGATATTTTAGGTATGGTGTTGATACAATATCAGATTTTATTGAAATGAGATTTGATACATTCACGAAACGACTCGTATCTTTATTATTCATATTTACTTATGTAGTTTCATTCTTACCAGTTGTATTATATTCTGGTGCACTTGTATTTAATAAAATTTTCAACGTAAGTGAAATGTTAAATATAAGTGATATGACTGCAGTTATTTTAATATCAACAGTCATAGGTCTTGTAGGAATTATATATTTGTTCATAGGCGGGTTATCTTTAAGTGCACATAGTGATTCTATCTATGGTGTCGGTTTAATTGTAGGTGGACTTGCTATACCAACATTAGGTCTCATTATTTTCGGAGATGGAAGCTTCTTACATGGATTTGATAAAGTCGTTCAGAACACGCCAGAAAAGCTTAATTCACTAGGTGCAATTGATTCTAAAATAGTACCATGGCCAACGTTATTCTTTGGTATGTTCTTCAATAATTTATTCTTCTGGTGTACTAACCAAATGATTGTTCAAAAAGCACTTGCTGGTAAAAATTTAAAAGAAGCACAAAAAGGTGCTATGTATGTTGGTACATTTAAAATTTTTGGTGCTTTATTCTTAGTATTTCCAGGTGTGTTGGCATTCAATATGTTAGGAGATAAAGTTACAAATCCTGATAATGCTTATCCAATGCTTGTTAATGAAGTATTACCAGAATGGGCATATGGTTTATTTGGAGCAGTTATTTTTGGTGCTATTCTAAGTTCATTTGTTGGATCTTTAAATAGTACAGCAACATTGTTCTCACTGGACTTTTATAAATCAATTATCAATAAAGAAGCAAGCAATAAACAAGTATCTAGAATTGGTAGATTGGTAACAGTATTAGTAGGTGTAATTGTTGTAATAATTGCGCCAATGATTTCTCTGTTCCCACAAGGTTTATATGCAGTTGTACAAGAGTTTAATGGTATTTATAATATGCCACTTTTAGTACTTGTACTGGTAGGATTTTTTGTTAAACGTACATCACAGCTTGGCGCTAAAGTGATGTTTATTTTACACATTTTATTGTATGCGCTTTCAAAAGTATTAATTACAGAAATACATTTCTTATATGTATTAAGTGTACTATTCTTTGTAGATTTACTTATAGTAATGTTATTCAATAAATGGAAACCATCTGATGAGTTTGATTTCAGTGTAAATTACGCAAAAGTAGATATCACACCTTGGAAACATAGATATTTAGTAGGTGGTATTATCGTACTTGTAGTTATAGGCACTTACGTATTATTCTCACCACTTGGATTAGCATAGGAGGAAGAAAGATATGACACTAACATTTGGCGTAATTGGAGCAGGTAGAATTGGCCAATTACATATAAACTATTTAAGAACACATAAAGATGTAAAGATTAAGTGGATTTCAGACTTATATTGCGACAAGATGGAAGATTGGATTAAAAAAGCAGGAATAGAAAATAAAACTAAGGACCATATGGATATTATTAATGATCCTGAGGTAGATGTAGTAGTAATATGTTCACCTACCGATACGCATGTAGATATCATTAAAGAAGCTTGTGCAAAAGGAAAGCATATCTTCTGCGAGAAACCGATTAGTTTATCTATTGATGAAGCGAAAATTGCATTAGAAGCGGTAAAAGAAGCAAATGTGAAACTGCAAATGGGCTTTAATAGACGCTTTGATAAAAACTTCAAAGAATTGAGAAATATTTTAAATAAAGGTGAACTCGGTAATATTCAAACTTTAAGGATTACTTCAAGAGACCCAGAGCCACCACCAGTAGAATATATTAAACGTTCAGGTGGACTTTTCATGGATATGATGATTCATGACTTTGATATGGCAAGATATTTAATGCAATCTGAAATAACAGAAGTGTATGCAACTGGTGGAGCGCTGGTAAATCCAGACATTGCTCAATATGATGATATCGATACAGCACTTGTAACCCTTAAATTTGAAAATGGCTCAATGGCCATGATTGAAAACTGTAGAAGAAGTGTATATGGATATGATCAACGAGTTGAAGTATTGGGTGATAAAGGTGCAATTGATGTAGGTAATGAACAAACGACAACATTAAATTATCATCGAGCTGAAGGAATATCTAAAGACAATCCGCCATATTTCTTCTTAGAACGTTATAGTGACGCTTATAAAGTAGAAATGGATGGATTTATTGAAGCTATCTTAAATGACACTGATGTAATTTGCTCAATAGAAGACGGCTATAAAGCTCAAGAAATTGCTGTGAAATGTAAAGAGTCGCTACTTTCGAATGAACCTAAGTCATTAGTAAATAAACAATCAAAGACACTTTAAAAAAGGAAGGTGGAACGTTATAGAATGAATACATTTATACACAAAGCAAAGACAGAACATTATGCTATTCCACAAATTAATATTAACGGATTAATATGGATTGAATGTATTTTAAAAGTTGCTGAGAAAACACGTTCCCCCATTATTTTAGGAACGACAGATAAAATTATAGACTTTTTAGGTGGGTATGATTTTATCTGTAAAACAATCAGAAATAAAATAGAGTCAATGAATATAACAGTACCAGTAATTATACATCTAGATCACGGTTTAACTGTTGAAGGATGTAAGAAAGCAGTAGATGCTGGTTATGATTCAGTTATGTTTGATGGGTCTAAATTACCAATTGAAGAAAATATAGAACTTACCAAACAAGTAGTAGATTATGCACATAAAAATAATGTGATTGTAGAAGGTGAAGTTGGAGCAATTGGTGGAAACGAAGACGGTGTCATAGGAAATGTACAATATGCGAAGTTAGATGATTGTATAAACTTAGCACAAAAAGCACATATAGACACATTGGCACCAGCACTCGGGTCAGTACACGGTAAATATAAAGGTGAACCTAATTTAGGATTTGAAGAAATGAAAGAAATTCAAGAAACGATTGATATACCTTTAGTATTACACGGTGCATCAGGTATATCAGACGAAGATTTAGTAAAAGCCATAAAATTAGGTCACGCAAAAATTAATTTTAATACCGAAATTAATATTGCGTGGAGTAATGAACTTAGAGAAGTATTAACTAATGATACGAGTTTATTTAATCCACAGCAAATCTTGAACCCAAGTAAAAAAGCAATCGAACAAACTATCGAATCAATTATTTATAAATGCCAATCCAACGGCAAAGCATAGTTAATAAAATACAATATTAGTAAGAAGCTAGGACGTGAATAATCAATCGTCCTAGCTTTTTGTAATTTAAAAGATTGAGATGAGAGATGTGCACTTGCTTCTAACGCTCAAGAGTCGAAAACAAGATCGTTAGCGCCCCAAAATCCAACTTAAATCCCAACCAAAACATTTTTACCTCATTCTACATATTGATTATATTTTTAATAATGAGTGCTGCGACGAATAAGATGATGATACTTGATACTCTATTCAATATGATGATAAATTTACCTGATTTATCAAACATACCAACTTGCTTACCGGCTATAGCGAGACCGAAGAACCAGAACCAAGAGATAAAGATTGTTGCTACTGTAAATCCGACTTTTTCGTACCCTGAATATAGTGATGCACTTGTACCGATAACACCGACTGTATCCATAATGGCGTGTGGATTCAGTAATGATACAGATAGTGCAAAGCTGATTTGTTTTTTAGCTGATATTGCTAAGTCTGAACCATTGCTTGATGATTTTTCGTTCCATAACGTCCAAGCCATATACAATAGAAAAATTAATCCGACGATATATATGATTAATTGCAGTGATGGATAGTGATTTAAGATAAGTGATACGCCAAACACTGCAAGTAATATAAGTAATGTGTCACATAGACTAGCTGTAATAACAACGGGTAAAGCTTTATTTAAGCTTTTATGATTTACGCCTTGATTAAAAACAAATATATTTTGAGCACCTAATGGTAAAATTAAACCGAGTGCTAATAAAAGACCGTGGATGACTGCTTGAAACATTTGATTTAACCTCCTTTTTGTATAGTATAAAAGAAATAAGCTACAATGAAATCATCCAGAATTAAATTTATGCCCAACCAGATTGGAGTTACATTTATGGAAAAACCTATCTACCAAAAAATTATAGATGATATGTTAAGAGATATTAATAATGGTCATTTAGAAGTTGGTATGAAAATACCTTCGCAAAGAGCTTTAACGCAAAAGTATGGTGTGAATAGATCAACAATTGTACATGTCATTGATATTTTGAAAAGTTATGGCGTGCTTGAAAGTAAGGAAAGAAAAGGGATATACGTTTCGAAAAATAAATGGAATGAGTATGTGAGTAATAATTTAAATTGGCAAGATTATATAGGGAATAGTATTAACCAGAACAACCAATATTATATTAGAGAAATTAATAGATGCGAATTTATACCTGATATGGTGAGATTAGGGACGGGCGAACTTTCGCCAAAATTAATACCTAATGATGCATTTCATGAAATTATTTCTAAAGATTTAAGCCGTCAATTGACTTCAAATTATGAAGCACCTAAAGGAAATATTCAGTTGAGACAACAAGTTAAAGAACTTGTTAAAAAAAGAGGTATTGAGTGTAGTGTAGAAGAAATTTGTATCACTTCTGGTGCGTTACAAGGTTTGAAGTTGATAGCTGATGGATTATTAATCCCCAAATCCAAAATTATCGTTGAAACACCTTCTTATATTAATTCAATTAGAACTTGGCACAAAATCCATTCCAAAATGATACCTTTATCAATTGATTATATAAGGAATAATATTCATGCGATTTTTAAAGAAGATGAAGATTACAGTAATAGCATATTTTATTGTAATCCTACTTTGCATAATCCTACATCACACACATATACAGTGAAAGAGAAGGAGCAAATTCTTGAACAATGTAAAGCGAAGGGTATTCCTGTTGTGGAAGATGATATTTATAGTGAGCTGTGGTTTGAAGGTCCGATTCCTAAATCTATGAAAGAGCTTGATACAAGTCATAATGTGCTGTATTTAGGAAGTCTATCTAAAACAGTTAGTCCGGGTCTCAGAATAGGCTGGTTAATTGGTAACGAACGAGTCATTAATCATTTAGCAGACTTAAAAATGCAAAATGACTATGGTGCAAGTTCGATTTCTCAATTTATAGCTACTAAATGGTTGGCACATTACCATGAAACGCATATTGGAGAAATTAAACGCAATTTAAAAAGGCGCAAAGATATGATGGAAGATGCTTTAACAGAATCTTTCTCAGATATTGGTAGATGGTCTAAAGTAGAAGGGTCTTTCTATATTTGGTTCAGATTTAATGAAAGTATTGATTTAAAAAGGTTATTCAAACTTGCTTTAGAGGAAGGGTTGCTCATTCATCCAGGGGAGATATATTCAGAAAAAGAAAAGCATAGTTTAAGATTTTCTTATTCATATATTGATGAACATGATATAAAGGAAAGTATTTATAAATTAAGAACGATCATCGATAGAGAAAACTTGTTAAATAAAAGAAAATCCTCGAACTCTTAATATGAGTGCGAGGATTGATTTTATTATTTGTTCACAATATAGCTCGGTGTATCACCTTGTAGTTTCTTAATCGTATTATTTGCGACGATTCTTGCCATTTCATCACGTGCTTCAAATGTAGCATTTCCGATGTGCGGTGTTATCACGACATTATCCATTGTTTTAAGTGCATCTGTAATTTCTGGTTCAAATTCAAATACATCTAATGCAGCACCTTCGATTGTTTTAGATTGTAAAGCTTCAACTAAAGCTTGTTCATCTACAATAGGTCCGCGTGATGCGTTAATAATATATGCAGTATCTTTCATTTTTTCAAAAGTTTCTTTATTGAATAAATGATGTAAATCATCAGAATAGGCAGCATTAATTGTAATGAAATCTGCTTGTTCTAACATCTCATCAAGACTGACATAAGTAGCCCCTAATGAAGCTTCTTGTTCTGGCTTTCTATGTGGTCCGGTATATAGGATGTTCATGTCGAAACCTTTGGCACGTCTAGCAACAGCAGAACCTATTTCACCAAGTCCAACTATGCCGATAGTCTTACCGGAGACTTCCCTACCTCTAAAGAATAATGGTGCCCAACCGTTGAATCCTGTTGTTCTACAAAGCTGGTCGCCTTCAGCAATTCTTCTAGATACGGCAAGTAATATACCAATCGTTAAATCTGCTGTAGCATTTGTTGAGGCTTTCGGTGTATTTGTAACATCAATCCCTTTTTCTCTAGCATGTTTAACATCAATGTTATTGAAACCAGCACCATAATTTGCAATGATTTTTAAGTTTGGTGCTTGATCAATAATTTCTTTATCGATATTTGTAGATAGTGGACTAATAATCGCATCTACATCTGTTACTTTTTGAAGTAAAGTATCTTTCGTAATTAATTGATCCCCTTCAAAGACTTCTACTTCAAAATGTTCTTGTAACATTTCTAATCCTTCTGTTGGAATTTCTCCAGTTATGAATACTTTATTCATGATGTAACCTCCTATAAAACTTTTAATCGTTTATATGATAATTATACCCTAATGAGCAAGTTTCCATTCACTGAATTTACGTACGATGACTTCAAAAGCAATGTGATACGGTAAGAAGCTGGAATAAGAAGTTTGGTTAAATAGTTCTATCGGTGAACTATTAACGTATATATTGTAGCTTGCATTCTGAGCTAAATAGTTATCTTTCAATGTTGTAATAGAAATATAACTAATATTTCGTGTATGCATAATCTCGACGTTCTCTCTTAAGTGTGATGTTTCGCCTGATAATGAAATGATGAAAATTAAATCGTCTTTATTCATTTGATTCATAGCGATTTTAAGTTCATTCTCGTCGTTAATAACCATTACTCTTTTATTGATAGAAAGAAAGTGTCGTTGAGCATCACGGGCGACGTTTAGTTGAGCGACACCTGTACCATATATGTAGATGTAAGGCGCTTGATTGATTTGTTCACTTATATAGTCATAGTCGATCATTTTTAAATGTTTCATAGTTTGTTGTAAATCTTGCTCTAAACTTTCAATGATATCTGTCGATGGGTTAGATGTTTGTCTATTTAATTTAATGTATGCTTTAAAATCACTATAACCATCAAAGCCAAGTTTACGAGCGAGTCGGTGAATAGAAGAAATTGAAGTGTGTGATATATCGGCTATTTCTTGTATTTTTAATCGATGAATCAAGTGAATATTTTGATTAATCATTTGTATGATATGTATATCATTGTCATTAAGTTGTTGATAATGTTCATTAATCAGTTTATCCAAAATCATTATAATCCTCCATTCGAAGTGAAAAAATTTTCATGTTATGAAAATATAATCTAAGTTTACTATGTGATTTCTATTTACGTCAAACCTATTGGCAAATGTAAGCGCTTCCTATATTGTGAAGATAAATTGATGAGGAAAAGGGGTTAAAATATGAATGCAATTAAACGATTTGGTAGTGCTATGATTGTTCCGGTATTACTATTTGCATTTTTCGGTATTGTTGTAGGATTTGCAACATTATTTAAAAATCCAAATATTATGGGTTCAATAGCTGAAGATGGCACAATGTGGTTTAAAATTTGGAGTTTAATTGAAGCGGGTGGTTGGACAATATTCAACCATATGGAACTAGCGTTTGTGATTGGACTTCCAATCTCACTTGCTAAAAAAGCTCAAGGTAGAGCAACACTAGCAGCTTTAATGATTTATTTAGTATTTAACAATTTTATTAATGCAATTTTAACCCTTTGGCCAAAGACGTTCGGAGTAGATTTATCAAAGGGTGTTGAAAATTTAACGGGCGTAAAAGAAATAGCTGGTATTCCAACATTAGACACAAGTATCATTGGTGCAATCTTCATATCAGCAATCGTTATTTGGATACATAATCGTTTCTATGATAAGAAATTACCTGAAATGGTCGGGATTTTCCAAGGTCTACCATACGTTGTTATCATTGGATTCTTTGTTATGATCCCAATCGCTTTTATCGTATGTGCGGTATGGCCAACAGTACAAGCAGGTATCGGTTCATTACAAGGTGTCATGTTGAAATCAGGATTTGTAGGAGTTTGGCTATTCCACTTCTTAGAAAGAATATTGATTCCTACAGGATTACATCATTTCATATACACACCATTTGAATATGGACCTGCAGCGGTCAATGGTGGATTGAAACCTTATTGGATTCAACACTTAACAGAATTCTCTAATTCTGCTAAATCTCTTAAAGACCTTTATCCATATGGATTCTTGTTACAAGGTAACATTAAAATATTTGGTTGTTTAGGTATTGCGTTAGCGATGTACGCTTCAACACCAAAAGAGAACAAGAAAAAGGTATTAGCATTAGTATTACCAGCAGGATTAACAGCAATTTTCGCAGGTATTACAGAACCATTAGAATTTACATTCTTGTTTATCGCACCTTACTTATTCTTAATTCATGCATTATTAGGTGCAACAATGGTTACAATTATGTACCTATTTGGAGTAGTAGGTATTCAAGGTGGTGGCGCGATAGAAATCGCGGCAATAAACTGGATTCCATTATTCTCTAATCACGGCATGACTTACGTTGCACAATTTATCATTGGTATCATCTTTGTTGTGATTTACTTCTTTGTATTTAAGTTTATTATTGAGAAGTTTAATGTACCATTACCTGGACGTGTAGCTGATGATGGCGATGCTAAGCTTTATACGAAACAAGATTATAAGTCTAAGAAAGCAAGTGCTGATACACAAATGGATGACAATGCATCAGAATATGATACGAAAGCTATTTATTTCTTAGAAGGATTAGGTGGTAAAGACAATATTAAAGACGTTACAAATTGTGCGACACGATTAAGAGTAACGGTTAAAGATCCAAGTTTAGTGAAAGATAACGACTATTTCACACATAATCAAATGGCACATGGTGTAGCGAAAAGTGGTACAAATGTTCAAGTAATAGTGGGACTTAGTGTACCTCAAGTAAGAGATTCATTTGAAACGATGATATAAAAATATGGAGGTCATAAATAATGAAGAAATTTAACATAACAATAGCAGGTGGCGGAAGTACATTTACGCCAGGCATTATATTAATGTTACTGGATCATTTAGAAGATTTTCCGATTGATACGATTAAACTATACGACAATGATGGTGATAGACAACAAACCATTGCGGATGCTTGTGAAATATTACTTCATGAAAGAGCGCCTGGTGTTAAGTTACAGGCGAGTACGGACCCTAAAACAGCTTTTGAAAATGTAGATTTCGTTATGGCACACATACGTGTTGGTAAATATGCGATGAGAGAACAAGACGAGAAGATCCCGTTGAAACACGGTGTCGTTGGACAAGAAACGTGTGGACCTGGTGGTATATCATATGGTATGCGTTCTATTACAGGCGTACTAGAAATTGTAGATTACATGGAACAATATTCACCAGATGCTTGGATGTTAAATTATTCAAATCCTGCTGCAATTGTAGCTGAAGCAACTCGAAAATTAAGACCTCATTCTAAAATTTTAAATATTTGCGATATGCCTATTGGTATTGAAGAACTAATGGCAACAAATATTGGGCTGAAATCTAGAAAAGAAATGGTCGTTAAATATTATGGTTTGAATCACTTCGGTTGGTGGACAGATATAAGAGATAAGTCTGGTAATGATTTAATGCCAAGTATCATTAAACACGTTGAACAATTTGGGTATTCTACTGACACGGGCAGTGATATTGAACAGGAAGCAAGTTGGAATGATACGTTCAAGAAAGCGCGTGATGTACAAGCACTTGATAAAGATACATTACCTAACACATATTTAAAATATTACTTCTTCCCTGATTACGTTGTGGAACATTCGAATAAGGACTATACAAGAGCGAATGAAGTGATGGCAGGACGAGAAAAATTTGTGTTCGGTGAATGTCAAAAAATCATTGATCAAGGTACTGCTGAAGGAACGGAATTAACAATAGATGAACATGCATCTTATATCGTAGACTTAGCAAGAGCCATTGCTTTTAATACGAAAGAAAGAATGTTAATGATTGTTGAGAATAATGGTGCCATTTCAAACTTTGAACCAACAGCTATGGTTGAAATTCCATGTTTAGTTGGTAGCGAAGGACCAGAACCTTTATCAGTTGGTGAAATACCAAGATTCCAAAAAAGTTTAATGGAACAACAAGTGGGTGTTGAGAAATTAACAGTTGAAGCTTATGAAGACCAATCTTATCAAAAACTATGGCAAGCACTGACGTTATCTCGTACAGTTCCGAGTGCATCAGTAGCTAAAAATATATTAGATGACCTCATTGAAGCAAATAAAGAATACTGGCCAGAATTGAAGTAGAATGATAATTGAATTACTATTTATAAGCGTGCAAGGCTTACGAGCCTTGCACGTTTTTCTTTGTCTTATATCTGTTTAAGAACAATATATCGTATATCGACTTTCTTTAATCGCAAACTTTTAAATGATATAATTAGCTGAAATGATATATATTTTTTATTTAAAAATATAAGGGAGCATATCTATGTATATAGAAAGAAAACCAACAATCAATTTAGCAGAATTAAAGAAGGAATTTACGAATAATTTAGGTGAAATTGAATATGCGCAGTCTTCTGAACAAGCGCTAGAAGAGTTGTTTAATTTTGTAGAACTACAACATCAATATGCTGCAGCATTAGAAGAAATCGGGACAAAGTTGAAAATATTGGACGATGAATTCCAAGTTGCTTATAAACATAATCCAATTCATCATATGGAAAAGCGTGTTAAAGAATTTCCAAGTCTCATTAAGAAATTAAGACGAAAAGGATTTCCTTTAAATGCGAACTCAGCAAAAGAGAATATTCAAGATATCGCGGGAATAAGAGTTATTTGTAATTATCTAGAAGATGTCTATACAATTGAAAAATTATTACTTAGACAAGCTGACGTAAAATTATTAAAAAGAAAAGACTATATAGAAAATCCTAAAATGAATGGATATAAAAGTTTACATTTAGTTGTATCTATTCCTGTATTTTTAGCAGAAAGTGTTCAAGTAATACCTGTTGAAATTCAAATTCGAACAATTGGAATGGATATGTGGGCGAGTTTAGAACATAAATTAAGATATAAGAATTCTCATGTATCTACAGAACAATATGAAGAAAAGTTAAAAGAATGTTCAATAGAAATAACAAATGTAGAACGTAAAATGCAAGAAATGAATGATGAAATTTATCATGATACGAATAAAAGTATGATAAAAGTAGACGAAAATTAATACATTAGGCACAAAGTAGAGCAGAAATTTCTTAGATTTAAGGATATCTGCTCTTTTTAATGATTTAGTATATAATAAATTAAAATCATTCAGGTAATAATATTGAGGAGTGAAAAAATGGAGAAAAACCTTAAAGTTGAAGCTTTTATGCAACGTGAAAAAAAGTGGAAAGATGAATTTGAACTATTAAGAGAAATTATACATGAATGTGATTTAGAAGAAGATTATAAATGGATGCACCCATGTTATACATTGAAAGGTAAAAATGTTGTATTGATACATGGATTTAAAGAATATTGTGCACTTTTATTTCATAAAGGTTCATTACTTAAAGATCCTGAAAAATTACTCATTCAACAAACGAAAAATGTTCAAGCAGCAAGACAATTGAGATTCACCAATGTAGATCAAATAAAAGAACAACGAGATATTATTAAAGCATATGTTGAAGAAGCAATCGAGCTTGAAAAGTCAGGTGCTAAAGTAGAATTAAAGAAAACAGAAGAATATGAAATGCCAGTTGAACTACAAGAACAACTAGATCAAAATAGTAACTTAAAAGAAGCTTTTTATAATTTGACCCCAGGAAGACAACGACAATATATTTACTATATTAGCCAAGCAAAGCGCCCAGCAACACGCGTTAGTCGAGTAGAAAAATATATTGATCATATATTGGACGGCAAAGGGTTAAATGATGAGTAAAGGTAATGAAAATATGAATGCTGTGATTGAAGAAATCGTGGAATTTATTAAGCGTTCTAACCATCAAATCATGATTAGAATTGGTGGACATGGTGGTTCAGGAAAAAGTACATTTTGTCAGGAATTAATAAAATGTCTAGATCCAAAAGACTACAACATGATCAGCACAGATACTTATATAGTAAACTCGAATTTAAGAAAACATACAAAGGCGAAATATATGTATAACGGAATAGAGCACGAAGCGAAAGTAACTGCTTGTATGCCTGAAGCGCATAATGTTGATATTCTAGAACGCGATATACGTGCTTTACATAATGGTATAGATATCATGACTATTGAAACACCATGGCAACAATCTGAACGTTTAGACGCCACAAAGAAAGTCACGATTTTAGAAGGTATGACTACCACATTTATAGATTCAAAATGGATTGATTTATCTATCTACATCTATACGGATAATGAAACTGAGTTGCAAAGAAGATTTGACCGTGATGTTCATGTAAGAGGAATAGATATAGAATATTTAAAGGCATCTCAAGATGAAAGACGTATTCAATATGAATTGTTCATGCATCCTCTTCTTGAAAATTTTGATATTGTCATTGATCATTCAAATGATTTGTTTAAAATACTGAAAAATCAATTAAATTAAACCTTTGTTTGATACATTTTGGAAATAGAATGATATAGTAAAAGTGTTAATTAATTTTAAGGGGGATTTTTTGTGGCAGATTCAGTAAAATTATTAAAAACACTTACAGATATTAATGGTATTTCGGGATTTGAGTATAATGTTAAATCTAAAATGAAAGAATACTTAGAACCTGTAAGTGATGAAATTATTGAAGATAATCTAGGTGGTATTTTCGGGAAAAAGAACGCTAAAAATGGTTCTAAAACAATTTTAATAGCGGGTCACTTAGATGAAATCGGATTTATGGTTACACGTATCGATGAAGATGGTTACATCAAATTCACAACAATTGGTGGATGGTGGAACCAAGTTATGCTTTCACAAAAAGTAACCATTACAACAGATGAAGGCAAAGAAATTAGAGGTATTATTGGTTCTAAACCTCCTCATGTGTTAAGTCCAGAAGAACGTAAAAAACCTGTCGACGTTAAAGAGATGTTTATTGATATAGGTGTTGATAATAAAGAAGCGGTTGAAGGTCTAGGTATTGAAATCGGAAATATGGTGACACCTTATTCTGAGTTTGAAACTTTAGGTGACGGTAACTACTTAACTGCAAAAGCATTCGATAACAGATTCGGTTGTGCGTTAAGTGTTGATGTATTAAATGAACTTAAAAACGATGAGCTTGGTATTAACTTGGTTTCAGGTGCGACTGTACAAGAAGAAGTAGGTTTACGTGGTGCGAAAGTTGCTGCAAACAAAATTAAGCCAGATTTATCTATCGCAGTGGATGTCGGTATTGCTTATGATACACCAGGTATGAAAGGGCAAGATCACGAAACGAAATTAGGTAATGGACCACTTGTATTGTTAATGGACGGTACGAATATCGGTCACGTTGGATTTAGAAAATTCATCAAAAACGTAGCAAAAGATAAAGGCATTGATGTTCAATGGGATAATATAACAGGTGGCGGAACAGATGCAGGTAGTATTCACGTAGCAAACGAAGGTACACCAACAATCTCAATAGGCGTTCCATTACGTTATATGCATTCAAACGTATCAATCCTTCATAAAGAAGACTACTTAAACGCAGTAAAATTAGTAGCTGAAATCGTAAAAGCATTAAACGATGAAACAGTTAAAAATATTATGTGGTAAGAAATCGAAAAAATGATTAAAAAAATATGACTTAAACAAGAGATAAATCAAGTTGAATAACAATTTGGTTTGTCTCTTGTTTACGTAGTGAATGAGGTGAAATTTTGAATAGAACAATTTATTTTGTGAGGCATTCTATCAGGGATACTCGTATAAAAGAGGATGAATCAGCACCTCTTACTGAATTAGGTAAACAGTATGCAATGCAGATGTCGGGATTCTTTCAATATAAAAATATTCAACATATATTATCAAGTCCTTATAAACGGACGATTGATACAATTAAACCTACTGCTGAGCTATTGAATCTTAAAATTAAAGAAATCGAGCCATTTAAAGAACGAATAATAGGTGAATGGGTAGAAAATTTTGATGAATTTTCTTTGAGACAATGGAGTCAAACAGATTATAGGTTACCAAACGGAGAAAGTCTTGAAGATGTTAGAAACCGTATAGTACCTTCTTATCAAAAAGTGTTGAGTCAATATGAAGGTAATTTGATCATAACAGGTCATGGTACAGCTTTAGCAGTATTATTTAATGAATTAACTGGATCATTTACATATGAAGATTGGAAAAACATGAAAATGCCTGACATTTATCAATTTGATTATGACCATCAAAATAATATTTCTTTCAAAAAAGTAGAAATGAATTTTTAGTAAAAGTCATTGTTGTCAACTGTTATGACCAAGTTATAATTTATTATTATAATAAAATAAATTTTAGTAGTATAGTAATCGTTTTATTAGGTTTGTTTTTTGTTTGTAAAGCTTATAAATATGCTTTATCATGGTTAATAGAGATGGAAGTACTTGATTCATTCAAGTGCTTCTTTTTTTATATTTATTGAATAAAAAGGAAGTGTAAATCATCGAAAAAGAAAAGAAAAAGTTACTTCGAAAAATGGTTAAACCATTTGAAAATAACAACTTGAAGAAAAGTACAATTCAAATTATAAACACAATCATCCCATTAATTGCGCTTATTGTTGGTGGCTTGGTAAGTTATCAATTACATTGGTCATTATCGATCCTATGTGGTGTATTGGCATCCGGTTTCATTATTAGAACATTTATTATTTTTCACGATTGTTGCCACGGATCATTTTTGAGTAAGAAAAAGAACAATGATTTATTAGGAAATATAACTGGGCTATTAACATTCTTTCCATATGAAAAATGGAGAAGAGAGCATATTATTCATCATACAAGTAGCGGAAATTTAGAAAAACGTGGTATTGGTGATATTTGGGTCATGACTATTGAAGAATATCATGAAGCTTCAAAATTCACTCAATTTAAATATAGAATGTATAGACACCCGTTTGTGATGTTTATATTAGGACCAATATTCCTTATGTTTATTTCAAACAGAATGAATGCTAAAGATGCAAAAGCTAAAGAAAAACGTAACACTTGGTTGCATAATATAATATTGCTAGTTCTTTATGTAGGTATTTTCTTTATTGTAGGTGCAGTTCCATTTGTACTTGTATTTCTACCAATGTTATTTATTGCAGGTATGTTAGGTATTTGGTTATTTTATATTCAACATACATTTGAAGATTCATATTTCGAAGAATCATCAGAGTGGGATTATGTGAAAGCCGCTATAGAAGGCAGTTCATATTATAAATTACCAAAAGTATTTCAATGGATGACAGGGAACATCGGGTATCATCATGTTCATCATTTAAGTCCAAGAATTCCAAACTATCAATTAGAACAAGCACATGAAAAGACACCACCATTACATCACGCAACAACCATAACAATTAAAGAAAGTTTAGAATCTCTGAAATATAAATTATATGACGAGAAAAATAAATGCTTCATTACTTTTAAAGAATATACTTTAAGATTTAAGAGAACACATGCGTAAAAGTTAATAATTGAAACGGGACATTGAGCATGTCCTGTTTTTTTATGAGCAAGTTTGGCTAGAAGTGCAAATACTGATACCGTTATTAGCAGTTTTGATGAGAAATGCAAATACTGATACCGTTATTAGCAGTTTGGGCTGAAGGTGCAAATAACGAGTGTGTTAGTAACACTTCGACCGAGTTTTGTAATTAAGGCGGTCCATAGTAACATTTCGACCGAGTTTTGTAATTAAGGAGGTCCATAGTAACACTTCGACCGAGTTTTGTAATTAAGGTGGTCCATAGTAACACTTCGGCTGACTTTTGTAACTAACACCCCCGTTATGAACAAGTTTGGATGAAAGTGTTCACTACGAAGGCTCTACAACTCCCCATGCCATAAACTTCCGACTCACAAAAAAATATAAGAACTGAATTAAAACAACTATATAAATTATTTCATTATTTTTAATTCTTGTTATAATGATAATTAATTGAAAAATCAGTACATTTATTGGAAGGGTGAATGTCGTGAAGATTACGAAAATCTTAAATAACAATGTTGTGATTTCCAAGATTAATGGGGAAGAGCGTATTGTTATGGGGGCTGGTATTGCTTTTGGGAAGAAGAATGGCCAGGCTATTGAGAAAGATAAAATTGATAAGATTTTTAGAATGACGAGTGATGAACAAGAGAGAATGCTTACTTTAATTAAAGAATTAGATGATGATGTGTTACTAATTTCTCAGGAAATTATTGTTGAAGCGAATAAACTTTATAAGGAACCACTGTCTGAATCTATTTATATTGCGTTAACGGATCATATTAATTATGCAATTAAACGTCATAAAGAAGGTACTGTTATTAATAATCCTTTGCTTTACGAAATTAAGCGATTATATCCAGATGAATATAAAATTGGTTTGTTCGGTATTGATAGAGTAGCTAAACATTTTAATCTTGATATGCCTAAAGACGAAGCTGGCTTTATCGCGATGCATATTGTCAATGCGAATATGAACGAGTCTATCTCAAACGTTTATGAAATTACAAAAATCACCCAGAGTATTGTAAATTTAGTAAGATATCACTTTAATTTAGATATCTCTGAAGAAGAATTAAGCTACGCGCGTTTTATAACACATTTAAAATTCTTCAGTCAGAGATTAATTAATTCTGAAAGTTTAGAAGAAGTGATGGATATATCTTTATTGTCATCGTTACAGAAAAAATATAGTGAATCCAATCGTTGTGTCGATAAAATTGGTGATTTTCTAAAAAGAAATTATAATCACGATTTATCTAATGACGAAAGGGTTTATCTTATTTTACATATCGCAAGATTATTAAAATCTTCATGAAAGCGTTGACAAATAAAATGTAAGCGTTATAATAAGTTTAAATTAATAAACAATTACTTTAAACGGCAAGTGAATTTGCTGTTTGGGATTGTAACTTTAAGTAGGCAAAACCCAGAGTAATGCATAACGAACATTGGGATTCGTATGTATTATTCTGGGTTTTTTTCTATGAAAATGGAGGGATTTAAATGAAGTATGAAGCGTTAGCAAAAGATATCGTAGAGAAAGTCGGTGGCAAAGAAAATATCAATTCTTTAACACATTGTATTACAAGATTAAGATTTCAGCTGAAAGATACGGGAAAAGCTGATACAGAATATTTAAAGAATAAGGAAGGTATTGTGACGGTTATGGAATCAGGTGGCCAATATCAAGTTGTAATTGGTAATCACGTTCCAGATGTGTACGATGCAGTTCGTAAAGAAGCGAATATTAGTGATGGTGCTTCTAGTAGTAGTTCATCAAGTAACGGATCATTATTTAATCGCTTTATTGATTTGATTTCAGGTATATTCCAACCAATTTTAGGCGTGTTAGCTGCAGCGGGGATGATCAAAGGTTTTGCAGCACTATTTTTAGCAGTTGGTTGGCTTACAGAGAAGTCGGGAACATATCAAATTATGCATGCAATTGGTGATGCATTATTCTACTTCTTCCCAATATTCTTAGGTTTAACAGCAGCGAAAAAATTTGGCTCTAATCAGTTTATTGGTATGGCATTAGGTGCAGCACTTGTTTATCCAACGCTTGTAAGTGCAATGGCGTTAGGTAATGAAAATGCAACGATGCTCTTTAGCGGGACATTCTTTGAATCAGAAAGTGCTTTAACATTTTTAGGCATACCAGTCATATCGATGACTTATACACAAAGTGTTATTCCAATTGTGTTCTCAGTATTCTTCGCATCTAAATTAGAGAAATTCTTGAAGAAAGTTATACCAGATGTCGTGAAGACGTTCTTAGTACCATTCTTCACATTAATCATTATTGTGCCATTAACATTCTTAATTATTGGACCTATCTCTACATGGGCAGCCAATTTAATTGGTGCAGGCGCATTAGGTTTATATAACTTTAGTCCATTATTTGCGGGGCTATTGGTTGGCGCATTCTGGCAAGTCCTTGTTATCTTCGGTTTACATTGGGGACTAGTAGCCATAGCCATTAATAATGTTTCAACATCAGGCTTCGATATTATTATACCTTTAACATTTGCAGCTTCATTTGCACAAACAGGTATTGTATTAGGTATATTCTTTAGAACAAAGAATAAGCAACTTAAATCTTTAAGTATTCCAGCATTTGTGTCAGGTATCTTTGGCGTAACAGAGCCTGCTATTTATGGTATTACTTTACCTAGAAAGAAACCATTTATTTATAGCTGTATAGTGGCAGGTATAACTGGCGCTATGATCGGTTGGGCAGGTACGAAAATGTTCTTTATGGGTGGACTTGGTATTTTCGGATATACAACATTTATAGGCAAAGCAGGTTTAGATATGGCATTCTGGATGTCATTAATCGCAACGGGTTCAGCAGTGATACTTGGTTTAATTGTCGGTTATTTAACGCATAGTGATAAGAAAGAAGCAACAATTGATAAAGGTGCTAACGCTGGAGAAACAGCACAAGAATCAGTCGTAAATGATGTATTAGTAGAATCGCCAGTATCAGGTAATGTTGTAGATTTAACAACGATTCAAGATCCAGTCTTTTCATCTTTAGCAATGGGTAAAGGTATTGCGATTGAACCGGATAGCAATGTTGTTGTGGCAACATTTAATGGTGTTGTCGAAAGTTTATTCCCGACTGGTCATGCAATTGGATTAAAATCAGACAACGGTGCTGAAGTATTGATTCATATTGGAATTGATACAGTTAAATTAGAAGGCAAGTATTTTAAACCGCTTGTATCACAAGGAGAAACAGTTGAAATCGGACAACCTTTAATTGAATTCGATAGAGAAGCAATTAAGCAAGAAGGATACGATACAGTTATTCCGGTTGTTGTTACAAATTCTAATTTAGCAAAAGATGTCGTTCTTGAAGATCACAAAACGATTGAAACAGGTAAACATATATTAACGGTTATTTTATAGAGGAGGATTTGAAATGAGTTTAAGTAAAGATTTCTTATGGGGTGGCGCAGTAGCAGCCAATCAATGTGAAGGTGCCTATGATGTAGATGGTAAAGGATTAAGTTTAGTGGATGTACTACCAGCAGGAGAAGAAAGACAAATTCCATTATTCAATCCAGCAAAAGGTTTAAAAGAAACATTCGATTACTATCCAAGTCATGAATCGATTGATTTTTATCATCGTTATGAAGAAGATATTAAACTATTTGCAGAAATGGGCTATAAAGTGTTGAGAATGTCAATTTCATGGCCAAGAATTTTCCCGAAAGGTGACGAAGTTGAACCGAATGAACAAGGCTTAGCTTTTTATGATAAAGTGTTCGACACTTTAAAAGCTTACGACATTGAACCTTTAGTAACATTAAATCATTTTGATACACCACTTTATTTAGCTCAAGAATACGGTGGATGGTATAACAGAAAAACGATTGATTTCTTCGTGAACTACAGTCGAGTTGTATTTGAACGTTACAAAGATAAAGTGAAATATTGGTTAACACATAACGAGATCAACATGATTTTACACATACCTTATATTGGTGGTGGGCTCATTATTGAAGATGAAGCTAATGCTGAACAAATTAAATATCAAGCTGCACATCATTTATTAGTTGGTTCAAGTCTCGCTACTAAAGTCGGTAAAGAAATTAATCCAGATTTCCAAATTGGCTGTATGTTAGCTGCCGGAGAAGTTTATCCAAATACTTGTCATCCTCAAGATATGTTAGCAGCACTTCAGAAAAATAGGGAACAATATATCTTTATTGATGTGCAATCAAGAGGTGAATATCCAAGTTATAGTAAACGCATGTTTGAAGAATTAGGTGTAGAGATTCAACAAAAACAAGGCGATGCAGAAATATTAAAAGCACATACTGTCGATTTTATTTCATTCTCGTACTATTCAAGCAGATTAGAAAGTGGAGATGAAGAAGTTAATAAACAAAAAGGTGCCGGTAACGCATTTGCATCATTAAAGAATCCTTACTTAGAAGCTTCTGATTGGGGCTGGCAAATTGACCCAGTAGGTTTACGCGTTACAATGAATCAAATATATGATCGCTACCAAAAACCATTATTTATTGTAGAAAATGGACTTGGTGCGAAAGACGAAGTAACTGAAGACGGTAAAATTCACGATGAATATCGAATTAAATATTTAAGTGAACATTTAGATCAAATGATTGAAGCCGTTAAAGACGGTGTTGAATTATTAGGCTATACATCTTGGGGTTGTATTGACCTTGTTTCAGCAGGTAGCGGAGAAATGAAGAAACGTTATGGCTTTATCTATGTTGATCGTGATAATCGAGGTAACGGTACTTTAGACCGTACACCTAAAGATTCATTCTATTGGTATCAAAAAGTGATTCAAACAAATGGTGAAGACTTAAGTTATTAAATATTAACTATCAAAGGAGTAATGAATATGGAGACGAACACTGGATTTAAAGATGGCTTTTTATGGGGTGGCGCAACTGCAGCCAATCAAATAGAAGGTGCATTTGATGAAGATGGTAAAGGTTTATCAAGCGCGGACTTTGTAGAGTATATTCCGAAAGATCAAAGAACGAAAGATAATCATATGGAAGTGACAACTGAACATATTCAGAAAGTGTTGAGTGGTGAACATACCGGTCGATTCCCTAAAAGAGAAGGTATTGATTTTTATCACCGTTATGAAGAAGATATTCAATTATTAGCTGAAATGGGATTTAAAGCATTTAGATTATCTATTCATTGGTCTAGAATTTTCCCTAAAGGATATGAAGCAGAACCAAATGAAGCGGGATTAGCATTTTATGAGAAAGTGTTCAAAACATTAAAATCATATAATATCGAACCTGTTGTCACTTTGAGTCACTATGAAACGCCATATGGTTTAACGGAGCGATATAATGGATGGGTAGATCGCGCAGTTGTTGGACACTTCGAGCATTATGCTAAGACTGTGTTTAATCGATATAAAGGTTTAGTTAAATATTGGATGACATTTAACGAAATCAATATTATTAATATTTCACCATTTACAGGTGGCGGTATCATTTCAGATAAATTAGAGAATCCGACAGAAGCATCTTATCAAGCGCTACATCATCAATTATTAGCATCTAGTTTAGCAACAAAAGCTCTTAGAGAAATTGATGCAGATGCACAAATTGGTTGTATGTTAGCGAGAATGAAACATTATCCATATACATGTAATCCAGAAGATGTATTAAAAGCTATGCAAGAAGATCAAATGAATCTACTTTATACAGATGTTCACGCGTTAGGAGAATATCCGAACTACTATAAACAATTTTTAAAAGAAAATGATTTTTCATTAAAAATTGAAGATGGTGACTTAGAAATACTTAAAGCATATACAGTTGATTATATTTCATTTAGTTATTATATGTCGTTACTATCCGCAAACAGTGAAGAAGGAGAAGTAACAGAAGGAAACTTGATGAATAGTTTGAAAAATCCATACTTAGAAGCATCAGATTGGGGTTGGCAAATAGATCCAATAGGACTCCGTATCGTGCTAAATGAATTCTGGGATAGATATCATAAACCATTATTCATTGTAGAAAATGGATTAGGTGCGAAAGACGTCGTAGAAGAAGATGGAAGCATTCACGATACTTATAGAATAGATTATTTACAAAAACATATACAAGAAATGAAAAAAGCCGTACAAGACGGTGTAGATTTAATGGGATACTTAGCATGGGGCCCAATCGATTTAGTATCAATGTCTACTAGTGAGATGAGTAAGCGTTACGGATTTATATATGTCGATAAAGATGATGATGGTAACGGAACGGGTAATAGATCTAAAAAAGATTCTTTCGAATGGTACAAAGAGGTTATCTTAACAAACGGCGCGCAATTATAGAATTGTGTGAACAACTAAATAGATGATTTAATAAAAATTCGCATAATCTGGCCACAATCAGATTATGTGTTTTTTTTATGCAATAATGCAATCAGTTGCATTGATGTGAAATGTTTCGGATTATATAACGAAGTAGATTACACATCTATAACAATCAGTAAACGCTTACAATAAATGCAGGGAGGTTATTTGATTGCTTAGTAAACGACAGAGAAATATATTGTCTTATTTATCATCTGAGAACAACTTCGTCACGATTTCTGAATTGGCATCTTTATTTCAAGTGAGTGAACGTACGATTCAATATGATTTAGAGTATATCGAATCGTTTAAAGACAAATTGAATATTGATGTTGAAAGAAATAAAAGTTTAGGCGTCAAATTGTCACATAAAGAAAGCTACATGGCATCAAATGATGTTGAGTTAGATATTCATTATTCCAAGAATGAAAGAAAAGAACAGATTATTCTAAGATTATTTGAATCAACACATCCAATCAGTTCTCAAAGTTTAGCAGATTTGTTAAATGTATCACGCCGAACGGTTGTAGATGATTTGAAAAGTGTTCAAGCTTGGTTAGAAACGTATGCCCTTATGCTTGAATATAAAAAGAATAAAGGATTTGTAATAGAAGGTAATGAAAAGCAACTCAGAGAAGCGTATGCGCATGTGGTGAATGAATACTTTAAGAAATCTACTGCACAAATTGGTATTGAAGTATTCTCGAAAGAAGAGCTTGAGAAAATACGACGAGCTGTGATTACGACCATTAATAATCAAGATTTTCAATTAGTTCAAGTTGGTATTGATGGCTTAATATATCACATTATTATCGCCATTCATCGTGCCAAAGCAGAATTTGTATTTGAAATCCCTGATGAAGAGTATAAGCGGCTACGTAAGACAGAGGCATTTGAAATTGCCATTCAAATAACTGCCGAGTTAGAAAAGTTATTTGATATCGTATTTCCTAAAAGTGAAGCGGCATTTATAACTTTGCATTTATTAGGTGCACGTGTAAACAAGTATCATCAAGAACAATCACAACAGAATATTACGGAACTATCTAAATTATTTATTCAAAAGGTCAGTGCTCAAATAGGTGTTCCACTAATGCATGATCATAAATTGATCACTGGCCTCGTCACACATTTACAACCGGCAATTCATCGTATGTCATTCAATATGCAACATGAAAACCCACTAAAGCAAGAGATATTACGAGAGTATTATGAAGTCGTTTTAGCGATTAAACAACAAGTTTGGATATTTGAAGAAGCCTATCACGTTAAATTTAACGAAGATGAAATTGCATATTTAGCACTTCATATTGCATCTTCAATAGAACGCATGTCTAACGAGGAAACGACACATATTAAAGTCATCTTATTATGTGGTTCTGGCGTTGGGACATCACAATTGTTGAAAAGTCGAATAAAAAATATTTACCCAGAGTTAGAAATATTAGATGCTTTTTCAATATATGACATTTCAGAAAGCTTTTTGAAATCTCACGGTGTAGATTATATACTGTCAACTGTTCCAGTAGAAGGTTTTTCAGTGCCTACGATAGAAGTGTCACCATTCTTAAATAAAGATGATAGAAACAAAATCAATGAAATGATTAATGATTATAGAGAACGATATATATCCAGTTTCAAAACGGTCGGTCCGAGTTTAGAAGACGTCATTCCAAAAGAACATATCGAAACACACGTGAAAGCTGGAAGTAGAAATAAAGCCATCCAAAAGAGTGTTGAAGTGCTGGTGAATTCAAAACATGTAAATGCTCAATATGGTACCGATATTATGAAGCATTTAGATAAATTTGGACCGTATATGGTCATTGGTCCGAATATTGCTTTACTGCATTCGAATTTTGAAAATGTAAATGTACCGGTCAGCATGGCTATTACACATTTCGAGGATGGTATAGACTTCGGACATGATAGATTTGATCCTGTAAAAGTTGTGATTACACTTGCGACGAGCCAACCACAAATACATTTGAATGCACTTGGTCAGTTGAGTCAAATCATTATGGATGAAGACGCAAGGGCAGAATTAATGAAAGGCGAAAAAGCAGTAATACGACAACTCATAAAAAAAGCAAGCCAAAGTGAGGAGAGTGTCTAAATTTGACCTTGATTATAAAAGAAGAACACATTCAAATTAAAGAAAAAGTATCCAATTGGGAAGAGAGTATTCAAATTGCAGCTCAGCCGTTATTGGAAGTGGGTTATTTTAATCAAGCTTATATCAATTCAATGATTCAAAGTGTGCATGATATGGGACCATACATTGTTATTGCGCCAGAGATTGCGATTGCACATGCAAGACCGAATGATGATGTTCATAAAGTAGGATTAAGCTTACTTAAATTAAATGAACATATTAATTTCTCGGATAATAGCCATTATGCATCGTTAATATTTGTCTTAAGCGCAATTGATAACGAAGCACATCTTGAAATTTTAAGGAAATTAGCAACTATTTTAAGCGACAAAGAAACAGTTCAATCATTGATTGACGCAAACAGTAAATCAGAAATTATCAATATATTTAAGGAGAATGATTAATATGAAAATTTTAGTAGTATGTGGACACGGTTTAGGAAGTAGTTTCATGGTAGAAATGAATGCACAAGAAGCTTTGAAGAATTTACAAGCACCATCTGATATAGAAGTAGAACACAGTGATATTATGACAGCTAGTCCAGATATGGCAGATATATTTATTTGTGGAAGAGACTTAGAAGAGAATGCGCAACGTTTAGGTGAAGTAGTCGTGTTAGATAACATTTTAGACAAAGAAGAATTACAAAACAAACTAGAAGAAAAATTAAAAGGATTGAACATATTATAAGCAAAGGGGAGACACCAACATGAATTCAATTTTAGGATTTTTTGTAGATGTATTTAGTCAACCAGCTATACTCGTAGCGCTTATCGCGTTAATCGGTTTAATTGTACAAAAGAAATCAGCAGCAGACATTACGTCAGGCACAATTAAAACGATACTCGGCTTCCTAGTCTTAAGTGCTGGGGCAGGCGTCGTAACAAATTCACTAGAACCATTTGGGAAAATGTTTCAAGAAGCATTTGGTGTTCAAGGCGTCGTGCCAAATAACGAAGCCATTATATCAATTGCGCTGAAAGATTATGGTACAACAGCAGCATTAATTATGATGTTCGGTATGCTAGTTAATATCTTTATAGCAAGATTTACAAACTTGAAATACATTTTCTTAACAGGGCATCATACATTTTACATGGCAGCGTTTCTAGCGATTCTTCTAACTGTTGGTAACATTACAGGTACGATGACAGTTGTCATTGGATCCATTATTTTAGGATTGATTATGGCTGTATTACCTGCACTTGGTCAATCTACAATGAAGAAAATTACAGGTTCTGATCAAGTAGCAATTGGTCACTTTGGAACAGTTAGTTATTGGGCAGCAGGAGAAGTTGGTAAATTATTTTCTGGGAAATCAAAATCAACAGAAGATATTAACTTCCCTAAAGGATTGAGTTTCTTAAGAGAAAGTACAATTAGTATCTCACTAACAATGATTGTTCTATATATCATAGCAGCTTTATTTGCAGGTCCAAGTTTCGTTCATTCTGAATTAAGTGATGGCACTAACTTTATTGTCTTCTCTGTTATTCAAGGCGTGACATTTGCTGCAGGTGTGTTTATCATTTTAACAGGTGTTAGACTGATCTTAGCTGAAATTGTACCAGCATTTAAAGGTATTTCTGAAAAGCTTGTACCAAATACGAAACCAGCATTAGACTGTCCTATCGTATTTCCTTATGCACAAAATGCAGTATTAATTGGATTCTTTGTAAGTTTCATTACAGGTGTCATCGGTATGTTTATTATGTTCTTAATTGGTGGCGTCGTTATATTACCAGGCGTTGTCCCACACTTCTTCTTAGGTGCAACAGCAGGTGTGTTCGGTAATGCAAGAGGTGGTATTAAAGGTGCAATCGCAGGTTCAGCGTTAAATGGTATCTTAGTAACATTCTTACCATTATTACTATTACCATTCATGGGTGATTTAGGCGCAGCATCCACTACATTCTCAGACACAGACTTCTTAGCAGTCGGAATTGTAGTCGGTTATATCGCGAAATTCCTAGGAATCGCAGGTGTTATTGCAATCATTGTTATCATTGGAGCAGTTGCTGTATTATTACAACAACGTTCAAATAAAAAACTATCCGAAGAAAAGTAGAAAAAGGCTTAGGATATATTAGGAAAAACTGAACTTATTAAATTAAGTTCAGTTTTTTCGTGTACTGGGAGTTAAAGGGGGGATAAACTCACAGCTAACAAAAAATTTCTATTTCATACCATTTCTATAAGCATTAAATTGGCATGTTATTTTCTGATGGTGGTATAGTGTTATTTCATAAGGAGGAGTTATTGAAAATGAACAAAAAATATGAACCTTTATTTAAATCTTTAAAATTGCCGAATGGTGTGGAAGTTAAGAATAGATTTGTGCTTGCGCCATTAACACATATTTCATCAAATGAAGATGGTACAATTTCTGATATTGAAATCCCATATATAGAAAAACGTTCTCAAGATGTAGGTATTTCTATTACTGCTGCGAGTTATGTTGAACCGCTTGGCCAAGCTTTTCCTGGACAGCCTTCTGTATCTAAAGAAGCGGATCTTGCTGGGCTTAAGAAACAAGCTGAAGTTATGAAGAAAAATGGTGCGAAAGCTTTAATTCAAATCCATCATGGTGGTGCGATGTCATTACCTGGATTAACGCCAACTGGTGAAGCAGCTGCTCCTAGTGAAGTTGAAGTGAAGGGCTTCGGACAACAAGAAACACATGTTGCGAGAGCATTAACTGTAGAAGAAATTGAACATACTATTGAATCTTTTGCTAACGCTACTAAAATAGCAATCGATGCTGGCTTTGACGGTGTTGAAATTCATGGTGCTAACCATTATTTAATTCATCAATTCTTCTCACCTTATTACAACAGAAGAGATGATGAATGGGGCGAACATCTGAAATATCCTTTAGCAGTTATTGATGCTGTGCTTAAAGTTGTACGTGAACATGCAACACCTGACTTTATCGTAGGCTATCGCTTCTCTCCTGAAGAAGTAGAATCTCCAGGTATTTCTATGGAATTAACAGAACAACTTGTTAAGACTTTATCTGAAAAACCACTTGATTACTTACATGTGTCATTAATGGATATTCATTCAACAACAAGAGAAGGTCAATATAAAGGTGAAGAACGTATTAAATTATTATTAGAATGGATAAATGGTCGCGTGCCATTAATAGGAATTGGTTCAATCTTTACTGCTGATGATGCATTATCAGCATTTGAAACGGGTGCACCACTCATTGCACTTGGTAGAGAATTATTACTTGATTACCAATTCGTATCAAAAATCGAACAAGGAAAAGAAGACGAAATCGTTTCTGTGTTCGATCCTGAAAGAGAAGATAAACATGATTTACCAGACCCATTATGGAAACAGTTTGTAGCAGGTTTCTACCCATTACCAAGAACTGATCAAGAAACTTCTCAAACTATATAATCCATAATTATATATATAGTTTTGATAAGCTGGGGCATTAATTTGCCTCAGCTTTTTATGTATTCTGAACATATATTTTTGGTGTGTTAAACTTGAAACAATAATTGAAAAAATCGAATGAGGTGTTCAATGTGAATCAAGATGGTCTTAAGAGACAAGTTGCTTATGAAGCGGTTAACGATATACAAGATGGTATGACGATAGGAATTGGTACAGGTTCAACTATGCGTTATGCAATAGAGAAGATAGGTGAGCGTGTTAAAAATGGTCTTCAAATTAAAGGTGTACCAACATCTGAAGATACTGCTGAATTAGCACGTATTCATCATATTCCGCTTACTGATTTTTCAGAAGTGACTCATTTAGATTTGGTTATAGATGGTGCTGATGAAGTTGATGAAAATCTTCAATTGATTAAAGGTGGTGGTGGTGCACTACTACGTGAAAAGATTGTTGCGAATGCAACGGATAAATTCATTGTGATTGTAGATGAAACGAAATACGTTAAGACATTAGGTAAGTTTAAGTTACCAGTAGAAGTTGTGCCTTTTGGATGGGAAATCACAGCACGTGCAATAGAAAGTTTAGGTTGCCAAGCGACATTACGAATGAAAGATTCAAATGTATATATGACGGACAACGATCATTACATATTAGATTGTGAGTTTGAAGAGATTCATAAACCAGAACAATTAAATCAAGATTTAATTTCTATTATTGGCGTTGTAGAGACCGGATTATTTATCAATATGACGAAAAAAGTATTCATGAGTCGTTCTGAAACGCAAAGTGTCATTAAAATCGAGAATTAATAATGAGTTCATAGAAGTTAATAAACAGTTAATGGTTTATTGATGTCATAGGGCATAAACTTAACATATCAACTAAAGAGGAGATGTGTTAAATGAACTTAACTAAAACAACATTTGGAGCATTTGCATTAACAACAACAATATTATTAGGTGCATGTGGTAATAATGACATGCATAAAGATGATAAGATGGATACTAAAACTGAAATGAAAGATAAAGACATGAGTAAAGAAAACATGAAAGACATGGAGATGTCTGGTATGTTTGAATCTATGAATGGTGAAAAAGTAGAAGGTAAAGCAATGATTAAAGATGGTAAATTAATGCTATCAGATTTCAAATCATCAAAAGGACCTGACTTACATGTTTATTTAACTAAAGATGGCGATGTTAAAAACGGTATGAAAATTGATAAAGTAGACTACGATAAGATGGAACAAACATTTGATTTAAAAGACATGGACACGTCTAAATATAATGAAGTGACAATTTATTGTGATAAAGCACATGTTGAATTTGGTAGTGCTAAATTAAAATAAATACGTTTCACTAAGGGGGAATTCAGTAATTCTGAGTTTCCCTTAAACTTTATAGAAGGAGAAAGCATGTCATGACAAAGATATGTACATTCATATGTTTAATCATACGCGTTTATAGTGGCTATTTAATCTATATGCAAGGTTATGAAAAATTAACTGGTGGTTTCAGTTTACAAGGATTAACGCAAGTAATCGCTCAGAATCAAGATTCTCCAATGTGGTACAAGTGGTTCTTTGAGCATATTATTGCACCTTATACTACTTTATGGGAATGGGTTATTCCTTTAGGTGAAATATTTTTAGGATTAGCTTTAATTATCGGATTTCTGGAGTATTACGCAGCACTTTTTGGTATATTTATAATGATAAATTACATTTTAGCAGATATGATTTTTACGTATCCACTGCAACTTGTTGGTTTTATATTAATTGTATTAAATATCAGAAGTTTACGTAAATTATCAGCAGCTGCTATTGTTAAGAAGTTTATGAAGAAGGAAGCGGGATAGAGATTATGGCGCATATATTAATTGTAGATGACGAACAAGATATTCTAGATATTTGTAAGACTTACTTTGAATATGAAGGGCATCAAGTTGTGACAGCATCTGATGGACAACAAGCCATTCATCAGTTGAATGACACAATTGATTTAATGATATTAGATATTATGATGCCTAAAAAAAACGGTTATGATGTCGTAAAAGAAATGAAAACACAAGAACTAGACATTCCGTTTATCTATTTAACAGCTAAGACGCAAGAACACGATACGCTTTATGCATTGACGTTAGGTGCAGACGATTATATAAAGAAACCATTCAGCCCACGTGAACTCGTGCTAAGAGCGCATAACTTATTAAATCGTACACAAAAGTATCATAAACAAGATTACTTAACATTCGGATCTTTACAATTATGTAAACAAGAAAAAATCATTAAAGTAAATGATCAAGAAGTATCATTGAGAGTAAAAGAATTTGATTTACTTTGGTATTTAGCAGATCACGAGAAAATGGTTATTTCTAAATCAGAACTACTCGAAAAAGTATGGGGATACGACTATTACGAAGATGCCAACACAGTAAATGTACATATACGTCGTATAAGAGAAAAGTTAGAACAGCATCAATATGATGAATATGTTATTAAAACCGTTTGGGGATTAGGTTATAAATTTGAAAGGGCGAAATAAATGCTTACAATTCGAACACAAATTATCACTGCATTTATCAGTAGCATTGTATTAACGACAATTATTCTAGCAATTGCATATAAATGGATGTGGTTTGATGCACATACAACATTACTTTTGACGATTAGCGCGATCATTTCAAGTTGTTTAACGACAGTTATTTGTATGTTGTTTATTAATCCATTAGTTAAACGGATTAGACTGTTGAATAAGCAAACAAAATTAATAGCCAATAGACAATATAGTGAAACAGCTATAAAAATAGATAGTCCGAAAGAAATGAAAGAGTTAAGTGAAGCCTTTAAGACTATGGCTCGTAATATTGAAGCGCAAATACAACAAGTTCAATATGAACAACAAGAAAAAAGTGAAATGGTACAAAATTTAACACATGACTTAAAGACACCATTATCGAGTATTGCGTCCTATGCAGAAGGTTTAAAAGAGGGGATTATCAATCAATCAGATGAACAACAAAAAGCATATAGTGTCCTAATTAAACAATCTCAAAGAATTTCTATGATGTTTGATGAGCTGACTAGTGTGATGGAAATTAGTCATGATCACAAACATAATTATCCATTAGAAACGATTTATTTAGATAAACTCTTTGTGACACTTTTACAATCTTATGAACAACAAATAGTTAGTGAAAATCGCACGATAGACGTTAATTTATGTGAAGATATTACTTACTTCAAACAATATAAAGTACCATTAGAACGTATACTCATGAATATTTTAGATAATGCATTTAAATATACACAACTTGGCTCGAGGATTGAAATTAAAGTTACGAAAGAAGACAGTGATATATGCATTGCTGTTTCCGATGATGGTCCAGGTATCGCCGAGCAACATTTACATCGTATATTTGACCGAACTTATCGTGTTGAAGCATCTAGAAACAAAGATACGGGTGGATCAGGTTTAGGTTTATATATTGCGAAGAATTTGGCTGAACAAATGGATGGTCAGCTAAAGGTAGAAAGTAAAGAGGACGTCGGTACAACATTTTATTTAACAGTACCTATGAAATAACTTAAACAAGAATCCCCAATTCATCATTCTGAATTGGGGGTTCTTATTTGAATTTATGATGTCACTTCACCTAATAAATGAAGCCATTTCTTAATAATTTCACTTTGTGCATATTTTTGTGATTCTGTCATACAGTTGTCTCGGAATGTTTTTTGCAGGTCAGGATTATTTAAATAAGACTTAACGGTTTCATAAAGTTTGTCTTCATCATTTCTAGGCACAAGATAACCATTTTTACCATTAACTATCAGTTCGCTAGGTCCATAGGGAATATCATAACTGATTGCAGGTAACCCATTTGATAAAGATTCTAGTAATGCCAACGAAAATCCTTCCATATTACTTGTAATCATGCTTGCATGAAAATGATGCATTTCATTAGTAATGTTAGGTATAAATCCACGGAATTTAATATGTTTTTCTAAATTTAATGAATCAGTTAATTCTTTTAGTTTTTTCAATTCGCCACCAAATCCAAATAAATGCAGTTCAATTTCGTCGAAATCGTCTTTCAGTTTATTGACGAGTCGAATTTGATGATCAAGTTGTTTCTCAGGAGCATATCGTGCAATGGACATTAATTTCAGAGGACCATCAGGCACAACAGGTGTAAAATTCGGTTCTTTTTGTTGAGCATATCCAACTGGAATATTGAAGACAGGTATTTTCGATTGAATACGTTTCTCTACATCTTTCTTTTGTTGAACAGTTGATACTAAAATACCAGAAAAACGGTCTAAATGATTAAAGACACAGTTATAAATATTTTTAATATCTGAACCTTCAATATCATTGTTGTTTTTCACATGTGTACTATGTAATACAGAAATAACCGGCACTTTTTTGTCTGTGATTAAAAATGGTGGAGAAGTGATGGCTGTCTTATCGCTAAAGAACAAGTCACCGTCTTTGTATAACTGTTCATAGAAGAATGCTGTTAGTTCATTTGTATTATCAAATGTATAATCTTTAGCGTTATAATCAAAGAGCATTATTCGAGTGACAACTTCTTTTTCTTGATATGGATCGAAGTAAACTTCAAGCTTTATTTTTCCACTCGGTGTTAAATACGTATCACATACAGGCATTTCTTTAGTACGCATATATCTAACCCGACTTAAGAAGCCTCTAGAATCATAATATTCTCGTTTCATTTTTACATTTCTCGTATCAAAGTAGTTAACATAGTCTAATAATTTATAGTCCGAATCACGGAAACTTGCATATATAATTCTTATACCATTTTGATAAACTCTTAAATCATTTGTATTAGGTACATATTTAATCTCATAATTAAGGTCATCTTCCCAAAATGCTATCCAGTCTCTAACCGTATTAATTTGAACGTTGATCGATTCCTGGAAAAAATCATACATTGAAAAGACTTGTTTACTTACGCCGAATGTATGGGCATTTTTATGTAAACTTGAATTCCAAGCTAACGTGATAATTTTAGCTTCCAAGTTGAAATCATTAAATAATTTTAGCCTGTTCATGACAGACTTTTCAATACCTGTTATTTTATGATTGATATTATTTACAATAAAATAGTTCACTTTGAAATCACCTACAAAATAAAATTTTATATACATATAATATACGTCATTTTTCTTGGTAATGTTAGTATAGTTTGTTAAAAATTTACAAACAGTTCGATTTTAAAGAAACTATAAACCGCTATTAGTTCGAAATTTTTGTTATAATAAATGAAATACATTTATTTATAAAAATAATCTGTTAATTTATTGAAATGAGGATAAATAAATGAGTATGAAACAAATATTCGAAGATAATGAGCCGATTTTTCAAAATCAAGCGAAGTATGTGACCTTGAAGTCATGTTTGCTCATTATAATATGTATGGGTACATATACATCGATTGCGTTAGCTAGCAATTGGTTCATTGTATTTATAGGATGTTTATTATTTAGCCTGTTATTTTATTTAATACATAGATTCCAATTACAACTCATTAAATTGGAACCTTTAAAGAAAACAGACATCATTTATACCATTAGTACATTAGGTATCGCACTTATCATGTATTGGTCTGTATCAGCAGTAATAGGACAACCACAAAATCAAATGGAAGTATATAAAGATTTAAACACATTACCTCTATACATCTCTATTATTATATTTGTGATACTAGGACCATTTTTCGAAGAACTTATATTTCGAGGTTTCATTCTAAAAGGGGTGTTTAAAGGACATCTATTAATAGGATATATCATATCTAGCGTACTATTTGGATTGTTACATGGACCATCAAGTATAGGTGAGTTTATCATTTACTTTGGATTAGGATTATTATTTGGTGCACTTTATTTAAAGACCAACCGATTAGAAGTAACCATAGTAGCGCATGGATTAAATAATTTCATACATATTCTTATATATTTGGTGTTTTTTAATTAGATATCGTGCGCTAAGGCACAAAATAGGGGTGTATCGCACGAAGACTGAGAGATATCGTGCGCTAAGGCACAAAATAAGGGTGTATCGCACGAAGACTGAGAGATATCGTGCGCTCCTCATTTTATACAAAAAATAAAGCTGGAGACATCTGTTGTTAAAGATGTCTCCAGCTTTTTCTATATGATTAAATTTACTGTACGGTTTCGGTCATTTTAGATGTTAAATCTAATATGGATGTTTGATTGAGTGTATCAATAATTTGTTGATCCACTTGTTTGTAAACATCATCTAATGCAGACTGTATATTTTGACCGATGATACAATCTGGATTTGTGTCTTGATGAATTTTAGCGAAATGCTCTTCATCTTGAATAAGTTTATAAACTTCGCCTAATAAGATTTGATCTGCTGATTGAGCGAGTCGATAGCCAGATTTACCTTGTTGGCTTTCGATTAAGTTACCATTTCTTAAATATTTACATATTTTTCTTACAAGTGTAGGGTTACTATTAATGCTACCTGCTATAAATTTACTGGATATAGGTTCTTTATTAACAGATAATAATGATAATATATGAATTGCTACTGATATTTGTGTATTCACGCTTTTCACCTCTTAGATTCCTTATTTATTATAACTTTGAGAGATGAGAATTGCGATAGTAAATGCGAATTATTTTGATAATACTGAAATTCTTTCTTGGATATGGTTACCTTCAGTTGCTTCATCTACTAAGGCAATGGCGTAATCAGCATAGCTTATTTTACTTTCACCTTTATCATTTAAAGTGAAGACTTCCCCAGCTAAAATGTATTCTCCAGTTCTTTCTCCATCAGCTATGAATTCTGCTGCAGGACTTATAAATGTCCAGCGTACGTCATCTCTTTTACGAAGGTCTACAAGTGCTTTTCCTTGAGCTTTTGCAAGTGGTTTAAATACTTCTGGAAAATCAGGTGTATCGAATAGTTGATTTTCTAATTGATCATCAACGAATAAACTACCAGCGCCTCCGATAATGATTAATCGTGTGTTTGTGTTTGATAAAATATCACTTAAATGTTGAATAGAGTCTTGGTGTAAATGAAGTTTATCTTCTCTAATTTCACCGAAAGCATCTACAACAACATCGAATTGTGTTAAGTCTTCAGTTGTTAAATCAAAAATATCTTTAATAATAGATTGTGTTGCCACTGTTTTATTTTCGTTACGAACGATGGCTGTTACATCTAATCCTCTGTTAATGGCTTCTTCTGTAATGAGTTTACCTGCTTTACCGTTTGCTGCTATAACACCTATTTTCATTTTACATAACCTCTTTCTTGTATTTATTTTAGATACAAGTTGAGTATAATATGTATATCTGGTTTTGTCAAAGGTTTTGTGTATAAAAAAACTGCTATGTGGAAATCCACATAGCAGATGTTTATTTATATCTTACCACCAGTTGTTAGCTTGACGGAAAGCAATTGCAGCTTCGATTGAACCGTAACGTTCTTTAGCATAGTTTATCATGCCTTTAGTTTGTTCAGCGACACTACCTGTACCCCAAGATTCTTTAGTTTGACCAAGACCTCTGTAGCCAAGTTCATTTACGGCATTTGGGTTACCACTAGATTCAGGCATTACGATGTTATCCCATAATGCTTTTGTACCGCCAGCAGCGATAAACTCTTTATATACTTCACTTGTATTAGATGAATCAGTTGATTCTGTAGTTTGAGTTGCTTGAGTCGGTTGAGCGACTTGTGTAGTTGTATAGTTATAGTTTGTATTTTGATTAGAGTAGTTTGTATATTCACTTGCATCTGCTTGAGCGCCAAATCCTGAAGCAATAATCCCTGCTGCAGCTGTTGTTGCAAATAATAATTTCTTCATAAATAAATTTCCTCCATGAGCTATATAAAGCATTTATATATTTTGTATCTTTATTACTTCATACACTCTAACATCATTTTTGATATCATAGGTTACAGGAGAATAAAAATAAAATTTCTTTTATGACAGTCAGATTAAAAAGATAATAGGTATATGACAAGTTGTAATTTGAAACGTTTACAGTAACTTTATAGAAATAGAGGTGTATTATTATGGAAAGAATTAAGCTTAAGATGATTAGAAATCATTTAGATAACATACCTGAATATGAATTACCAGAAGGCTACTCAATTAGAATGTTTGAAGAAGGGGACGAACGTCTTTGGGCAGAAGTTGAAACTGCTGCAGGGGAATTTTCAAATATAGATGAAGCATTGCAAAGGTTTCATAAAGAATTTGGCTCTCATATAGAAGAAATGAAATATAGATGTTTATTTATTGAGAATAATTCAGGTGACGTAATAGGGACGACAACAGCATGGTTCGGTCAATTACCTTTAACAGACTCACATATAGGTAGAATACATTTCGTAGCCATTAAACCGGAATATCAAGGTAAGAAATTATCAAAGCCATTATTAAGTGTAGCACTTAACAAAATAATTGAGCTTGGTCATAAAGAAGTGTATTTAACGACACAAACAACCAGTTATCCAGCTATTAATATGTATTTAAATTATGGTTTCGAACCATATGACCCAGACAACTCGGATCAAAAAGGTTGGTTGATGATGGAAGATATATTAAATAGGAAGTTAAACGTATAAAAAATGCCCCTATACCATTATTCCCATGGTATAGGGGCATTTTATAAAAGATGGATTATTTATCTTTCTTAGAATCTTTCGTCCATTCTTTTACTTTATCTTGGTTATCATCTACCCATTTTTCTGCAGCTTTCTTAGGAGATGTACCTTCTTGGATATCTAACATAACAGATTCCATGTCTTTAGTAGTCCAATTGAAGTTATCTAAAGTTTCATATGCTTTAGGGCTGTCTTTTTTCAAGTCTTTACGAGCCATTGTATTAATGTGCTCAGCTTTACCAAATGAGCCTTTAGGGTCTTTCAAGTATTTCAAGTCATATTTTTGGAATTTCCAGTGTGGTGACCAACCAGTTACAACGATGTCGTCACCTTTTTTCATAGCTTGACCTAATGTTGTAGCCATTGCACCTGATGAAGAAGTTTCAACTTTCCATCCATCTAAGTTATAATCTTTAACTGCTTTTTCAGATGCTTTTACAACACCAGCACCTGGTTCGATACCAACGATTTTCTTACCAGCTTGGTCTTTCAAGTCAGAAATTGAATCGCCATCGAAATCTTTATTTACAACAAGTCCGATTTTAGCCCCTTTAAGGTTTGGACCTAAGTCATCAAGATTTTTCTTATGTTTTTTGTATAAATCTCCGTGTGTACCTGGTAACCAAGCACTAACCATTGCATCTGTTTCACCAGAAGCAACTGATTCCCACATTACGGCATTATCTAAAGGTGTGATTTCAACATTGTAACCTTCATCTTCTAAAACTTTTTGCATAACATGTGTTGAAGCAATTTCTGAATCCCATTCAACGTAAGATAAGTTAATATCTTTTTTACCTAAGTCTCCATCTTCACTTGAGCCACCATTGCCACATGCTGCTAACACTAGTGCTAAAGAAAGCATAAGTACGAGTACACGCCATTTGTTCTTCATAAGTAATTCCTCCTAGATTATTTGTTTTTAGATGATTGTGTAAAGCGGTCGATGATAATAGCAAGGATAACGATACTTAAACCTGCTACGAAACCTGAACCGACTTCTGCACGTTGTAGAGAACTTAACACATCTCTACCTAATCCCGGTGCACCAATCATTGATGCTATTACAACCATTGATAAAGCTAACATTACAGTTTGGTTTACACCTGCCATGATAGATGCTTTAGCAAGAGGGAGTTGTACTTTAATTAATTTTTGCATGGATGTTGTACCAAATGAATCACTTGCTTCTATTAATTCAGCAGATATTTGTCTAATACCTAAGTTTGTTAAACGTATTGTTGGTGGAGTTGCAAATATAATAGATGCGAATACACCTGGAACCATACCAATTCCGAAGAATGCGACTGCTGGAATTAAATATACGAATGCTGGCATTGTTTGCATAAAGTCTAAAATAGGTTTCATAACTGCTTGGAAACGATCGCTTCTAGACATTAAAATACCGAGCGGAACACCGATAATAACAGATAGCAAACTACTGATAATAACAAGTGTCATCGTGTTCAGTAATTGATCCCATAAATCTTGGTTATAAATGAAGAATAAACCAATACCTACTAAAATAGGGGCAACAATTTTCTTATTCATAACAAAGTAAGCAAGAACCATGATGATAATGATAAAGACAAACGGATGTAACAACTCTAGTAATGAAATGATAAGTTGCATAAAGTCACCAAGATACGTCTTAATCGGTTCAAAAATAAAACTAAAAGTTTCTGTTAACCATTCTACAAATGCGTTAGCCCAATCTGAAACAGGTAAAATAGGCAACATATTAAGCATGATTCATCACCTCATTTCCCTGTGCTAATACATCGAATACATCTTGGAAATTAAGTTTCCCGACAATTTTATTGTCTTTCTTAATCCAAAGTTCGTGTGTGCCAGATTTGAAGTGAGGGAATGTTTGATAAAGTAGCGACTCGGCATCTATAAATGACATGCCATCTACTAATTCAACATTCTCAACTTTCTCCATAATATGTTTAACTTTTAATACTTTAGAACGATCAATATCTTTAACAAAGTCTTTAACGTAGTCGTCACCAGGATTAATAACAATCTCTTCCGGTGTACCAACTTGAGCGATTTCGCCATCTTTCATTAAAGCAATTCTATCACCAATATGAAGGGCTTCATCTAAATCATGTGTAATAAATATGATTGTTTTTTGCATGTCTTGTTGTAGTTGTAAAAGCTCATTCTGCATTTCTTTACGAATCAGTGGATCTAATGCTGAGAAGGCTTCATCCATTAATAAAATATCTGTGTCATTAGCAAGTGCTCTTGCTAAACCTACACGTTGCTGCATACCACCAGATAATTGTTTTGGTAATTGATCTTTATATCCCGCTAGACCAACTAAATTTAAAGCATCTTCTGCTTTTTTTAAACGCTCTTTTTTTGAAACGTTTTTAATTTCTAAGCCAAATGCGACATTCTCAACAACTGTTTTGAAGGGAAATAATGCGAAACTTTGGAATACCATACTTAAATTCTCACGTCTAAAGTTACGTAAGTCTTCTTTATTTAACGAAGAAATGTTCTTATCGTTAATTAAGATATCTCCATCAGTTGGATCAATTAAACGATTAATCAAACGAATCAGTGTTGATTTACCGCTCCCGGAAAGACCCATTACAACAAATATCTCTCCATCTTCAATTGTGAAATTTGCATTTTTGACAGCTACTGTCGAACCAGTTTCCTTAAGGATTTCTTCTTTCGTTTTATCATCCTGTAAAAGTGACTTAACCTGGTCATTGTAATTGCCGAATACTTTAGTAACGTCTTTGATTTGTATATTACTCAAAATAACCAGTCCTTATCGATTTATTGACTTCTATAACGCTATCATACGAAATTTTAATAGTCAAATTGATATCGCACAATATTTTAACATTAAGGGTATAATTCTTATGATTAAATTTTACAGTTTTGCATTTAATTTTAAAAAATAAATAATAACAATTGTTCCTATAATGAATACAAAGTAAGCGCTTACTTAAATAGAAAATATCGAGAATCTTCATATTTAAATTAGCGCTTTAAAATTTCTAGAATTACAGAAAAAATTTTTAAAATCTTTTTTAATATCATATTAAGTTGTCATAAAGTCTCCGCCATTGATGTGAATGACTTGTCCGGTAACATAAGTAGAATCTTGGGAAGCTAAATAAACAAAAGCAGGTGCATTTTCACTTGGTTGCCCTCGTCTACCTAGTGGTGTATCTGATCCAGCATTTTCTACTTTGTCTTTATCGAAAGTTGCGGGGATTAATGGTGTATATATCGGTCCTGGTGCAACTGCATTAACACGAATCCCTTTACTAGCTAACGAAGCCGCAAGAGAACGCGTGAATGATACAATGGCGCCTTTAGTAGATGAATAATCAATTAAATGGGCTGAACCACGATAAGCTGTTACACTAGTCGTATTAATAATTGTGTCTCCTTTACTTAAGTGAGGTAATACAGCTTGGCATAAGTAAAACATTCCAAAGAAATTGGTTTCAAAAGTTTCTTGTAATTGTTCCTTAGTAATATCTTCGAAATTATCTTGTGGATGTTGGATACCACCATTATTAACTAATATATTGATTTGCCCGAAGTCATCAATGACTTTGTTTACAAGTTCTTTGGCGTGATTTTCTATTTTTAAGTCGTGTTTATATGCCTTTGCTTTGATACCTAGTTCTTCAAGTCTTGTTAATGCATATTTAGCATCTTTGTCTTCATCATAATAAGCGATAGCTACATTTGCACCTTCTTTAGCAAATAAGATGGCAGTTGCTTCACCTATACCAGAATCACCACCAGTAATCAGTGCAACTTTTCCTTTCAATTTACCACCAGCTTTATAATCTTCATCTTCAATAATAGGCTTTGGTTCCATCTCGTGCTCTATACCAGGTTGTACGTCTTGAGTGTATCCTTCTATTTCTTCGTGCTTTTGTTCGAATTTATCTTTCATAAAGTTAATCACCTCTTGTTAAAATGATAATATACTTTACCCTAAAAAAGTAAAATGAAACGAATTGGATTGCAAATTTATGCATTAAAATGTACTTAAAACTGCATAAGTACTATCTATATAAGGTGTTGTTAAATGATGTTTTTTGCTAATTTTGTAGATATAGCCTTGTATAAACGCCGTTTCTAAAGGTTTTTCACTTATTATGTCGTAATACATACTTGTACCCATATCATCTGGATATCCTTCATAAATTTTCATAATGCTTTTTTCAAAATCATCATCAAAATAAATACCTTCAGCTTTAGCAACACGATTACCTTCAACTAATAAGTTGTAACAAAGTGCATGTATTTGATCATGCTTAAGTACACGAGCAGGTTGTCTCGTTAGTGCAGTTACCGTATTAATACCTAAATTGACGATTAATTTATACCAAACGTGTTGATCGTAATTTTGGAGGCATTCAATATTGAGTAAACTATCTTTAGTTAAATTTTTAATGTCTAATGTGTACGCATGAATAGGTAATCTTAAAGTCCAATCTCTAAAATGCGTTACGACGTTGCCTTCTTTTTGTCCGCTTATATATACGACAGCATGAAATTTGTGCGGGTGATCAATTTTTTCTAACTGTCCATAGCCATTTTGAGTTAAAATAATAACGCTATTAGCATGGAGGATATGATGAAGATATGGGATGATTGCGTCGAGTTGCGTTGCTTTAACAGCGATAAATAAAATATCTACTTTTTCATGTGCATCTTCTAAAGAGTGAACGGGAAATGAATGTTGCACATCTTGATTGTATTCTTGGAAATAGACTGTAGCGTTTGATCTTCCAAACAGCGTAACATCAAGGTTTGATTGTGTTAAAGCAAATGTAATGGCTGTACCCACAGCACCAGGACCGATTATTCCAAACTTTTTCATTTATTATTTTCCTTTCAATGTTAATATATACATAATAACAAATATAAGAGGGTGGTACGGGATGAAAACCATTAAACAATTGTTGACCATGAAAGAACAAAAAGAAAAAATATCCATGATTACAGCATACGATTATCCAAGTGCTAAACAAGCAGAAGCAGCAGGTATAGACACTATTTTAGTAGGTGATTCTTTAGGAATGGTTGTGTTGGGCTACGATAGTACAGTCGAAGTGACTATGGAAGATATGACACATCATGCGAAAGCTGTTAGAAGAGGTGCACCAGATAGTTACGTAATCGTTGATGTACCTTTTGGAGCAGTCGGTATCGACCATACAACCGATATGAAAAACGCGATTCAATTATATAAAGATACTAAAGCAAACGCTGTAAAAATCGAAGGTATGCATACGACATTGATTCAAGGTTGTACTCAAATTGGTGTGCCAGTCGTATCTCATTTAGGCTTAACACCTCAAAGCGTCGGCATTACAGGTTATAAATTACAAGCAAGTTCAAAAAGAGAAGCTGAACAACTCATAGAAGATGCGAAAGCAGTTGAACAAGCAGGTGCAGTGATGCTCGTATTAGAAGCGATTCCAAGTGATTTAGCAGAAGTGATTACAGAACAACTGACAATTCCAGTTATCGGTATAGGCGCAGGAAAAGGTACAGATGGTCAAGTACTCGTATATCATGATTTATTAAATTACGGTTCAGAACATATTGCTAAATTTGTGAAACAATACGGTGATTTTTCAAATGGTATAGACGCACTAAAAGCATATCATGAAGAAGTTAAAAGTGGTGCATTCCCTTCAGAAGCACACACATATAAGAAGAAAGTGATGGGGGAGACAGAGTAGTGACGCAAGTAGTAGAACGAATTAAAGATATGAATTCAATCGTATCTCAATTTAAATCTCAAGGTAAAACAATAGGACTCGTACCAACCATGGGTGCATTGCATGATGGCCATTTAAAAATGATGAAACAATCAATAGAAGAAAATGATGTAACTACAGTGAGTATTTTTGTAAATCCATTACAATTTGGACCTAATGAAGACTTTGATGATTACCCAAGACCATTTGAATCTGATTTAGAGAAGCTTAAACAAATTGGCGTAGATTATGTATTTCATCCAACAGTTGAAGAAATGTATCCAGGAGAACTAGAGATGACGATTACAGTAGGTCGTTTAGCACAAGTGCTTGAAGGTAAGAAGAGACCAGGTCACTTTGATGGCGTTGTAACAGTCGTTAACAAGCTGTTTAATATTATTCAACCAACACACGCGTACTTTGGTAAAAAAGACGCACAACAACTCGCTATAATAGAAAAAATGGTAGAAGACTTTAACCACTCAATTCAAATTGTACCAATAGATATCGTGCGAGAAGCAGACGGATTAGCAAAAAGTTCAAGAAATATCTATTTAACAGAAGAAGAAAGAAAAGAAGCCGTACATTTATCTAAAAGTTTAGCATTAGCTAAGAAGAAATATGACGAAGGTGAAAGAAATAGTGATGTCTTAATACAAACCATCACGCAATATTTAGAAAGTAACGTGAGCGGAGATATCGTAGAAGTCGCAATTTATAGTTATCCAGAATTAGAAGAACAACATACAATAGAAGGACAAATCTTTATCTCACTAGCCGTTAAATTTAGCCAAGCAAGATTAATAGATAATATTATTATATAAGAAAGTATTGAAGCCGATTGTGCACGAGTACAATCGGCTTTTTTGTATATAGAGGGTGGTCGCTAACGATCAAGAGTGCAAAACAAGATCGTTAGAAATTCTAACGTCCAAGAAACATAAACAAGATTGTTAGTGGGAAATAAATTTTAAAAAATGAGAGGAACCGAGACGCTAACGCTCAAGACTGAAAAACAAGATCATTAGAAATTCTAACGTTCAAGAATCGCAAACAAGATCGTTAGCGCACGACATTCACACTCACACACATACACAAAAAACGTGAGACATCATTCTGCCTCACGCTTCATCCACGACTCCTATCTTCATATTTACACTTCCTTCAATGTTGCTTCAGCGCTCAATGCTCTTGCTTTGTCATCTTTAATTGTGACACCTTGTGCTTCTAATTGAGCGATTGTTTCTGCAAATTGTGGTAAGTATGCTTTATGAGCAATAAGTAATTCATTCATCACTTGTTTCGCAGATTCTCCACTTTGAATTAATGGATTGATAATAAATGCTTGTAATAGTAATCCGTAATCTCCTGTAACGGCTGCTTCTTCTACACATAATTCCATATTCTTCATCACTTGTAACCATCCGCGTTCTGCTGGATGTAGGGAACCGAATGCGATTGGTTGAGCACCTGTCGAGTTGATATATGCTGACACTTCTACAACATCATCAGGTGCTAAATCTGGTACTGCCCCTTTATTAACAGTAGATACAACTACATGTGTATTTTTATTTGAAGCGATAGATGCAATTGTCTCACATGCGACATCTGAATAATGTGTGCCGCCACGCTCGCTTAATTGTTCTGGTTTATGATCGAGATGTTCATCTTTATAAAGTTCAAATAATTCTTTTTCAGTTTGTCTAACTTGTTCAGCACGCGTACCGATTTCTGGATCATTGTATTCTTTAAGTGCATGTTCAAGCATTTCTTCTGCACGGTAGTAATATCTATGGTAACCACATGGAATGAGCTGCATTTGTTGTAATTGTTCTTCGAAAAATGGTACATCAAAGATATTAGAAGGTAACGATGATGCATCTTCAAATAATTGTTTATTTAATTGATCAGTCACGTCATGACCGTTTGCGTCTTTAACTCGATGCCAGTGAAAATGGTTTAACCCTGCAAAGTGATGCGTAAGTTCTCCATCACCAACATTCAGCATTTCCGGCTCATTAATTAAACTATTCACAGGTACATTACATAGACCAAGTACTTTTTCCCATTTGCCGTATCGTACGATAGCATCTGTAACCATACCACTTGGGTTTGTAAAATTAATTAACCATGCATTTGGACAAAGTTCTTTCATATCTTCGACAATATCTAATAAGATAGGAATTGTTCTTAACGCTTTGAAAATACCACCTGGACCATTCGTTTCTTGACCTAAGAAGCCATGCGATAAAGGAATGCGTTCATCTTTAATTCTAGCATCTAATAAACCCACTCTAAATTGAGTCGTAACGAAATCAGCATCTTTTAAAGCTTCACGTCTATCTAATGATAAATGTACTGTGACATCATATGGAGAAGCATCCCACATTCTTTGCGCCATTTTGCCGACAGTTTCTAATTTCTCTTTACCTTCAGGAATGTCTACCAACCAAATTTCACTTAAAGGTAAAGATTCATAACGTTTAATAAAACCTTCCATCAATTCAGGCGTATAACTGCTGCCGCCACCGATAGTTACAATTTTTATCCCTTTTTCCATTATAATGACCTCCTAATATTTTCTTTCTTATGCACGTTAAGTATAAAATAGAAGTAATCATTAAAAAGGCAAATCGGGCATTATCAAATGACATTTACAAATTTCCTGAAAATAAATGGGATTTTTGTAATGACTTTTTACAAAAGGAGATATTTATATGCTTTTAACAGAAAGAATGAAAGAAGATATATTTTCGCAAGCAGAACAAAGTATCATTCAATATTTGTTTGAAGAAAGAGAGAAGATTAAGTCCAAGACGTTAAATCAAATTTCTAAAGAAACATATACACATCCTTCTACTGGTATTCGCATAGCTAAAAAGTTAGGATATGACGGTTGGTTAGAGTTAAAGGATCATTATTTAGAAGAAGTAGAATACTTAAACCGACATTATGAATCAATAGACGCAAACTTCCCATTTGATGCATCAGATAATAACATGTCCATTAGCCATAAATTAGCACGACTCAATCAAACAACGATAGACGACACCGTGCATTTGATCGATCATCAAGAATTGGATAAAGCAGTCGCGTATTTAAACGAAGCGGAAACCATCAAAATCTTTGGACTGTATCATAATTTAATGATATGCGAAGACTTTGAAATGAGAATGAATCAAATTGGCAAGACCGTTAAGCTCTGCGCACTCGAACCCCATTTTGAAATAGAAAAGTCGTCGAAACATACATGTGCCATCTTCATTTCATATAGTGGTGAAAATCAAAGCATCTTGAAATTATTACCGATGTTAAAGAAAAAGCATATTCCAATTATCGGACTGACAAGTATTGGTGAAAATACAGTAACCAAATACGCAGACAGTACATTACGCATTTCAACAAGAGAAAAGTTGTATTCCAAAATCAGTAACTTCACAACACGAGATTCCATCAGTTTCTTAATGGATATCTTGTATGCTTGCGTGTATGGAACCGATTATGACAAACATACAGATTATAAGATTAATATCGCTAAGAATTTTGATAATCGTGTGACGTATAATAAGATGATACAGGAGAATAAGTGATTGACGATAATATTGAATAATATGGGATTTAAAAGCGTCATTATTTATGTCATTACTCGCGAATTATGTAAATGTAATTTATAATGTGTAATGATGTAATAAAAAGTGACGATTAATATAGATAGTTTAAAAAGCTTGTTAGTGAGGGAACTTAAAATGGATAACAATAAAATAAAAAAAGCAATTATACCTGCAGCAGGATTAGGAACAAGATTCTTACCTGCTACTAAAGCAATGCCTAAAGAAATGTTACCAATATTAGATAAACCGACGATTCAATATATTGTCGAAGAAGCAGCACGTGCTGGAATTGAAGATATTATTATTGTGACGGGTAAACATAAACGTGCGATTGAAGATCATTTCGATATTCAAAAAGAACTTGAAACAACATTGTACGAAAAGGGTAAGCTTGAACTGCTCGATAGAGTTCAATATTCAACAGAATTAGCGAATATCTTCTATGTCAGACAGAAAGAACAAAAGGGATTAGGACATGCGATTTACACAGCGAAACAATTCATCGGGAATGAACCATTTGCCGTACTTTTAGGTGATGATATCGTGGAATCTGATAATCCGGCCATTAAACAATTAATGGAACAATATGAAACGACAGGCAAATCTGTAATTGGCGTGCAGACAGTGCCTGAAACAGAAACACATCGTTACGGTATTATCGAACCTAAATCACAAGACGAACGCTTATATGAAGTAAATCGATTTGTTGAGAAACCAGAACAAGGTACTGCACCATCAAACCTAGCAATTATGGGTAGATACGTGTTATCTCCAAGAATCTTTGATTATTTAGAAACACAAACAGAAGGAAGCGGTGGAGAGATTCAATTAACAGATGCCATCGAACGTTTAAATAAAGATGATAAAGTTTACGCATATGACTTTGAAGGTCAACGTTATGACGTCGGAGAGAAAATAGGATTTGTGAAGACGACGATAGAATATGCATTGAAAGATCAAGAAATGCGTGACGAAATTATACGTTATCTACAATCATTAGATATTTAGTAAAGGAGCTAGAACTTTGAGAGCACAATGGGAACAAAGAATATCTGAAAGTTTAGTTGAACAGTTTCATAACGTTCAAACAGAAGAAGAGATTGAAGCGGGATTTACGGATGTATTATCATTTGGAACAGCAGGCATAAGAAGTACATTCGGAATCGGTCCAGGTCGATTAAATAAATTCACGATTCAAAAGTTTGCTTTAGGACTAACTAAATATTTAAGAAACATAACGAATGACCCTAAAATTGTAATTCATTTTGATACAAGACACTTATCTCAAGAATTTGCGATGGAAATCGCAAAAGTACTTGGTACAAATGGTATTGAAGTTATCTTGCCAGAAACATATAAATCGACACCAGAACTGTCATTTGCAGTGAGAAACTTAAAAACAACAGCAGGTATTATGATTACAGCAAGTCATAATCCTAAGAACTATAACGGCATTAAAGTATACGGTCCTGATGGAGGTCAGTTATTAACAGAGCCTTCATTAGAGTTAAGTCATTATATTGATACAGTGGAAGATCCATTAAATATACAAACAGATGACTTGGAAACATTGCAGGAACGTGGATTGATTCTGCCATTTAAAGAAGAAACAACTAAAGCATATAAAGATGCGGTTAAAGAACTTGTCGGTTCATTTGAAACATCGCAAACAAAAACAGTGTTAACAAGTTTACACGGAACAAGTTTGCCTCTATTGTCAGATGTACTTGAAGATTTGTCGTATAGAAACTATGTAGTAGAAGAAGCACAATCAAAGCCGAATGGAGACTTTCCAACTGTTAATATTGCGAATCCAGAAGCGGAAGATACATTTGACTTAGGTAAACAACTCGCTGAACAAGAGCAAGCACAACTTATATTAGCGACAGATCCAGATGCAGATAGAATAGGTATTGTTGAAAGATATCAAGACGGATCAACAAGATATTTCAATGGTAATGAGATAGGGTTATTGTTGATGAAACTGAGAAATCAACAATTATCAGGTGACCAACATAAATATATCATTAAATCAGTTGTGACAAGTGCACTAAGTGAGAAACTAGCTAAATCATTAAATATTGGTGTCATTAATGTGCTAACAGGTTTCAAATATATATCAGAGCAATTAAAGAATTTAGAAGATAACGCATTACAACTAGTCTTAGCATATGAAGAAAGTCACGGCTATTTAGTAGACGACTTCTCAAGAGATAAAGACGCCATACAAACAGCAGCATTATTGATTAAATATAAAGAAAAACTGGCACAAGAAAACAAGACTTTCAAAGACGTATTAAATAATATTTATCAAGAACTCGGTCATTATAAAGATAAGACCCTCTCACCAACATTTGAAGGTGCAGAAGGGCGAGAGAAAATAAAACAAATTATGAATGACTTTAAACAGTTAGAAACAATTGATATAGAGCATTTAACAACATTGTTTATAGAAAATTATATTACAAAAGAATCACTTAATGTTAAAACAGGTAAGACACAAACCATTCACTTACCACAAACAGATCTCATTAAGTTCATATTTGAAGAAGGATTTATAGCAGTCCGACCATCAGGGACAGAACCTAAAATGAAACTGTACTTCTCATTAAATGTAGAGAATTTAGACGATGTAATTGAGGAGTTTGAAGGAAAGTTTAATTTGAAATAAGAAGTATAGCAAAAAGCAACCTTTCAAGATAATGAAAGGTTGCTTTTTTTGTGTGCGATTAAATTTGGTAAAAGTAGATTGGTAATAAATATACTGGTAATATAGTTAAAATGTATAGTGTAATTGATATAATGATGTAGGAATATAAAATTAAAATTAAGAATATAAAAATCAAATTTACAAATGTAATAATTTGTAGTTTAATAATAATATTGATGTTTTACAGGGGAGAGACAAAAGATTGAAAAATATAATTCTCGTAATTATTATATTTTGTTTAACTATTATGTCAGCAATACTAATGATTACAACAGATAATGATTCAAATGATGGTAAAGATAATAAACAAGAAAATACACATCAAGTAGCTAAGAAAAAAGAAAAAACTCAAAAGAAACATGAAAAAGAGTTCAATATAAAGACAAAAGAAGATTTGGCTGAGATTATGTATAGCAAACAAGACGAGCAAACAAAGATGAACGCATATAATGAAGCAATTAAAAAAGGCATATTGCCACGTAGTCATAATTATCAAGAAGCAGTTTATGCATATGAAGAGTCAGTGTTACTTTCTAGAAATGATGGAAATTAAATTTCTAAGTTTCAAGATGTTATTTATATAATATGGTTTAAATATAATATAGACATTTAATTCTTGTTTGTTATTATTGATATTTAATTAAAATACATAATTTTATATAATTATGTATATCTTGTAATTGTCTACTAAACAAATATAAAATGTTTAGTAGTGTAATTTTATTTTTTGTATTAAGTGATTAAGTAGAAATTTAAATAAAAATGAGGTAAATATATGAGTGCTTTATATAGATTGAAAAACATGCTTGTAAGGAGATTTGACTGTATTTCTGCAAAGGATAAGACAGATAAAGTTTTTGTTGAATTTAAATACAAGAACTATTTAATGTTTAATATTGATCTCTTTTCGTTGCGTATTCAAAATAAAACTGTTCCAACTGTAGTTAAGAAAATAGGTACTAATCGAGTTAGAGTTGAAATTGACAAAGCGTTATTAAATTTTGAGTCTAACGAGCCATTTATTAAAATCAATTGCTTTTATAATGGTAAGAAATTATGGATTAGAAACAAAACTAAAGGAACTATCTATCTAACATTAAATAATCAATTGTGTGAATTTGAATGTACAAAAAATATGTATATAAAAAGTTTAAATGATGAATATTCATTTGTGAATGAAAAAGTTCAGTTAACACCTTTCCTTAATGAATCAAATTTCAATTTTCAAACTGATAGTAATGAGAATTATACTAAACTGCTATTAATAAATGGGTCTAATAAGACAGAAATTCCTCTACAAGCTGTAGGTAAGTCAAACTACACAATTCCAATAAATGAAATAGAATCATTGGCTATGGAAAAGTATAAGGCCATGTATTTAGTGAGTAATAACTTTGCTTATAGAGCGAAGTTTGATAATAAGTATAGCTTTAATTTATACCATTATTATATAGAAATTAATAGAAATAACTTTTTTGTATTCCATAAAATTTTTAAGGCAACAGATATTATAATAAGAGAGACTCCGGATAAGTATGGCTTCATTCTTAATTTGAAGAATAAAGGTAATGATCAAATTAAGGAATATAATAACTTTGTTTTAATAAATGATGATAATGAAATTATCGGTAAGTTTCCTATTAAAAAATATGGTAATAAAATAATTTCTAAGATACCGTATGGCGTTTTTACAGAAACAAGAGCTAATAAAAATCTATATATTGAAGCTATAGAAAAAGATACTGATCGTAAAGTTATCTATAGTATTAAAGAACAAGAAAAAGAACGATTAATTCATGAAGTTCCTGTAAGCATCAATAATCAATATTTTTATATGAGCTTTACATCAAATAACGGTATTTTCATTAAATATAGGAAGCCATTTTTTAAGAATGGTGTTAATTATATAAATGATAATAAAATCAATTTCTTTGTTAAAGTTGATGAAATTTATAATCATTGTACCTTTACTTTAGCTTTTGAAGAACGTTATAGTAAGGAAACTTTAGAATATTACATTAATCCTGGCGAAACATTATTTGATATAAATTATGATGAAATTGGAAAAATAATATCTAAACCAAAAACTGTAGTAGATTTATTTATAACGATAAGAGAACAAAATGATATTGTAAGAAGAGAAAAAATCAGATATAGAACTGCTAAATATAAAAAAGACACGTATTTTTCTAGTAAAATTATTGAAGAAAGTAATCAAAAAATATACTATCTTAGCACAATTACACCATTTAAAAATATTAAACTCGAGAGATTTTCTATAACTGGAAATCAATTGAAAGTTATGAGTAATAATGAAAAGGATCCTAATATCTGGTTAATTGGTGAGAGATTCGATACAGCTCAAGATAATGGAATCGTCTTCTTTAATTGGTTAAGGGAAAATACTTCAATCGATGCTTATTATGTTATAGATGAAAATGCATTAGATTATCAAAATATAAAACATAATAAAAAGGTTTTGAAATTTGGGTCTTTAGAGCATTTTAAAATTGCTAGTAAAGCAAAGGTCCTTGCCAGTACACACGATTTTGAAAATATACTTCCTTATAAACCAGCAAAAGGATTCTTTGGATATGAGGACACATTGAAAGTCTTCTTACAGCATGGGGTTCTTGGTAGAAAGAGTGTAGAATATCACAAAAATTACTATGATTTACCATTTGATATTTTTAATGTGAGTAGTATGAGTGAAAAATATGATGTCGTCGTTAATGAAATGGGATATGACAAAGAAAATGTCTATATTTCTGGATTGTCTCGCTTTGATAACTTACCAATTGCAAATGACAACAAAAAGATTAAAAAAATATTGATAATGCCTACATGGCGAGATTGGTTGAACAGTGATTTTGCATTTGAAAATAGTGAATATTTAGAACGATATTTAAGTTTAATTAAGAATAAAAAACTTAATCAGATAATTGAAAATAATATTGAAATTAATTTCTATCCACACTATAGAGCGCAAAGTTACTTTAAGTTATTCTTAATGAATAATGAAATAAAAGTTCAATATATAGAACTAGGCGAAAAAACGGTTCAATCTTTACTTATAGAACATGATTTATTAATAACTGACTATAGTAGTGTAAGTTTTGATTTTACTTATATGAATAAACCGGTTATATTTTATCATTTTGATGTCGAAAGATTCTTTAGAAAAGGTATTTTAAGACCTATTCATGAGACTTTCTTAGGTGACATCTTCTATGATGAAAAGAAACTAGTAAATCAGATATATGACTATGTTATTAATGATTCATTTAAAAATATAGAATTAGAAAAAGACAGTATCTTTAAACATATTGATAAATCTAATAATGAAAGAATTTATAATAGTATTATTAAAAATTTCAAATAAAATAATTCAAAGGTTAGGACATCATTTTTGTCCTAACCTTTTTTATTTCACGTTATAAAATTGTAATTCTTTTTATAAGATATCCCCAATAACAAACATTTCTTTTTTAGCTCGACGTGAAGGAAGTAGCGCTTAATACTAAATTTAGGAGTGGGATATTTATGGATTAATTGTTTGATAAAGGGAGGTTTATTAAGAAGAATCGGGATAAATCTTTTCTATTTTATTCCTCAACACCTAATTCTTTCTTAGCCATCTTCTCATATGCCGCTTCTCCTGAGACAATTGCAAATTCAGCGATAAACATTGGGAATACTGCATTTAATTCAATAATATGTTCTTTCATATGTGGCCATGTCTTACCGCCTGCTTTATCATAAGCTTCTATTAAATCATCTAGTCCTTCATCGCCAAATACACGGTGATGTCCCATGAAATCATTGGAGGGGTCTGCGTGACTGGCTTCTGTCCAATCTATAAGACCTGTCACATTTGCTTCTTTATCCACCATAATATGTCCTGGGTGCAAGTCTCCGTGTATCATCGTGACATGATTTGGCCAGAGCTCATCTCTATCTAACCATTTTTGCCATCTATTCCATAAATCAGGGGAGACTCCGAACGTTTCTTTCACTTTATGCATACGCTCTTGATAATCTTGTTTAATTTGTTGAATCGTTGTCGTCTTAATTTCACTTGAAACGAGTTCTTCGTCTGTTATTCGATGCAAATCAACAAGTACTTCTGCCAAGGTATCAACAAAGTTCTGAGGCACGGGTTTATGTTCTATTTCCCATACGTATTGTTGTAATTCAGGATCAATTGTAGCTGCAGGTACGCCTGTTAGTTTAGGATACGCAATTAAAGTTTCTTTATGAATTTGCCAATTAGGTACTTCAAATGATACATGTTGTTGTATGAAGTCTACGGTTTCTTTTTCTGAATCTGTTCGCTCATACACTTCTGGTCTTCTAGGTATACGTAATACCCATTCAACACCATGTCTATCTTCAGCAAATGCTACTTGAAAATCAAGTCCTGATTCGTTTATTGTAATGGATTCAGGTTGAATATCTAAACCACATTCTGCGGCAATCGTGACAATGTTTTCATGTTGTGTCATATTGAGCGCTCCTTAAAGGTTATTTTTATATTTCTTCGTTTCTTATCCAATTTCTCCGTATTTCATCTTATAAGATACATAACCTGATTTATAAAAGTATTTTTGTTTTTCAGCTTCTTTGTAATCCACAAGTCCTAATGCAAGAATCACATTAAAAGCAAAGTCTACTGCACTGGATCCGTTTGCTGTGACGAGGTTCTTATCAATAACACTATCTTCATTCATAAAGTCTAATGCGTTTGTATAGGCTTTGTAGTTCTCTTCTGTCGTCCATCGGTTTAAATCATTTCCTGTATGTTTATATCCCGTAAGTAAACTATTTCGTGCAAAAAAGTCAACGGCCGCACATATTGCGCCTACAACAATATTGTTGTCTAATGACGTCTTAATGAGTTGTACGAGTTGTTCATTTTCAATTTGTGACCAATTGTTACCGCCAATGATAATTAAAGCATCGTAAGGCTCTTTAATGTCATCTATTGTATAGTCAACAATTGTCTTCAATTGGCCGATAGATGTCACAGTTGATTCACCTAATGATACTGTATCGATTTCAAATCCGTGCGACATAGCGAGTTCTGCAGCAACGTAACTGACTTCCCAATCTGCATATGCTTCTGTAAGAACGATTAGCGCTTTTTTCATAAAAATAACACCCCTTGTTAAATTTATTTATAGATTATTTTTATCATGATACAAAGACATCTTATATGCAAATGATAACTAACGGTATTTATGGTATGATGTAATAAATGATAACGTTTCTCAATTGTAAAAGGGAATATAACGGGAGTGAAAAGTTATGCAAGTTGTACAAAAATTTTTATGGAATGATCGATTCGTAACGGTGGCAATGCCAGTTGGTTATGATGAACAAAATCCTAAACCATTTAAGACAGTAATCGTTCAAGATGGGGAATATATATTTAATAAACTGATTGAAGACAAGCCAAGAAATATTATGTATGTTGGTATTGAACCGGTTGATAGAAATAGGGAGTATACACCATGGGAAGAGAAAGTTGATCAAGCACATTATGCGGGAAATGCTAATCAATATTTAGATATGTTGGAATTTGAATTAATACCATTTCTTAAAGAACATTATCATATCTTTGATGAAGCGGAATATTTAGCAATCGGTGGTGGCTCTTTCGGCGCGTTAGTGTCATTATATGCTTTATTAACACGTCCACACTTATTTGGTAGCTATATCTTAATGTCTGCTTCTATGTGGTATCCGAACTTTTTAGATTTCATTAAAAATAGTAAATCTATAGAGTATCCACGTCATATTTATTGGTATGTAGGTGAGCAAGAAGGGGTAGAATATCCTAATATTTTAAAATGGATGGTACCGAATACGTATGAAGCGGTTGAGTTAGTGAAAGAGAAGCTGGTTAATGATGCGTCAACTTTAACGTTTATAACAGATAAAGAAGGCATCCATAGACATGAATACTTTGAAAAATATTTCGACAAAGCGATTCATACGTTGTTTTAGATGTATATAACTATATGGGACTTAGACATGATGGGGTGTCTAAGTCTTTTTTATTGTTTAAATAATTAAATTTAACGTACGTGAATTGCTGATATAATAAGGGTTAACATCGTTTAGGACGAATGAAATAAATGAAGAATGTTTGACAAATAACGTGAATGATATTATAGTTGATTACACAACTAATCAACCAATCATGTTATAGGATAAGGAGAATAAAAATGAAACCTACTTTAAATGAAGATACACCTATATTTTTGCAAATTGCAGATATGATTAAAGATGATTTAGTTGAAGGACTTTTGTCAGAAGGCGAACAAATACCTTCCACAACGGAACTTTCAAACTTTTACAATATTAATAGAGCGACGGCTCAAAAAGGTATTGCACTGTTGATGGATGAAGGCATTGTAGCTAAGAAGAGAGGGATTGGTGTATTTATAGCTGAAGATGCGCGCGACAAGCTCGTAAATACAAGAATGCAAGACTTCTCAAACTCTTATATCCAAAACATGGTTAAAGAAGCTAAGAGACTTAATATAAGTAAGGAAGAACTCATAAGAAGGGTGGAACAAGACTATGACAATCATTGATATTCAGAACATGTCGTTTAAGTATAAAGATGAATATGTACTTCAAGATTTAACACTTCAAGATGATGAACCAATGATTATTGGTTTATGGGGACGAAATGGTTCTGGTAAGACGACGTTAATGAAACTCATGTCAGGTCAAGAAAAACAAAATTCAGGTGACATAGCGATATTAAACTATAAACCTTATAACAATGCAGAAGCTTCAAAGCAAATTACGTATTTAAGAGAGAATCACTTCTTTGGAAAGTCATGGAATGTAAATGACGCGATGAAATTTGCAGCGATGTTCAATGACAATTGGGATCAAGAAGAAGCGGATTATTTAATAGATTTATTTGAACTACCACGAAAGAAGAAGATTCGAAACTTTTCTAAAGGTATGAAGTCAATGGTTCAAAGTGTAATTGGGCTTGCAAGTCATGCACCTGTGACAATGTTAGATGAACCGACAAACGGATTAGATGCTTATATGAGAAAGTTGTTTACACAAGCGTTGAGAGAATCGTTCGAAGCGGATCCGAGATATATTATGATAGCTTCTCATCATATTAAAGAAATTGAGAAGATATGTGAAAAGCTCATTGTTATATCTGATCATCGTGTGAAGTTACATGAACCGATTGAATACTTTCAATCTAGAGGTGCGATATTAGTTGGTAAATTAGAGGATATCCATCAAATTACTTCTAAGGATGCTATTATCGAGCAATCAACGATTATGAGTCAGCATAAAGTGATGGCGGATATCCCTTATGATGCAGCATTACAAGAACAGTGTAGAGCGTTGAATGTGAAAGTTGATAAAGCAAGTATTCAAGATTATTTAGTAAATATGACAATGACAAAGGAGGCTAATCATGGGTGATTTAAAAGGGTCTTTCTCGATTATCTTTAAAGAACTAAAAGTACAATTATATACGTTTAGTATCGTACTTGTCGTTTTAGCCGCGATATACTTTGTAATTGGATTTTATATTGAACCATCAGATTCATTTAATCCTTTATTATCTGGACCGGTATACGGTATATTAGGTTTCTTACCATTATTCATGTTTGGTGATCCACTTAAATCATCAATTGAACTTGGTGCGACAAGAAGACAGTATATCGTAAGTTTATGGCTAAGTTACATTATATTTATAGTTATGATGCTTATCATTCAAGAAGTGATTAGCTTTATATTAGAACGTGTAGCAAGTGTGACAAATAGCGACGTAACACTTATGAGAATATCGGATATACTGCCTAACGCTAGTGGATTGGATAGTATGTGGGTGGATTTCTTAGCTATATTGTTTATCGCAGGAATTTGTTTCTTACTCGGTGCGATTATTTATCGCATAGGTGTTATCCCAACAATGATCGGTGTACTATTTCTAGGTGTCATCGTATTTATCTGGTTTGTACTCGGTGATTTCACGCCATTCTTCAAATGGGTATATCAACATATTTATGAAATGTTTCATATATTAGGCGCAATTGGAATCATATCAGCATTATGTATATATCCAATTATGATTCAAGCAAGATTGAAGGCATAGGAGTAAAAGGCTAGGACAACTTGAATTGTCCTAGCCTTTTATAATGCGATGTGACAGGGCATGTGACAATATTGTTCGTTGTATTTCTTTGTATAAATGATAAATTATAACAAGGAATTAAGGGAGGCATTTGTTATGAATCCAACTGCATCGAATCATCGTATTTATGAATTAGATTATATTAGAGGATTTGCTTTATTAGGTATTATTTTTCTTAATGTTTCGAGCATTATACAAGTACCATTTGATTTTTCATTATTAGAAGTTCGTTATCAGAAGTTTTTAGATATATTTATTGAATCAAAGTTTATGTCGATTTTTTCATTTTTGTTTGGTGTTGGTTTTTATATTTTTATCAATCGTGCGAAAGAAAAAAGTGAGCAACCATATGTAATTTATTTGAGAAGAATTGTAATATTGGCACTGTTAGGTTTAGGACATATGCAACTCCAACCGGGAGAGGTATTGCTTGTTTACGCTATATTTGGTTTAGTATTGCTACCACTGTTTAAAGTGAATAAATGGGTGAATTTCGCAATCGGTATGATACTCTTATCTGTAGCGATTGGATTGGGCGGTAAAATATTAATGCCGCTTCCACTGTTCACTTTAGGTTTAACATTTGCCCAATTTGGTCTACATCAAAAAATGTACCAACATAGACAGTATTATGCCATTATTGCGCTATTGACGATGATCATTTCGGTAATCGGCATCTATTACTTAAATCAAATCTACGTTGGCGCTTCTTACCAAGCGATTAAATATACAGGTATTACTGAAGCACAATATTTGAAACAATATGCTTTAACGAATCAATTGATTTTAATTTTGAGTCCAATTATGACGATATGTTACTTTAGTGTACTCGTCACGTTGTTACAATATAAAGTCGTGCAACAATTATTGAAACCGTTAAGAACGTATGGGCAAATGGCACTTACGAATTATATCGGGCAGACGTTATTGATATTATTATTTAGCTATGGATTAGGATTATCAAATTGTCGTTTAATCCATACGGCGAATCTTTGTTTAATCATTCTTGTGATACAGTTAATATTCTCAAGTTTATGGCTAAGTTACTTTAAATATGGTCCGTTAGAATACTTGTGGAAAATCGGTACTTATTTCAAGATGTTTCCGATAAAATAAT
>NZ_PPQD01000018.1:201453-240864 GCF_002901825.1 Mammaliicoccus sciuri | reverse complement strand
CCGGGGCGGGACTACGAAATCTTTTTTTACAAATTAGATTTCTGTCCCGCTCCCTTTTTATATGATTTCAATCATAATTTTAGTGATATATTCATTCTCATTATTTTTAATAACTGAATCAAATACATATTCTTCATATACATATTCACCCATTGTTAAATTCAATTCACCGATTTTATTTAACATTTTGTTGTACGCTTCTTCAACATGTTCATCAATGCCTATATAATAACCGACTAAATATTTACCTTTTAACGTAACGGTATTTTTGTAGTGCTTTTTAGAATTTGGGATATTCACGTAAAGGTAACTATAATGATAATAATTACCACTTAAAATATCATTTTTATGCGTTACGACACCAATTGGCTGACTAGAAAAAATTTCGTGTGATTTCAGCTCATCAATAAACTGGTTAATCGAAATTAAGAAATCGAGTTCTGAAGCATTCGCGATGTTGTCACTGATATAGAAAGTCATTTCATCATATTCTTCAATTTCAATTTGATCAAAGGATGTTTCCATTGCGTCTCTGATGAGTTGAATCTTACTATCAATAATCATTTCATTGTATTCTAAATGTTTCTTCTGCTCTTGGATCGTTTTCTTCTGTTGTGTCATCAAATTTAAAAAGTGCTCAGGTGATTTATTTTGTGTGTATTCTTTAATTTCTTTCAGTGGCATGCCGAGTTCTTTCAATAAAGTAATCACACTTATAAGTTCAATTTGTTTAATGGAGTAATATCGGTACCCAATTTCATTTTTATAATCTGGTTTAAAAAGATTGATTTTATCATAGTATATGAGTGTCTGACGGCTAACATTTGTTAAGCTTGCAAACTCACTTATAGGTATTTGATTAATTTTTTGCATAAATTAAGTTCCTCCTATTGACTGTATAGTTACTATACACTATAAATTGTATATATTAAAGATTGCATTATGTTATGCAAATCAAAATAAATAGATTAGAATATAGTGAAAATCACTTAATATTTATAAAAGTAATGAAGAAGGAGGTCTAAAATGAATAATAAGTTAAACGTTTTATATTTTAATATATTTTTAATGTTTTTAGGTATTAGTATTGTCATACCAGTTTTACCTACAATTTTGCATGATTTAGATTTAAATGGAAGTGATTTAGGCATGCTGGTCGCAGTATTTGCAATGTTCCAAATGATCGCTTCACCGTTTGGAGGACGATTTGCAGATAAGTTTGGCAAAAAAATTATTATCATTATCGGCCTGCTGTTATTCTCCATTTCAGAATTTATTTTCGCAATGGGTAATACATTTTCAATACTTTTAGTTTCAAGAGTATTAGGTGGCATTAGTGCAGCGTTTGTCATGCCTGGTGTAAATGGTATGATTGGTGATTTATCAACTTCAGAAAATAGAGCAAAGAACTTTAGTTATATGTCAGCCGTTATTAATACAGGGTTCATAGTTGGACCAGGTGTAGGAGGATTCTTAGCAGAAATTTCGCATAGAATGCCTTTTTATTTTGCTGGTGCACTTGGAATCATCGCTTTGTTATTCTCAGTATTCCTTTTAAAAGAAGCAAGTGACGATGATTCAAATGAAACAGCACGTCCTAAAGTCAAAGAGCCATTTCCATATAAATTGTTTGTCGTACCGGTCATCATTATGTTGATATTGTCTTACGGTTTAGCATCTACCGAAACAATGTTCTCATTATATACAGCAGAGAAAGTAGGCTTTGAACCGAAAGATATTTCTATCGCGATTACAGGCGGAGCAATAGTAGGAGTTATATTCCAATTATTCTTATTCGAGAAACTTGTCGGTAAGATCGGTGAAATTAAATTAACGCTATTCTCATTAATCTACTCAGTGTTAATTCTAGGAGCTTTTGTATATGCTTCTCACTATATTACTGTGATGTTAGTCAGTTTCGTAATATTTATAGGATTTGATTTGATCAGACCATCTATGACGAACTATTTCTCTAAATTAGCAGGTAATAACCAAGGAACAGCAGGTGGCTTGAACTCAGCAGCCACAAGTGTTGGTAACTTGATAGGACCATTAGTAGCCGGAGCAGCATTCGATATTAAAATCGACTTCCCGTTATTTATTGCCATGGCATTCTTTATCATCGCTTCAATTATCATCGCATTCTATAGACCAGATAAATTAAAATTCTAATAAAAAGTCAGGGACATCTCGCGTGATGTCCCTGACTTTCTTTTTGGGAGAAGTAAATGGGGTGAGGAGTGTATTGGGGATGGTGTGATGGATAGAGAGGTTTGTAATTATAGAAATGGGGTCGACAAGATAAATAGGAGGTCTGTATTTATCAAGACTGACCAAACAAGATAAATAGGAGTGCTGTATTTATCAAGACTGACTAAACAAGATAAATAGAAGCATTGTATTTATCAAGACTGACTAAACAAGATAAATAGAAGTGCTGTATTTATCAAGATTGACCAAACAAGATAAATAGAAGTGCTGTATTTATCAAGACTGACCAAACAAGATAAATAGGAACCTCGAATATTGCAAGTGGAGGGTGACTAGCAACATTGGAACCTCGAATATTGCAAGACTACCCAAACAAGCAACATACGCTTCCTCAAATACCTCCATCACTCACCAAATACATGCTTTCACCACATCTCGAATATGAAAAAAGGCTGAGATAGCGGTCAATTTCCGCTGTCTCAGCCTTTCTTTTTATTATATTTGATTTAATGCTTGGTTTAAGTCTTCTACTAAGTCTTCAGTATCTTCTATACCGATAGATAAACGGATCATGCCGTCTGCGATACCTTCTTTATGACGAATTTCTGCCGGTATTGATGCATGTGTCATAAGACTTGGTACAGAAATTAAACTTTCTACTGCGCCTAAACTTTCTGCTAATGTGAATAATTTTGTATGTTTAATCACTTCTTTTGCTTTTTCAACATCAGCGACTTCAAATGAAATGATACCTGGGTATCCTGAAGCTTGTTCGAAGTGAATATCACGGTTCACATGGTCTTCGTTTAATGGATGAATTGTTTTAACAACATTTTCATGTTTGTTTAATAATGCTACGACTTCTTTAACGTTTCTATTAATTTGTTCTACTCTTAAACCTAATGTTTTGATACCACGTGTTAATAAATAACTATCTTGAGGCCCTAAAATACCACCAGTTGAATTTTGGATGAAACCAATTCTTTCTCCAAGGCTTTCGTTTGCTGTTACGACTAATCCTGAAACAACATCACTATGTCCACCTAAGTATTTAGTAGCTGAGTGAAGAACAATATCAGCACCTAGGTCTAGTGGATTTTGGTAATAAGGTGTCATAAATGTATTATCTACAACAGTTAACATGTCATGTTTTTTAGCAATGTCACTTGCTGCTTTAATATCTGTTACTTGAAGTAACGGATTTGATGGTGTTTCGATAAATAACATTTTAGTTGTGTCTTTAATAGAAGATTCGATATTGCTTACATCCGTTGTATTGATAAAATCAAATTCAATACCGAAGCGAGAGAATACTTTTGTTAATGCACGGTAAGTACCACCGTATACATCTGAATTAATTAAAATATGGTCACCTTTGTCTAATAACATGATGACTGCTGAGATTGCTGCCATACCAGAACCGAAAGCATAACCATTTGTACCGTGTTCTAAATCCGCAATTAATGTTTCTAATGCCGTACGAGTAGGGTTAGCTGTTCTAGAATATTCATAACCTTGTCTTAAATTTCCGATTCCGTCTTGTTCATAAGTACTTGTTTGATAAATTGGTGTTGTTACCGCACCTGTATATGCATCTGTTGTTTTACCACCATGGATGAGTAATGTTTTTTTATTCATAATCTTTTCCTCCATAATTAAATATATTTTTAGACATATATCTATCACTGCCATCAGGGAAAATGACGACGATATGTCCTTGTTCGATTTGTTTTGAAACGTCTATTGCTGCCTGTAATGCTGCGCCTGATGAACTACCAGCAAGAATACCCTCATTTAGTGCAAGACCTGATACATTTGTAAATGCATCTCGATCCGAAATGACTTTAATATCATCGATTATATCTCTCTTTAGAAATGGTGGCCACTTTTCAACGCCAATACCTTCAGTATCGTGAGCATGCGCTTCGCCACCTGCAAGAATGCTTCCTTCAGGTTCTACAATGATATTACGTACTTGATGTTCTTTCATGACTGAAGCTATTCCTGTAAAAGTTCCGCCAGAACCAGCGCCAGCAATCAAATGTGTGATGTCTGGACATTGTTCAAGAATTTCTGTCGCTAAAGTATGAATATATGCTTGTGGATTCTCTTCATTTTCAAATTGATTGATATAATAAGCGCCGTATTGTTCAGCGTAGGACTGTGCTTGTTGACGGGCACCTAACATACCTTCAGAACGTGGTGTTCTTCTTACTTCTGCCCCTAAAGCTTTCATGATATTCATTTTTTCTTCAGAAAAGCCTTCAGGTGCAAAGATAACGCAGTTAATATTGTAATGGTTCGCTACGATAGCAAGTCCTATACCTGTGTTACCGGCAGTGGCTTCAACTATCGTATCTCCAGAATGAATATTACCTTCAGCTAGTGCATGTTCTATCAAGTGCTTGCCTAGTCGATCTTTAATGCTGCCACCTAAGTTATAACTTTCTAATTTCGCAAATATTTTCACGTTGTCTGTACTGTAATGTTCCAATAAGACAAGTGGTGTATTCCCGATTAAATCGAATGCTTTCATCCCATTACCCCAATATAAATTAATAAATACCTTAGTTTTTCAATAAGAATTATAGGTTAAACATTATTAAAAATCAACTAAATTAAATTTGTTAGAATATTGAAAATATAATAAAAACAAAGTTAGTATATTTTTTATACTCAAAACTATTGACATTTATTAGTAAGGGCGTTATAGTTATCTCGAAATCGAAATAATATTTGAATAGGTGATGAACATGGATAGAACGAAAGAATCATTAAAAGCGCTAGTAGGTATAAAACGTACAAATGATACGTTAGATCGTATTGTTAAACAAGATATGAAAAACTACGGTTTAAATATTACTGAATTTGCTGTAATGGAACTTTTGTATCATAAAGGTGATCAGCCTATTCAAAAAGTAAAACAACGCATTTTAATCGCAAGCAGCAGTACAACTTACGTCATCGATCAACTTGTTAAGAAAGGATATGTAACACGTCGACAAGATGAGCAAGATAAACGTATTATGTATGCTGTTCTGACTGAAAGTGGCCATGAATTGATGGAACGTATTTTTCCACAACATGCCGAAACAATTGAAAAAGCATTTTCGATATTAGATGACGAAGAGCTTGCGATTTTTCGTAGAGCACTTAAAAAAATAAGCGCAAATTCTACTGAGTAGGGGATAGCGCAAATTTTTTTACAACTTATTATTTCGAATTCGAAATAAAAATAAAGAAAGAAGGAAACTATAATGAGTAAACCAGAACTTATCGGTATCCATCACGTAACTGCAATGACAAATGATGCAGTAAGAAACTATGAATTTTTCACACAAGTACTAGGTATGCGTTTAGTTAAGAAAACAGTAAACCAAGATGATATATATACGTACCATACATTTTTCGCAGATGATCAAGGGTCTCCAGGTACAGACATGACATTCTTTGATTTTCCAAATAACCCGAAAGGTAGTCGTGGTACAAATTCAATTAGCCGTGCAGCATTCAGAGTGCCAAACGATGCAGCGCTTGAATATTATTTAAATCGCTTTGAAGAATTTGGCGTTAAACATGATGGTATCCAAGATCTATTCGGTAAAAAGGTATTACCTTTTGAAGAAGAAGATGGCCAAAGATATCAATTAATTTCAGATGAATTAAATGAAGGTGTTAAACCAGGTACTCCTTGGAAAAATGGTCCAGTACCTGAAGATAAAGCGATTTATGGTTTAGGACCAATTGAAATTACAGTGAGCTATTATGAAGATTTCAAATCTGTACTGAAACAAGTTTACGGTATGAAACCAATTATTGAAGAAGATAACGTAACATTGTTAGAAGTTGGTGAAGGCGGTAACGGTGGTCAAGTTATTTTGAGAAAAGACGACCAAGGTCCTGAAGCAAGACAAGGTTACGGTGAAGTACATCATGTATCATTCAGATTGAAAGACCATGAAGCGATTAAAGCATGGGAAGAAAAATATAACGAACTTCGTATTGGTAACTCAGGTAATGTCGATAGATATTATTTTGAAGCGCTATATGCAAGAATCGGTCATATTCTTATTGAAGTATCAACTGATGGTCCAGGATTTATGGGAGATGAACCTTATGAAACATTAGGTGAAAGTCTTGCATTACCACCATTCTTAGAAGCAAAACGTGACTACATTGAATCTGAAATTAAAGCTTTTGATACTAGTAGAAAACATTAATAAGAAAAGGTGTGGCTAAGATGAAGGAGATACGACCAGAAGTCTTATCGCAAAAAGAAAACTATAAATTGTTAATAGGATCTATTATTCCTAGACCAATTGCATTAGTAACGACAGAATCAGATGATAACGTATTGAATATAGCGCCGTTTAGCTTTTTCAATGTTGTATCTTCAGACCCACCGATTCTTTCCGTTGCAGTACAAAGAGTGAATGGTGAAATGAAAGATACTGCACGAAATATCGTTCAGAATAAAGAAGCGGTCGTGCATATTGTAGATACAGATAATGTGCGTGATGCCAATCAAACTGCAGCTCTACTCAGTCATGAAGAGAGTGAACTCGAACGTACGAATTTTGAAACAGTAGATTCAGTTGAAGTTTCTGTGAAAGGCTTAAAGCAAAGTAAAGTTCGATTTGAAGCGGTTCTATATGATGATATTGTAATTGAAAAAGACGGACAACCTATTTCAGATTTATTATTGCTAGAAGTGAAGTATTATCATTTTGACGAGCGTATCTATAATGATGGCTATATTAATAAAGAAGAGCTCAATGCGGTAAGTAGACTTGCCGGGAATGATTATGCAGAAATCGGACACACATTCACAATCGAAAGACCATAATATGATGGGAGATAGTAAATATGAAACATATATTTAAACAAGGTGCACAAGGTACACCAGTATTTCTATTACTTCACGGAACAGGTGGAGATGAAAGAGATTTATTACCATTAGCAGAAATGCTTGACCCGACTTATAGTATTTTGAGTGTTAAAGGTGAAGTATCTGAAAATGGTATGGCTAGATATTTCAAAAGACTCGGAGAAGGGCAATATGACTTAGAAGATTTAGAATATAGAGGACAAGAACTGTATCAATTTATAGAAGCATCATCTAAAGAATATGGCTTTAACTTAGAAGATGTTATTCCAGTTGGATTCTCTAATGGTTCTAATATGGCGATTAATCTCATATTAAGAGAACAAACACCATTTCAAAAAGCATTACTCTTTGCACCACTTTATCCATTAGATTTAGAAAATAATCATAAAGATTTATCTCATTTTAATGTCTTTTTATCAATGGGGGCAAGAGATCCAATCGTTACAAACGCACAAAGCGAGCGCGTGATAGAAATATTTAAAGAACGCAACGCAACCGTGACAGAAGCATGGGTTAACAGTCATGAAATTACCCAAGAAGCGGTACTTAAAGCTAAAGAAATATTATAAAAAGAAGACCAGCTCAACCGAGCTGGTCTTTTCTTGTGTGAGGGGGAGTAGTAGTAGGGAGTGGCTAACGATCAAGAGTAGAAAACAAGATCGTTAGCACGCAAAATCGCAAGGATTCAAAGAGAAAAAATAACATAAAAAAAATCTCATGTGGCACTGAATGATTCAGTCACATGAGATTTTTTTATGATGGTACTTCTGTTCTTTTTTCGCTATGTTTTCTAATAATAGCTGCTGATATAGCTGATACACCACCGAAGATGATAAAGCCTATAAACATCCACATTGTACTATTAAGTTCGATATCGTGGTGTAAATACAATAGTCCTCTTAATGTTTCTGCATAATGTCTAAATGGATTCCATCCAATCATATAGTCTTGATAAAATTGTGGCAACATTTGTGTTGGTAACATAATGAGTTGCATACTAAAGAATAACAATACCATAAATAATGGAATAGCTTTGACACCCAACCATGTCATAAATCCTAAGATTAGACTGATGAAAGCAAGGATCGCGATTGAAATATATAAACCGATTTTAGTTGGTTCATGAATTGTTACATCTAATACGTGCGTCATAAAGTAAATATATCCAAATCCACCGATTAATGCTGTAACAATAGCGCCGCCTAATTGGCCAAGTGAAGCGATAATTCGGTCTTTAATTGTGATATTATTACTTGTTCTGAATGAGAAGAATAGAACAACTGAGCCAACTAATGATGCTAACCATACTGGTGTGAACATTAAGAGTGGTAAGTTTCCGTTAGCTTGATGTGATTTAACAGCGTTCATGTTTGTTTTATCCACTTTAATTGGATTTGTGATACCTTGAATATCTGAAGCTGAAACGTCGACATCCATTTTATCTAAAGTTTGAATACCTTGTTTAGAAATTTGTGTATTTAGTTGATCGCCGATAGTCGTTAACATTGTATTCGCGAGTTGTGCACCTTGCATGCTTGCACCTTCGTTAACGATAATCTCAACTTGCCCTTGTTTAACTTTAACAGGTTCAACTTTGTTTTGTTCTTGCATTTTTTTAGCTTGTTCAGGTGGAATTTGTCCACTTTCAATTTTTTCTTTCATTTGTGACTGCATTTCTTTAATTTTTGCGTCTTGAACAGTCTTTTGAACTTTACTCATAGAATCTTTTGAAAGATTTTCATCTAAAATTAATGCCCCATAATATTTGTTGTCTTTGAAGCCTTGTTTTAAATCTTTCTTACTATCTACATCTACCCATTCAACTTTGTCTGATAAATCTTTATTGTCTTTAATTTTATCTGCAAAAGTTTTCCCGATATTGACATCTTTGTCTTGCATTGTTGTACCCTTATCTTGATTCACAATTGCAATTGGTACTGATTTAGGTTCTGGATTATATGCTGGAATAAAAGCGATCGCTAATAATAATAGTATGACGATTACTAAAATAGGTGTCATCCAAAAAAGTTTCTTTTTGAAAATATTCATATTTTTTCCTCCTTGATTAATGAACATTGTGTTGATTATTAATAACGTTGTTTATTATAATAGAATTTAAGATATTTACAATCGTCAATTGCTTACGATACGTTTATTAATCAACAAATACATGTAAATTGTTCATTAAAATAAGGAGAATGGTTAAAAATGGCAGAAGATCGACGCGTAAGAAAAAGTAAAAGAGCAATTAAAAAAGCATTTATCCAGTTATTAAAAGAAAATAACCTTGATCGTATTACGATACAACAAATTTCAGATTTAGCAGATGTTAATAGAGGAACTTTTTATTTAAATTATGAAGATAAATATGCATTGTTAGATGAAATGGAAAATGAACAAATAGAGGAAATTAAAGGATTTGTAGATATTAGAAAGATGGATTTATCTACTAAGACGAGTGACCGTTTTATTCATGACTTTGCGAATATAATCATTAAAAAAGTCATTACACATATTGAGCATAATATAGAATTTTATCAAGTGATTCTCAACTTAGAACGTAAAAGTCAAATCGAAGAACAATTAGCAGAAATTGTGAGAAGTAATATTAAGCATTTAATAGGTGATAAAGATGATGTATTTGGCATTCCAGAAAATTATTACTTAAGTTATGTAGTAGGTTCAATGATGTCGATGATCAAATATTGGGTATCAGATGAAAATCGCGTATCCGTAGAAGAACTCGTAAATTATGTCTCAACAATCGCATCAACAGGACCATTGTCTATTATGAAACGTATGATAGATGAGAATATTAAGTAATATAGAAGAAAATAATCATGAGATGAATATAATCGGGAGATGGTAGAGAATCTACTGGATTGTGGGCACGAAGACTGAGATATCGTGCGCTATGCTATAAAATAGAGACATATCGCACAGTCATCCACTCAATACAATCCATTCACATTATATAAATATAGAAAAGGCAGGGGCAACTAACGCAACCCCTGCCTTTCATATTACTTTATTTTATTTCATCGCGAGATTTAATAATTTTATTAATAAATCCATAGTCTTTTGCTTCTTGTGTGCTTAACCAGTAGTCACGGCCAGTGTCTTTTTCTACTTTTTCAATATCTTGGCCAGTTTCTCTTGCGATTAGTTCATTAATTTTATGTCTTGTACGAATAATTTCTTTAGCTGTGATTTCCATTTCAACAGATTGACCTTGTACACCGCCAGAAGGCTGATGAATCATGAATCTTGTATTAGGTAGACTGTAGCGATTTTCTTTTTTGCCAGCTAAATAAATAATAACACCTGCACTTACTACCCAACCAGAACCGATAATATTAACTTCTGGTTTAACGAAATTAATCATATCATGAATGTAATAACCTGAATCTACATGACCGCCTTGGCTTGAAATAAATAGATTGATAGGTTCATCACTCATTGCTTCTAATAGTAATAGTTGATTACCGACTTCTTTTGCCACTTTATCATTGATTTCCCCGGTAATAATAACAGTACGTGTTTCTAATAACTTTTCAGTAAGTATATCTTTTTCGTTATGTTTTTCTTCAGACATGAAATCACTCCTATAATGATTGATAATACTATTGTGAACGAGTGCGATTTTGATTTCAAATAATTTGACCTATTTTGACTAAATTTAAATATTAAGTAAATCGTTAAATGATTCAGCCATTGTAGGGTGCGTATATATGTTATCTCTTAAAACGGTATATGGAATTTGTTGATCCATTGCAAGTTTCAGAATGTTAATCAATTCTTCAGATTCTTTACCATAAAGACTTGCACCTAAAATGAGTTTACTATCAGCATCTATAACAACTTTAAATAAACCTCTGTCATCATGATTAATTTTATGGCGAGGGATATTCTTCACTTCAATTTGACCTTCTAAAATATTGTGACCATTTTTCTTAGCTTTACTTGCAGTATAGCCAATTCTTGAAAGTGGAGGATCTAAAAATACTGTGTAAGGTACATATCCTCTATTTTCAGTTGTGCGGTGCTGTTTGCCAACTAAATGGTCTTTAACAATACGGTAATCGTCTAATGAAATATAAGTAAATTGAGGACCGCCTTTAACATCTCCGACAGCATAAATATGGTCTACAGAAGTTTGTAGATACTCATTAACTTTAATTTCACCTTTATCTCCAAGTTCGATATCTGTATTTTCTAAAGCTAAATCAGTATTAGGCACACGACCAGTCGCAAGTAATACCGCGTCACCTGTTATATCACCTTGAGAAGTATGCACGATGGGACGATTATCTTTAGTAGAGAAGGCTGTTACTTCAGCTTCGTCAATAAATTCAATATCCTGACTAATGATTTCATCATAAATAAGAGAAGCAATATCTTTATCTTCAGTTACTAATACATGCTTACGAGGATGGACGATTTTAATTTTACTGCCCAATTTTGAAAAGATTGTCGCAAATTCTAATGCAATATAACCAGCACCAATAATGACAAGTGTTTCAGGTAAGTGATCTAATGACATTATGCCTTTAGAATCATAAATATTTTCAGTAGTCTCAATACCTTCTATTTCTGGAATATTTGAACGCGTACCCGTATTAATGATAATCTTATCCGCTTGAATCGTTTCAACTGTTTCATTAGATTCATTTAAAAGTAATACCGTATGGTTATCTTTAAAATGTGCTTTATAAGTGTACACTTCGATATTGTCATCAGAATTAAGATTGTTAAAATTCTTCTTATTTAAAGCAGCAACGACATCTTTCTTACGATTCATCGCTTCAGAAAACGAATGATGTTCCAGGCTCTCGTGGAGTAATGTCTTACTAGGAATACAACCAACATTGATACACGTACCACCATACATATTTGAATCCTGCTCAATAACCGCGACCTTCTGACCTTGCCCTGCAAAATCTTTAGCAAGCGTCTTACCAGCCTTACCAAAACCAATAATCAACATATCAAATCGTTTCATTTACAAAACCTCCATTTGTGATGATTTATATTTAGTATAACGCTTTTAGGAATGTAAATCTGTGTAAGATGCTTCAATATGAGATAACAAAACTTTTATTATTTTAACGTTTTCAAATTTATGCATAAAAATCCAAATTAATTATGAAAGCGTTTAATACTATAATGAATTTACAAATTACATAGGAGGCAAAAGATATGTCTAATAATTGGTTAGAGATAGAACGTAAAGTCATAATTGTTACAGGTGGAACATCTGGAATCGGTAGACAGATTGTGAATTCTCTATTAGAAAATGGTGCAATTGTATATAATGTAGATTTAAAAGATAATCCAATTGATAATGAACATTATTATTTTATTCAAACGGATGTTACAGATGAAGAAGCGGTTCAAAGTACAGTTAGTCAAATTTTAGAAGAGCAATCTCAAATTGATGTACTCGTTAATAATGCAGGCATAAACTTACCTAGATTATTAGTGGATGTTAAAGGTGAAAAACCAGAATACGAAATAAATATGAAAGATTTAGATTTAATGTTTGGTGTGAATTTAAAAGGACCCATATTATTTAGCCAAGAAGTAGGTAGACAATTCGTCAAAAATAATAAAGGTATTATTGTTAATATTGCGAGTGAAGCTGGTCAAGAAGGCTCAGAAGGTCAAAGTATATATTCTGCTACAAAAGCCGCATTAATCGGATTTACAAGAAGTTGGGCTAAAGAATTAGGTAAATATAATATTAAAGTTGTAGCAATTGCTCCAGGAATATTAGAAGAAACTGGATTACGAACTAAACAATATGAGGAAGCATTAGCTTATAGTAGAAATACAACTGTCGATAAGCTTAATGGTGATTATTCAAAATCTATACCATTAAGAAGAGTTGGAGAATTAAAAGAAGTAGCTGATTTAGTTTGTTATTTAAGCTCAGATAAATCGAGCTATATTACGGGAACAACAATTAACATTTCTGGTGGTAAATCAAGAGGTTAAATTAAGAGATAGAAAGGTGGGGAAGTTATGTTATTGAATAAAAAACATTTATTAGTAATAGAAGTATTGCAGAAAGAACATATATCAACTGATAAACTTGCCCACCAACTTTCTATATCTCAAAGAACCTTATCTAACTATATTAATCAATTACTTACACATTTTGGTGGCTCAATTAGTATTATTAAAGATCACCATGAAATATCGATGATTGTATTAGATGAATCAGTATTCTTTAATATTTTACAAAAACTAAAAAATAATATAAATAAAAGCATTCATGAAGTAGAAGCTAGAGAGGAAAGTGTTTTTAATTATTTATTGAATAATGGTATTTGCACAATCGATGATATTGCTGAAGAGCTATATTTGAGTAAAAGTATCGTTAATAATACTTTGATAGAAATAAAAAATATATTAAAAAATTACAAAGTTGAAATTAAAGGTACTCAAAATGTAGGACTCAGAATCGAAGGTACTGAAATTGAAATAAGGAAAGTATTGATTGAATGTTTTCCAAATCAATACAAAAGTACTATTTTACCAGAACGTATAAATGAAATATTAAAAAATATTCAAGAGAAGTTTAACTTAGACGCTACTAGTTATAGAAGATTAAGACTTTCTACACAGGTCATATTAACTAGGTTAGACGAAGGATTTAATATTCAACAAAATGTTCAAATAGACGAGAGAGTTTATGATTCGGAAGACTTCAAAGTTGTTAGTGATATAAAGGATTATATTGAGAAGCATTATGAAGTTGTATTTCCAAATTTAGAAATTTTACTAATCGTTTTTCAAATTATAGGTAGGAGAGCTTCAATTATTGATGAAATGATAAATGAACAAGATCAGACAATACTTAATAGTATTATTGAAAATACTATTAAAGACATTAACTTTTACTACACTATAAAAATAGATGAGCAACTGTTCAGTAATGATATAAAACTCCATATCAAATATCTTATTAATAGACTCATATTCGAAATTAATATTCATAATGATTTAATAGATGAGATTAAAAAGAGATATCCATTTGCTTATGAATTATCAAAGGTACTTGCAGAAAATATTGAAAAAGAATTAGATATAGAAGTTCCTTTAAATGAACTTGGATTTTTATCAATTTATTTTAGTGTTTACTTGCAGCAATTAGAACAAAAGTTAAAAGAAATAAAGACGATTGCGTTTATAACAGACCAGGGATTAAGTAGTGGAAAATTGGTCACAGTGCAATTAGAAAGAATCTTTGGTAAAGATATTCAAGTGAAAGTAATAAATGAAAATCAAATTCAATTGAATGATATAGATCAATTTGATTTAGTAGTTTCAACAATAAAAAGTAATAGATTATTCAATAAAATTATTTATGTAGATAATATTTTAGATGAGCAAGCTTTGAAACTTAAGATAGAGCAGTTTCTAATATATAAAGATGTTAATAATCGCCAATTATTTAATAATAGTATTTTAGTTGATTTTATAAACGAGTCTGATGTTTATCATATTAGTAAAAGAATGAACTACAAAGATGTCATTCGCTATTTATCACTTGAAATGATTGATGAAGAGAAAGTAGATTCTAGCTTTTCGAATAGAATCCTAGAAAGAGAAGATAATAAATCTACTATTACTGGTTTATTAGGCTTCCCTCATACTAGCCACAGTCTAAATGATATATGGGTGAAGTTTTGTATATTAGATGAACCTCTATTAGATTATGAAAATGTAAAAATTATTGTAATGGTAGCAACACCAGAAAATGAAGGTAATGAAGCGGTACTAATTCGGTTATATGAAGAAATATTAGCAATTACAGCTAACAGTTATATCATTGAAAAAATCAATCGTGATACGGATTATATATCGCTTGCACATATACTAAATAAAGAAATCGGAGGTTAGTTATGTTTTTTATTATATTGATTATCATGTTAGCTGTTGGATTTGTAATTCAGTATTTATTAGGACTACTTCAAATTAAAAATTTTACAAAGCATTATACAAATATGCGTGAAAAAGGGCGTGTAGCAATAGGTAGAAGACCAGCAATTTTAAAAGCTGGGACACTCGTTTTACTACAAATAAATAATCGAAATGAAATAGAAGAAGCGAGATATATGCAAGGGGTAACCGTATTTTCTAAATTTAAAAAATTAAAAGGTTTAGATGGTTATAAAATCAATAAATTAAGAGATTCAGACTTGAAAAAATATAACAAGTTGTTAATTAAAGCAATATTGGACGCACAACATACATTTAACGTCATTCAATCAGGAGGAGAAATTGAGAAGATTCCATCTCCAATAATAAAGGCAGTTAAAAAAATAAATGGAATGTTTAAAAAAGAAGGGAGTAAATCAACATGGACTTCATAGTTAAGTTAGCTGAAGGATTTATTAAGTTATTTCAAACAGGTGCAGATACATTTATAGACTGGATGACAACAATTGTACCACTCGTTCTGATGTTATTAATTGCAATGAATACTTTAATTCAATTAATCGGGGAGCACCGCATTAATATTATTGCTCAAAAATCATCTAAAAACCCATTATTAAGATATTTGGTATTACCATTCCTAGGATCGTTTATGTTAGCAAATCCAATGGTACATTCGCTCGGTAGATTTATGCCTGAAAAATATAAACCAAGTTATTTTGCTTCAGCTGCACAATTTGCACATACAAGTAATGGTATTTTCCCACATATAAACCCAGCAGAGTTATTTATTTTTATGGGGATTGCAAATGGTATTCAACAATTGGGATTACCAATGACAGATTTAGCAGTTAGATATTTACTAGTTGGTCTTGTTATGAACTTTATTGGTGGATGGGTAACGGACTTTACAACAAGTTATGTTGAGAAACAACAAAAAGTTAAATTAAGTACTGAAGTTAAACTTGAAGGGTGAGGTGACATAAAATGAGTCAAAAAGCTAAAGTTGTAAAAGGTTCAGGTGGATTTGGTGGACCATTAGAAATAGGTATTGAAGGTAAAAAAGATAAAGTTATGTATGTTACTGGCGGTCATAAACCAGATATCGTTGATAAAATTTGTGAAATAACTGGAGGAACACCAGTTAATGGTTTTGAAACATCAGTACCTGAAGATGAAATCATGGTTGCTGTTATTGATTGTGGTGGAACTTTGAGATGTGGTATATATCCTCAAAAAGGTATCCCTACAATAAATATAATGGCAACTGGTAAAAGTGGTCCATTAAGACAATATATTACTGAAGAAATTTATGTTTCTAATGTCGATGTTGATCAAGTGACAGTAGCTGGAGAAAATAATTCTACTGGTAATGATACTGACTCTAACAATTCTGCAGATACTTCAGAAGAAAAATCGACTTATTCTAAGAATAAAAAAATTATGGAAACAAGAGCAGAGCAAGAGAATAAATCACTTTTAACTAAAATAGGTTTAGGTGCAGGTAAAGTAATCAATACTTTCTACCAAGCTGCTCGTGATGCAGTAGAAACGATGTTGCATACAATCATTCCATTTATGGGATTTGTTGCATTGCTAATTGGTATTATTCAAGGATCAGGAATTGGTGATTTATTTGCTAAATTTATGTCACCATTAGCAGGTAATATTTGGGGATTATTAGCTATTGGGCTTATATGTTCATTGCCATTCTTAAGTCCATTATTAGGACCTGGTGGCGTTATCGGCCAAGTATTAGGAACACTTATTGGTGTTGAAATTGGTAAAGGTAACATTCCTCCTCATTTAGCATTACCAGCATTATTTGCAATAAATACACAAAATGCTGCAGACTTTATTCCGGTTGGTTTAGGTTTAGCAGAAGCAGAAACTAAAACGATTGAAGTTGGTGTGCCATCTGTTCTATATTCAAGGTTCTTAAACGGTGTACCTAGGGTGTTCGTCGCCTGGTTAGCAAGCTTCGGTTTATATAAATAATTAAGGAGAGTAAATGATATGTATCAAACAGAGATTAAAAAAATAGGAAAAGATGCTAATGCATTTGAAGCAGAAAAGATGATTATATTATTCGGTGATAACGCACCAGATGAATTAGTAGATTTTTGTTACATTATTGATATTAATCGAGTTGAAAATGAGATTACTGAATCAAACAAATTAGTAATTGATGGAACAGAATATGGAATTACAAAAGTCGGTTCTGCAGTAAATAAAAATTTAAATGATTTAGGGCATATTACTTTAAAATTTGATGGAAGTACAAATGCAGAACAATCTGGATCATTATATTTAGAAGACAAATCACTTGTTTCACTTCAAGTCGGTTCAAAGATTGAAATCATGTAAAATAACTTGAACAGAAAAAAGCTTTGAAATAAGTTTTTTTCTGTTTTTTTATAAAATCATCCAAGAAATATGAGTAATATTACAAAATTGGTCGACCACTTATAAGGCTACTAAACTTATGTGTTTGTGGTGGTTTTCACAAAAGTGAACGCTCAACAAAGTGTAAAATTACAGTTGTGCTTATTTTTCAATATGGTAGTATACATAACTATATTGAAAGGGTGTTTATAAAAACATGAAATTCAACAAGAATAAAATAAATGTTGTAGATATGAAACAAACTAAAAAAAGTGTTTATGCTACAGGTATTGGTAATGCTATGGAATGGTTTGACTTTGGTCTTTATTCTTATTTAGCAATTATCATTAGTAAGAATTTCTTTACATCAGTTGAAAATGATGAACTGAAATTAGTCTTTACTTTCGCTACATTTGCGATTGCGTTCTTAATGAGACCTCTTGGTGGTATTATATTTGGTAGAATCGGAGATAAACTTGGCCGAAAAACTGTTCTTACAACTACTATCGTATTGATGGCAGCTTCAACGTTATTAATTGGATTATTGCCTACTTATGATCAAATAGGTATTTGGGCACCAGTCTTATTACTAATAGCGAGAATTATTCAAGGGTTCTCAACTGGTGGGGAATATGCAGGTGCAATGGTATATATTGCAGAATCTTCTCCAGACAATAGAAGAAGTGCTTTAGGTAGTGGATTAGAAATTGGTACTTTAGGTGGCTATATTTTAGCTTCGTTATTAGCAAGTGGATTATTTATTGGTTTATCAGATGCACAAATGCAAGCATGGGGTTGGAGAATTCCATTCATTCTAGGTGCACCACTTGGTTTAGTTGGACTTTATTTAAGAAGACATTTAGATGAAACACCAATTTTTGAAAATGATATTTCTGATAATGATGAAAAACCAGAACCATTCATTTCAATTATTCAAAATCACAAAAAAGATATTATCGTTTGCTTTATAGCAGTTGCGTTCTTTAATATTACAAACTACATGTTACTTTCATATATGCCGTCATACTTGGACGAAGTAATTGGTATTTCAACAACAGTTAGTACCATCCTTATTACAAGTGTTATGGTTATTATGGTGCCATTAGCATTTATATTTGGTCGTTTAAGTGACAAAATCGGTAACAAAAAAGTTGTGTTATTCGGTACATTTGGTTTAACAGCATTTTCAATGCTAGGGTTCTATTTCATAGGACTTAACCAATTAATGTTTATTTCATTAGGTATCTTTATTCTTGGCTTCTTCTTATCAACATATGAAGGTGCAATGCCAAGTTTATTACCAAGTATTTTCTATACAGATGTTCGTTACCGTACATTAGCCGTTACATTTAATGTATCTGTTTCAATATTTGGTGGTACAACACCATTAGTTTCAACATGGTTAGTGCATGTCACACAAAATCCATTAGCACCAGCTTATTATTTAACAGCTGTAAGTGTTATAGGATTTGTAACGATACTATTCCTATTTGAAACAACATCAGGCAAAGCATTAAAAGGATCATATCCAACAGTATCTTCTAAAAAAGATTACGAACATGTCGTTAAAAATCCTGAAGATGCATTATGGTGGACAGAACAAGAATTACAAAAAGGTAAAGTAAAAGCAGATTAAGATAGATATTAAGAAAGCCGAAGACGTTTATGACGTCTGCGGCTTTTTTTAATGTTTGCTTTTAACAAATAATGATGTGATGAGTCCTAATGCTGCAACTGTACTTATAAAATAAAATACAAATTGTACAGCATGTGCGATTATTTCTCTTCCATTTAAATCACTTGAGCTACCTGTTACTTGTTGTTGTCCGATAGTATACAGTGTTATAGCTAGTGCGGTACCAGCAGAACCTGCAACTTGCATTAATGTATTCATAGCGGCTGAACCATCTGCGTACAAGTTTGGCGGTAGTTGGTTAAGACCATTCGTTTGAGCGGGCATCATAACCATCGTTACACCTAGAAATAGGACGATGAATAAGCAAATGATTACCCAGACAGGTGTTGATGATGAGAGTACGATTGTAAATCCAATACTCGAAATTAATATTAATAAAAATCCAGATATACCAAAATATCTTGCGCCGTATTTATCAAACATTGTTCCGATAATTGGAGATAATACAAAGTTTGTTGCATTTCCTGGTAATAGAACTAAACCAGCAAGTGCAGCTGATAAAAGTAGGCTGCCTTTTAAATAAATAGGTAATAAAATAGCTGTTGATAATATAACCAACATTAATAAGAAAATCATTATGACACCTAACGTAAACATTGGATGTTTAAAGACCGATAGATTTAACATAGGTTCTTTCATATTTAATTGTCTCATACAGAAAAGTATTAACGCTATTATCGCAACGATAAGTGGTAACCATATGACAGGAGAACTGATTGAAACTTCTGCCATCGTACTTAATGCGTAAATTAATCCTGCAAATCCAAAGGTAGATAAAATGATAGAGATAAAGTCGATTTTTGGTTTCGTAATTTCTGAGACATTATTAATTTTAGTGTATGCGAAAATGGATAAAATGATATAAAATAATGCGCTAAACCAAAAAATAAAATGCCAACTTAATGTTGAAATAATAATCCCAGAAAGCGTTGGTCCGATAGCTGGTGCTAGCGTAATAACTAACCCCATTATACCCATTACGATACCACGTTTATTGATTGGGAATATTGTGAGCATAACGGTCATCATAACAGGAAGGATAATACCTGTTCCAATAGCTTGAATGAGTCGCCCAATCATCAATATGGCAAAGATAGGTGAATAGGCTGCAAACAAAGTACCAATCAATGAAATAATAAATCCACCTAAAACAAGCTGACGTGTTGTAAACCAACGTGTTAAATACGCGGAAATTGGTACTAGTATAGCAAGGACTAATAGATAACCAGTTGTTAACCATTGAGCTAATGGTGCACTTATATGATAATCTTCCATAACATTTGTTAAACCCATGTTTAATGCTGTTTCTCCAAATAAGCCTATAAATGCACCTAACATTAATATTAAGGCCATTGCTTTTGGACTTTTAACTTCTACTTCTGCTTTGATCATAAATTATTTAATCTCCTTCTACTAGTGAATACACGATTAATGTGTATTAATATTTTGCTGAGAGCGTATGCAACTAGCAAAAGCATAGTTTGAATTAATAGTATTATTATTAAAATAATAACTCATTTACTTTAGCAGAAATTTTGTTATATTGTCAACTAGGTTTACAAAAAGTTATTCTATTTTCCAATCCATTTTCATAATTTCTATTAATTTATGAACGTTATCTTCACCAATTGTTTCTAAAATTTGCTGTTCTAACAACGCTTTATGTTGTTTACTTTCAAGATAACAAGATTCTCCAAGAGCGGTTAATTGTATGGACTTTTCTTTCTTGTTGCCTTCAACATCATGTATATCGACAAGGCCTTTGTCGTTTAATTGTTTTACAAATTTATGAACAGCTTGTCTAGAGATATTAACGTGTTTGTTAATATATGCCATCGTTCTTTTATGTTTATAAATTTTAGCCATAATGTACCATTCAGATCCGGAAATATGCATGTCATGTGTTTCGTTCCACATATTTTCTATTTTTGAACGTACAAGTCCGTGACGTTCACTAATTAAATCAAATAAATCTAGTTCTTGTAATTCACTATTTGATATCACACTTAAAACCTCAACTTTCCAACGTATGAATTGACTCAACTATTCCGAAATATTTTTTTAATATGGCTTTATATTGATCACGTTTGAAGCTTTCTTTTTGTTTATGATTTTGAGACGTAATGGTTAAATGATCAGAAGACATGCTAACTCTACCATATTCTGTGGCCATTGTAATAATAAGCTTCTGAACGAATATTGAATCAGGATTGTGTTCATTATAATCTAAATGTTCTATAAAGAAGTCCCAAGGTCTACCGATTTCATTTGTTAAATAAGATGTGCGCCATGATTGGTCATCTAACTGTTTTTGAAGGTGAATGACACTATCTTCGTTTAAAATAGCACGATAATGACCATTAACATCATCAATGACTTGAATATTATCTGGATCAGAGATTGGAATAGCTTTTGTTGGTAAATCACCAAATCCTACGTCTGCAATATAAGGTTGATCTAAATGTACGATTGTCGACATATGTGAACCGTCTCTACTCCAATTGTCATCTGGTGTATGAATTGTTCCTGATACACGATCAACCTTAAATCCCTTTTCTTTTAAATAATATTGAAAAATCGTATTTAATTCATAACAAAATCCGCCACGGTGGCGATGAACAATTTTGTTAAATAAATCATCAACATTTACTGATATCGGTTCTTTATTTTGAACGCTAATATTTTCAAAAGGTACAGTGTACATAAATCTTTCGATATAGTGGTTCAAAGTGCGTAAATCAGCTTGATTAAAAAATTCCGTGTCTATTTTTAAGTAGTCTTCAAATTGTAAAATATTCAACTAATAACCTCCTATTTAAAACATAATTCTATTATAAAGGATACATGGATAGAATATGTTAATATAAAATTGATATACAACGTTATTTTAAAGAAAGCTAGGTCATGCATATGAGAATTGGTACCATTTCAGATTTGCATATAGATAGAAGTAAAGATTATTATCCTCAAGATTTTGAGTATATTTTAGCTCATGAAATTACACATTTGAATTTAGACCTTTTATTAATAGCGGGTGATGTTTCAAATCATTATTTACAGACGATGCAGTTTGTTCAAAATGTTAAGCGTCATTCTAAAGTTGAAGTGCTGTTTATACCTGGCAATCATGATTATTGGAAAAAAGATCAAGAAGAAAAAAGTTCATATGAAATTTTTGAATATTATAAAGCACAACCTGAAAGTATTATAGCAAATCCATACATTGTGAATGAAGATTGGGCGATTGTCGGACATAGTGGTTGGTATGATTATAGCTTTGCAGATCAAAATAAATTTAGTATGGAAAGGCTAGAACGGAGAAAATATTACGGCTCTACATGGTTAGATAAAGAACATATCGATTGGGGAAAATCAGACTTAGAAATGTCTCGATTAGCTGCAGAATCCGTAAAAAATGATTTAGAACAGGTAAAAGATAAAAATATTATATTAATGACGCATATTGTGACCAATCGAAAATTTGCAGTCCCAATGCCACATAGAATTTTTGATTATTTTAATGCATTTATAGGTACATCAGACTTTGATAAATTTTATGAAGTTTATCCGATCAAATACAGCATTATGGGTCATGTGCATTTCCGTAATATAATAGAAGAAAGTGGTATTCAATATATATGTCCATGTCTCGGATATCAAAGAGAGTGGCGAACGACTGATTTAGCAACTGAAATTAAAAATACAATACAAGTTATCGAAATATAAAAACATATATCGAAGAAAATTTATGATTATAATAGGTGATTAAATGAAAAAGTATATATCATTATTTATCATAGCAGGTAGTGTGCATGCGCTATTTTCATTGTATTGGGGACTTGGTGGAGAAGCGGGTCTCATAACAGTTGGATCATGGGTCTTTACATTAAGTGCACAGTTTGGCATATGGATTAACATCGCGCTGTTGATAATAGGGGTATTTAAATTTTTAGCGACCATCGTGCCATTAACATTAACAAATCATTTTGATAAGAAAATATATATCATATCTTTAATTGGAAGTATTTTTCTCATGATATATGGCGGATTAAACATGATTATTGGCATATTAAAGATGTGTGAAATAATCGAGAACCATAACTATTTTACAACCTTTGGACAAGCATTCGTGTGGGATCCATTATTTTTATTGTGGGGAATCGGATTGTTCGGATATGTTATGAAAGTGAAACAGAATAGATAAAGGAAAACGCCACTGGCAGGAGCTAGTGGCGTTTTTTGTCGTATAAGATGATGATGTTTGAATGTTGTTAGGGACAGAATTCTGAGAAATGTCCGTAAGAGAGCAACCATCTAATTACCAGAATTCAGAATAATGATAGTTAGCCACAACCTGAACACCACCATCCATACTTATTATTTCTGCTCTTGTAATTTTTTCGCGATTTGTTGTATTTCTTGTATTTGTTTCGTAGTGGATTTAATACCACCTGATGAGAAGTACCATGATTTTGCGTCTAAGTTTATGATTTGATTATTTTTTACGGCATCTACGTCTTTAAGTACGTCGTTTCCTAGTACTTTCTTACTTGTTCCTTTTCCGTCTGTTGCTTTGTCTCTATCCATTGAGAATATGACTTCTGGATTTTTTGAAGCGACATATTCAAAGCTGACGGGTTGGCCGTGTGGATTTGGTTTGACTTTCTTATCTGCTGGTTTAAATCCAAGTTGATCGTAGAGTAGACCACCGAATCTTCCACCTGGTCCGTAAGTAGATAATTCACCTTGACTTGTAAGCAGTAGCATGACACTGTTATCTATATTTTTAACTGATTTCTTCGCTTTTTGTTCTTCGTTTTTTAGTTGATCTGTAAGTTCTTTAGCTTTCTTTTCTTCTCCAAAAATTTTGCCGAGTTTCGTCGTATTATCTGATACTGATTTTATGACAGCATTATCATCTGACCCTATATAAAGTAATGATGCGTTAGGGGCAGCTTTCTTAAATTCTTTTAATGTTTCGCTACTTGCTGTACGATTTGAAAAGATAATTAAATCTGGGTCGATTTCAGCTATTTTTTCAAAATTCGGTTTTCCTAATTCACCTACATTTGTATATTTATCTTTCGTAAATGATTTTAATTCTTTAGGCAACATTGAGTCACTTGAACCTATTGAAATACCGGCTACATTATTTTCTTTACCGAGTGCTTTTATGATATCTGTTGCACCGTAATCAAATGTGACGACTTTTTTAGGATCTTTTGTGACTTTGACTTTTTCCTCTTTTTGTTCTGCATCTCTTCCGTCTTTGTATTTACCACGTAATTCATATTTTTGAGTAACTGTGACCGTTTCTTTCTTACTGTTTGAATCACTTGTTCCTTTTGTTTGACCACATGCTGCTAATAAAAGTGTGATGACCATTAGTAAAAGTAACTTCTTCATTATGTATGCTCCTTTATTTTAATATATTTATTGATGGAACGACTTTAAATAAACCTGTTGATTCTATCATGAATTTTAAAATTCTGACATGACTCATTCCTGTAAAGACAACCGTTTTATCATGGTTGAGCGCATTTTTCATAATGTGATTTGCCATAAATTGATTACGTTCTGACCATTCGAGGGAAAAGGCTATACCAGGACTATCTGCAAGTGAACGAATGGCAAAAACTTGTTCTAAAGGAATGACTGTATCATGATATTCAGTTAATTGTTCATATAATGATAAATCTTGTGCCTTTTTATTTTGATGACTTTGTTTTGCCTCGTTTAAAAGTTGGTATATTATAGGGTTATCATTTTCAAGGTATTCATCTGCAAAGGCTGCACGAATTTTACGTGTTTGCATTTGATTGTTGTCGATTGGTATAACAGTTGGTAATTTTAATTTCAATGCGAGTGGTATCGCTAAAAAATGATGTTCGTTTAGTTGAAGCGGCAATTGTTTACGAGATAGTAGATTAAAGTCTTTAAGCAATTGTCCTTTATTTTTAATATCCCATTCAATAGCGATTAAATCTGGATTGTATTGCTGTAATTTATTCAAAATGACGTTAGCATCTTCTATGTAACGTTGATAGGATTCTAAAAAATATTGATTGCTTTGGTCTAACCGAATATGTGGTGTACCAATAATGCAAATTTCTCTTTGTGCCAATTTGACACCTCCTTAATTGATAATCGTTATCAATTATACAGTAACACTTTTATAAATACAATGTTGCTATTATTTTAAGATAATTAAATAATAATGTTATAATTAAATAATAGAAAATTTAGATTCAGGAAAGGGTTGGCAGAATGTTTTTAGCTTGGAATGAAATGAGACGAAATAAGACGAAGTTTGGTCTAATCATTGGCGTATTAATTATGATTAGCTATCTTTTATTCTTATTATCGGGGTTAGCAAACGGTTTGATGAATATGAATAGAGAAGCAGTAGATTTATGGAAAGCAGATGCAATTGTTTTGAATAAAGATGCCAATCAAACAGTTGCACAATCATCTATTAATACAGATGATGTAAAAGGCAAATTTGATAAAAGTGAAGGCTTAAAGCAAACGGCTGTTATTGCTTCAGACGGTAAAAACAAAGAGAATGCCACAGTCTTTGGTATCGATGGAAAAGGCTTCCTAATGCCTAAAATAGAAGACGGCAAACTGTTTGAGAAAGATAATGAAGTCGTTGCAGATCATACTTTAAAAACAAAAGGATTCAAAATCGGGGATACATTAACACTTTCAAATAGTGATGAAGAATTAAAAATTGTCGGTTTCTCAGTAAGTTCTAAATTTAATGCATCACCTGTCTTATTTACAAATAATGAAACGATTGGGAAATTAAATCCGATGTTAAAAGGCGATAAGATCAATGCGCTAGTCGTTAAAGATAAAAATTGGAAAGATGTTGAATTGAACAAAGATTTAGAAGTAGATGACATTGAATCATTTATTACGAAACTACCAGGCTATCAAGCGCAAAATTTAACATTAAACTTTATGATTGTGTTCTTATTTGCGATTTCAGCAATGGTTATAGGTATATTCTTATACATTATTACGTTACAAAAGAGAAATTTATTTGGTGTCTTAAAAGCGCAAGGATTAACGAATGGCTTTTTAGCGCGTTCAGTCATGAGTCAAACTATTATTATTGCTTTAATCGGTACATTGATTGGCTTTGGATTAACGATGTTAACAGGATCGTTCTTACCAGAGGCAGTACCTATCAAATTTGATTATTTAACAATGTTGTTATATGGCATCGTGCTTATTATCGTCGCAATTTTAGGTAGTTTATTCTCAGTATTAAGCATTCGAAAAGTAGAACCATTGAAAGTCATTAGTTAGGAGGCGGAATCATGTTAGCATTTGAGAATGTAACAAAGTCATTTAAAGACGGTAATAGAACGATAGAAGCAGTGAAATCAACTAACTTTAAACTAGAAAAAGGCGAACTAGTTGCCATTATTGGACCATCCGGGTCAGGGAAAAGTACACTGTTAACAATGGCGGGTGCACTACAGTTACCATCAGAAGGTACAGTATCTTTAAATGGTCAAAATATTAATCATTATAATGAAAAACAATTATCTAAACTTCGATTAAAAGAAATCGGATTTATACTTCAAACAAGTAATTTAATACCGTTTTTAACCGTTCAACAACAATTTGAATTACTTAAAAAAGTGAAAAAAGATGTTATGAATGAAGATGAACATACTAGGCTATTGAAACAACTCGGTTTGGATAAAATTTTATCCCAATTACCAAGTGAAATATCAGGCGGTCAAAAACAAAGAGTCGCTATCGCTAAAGCACTTTATACAAATCCATCCATTATACTAGCAGACGAACCTACTGCATCATTAGATACAGAAAATGCAATAGAAGTAATGGAAATATTGAGAAGAGAAACAAAAGAATTAAATAAATTATGTATTATCGTAACGCACGATCAAAGACTGACATCATATTGTGATAAAGTATTTAAAATGGTAGATGGTGAGTTGAAAGAAGAATAACGAGGTTGATTTAATAGAATAAAAAGTAAGAGGCTAGGATATTGATGATATCCTAGCCTCTTACTTTTTATTCATAACTTTTTAATGCTTTTTCCATGATGTCCCAAGCTAAGTCTACGTTCACTTCTGTAGCGAAATAGGCATTAGGTTCTTGTTTATAAGTATTATGCAAATCAACAGACATTGTGCCATATGTGAGTTCACTTTGATGTTCGATTTGAATAAATGTTTTTTGTAATGTGAATATTTCAGGATGCAGTAAATATAAAATTGTACAAGCATCATGGATAGGACCTCCGTCCATATCGAATTGCGATTTATATGTAGATTTAAAGAACTTTAAGAGTTCAACTACGAAATGTGATATTGGATTATCGATTTGATGAAATCTTTCAATAACAGCATCGTCTGCTAATAATTGATGTGTTACATCTAATCCGAATACTACAACTGGGATACCACTTTCAAATACTTTTTTAGCTGCTTCTGCATCAACCCAAATATTAAACTCCGCTGTAGGGGTCCAGTTCCCAAACGTTCCACCTCCCATAATGACGATTTCTTCTATATTATGAGCAATCTTAGGTTCTTGAATAAGTGCCATCGCAACATTTGTTAAAGGTCCTGTTGCTACGAGTGTTATAGGATCGTTACTGTTTAATACTTCTTCAATTATGACATTTACACCATGCTGATTTGTAGGCTTTAAGTTTGGAACTTTCGGTAATTCAGGACCATCTAAGCCACTTTCACCATGAATACTTTCAGCAAATGCAGCTTTCTTGATTAAAGGTCTGTCCGCACCGACTGAAACAGGAATGTCGGCTCTATTCATAATATCTAATACGTTTAAAGCGTTTGTTGTATTCTTATCTACTGATTGATTTCCCGCAACAGTTGTCACTGCTAAGATATTTAATGGGCTAGATTGAGCACCAGCCAATATTAATGCGATAGCATCGTCATGCCCAGGATCACAATCCATGATGATTTTTCTATTTTGTAACATTTAAACACGTCCTCTAATTTAATTTATGCCTTAATTCCATTATACTAAAGCGTTTTCAACTAAACAAAATAAACCGACTATAAAAATTATTCTAAATAAGGTCTTGTATTTTAATAGATATACGTATATAATTTTAAATCGTAAACGTTACTATTTGTAAAAGGAGTGTACGAAATGAAAAAATGGATTGGGGTATTAACAGTTGTTTTTGCAATTTGTATGGTATTAGCAGGCTGTAATCAAACAGATAGCAAAAATAATGATTCTGATAAATTAAAGGTTAAGACGACGGTTTACCCATTGAAATCTTTTATAGAACAAATTGGCGGTAAGCATGTAGAAGTAGAATCTATTTATCCTGCAGGAACAGATTTACATAGTTATGAACCAACGCAAAAAGATATTTTAAACGCGAGTAAAGCGGATTTATTTGTTTATACAGGAGACGATTTAGATCCAGTAGCAAAGAAAATTGCCTCAACTATTAAAAAGGATGATAAAAAATTATCACTTCAAAATAGTATGGATCAATCTGAACTTTTAACAGATCAACATGAACATGGTCATGAGCATGGGGAAGGTCACGATGAAGATGAACATCATGAACATGGAGAAGAGCATGAAGAACACGAGCACGAACATGAACATCATCACCACGGTGGATTTGATCCTCACGTATGGTTAGATCCTAAAATTGACCAAGAAATGATTAAAGGAATTAAAGATGAATTAATTAAGAAAGATCCAGACCATAAAGCAGATTATGAGAAAAATTATAAAAAATTAAATAATGAATTATCGGATATCGATCAATCATTAAAAGATGCTACTAAAGGTCATGAAGGCCATACAGTATTTATATCACATGAATCTTTAGGTTACTTAGCTAATCGTTATGGATTTGTACAAAAAGGTGTTCAAAGTATGAATGCTGAAGATCCATCACAAAAAGAATTAACTGAAATTGTTAAAGAAATTAAAGATACAGATGCGAAATATATCTTATATGAAAGCAATATCTCATCAAAAATTACAGACACAATTCGTAAAGAAACAGATGCTAAACCATTAACATTTAATAATATGGAATCTTTAACGAAAGAACAATTAAAAGAAAAAGACCTTTCATATCAATCATTAATGAAGGAAAATATTAAAAATATCGAAAAATCATTAAATGACAAGATTACAACAAAAGATGACAAGAAAGCTGAATCTCATGATAAAGCAATTGAAAAAGGGTATTTCAAAGATTCACAAGTAAAAGACCGTAAACTATCAGATTATGAAGGTGACTGGCAGTCAGTATATCCATATTTAAAAGACGGCACACTTGATGAAGTCTTCGAACATAAAGCTGAAGAAGATGGTAAGATGTCTGAAAAAGAATATAAAGCTTATTATGATAAAGGCTATAAAACAGATGTTGAGAACATCAAAATTGAAGGCAATAAAATCAGTTTCACTAAAGAAGGTAAAACAACAACTGGAGAATATGAGTACGATGGCTATGATATCTTGAAATATGAAAAAGGTAATAGAGGCGTAAGATACACATTTAAATTAAAAGGTGAATCAAACGATAATTTACCGAAATATGTACAGTTTAGCGATCACAATATTTATCCTAAAAAAGCTGCACATTTCCATATATTCACTGGCAATGATAAAGTTAAAGTCTTAAAAGAATTAGATAACTGGCCAACATATTATCCAGCTAAATTATCTAAAGACGAAGTAAAAGAAGAAATGTTAGCACATTAAAGCAAAGAACCTGAGACCACGGTGGTCTCAGGTTCTTTTATATATAATGTAATTATTTTTGGCACTACTATACTTACATCATATCGAATACTTAAATATAAGTCTACTTTTTATATAAATGATTGCTATACTAAATTTAATAAAAGGGGGATGTTAAAATGACAAATATTTATGATCAAGATGATTTCTTTGAAGGTTATAAACAAAAGAGAAATCATGCATTAAGTTATAACGAAGTTGTTGAAATGCCTGAAATAAAGCGGTTAATGCCAGATTTAGAAGGCAAAACAGTACTTGATATTGGCTGTGGTATGGGGCATTTGATTGCGCATATGTTGAAGTTAAATCCTAAACATATTACAGGAATTGATGAGTCACTTAATATGATTAGCGCAAGTCGCGAAAAATTCAATTCTAACAATGTCTCGTTATATCATGAATCATTTATGGCGTTTCAGACGAATGAAAGGTATGATGTAATCGTATCTTCTCTTGTATTTCATTATATTGAAGATTTTAAACGATGTGCCGAGAAGTTGAATCAGCTATTAAATAGTGGTGGCACGTTACTATTTACAATGGAACATCCCATACAAACAGCTACTAAAGATCCGGAAGTCGTACAAGAAGATGACAAAGGGATGTTTTTACGAATGGAACATTATTTTGATGAGTCTACTCGCTCAGCAAATTGGTTAGGTGCTGATGTTTATAAATATCATCATACGATTGAAACAATCTTCAATAATTTAATAGAAAATGACTTTGAAATCCAATGTGTAAAAGACCTCGGGCAGTCTGAGGAAGTATTTAAAATGTATGATCAAGCTCGTATCAATAAGTTGAAACAATTTCCACCATTTCTATTAGTAAAAGCAAAGAAAAAGTAGAATAGGACCAGTTAATATTTATAAAAAAGCACACATATAAAGTTAGATGTTTTTTAACTTTATATGTGTGCTTAAAATGATGATAACTAATATTTTATTTCATTGATTTCAGTTGTTTTAAGATGATTTCTCTTTGTTTTTCTAGAGAAATTGGATCATTATATTGCGTTTGTTGTAAATCTAATTCGATAACATGGTTATTTTTAACTGCATCAAGGTTTTTCCAATTAGTTGTTTGAGTGAATTGTGGTGTTTCTCCCATTGTTGCTAGGATAATATAATCACCTGTATAATCAGAAAGTTCTTCTTCAGATGGAGTTGCCATATAAGCATTCTTTGTTTCTTTTTCTAATTTTTCAGGTTGTGCCATTCCGTAACCACCGTAAACAATCTCTGTACCACGTCCATAGTTTTTACCGAAAGCTGTTAGACCTTTTGGAGTTGATTGAAGGACAGTAATAGTTTTACCGTCTACTTTATCGCCTAACGTTTTTTTATCTTTTTTGAGTTTTTCTTCCCACTCTTTTATCCATTTTTCTGCTTTGTCTTGTTCATTTACAATTTCCCCGAGTTCTTTAGTAGCAGCTTTGTAATCTGATTTCATAGCATCCATTTGGACAGTTGGTGCAATTTTTTTGAGTTTATTAATGTTTTTATCTTCTTTAGTAGTGATGATTAAATCTGGCTTTGTTTTAGCAATATCTTCAACATTATTTTGACCTAACATTTTTGCACCTTTAGTTGCATCAGATAAAGTTTTATTTTGCTTTACAAAATCAATGACGCCAATTGGTTTATGGCCAAATTCAACTAATGCACCTATGTATGTAGGGTGTAATACGACAATTCTTTTCGGATCTTTAGGTATTTTAATTTTTTCACCATCATCTTGTTTAAATACTTTAGTATCAGATAAAGAATCTGATTTTGTTTCTGACGACTTTTCTTTAGTATCTGAATTATTACTACAAGCTGCCAAGAAAAATAATAAACATAAACTAAATATAAATAATTTTTTCATAAAAAAACCTCCCATTTTTTGATAATGATAATCAATATCATTTAAATTATAGCAATTAAAGTTAATTATTCAATACTTTATTTTTAAATTTATTTGACTTTGTCATTTTTTAACTATATCTTTGGTTTGTGTTAGTAAAAGAAGGGGTGAATATTTTGGTTAAACGATTAATTAGTGCAAATACGTCTGATATTTTGAACTTTTCATCAGAGGAATTGAAGCAAAGTATTAAGGCGAGTGAAGGTAGAACGGTACTTAGCGAGAATGTTGTCGTACATACGCCTGCTCTAGTTCAAGATATTACAAATGCGGAAATGGCAACTGCTTTTGGAGCAGATATGATTTTACTGAATGCTTTAGATGTCAATGAACCAGTGATTAAAGGTCTTTACCATGAAGCTTATAAAGGTACTGGCAATTCTGTTCAAGATTTAAAGAAACTTATCGGCAGACCTATTGGGGTAAATTTAGAACCAGTTGATGATAAAGCGAATATGGCAGAAGTTAAACTGGATATTTCTGCGGGTAGAAAAGCGACTAAAGAAACTTTTATACGAGCTGAAAAATTAGGTTTTGATTTTGTATGTTTAACTGGGAATCCAGCAACAGGCGTTACAAACAATCATATTTTAGAAGCGATTAAAGTAGGAAAATCTCATTTTAATGGACTTATTATTGCGGGTAAAATGCACGGATCAGGTGTAGATGAGCCGGTAGTTAATTTAGAAGCTATAACGAATTTTGTAGAAGCTGGGGCAGATATTATATTAGTGCCTGCAGTTGGAACAGTATGGGGTGTCAGTGAAGAAGAGGTGAGAGAAGCTGTTCAAGTTGCACATAATCATGGGGCACTAGTGATGAGTGCAATCGGTACATCTCAAGAAGGTTCGGATGAGGCGACGATTAGAGAAATGGCTATTAAAAATAAAACATTAGGCGTTGATATTCAACATATAGGAGATGCAGGGTATGGTGGATTAGCACCAGTCGAGAACATATATGCATTAAGTAAAGCCATAAGAGGGCAACGTCATACAGTATCTAGAATAGCAAGATCAATCAATAGATAAATAAGAATGAAGAGAGGATGAGACAGTGTGGGCTGTCTCATCCTTTTCATATTTGTTTGGAAAGGTAGTATCGGTCCAGAAATAGGAAATATGGACCGATAAAAAAATTTACCGGTCCAGAAATAGGAAATATGGAGCGATAAAAAAATTTACCGGTCCAGAAACAGGGTTTGCAGGCCGATAAATAAAAATATCGACCCGAAAACAGGATTTGCAGGCCGATAAAAATAAGTATCGACCCGAAAACAGGGTTTGCAGGCCGATAAATAAAAATATCGACCCGAAAACGAGATTTACAGCCCGATAAAAAATTTTATCGACCCGAAAACTTCATGTAACTATAATCTGCTATCCAATCACCACAATAAAACATCCAAATCTGCATAAAATCTACCTATTATAAAAGACTTCCGTAATACTACGGAACTTTTCGATATGCTACTCATTTATGAAAACGTTTACAATAAAATTGTATTAAGAAATGTTTGATTAAAGGAGGAAGGTTTCAATGTCAAAACTACCAGAGGATTTTTTATGGGGAGGTGCTGTAGCGGCGCATCAACTTGAAGGTGCTTGGCAAGAAGATGGTAAAGGAATCAGTGTTGCAGATGTTATGACTGCAGCTTCTCACGGGAAACATCGAGAAATTACAGACGGCGTTATTGAAGGTAAATATTATCCAAACCATGAAGCAATTGATTTTTATCATCGATATAAAGAGGATATTCAATTATTTAGTGAAATGGGCTTTAAATGTTTCAGAACTTCGATTGCATGGTCAAGAATTTTTCCGAATGGCGATGACCGAGAACCTAATGAACAAGGTTTAGCATTCTATGATGATTTATTTGATGAGTGTTTGAAGCATGGGATTGAACCTGTCGTAACATTGTCTCACTTTGAATTACCTTATCATCTTGTAACTGAATATGGTGGCTTTCGTAATAGGAAAGTGATTGATTTCTTCGTTCGCTTTGCAACAGTTTGTTTTGAAAGATATAAAGACAAAGTTAAATATTGGATGACTTTCAATGAGATTAATAACCAAGCTAACTTTGATGAAGATTTTGCGCCATTTACGAACTCAGGCGTGAAATATCAACCAGGTGAAAATCGTGAACAAATTATGTATCAAGCAGCACATTATGAATTGGTTGCGAGCGCTCAAGCAACAAAAATTGGTCATGACATTAATCCAGACTTTGAAATAGGGTGCATGATAGCAATGTGTCCAATATATCCAGCAACTTGTAATCCGAAAGATATCTTAATGGCTCAAAAAGCGATGCAAAAGAGATATTACTTTACGGATGTCCATGTTCATGGTGCATATCCAGGTTATATGACACAGTATTTCAAAGATAAATCTTTCAATTTAGATATTACAAATCAAGATATTGAAGATTTGAAACAAGGCACAGTTGACTACATTGGCTTTAGTTATTACATGTCATTCGCAATTTCACATGAGAAATCTAACGATAAATATGATTATGTTGAAACACGTGATTTAGTAAAAAATGACTATGTACAAGCTTCAGATTGGGGATGGCAAATTGATCCAGAAGGCTTAAGATATGCGATGAACTGGTTTACAGATATGTATCATTTACCATTGTTTATTGTTGAAAATGGCTTCGGTGCAATTGATCAACTTAGCGAAGACGGTATTGTTCATGATGATTATAGAATTGAATATTTAAAATCACACATCGAACAATTTATCAAAGCTGTCGATGAAGATGGTGTCGATTTAATGGGATATACACCATGGGGTTGTATAGATTTAGTATCTGCAGGAACTGGTGAGATGAAAAAGAGATACGGCTTTATTTACGTAGATAAAGATAATGAAGGTCACGGCACGTTAGACCGTTCTAAAAAAGATTCATTCTATTGGTACAAAGAAGTTATTGCAAGTAACGGCGAACAATTATAACATTTGGAGGTTTTTATTATGAAAAAAGCGTTAATTATATGTGCAGCAGGTATGTCATCATCACTTATGGCTAAAAAAACAACGAGTTACTTACAAGAAAAAGGACATGACATTGAAGTCGATGCCGTTTCAGCAAATGAAGGCGGGAAAATGATTGAAAAACAATCTTTCGATTTATATTTAGTGAGTCCACAAACTAAAATGTATTTTAAAAAGTTAAAAGAAGCTGGAGATAGAGTTAATAAACCAGTAGTAAATATCCCGCCACAAGCGTATGTTCCGATTCCAATGGGCATTGAAAAATTGGCAAGTGTAATTTTGCAAGACATAGAATAATCAGTATAATATTCTCTATGAAATGAGGGAAGCTTATGCTTAGTCAAAGAGAAATAGATATACTCAGTTATTTATCACAGCGACGTAATGAATTTGTCAAAAGCTCAGAAATTGCAACGATCTTGCAACTCTCAGATAGAACGATTCGAAAATATATCAAAACCCTTAAACCTGAAATTGAAAAAAATGGTGCAACTTTGATTGCTAAACAAGGGTATGGTTATCAACTCAAAATCAATTTAATGATTGAATTTGAAAACTTTTTAAAAAGATATTTGAGCACTAAATCTGTGAATCAAGAAAGTATCAATGATTCAAAAGATAGACAATATTATATTTTGAATTTATTACTTTTTAATAAGACAGCTATTACGATTGAGCAATTAAGCGAACAATTATTTATCTCGAGATCCACAATATCTCACGATATCGCAAATATAAAAAAGGTTATTGGACAATATAACTTAGAACTCGTGAGTAAACAGCAACATGGAATTGTAATTGCTGGAGATGAACGAGATAAACGACATTTTATAATGGATTATTTCTTAGGAAATAGTTTTTTTCATTCTATTAATAAATATTTTCAAGATACGCCACTTTTGCAGCAAATTAATATGGAAGAGTTGGCAATCATTGTTGTAGATGAAACGAGAGAATCTAAAGTATATTTATCAGATTATATACTCCAAAATCTTGTACTACATTTAGGACTGATGATTAGAAGACTGTTAGATGGGCATTGTTTAAAAACAATTGCTTCTAATGAAGAGGTATTAACAGAAAATGAATTGTCAGTCGCGAGAAAAATTTTAAATCGTGTTGAACGTATTTATCAAATATCGTTTCCAGAAGAAGAAGCGAAGTATATCAGTTTGCATATTATGAGCAAAGGTTCAAAACAACAAGAAAGCGATGAAGAGAGTGATTTATCTCATCGTGTGTCTCAAATATTAGGAAAAATAGAAGCGGATATTGGATTTCCAATGTCGTCAGACAGTCAATTATTGTATGGGCTTGTTACCCATTTACAACCGTTGATTAAACGGATTCGCAATAATATCCACTTGGAAAATCCGATTTTGAATGACATTAAATCACAAAATGAAGCGTCACTTACGATGACAAAAAAATATTTTGGTGAATTAGAAGAGTTAAAAGACCAAGATGTCAGTGAAGGAGAATGGGCGTATTTAACATTACATTTACTTGCAGCTATTGAAAAATATTACCAAAGAGAAAAGTTAAATGTCCTCGTTATTTGTGCAACTGGTTATGGTAGTGCACAGATGTTAAAGGTTCGAGTAGAAAGAGAATTTAGTTTGCAGATGAATATCGTTGATGTGATTAGTTACTATGAAATAACAGACGAAAAATTAGAAAATATTGATTTAATTATTTCATCTATTGATTTATCAACCATCGTATTTAAAGTACCTGTCATACAAGTGAATGTATTACTCAATGATCAAGATATTAAGAAAATTAATACATTTGTTCATCATCATGATTCAAAATTCTCATATAATCATGTGTTAGAAGAGAATATGGCACTTGAACAATATAGTTCTTTCTTTAGTCAATATTGTAGTGAACATGCGTTTAATTATATCGAAGAACCAATCACTAAACATCAGCTATATCAGCTTTTGATCAAGCAATTAAGTATTAAAGAAGAGCCTTGTTTTGAAGAGAAGTTGAAACGACAACTTCGTTATAGAGAAGAGTTGAGTACAGTTGTATTCAGTGATGAAGTAGCTGTTCCACATACAGCACAGCCAGTCGGAGATTATTCAAGTATAGCCGTAGCACTTGTACCTGGCGGGGTGTATTGGAATGAACAGTTTCCAAATATTAAGCTAATCATTATGTTATCACCTTCAAAATATAACGACAATGAGCTCAAAACGATCATCGATATTATCGTGAACCTCATAGATTCAGATGACAAAATTTCTGAACTTATGAATTGTAAGGATTATAACAGCTTTAAAAACTATATGATTGGTCAATATCACAAGTAAAGGGAGTTAGTCTATGGAACAAGAAGAAATTCAAGTTGTTGCTTTTGAAATTATTTTACATAGTGGGATTGCGCGTACAAATATACATGATGCTTTTAAAAATATGCGTGAAAACAACTATGAAGAAGCGGAACAACTATTAGATGAAGCAAACCAAGAGATTACGTTAGCGCATCAATCTCAAACGGATTTACTACAAAAATATGCATCAGGTGAGTCTATTAATATGGAAATTATTATGGTTCATGCACAAGATCATCTCATGACAACAATGACGTTAAAAGAAGTCGCAATTGAGATGTTGTATTTGTATCAAAAAGTAAATGATGCAGTATAAACGAGGGATGAAAAATGGATCAAGAAACAAAAAATAAAATTGAAAAAAATAGAAGAGAAACAAGTCTCAAAGCTATGTACTTCAATCGATTTTTATTAGTGAGATATATGTCTGCTTTGTTCTTCTTTTCTAATTTATATTGGTTTTTTACACTTGTGATGAGTCGCTCTTTAGCATTGATACTGCCACTTGTGTTGATGATTGTGATTTTGATCAGCGTTGCAGAACAAGTCAGAATGTATGGTAATCATACAAATCAAGCGAAATATACTTATTATTGCTTTTTAAGTATAAGCGCAGTCAATCTATTGCTTATACCAATTATATTATTCACACCATTATTCCAATATTTATATCCATTTATTGTGGATCAATCAGCATCTCGACTTTTCGTAGTTAGCATATTGGTATGTGGTTTATGTATCAGTGGATTCATCTTATTTAGATTACACAATATTCGACACAATAAAGACTGGCATTATAAACGACTACAAAAATTTGAAAATGCACTGAACTAATCAAAGAAAAGGGGTCTTGATATGGGATCAGAAAATAAAGTTTTTGCTTTTTTAGAGAAGTATTTAATGGGTCCAATGGGGAAAATTGCTTCATTTAGAATTGTAAGAGCGATTATGGCAGCTGGTATGGCATGTATACCTTTTACAATTGTAGGGTCAATGTTTTTAGTGTTAAACGTTATTCCACAGACTTTTACGTTTTTAGAAGGATTTTGGAATAGCACATTTTTAAAAATTGGTGATTTGTACATGTTAGCCAATAAAGCAACGATGGGGATACTAGCCTTGTATTTCTGTTTAGTTATTGGTTATGAATATACTAAAATTTACGCAGATGAAGAAGATTTAGATGTTAATCCACTTAACGGTGCATTATTGTCTATGTTTGCTTATTTTATGGCCATTCCACAGTTAGTAATGGATGACGGTAAAATGGTCTTAGTTAATATTATGAAAAAAGATGTCAATATCTTTAATGGTTGGGAAATGTCTGGTGATGGTGTCAGTAGGCTAGGTACGACCGGGATATTCACAGCAATTATCATGTCTATTATAGCCGTTCAATTATATAGACTATGTGTGAAACGTCAATGGATTATTAAAATGCCAGAAGCGGTACCAGAAGGGGTTTCAAGATCATTTACAGCATTAATTCCAGCATTCTTAGTTGCTTTCGTTATACTGGCGTTTACGGGAATATTAGTAGCTTTTGATACGGATATTTTCAAAATTATTGCTGTACCATTTGGATTTGTTGTTAACTTAACAAGTAGTTGGATTGGTATACTCGTGATTTACTTCTTAATTCATGCACTTTGGATTGTAGGTATTCACGGCGCAAATATTATCAGTGCTTTTATTACACCAATTGTTTTATCAAACATGCAATTAAATATTGAAGGGGCGAATATTCCATTTGCAGGAGAATTCCAGAACTCATTCGTTGTTATGGGTGGATCAGGTGCGACATTAGGACTATGTGTGTTTATCGCATTTTTAGCTAAATCAGAGCAACTACGTGTATTAGGAAAAGCATCATTAGCACCAGGATTATTTAACATTAATGAACCACTTGTATTTGGATTACCAATTGTTTATAACCCATTCTTAGCCATTCCATTTTTCCTAGCACCAATGGTATCAGCTTCAATAGGGTATTGGACAATTAAATTAGAAATTGTGAAACCAATTATTGCACAAGTACCATGGCCATCACCGATTGGATTTGGGGCATTTATTGGAACAGCAGGAAGTTTAATGGCAGTACTTGTTTCATTAATTTGTGGATTTGTAGCATTCTTAATCTGGTTCCCATTTATTAAGATATATGATAAAAAATTAGTAGAACAAGAAAAAGGAAATGACGCATTAATATAGAAGTTTGAGAT
>NZ_PPQD01000018.1:125251-201429 GCF_002901825.1 Mammaliicoccus sciuri | reverse complement strand
CGGGGCGGGACTACGAAATCTTTTTATATAAATTAGATTTCTGTCCCGCTCCCTTCCTTTTTGTGTTGTGTGATTTCTGGACCGATAAATGGAATTACCGGTTCAGAAATGAGAAATACGGACCGATAAAATAAAATATCGACCCGCAAACGAGATTTACAGTCCGATAAAATAAATTATCGACCCGAAAATCCACTCCGCATCACCTCATCTTCCATTTTATTTCGGTTGCAAAAACAATTTTAAATAAATTCTTAAAAAGTGCAGAAAAAATATAATTCTATAGTATAATTAAATTTGGTCGAAATTTATTTAGGAGGTCCATTATGAAAGAATTCTTCCAATATTATAAACCCTATAAAGGATTGTTTTTCTTAGATTTTGGTTCGGCTGTTTTCGTAGGTATTCTTGAATTGGTGTTTCCACTTATAACGAGTATATTTATTGACCAGCTATTGCCAACTAAGAATTGGAGTTGGATTGTGATTTTTGTTTTTCTTTTATTATTCATATACGTTGTTGAATCTGTATTAAAATTCATCGTGACGTATTGGGGGCATAAACTGGGGACTAATATTGAAAGAGATATTCGTAATGAGCTTTATGAGCATATTCAAAAAATGAATTTTGGATTCTTTGATAACCAAAAATCAGGTAAAATCATTGGACGATTAACGAACGATTTAATGGATATTGGAGAAGTTGCTCACCATGGACCTGAAGATGTGTTTGTAGCTGTGATGACGCTTGTCGGTTCATTTATCATTATGTTGACGATTGATGTGAAACTTGCGCTTATTACGTTCTGTGTTGTACCGATTATTTTTGTATTAACGATTTACTTTAATCAAAAGATGTCAGGTGCTTTTAAGAACTTATTTAGCAATGTTTCAAGATTTAATGAGCTTATTGCTGATAATGTTGGTGGTATGCGTCTTGTACAAGCATTTACAAATGAGGGTCACGAATTAGCAAGATTTAAAAAGGTCAATGATAATTTTAGAGCGACAAAATTAAAAGCATATTCATATATGTCTTGGAACTTGTCAATTAGTCATATTTCTCAAAAATTAACGTTAATCTTTGTGCTGATTTTAGGAAGTTATTTTGTATTAAATGGATCGTTGTCATATGGTGGATTTGTAGCGTTTATTATGATTACAAATCTGTTATTTAAACCGTTAGAGTCTATTAATATGGTTATTGAACTATTTCCTAAAGGTATTGCAGGATTCAAAAATTTTAAAGAGATTGTCAATATGGATCCAGAAATTAAAGATAATGACGATGCTATCGAATTTATAGATGAACCAGATACAATTGAATATGAAGATGTATCATTCAAATATTCAGAGAAATTAATCTTAAATCAGCTTTCTATCAAAATTGAACAAGGTGAAAAAGTAGCACTTGTAGGACCGAGTGGGGGAGGTAAAACGACAATTTGTTCGTTATTACCAAGGTTCTACGACCCGTTACAAGGTAAGATTAAAATCAATAATCGAGATATTAAATCTTATAAGTTGGAATCATTAAGAAAACAAATTGGTGTTGTACAGCAAGATGTCTTTCTTTTCGGTGGAACATTAAGAGATAATATTATTTATGGTAATTTAAATGCGACAGAAGAAGAAATTAATTACGCAGTTGACCAAGCACAATTAAGAACGTTTGTAGATGAATTGCCAGAAGGTTTAGATACTGTAGTTGGGGAACGCGGTACAAAATTATCTGGTGGACAAAAGCAACGTATTTCAATTGCGAGAATGTTCTTGAAGAATCCGCCAATTATTATTCTTGATGAAGCAACAAGTGCTTTAGATGTTGAAACAGAAAATAAAATACAATCAGCATTTAAGAATTTATCACGTGGTCGAACTTCACTGATTATTGCACATAGACTGAGTACAATTAGACATGTCGATAGAATTGTATATATCGAACAAGGTCAAATTCAAGAAATGGGCAGTCATGATGAACTCATGGATAAAGGTGGTAAATACAAAGATTTATACATGTCACAGTTTGAACAAATTGATGAATTTTAACATTTTGCCAGAGATCTTTTTGAAGAAAAAGGTCTCTGCATTTTTATATTTTGAGCTAAATAATAGACTTTCATTTCAAAGCTGTTATTATAGAGTGGTAATATCTATGATTAAGAGGTGTAACATGAAGATTTCTAAAGGATCAGATTATGGGTTACATGCATTGGCATATTTAATTGCTAAAAGAGACCAACAACCCATCAATGTTAAAAGTTTATCTGAAACGTTAAATGTATCTGTAACATATTTATCTAAAATATTAACGCAATTAGTAAAAGCAGGTGTTATTAAATCTGCATCTGGTGCAAAAGGTGGTTATTACTTAGTTAATAATTGGGAAGACATAACTGTCTATGATATTATTACAGCAATTGATGGTCATCAAAGTACGCTTGAAGATAGTTTTGATCACGGTCCAGAATGTAAAATACAAGAGATATTAACTACAGCTGAAGATGAAATGACGCAAGCTTTAAAAAATAAAACTTTAAAAGATTTAATGTAAGTTAAATCTTTTTTTATCTATCAATTATAGATATTATGACTCTATAATAGTTATGAAAGGTGGAAATACTATGTTTGATTGTATCGTAATAGGTGGAGGGCCAGCAGGATTAGCGAGTGCACTCACATTAGGAAGAGCTTTAAAGAAGACATTAGTTATAGACAATAATAATGCGAGAAATAAAGTGACACAGCACTCACATGCATTTTTAACACAAGACGGTGTAAGACCAGAAGAATTGAGAGCTAAAGCAGAACATGATGTTGATCAATATGATGATGTAACACGTATCAATGACACTGTGTTAAACATATTGAAAGAAGAGCATAATTTTATTGTTGAAACAGCCAATCAACAATATAAAGCTAAAAAAATTATGGTATGTACAGGATTGCGAGAAACATTACCAGAAATTGAAGGTTTAAAAGAAAGTTACGGTAAATCTGTCTTTTATTGTCCATGGTGTGATGGATATGAATTGAGACATCAACCTTTACTTGTAGCTGTTCAACCTGAACATGTGAAACACATGGCGATGCTCATTAACAATTGGACAGACGATATCGTTATAAGTAGTCCTGATTTTTCATTATTAACTGAAGAAGATAAAGCGTTTATTGAGAGTAAACATATCACATTAGTAGAAAGCGAAGTAGCTGAATTTAAACATCATAAAGGGCAAATTAATGAAGTTATCTTTAAAAATGGTGAACGAATTAATAGAAGCGGTGCAATCATTGGTGTGAAGTGGGATACTGATTTTGAATTTTTAAAAGGGCTCAATATTGAAAGAGAAGACAACGGAAAAATAAAAATAAACGAGTTAGGTGAATCATCTGTACCAGGATTGTTTGTAGCAGGAGAGAGTAAAGATTTCATGGCATCTCAACTTATAGACGCAGCAGCAAATGGTAATCAAGTTGCAAAATTTGTAGCAATGCAAATCATTATGGAATCATAAAAAAGGAGTAGGACGAAAAATATAGTCCTACTCCTTTTTTTGCTTATTTTTTAGTTATTTTAATATTAATTTCAAAGTCACCGAATTGAACATTTTGATGTTCAGAATCTGAAGTTGGTTGAAGTATTGTGTTCTCAACTCTGCATAACTCTTGGATTAATGAGTTCTTCTTCTGGGTCTTAGCTATTGAGCCTGAAAAGCTTTTTGGTGGATTTGCCTTTAATTCTAATAGTTCTGATAAAATATCGTCTCTTGTTCTCATACTTATTGCCTCCTAATTTGATAGTTACAATAAAACAGCTCATCTTAAGATTAAGAAGAGCTGTTTAGAGAATCTTCTTATCTTTCAAGTTAAACTTGTTGGATTTAGCACAGTACATACGCCTGTTGCTGAGGTTTCATCGGGCCAATTCCCTCCACCTACTCTTAATAAGACTACGAGCTATTTTATTGTTTCTTTATCATAACGAATTAATTGTATTTTGTCTAATTTTAAAAAGTTAAATGTTTAAAAAGTTTGAGATGGTCTATATATTAAATGAATATGAAGCATAGGAGGAATAGAATATGAAGTATAAAATGATTTCTTTATTATTGTCAGCAGGTATCGTGTTAGCAGCATGTGGTAATAGTGACGATGATAACAATGATAAAAAAGATAATCAAAATGATGAAAAAACTGAACAAACAACTAAAGAAAATAGTAACGACGATCAAAACACAGATGATGATCAAAGTTCTGACAAAGCAACTGAAAATACAGTTAAATGGGATGACGTTAAAGTCTCTCCAGAAGATGCTGTAAAAGCTGCACAAAAAGAATCAAAAGGTGAACTTAAAGATTTATCGTTTGAAAAAGAAACAGGTGATTGGAGTTATAAAGTTGAATTAGTTGATGGAACAAATGAAAATAAAGTACTGATAAATGCAGATGATAAATCTGTTACGAATGTTGAAAAAGAACAAGAAGATAGTGATGATAATAACCAAACATTCAAATTATCAGATGTCGCTAAATTTGAAGATGCACTCAAAGTAGCACAAGACAAAGCTAAAGGTGATATAAAAGAATGGTCACTAAGTGAAGATAACGGAAAACTTGTTTATTCTATTGAATTAAAAGAAGGTAATAAAAAATCAACAGAATTTACAATTGATGCTAAATCTAAAGAAATTCTCGAACAAGAAACTGATTAATTTATTAATAGGCATAGGATAATTCATTTTATCCTATGTTTTTTTGTGTTCTCTTAATGATTATCATTCTCAATTAATGATTTCAAAGAAACCCTAAAAAAATTAAGGTTTCTAAATACTATAGGTACAGACTTATATTTGTATTTTTCATGAATTCTATAAAATTTTTATTGACTATTACACATTATAGGCATAAATTAGTAGTGATAATGATAATCAATTAGATGGAGGGTGTTATGATGAAAAAGTTAGCAACAACTTTATTAGCAAGTACTTTAATTTTAACAGCGTGTGGGAATAGCGCTGATAAGAAAGAAAATGAAGATAAAAAAGAAACAAAGGAAACGAAAAAGTCTGAAAAAGCGGATTTCTCAAAAGAAACAAAAGCTTATAAAGATTTTACAACTGAACAATTGGATAAATTCTTAGCGGATACTGAAAAATTCGTTGAAGCGGTTAAAGCAGACGATATCGAAAAAGCGAAAGAAATTTATCCTACAGCTCGTATGTACTATGAAAGATCTGAGCCAGTTGCTGAAAGTTTCGGTGATTTAGATCCGAAAATTGATGCACGTTTAGCAGATATGAAAGAAGAAAATAAAGAAGACGAATGGTCAGGTTATCACAAAATTGAAAAAGCACTATGGGAAGATAATACTACTAAAGATATGGCACCAGTTGCTGATCAATTATTAAAAGATACGAAAGAATTACGTGCAAAAGTAGATACAGTAGATGTGACACCTAAATTAATGTTACAAGGTTCAATCGACTTATTAAATGAAGTATCTAGCTCTAAAATTACAGGTGAAGAAGAAATTTATTCACACACAGATTTATATGACTTTAAAGCAAACATTGAAGGGGCAGAAAAAATCTTTGAAATATTTAAAGATAAAGTAGCAGATAAAGATAAAAAGCTTGCTGACACAACACAAGAAAGATTTGATAATGTTAATAAATTATTAGATCAGTATAAGACTAAAGATGGTGGATATGAAGATTATACGAAACTATCTAAAGATGAAACGAAAAAACTTTCTGAAGCTGTTGATAAATTAGGGGAATCTTTAAGTCAAATGGCTGTTATTACGGAGTGATGATTGATGTCTAATAATGAAAATCATATAGCTAGAAGGGATTTTCTAAAGCTTGCTGGTGTTGGAGGTGCAGGTTTACTGATAGGTTCTACTGGTGTAGGTGGTACTTTTCTTGCATCTCAATACTTTGCTAAAGATAAAAAAGGCGTAAAAAATAAAATCAATTTTTATGGTAAATACCAGTCTGGCATCACGACAGAACAACAAAAACATATTTACTTTGTCGTTCTGAGCATTAACAAAATGTCAGTTTCAGATGTTAAAGAAATGTTTAAAGTATGGACAAATTATAGTGTCCATTTAATGAATGGTGAATATGTAAAAGAGCTTGGTAAAAACAAAATGTTACCAAGTCCAGATACAGGGGAGGCGATTGGCTTAGATGCCAGTCGTCTGTCTCTTACTTTTGGTATAAGTCCTTCATTCTTTGAGAAAGTTGGATTGAAAAAGCATAAACCAGATTTATTAAAAGATTTACCACATTTTCCTAAAGACCAAATTGATGACAACTATTCAGGTGGAGACATTTGTATACAAGCATGTTCAGATGATCCGCAAGTTAATTTTCATGCTATCAGAAACTTAATTAGAGTGGCTAAAGGTGAAGTTTCAATGAAGTGGAGCCAAGCAGGATTTACCTCATTTGAAGAGAAAGATGGTAAAAAAGAAACGCCAAGAAATTTATTCTCTTTTAAAGATGGAACAGGTAATCCTGATGTCCAAAATAAAAATGATTTAAATGAGTATGTCTTTATACAAGATGGTTGGGCTGAAAATGGTTCATATTTAGTCGCAAGAAGAATTCAAATGTTGTTAGAAACATGGGATAGAACGGCTTTAGGTGAACAAGAAGCTACATTTGGTAGATACCGTCATTCTGGTGCACCAATTGGTAAAGAAAAAGAATTTGATACATTTGACCCTGATATTAAAGATAAAAATGGCGAGAACTTGATAGAAAAAGAGTCACATGTCAGTTTAGCAAAAGCATCTAAAACAAATTTATTAAGAAGATCTTTTTCATATTCAGATGGTATAAACGCAAACACAGGCGCTTTTGATGCAGGATTACTCTTCCTAGCATTTCAAAAATCACCTGAACAATTTATTAAAATCCAAAGTAAAATGGGTGCCATTGATAAATTAAACGAATATATTACACATCGAGGTTCAGGTATTTTTCTATGTTTACCAGGTGTCCAAGAAGGAGGATATTTAGGTGAAACGTTATTCAATCGTATTTAGTTTAGTCGCAATACTATTTATGCTGTTATCTTTGACCGCTAAAGCAGAAACGAGTTTAAGCGATATTTACATCAGTGTGACAGATGCCAAATCGGCTATACAAGATAAAGACGAAAAAGCATTCGACAAGCATTTCAAAGAGATTAAAGATAATTGGCAAAGTACGAATAAAAAAGATCATAAACTTGTGAAAAAAATAGATCAAGATATTGAAAAAGTTGAAAAAACAACGTCTCAAAAAGATAGAGAAAGTGCGCTAAATACACTGACTTCTGATTTAATTGATTATGAAAAAGTATTAAATCCTGTTGATAAACAGAAGAAACGAGATCAGTTACAAAATGAAATGCAGCCATTGATTAAAAATATAACAAAGGCGATTTCAGATAAAGATTTTGAAAAAGCAAAAACGATCAACAATCAATTAAATGCGACTTGGACAAAGAATGAAAAAATTGTTCGAGAAGAAGATATTGGCAGATATGGTCAAGTTGAAACAGCATTAATGTTTACAAGAATTGAATTAACGAAAGATAAAGTAGACGCTAGTAGTGCACAAATGCAAGTCGATCAATTGAAAAAAGAACTTGATGATTATCATGCAGGAAAAAAATCAGATGCTAAAACAAGCAATCAAGATGTTAATATTTTAAATGAACATTTAGATACTGCTATTAAAAATATAGAAAATGATGATTTAGCTAAATCAAAGCAAGCGTTACAACAATTTATTATTGCATGGCCAAATGTTGAGAGTGAAATTAGCACGAGAAATGGTGCGTTGTATACTAAAATAGAACAAAAAATTCCTCAATATGCAGGTCAACTTGATGAAGATAATAAAGATGACATTGGTAGCCAGTTAGAAACACTCAATCAAGAAATTAAATCAACTATTTCTAAGACGAGCTATACATTTTGGGATGCAGCTTTAATCTTATTACGTGAAGGTGTAGAAGCACTGCTCATTATTATGGCATTGCTTACTGTAACACGTAAATCTGAACAAACAAAAGCATCAAAATGGATTGTTACAGGTAGTGTTATCGGTATTGTATTAAGTATTGCGTTAGCTTTCATATTTAAAGCAATATTTGAAAACTTAGGTTCAACAAGAGAGTTAACAGAAGGTTTAGTAGGTATAGGATCTGTGATATTAATGATCATCGTAGGTATCTGGTTGCACTCTAAATCAAGTTTAGATTCGTGGCAGAACTTCATCAATAAAAATATGGATAAAGCCATGTCTACTGGAAGTATCGTTACTTTCGGGTTAGTCGCTTTCCTATCTGTGTTTAGAGAAGGAGCTGAGACGATTATCTTCTATTTAGGTATTGTTGGGAAAATCTCAACATGGTCATTAATATTAGGAATTATCGTCGCATCCGTCATACTGGCGTTAATCGCAATCTTCTTTAACCAAATTACAAAATGGATACCAATACATCGCTTATTCTTTATCATGTCATTATTCATATTTATATTGGCATTTAAAATATTAGGCGTAAGTATTCATACATTACAAATATTAAATATAGTACCTCAACACACAATTAATCACTTACCATTCATAGACTTAATAGGATTTTATCCAACATACGAAACATTGATACCACAATTAGCATTAGTCATTTTAGTTGTGATTTATTATACAATGAGTAAGAAAAAATAGAGTAATTTAAAACGCTAAGACAAAAAGAATTGTCTTAGCGTTTTTAGTGTGTCGCCAAAGTCTTAGACTTTGGTGGTATTTTTTATGCGCATGCTTTCCGCGGGCATGTTCTCAGCCTGTAGTCTTCGAATCATGCTGTTCCCGCAGGAGTCAGCGCTAAAAAATACCCTTTGAAATGATTTCTGTTTCAGATTTAGTACTTAAAAATCAATTTAGTTTTCGTGGTAATTGACATAATAAACTTGATCAATAAATTCTTGTATGAGTTCATCTTCATATTTATATGCTATCTTCTCACTCATCTTTTCATCTAAAATTATATTGTCACTTATATAATCTTGATAATGTCCAATTTCATGCGCTAAAGTTCTTAAAATATTTAAATCACTATCGAAAAGTGACATTTCTTTTTTTAATTGTTCATAGCTATTTGTGGAAACGACTATTCTCGGATACTTAAATAAAGATTTGGGATATTGGAAGTAACCATAAGAATCTTCGAGTTCTTTATGTGTAACTTTTTCGTACTCTAAAGTATAGAATTGTGCGATATGATAATTTAAATCATATAAAATTTCAGAAAGTGCACATTCCAATCTGTTTACAATAATGTTATAGCTCTTCTTAGCCACAAGATATTCTTCAATATTATATAAAGAATAATATATATGACGATTATCAAAGTCTACTTGGCAGTCTGAAAGATAACCATAAGAACTGATTGGAGCATCATGGATAATAATTTTAATGCTTTGATTTAATATGTTATTTCTATTAATCCATTTAATATAATTTCTGATGCTTTGAACTACACTTGTGTGATTACTTTTATTTATTACTGTTATTTTATTCATCTTCATCATCCTCAAACACTTCTTATAATAAATTATCTATATATTACAAATATTGTCAATTGCATTCTACATGCCTTTCATGACATTTGTCATATGATATTCGTGACAGTTTGTACTTATAACGGTTGGTGTGATTTTTTATAATATAGGTAACTTATAAAGGACGGTGATGATTGTGATTGATGTTCAAAATATAACGAAAATCTATAATCAGAAAAAAGTTGTGAGTGATGTTTCTTTTCAAATTAATGAGGGTGAGTGTACGGCTTTAATTGGTCCAAATGGTGCTGGTAAGTCTACTTTGATTGATATGATTATTGGTGACAGACATCCTAATGACGGGCAAATTATTAGTGATGATCAACAATTAGATAAGAAGCGGATGGGTATTTTGTTTCAAACGACGGCTTTTCCGGATGTGATGAAAGTTAAGGAGTTGTTTTATCTTTTTAAGTCTTTTTATAAAGATACGATTTCGATAGAAACTTTTAAAGAAATTACACGATTTGATAATGATAAACTTGAACAATTTGCTGCTAAACTATCTGGTGGCGAACGTAGAATATTGGATTTTACATTATCTATTATTGGAAAACCGGACTTTGTTATTTTGGATGAGCCGACAAGTGCGATGGATACTGAAATGAGAAAGCATTTTTGGAAAGTGATTGAGGAAATGAAGCAAGAAGGTAAAACGATATTTTATACTTCTCATTATATTGAAGAAGTTGAAAGAATGGCTGACCGTGTTGTTGTACTCAATAAAGGTGAGCTTGTTATGGATAGTACGCCTAGAGCGATACGTCATAGTGAAAACAAAACGATGATTCAAATTCCTTTATCGAAAAAAGAAGTAGTGAATATTCTTAAAAATGTTTCGGTTGAAGCATCTAAAGATATGCTCATCATTACCACTGAAGATGTAAATCCTGTTATTAAAGCTTTTATAGACTATGGCATTGATTTTAATGAGGTAGAAATTATTAAAGAGTCATTAATGGATACGATATTTTCAAAAAATGAAGAAAGGGTTTGATGAGATATGTTATGGGCGTATTTTAAATCTGAATTGTTATTGTTAACGAGAAAAAAATCATATTTAATACTTTCGATTATGTTACCGTTAGTATTTTATTTAATATTCACAGCGTTATTGGATTTACCTAAAGAATACGAAACTAAATTTTACAAAGAATATATGTTTAGTATGGCGACGTTCAGTTTAAGTAGTTTCTGTATTATGACGTTTCCATTAGAGATGATAGAAGATAAGAAAATAGGATGGTCAAAGAATTTATTCAAAACGCCTTTATCACCGAGTTATTACTATGCAGGGAAAGTAATGAAATTAATGTGCATGTTTTGTCTAGCCATTATCGCATTATTTTTAACAGGTGCTTTTTATAAAGGTGTTGAAATGTCAGCAGGCGAGTGGATTGGCTCAGGATTGATGTTATGGGTAGGATCTAGCATGTTTTTATCAATGGGCGTTCTCATATCTCAAATAAAAGATATCCAAAAAGCCAGTGCTATCGCGAATATCATATATTTAGGACTTGCTGTATTGGGTGGACTTTGGTTCCCAACAGATCAGTTTCCAGATTGGCTAAAGCATGTATCTTATGCAACGCCAACTTATAATTTAAGAGAACTTTCTTTATCTGTGACAACTCAAGGTGGTATACACTTTGTTTCACTTCTTATATTGGCAATTTATTGTATACTGTTTATAAGTATTGCGTTGATTATACGTAAAAAGACGGAAGTGGTTTAATGACATTAATAGAAAGAATTAAAGAGAATCCTATAGGTTCATCAAACTTAATTTATCTCATCTTTCCGATATTGAGTTTAACAGTGCTTGGTCATAGAGGAGCTTTATGGAGCGGTATATTGGTTACCGCTCTATTTACGATAAGTTATTTAATGATGATTTATGTAGATTTATCTAAAAGGAGCATGCTTAGAAGAATACTTTTAACGGTTCATTTTTTAGGTATATTTTATTTTGTAGATTATTTTAATGCTTCTCATTTATTATTCTTTTTCTATGCAGCTTATATTATTCCATATGTCTTTCAAACTAAAATGAAATCTATCGAAGTATTGATGTATATTGTGTCGTTTATGATTGCGATTTATATTATTGCAGTTGATCATAGAGACTATTTAATTATTATGATACCTATGAGTATTGTCATTATATTTATTATGTTTGGAAATTTTAAAGCGTTAGAATCTGAACAATTAAAGGAAGAAATTAGAAGTAAAAATGAACATATCAATACGTTAATTGCTGAACAAGAGCGAAATAGAATCGGACAAGATTTACATGATACGTTAGGTCATGTGTTTGCGAGTTTAAGTATTAAATCTGAACTTGCAATGAAGTTAGTGGATAAAGATATTAATAAAGCAAAAGACGAAATGGCATCTGTGAATGGATTATCTAAAGAAGCCCTTGTTAAAGTAAGAGCAATTGTAGATGATTTGAAGTTGCAGTCTTTTGAAGAAGAAGTGAAGACGATGGAGACATTGTTAGAAAATGCGAACTTATCATTTGAATTTAAAAATGCTGATCGAGCTCAGTCACTCAGTCCAACTCGGCAGTCAGCACTGTCAATGATTTTGAGAGAAGCGGTTAACAATGTCATTAAGCATGCACAGGCTACTAAAGTAACAGGTGAAATCGTTGAAGAAAATGAACATTTAACATTGGTAATCATAGATGACGGCATAGGTATGAAACACATTGATGAAGATGATTTTAAGAGTATCAAATATCGTGTTCATGCATTAAAAGGTCAATTAAAAGTAAGTAATTTAAATAAAGGATTAAAAATGACGATAACATTGCCTAGAGGGGATGACACATTATGATATCAATTGTTATAGCAGAAGACCAAGAAATGTTACGGAAAGCCATGGTTCAATTGATGGAACTAAATGATGAATTAAATATACTAGGAGACTTTTCAAACGGCGAAGATGCGTTGGAAGGAATTCAAACTCTCGAGCCAGATGTCGCGATACTAGATGTCGAAATGCCTAAAATGACAGGATTAGAAGTATTGAAAAAAGTAAAAGATTCAAATTTAAATACGAAAGTCATCATCGTTACAACTTTTAAAAGACCAGGATACTTTGAAAGTGCGGTAGCAAATGATGTTGATGCATATGTATTGAAAGAACGATCAATAGATGAACTTGTAGAAACAATTAAAAATGTGATGGACGGTAATAAAGAATATAGTGAATCTTTAATGACATCAATGTTTAAAGATAGAAACCCATTAAGTCCGAAAGAACAACTCGTATTGAAAGAAATAGGCAAAGGCTTATCCAGTAAAGAAATATCAAAAGAATTATATTTATCAGACGGCACAATCAGAAATTATACATCGATTATTATAGATAAATTAGAAGCAGATAACCGGTTTGATGCATGGCAGAAAGCAATAGAAAAAGGATGGATATAGTGAGGTGCAAGGGGAGTAAAGGTTATTAGGGAATTTCTGGACCGATAAATAAAATTACCGGTCCAGAAATGGAAAATATGTACCGATAAAAATAATTACCGGTCCAGAAATGAGAAATACGGACCGATAAAATAAATTATCGACCCGAAAACGGGATTTTCAGACCGATAAAAAAATTTATCGACCCGAAAACGGAATTTTCAGACCGATAAAAAAATTTATCGACCCGAAAAAGAGAATACCAGTCCGATAAAAAAATTTATCGACCTGAAAACGGGATTACCAGTCCGATAAATGAAAAGCTGAGCCATCATTTGATGATGTGCTCAGCTTCCTTATTGATTATTTTGTTTTTACGGTGTGTATAAACTCATATAATCCGTTTAGTTGATCGAGCTGTTGATTACAATGTTCACTATCATGGCAAATGTAATTACCATTTTTAGTATATGTTCCATCACCTTTAGATTTCGTCGTAGATAGAAACATGGAAACATTGGATTCTTTCTTACATATACTACAGATTCCAGGCTTAATGGTTGGTGATAAATCGCCTGATACGCCTATCAATTTATCGTCTTCATAGAGCACGATAAATTTCTTTTGTTTACCAGAATCATTCCAACCTATATATGAAGACTCTTTTAAGTCTATGTTATCCCATTCTGGTTGTTTTAACTTTTTAGTCTTTTTAAAGATCTTTTCAAGTTGCTTACTTGAAGGCTGTTCAAATGGGACGACGTAGCTTTTAAGCCCAAATAATAATTTCTCAATTTGTGATCGAGAAATCTTTTTATTCATAATGATTTTTGTGAAATCTTCTATTTCAGAATGCTTTTCCTCAAAAAGCTGTGAAATATGGTCGTATGTTATAGCTTGAAACGTATCGATTGTTTTTATATCATTTACAGATTTATAAACGTTAAATAACTGTTCTGATTTTTCTTTAATACTAACGAATTGATATGGTTTAATGTAATTATTCATATTAAATCCCTTCTTTTAAATTATTTCATTTGATCGTTGGGTATGAATAATTGTAGAGAACATGACACATTTAGTAGCATCTTAAGATCCCTCCTTATCAGACACTAGTATAGCCCTTTAGTAATGTAATTTCAAATGTATATTATTATAAAAATTATTCGAAATAGTGTAAAATTAAATGACAGCCAAATATGGTTGGAATTTTTTATTATATGGAGGAATTAATTAATAATTGGGGACCACAATTAGTTTAATCACGTTTATTGTATTACTCGCTTTAACCGGATTCTTTGTTGCGACGGAGTTTGCGATTGTAAAGGTCAGGTCATCTAGAATTAACTATTTAGCAGAACAGAATTATAAGAACGCTCAACCAGCTAAAAAGGTAGTTGAACATCTTGATGAGTATTTAGCGGCATGTCAGTTAGGTATAACCATTACAGCACTCGGAATTGGTATGGTTGGAGAATCAACATTTGAGTTTATTTTGCATCCACTTTATAGTAGCTTTGGATTATCAGAATCGGTTATTCATATCTTAACTTTAGCAAGCGCATTTATTATTGCAACATATTTACACGTTGTAGTAGGAGAAATGGCGCCAAAGACTATCGCAATTCAAAAAGCTGAACAAGTTACATTGTTCTTTGCAAGACCGATTATACTGTTTTACAAATTATTATATCCTTTTATCTTTATTTTAAATGGGTCAGCAAGAATGATATTGAGCTTATTTGGTATGAAACCTGCGAAAGAATCTGAATTATATCACTCTGAAGAAGAATTGAAGATGTTGATTAAAGAAAGTCACCAAGGCGGAGAAATTTCATCAACAGAATTAGAACATATTAATAAAGTATTTATTTATGATGAACTTGTTGTCAAAGATTGTATGATTTCTAGAGACAATATGACAATGATCAATAGTAAATCTAGTCAACAAGAAGCCATTCAATTTGTGAAAAATGGTTATTATACAAGATATCCAGTGTATCAAGATGATAAAACGAATGTTATTGGATATATACATGCGAAAGATTTATTGAAAGACAACATACAAGATATAACTGAATTAATTCACGAAATCATATATGTCAAAGAGACAGACGCTATTCAAAACGTATTAGATAAAATGAAAAAACAACGTGCACATATCGCAATCGTTCATAATGAACAAGGTAAATTAGCAGGTATGATCACGATGGAAGACATACTTGAAAATATTGTCGGTAACATTGAAGATGAACACGATAAATAGACGTAAAAAGAACCTGAGCCAAAAAATGGCTCAGGTTCTTCTATTCTGACTGTTTCTTTTTTGGTGGCCATATGAAATACGAGATGGTGATGGCTAAATCAATAATGAGCACTATTGACCAAATGTGGATGACACCATCCATAGCTTCAGTCCTACTTTTGTCATGAATTAAGTAAATGATTAAATGTAGAATACCTGTCCCTATAATGTAAGAGAGTAAATGTTTGAACCAACTTTTCGCATACAGTTTCGCATACGCGAACCCACTAGGCTTCTCAGGTTTGCTACCTTCTTTCATGACATAATATCTGAAGCGGTCATCAGCCCATTGAATCATACTTTTACCAAAGACAATTGAAACGGATATATAAACAGCAGCAATAGCGTGAGGTGTTTCGGCAGTTGCGCCATTCATTAAATCAACAGCTGTTGTGATTAATAGAATCAAATCAATAACGGGTGTTAGTGCTAGAAAAATGAGCCCAAGCTTTTTCTGTCTGAATACATATCTTGTGACGAGTCCGAGTAGTATAACGACCCAGAATGCAACTTCACAAAAAATAATGAGCCATACAATAAAATTCATGACTTATCCTCCTTTATTTCGTAAGCTTTGAAATTTCTTCGAATACAATTGCTTCAATATCTTCATTTGAGGTCTGTTTTGAATTTAACAATTTATGAAGTGCTAATCCATCAATTAATGCGTGAAGTCTCATTGAATTAAGATGTATATTGCTGTTGTTTTTTAATAAGTTGTCGCGTTCTAAAATCGTTAATACCGTTGTACATAGTTCGTCTAATCCATCATCTAAAGTACTTTGTCCGTATTCATGGCTGTCATATCGAAAGGCCATCCATACTTCCATATCAGCTAATCTCTCTTCATCTAACGGCAAAACGGTGAGTAAACATGCTTTTACTTTATCAATTGTGTCTTGGTTATCAGACGTGAGTATTGCTTCGATTCTCCTTCTTACTTTTAGTTCTACTTCAGACATAACTGCACTGAGTAATTCTGAATGACTTGGAAAATAGTATCTAATTTGTCCAGGTGTCATTTGTGCGAGTTTAGCAATTTGTCTAACCGTAGATCCCTTTGCACCATTTTCAACAATTGACTGAAAAGCATATTGAATAATTTGTTCTTTTTTTTCTTTATGATTAATAATTTTTGGCATAGTAGAAGTCTAACATATTTTAATACACCTGTGTTAAATAAAAGTTTAAAAAATAAATTAAATTAATTAATAAAAATATAAAAATGCATTGACTTTAACGTTTGCAATACATATGATGAAATTATAAATTGAAATTTACAAAATCTTTACATTCTTTACAAATAATTAATATTAGGAGGTATGAGTATGGCGAATTTCTTGAAACCGGCTAAACATATAGATCCTCTGCCAAGTGAACAGGTAGATGATACATATAAGAAATTGAGACTTCAAGTCTTTATAGGTATATTTCTTGGTTATGCTGGTTACTATTTATTAAGGAAAAACTTTTCACTTGCGATGCCAGCATTAATTGATGAAGGCTTTAGTAAGACGGAATTAGGGTTTGCTTTATCAGCTATTTCAATTGCTTACGGTTTTAGTAAATTTATTATGGGTACAGTAAGTGACCGGAGTAACGCAAGAATATTTTTAACATTAGGTTTAGTATTAACGGCAATCGTTAATTTATTGATGGGTTTTATACCTGTCTTAACATCTAGTGTATTTATCATGTTTATTATGCTTTTCTTAAATGGTTGGTTCCAAGGTATGGGGTGGCCGCCATCTGGTAGAGTACTTGTACATTGGTATAGTGTTAGTGAACGTGGTGGTAAGACAGCAATTTGGAATGTCGCTCATAATGTTGGTGGTGGATTGATGGCACCAATAGCTTTATTAGGTATTTCGATTACAGGAACATTATCGTTTGGTTACTTAAAAGGCTTTGAAGGTGCTTTTATTTATCCAGCTATTATTGCATTAATTATTGCACTTGTTTCGTATATTCTAGTTAGGGACACACCTCAATCAATGGGATTACCACCAATTGAAGAATATCGAAATGATTATCCGAATAAAGAACAGAAATCTTTAGAAGTAGAGCTATCAACAAAAGATATTCTCTTTAAATATGTATTGAATAACAAATGGGTTTGGATGATTGCTATTGCAAATATCTTTGTTTATTTTGTTCGTTACGGTGTGCTAGACTGGGCACCTACGTATTTAAGTGAAGAAAAAGGTTTCGATTTAAATGCATCAGGTTGGGCATACTTCTTATATGAATGGGCAGGTATCCCAGGAACATTATTATGTGGTTATATTTCAGATAAAGTGTTCAAAGGTAGAAGGGGACCAGCAGGATTTATATTCATGTTAGGTGTGACAATCGCTGTCATTGTATATTGGTTAAATCCAGCAGGAAACCCATTAGTAGACAATATTGCATTAGTCGCGATAGGCTTCCTAATATACGGACCAGTTATGTTGATTGGCTTACAAGCATTAGATTATGTACCTAAAAAAGCAGCAGGTACTGCTGCGGGATTAACTGGATTGTTTGGTTATTTAGGTGGTGCTGTAATGGCTAATATCATTATGGGACTAACAGTGGATAAGTTCGGATGGGATTCAGGATTTTTATTATTGACAATCATTAGTGTCCTTGCAATGCTAAGTTTCATCTTAACTTGGAACAAACGTGGACAAGAAGTTGTAAAATCATAATATTATATGAACTGAGACTGGGGTAGTTGTACCTTAGTCTCTTTTTGTATTTAATGAAGTTGTATTAAGTCGAAATATCGAATGCTAAACGTTCGCGAAATTCGATGATACGATTCAATATATTCTCACTTAATAAATTGTATGATTCTTTCAAAATATTAAAACATTTACCTTAATCTGATTTTCTTCAATTTATATATTTACTGATTAAAGTTTTCGAATTATAATAACGTCATTATAATTCTATATTTTTACATAAGTAATTCGATGTTTACTTATGGGATTTGGATTAAATTTATTAAGATATCAAAGAATTAGGAGATTTGTTGTGAGAAATATATATGAAATCAAATACCTAAAATATTCTGCTACTAAATATCGCAATCATATAGGTATTTCATTTTTTGTAGTATTAAAGGGGCATGTTATGGTTACGATCAAAGAGAATAGTAACCAATATAAAGAAGGGGAAACGTTTGTTGTTAAACATAATGAGTGGTATAAACTCGATGTGCTAGAAGGGAATATTGTTGTACAAATTCATTTGTATGAGTCATTAATATCAACGATGATACCGGAGTTACTTTCATATCATCAGTATATACAAAACCAAACAGAATTAGTCACTTTAAGAGACCATTTAATATGCTTGTGTGATTTATATTTAATACAAGAGAACAACCGCAATTTAAAAATAATGAAGCAACTTATTACGATATTAGAATTTTATAGAGACCGTTTAACGGTTTATTCAAAAGAATGTCCAATTGTTAACCGACATATCAACCCGATAATTGATGAAATTAAAGATTATATATATGATCATTATAATGAACGTATAACCATCAATACATTTACCGATAAATATCATATTTCTGAATCGTATTTTTCGAAATTATTTAAAGAACAAATGGGTGTGAACTTTAAAGATTATTTAACGGACATCAGATTGTTAAATAGCACGTATGATTTAATTCATACACAAGAAAAAATAATCGACATATCTGAAAAACATGGATTTTATAATGTATCGTCTTATATTTATTCTTTTAAATTGTATTATGGTGTTACGCCAAAAAAGTATCGTGATATGATACAACGTAAACACGCACAAATTGAACGACAAAGCTTTTTTAATGAAGTAGATCATGAGCGAGATTTATCAGATGAGGAAGTTAAATATTATTTAAAAAAGTTTCAAGAGGATTATTCAAGTATGATATGTACATAAAAATTTAGTATTTTTAACAAAATAAAACCTCCCAATCTCTTTTAAGGTTAAACAGATTGGAAGGTAAATAGTTCGTATTAAGATTGTGCAATATATTTTTTGATAACTTCTTTGTTTTTTTCTTTGAAGATATCATTGTGGCTCGATACGCGACCGCCTGCTTGTGCTTCAGGATCGATATAGCTTTTAGCTAAGTTTGCAGCATTTGCGGCATCATTGAAACAAGAAGCAATCAAATGAACTTTCGCATCATGTTTAATGATATCCCCAGCACCGAATATACCAGGTACTGAAGTTTGACTGTTTCCTAAACCTTCAATAAAGAAATCATTAACTAAATTGACTTTTGTTTGTGCATTATGAAGTAACTCTGATTCACGATCAAAACCATGACTAATGATGACTTCATCAACAGGTACGATTTCTTGTTCATTTGTATCAACATGTTCTAAAACAACCTCTGTGATAACTGGTTTATTAGGATCACTGTTAAGTTGTTTAATAACCATACTTGGTTTTTTAGAGATATCAAGTTTATCTAATAATTGTTTCATATGTTCATGCCCAGAAATTTCCTCTTTTCTGTAGCAAAGCGTAACACTTTTCGCATATTCTGATAAATCACAAGCCCAATCTAATGCAGAGTTACCTGCCCCCGAAATTAATATGTGCTTGTCTTTAAATTTCTGGATAGACTGCACAACATAATTTAAATTGGACAATTCAAAACGCTCAGCACCTTCAATATCTAAAGTTAAAGGCTTAATTATGCCACCACCAACAGCAATAATGACAGATTTTGAATGATACTCATGACCTTTTTCTGTATATATAATAAAATGTTGTTCTTCAACTTTTTTAATATCAATAACTTTTTCTTCTAAGCACACTTCTGGACCGAAATGTAAGCCTTGTTGCACTAAATCTTGAATAACTTCATAACAAGGTTTTGGCGCAAGTGCCCCTATATCCCAAATGACTTTTTCAGGGTAGACATGCATTTTACCGCCTAATTTATTTTGGAAATCTATTATTCTTACGCTCATTCCTCTCAACCCGGAATAAAAACTCGCAAATAATCCCGCTGGCCCCCCACCGATAATCGTAACGTCTGTAATATTCATCAGTCATGATTCCTCCTAATTATTTCAACTTACGGTTATTATCCTATATTTGCAAATGATAATCAATATCAATGAAGGAATTGTCATAATTTTTTAATAAAATATATATGTGAATTCTTTTAGATGAATAAAAATTAGGTGGGCATACTTGTATGGGCGGGATTGATAGATAGATGACTGTATGGTCGAAAAATGAGTAGGTGTTAGAGACAGAATTCTGAGAAATGTCCCTTAGTGACCGCCCTCTAATTACCAGAATTCATAAAAAATGAAAGTTAACACACTGTCACATAATGAAAGGCTGAGACAATTTTTCCTGTCTCAGCCTTCTTATCAAACTTATGCGATTGGGAAGAGTGATTCTATAAGTTGAATGTTCTCTTCTGTTAAGTTCACTTCTAATGTTTTTAAGTTGTCGATAACTTGTTCGCCTCGTTTAGCGCCTGGTATGATCACATCTAATGATGGTTTTGTTAAATAATATGCTAACACAATATGCGCTACGTCTACGCCATGCTCTTGAGCGATTTCTCTAAGTTTGTCTACTTTTTTTAGATTTTCTTTAAAAGCTTCACCTTGGAATTCTGGTTTTTCTGCTCTTAAATCATCGAATGTTGTATTCTCATCATATTTACCAGCTAATAATCCTGCAGCTAATGGGAAATATGGAATAAATGTAATATCATGTTCTGCGGTATATTCTAAGATGTGTTCATTCTCACGATTTAATAAATTATATTCATGTTGAATAACATCTACATTACCATTTTTATTGGCTTCTTTAAGTTGTTCTAAAGTGAAGTTAGAAACACCGATTGCTTTAATTTTTCCAGCATCTTTTAATTCTTGTAAAGCTGCAACTGCTTCGTCTTTAGGTGTTTCATCATCTGGGAAGTGAATATAGTATAAATCTATATAGTCAGTTTGTAATCTTTTAAGGCTGTTTTCAACTTGTTCTTTTAAAAATTCAGGGTCGTTAGATAATTTCGTATCATCACCGTCAAAGTAGTGAGCGCCTTTAGTAGCGATAACGACATCTTCGCGATTGTATTCTTTAACGACTTCTCCGACAAGTTCTTCTGATCTTCCAGGACCATAGATGAAAGCAGTATCTAATAAATTAACGCCATTGTCTAGGGCAGCTCTTACAACATTTTTACCTTGTTCTTCATCTAGGTTTGGATATAAATTATGACCGCCAACAGCATTAGTTCCTAAACCAATTGGGTTAACTTCAATATTTGATTTACCTAATTTTACGCGTTTTGCCATTTCAATCATCCTTTTCTCATTGTTTGTTTTAAATTTGAATAAGTTTGAATTAAAATTCTTCATAAGTTGCTGGATCTTGATCTTTAAGTCGTCCATCAGCTTTAGTTAATGCTTCGATTGCGTGTAAATCTTCTGATTCTAAATAGAAATCAAACACATCTAAATTTTGTAGTTGTCTTTCGTTAGATGTTGATTTTGGAATTGGGACAATACCATTTTGAACGTGCCATTTTAAAATGATTTGTGGAATTGTTTTATTATATTTTTCAGCGACTTTACCAATTTCTTTATCGTTTATAACTTCTGAAGCGCGACCTAGAGGACTCCAAGCTTCTATTATAATACCTTTTTCTTGATGATATTCGAGTACATCTTTTTGGTTGAAATAAGGATGTAATTCTATTTGGTTAACTGCAGGTAGTACACCAGTTTCTTTTTCTAATGTATCAATATGTTCTTCTAAGAAATTACATACACCAATAGATTTAATAAGGCCAAGTTTTTGTGCGTCTATGAGTGCTTTCCAAGCTTCTACATATTTGCCTTGTTTAGGGTTTGGCCAGTGAATTAAATATAAGTCAATATATTCTACACCTAATCGATAAATCGATTCTTGTATAGCAGTAATGGCTTGATCATAACTATGATAACGACCAGGTAGCTTTGATGTTACGATAATTTGATCGCGACTAACATGGCTTTCTTGTATCGCTTTTCCGACAGTACCTTCATTTTCGTAGTTATATGCAGTATCTAATATGCGATATCCATTGTTTAATGCGTTTACGATTGCATGCACACCAGATGATCCGTTCAATTTATACGTACCAAATCCTACTTGCGGTAACACTTGTCCATCATTTAAATGATAATTTTCCATGATAAAATGCCTCCTATATAAATATAATGACTGTACACTTGTAAACTATATCATAACTATTTTTGTTGATAGGAATAATCAGCTTATAAATATTTTGGAAAACGTATTGAATTCATATAGTGAATGTAGTAAGATGTATCTCATTGCGCAAGATAAGTAGCTAATAGCTAGAGTCATATTATTGAGAAAAGAAGGGTTAAAATGGAGCGTGTATGTGTCATATCATTAAGCATTATAGATGCAATCATGATACTCATGTTGGTACTGTTTAATACGGCAATTATTTCTAATATTTATGTATTAACAGTTTATGCTTTAATCATGGTACTGGTTTCTGGTTATATCGTATATTTAGCTATCAGTATGAAATGCGATCAATCTATTAATCAATTTGATCAATATTCTAAATAATTAAATTTAACGAGTAAAAATGTATATGATTGAAACTTCAACGAATAAGCCTTGATGGTTTATTCGTTTTTTTATTTATATAAAAATCGTAAATAGTATGTAAAAATGTAGTAACATACTTTTAAGTTGCATGTTATAATAATGATGCTTTTAATTAAACGAAAAGGGTGGACAATAAACAATGTTTTTAATCATCAACATAATTGGTTTGTTGGTATTCATTGGTGTCGCTTTTCTTTTTTCTAGAGACAAAAAGAATGTTGATTGGAAATCAGTCTTAATACTAATTGTCATTAACTTAGTATTAGCATGGTTCTTCACACAATTTTCTTTCGGAGCGAGATTCGTTAAAGGTGCGGCTGATGGCGTATCATGGCTTTTAGAATCTGCTTTTTCGGGAATTGGATTTGCATTTGGTAGCTTTACAGCACCAGGGCCAGGGAAAATGGATATGGCAGTTTCAGCGTTACTACCAATTTTACTAGTTGTACCAGTATTCGATATTTTAATGTATTTAGGTATTTTACCAAAATTTATTTCAATGTTAGGTTGGGTTATTTCAAAAATAACAAGACAACCTAAATTTGAGTCATTCTTCTCAATTGAAATGATGTTCTTAGGAAATACGGAAGCTTTAGCAGTTTCATCTAAACAATTAACATCTATGAATAAAGTCAGAGTACTTACGCTTGCAATGATGTCTATGAGTTCTGTATCAGGGGCAATTGTTGGTGCGTATGTCACGATGATACCAGGAGAATATGTATTAACGGCAATACCATTAAACATCATTAACGCGATTATTGTAACAACAATTTTAAATCCGTTTGATTTAGACCCAGAAGATGATGTTGTGGCTGAGATAGACGAAGGGGAAAAACAGCCATTCTTCTCATTTTTAGGTGATTCAGTCATCAATGCAGGTAAACTTGTATTAATCATTATCGCATTTGTTATCGCATTTGTTGCGATTGCGGACTTGATTAATAAATTACTAGGTATTATGGATCCAATTCCATATTTACCAAACATAAGATTAGAGTATATCCTCGGAATCTTTATGTTCCCATTCGCAATTTTACTTGGTATGCCAGTTGGGGAAGCATGGGTAGTTGCTCAACAAATGGCACTTAAGATAGTAACAAATGAGTTTGTTGTTATGAGCACGATTAGTAAAGAAATAAGTGAATATTCAACACATAGAGCAGCAGTAATTAGTACATTCTTAGTATCATTTGCTAATTTCTCTACTATTGGTATGATAATAGGTACTTTGAAAGGTATCGTTAAAGAAGATGTATCTAATTTCGTATCTAAATACGTACCAATGATGTTGTTATCAGGTATTTTAGTATCGCTGTTAACAGCAGCATTCGTTGGATTATTTGCTTGGTAAGTTCAATAAACACTTTTAAAGTTTAAACTTAAAAGCAACAAGCACATTTAATGTACTTGTTGCTTTTTTTATAAAGGGGGATATATCATGCTCAAAAAAGTATTAGATATATCGAGTATTGTTTTGTGGTTAATTTCTATTATATTAATTATGATTAACTTTGCCGATTTACCTGACAAAATACCGAGTCATTATAATTTTGCAGGAAATGCAGATGCATGGTCGACTAAGACTTTTATATTCTTTATGCCTGTATTAGGATTATTGATATGGCTTATACTTCATTATTTAGTCAGTAATCCAAATATAGATAAATACATACATGTTCCATCACTTTATGATCAACCAAATAAAGCCCAAATAGAAAATGCTAAATTATTAATTTACTTTATCAAATTCGAAATGATGGCATTATTTACATTTCTCGTCATTAAAGACTTATATACAGCGCTTGGTATGCCTTTTAAGTTGGGTGTATGGGAAACGATCATTATATTAAGTGTGATAGGCGTGACGATTATCATATTTATGGCTCGAAATTATATGTTAGATAAAAATGAAAATACGAAATGAGTGAAAATATATGTCAGAATGTACTTGGCCAAATAGTGATTTAATGAAAAAATATCACGAAAATGAATGGTGTAGAATTAATAAAAATGATGATTACATCTTTGAGATGCTATCATTAGAAGGTGCACAAGCTGGTCTTTCTTGGGAAACGGTCATTCAAAAGCGAGAAGCATATCAAGTAGCTTTTAAACAATTTAAAATTGATCAATGTGCAGTGTTAACAGATGAAGCATTAGAACACATTAAAATTGAATATAATGTTATTAAACATATAGGTAAGATAAAGTCCGTAAAAAGTAATGCATTATTAGTTCAAGAAATACAACAAACATATGGCAGTTTTGCAGATTTTCTTTGGTCATATGTAGATGGCGAGCCAATTATAAATGAATGGCATGACATGTCAGAAGTGCCGGCAGAAACAAATCTTTCTATTAAATTAAGCAAAGACTTAAAGAAATTAGGTTTTAAATTTGTTGGTCCTAAAATCATGTATTCTTTCTTACAAAGTATCGGTATAATAGATGACCATCTCATCACTTGTCCATATCATAGTTATAATAGAAATAAAAAGGGCTGAGACAATGTTTAAACCTTGTCCCAGCCTCTTTATGTTATTTCAAAATTATGCATCTTTGTCATTATTAAGATTTGTTTGAATAAATGTTTCAACTGAATCACGTAATTCGTTAAAATGATCAGTATCCATGTTTAAATCTTGGAATGTTTGATAGATATCTTCTAAGATTTGGCCTTGCGTTTCGATACCCAATTTAGTTAAAGAAACACGTAAATTTCTCTCATCATTAATCGCTCTTTCGCGATTAACGAACCCTTTTTCTTCAAGTTTCTTTAAAAGTGGTGTTAAAGTCCCAGAATCTAAGTATAGTCTGTCGCCTAAAGTTTTAATATTGATTACTTCGTTTTTATCTATAGCTACAAGAACGATATAACCTGTATAAGTTGGATTATATTTCTTCAATATTGGTGTATATTTTTTTATAAGCTCTTTTGACGCAACATATAACATGAATCCAAGTTGTTTGTTGATTGGTGGTATATCCATTTTATTATCCTCCTTACGTCAAAATTAAGCCTATTATGAAATGAAAACAAAGTCAAGTTATTTACGAAATGTTCATAAAATAGAAAAAATTATCGCACTCAATACAGTTTTATAAAATCTCAGTTTTCGCATTTATATAAAATTGAATTTTATAGAAATAAAAGTCCGATTGTAATGTTATTTTTGATACTCTATTATATATATAAAGATAAAGTGAGGTGTGTAGTATATGAATCAACAACGCTATCCTAAATCTATAGTTCAAGAAATTGTGATGAATGCTGGTTTAGTATTATTAGAAGCGGGTTCGGAGGCTTTTCGAGTTGAAGATACAATGTATAGAATGGCTAAACGATTAGGATATCCGAATAATCAATGTTATGTCAGTTCAACAATTATAAATTTCGCTTTAGATATAGACGACAACATTAGAGTATATAGAGTCAGTAAAAGAGATACGAATTTAGGTAATATTCATCGCGTGAATAATATTTCTAGAATGTTAGATAAAGGGCAAATATCAGCTGAAGAGGCATTGAAGCGTATTCGTACTATACATAAATCCCCATTACCATACTCGTTACCGTTTAAAATGATTGCTGCAGGTTTTATTTCAATTTTCTTCCTATATTTATTTAGTGGACATAAAGAAGATATCATCGCCACATTTATTGGAGGTGCAATAGGTTATTCTATAGTAGAAATTCTACATTCATGGACACGTGTTAAATTTATAGCAGAAATTATTGCCGCGAGTGTCATCGCATTAATCGCCATTTATAATCAAATGTTATTTGGAGGAGATGCGTTAAATATTGCGATTATATCTGCAGTTATGCCAATCGTTCCAGGTGTGCTCATAACAAATGCGATTCAAGATTTATTTTTAGGTCAATTATTAGTGGGTATATCTAAAGGATTAGAAGCAACCTTTACTTCTATTGCCATTGGTGTCGGTGTAGGTATCGTGTTGTTAATATTCTCATAAGAGGTGAATTATGATTATAACGATAATATTAAACATTGTATTTAGTTTTGGTACGGCTTTCTTATTTGCTTTATTATTTAATTCACCTAAATATTTATTAACCCCTGCTGGTATAGTTGGTGCCATCGGGTGGGTTGCTTTTCAAACGGGTATGATGGTTAATGGTTCTGACGTACAATCTTCATTTATAGGCGGTTTGTTTATAGGTGTGGCAGGGCATATGATGAGTAGAAAATTCTTCTCGCCAGTTATTCTCTTTATTATTCCTGGTATCATACCACTTGTACCAGGTGGCACAGCCTATGAAGCGATTAAAAATTTAGTATTAAATGATTATCATGAAGCATTAATTACGATGATAAAAGTTGCACTTATCTCAAGTTCAATAGCACTTGGGTTACTCATAGCAGATTTATTATCGAAAGTTTACTATAAATATAAGAAACATCGACAATTAAATAAAGTTAAATAAAAAGGTTATCACGCATGTATTTGTAAATAATAAGCGTCATAACCTTTTATTTTTATTCGTAAATATATTTAAGTACTTCTAATGCTTGATCCACTGTCTCAACAGTTACATTAGCTTTGTTAGATAACTCTTTAAGCGGGTGAATTAAGTCAGTTGGTCGTATAAGTATTAACGGCTTGTTTAAAGCAATCGCCGTTGAAGCATCCATTGCTGTATTCCATTGTTTATATTTTTCACCAAATAAAGCAATGACAACATCAGCTTTATTCATTAATACTTGCGTACGAAAATTATTAATATCAGAAGCGGCATTATCTTTATAATAATTATTAGGTTGTTCACCTAAAATAGATTCGCCAATATTATCAGAACGATCATGGTTGGTTTGTGGACCAACAAACGTTAGTGGTAAATTATGTTGTTCAGCTTTCTGAGTGATTTCTTCTCTCCAATTATTATGAATTTGTCCTGCTAAATAAATCGTTAAATTTGTCATACGAATATTCACTCCTTTTTTATTAGTTTAACATATTTAAAACAATCGTTTTCTTTGATATGATTAGAAAAATATTAATAAAATAGTATGGAAGAAGGCTCTCAATATGCATACAATCGAAATAACAGCTATTCAAGAAAATGAAATAGAAGCTTTATCAACAATATGTAGAACGACTTTTAAAGATACATTTGTAGACGACATGCCACAAGAAGATATGAATCAATATTTTGAAGAAGCATACAATCATGAAACACTTTTAAGTGAATTGCAAAATAAAGAATCATGGTACTTCTTTGCCAAAATCAATCAAGAAATCGCAGGATACATGAAACTCAACATTGGATCAGCACAAACAGAACCAATGGGAGATGACTATCTAGAAGTACAACGTTTATACATGTATAAACAATTTCAGTCAAAAGGAATCGGCAGTGAACTCATGAAAAAAGCCTTTGAAATTGCTAAAGAACAACAAAAATCAAAACTGTGGCTAGGCGTATGGGAACATAATCACCAAGCACTCAAATTCTATACTAAGCATGGCTATAAAATAGTAGGATCTCATCAATTCGTAGCCGGTAATGACATATCAACCGACTATATCGTTGAGACAGAAATATAGAGATAAATATAATATAAGGGGGCAGAATATGCTTATATTTTTATTTATTTTAGCTTGCGGACTTTATGGTTATTATTTGGTTAACCGTAAAAGAAAAAAATAGAAAATGATATATAAAAAAGAGACCTAATTTCAGGTCTCTTTTTATTATGAAAATCGCAATAGAGATAATAAATTCTACATAAAATCTGAAAAGTAATCTCTATATTTAAAGTTAACATATGCACCAATTACAAACGTTATTATCAGAAAAACAAAGTTATATATCACTAAATCCCAATTATTAATAAAGAACCATTCTTTATATAGAATCGCTGAACGGTATCCTTCAGCAAGAAAATAAATAGGGTTATATTTGATGATATTTATGACAATTTTATTATCTGGTAGATAAAGAATAGACGATACAAAAAATAGCATTCTCATTAAAGCTTGTATAATCATTTGAGTGTCTCTTATTATGACGTTTAAAGTCGAAGTAAATATAGCTATAGATATCGAAAGTAAAAGTGCATATGGAATAAATATTAATAATTGTATTAAATATATAGATGGTGTAAATCCAGCAATAAAGCATATTAAAGTTATAATACCCAATAGCACTAAATGACTATAAAATTTACTCACTACGATATAACTAGGTAATATTGAAATTGGAAAGTTCATTTTTGCTACTTGATAATATTTCATACTAATAGACCTAGTTCCATCTAGGATCCCCTGATTAATAAAAAACCACATACTTATTCCAACTATTAACCAATAAATAAAGGGAATACCTTCTATTTGCTGATTACTTCTAAATCCTAGCCCAAAAATGAACCAGTATATTGCAATTTGGATCATAGGGTTTATTAACTCCCATGCCGTACCTAAATAGTTATTCGTATTTGCAATTCTAATTTCAAAATTAGCTAACCTTTTAATTAAATAAATATTTTTAACCTGTTCTTTTAAAATGAATACAAAAGATGACATACACGTGCGCCTACTTTATTTAATATTTATTATTTTTACATAATTTAACCATAATCCCATTTATTTGTAAATATTGTTTTGAAGTAGGTGCTGTTTGATGTAAAATTAATTTAAACGTAGTGAGTCATAGGTAGAATAGGTGTATTTGGGAGTGATTGCATTGCAATTTTTAATCATCTTTTTATTTATCATAGGATATACTGCATTTAACACGTGGGTACAGGTATATGGATTAAAGAGGTATAATAGAAAAGTTTCCAAAAAGCTATTTAGAACGATATTAGTAACAAATATAGTAATGTCTATATTATTTATTATTATCTTTGGTTACGCTTATTAATCGAAGATATTTGAAATCATGTAGAATGAACTGGAAAAATAATGTCAATTTTCAGATGACATGTCATGTAATAGCTGGTATAATGTTACTCACAAAAGTAATAACTGTATTTAAACACCTAACTCCCTCACTATTGCCGTAGTGAGGGAGTTTTTAATGCAATGTTTCATTTACTGTTCGTTTGGACTTGATTTAGAGTTTTGGTTATCATTAATTTAGAAGATGATTGTGGTAATACACATACTAATTATTTTAAAATCAAGGGGTGTTTGAATATGCTTGAGAATAAAGAGAGTTTTAGATTACTTTATCAAGCTATAAGCGAACTATCAGTTAGAATTGGTGATAATCAATTAGAGACAAACTCTGTAAGTTTATTATTATTGGATTTTGATTTTGAACATGAGGTATTTGATAAACTTATGCTAGCTATTATGAAGTATTTGGGTAATGTAAGTTTAGATGATATAAATCATAGAGAACTTTTGGAATTGATAGATCAGACTATTCCAGAGGATAGACAATTAAATGAATTTGTGAAGAATAAAATTATTATAGGTTTTGCTAATAATTATTTTCCTGAATTACAGACTGTAGCAAGTCACATAAAGAATGAAATGGGAATGTCTATTGCTAAAAGTAAATAAATTTTTTGAACATTAATGACAATGTTACAGATGACATGAAATGCAATAGGTGGTATAATGTTACTAACAAAAGCAATTGTTGTGACTCAACACCAAACCCCCTCACTACTGCCATAGTGAGGGGGCTTTATTAATGGTGTCGGCTAAACGTCGCCTTTTATTTTTTCTTACGATTCTCTAACCAATGAGAAAAGTAAGCTATTGCACATCCACATATAATGGGTGCAATGATATTGACAAAAGCAGTTGTCATTCTCAACACCTCCTCTCTATGTAGAATTACGCCATAGAGGTAGGCGACGATATAATTATATCATTATATTAAAAAATTAAAAACTTTTATTATAAAATTGTATTTAATTTAAATTTTGTACCTAGATTCTTTAAAAACTGCATTTTGTTTTTGAATTTTTACTTAAATACCACTTTTGACAATACCGATTTTCATTATTTGTAGTTAAGGATATAATGCTTCTAACAATAGAAAAGGGTGAACTTATGATTATCTGGTTAAATGGGGCATTTGGTTCTGGAAAAACGACTGTGGCTTTTGAATTGAATAAGAGATTATCTAAATCTTTTGTTTATGATCCTGAAAATTTAGGTTTTTTTATACGTCATAATATACCTGAGAATTTACATAAAGATAATTTTCAAGACCATGATCAATGGAGATACTTTAACTATGATTTATTAAAGTATGTAGCGGAATCATATGACGGTATAATCATTGTACCTATGACAATCATTAATATTGAGTACTACCAAGAAATTATTGAACGCTTAAAAAAAGATGGGATTCGGTTAGATCATTATATACTGTATGCAAATAAGAAAACTTTAAATAGACGTTTAAATAAAAGATTGGAATTGGGAGAAACGTTTGCTCGTGTTCAAATGGACGACTGTATTGAGTTTTTTGATAATATTGTTACAGAATATAAAATATATACAGATCAATTAAATGTTGACCAAGTTGTTAATGAAGTCGCTCAAAAGAGTCAATTAAAGCTATTAAAAAATAGAAATTGGATAAAGAGAAAACTCGATAGAATTTTAACGACATTTAAGCATATTAGATGATTAAATGTTATATTTTAAGACGAAAACCCTTCACTAATGTGATAGTGAAGGGTTTTTTGATTTATCTAATAAAGCTTTGAATAGCATCTATTAAACTGTAGACGCCTAAAAATGATACGACGAGTACGACGAATATTCCGATGATGTTCAGGACGATGCCGTTTGCAAATTTACCCATCATATTCTTCTTATTTAAGATTACAAAGATTAATATTGCGATGAGTGGTAAAATGATGCCATTTAATGCTTGTGCGATTAGTAAGACTTCTAATGGTTCGAACCCGAGTGAAGAGGTAATGATACCAATGAAAATGACGATTGCGAACACGAGTCTATACTTTTTACTTTTTACGCCACCTTCCCAACGGAGACAACTACTGATTGTTGCTGCAGCACCCATTGGAGAAGCAATTGCTGAAGATAGACCTGCTGAAAATAATCCGACACTCATGAATATAGGTGCAAAGTCTCCCAATACCGGTTTAAGTGGTTCGGATAATTCTACTAAGCTTGTGACTTCTTTACCATGGATGAGTGTTCCTGCTGTAATCAGTATGGCAGCAGATATAAGTCCTCCTAATCCTATCGCAACAATTGTATCAATTCTTACAATTCTTAAGTCTTTAATGCCATTAAATCGTTCGTGAATGGAGCTAGCATGTATGAAGAAATTATAAGGTACAACTGTTGTACCAATAAGTGCGATGATTGTTAATAATGATCCGTTAGGTATACTCGGTATAAATGCACCTTTTAATACTGCGCCGAAATCTGGTTGAATGACAATAACTGTTGTAATAAAGATGACACCCATAATGAGCACGAGTACAGTCATAACTTTTTCTATTAAATCATAGCTACCGCTTAACCCAATTAACAAAATAACGATACCAATGACAGGGGCAATATAATTTTCTGGAATGCCAAGTAAATAGGAAGCACCTAACGACGTCCCTAATAAATCCCCAGATATGTATGCTGCACAACCAACTGCTACAGCAATCATACTGAACCAAACTGTGATGAGTTTAAGTAATTTGTGATTAAAAATATCCCGTATAGCTTCTCCTAAACCTTCATTTGTAACAAGAGCCAATCGAGCAACCATTTCTTGAAGCGCTATCGTTGCGATAATTGAGAAGACTACTGCCCAGAGTAAGCTGTATCCAAATCCAGCACCACCTTGAGTCATGGTTGTAACGGTACCAGGACCAACAAATGATGCAGTAATAATCATTCCAGGACCAAAAATACTAAACTTACTTCTTTCTCTCTTTTCAGTCATATCTTGTCATCCCTTCGTTTGTAAGGCATTAAACTTTGTTTAAAAACTTAATATGGCCGGCTAATACGTAAAGTACAGCAGTTGATACAAAGTGAGCAGAGTTTTGGTTCGCATCTTGCATTGGATAAACTTCAACAAAGTCCATACCAATAAGACCTAACTTTCCAAATTCGTAAATCATTGTTAAAAGTTCATAACTTGTTAAACCATTACCATCAACAGGTCCGCCTGGATTAAAAGCAAAATCGAGTACATCACTACAGATCGTTAAGTAAACAACATCAACATCTTTACTTGCCTGTGCATAAATATCACGCGCAAACTGACGTAAATCAGTTGTTTCTTTAATTTCATTAATCGTGATGGTAACCGCACCATTTTCTTTGGCGAATTGTCCCGTTTCAGGCTGGTTACGAGGTCCATGAATACCAGTATGAATTAAGCTTTCGTTTCGAATGCCTTCTGTTTCATATAACCTCATGAATGGTGTATTACGCGCAAATTGTTCATTTTCATAGTGAGGCATATTATCATAGTGCGCATCTAAATGAATAATGCCTACTTTTTTCCCGGTGTTCGTTAATCCTTTTAAAATCGGATATGTGATACCGTGATCGCCTCCTAAACCGACTAAAAATTTATTGGATTTCCATAAATCTTCAGCAAATACTTCGATGTTCTGAACCGTTTGATCAACATCATGTGGTACGGTTGAAACATCGCCTACATCCCCGATGGATAAATGCTTATGTACATCTATGTGATCTAATTCAGGTAAATATCCGCTATATCTAGCAGAAGATAATCTAATTTGTTTCGGTCCTAATTCACACCCTGTATAATCTCCCCAAGTGCAAGGTCCTTCGAAAGGGACGCCATATACGAGAACGTCTGTGGAATAATCTTTTTCTTTTGTTAAGTTTTTACCACCTAAAAAGCAAGGTGTATTGCCATAAATTCGTTCTGTCATTGTAAAAGTTCTCCTTTCAATTATTTATTCACATTATATAAAAGTAATCATTTGTTTTCAAATTTTTCTGAATATTAATTTTATAAAATGAACATATTAATTAAAATTAGTATGATTAATTTTGTAGCGTTGACAATTTTAATGGAACCGATTACAATCGTATCAGGTTAATATATTTTTTTGACCCTTTTTGGTACCGGTACCAAAAAGAATGGGATAAATAAGGAGTGAAATCAATGAATTATAAAAAGGAAGCTCAGAATATTACTGAAGCAATAGGTGGTAAAGGTAATATTGAAGCTATTGCGCATTGTGCCACACGATTAAGACTTGTATTAAAAGACGAGTCTCAAGTAAATGAAGACCAATTAAATGATATGGATATTGTTAAGGGGACTTTTTCAACGGGTGGGCAATATCAAATTATTATAGGTTCTGGAACGGTTAATAAAGTCTTTGCGGAAATGGAATCTTTAACTGGATTAGAGGCATCTACGACATCAGAAGTAAAAGAAAAGTCGACTAAGAAATTAAATCCGATTCAGCAATTTGTAAAAATGTTATCAGATATATTTGTTCCGATTATTCCTGCAATTGTAGCAGGTGGTTTATTAATGGGGCTTAACAATATTTTAACTGCTAAAGATTTATTTTATGATAAAGCGTCATTTATTGATGTTCATGATCAGTTTGCAAGTTTAGCCAATATGATTAATGTTTTCGCGAATGCACCATTTGTGTTTCTACCAGTTCTAATAGGGTTTAGTGCAGCGAAGCGGTTTGGAGGAAACGCATTTCTCGGTGCAGCACTTGGTATGATACTTGTACACCCTAGTTTAATGAATGGTTATGATTATCCTAAAGCTTTAGTAAAAGGCGACGAAATCCCAACCTGGGAAATATTTGGACTTTCTATCAAAATGGTTGGTTATCAAGGACAAGTGTTACCAATATTAGTCGCATCTTACATACTTGCTAAGTTAGAAATTGGATTTAGAAAAGTCATTCCTTCTACTTTAGATAATTTATTAACACCATTACTGTCATTATTCTTTACAGCATTTGTTACATTTTTAGTAGTTGGACCAGTTACACGAACTGCAGGGACATTCTTATCTGACGGTTTAACTTGGTTATATGAAACGGGTGGCGCAATCGGTGGATTATTATTTGGATTACTATATGCACCGATTGTTATTACTGGTATGCATCATAGCTTTATCGCTATAGAAACAACATTGATTGCAGATAAAGCAAATACAGGCGGATCATTTATATTCCCAATTGCAGCAATGTCTAACGTTGCACAAGGTGGAGCAACACTTGCAGCATTCTTTATTGTGAAGAATCTTAAAATGAAGGGTACAGCTTCAGCAGCAGGTATTTCTGCATTATTAGGTATTACAGAGCCAGCTATGTTTGGTATAAACTTAAAATTACGTTATCCATTTATCGGTGCAATAATAGGATCAGGTGCCGGTTCTTGTTATGTAGCTGCAACAAAAGTAAAAGCCATTGCACTCGGTACAGCAGGATTACCAGGATTTATCTCTATAGCTCCAGGTAGTTGGTTTAACTATATTATCGGTATGGCAATCACAATTGTTGTCGCATTTGTTGTCACAATTTTATTATCTAGAAGAAAAGTATATAGAGATGTGCAATCATAATATTTGTTACGACCTCTCATTATTTCGTACAATAGAAGTAGTTATTAAATGGAGGTATTGAACATGAAATTAAATGAAATTGATGAAAATGAATTATATCCTACAGAAAAAGTTGGTCCAAGTGTATTAGGAACAATCATTTATAAAGTAGGCGAACAAAGCCAATTTAAAGGGGCATATATTACAACAAACGAACGTGTCATTATGAGCGTTGATATGAACGGTGAACCTTATAAAAGAGTATTTAGTTATCAAGACATCAAAGCCGTTACAATAGAAGATAAAGGTGTATTATTTATTGAATTCCCACAAGGAAAAGTTGCAATGATTGATATTGAAGAAGGCGACAAAGAAGCATTCAAAGATTACGTTAACAATCTCGTTCAACAATAAATAACATCGTTAAAAACCTTTCAATGAAGACCATAACAGGTCTAAATTGAAAGGTTTTTTATATACAAATGATGAAATTGATTAACCGTTATTCATGCTAATTATATTGATTTCGTTAAATATTTTATCTAGCTTTTCAAAGTCTATATCACCATCTGCTAATTCAGACCAATGTATAATTGCCGCTAAATTAGATCCATAAATAAACGGAAGTAAAGATTGAGGTAGGTGGGTAGGAGTCGTAACTTTATCAATATTATTTTTGAAATCTTCACTAAATACTTCAATGAAGTGTTTAATAAGTTCATCCATAAATGCAGTATCACTATTATCTTTTTGCTTTTCAAATACGTCACTTAGCTCACTGATAAATGCCTTCTCCATCGATTGAAAAGGATGGTGCAGACGATCGTATAAATCTAATTCAAAGAAATCTTTCGTATATTCGCTTAATGCATATTGTAAAAGATCAAACTTATCCATAAAATGCTTGTAAAATGTTGTTCTATGTATAAGAGATGCATGACAAATTTCATTTACAGTAATATCTGAGAAATTCTTCTCTTTAAGTATTGAGACTAATGTTTCTGTGAGAGCTTTTTTAGTTTTAATCACACGTAAATCCGTTTGTTTAGTCAAAATAAATTCCACTCCTTTAATATACAGTGTATGCATAAAATTCATGAAATGCAAATAGGGAGGTCGTGAGGAATAGTTGTTACGAGTTTTGTAATTGAGCGTGCTGTTATTAGCAAGTTTGGTGAGAAATGCAAATACTGAGTGCGTTATTAGCAGTTTTGGCTAGAAGTGCAAATAAGGAGACCAGTAATTACAATTCTCAGTAGTTTTGTAACTAAGACGGTCCATAGTAACACTTCAGCTGAGTTTTGTAATTAAGGCCGTCCATATTAACATTTCAGCAGAGTTTTGTAATAAAGGAGGTCTATAGTAACATTTCAGCTGAGTTTTGTAATTAAGGCCGTCCATAGTAACATTTCAGCGAAGTTTTGTAATTAAGGAGGTCCATAGTAACATTTCAGTAGAGTTTTGTAATTAAGGCCGTCCATAGTAACAATTCTCAGTAGTTTTGTAATTAAGGCCGTCCATAGTAACATTTCAGCGGAGTTTTGTAATAAAGGCTGTCCATAGTAACAATTCTCAGTAGTTTTGTAACTAACAACTCCGTTACAAACAGGTTTGGCCAGAAGTGTTCACAACAGTTTCTATAACTTATACTTATATAATAAAAGAGACTAGGTCGTTATGACCTAGTCTCTGCTTTATTATTTCGTTAACATATCTTTAAAGTATTTAGATTGTTTTTCGATTGAAATTGGATCTGAATACATAAATTCATTTCTTGGATAGTAGTATACGTGATCGTCTTTAACTGCCGGTGTATTTTTCCAAATGCTACCTTTAGTTAATGAAGAGTTTGGTGCTTTTCCATTTTCAGTTGGGATTAATAAATAATCACCAGTGTATTTATTAAAGTTCTCGAATGAAGTTGATAACCAACCTTCTTTAGGAATGTCTTTTTGTGCTGCTTCTGGATGTTTAAATCCAAATCCTTGATAAATAACTTCAGAACCTCTACCAAAGTTCTTACCGATTAATGTAAGTTCTTTAGGTCCAACTTCCATTATAGAAACTGTGCTGTCTTTGCCGATTTTATCTTTGACTTCTTTCCCATCTTTAGCCATGATATCTTCTATTTCTTTAATTTGTTCTTTAGCTTTATCTTCTTTACCTAATAATTTCCCGATTTCGATGTGTACTTCTTTAAAAGTTCGTTTACTGTGGTCGAATGGTACAGTAGGTGCTATTTTTTCATATTTTTTTATTTGTGGGTTAGCATTATAAGTAATGATTAAATCAGGTTTAAGCTTTGTAACAGCTTCAACATCTTCAGAACCAACACGTTTCCCGTCTTTATCGTCAACATATTTTGATTTAGGGAAATCAGCATCTGTTCCGACTGGATCAACACCAAGTTTTTGGAAGTTACCTTGGTTAGTTGTTAATACGACTACACGTTTTGGATTGTTAGGAATTTCAACTGTTTTACCTTCATCTGTTTTATATTTGTGAGTTTTACTTTTAGATGAGTCATCATCTTTGTTGCCACATGCTGCTAATACAAGTAACAATGTAGCGAGGAATACAAGTAATTTTTTGGTCATTTTTCTCTCTCCTAATTGATAATTACTTTCAATTATAACATGTTATTTCTTTAAATAGTATCAATTTTTATATTTTAAATTTGTGTATTAATTGTAAATAACGCATAATATCTTTAACGATGGAGGTGATGTATCATGCATGAAATTAGAATAGAATGTCCCAAAATATTCGACTATGAAAAATGCTTAGATTATTTAAAAAGAGATGAGAATGAAGTGTTATTTGAAGTTGAAGATCATAAAATTTATCGTGCAATTAATTTAGATGGCGAGAGACTGTTGATATGTATTTATTATCATAGTCATTACTTAATTGTTGAGGTTTTAAATGATGTTTCTGTAAATCCAACACTTACCGAAAAAATAATTGCATATATAGAAGAATGGTTCGATTTCTCAGCAGATTTATCATCGTTTTACCAATATGGTAGGAAAAATGAAATATTAAAGCCATTAATCCGTAAATTATATGGTTTAAGATTGATTAGACTTCCAAATTTATTTGAAGCTATTTCCTGGGGCATAATTGGTCAACAAATTAATTTAACATTTGCATACCAACTTAAAAAGAGACTTGTTCAAACTTATGGCGAGAAAATCACGTATAATCATAAAGCGTATTATATCCATCCTACAGTTGAAGTGATTGCGAATGTTTCAGTACAAGAGTTGATGGATTTGAAATTCTCAAGAAGAAAAGCAGAATATTTAATAGATATTGCCAAAAGAATGCATTCTCAAATGTTATCTAAAGACATGTTGATGGATATTAAGGATACGAATGAAATTGAGCGTTCACTGATTAAAATTAGAGGGATTGGTCCATGGACTGCACATTATGTTATGATGCGTGCATTAGGTGTTCAGGATGCTTTTCCAATCGGAGATGTTGGTTTACAAAACGCATTGAAAGACATCTTGAATTTAGATAAGAAACCATCTAAAGAACAAATGTTAAGTTTAAATGAAGGTTGGCATGAGTGGAGTTCTTATGCAACATTTTATATATGGCGAGCACCATATATTCAAAATTAAAGAGTTGGATTGAAATCTCTACGATAAATAGGGTATTTCATCCAACTCTTATTTTTTAGTCTAAAGTTTGTTCTTCACCATTAAAGATAAGTTTTGGTTCAATTGTTGCTTTTAAAGAATGTGCAACCGTACAATATTTATCGACACTCAGTTTTATGGAACGCTTTAATTTTTTTAAATCCACTTCACCTTCAACATCGAATGTTAATGTGACATGTTTCACTGATCGAGATGTTGTATCTTCTCTTTCATCATCTACAGTGATTTCCAATTTCGTAACTTGAGCTAAACGTTCTTTCATTAAATTGGTAACATCAATTCCAGTACACCCAGCTAAACCACTTAACATAAGTTCAACAGGAGATGGTCCATTGTCATCTCCACCTGATTCTGTTGGTGCATCAGAAATGATGTCGTGGCCAAATTTGGATTGTGCTTTAAAAGTTTTCTTACCTTGCCAAGTAGACTTAATCATTAAGCTCTCCTCCTCTTTTTTTAAATTGTATCAACTTCAAATAATATAGACTAGTAAATCGTCTTTCCCATAATTATTCATTAAAATAAAAAAATTTGTTTTTATGTCTTTTTGTTCATATTCAGTTCATATTGCCTCGTTATGATATATATATACATTAAAGAGAGAGGAACGGATAGACATGAAACTAGCACTTAAAGAACTTACTTATTACAAATTTAAATATTTACTCGTAACATTAATTTTATTCTTATTAGCATTTTTAGTGTTATTTATATCAGCGTTAGCACAAGGATTGGCTAAAGAGAATGTATCGGGAATTGAACAATGGAATAAAAGTACGTACGTAATAGCCAGTGATGCTGACAATAACTTAAGTCAGTCTAATATTACGACGAAAACTGATGAAGCTGTTAATACAATAGCTAAAGGCGACACAGTCAAAACAGCAATGCAAAAAATTGATACTAAAAGTGGAAAAACGGATTTAATGTTTACACAAATGACAAATAACATTAAACCGAAACCAACAGAAGGACATTTACCTCAAAATAAAAACGAAGTGTTATTGAATGAGAAATTAAAATCAGAAGGCTTTAAAGTAGGGGACGAAATTAAATTATCAGAAGGCGATCAATCATTTGAAATCTCAGGATTTGCTGATAATATCATGTTCTCACATACATCTATGGCTTATGTAAATAAAAATGGCATGGATACATTGAAAGGTCATCATATTTCAGTCATTGCATATGACAACTTGAATGATCATCAAAAAAATGAAATCAACGATGTAGACAATGTTAAAGTCATTTCACAAGATGACATGTTAAATGCCATTCCAAGTTATAATGCTGAACAACAACCATTGAACTTGATGATTGTATTCTTATTCGTTATTTCAGCTATTGTTATCACGGCATTCTTCTATGTTATGACAATTCAAAAAACAAGCCAATTTGGTATTTTAAAAGCAATCGGTACAAAAAACAAATCACTTATCGCATCATTAATGTTGCAAATTCTGATGATCACATTAGTGGGCGTGGTCTTATCCATTGCCGTTATATTCATCATCAACAGTGTGATGCCAGTTTCAATGCCATTCTATATTGACGCAAACTTAATGATGTTAATGGTAGCCGTATTCATCGTTGTTTCATTAATCGGCGCCGTACTATCACTGATTAAAGTGACAAAAATCGAACCACTTGAAGCTATAGGAGGAGAATAATAATGGGATTAGTTGTTGAACATGTTACAAAATCATTCGGAGAAAAAGAAGCAAAAACACAAGTATTAAACGATATTACGTTTACAGCAGAAAAAGGACAGCTTGTTATTTTGAATGGCGCTTCTGGTTCAGGGAAATCTACATTACTTTCTATTATTGGTGGATTACTTGGCAAAAGCTCAGGAGAAATAACATTAGACGATTTAGATTATGTAGACTTATCAGATAAAAAATTAACAGATATGAGATTGAATCAAATAGGGTTTATCTTTCAATCATCACACTTAATACCATATTTAAATGTTACAGATCAACTTGTTTATGTTGGAGAAATGGCTGGCATGCGTAAGAAAGATGCTAAAGAAAGAGCTGAAAAATTATTAAAACAAATTGGTTTATCTCATAGACTCAAATCATATCCAAATGAATTGTCAGGCGGGGAAAAACAACGTGTTGCAATTATGAGAGCTTGGATGAATCATCCAAAAATGATTTTGGCAGATGAACCTACTGCAAGTTTAGATTCAAAACGTGCAATAGAAGTAGCAAAAATGATTAAAAATAGTGTGAAAGAAAATAATTCGATTGGTATTATGATTACACATGATGAAAGAATATTTGAATTTGCAGATAAAGTGATTAAATTAAGTGACGGAAGAATTGAGGAACAAGTATCATAATTAGGAAAAGCGGCTGGAGAATGTTAATCATCTCACAGCCGCTTTTTGTGTGCTTATTTTTTAATAAAACCTTTGAGATTTAATTTTTCTAGAATATCTGGTCTTGTTTTTTTGCTCATCATATTCTTAATTTGTTCTGACCAAGATTCTGAGCGTTTACCTTGTGTGCGCTTTTCATAATATTCTTGGATATCTTTGTCATATTGTTTAATTTGAGTAAGTTGTTGCTCTTTGTCGGCATTATATTGATTTTCGTGGAAGACATGTTCAAATGGTAAACGTTGCTTAGGAGAACCTTGATCGTCATCACTCGGTACACCGACAGCCATACCAAATAGTGGGAAGACATGCTCAGGTAAGTTTAATATCTCACTCACTCGACCAACATCGTTACGTAATGACCCTAAATAAACAATACCTAGTCCCATATCTTCAGCAGTTAAAGCAACATTCTGTGCAGCAAGTGCAACATCTATCGTACCAACGAGCAAGCCCTCAGCTGACTCAAAACTAGGTTGCATATTGCCTTGTGTTTCTTGGTTAATTAAACTATGACGGTAATAATCTATCACATACACAAATAAATAACCGTTATCGACAACATGTTGTTGCCCTGATACTTCTTTTAATGCTTGTTTAATTTCTGGGTCTGTAATACCAATAATAGAATAAGCTTGAACGTAACTTGAAGTTGAAGCCATTTGTCCTGCTTTTACTAATTTTTCTACAGTCTCTTTAGAAAGAGGTTCATCTTTAAACTGTCTAACAGATCGATGCTGTTGAGTTAAGTCAAATACGCTTTGATTCATTGTGTTCAGTGCTCCTTTATAATACTTATGATATATAAATGTTATCAAAAATATTAAAAATATTCATATAAGGTGCTTTAAAGAGTAGAAAAATAAGCGTTTAGGATATCATATGACATCCCAAACGCTTATTAAGTGAAGCTTATTTAATTTTATTTAACGCTTGTTCTAAATCTTTAATAATGTCTTCACTAGATTCTGTACCAACTGATAAGCGTACTAAGTCTTTCGTAACACCTGATGCAAGTTGTTCTTCGTCTGTTAATTGTTGGTGTGTCGTACTTGCTGGGTGTATGATAAGTGATTTAGAATCACCAACGTTTGCTAATAAAGAGAATAAGTTCAGTGCTTCAACAAATTCGGGAATAGATTCTGAATCACCTTTAACACCAAATGTTAAGATAGCACCTTGGCCATTAGGTAAGTATTTAGTTGCGAGTTCGTGATATTGATTAGATTTAAGTCCAGGATAATTAACCCAGCTTACTTTTTCGTGATTTTCTAGAAACTCTGCAACTTTTTGAGCATTTTCAGAATGACGTTCTGTTCTTAAATGTAAAGTTTCAAGTCCGATTAGGAATTGTTGTGCATTAAATGGTGATAGTGCTGGTCCAATGTCACGCAGCAATTGTACACGTGCTTTTGTAATGTATGCAGCTGCACCAACGTCATTGACATAAGATACACCATGATAACTTGGATCAGGTTCAACTAATCCAGGGAATTTGCCATTATCCCAGTTGAATTGACCACTATCAATAATCACACCACCAATTGATGTACCATGCCCACCAATAAATTTAGTCGCAGAATGAACAACGATGTCAGCGCCAAATTTAATTGGTTGTAGTAGGTGAGGTGTAGCAAATGTATTATCGACGATTAATGGAATACCATTATCGTGAGCGACTTTAGCAACAGCTTCAATATCTAATACATCGATACGTGGGTTACCAATTGTTTCAGCGAAAATAAGTTTCGTGTTTTCATTGATTGCTGCTTCAAAATTTGCTGGGTCATCTGGATCTACAAAGTGTACTTTAATGCCGAATTTCTTTAAAGTTACAGCAAATAAATTATATGTACCACCATATAGGTTAGTAGATGCGACTACTTCAGAGCCACTTTCTGCAATATTTAATATACTCAAAGTAATGGCTGCTTGACCGCTACCAACACTTAATGCTGCTAGTCCGCCTTCTAATAAAGCGATACGTTTCTCGAATACATCATTTGTTGGGTTCATAATTCGAGAATATATGTTTCCTTCTTCAGCTAAAGCGAATAAGTTCTTCGCATGTTCAGTAGATTTAAACGTATATGAAGTTGTTTGATGAATAGGTACAGCTGTAGAACCTGTTACAGGATCGGGTACTTGACCACCATGAATTGCTAATGTCTCTTTATTCCAATTTTCTTGTGTCATTCATAATTACCTCCTTAAGTTATATATGCCATTATAGTCAGACAATTTAAAAAATTCAATTAAATCCGAGTTAAAAGATAAGAAAAATTCATTAAGGCTGTTAAAATGCGTATTTGAATTAAAACCGACTTTACTTATAAGAATAGTTGTGATAAATTCAACATATTATTACGTTCGGGAGTGGATGACTTGCTTAAAGTTGAAGGATTGTATCATAAATTTGGTACACAAGAAATTTTGAAGAATATAAATTTTGAACAAGAAAAAGGTACCGTCACAACAATTATTGGACCAAGTGGATCGGGGAAGACGACACTACTAAGAAGTTTAAATATGCTTGAAACACCATATAAAGGATTAATCGAACTCGGGAATTGTAAGTTCAATGTAGAAAATTATCAAAAGCAGGATGTTACACGCTTAAGAAGTCAATCTGCAATGGTTTTTCAACACTATAATTTGTTTAAAAACCGTACAATTTTAGAAAATATTACAGAAGGTTTGATATACGGACAAGGTATGAAGAAGAAAGAAGCTAAAGAGAAAGCTATGAAATATCTTAAAAAAGTATCTTTAGATGATAAAGCTAATGTTTATCCTGTTCAACTGTCAGGTGGACAACAGCAACGAGTTGGTATTGTGAGAGCGCTCAGTATAGAGCCTGAAGTGTTGTTATTAGATGAACCAACTTCAGCACTTGATCCTGAATCTGTACAAGGTGTGTTAAATATCATTCAAGAAATTGCAAGCGAAGGTAGAACGATGGTTATCGTAACGCATGAAATCCAATTTGCGAAAGAAGTATCTGATCAAGTTGTGTTTATGGATAAAGGTGAAATTATTGAAAGTGGGACACCGGAAGCCGTTATTGATAATCCAGCGTCTGAGCGTACGAGAAGATTCTTAAGTCGTTTAACACCAGTCGGATTGTAGGAGGTAAAGAATGAAATATATTAAATTATTGATTTTGATGATGCTCATCATTTCTTTATCTGGTTGCGGCACAATCACGAAAGAAAATAACGGCAAAAAAGTTGTCAAAGTGGCTTTATCTGCAGAAGTCAATCCGCCTTATTTATATACAGATAGTGATAATAAACCAGTCGGATACGATATGGATTATATGAAAGAACTTGAAAAGAAATTACCACAATATGATTTCCAATATGAATTTGGAGAAGAAGAATCTAACGTTGTTGGTATTGGTGTTGGTAAATTTGATATGGGCATTAATTGGTTCTTCAAAACCCCTGAGCGAGAACAGAAATTCTTGTATCAGAATGAGCCTTATGTTTATTCTTTAACAACACTTATTGTACATAATGATACAAATGATATTGAAACTTTAGATGATTTACAACATAAAAGACTAACGCCTATGTCACCGAGTGGCGGCTTATATTCAATCTTAACAGGTTACAACAAGACTCATAAAAATCAAATCGACATTGATGAAATCCATAAAGTTTCAAATGGTGAAAATTTCAAAATGATTGAATCTAAAAGAAGAGATGCCATGTTCTTAAACTTAACAACTTACCAAGCAATTCAAAAAGAACTCAATGCTGACGTGAAAGTTGGTGGCGTTGTTTCAAAAGAATCTGTTCATATTTTATATAACAAGAAAAATACGCAATTACAAAAAGATATAGACAAAGCAACTAAAGAATTAAAAGAAGATGGTACGCTAGAGAACTTATCTAAAAAATGGTTTGGATTTAATATATTTGATGATAAAGAGTCATTAAATGATATTAAAGACCGCTTATAAGGAGGAGACATATGGGAACTACCACTTGGCCAGATTTGTTTGCGCAAATACTGGATAAACTACCAATTACATTGTTTATTACTGTTCTTTCTCTTTTATTTGCGATGATATTGGGGCTAGTATTAGCAGTTATTAGAATCAAAAAAGTACCTGCACTATCCCAAATCGTAAAATTATATGTATCCTTTGTCAGAAGTACGCCACTTATATTACAACTATTTTTAGTATATTTTGCGTTACCGATCATATTGCAGTGGGTTTACATTGATATTAATCATTTTAGTAGACTTTTCTTTGTTATTTTGACATTCACGCTACATACTGGTTCATATTTATCAGAAGTGATGAGAGCTGGATACAACTCTGTTGATAAAGGACAAATTGAAGCAGGGAAAACAGTCGGTCTTAATGATCATACAATTTTATTAAGAATTATTATTCCACAAGGATTTAGAAATAGTTTACCAAACATCGGTAATCAAGTTATAGAACTGATTAAAGACACATCATTAGCATTTACAATCGGTTTAATCGATATGATGGGACAAGTGAATTTAATTATCGGTAATAACTACGGACTAGGTATGTTTCCCGTATATGTCGCGATTTGTATCATTTACTGGGTCATCTGTATCATAGTCGAGTTTATCGTGATGCTTTTAGAAAAGAAATACAATATTCCATATCAAACTGAACAAATGAGGTGAGCAATTTGACGATAGATTTTCCTTTTATGTATGAACATGTTGGAGATATTTTAAAAGGTGTGCCGACAACGTTATTAATAGCAGTTGTCAGTATGGTATTTGGATTAGTGATTGGTACTGCTTTTGCATTAATAAGACAAGCTAAGTATCCAGTTATTAATCAACTCATTGTCATATTTGTTTCATTCTTCAGATCAACACCACTCATCGTTCAGTTGTTTGCTTTTTATTATGGAACACCTGTAGTAATAGAGTGGTTAAACAAAATGTGGCACTGGAACATTGAACCTGATGGTATCAATCCTTTAGCAATCGTATTATTTGTATTTACATTACATTCAGCTGCGTATTTGACAGAAGTGATGCGTGGTGGTTTACGAAGTGTTGATGATAAACAAATAGAAGCGGCACTAACAGTTGGACTTAGAAAGCGACATATACTCATGAGAATTGTGATACCTCAAGCTTTAGGTTATGCAATTCCAAACTTAGGTAATCAATTTATTGCTTTAATTAAAGGGACAGCAATCGCGTTTGTCGTGCAAGTAACAGAAATACTCGCAATCAGCCAAATTATTGCTAACGATGGTTATCGTTTTGTTGAAGTATATATTATAGCAAGTGCAATATATTGGATCATGGCTATCATTTTCGAATGGATTTTTGGCAAGATGGAAAACAGAGTTGGAAAATATTTATATCAAACATAAAGCGCAAGGTCATAGATTATTATTTCCTAGGAAATTTAATCTATGACCTTATTTTTTATAACTTTACATCGTATAAGTGTATACTAATAGATAAATAAATATCGGGGGTGCATCATGATTGAAATCCGACCAGTTGAAATGACAGACGCAAGTGAATTGTTAGATATAGATGTACGTAATAGAGCATTATTTGAATCATATTCAGCAGCAGATCGCAAAGATTCAGACTATCAACTCTATAATTATAGAAAAATTATAGACAAACATTTACAAGATATGACAGAAGATAAAGGCTATCACTATGTCATTGTACATAAAGAAGATAATAAAGTAATCGGAACGATAGATTTATTTGCAATCGTCAGACACAATATTCAAAGCTGTATGATGGGATATGCATTAGACGCTGCATACAACGGAAAAGGTATTACAACATTGGCAGCAAAAGAAGTCATTCGTATCGCATTTAATGAGTTAGGATTTCATAGAGTTGAAGCAGGCGTACAACCAACAAATATCGGTTCAGTTAGAGTATTAGAAAAAGCAGGCATGATACGCGAAGGACTAAACAGATCTAACGTAAGAATAAATGGCGAATGGAAAGATCATTACCTATATGCCATCGTAAATGAAAACTATTAAAGATAGGTGAGTAGCATGATGGTAGTAGGGTTGGGCGTTTATATATGTTTGTTATTATTGGCTAATTACTTAATTAAAAATGAAAAATTCTATATTATTCATACGATGTTTACAATAATCTTTATCTGTTTTAGCCAAATTCCTTTAATTTATTATGCAAAACTTGATGGGGACTTAAATGCCATTGTATTGGTATTTGGATTGATGTTTACAATACTGATGAGTGTATCCATGTTTCTTCAAGTGATTTGTGATTTAATATCTTATACGAATTTGTTTAGAGCAGAAACTATAGATAAAATGTTCAAAATAGTGTCTGATCCATTAGAAGTAGTAGGTAATATACTGAAATCAGTTTGGCTATTACTATTTGGTATACATTTAATTCAAAATAATGAATATGGGATAGGCTTATTATTTCTAATATGGGGATTATTGATTGTCTATTATATTGGCATACTTATATATTATGTAACAAGATACAAAAAAGGTATTAGTCCAAATGTGTTTTTTATAAATATTGAAACACTATTGATATTTTTAATTCTATATATAGGTACTTTTATTATATGAAGTGACTTTCTGGACCGATAAAAAAATTTACGGTCCAGAAATAAGAAATGTGGACCGATAAATAAAATTACCGGTCCAGAAATAAGAAATGTGGACCGATAAATAAAATTACCGGTCCAGAAACGAGATTACCAGGCCGATAAAAATAAATATCGACCCGAAAACGAGATTTGCATGCCGATAAAATAAATTATCGACCCGAAAACGAGATTTGCATGCCGATAAAAATAAATATCGACCCGAAAACGAGATTTGCAGGCCGATAAAAATAAATATCGACCCGAAAACGAGATTTGCAGGCCGATAAAATAAATTATCGGCCTGGTAATTTCCTAATACCACATTAAATGAAACAAGCGGAACCATAATCAATGATGGTTCCGCTTGTTCTGCTCTATTGTCCTGCTTCGCTTGTCCTATTTACCTTGAATCAGGCTGGTCTATTTTTCTGTGGTGATCTATATATAATCCTAGTGGTGTTAGTATGAACGAAAGTATGATATATGCCCAATTCGATGTATATATTTTAGGTCCTAATTGTAAATAGACGCCTGGTAAATAAAAGGCTAGTATCGTCACAACTAATGTCCCGAATATCAATATATTAGTAATCATGGTTGTCCAATTGGATTCGCTATATATTCGTATTTGAACGACTTTAAATATCATCCATATAAATATAAAAATCATCGTAAATCCTGTTACAAAGGTGATGAGGAAAGTATAGAGGTAAGTGAATTCAACTTGTGTGAAGAATCCTGTGAATCCTCTTATGAATGAGAAGACACCTAACAATATAAGGATGTGTAATCCGATGAATTTAAATATATTCTGGAATGTTCTATTAGGCATATTTCTAATCATCGTGTCGGCATGTTTTTTTGGATCATGTTCAAAAAATTCCATGGCATGCATGCCATCTTTTTCGGCACTTAATAAATGATTAAGTATATTGAGCAACATTTTCTCTGAGTCATATTCATTGATGCTCAAATTTGCGCGTACATATGTTATATAATTTTCGTAAACTTCTCTATCGTGACTATTGAGTCTTAATCGTTTTACGTTGTTTTCTATTATAAGGTCGCGTGTTGATTTTTTCATCAGCGTTTTCCTTTCTGTTATCAATAATTTTATTCTAACAAGTATTTTCTAATAAAACATTACAAATTTGAGGTTTATACTTTTTACAGATGATTAATTTTTCGATATTATTAAATGTAACAGGTGGTGTAGTCTTGGAGATTATGACATTATTTATTATCTTTTTAGTAGGGATTTTTGCAGGAACGATTAATATTGTATCGGCTGGTGGCTCGTTAATTGTCTTGCCGTTACTTATATTTTTTGGATTACCAACTACTGTTGCGAATGCATCGAACAGGGTTGCGATTTTAGTTCAAAATTTATTAGGCTTATATGTGTTTTACATAAAAGGTATGAAAAATGTTAAGTTGAGTTTGATGTTAAGTGTGCCTGCTTTAATTGGCTCTTTTATCGGCGTTCATTACGCTATAAATCTCCCGGATGCTGTCTTTAACCGCATGTTAGGTATTATTATGCTTCTCGTTTTAATCGTTATGATTATTCCTACCAGATGGAAAGATACACAAAAACAATCTGAAAAATTATCTGCCTTTAGAATTTTCCTTCTTATTATTGTTTTTCTAGCACTTGGTATTTATGGTGGCATTGTTCAAGCTGCTGTAGGATTTTTATTTATTATCGCTTTAAATTTAATTATGCCAAGACTGACTTATGCAGAAGTTCAATGTATGAAGACGTTAGTTATAACGATTTACTTATCATTATCTACTTTTGTTTTTATTTTTCAAGGTTATGTTAATTGGCCATTTGCCATAAGCTTAGCACTTGGTTCAGGTCTAGGTGGCTTTATTGGTGGTCGTTTAACGGTTTCTTTACCTGAAAAGAAACTGAAAATTGTGATGTTTATTATCATATTTATTTTAGCAATTAAGTTACTAATCGAGAATAATTAGGTAGGTTAAAAATGGTTGTCATAAAAAATATAGAAGATGACGCAATGATTTATAACATTAGTGAAATGGCTGCTTCATCATTTAAAGAGGAAAATCAAAGTTTGAAACTTGCTACATCATTGGAATATGAGGCGATAAAGCGGTCTCTTGAATATGAGAAGAGTGTTTTGAAAGGTGCTTTAATTCAAGATGAATGTATCGGTTTTATATGGGCGAAATATAATGTTCATGATCGAGAGGTTAAGATATACAACCTTCTCGTAGATAAAAGTCAAAGAAATAACGGTATAGCAACCGCTTTGAAACGAGAAATAGAAAAGTGGGCAAAAGATATGGGTGCGTATACCATCGTTTCAACAGTCCATGCTCACAATAAAACAATGATTCATTTAAATGAATCAATGGACTACGAAGTTGAAAAAGTTATTATGCGTAAAAAGCTATTTTAAACAGAAGAGAGGAATTTTATGGCCATATTTGAAGGTTTTTTATGGTTCATCATGGGTATTATTCTAAGTTCAATCATACATCATTATATTTCTAAAATACCTTTAAGTTTTGTTCAAATTATAATTGGTTTTGTTATATTCTTATCTCCAATTCCAGTTGAATTAAATTTTGAGTCAGAAGTATTTATGGTAGGTATTATTGCACCGTTGCTATTTTTAGAAGGTATTTCGGTATCGCGTGTTCATTTAGCGAGGTATTTGAAACCCGTTATGTCAATGGCATTAGTGCTTGTATTCTCAACAGTTATTGGTCTTGGCTTCTTATTACATATTATCTGGCCAGAATTACCATTAGCTGCATGTTTCGCGATTGGTGCTATTGTTTCACCTACAGATGCGGTAGCAGTTCAAGCTATTGCGAAAGGTAAATTATTGCCTAAAGGATCTATGACCATATTAGAAGGTGAATCTTTACTAAATGATGCTGCAGGTATCTTATCATTTAAGATTGCATTAGCCGCATTAGTAGGTGGTTCATTCTCCTTAACCGGTGCAGTTGGACAGTTCTTTATAACTGCAATCGGTGGCGCAATTGTTGGGCTAATCATTGGTTATGGTGTTGTACAGTTACGTGTTTATTTAACACGAAATGGTATTAATAACGGTAATATGCTTACGTTCATCCAGGTTATTACACCATTTTTAGTTTATATTATTGCTGAAACATTCCATTCATCAGGTATTATTGCTGCAGTTATTGCAGGTTTAATTCACGGTGTCGAAAAAGATAGAATTGCTCAAGCAACAACGAAAGAGCAAGTAACATATAATCATACTTGGGATTTACTGAGTTATTTATTAAACGGTTTTGTATTTATTTTATTAGGTTTCTTAATACCTGAAGTCATGATTAATATATTAGAAGAACCACAACATGAAATTATGCATGTGATAGGTATTACATTATTTGTAGCTGCATTAGTGTATCTATTTAGATATATTTGGGTGCTTATTTCATATCCATATTTCTATTTACCAGAAAGTCGATTTTCTAAAATGTTAAATACGGGTAAAGATATTGCCCCAGAATCTCAAGTAGATAAACCAAATCGCTTTAAATATGCGTTTATTATGACGGTTTGTGGTGTTCACGGTACCATTTCATTAGCAATTGCATTGATGTTGCCATTTAAATTGTCAGAACACACTGATTTTATTTATCGTGATCATCTATTGTTTATCGCAACAGGTGTTATTTTAATCAGTCTTGTACTCGCACAATTAATATTACCGCTCGTTACACCAAAAGCTAAACCGAAAGATCAAAGTTTACTAACATTTAACGAAGCGAAAATTTTATTAATTGAAAGTGCATTAGAAAATCTACAAGAATTTTACAGTAAAGAAACAAGCTATATTTACGGTAAAATCACACGCAGTTATCATATGCAATTATCATTCTTAAGAGAAAATGAAGAAAAAGATGAAGATATTAAAGAGTTAGAACGTATGCAACGCATTGCGATTGATACAGAATTCAATACGTTGGATAAACTCATTAAAGAAAATAAAATATCTCAAAGTACATTTGATAACTACAGACAAATTACAGAACGTTCATCTACATTTAAAAATGCTTCTTTATATACAAAAGCGAAATTAATGTTGAAATTGTTTATTAGACGTAGAAAAATTAAAACATTCATCAGTGCTACAAGTTCACTTTCAATTGAAAGTAACATTAAAGAGATGAGATTTATAAGTAAAGAAGTGCATTTCAATGTTGTTAAAAGATTAACTGAAGAAATGAATGACAATAACGAATTTGAAATTAGCATCGTATGTGATTCTTACTTGAACAAAGTTGAAAGATTAACGCCTGATTACTTCAAAGGCAATCACACTGCTGTATATACAGAAATGGAAATTTACGCATTAAGAATTCAAAGAGAAATGATTAATCAGTTAACAGAAGAAGGTAAAGTCAGTCGTTCAATGGCAATCAAACTAAGAGAATCTGTTAATTATGATGAAATGATCGTTCTCGGTAACAGCATATAGTTTGTTTTCAATAGATAGCTTACATGTTGTGTGGTAAAATGTTTAAGACTATATATAGGAGGCGACACCTATGAAGAAGGCACTTTTACTTATGGTGAGCTCATCAATTATTCTAGCAGCGTGTGGTAATGATGATGAACAGAAAAATCTAGAACAAGAAATTAAATCTTTAGAGAAATCGACTAAAGATTATCAAAAAGATAAAAAGTCTTTAGAAAAAGAAAATGAAAAGTTAAAAGAAAGTATTAAAGATAAAGAAGAACAATTAAAAAAGCTTGAAGATGAAGTGAAAAGCAACCAAACAGATACAGAAGAATCTAAAAGAAGCAAAGATGATTCTAAAGATAAAAAAGAAACTTCAAGTACTGAAAGTAAAGAGGACTCAGCAAAAAAGCCATTTCCTAATACAATTCGAACATCAACAAATGGAGATGTTGAACTCATTCATGATCTTAGAGATAAACATTTTCAATTTGAAGACAGTGGCATGAAAGTCAATATTGATCATTTGCAAATTTTCCAAGTGCATAACATGCCTGAAGGACAGGTCTTACTTTTTAATGGTGCGAAAAATGGTTATGTCGTGATGTATGAAGTATTAACTGAAAATACTTCTAATCATAAGTTATACTATGATAATACGGCGTCTATTCAAGATGGCAGTCATAAACAACGATCTGATTATGCATCATTTATACCAGACTCTCACAATGAAAAGTACATGAAAAAGTCTAAAGAAAATACAGATGAATATCAGCCAGGAGAAAAGACAAAAAGTTTAAAATCTATTCCAATTTCTCAAAAAGCCTATGAAGCGCTTAAAAATAACCGTGCTACTTTCAATATACACGGTGGCGTAAGTAAAACTGCTACATTTGATGATGCAACTGATAAAGTAAAATCATTTAAATTAGATTTATAGGTCGCGTTTAGATTGAATTGTATTAGGGAATAAACAACAAAGGATTATTTGAAAAGAGGGATGTCATCGTGCACGAAAAAGAATTTGTTCTGATTGAAGGCGGAAAAATGACATTATTAGAATTAGGTCATGAAATCGAAACAATCACAGGTCGAACATTACAATCAACAACAGGTGAGGTTAGAAGTTGGCCATCAGAAGCAGTAATTTTTAATCGCAAATCTAATATTAATCAAGTCACATATCGTTTTAACGAAGTTAATGATTTGATTGATGCAACGATTGAAGTTCCTAGAGGCTTTAAAAATTATGATACTGATCCTGTAACAATTAGACTGCTAACATATATTAGAAAAGCATAGTACACATAACGGAGCGGGATGATGAAATCTTTTAAGTATAAAAGATTTCTCACTCGCTCCATATTTTATACATAAGGAGAAATATAATGAGGTCTAAACTGTCGATATGGAGTTTAATAACATTGATTGTCTTTGTTATTGCGGGTTGTTCAAATGACGTAACTGAGAAAGAAGGCAAAGATGGAAAAATTGTATTATCACCTAAAAGTGATGACATTAAAGGGAAAGTCTTGTTTGATAGTGCACATGGTCAAACAGCAGGCAGTGCAGATTGGGTCATTAATGGTGGCTTTTCTGATTTTGCTGATGCATTAACGAAAGAAAACTATGAAGTAACAGATTTAGGATATAACCAATTATTAAATTATGATAAGATGAAAGATTATGAAGTCGTTGTTATTCCAGAGGCTAATAATCCACTTAAAGCGAGTGAACAAGATGCTATAGAGCAATATGTGAAGTCTGGTGGAAGTATATTAATGATTAGTGATCATTATAATGCCGATAGAAACTTTAATCGATATGATTCTTCAGAAGTGATGAATGGTTATAGAAGAGGTGCTTTTGATAATCCTACAAAAGGCATGAACGCTGAAGAAAGCTCCTCAGATAAGATGAAAGATATTCAAAGTAGAGATTTCTTAAACGAAGTCTTTGGCTTGAGATTTAGATACAATGCATTAGGTAACATTAAAGTTGATGATTTGGCAGATGAAAAAGATAGCTTCGGAATTACTAAAGGTGTTAAAGCAGTATCGATGCATGCCGGTTCAACAATCGCTATTACAGATCCTGATAAAGCAAAAGGTGTCGCTTTTGTTCCTAAATTATCAAAAGATGATGCATGGAATCATGCAGTAGACCAAGGCATATACAATGGTGGTGGCCGCAATGAAGGTCCATATATTGCTGTGAGTAAAGTTTCTAAAGGTAAAGGCGCATTTATAGGCGATTCTTCAATGGTAGAAGACAAGTCACCAAAGTATAAACGTGAAGACAACGGAGAAACTAAAAAGACTTATGATGGATTTAAAGAAGAAGATAACCAAAAAATGATTATGCAAATTGTAGATTGGTTAAATAAAAAAGATGATGACCAAGATTTATCAACCATGAATGTTCAACTTGATGATAAGACTAATTTATTGAATTTTGAACAACCTGAGAATAGTAGAGAAAATGAAAAAGAACCTTGGGGAACACCTAAACAAGGCTATAAATGGTATGATTCCTCAACTTATGCATCTGGAAGTTATGGTGCAAACTCAGAAAGTAAAAATAATAAAGCTGATCAATCAACGACGTCTAGTTCTAAGCAACAAAATAATAATCAAACATCCAATAGCGAAGAAGGTACATTTGAAATGCCATCATCCGTTCAAAAACAAGAGAAATTTGAAATAACAGTCCATGTCGATGAATCGAAATTAGTAAATAATAAATTTCAGTTGTCTATCAAAAACAAAGACGGACGAGAAGTAGGTATGTTTGACGGACAAGCACCAGGAGTTTCAAGTTCAGTATCACCAAAAATTAAAAACGGAGTAACTGATTGGTATTTTAAATCCAAAATAGCAAACGAAGCAGACAACGAAGTAGAAGTTGAAGTCTTATCAGGCGGCAACGTGATAGCTAAAACCACATTAAATGTACAATAACGGGTGTCGTTAGGGACAGAATTTGGAGAAATGTCCCTAGGTGAGTATTTTCTAATTACCACAATTCAGAATAATGGAAGTTAGCGCATTCTAATTACCACAATTCGAAATTCTGACAGTTAGCAGTATCTCAATAAATTTCATATAACGACATTAAAGCGTCTGTACATAAGTTTATGCTCCAGACGCTATTTATATAGTTATTTGTAACTTTTTATTTAAATTTTTATTAATAATATAAAATGCATTTTAGTTGATGTAAGCGCTTCCGTAGATTAAAATTAAACTGTAATCAATTTAAGGGAGGCGTTTTAATATGGCTTTTGAATATCCAACTGCAGCAAATGCAAAATACAAAGTTAAAGACAAGTATCAGAACTTTATCGGTGGTAAATGGGTGGATCCTAAAAATGGTGAATTCTTTGATAATGGATCGCCAGTAACTGGTGAAGTATATGCAAAAATTCCTCGTTCTACAAAAGAAGATATAGATGAAGCAGTTAAAGCAGCACATAAAGCACAAGTTGAGTGGGCGAAAAAGTCGCCAGCTGAACATTCGCAATTACTCTTAGATATAGCAGATCGTATTGAAGAAAATTTAGAAGAATTAGCAGTTATTGAAACATTTGATAATGGTAAACCTATTAGAGAATGTCTAGCAGCTGATTTACCATTAGTTGTAGATCATTTTAGATACTTTGCTGGAGTTGTCAGAGCAGAAGAAGGGGCAATCTCTCAAATTGACGACAATACAGTAGCGTATCACTTTAAGGAACCTATTGGAGTAGTTGGTCAAATTATTCCATGGAACTTCCCGTTATTAATGGCTACTTGGAAGTTAGCGCCAGCAATCGTAACAGGTAATGCTGTTGTACTTAAACCAGCAGAACAAACACCTGTTTCTATTTTACATTTTATTGAACTGATTCAAGACTTATTACCAGAAGGATTGATTAATGTTGTAAATGGTTTTGGTGCGGAAGCAGGACAAGCTTTAGCGACACATGAAAATATTAATAAAGTTGCATTTACGGGTGAAACAACTACTGGTCGTATCATCATGCAAAATGCGAGTCAAAACTTAATTCCAGTAACACTTGAATTAGGTGGTAAATCACCAAATATCTTCTTCAAAGATATTATGGATGAAGATGATGACTTCTTAGATAAAGCTGTTGAAGGATTAGTGATGTTCGCACTTAACCAAGGTGAAGTATGTACATGTCCATCAAGAGCATTGGTACATGAAGATATTTATGATAAATTTATCGAAAAATGTATCGAGCGTGTAAAACAAATTAAGACAGGTAATCCTCTAGATCCAGAAACAATGCTGGGTGCACAAACGTCACAAGAACAAGCTGAAAAAATTAAGAGCTATTTAGATATTGGTAAACAAGAAGGTGCAGAAGTATTAGTTGGTGGTAATGTAAGAGAAGAAGCTGGAGAATTAGAAAATGGTTTCTATATTGAACCAACAATATTTAAAGGCACACAAAATATGAGAATATTCCAAGAAGAAATCTTTGGACCAGTATTATCATTAGCAACATTTAAAGACGATGAAGAAGCTTTAGAAATGGCGAATGATACTTTATATGGTTTAGGTGCAGGTATTTGGACTAGAAACCAAAATAAAGCTTATCGCTTTGGTAGAGGAATCCAAGCAGGTCGTGTATGGGTGAATAACTACCATACTTATCCAGCTCACGCTGCTTTCGGTGGTTATAAAATGAGTGGTATTGGCCGTGAGAACCATAAGATGATGTTAGAACATTATCAACAAACTAAAAACTTACTCGTGAGTTATGACGAGAAGCCTGCAGGACTGTTCTAAATGACTGAACAAGTCACTGCTACTGAAAAAGCCAAATCACTCATTAGAGAATTAAAGAAAACACATGGTGAAAACCTTATATTTCATCAATCAGGTGGATGTTGTGATGGTAGCTCTCCAATGTTATTTGTTGAAGGAACATTAATTATTGGAGATGTAGACGTGAAATTAGGTGAAATTGAAGGTGTCCCATTCTATATGAATAATAAGCAATATGAATATTGGAAACATACGAATTTAGAAGTCGATGTTGTTGATGGAAGAGGCGGTATGTTTAGTATAGAAGGCCCAACTGGGAAGAGATTTCACATTAGGAGTTCAGTAAGATCATAATTTTTTGAAGGATGTGCTAAAATATTAGTACATCCTTTTTTGAATATGATAAAGGTTGGGTGAATGAAATGAAACATTACATTGAAACAAAACGTTTAATACTTAGAAATTGGAAAGATGAGGATGTTGCATTATTTCAAAGTATGAATGCAAGTCCTGAAGTGAGAAGGTACTTTCCAGATATATTGAGCTATCGTGCGACTGAAAATATGATTGACCAAATGAAATCGGTCATCGATCAACATGAAATTGGTTTATTTGCTGTGGAATTAAAAGAAACTAAAAGCTTTATCGGTATGGTAGGTTTGAATTATATCCCAGAAGGTAGCGAATTAAGTTTCCCAGAATTACCTTTTTATGAAATAGGTTGGCGCATGGATAAGGATGTATGGGGTAATGGGTTAGCAACAGAAGCGGCGGAAGCAGTATTAACATATGCTAAATCAAAAGGTATCGATGAAGTGTATAGTTTTACGTCGGAAATTAATAAACCTTCCAGAAGAGTCATGGAAAAATTAGAAATGAACCATATTAGGAATTTCTTACATCCAAAAGTCATACATGATGATGATTTAGCAGCACATGTTTTATATCATAAAGTATTGTAAGGAGTAGATGATATGATCGTTATTAGTGCATGTTTAGTTGGAGAAAAAGTAAGGTATGATGGCAACCATAAGTTAGATTTGTTCTATAAGAATCTAATAGATGAGAAGAAAGCAATTAGTATTTGTCCTGAAATATTAGGTGGCTTACAAGTTCCTAGAGAACCAGCAGAAATCATCGGAGGAGATGGTTGTGATGTGTGGAATGATCAAGCAAAGGTCATGACTGTTACAGGTCATGATGTCACAATACAATTTAAAGAAGGCGCTAAACGTGCACTCTCTATTATTAAAGATTTAAATGCCGATACAGTTATTCTGAAAAGTGACAGTCCTTCATGTGGTAGTACTGTTATATACGATGGTACATTTACGGGAAATAAAAAAGAAGGTGTCGGTGTTACGACAGCCCTCTTTACATTAAATGGTATTAACGTCTATGATGAAAAAACATTTTTAACTATTTTTGATAATCACGAAGTTTAACGGGTTGTGCCATTTTCATAGCACTAAATAAATCATCGATATTTTCTTTAATAATCGCTAAATTTTTATAATCTGAACTGATAAATTCAGTTGATATTAAATGATCAATCATTAAACTTAATGGATTGAAAAATTGTTTAGTATTTAATGCACCAATTGGTTTATGATGTAGTCCTATTTGAGACCATGTATAAATTTCAAAGAATTCCTCTAAAGAACCAGCACCACCAGGTAACATAATGAATGCATCAGCCATATCAGACATCATTTGTTTTCTTTCATGCATTGTTTCGACAACATGATATTCTGTTAAATTCTCATGAGCGATTTCACGTTCTCCTAAAAATCTTGGCATTACGCCAATAGCAATACCATCATGGTCAATGACACCATTGGCTACTGCTCCCATCATGCCAGTTGATCCGGCACCATATACTAATTCATATTTATTTTCGGCTAAATATTTACCTAACGCATAAGCTTGTTCTGTATAAATTGGGTCATTTCCCTTACTTGCACCACAGAAAACAGCAATTTTCTTCATATATATTACTCCTCTCGCATATGTAGTATAATAACTTAAAAGATACTTCTATTTATTTAAGAAGGGGGTATAACTGTGAATATATTTTTAATGGTCGTGCTTATTGTGCTTATTTCATCAGTAGCAGGTCTTATAAAAAACCACCAAAGTAAAACGGTTAGAATAGAAAAAATTAAATCCCAACGTGTTAAAGATGAATTAGAGCTTGAAAAATTAAAGCATGAGAACTATCTATTAGAGACGGATAAGATGCGGTTAGAATTAGAACAAATGAAAGAAATAGATAAAGTTAATTTAGAAAAAGCTAAAAAACAAATGATAGAATAATAACATTCTGGACGATTACCATTGTCCAGAATGTTTTTTTATTAATTTTGATAGAAATTCTGAAAAAACTTTATGGTCTTCTTGTGTGAGTTTTTTAGGTCCTTTCGTTCTACCACCTTGTTGACGTACTTGAGCAGAAATATGTCTTTGCGTTAACAGTTGTTCAATATTTTGAGGCGTATACTCGTAACCTTTATGATGGATAACGTGAAGGGCTTTATTTAATAAAAGACTCGCTAGTCCATAATCTTGCGTCACAACTATATCATCTGGTTGCGTCAATTTGACAATTCTAAAGTCTGCACTATCTGCACCATGATCAACATATATTGTTGAAACATAATCGGGATATTCCCTTAGTGAGAAATGGTTAACACTTCTAATAATAAGAACAGAGATGCTTGTATGTTGAGTTAAGCGAATGATATCATCCGTAACTGGACAAGCATCTCCATCTATAATAATTCTGTTAATCATTTATTGCGACGAAATCTTTTCTTAGATTTTTGGTGTTCAGTCGTATGTTCATCATATGGAAATTGGCTGATATGTTGAGACATTGACGATTTATGTTGATTAAATAGAAGATGACTAGATTTTTCTTCTTTCTCATTTCTAACTCTTTCATTGACTAATTCTTGGATGTTTGGTTTTGCTTGTTTAGAGCTTACGTCGTTGATTGATTTTGCATTACTGCTTTGTGTAGTTGCTGTGTTCATTTGATGTCCCTCATATTTCTTTATTTCTTTAATACGTTCTTCTTTGTTTTGTTGCCCTAATTTTTGTTCTTCTTGTTCACGCGCTTCGATATTACTTTGTAACTTTCTATCTAACTTCGTCACATCTTTTTCGTTTTCTTTTTGAAGTTTTTCACCTTTTTTAGCTTGTTGTTCTTCAACTTTTTGGTAATGAGTCAATTCTTTAATACGCGCTTTTTTATTTTCTTTTTGTGCTTTTTCTTCTTCTTTATTACGAGCATCGATATTTTTTTGAAGTTTTTTATCTAAATGATCAATTTCTTTTTGTTGTTGTTTTGCTTCTTTTTGTTCTTCTTTAAAAGGTTGTTTCATTTGTTTGTTATATTCATATAAACGTTTCTTTTGAACAACATATGATTTTACAGGTTGTGTTTTTTCTGCAACTTTATCTTTCGTTTCGATTGTTTTATCTTTTACTTTATGTGAAAAATCAACAGTCGTTTCAGTTACATGTTTAACATCTGGATGTTCTTTTATTTTTTTGCGTTCTCTAATTAATGGAACTAATACAAGTGGTAATGTGTTAACAATTAATTTAACTTTATCATTCATGAGTCATTCCTCCGTAGTCATTTCTTATAATATATCTTATTCCAATACCCTATATCATAATCTTCAAACGATTGGTACGATACGTTAGCCGATATTTTGACCAATTCCAAAACCGAAATATGCAATGGCAATAATAATAACTAAAATAATACGATAAATCGCAAAAGGTATTAATTTCACTCTATTAATCAGTTTTAAGAATAATTTAATAGAAATAAGTCCAAATATAAATGATGCGATAAACCCTACAATATAGAAAGGTATTTGATCCAACGTTATAAATTGTAGATTTCCAAGTAATGCTTTTGCACTCGCTGCAAACATAATGGGTACTGCCATTATGAACGTAAAGTCAGAAGCAGCTTTATGATCTAACTTTAAGAAGACACCTGTCGAAATGGTTGAACCTGAACGACTAAATCCTGGCCATAATGCAATTGCTTGAGATAGACCAATTACAAATGCTTTTGGATAGTTCATATCATCTACTTTGTGTGGATTTGTGACGCGTTTAGAATACATATCCGCACCAATCATATATATAGCCCCAAGTAATAAACCGATTAATACAGTTGGAACACTAAATAAATGTTCTTCAATAAAGTCATCAAATAATAGTCCAAGAATACCAGCTGGTACAAGCCCGACAATAATATGTGACAATTTTAATGTTCTTTTTTTCTGTTCGTTTTGTTTAATATGTAACATTTCAAAATATCGATTTCTAAATATCCATGCTGCTGCAAGGATCGAACCTAATTGGATCACAACTTTAAATGTGAATGCTGATTCGCTTCCAAGAAAGGCTTTAGACTTTAACCACATATCATCTATTAAAATTTGATGTCCTGTAGATGAAACAGGTGCGAATTCTGTTAAACCTTCAACAATACCTAATATAATGGCTTTTATTAATTCTAATATAAACATAGCTTTGCTCCTCTATTTTTATGAAAGTCTGTGGTTATCTAGAGACAATCACCGTATCATCATTGTACCAAATATTACAATGTAATATGCTAATATTTAATAATACATTTTAGTTTATTTTTTTCATAAAGGCGTTATAATGGAACAAGGTGGTGAGATTGTGAAAGATTTAACAAAGTATAGTATGCATTATAAAACGTTGCAAATATTTATGTTTCTCGCTTCGTTTTTATTAAGTTTAACAGTCGTATTTCAAAATATATATTTAGGGAAAATTATTAACCAAATGCTCGTCGTAAAATCAAATGGTCAACAACTTTATTTATGGCTAGCAATCTTGCTCATTGTATTGCTTTTAAGAGCATGCTTTAACTACCTTAATCAATTATCAGGACAAAAACTTTCTTATAAAGTTAAAAGAGATGTTAGACATCAATTGATAAATAATGAAACAGATAGAACTAAAATAACAATGATTACTGAAGTGGTTGAGGGTATACATCCTTTTTATGAATCTTATTTGCCTCAAGTCTTCAAATCAACCATTATCCCAGTAACGATTATCATTACATTACTCTTTATTCATTGGCCAGCTGCTTTAATTATGATGATTACAGCGCCATTTATTCCACTGTTCTATATTGTCTTTGGACTAAGAACTCGTGATAAAGCGAAAGACCAAATGCAATCTTTAGATCAATTTGCAGCAGAATTTATAGATTTAACAAAAGGTCTCGTATCGTTAAAACTATTCAATCGAACACATCAAACGACTGAAAAAATCTATAAATCAAGTACGTCATTTAGAGATTTAACAATGGAAATTTTGAAAAGTGCCTTCTTATCAGGCTTAATGTTGGAATTTATCTCAATGCTTGGAATAGGTATTGTGGCACTTGAAGTTGGCCTAAGATTAATCGTATTTCACGATGTATCTTTTGTAGTTGCCATCATTACTTTATTATTAGCACCAGAATTTTATAATGCGATTAAAGACCTAGGACAAGCTTTCCATACGGGTAAACAAAGTGAAGGTTATATTGAATTGATTGAAGAAATGAGTAATGAAGAATCTATACAAGCTTCAAACATTCATATTGACTCAAATATTAATGATGAAGATCTCATTCAATTTGATCATGTATCATTCACTTACCCAGAGCGTAAAGATTTTTCATTTGATCAAATCAATTTAAGTATAAAAGAAAATCATCATACAGCAATTATTGGACCCAGTGGTGCTGGTAAATCGACATTAATCAAACTTATGTTAAATGAATTAAATCCCAATGAAGGTAAGATTATTTATAAAAAACCACTAAAAATGGGTTATTTATCTCAAAGACCTTATATTTTCAGCGCAACTTTGTATGAAAATGTCACGATGTTCCAAAATTATGATGAAAAACGTGTTAATGAAGTGTTAACTGAAGTGGGCTTACTTGAAAAAGTAAAACAATTATCTAAAGGTATGCATACTATGATTGGTGATGGTTATGAAATGTTGTCTGGTGGAGAAATGAGAAGAATAGAACTAGCCAGATTACTATTACTTGATCCAGATGTGGTTATTTTTGATGAACCAACAACTGGATTAGATATTGAAACCGAACAACTTATCGTGCAAACTGTTAACCAATTTGCGCATCAAAAGACTATTCTCACAATCGCGCATCGAAAAGAAGTGTTGAGATATGCCACTGATTTTATAGAAATTCATAATGGAACAGTTCAATCATATGACGCATCTCAAAAAGGTGGTGGTATGTCATGAAAAAAATAAAAATTAAATTTGATAAAGACTTCTATCTTTCTATTGTAATAGGCGTCTTTGGCATGCTAACTGCACTTGGAATGTTTGCATTAAGTGGATATATGATATCTAAAAGTGCACTTGGAACACCTTTATATGCATTAATGATTTTAATTGTATCTATTAAGTTATTTGGTTTTGTTCGTGCAATTACTAGATATTTCGAAAGATTATATTCGCATCGTTCTACATTTACAATGTTGAGGGATATACGTGTTAACTTATTTAATCAACTCATCCCAATTGTTCCAAACGTATTTAGAAGATACCGTTCGAGTGATTTATTAACGCAAATGGTAAACCATGTTGAACGATTACAAAATATTTTACTAAGAGTATATTATCCACCAATTGTTATTATCATTACGACATTTATAACAATACTCGTGATGATTAATTTCAATATATATGCCGGTGTGATTATAGGACTTTCAATGTTGATGTCAGTCATTGTCATCCCTTATTTATCAGCTAAAAGAGCTGAAAGCTTATCTGAAGCTGTTCAACAAAGTGAAGAAGCATATGTGGCTGAATACTTTGATTTTGAAAAAGGACGTTCAGAATTAAAAAGATTCCAACAATATCGTGCATTTAAAGAGAAAGTTTTAAATAAACAATACCAATATGAAGATAGAAAATATAAAGAACAGAAATTTTTAAGTTCTTATGACTTTATGCTGAATTTATCATCTATGGTGAGTATTTGGTGTATGACCATTTTATGTATTTGGCAAATACAAGACGGCGTATTAAACGCTGTATTCTTTGCGAGTATATTAATGATTACAATTACGTTATTTGAACAAGCTATCCCAATGACTAATGTTGCATTTTACAAAGCGGATACAGAGCGAAGTCTTAAAAATATTGAAGAAGTCATCAATCAATCATTTGAGGTGCCTCAAGAACGTTCAGTTCAAAATCATGCATTGTATAAAGCAGAGAATGTAATGTTTAAATATGACTTCCAAGAAAGAGAAACGTTATCTCAAATTAACTTTGAAATAAATAAAGGGGATCATGTAGCTATTATAGGTCCTTCAGGTTCAGGTAAGACAACTATGCTCAATATATTAATGGGATTATATAGTGTGAATGATGGCAGTTTATCCTATAAAAGTGAACAGTTGTCTCATATGATTCAAGAAGATTATGTGAATGAAATCAATACAATGTTGCAACATAATCATTATTTCGAAGGCACAGTAAGAGAGAATTTATTAATTGATGTGGAAGATGAACTTATGACTAACGTTCTTGCTGCTGTGAATTTAAAGCATTTAAACTTAGATCAGCAGCTAACTAAAAATGCTGAGAATATTTCAGGTGGGGAACGCCAACGTTTATCTTTAGCAAGATTGTTGTTAAGAAAAGCACAAATATGGTTACTTGATGAACCAACAGCTTCATTAGATGAAGAAAATGAAGAAAATGTTATGAATCTCTTATTAAATAAAGACGATACGATTGTAATTGTGACGCACAACTTGAAATATTTACAATACTTCGATCATATAATCGTTATGAATGAAGGACATATCATAGAGCAAGGTAGTTATACACAACTCATTAAAGAACAAGGTTATTTATATAAAGTCATTCAATATAATGAGCAATTAGATTAAAAATAAGCATATCACTTTAAACTGAGAATTCAGTTGCGTGATATGCTTATTTATTTTGAGCAAGATGATAGAGGCTTGCTGTATTATTTTTCTTGATTGATTTTATCTACATTATTGATCAATTTTTGTAATAAGTTGTTTAATTGATTGGTTTCTTCATCATTTAACTCTGATACATCTTGAATTAAATGTGAAGCTTGGTGTAAATGTGGTTTCATTTGTTCACTTTTTTCAGTTAGATGAACAAACACTTCTCTTTGATCTAATTCAGAACGTACACGTTTAATTAAATCTAAATTTTCCATTCTTTTTAATAAAGGGGATACAGTACCTGTATCTAGGGCTAAGTCTGTTACAAGCTTTTTGACATTGACCGGTGCGGTTTCCCATAAAATCGTTAATACTAAATATTGTGGATATGTAATATTGTACGTCTTGAAAATTTTGTTTGAATAATAGCGGTTAACTTGTCGTTGCGCATTATACAAATTAAAACACAATTGGTTTTGGATATCTAATTTATCCGGCATAATCTTTCCCCCAAACTACAAATGCAATGGTTCATTATTTTTTTTTGAAATCTCCTAATTCATTATATAATGAATATTTTTATTTTGTAAATATTTTAGTGATGTGTAATTTATGAATATTTAAAGTATAAGTTATAGGATGAACTTTAAGTCTTTGTAGTTTCTGAACTTATATCATATAATTACAGAAAGGTGGTTTGAATATGAGTCAAAGTATGAAGAATAAAAATAAAATGGCAGTAACAATTTTGACAGGTTTTTTAGGAAGTGGTAAAACAACATTACTTCAAAGACTCATCATGAAAGCAAAAAACTCTGGCCAAAAGGTCGCAATCATTATGAATGAATTTGGTTCTTTTGATGTTGATAGTAATTTGTTAGGTGATGATGTCTCTACTCAAAGTTTATTAAATGGTTGTATATGTTGCTCATTGAAAGATGATATTGAAGTTGTATTACATAATTTATATCATAAAGACCAGCCTGATCTTGTATTAATTGAAGCTACTGGTATTGCGCATCCTGTAGAAGTAGTGGATGCATGTCAAAACCCTACATTAGTAGATAAAGTTGAAATGCCAACAATCATTGGTGTTATGGACGGCAAAAGATATTTAGAAAGATCGAGATATACCGTTCAGACGAAACAATTAATGGAAGAACAAATGTTATATTCTCATTTGATTATTATTAATAAGTCTGATGAATTATCTGCTGAAGAAAAAGCATCATTAGAAACGTCATTACAAACAATCAAACATCAACCAGTGCTACACTTTACGCAGTTTTCAAATATTGATGGTGTTGAAATACCTGTAAATGAAGTTTTGTCACTTCAAGCTAAACATAGTCATCATCACGGTATTCAATCCATAAATTATACATTTAGTGGTCCGATAGAAATGGAACTATTAATGAATTTCTTAAGACAATTACCTGATTCGATTCTTAGAATTAAAGGATTTCTGAAGTTTAGGGAAGAACCAGAGCAAACTTATTTATTTCAATATGCATTTGGGGTACCTCAATATGAACCAGAAATAATGAATATGCCATTAACAATTGTCATAATAGGTGAATCTATAGATAAAGCAAGTATTCGCAACAAGTTAGATATGTTGAATTTTTCTTAGGAGATGATGGGATGGAAAGAATTCGTATAAATAAACATGTTAGTTATTCTAGAATTGTACATGGTTTTTGGAGATTGAATGAATGGGGTTATAACAATCAACAATTAAATGATTTTATACATGAAATTGTTGATAGAGGCATTACAACAATGGATCATGCTGATATATATGGTAATTATACATGTGAATCATTATTTGGTGATGCATTAGCATTAACACCTAATTTAAGAGAGAAAATTGAAATCGTCACAAAATGCGGTATTATTTTACCGAATGATCAAATCGCTAAAAATACTGGTCATCGATATGATCAAAGTTATGATCATATTATTGAATCAGTTGATAAATCGCTTTTAAATCTTAAGACAGATTACATCGATACACTACTGATTCATCGTCCATCTCCATTAATGGATCCAGATGAAATGACGCGTGCAGTGATGCATTTAGTTGAACAAGGAAAAATAAAAGCGTTCGGTGTTTCAAACTTTAAATGCAATCAATATGAATTATTAAATGAAAGTTTGAAGAAAGAAATGTCGCATATCTCAGTCAATCAAGTTGAAGTATCACCATATCAACTTGAAAATATTGAAGATTGTACATTAAATAGAATGTTGCAACATGATGTTAAAGTAATGGCATGGAGTCCATTAGCTGGCGGTAAATTATTTGATCAAACTGATGAAAAAGCAAGACGCATTATGGCAGTTATACAACCATTAGCAGAAAAATATAACGTATCAGTAAGCACGGTCATTTACAGTTGGTTACTCAGATTACCTTCAAAAGTGATGCCAATTGTAGGCTCAAGTAAGATAGAAAGAGTCGACGAAGCTGTAAATGCTACGAAATTACAATTAACAGATCAAGAGTGGTTCGATATTTATGTCGCATCACGTGGTGAAGATATATTATAGTATGATAATGATATAAAGATGAGGCTGGAACCTATATACAGGTTCCAGCCTCATCTTTTATATTAATATTTATTTTTCTAATCTATTTAATGTAATTTCTGCTAAAGATTTTGCTGCTACTTGTAAGCAATCTTCATTCACATCAAATTTAGGGTGGTGATTCATATATGGTTCTGTTACGCCTTCTGGTTTACTGCCTACAATGTAGAATGAACCAGGAATTTTTTGTAGATAGTAGGCGAAGTCTTCTGATCCTGTAACTTGAGGTATTTCAACTAACTGTTGGAAATAGTCGCCTTTACTATTTGATAATATTTCTGCTACTTTATCAGTTTGTTCTGGATGGTTGTAAAGTACAGGATAACCAAATTGATAATCTAAGTCATATTCAATATCGAATCCAACTGCAACACTATCTGCAATTTTTTTGATTTCTTGATACATTGTTTCTTCTAATTCAGGGTTTAAATATCTAGCAGTACCTTTGATTGTAACGCTATCTTGAATAACATTGTATCCACCTGGTGCTTCGAATGCGCCAATCGTAACGACACCCATATCTAATGGATCGATACGTCTTGATACAATCGTTTGAATAGCATTTACAAAGTTTGTCCCAGCAACTAATGCATCATGTGTTTTGTGTGGACTTGCTGCATGTCCGCCTAAACCATTAATCGTCAATTTGAATGTTGAACTTCCTGAGAATGATGGTCCTTTATTGTAACCAATAAATTCAGGTCCAGCTACTGGAACGATATGGATACCATAAACTTCATCTAAATCATCAAGTGCACCAGATTCTACAAGTGCTTTAGCACCACCAGGAGGTTTCTCCTCAGCATGCTGATGAATGATTTTAACTGTGCCAGGTAATTCTTCTTTAATTTCAATAAGTGCATCTGCAAGTCCCATTAAATAAGCAGTGTGAGCATCATGGCCACAAGCATGCATAACACCTTCATTTTGTGATTTGAAAGGAACATCTGTTTCTTCAGTTATAGGTAAAGCATCAAAGTCAGCTCTTAAACCAATCGTTCTACCTTCTTGACCACCTTTAATTTCTACAATAATAGCATGTTCTTTTTCTAAAGGTTGTGTTACTTTAACATCTTTGCCTTCGTAAAATGATTTAATATATTCAGCAGTTTGCGCTTCTTCAAATGAGAGTTCTGGGTGTTGGTGCAAATGCCTTCTAATATCAATCATGTCACTTTCTTTCTTTTCAATTAGGTTAAAAAGCTTTTCTTTTAAATTATTCATGATTTACCTCCTAAAATTATACTAGAAAAGTATAACAGTAATCTTTTACTGTATAAAATGATTGCACTTATAAAACAACTAAAAATTTTTGGTTGATTTTGGTTGAAAGTGAACGAAAGTGATTGACATTGAAATGAAAACGTTTTATTATGTAGAGGAATAGGGGAGATTGTATGTTAACGACTGAAAGACACCAATTAATATTAGAAGAGATTAATTTACGGGAAACAGTATCTCTACAAGAACTTATTAATTTGACGAATTCAAGTACATCAACAATTAGGAGAGATTTATCTCAACTTGAAGAAAGAGGTTTGCTCAAAAGAGTTCATGGTGGTGCAACTCAAATTGCAAAGCGCCATGAAGAGCGTAATATGACAGATAAAGAATCGCGACATCAAGATGAAAAACAAGAGATTGCACGATTAGCTGTCAGTCAAATTTCAGACGGAGATACGATATATTTAGATGCTGGGACAACTACTTTAGAAATGATTCCATTTATTACACAACAAGATATTATCGTTGTAACAAATGGTTTAACACATGTAAGACCGTTATTAGAAAAAGGCATTTCGGTTTATATGACAGGTGGAGAAGTAAAAGCAACGACATTTGCGAATATAGGCGTCAATGCAGTTAAATCCCTTGAAAGATATCGTTTTGACAAAGCTTTTATTGGTATGAATGGCATTGATTTGAACTATGGGTTAACGACACCAGACCCGTACGAATCTGAAATGAAAGAAAAGGCTATTCATTTAGCATCTCAAGTATATGTCTTGTTAGATCATTCTAAATTTAATGAAGTATCGTTTGCGGAAGTGACATATAAGAAATCAATAGAAATATTAACTTCTCACAAAGCGATTCAAACATTAACTAATTTAAATCAATTTAAAGAAAAATATAAAATTAACGGAGGACTAAAATGATATATACAGTTACGTTTAATCCATCAATTGATTATGTAATGTTTACAAATCAATTTGAAGTAGGTGAATTAAACAGAGCACATGAAACAAACAAGTTTGCTGGTGGAAAAGGTATTAATGTTTCTCGAGTACTTCAAACATTAGATATCAAAAGCACAGCGACAGGTTTTATAGGTGGATTTCCTGGAGATTTTATTAAAGATGCACTTAATCAAGCAAACATCTTAACTGACTTTGTAGAAGTTAAAGATGATACAAGAATAAATGTGAAATTGAAATCTGGTTTAGAAACTGAAATCAATGGACCGGGGCCAAATATTGAACCTCATGACTACGAAGAATTTTTAACGAAAATGAAAAATACGCAATCAGAAGATACGGTTATAATTGCGGGCAGTGTGCCAAGTTCACTACAAAATCCAGTATATCAAGAAGTAGCAGAAATACTTAAACAGACTGGTGCGAATTTAATTGTGGATGCTGAGAAAGATTTGATGAAATCAGTACTAGCATATAATCCGAAATTTGTTAAACCAAATAAACATGAATTAGAAGAAATATTTGATAAACAAATTGAAACGGATCAAGAAGTCATTGAATGTGCTGAGCAATTATTAAATGAAGGTGCTCAAGCAGTCATCGTTTCACTCGGTGGAGAAGGTGCTATTTATGTGGATCAACAAACACGATTAAAAGCTATCGTACCAAGTGGTCAAGTTGTGAATACAGTTGGTTCAGGTGACAGTACTGTTGCTGGTATGGTAGCAGGATTAGAAGCAGACAAAGACATAGAATCAGCATTTAAATTAGCGGTAAGCTGTGGTACAGCAACAGCATTTAATGCGGACTTAGCTAATATAGAAGATATAGAAAAAATAATTTCTAAAGTAATCATTAAACATGTTTAAAATAGGGAGGTTATTAAAATGAGAATTACAGAACTATTAACGAAGGAAACTATTGCAATGGATCTTTCTGCAACAAGTAAAGATCAAGTCATTGATGAGTTAGTTGCGCAATTAAACAGCGCTGGGAAATTAAGCGATGAAGCAACTTTTAAACAGGCGATTCATGCAAGAGAGTCACAAAGTACAACAGGAATTGGTGAAGGTATTGCGATTCCTCATGCTAAAACAGATGCTGTACAATCCGCTGCGATTGCTTTTGGTAAATCTGTTGAAGGTGTAGATTATCAATCATTAGACATGCAACCAGCTCATTTATTCTTTATGATTGCAGCGCCAGCTGGTGGTGCACAAACACATTTAGATGCCCTTGCTAAACTTTCAGGCATTTTGATGGATGAAGATGTAAGAGCAGAGTTATTACAAGCAAAAAGTAAAGAAGAAGTGTTAAATATCATTAATAAGCATGATGATGAAGCTTCAGATGAATCTTCAGAAGAAGCAGCTGTAACGAATGCAGAAGCGGATTCAGAAAAAGGACTTGTATTAGCTGTAACAGCATGTCCTACAGGTATTGCACATACTTATATGGCTGCAGATGCATTGAAAAATCAAGCTAAAAAAATGGGTGTACCTATTAAAGTTGAAACAAATGGTTCAGGTGGTATTAAAAATCATTTAACTGATGAAGAAATTGAAAAAGCATCAGGTATCATTGTAGCTGCAGATGTACATGTTGAAACAGATCGTTTCGATGGTAAGAATGTGATTCAAGTTCCGGTTGCTGATGGTATTAAACGCCCGGAAGAATTAATCAATATGGCACAAGACACATCACGCAAACCATTCGTAGCTAAAGGTGCGAAACAAAGTAGTGCTTCTAGCAATGAAAAACAAAGTGTGTCTAAGACGATATATAAACACTTAATGAATGGTGTTTCTAATATGTTACCACTTGTTATATCTGGTGGTATCTTGATGGCAATCGTATTCTTATTTGGTGAAAACTCATTCGATCCAAAGAGTGGACAATATAACGAATTTGCAGCTAATTTATGGTCGATTGGTAGTGAAAGTGCATTTAAATTAATCGTGCCTATTTTAGCAGGTTTCATCGCTAGAAGTATTGCAGATAAACCTGGTTTCGCATCTGGTTTAGTCGGTGGTATGCTAGCAGTAGCAGGTGGTTCAGGGTTCTTAGGTGGTATTATCGCTGGTTTCCTTGCAGGTTACTTAACAGAAGGTATCAAATATGTATTTAAGAACTTACCTCAAATGTTTGAAGGTTTAAAACCTACATTAATTTATCCAATTTTATCAGTATCACTTACTGGATTACTTATGGTGTATGTGGTAAATCCACCAACAGCATGGTTAAACAATTTATTATTAGACGGATTAAATAACTTATCTGGTTCTAATATTATGTTATTAGGTTTAGTACTTGGTGCAATGATGGCAATTGATATGGGTGGTCCATTTAATAAAGCGGCATATGTATTTGCGACAGCAGCGTTAACTGAAGGAAACGCAGCAGCAATTACTGCTGCTATGGTCGGTGGTATGATTCCGCCAATAGCAATAGCAACAGCGATGTTAATATTTAGAAAGAAATTTACTAAAGCACAAAAAGGTTCTATTATTCCAAACTATGTGATGGGGTTATCATTCATTACAGAAGGTGCTATTCCATTTGCAGCAGCAGATCCATTACGTGTCATTCCATCAATGATGGTTGGTTCAGGTATTGGTGGAGCGTTAGCTTTAGGATTAGGTTCAAGAATTCAAGCACCACATGGCGGTATCTTTGTTATATTTGCAACTGACTTCGGTCATGTATTACAAACATTACTAGCAGTAGTTGTCGGTGCATTAGTTGCAGCAATTATTTATGGTGTTATTAAACCTAAATTAACGAAAGAGCAACTTGAAATCGCAGAAGAAGTAGAATAATCAATATATCGTGTTAAATTAAAAGCTGTCTACAGAGTTGTGACTTTGTAGACAGCTTTTTTAGTCAGTGCTTTAAATCCTCGGCCAAAAGTATGATGCTGATTTAACATGTTTAAAATTGAAAAGTTGGGGAAATTTTTATATGATTAAATTAAATTATTATAATATGTAGAAAATGGTAAACATAGGGAAAGATGTGAACAATGTTATATTACAAGACAATTATCAAATCAAATGACGCAGAATGGGTTACGTTGATACACGGAGCTGGTGGTAGTTCTTCGATTTGGTTTAAACAAATGAGATATTATAGGAAACATTTTAATATATTACTCGTAGATTTGAGGGGGCACGGGAAATCTGCGAATAAAGAATGGAAGAAAAATGATTCGTTTGAACATTTAGCAAAAGAAGTTGTAGATGTATTGGACCATTTGAAAATAGATAAGACTCATATTATTGGCATGAGCCTTGGCACAATAGTTGGCCAAACAATGGCGCAATCATATCCAGAGAGAATTACGACATTGGTGTTAGGTGGCGCCATCATTAATGTGAATTTAAGGACTAAATTCTTGTTAGCTATCGGCCGTACGATTATGAATTTTGTGCCGTATATGCTGCTTTATAAATTATTTGCTTACATTATTATGCCTAGGAAAGCTCATGAAGAATCTCGCTTAAGATTTGTGAATGAAGCTAAAAAAGTGTCTCAAAAACAATTTATCAAATGGGTTAAATTAACGAAGCTTGTAAATCCTTATTTAGCACATTTACAAGTTGCAACAAGAGATATTCCGACACTCTTTATCATGGGGGAAGAAGATTATTTGTTTATGCCTCCAGTTGAAAGACTCGTTAAAGAAAATGAAAATTTTTCAATAGAAATAATAGAGCAAGCTGGTCATGTATGTAATATTGATCAACCTGATGCTTTTAATAAAATTAGTTCTAAATTTATCATGCAACATGTTGGAACGACGGCTATATAAAGAATGTATGTGTAGACTTCTACATTTACATTCCTTCTTATATCATTTAAATTGTGATAAAAATATGCTACACTAAAAATAATATGCTAATATCGGGGGAGGTGACGCTAAATGGGAAGGATTTAGTTTTGAAAACGTATACCGTAAATAAACTTATTGAAAAAAATCATACAAAGGTGGCCATAGCGTCACCGCAAAATATTTGGAGGTGAATCCCTAGAAATAGGGAACTAATTGGAAATTTCGACCATAATAAACTTTATTGTATTCTTTATATTAATTGCATTTACAATGGTATTTGTAGGATCTGAATTCGCACTTGTAAAGGTGCGTATAACTAGAATTGAACAATTAATTTCTGAAGGAAGTAAATCAGCTAAAATTGTACATAAAATGATCAAAGAACTAGATTATTATTTATCTGCATGTCAGCTTGGTATTACTGTAACATCACTTGGATTAGGTTGGATTGGTGAACCAACATTTGAAGTATTAATACATCCTGTATTAGACTTCTTTAACTTACCAGACGCATTAACAACAACTTTCTCCATAGCGATCAGTTTCTTAATTGTAACGTTTATCCATGTAGTAGTTGGTGAATTGGCACCAAAAACGGTAGCAATTCAACAGGCAGAAAGACTTACACTTGTCTTCGGCCGACCATTATATTATTTCGGTATTGTTATGAAACCGTTAATTTGGTCAATGAATGGTGCAGCACGTATTCTAGTTAGAACAATAGGTATTCAACCTACTAACGAAGAACAAGCAATGTCAGAAGAAGAATTAAAGCTTATCATGACTCAAAGCTATCAAAGTGGTGAAATCAATCACACTGAATTAGCTTATATGCAAAATATTTTCTCATTCGATGAAAGATTAGCAAAAGATATCATGGTACCTAGAACACAAATGGTTACATTAACAGAACCATTTAATATTGAAGAATTATTAGAAATTATAAATGAGCATCATTATACACGTTACCCAATTACTGAAGATGGTGATAAAGACCATATTAAAGGATTTATAAATGTTAAAGAATTTTTAACAGAATATGCTTCAGGTGAACAAATTAAAATTAATAACTACGTACATGACTTGCCGCTTATTCACGAAGTTACAAGAATTAGTGATGCATTAGTAAAAATGCAGAAAGATCATGTGCATATGGCGTTAGTTATTGATGAATATGGTGGTACAGCTGGTGTCATCACGATGGAAGATATATTAGAAGAAATCGTTGGTGAAATTCGTGATGAATTTGATGATGATGAAGTAAATGATATCATTCAAACTGGTGAAGATACTTACCAAATTAATGGACGTGTAACTTTATCAGAACTAGAAGAAAAATTCGGAATTGATTTCGTAGATTCAGACGATATTGATACAATCGGTGGTTGGTTACAAGCGCATAACCCAGAAATTGAAAAAGACGACTATGTCGATACAGAATTTGATAAATGGGTTGTCATTGATGTTGAAAATCATCAAATTAAGACAGTTGCTTTACACAAAGATTTTATAAAAGAAAGAAAAAGTATATTTGACGAAGACGAAGAAGACGAGGATTAAAAAGTGAGCAAAACTACATTAACATCATTATTTAGGTTTACAGGATATTTAGAAGGTGGATCATTACTGTTATTAGTATTTATAGCAATGCCTATCAAGTATATGTTGAGTAATCCAAATGTAGTTTCAGTATTAGGCATGATACATGGCGGATTATTTTCAATGTATGTCATCATGATATTGGTAATGGCACTTATTGTTAGAATTCATATAAAGTGGCCAGTCATTGCTTTTATAGTAGCATTTATTCCTTTTGGAACATTTATATTTGATCATTTCTTTGTAAATGGCAAATCTTATGAAAAGATAACGCAATAATAAATTGATATTAAGAGCATGGGACAGATATTTAGTTCCTGTGCTCTTTTTTTATTGCATGAATTACAAAAGTCAGGCGAAGTGTAACTAAGGCGGCCCATAGTAACAAAAGTCGGTGGAAGTGTAACTAAGGCAGCCCATAGTAACAAAAGTAGGCTGAAGTGTAACTAAGGCGGCCCATAGTAACAAAAGTCAGGCGAAGTGTG
>NZ_PPQD01000018.1:95727-125241 GCF_002901825.1 Mammaliicoccus sciuri | reverse complement strand
TAACTAAGGCAGCCCATAGTAACAAAAGTAGGCTGAAGTGTAACTAAGGCAGCCTATACAAATGTCGTCAGAAGTCCAAAATAGACGCATACTGTTTTGTTTTAATGAAGATCATCATGTAAAATAGGGAATATAGTAGATAGATTGAGAGAGGAACCATTTTTATGAGAATAAATAAATTTCTAAGTGAAGCTGGTGTATGTTCGAGGAGAGGTGCTGATAAATGGATAAGTGCTAATCGCGTTCAAATTAATGACGAATATGCGACACTAGGGTCTCAAGTTGAAAGTACGGATGTTGTGAAGGTTGATGGTGAAGTTATTACAATTGATAAAGGTTATGTATATATAGCACTTAATAAACCACGTGGTATCACATCTACTACTGAAAGACATGTTAAAGGTAACGTTGTAGACTACGTTGATCATCATGAAAGAATTTTTCACATTGGTAGATTAGATAAAGATTCAGAAGGATTATTACTCCTGACAAGTGATGGTGATATAGTGAATGAAATATTACGTGCTGAAAATCATCATGAAAAAGAATATGTCGTTTTAGTAGATAAGCCATTAACGAAAGACTTCTTAAAGCAAATGTCTGAAGGTGTTGAAATTTTAAATCAAAAGACGCTCCCAGCGAAAGTATCACAAATTAATGATAGAACATTTAAGATTGTTTTAACACAAGGTTTGAATCGTCAAATTAGACGTATGTGTGAAACGTTAGGATATAATGTTAAAAAATTAAAAAGAATTCGTATCATGAACATTAAGCTAGATGGTATTAAATATGGTGAATGGCGTGATTTAACGAAAGAAGAATTTGAAGAACTAACACGTTCGCTCGCTTATACACCTAAAAGAGACCGTATGACATCTAAATAAAGGGGATAATAAAATGGTTAAATTAAATAATAATGTAGAGATACCAGAATTAGGTTTAGGCGTATACAAAATTGAAGATGCAGATGTTGAAAGAGTTGTCCATACAGCAATTGATGCAGGATATCGAGCGATAGACACAGCTTGGTTTTATAAAAATGAAAAAGCATTAGGCGCAGCTTTAAAAACATTAAATATCAATCGAGAAGATTTATTTATTACAACTAAATTATGGAATGACTTCCAAGGTTATGATTCGACTATTAAAGCGTTTAATGACTCATTAGAATCATTGCAACTTACGTATATCGATATGTATTTAATTCATTGGCCATGTCCTGAAGACGGATTGTTTATTGAGACGTATAAAGCATTAGAAACGTTATATAAAGAAGGTAAAATTAAAGCGATTGGTGTATGTAATTTTAAAGAACATCATTTAGATAAATTATTAGCTGAAACTGAAATTGTACCTGCAGTTAACCAAGTTGAATTTCATCCATTATTTAATCAAAAAGTATTACAAGCATATTGTGAAAGTAAAGGTATTAAATTAATGGCATGGAGTCCTCTAATGAGAGGTGGCGAATGGTTAAAAAACGCAGATTTACAAAGTATAGCAGATCAGTATAATAAGACTGTTGCACAAGTTATTATTAAATGGCATCTACAACAAGGTAGACTCGTTATTCCAAAATCTCAAAACGATAATAGAATCAGAGAGAATTTTGATGTATTTGATTTTGAATTGAGTGATGAAGATTTAGACAAAATCGACCAATTAAATACAGATGAACGACAATTTAGAGATCCAGATGAAGTTAAAATTGGAGATATGAAGTAAAATATAGAACCTTCACAGATTTGTTTGAATTAAGATGTATTTCATATGCATCTTTTAGTAAAATGAAACTGTGGAGGTGTTTTATTTGTTTAAATTTAAAAAACCAAATCAACATGGTGTATGGTCAATGATTGTACTACCAATCGCATTCGGAATTGCAGCAACTGGTTTTACATACTTTCATTTATTATTGTATTTAGGTATACTGGCATCTTATTTCATGAGTGATCAAATCTTCTTCTACTTAAAGAAAAGGAAGAAAATAATAGGTTATATTTATACGGCAGGCATATTTGCTTTGATTGTCGTCATATCTTTTATACCAATCGTATTACATAAACCTGTTACGATATGGATTTTTCTACTGATGGTACCTTTATCATTATTTAATGCCTATTTTGCTAAAAAGAAAAATGAAAGAGCATTTACTAATGATTTAATAGCTGTTTTGATATTTTGTTTATTTGGTGTGATCAGTGCGTTATTAAATGTATCTATAACAGATGTACAATCTTGGTTACGAGTCTTTATATTAAGTTTCTTATATTTCTTCGGTACAATTTTATACGTTAAGACGATGATTAGAGAGAAAAAATCCGTAAAATATAAATGGTCATCTTGGATTTATCACTTATGTATAGTTGTTGTAGGATTCTTTATACATCCACTAGTTATGTTGATGTATATACCGAGTTTAATACGATCAGTCGTTTTATATGGTAAGAAAATAAAAATTATTCATGTAGGCTTAATTGAAATAGCTAATTCAGTATTTGTATTAGTAGTAGGATCTATATTTCTACATTAAATAAAAGCAACCATCCGCAAATGGTTGCTTTAACTTTATCTATTAATTGAAGATTGATTATTTTTTGATCAATTTCAAAATAAATGATAATACAAGAATTAAAATGATTGAACCGATTAGTGCTGGTATGATTGCGACGCCACCCCATACTGGACCTAAATCTCCAAGTAAAGAACCACCAATCGCTGAACCAATTAAACCGGCAATAATATTACCTACTATGCCGCCAGGTATATCTTTACCTAATATAACACCTGCTAGCCAACCTATTAGTCCACCTACGATTAACATTAATATAAAGCCCATTTGAGTGTACCTCCTTAATTATATTTCTTATTTCTATATTTAAGTACCCTGTTATTCACTATGTGAAACATAATAAGAAGTTTTGAATAACTTTTGCCATAAAATAAACATAATATAAAAAAGGAACACTGGTATTAATAGAAACCAATGAGGCGTAAGGACAATCATACATATTAACGCTACAATCGATAATATCTCACCAACTAAACGTGGGTGAATAAAGTATCGATATATACCATTTTGGTAGATTTTTGCGAGCCTTTTACCGTCTGATTCAATAGGTTCTGTGAATAACGATAAATAAGCAATGATTTGTCCAAATATAAATAAACTGACACCTAAATAAGGTACTGATTGATAAATTGAAAGTGTACTATCTAAGTAAACAATGTTTAAAGACATACTAAATACAATTGTAATGATATAAAGTACGAAATATTGATTTTCAATGTAGTTTGGAACGTATTTAATTTGAATCCATGTATGTAAAAATGCCCATATAAGTAACATAGTCGTTACTGCAATCGTGATGAAGTTGATTTCTTTGATGATTATAAAGGATATTAAACCATTCAAAGCAATTGTGATTGAAATTGCGTAATGATTGATACGCGATTTCTTATTCATTACTACAAAGTTATATGACATCAAGACGATACACAGAATGATATTAATTGAAACGAGGAATGCCATATCTGTCTCCTGCCTTAAAATAGTCTCATCTAAGAATTATAACAATTTCTAAACATATAATCACTAAATATATGTTTTGTAAAAAAATTTAAAGACGCTTTGACAAATGAATTAAACTCTAATAGTATAAAAGTAAGCTATCTTGTAATACAAAATAGCTGTAAAAATTGGAAGAGGTTATTAAGATGTCGACAATTAAGACACAGATGAGAAAAGGGTTATTAGATGCTTGTATTTTATCTATCATACAATCTCAACCAGTATACGGTTATGAATTATCTCGCAAATTAAATGAACATCAATTTACCGATGTAAGTGAAGGAACAATATATCCTATTTTACTTAGATTATTAAAGAAGGATTTTATTTATAGTGAGTTTAAGCATAGTGAACAAGGGCCGAAAAGAAAATATTATTATATTACAGATAAAGGTCGCGAAGAATTAGAAATCGTACGAAAAGAATGGCTTGAAATTAAAGATCCTATTACAAAATTGTTAAAAGGGAGCAATGAAGATGTCTAGAACAACTAAACAACTGGTCAAAGAAAACAACGAGAAGAGAAAGCAGTTAAATGAAGTGGATTTAGAAGTTTATGAAGATTTCTTATTATATGTTAGAACGGATTTAAGAGTAAATGAACATGAATCAGAAGTCATATTAATGGATGTCCTTGATCATTTATTAGAAGCTGTTTCAAATGGCACAACTGCAATTGAATTTTTCGGTCATGATGTTAAAGGTCATGCTGATGATATATTAAATGAACTACCGAATGAATCTAATAAAGCAATTTTAAAAATGGTAGGAATGGGTGTAGCTTACTTCTATAGTGTATATTTTGTTATTACAGGTATAGTAGGTATATTTGTTGATTATAAGACACCACTTATATCTACACTTTTCCTTTTACTTATCGTACCAATAGGTGGATTCTTTATTGTTAAAGCATTATTCAATATTATCCAAAGATATATCTTTGATAAATCTAAATATAAGAAGATAAAAGAATCAGCATATGCTGGACTATTAGTTGGTGTTATACCAGCAATTCTAATATTAGTACCTAACCTTGTATTTAAAGATATGATGAAAGTTTATATTCCTTGGTGGATCTTTCTAATATTAGGTATAGCAATTTATGCTATATATAAAGTCATGAAAAGACAGCCAAAAGCTGTATAAATAAGAATAATAAACCAAAATAAATAAGCACATCACTTAACGAGCATTTTCAAGTTAGTGATGTGCTTATTTTATACTGTGTTTAATATTTCCTAGGAAATATTAAACACCTTTTTTATTACTCCATAACAGCGTATGTAGCTGTGGTAGAACAAAAATATCATTTAAAGTATCATTCATTACTTTATCAATCAGTTGTTCATATTTTTCGAGTAATTTCTCAGTATGGTTTGAAACGCTATCGTCTAGATACGGATTACCTACTTGTAAATAGAACGGGATAGAAGGATATCGTTTGTGTATATCTTTAGCAAATTGATAGTCATCTTCGTCGAAAATCACAACTTTAAGTGAAAGACTTTCTTCTACACATTGTGCGATAACTTCATCTAGAATTGTTAAATTAGGTTTCATACCAGAACTTGGTGGCTTAGGACTAATCGTTAAGTCATCGATTAGCGTCATCCATTCTTGGAATTTAGACCCTTGAGTTTCAAGTGCGGTCTTTATATTGCGTGCTTTAAGAGCTTCTACGAACGGGCCTATATTTTTAATCAGAGCAGGGTTACCACCTGATATCGTAACGTGTTGATATTTATTTGGAGCGAGTTGATCTAATTCAGAAATAATATCTTCTGGTTCAAGTAATCGAATATCATCTTTAGCAGAGCCATCCCATGTGAAACTTGAATCGCACCAACTACATCTATAATCACAACCACTTGTTCTAACAAACATCGTTTTTTGACCAATGACTGCACCTTCACCTTGAATCGTTGGACCGAAGATTTCTAACACTGGTATTTTAGGCATTGTTGTCACCTTTCTTAGTTGGACGGTAAACGACATAACTTGTAGGTGTTTCTCTCACAAATACTTGGACACATTTAGGTTGATTATCGCGCTTATCTAGAGATGCTTGAACGATATTATAAATTGTTTGAGCAACTTGTTCAGTTGAAGGACTATGATCTTTAAACTCTTCAAAGTCATTTAAAAGTTGATGATCATAACGTTTATGAATTAATGATTTTAATTCGCTAAAGTTCACTAAAAATCCCATCTTATCTAATTCATCGCCAGCAATTGTTAAATTAACAAAATATGTGTGTCCATGTACATTCATACATTTACCGGCTTCTTCGTGTGGAATATAATGTGCACTTGAAAAATTAAAGTCTTTATTCAGTTCGAAAGCATAAGGGTGTTGAACGCTCGGATAGATTTGTTGTAACATTATAAACTTCCTTTCGTTTCTAGGTATTGGTCTAATCCTTGTTTTCTTAATTTACAAGCAGGACATTCACCGCAACCATCACTCATTACACCGTTATAACACGTTAATGTTCTTTCTCTAACATAGTCTAATGCACCTAATTGATCACTTAGTGCCCAAGTTTCTTTTTTATTCAACCACATAAGCGGTGTATGAATGACGAAATCTTTATCCATTGATAAGTTAAGTGACAAGTTCATAGATTTAATAAAGCTATCTCTACAATCTGGATACCCACTAAAGTCTGTTTCGCAAACACCTGTAATAATATGTTTAGCACCAATTTGATATGCTAATGCACCGGCAAATGATAAGAATAGCAAATTACGTGCTGGCACAAATGTATTAGGTATACCATTTTCGTCATTTTCAATTTGCATTGAATGGTCTGTTAGTGCGTTAGGAGATAGTTGTGAAAGTAGTGACATATCTAGAATATGATGCTTTAATCCTTGTTCTTTCGCAATGTCTTCAGCAACTTTAATTTCTAAATCATGGCGTTGGCCATATTGAAAGGTAACTAATTCTACTTCTTTAAAATGTTTTTTCGCATAGAATAAGCATGTTGTACTATCTTGTCCGCCACTGAACACAACAACTGCTTTTTCATTTTTAAATGTTTCTGACATAGTGTTTCTCCTTTATAAAGGCATAAAAAAAGCCTGCCTTCTATAAAAAGGTAGACGTAGGTGTCTAGTTTTTTATAGAGGGTGTAAGCTAGTAACCTCTTAGTTTATTGAATATACAAATCAAATCATAATATAATCAAATTGTAAAAGCAAGTTTAGTATATGGTATGATTGACATGAAATTAACGAAAGAAGTGCGAATAAACATATGATTATAATGATAGATAACCATGATTCATTTACATATAACATTATCGAGTATATTAATATACTGACGAAAAATGAACAAATAAAAATTTTGAAATCTGAAGAGGTTACTTATGATGTTGTACGTGCAATCAATCCAGATGCGATGATCATTTCACCTGGCCCTGGTCATCCTGATGATTATGTACAATTAAAGGCGTTTCTTCAATCTATTTATACAGATGTCCCGATCTTAGGTGTATGTCTTGGTTTCCAATTATTAATATCTACTTTTGGTGGCAAAGTCGTAAAAGGTCCGCGTCCGGTACATGGACATACAGCTACGATTAAACACGATGGGAAAGGTATTTTTGAAGGATTGCCTGAATCATTTGAAGTGACGAGATATCATTCTTTAATAGCTGATAAACACCATATACCTGAAGGGTTTAAGGTTTCGGCATGGTTAGAAGAAGGTATCCCGATGGCTATACGACATCAACATTTGCCAATTGAAGCGGTACAGTACCATCCGGAAGCTATATTAAGTGAATATGGATTAGAACAAATTGCGAATTTCTTAGTAAAGGCAGGTGTAGAGATTGAAGACACATATACAATTTAAGTATATTACAGACAGTCAAATAGAAGAGAAATTAGATTATAAATTTGAGAATCCCGTTGTTATTAAATATGCAAGAACGATTGAAGAAGTATCAGACCTTGTGCATGAAGCAGAGCGCTATCAAAAGGAAGGGTACTATGTTGTTATGACTTTACCATATGAAAGCGCAGCTGCTTTTGATTCAGCGTTAAATGTTTATAAAGCGTCTCATCATTATGGGAGTATTCAAGTATTCGAACAACCCGTCTCACACTTTAATAATAAAACGTATCATACATATATAAATGAACATATTGAATGGCGAAGAACAGATTCAGATGAACGTTTAGCAAACAATATACATGCTATTCAAGATGAAATTAGACTAGGAAATACGTATCAAGTTAATTATACGACACAACTTGAATCAGAACCGATTCGTCATGGATATGCATATTACCAATCACTCACAGAGGATGCTAATGGAGATTATCAAGCATATATTGAACTTGAAGATGAAACTATTATGTCGATTTCACCAGAACTTTTCTTTCAATATGGTCCTTATCAACAAAGGCCAAACACAATATTAACGAAACCAATGAAAGGTACAATTTCAAGAGGAAATCATAAAGCAGAAGATCAAACAAATTATGAACAACTTAAGCATTCTAAAAAAGATAGAGCAGAAAATGTCATGATTGTAGATTTACTTAGAAATGATTTAAGTAAAATTTCTGAAGTTGGTACGGTTAATGCCATTGATTTATTTAAAATCGAACCTTATCAAACGGTATATCAAATGACCAGCACGATTAGAAGTCAATTGAAAGCACAGCATTCATTATTTAATCTAATTCAAGCGCTGTTCCCATGTGGCTCGATAACGGGTGCACCAAAAGAATCAACGATGGCCATTATCAAACGATTAGAGAATAGACCAAGAGGTATATATTGTGGAGCGATAGGTTTGTTGTTACCTGATAACAGAATGATTTTTAATGTTCCAATCAGAACGATACATTCAAATTCAGAAAGAGCAGTTTATGGTGTTGGAGCTGGTATCACAATAGATTCAAATGCTGAAGCTGAAATTGAGGAATTCAAAATGAAATCTAAAATATTAGAAAGCAGACATGTAAATCTTATTGAAACGATGAGATTAGAAAATGGAATAGTCCAAAGACGTCACGAACATACGCACAGAATTTCTACAAGTGCTGAAGCTTTAAATATTCAATTCAATAAAGATAAGTGGGATATTATGCTTAATGACATGGTTAATCATTATGTAGATGGCACATATAAATTAAGAGTAGAATTAAATTCGGATGGTACATTTGATGCTGAAACATCACCAATAGTTGACTCATCTCAATCTTTAACAGCTCAGTTGTTACCAAGTACACCAGTTTCTTCTATTTATACCATACACAAAACAACTGAACGTCAGCATTTTCAACATAATCATGATACAGATGTCATATTGTATTATAATGAAGAGAATGAATTAACAGAATTTGATATTGGTAATGTTGTTATTAAAAAAGGTGATGCATATGTCACACCTCCATATCATGGACAATTTTTAAACGGTTGTATGAGGCAAGCATTATTAAAGGATAAGCTCATTGAAGAAAAAAATATTACTGTGGAAAAATTAATCAATGATATCGAAAGTTCAAATTGTGAAATCTTCATGATTAACAGTTTGCGAGAATGGACTAAAATAGATTTGAAATTATGATGGTAATATAAAGATACAAATAGTAAAATAGTAAACATCATATAAGGACGGGTGAAAATAGATGTTCTTAACATTATTATATTTAGTAATAGTGATTGTTATTGCATTTTACTTAAAGCGCATCGTTTTAGGTGAATTGAGAAAAGAGAAAAATAAGCAAAGTTTTGCGTATTTATATATTGGATTTGCCGTTACAATTGTTTTTGTAGGCTTATTTGTAAATCAATTAACACATGTATTTATTGATTTAACAGATGTATTTTATCGTAAATAATGATGCTTTATATATAGCAGAATAGAATGAGGTGTCTTAAATGCGCATATATCCTAAGGGCGATTCTGCATTAACTGTAATGAGCGATCGTGAACCTTCGAGACAGCTAACGCATGAAATTAATGAATTTAGATTAGAAATATTAAATCAAGATATGCCTTTTATAGATGAGGTTATACCAAGCGAAAATAGTTTGATGGTTGTGTATCATCCATATAGCATGATGATGAATCACAATATTAATGAGCCATTTAAATATATGACTGAATTTGTAGAACGTATTATTTATCAGAAAAAACAAGACATTAATGATAGAGAAGTTACAAAGGAATCGATTATGATAGATGTTATTGTGGGTGGCGAATATGGTCCAGATTTCGATACTTTAACTGACTTGTCAGAAGAAGAACAAAGTCAAGTGCTGGAATCTAGAACTTATTTTGTTTCAATGATAGGTCATACACCAGGATGTCCTTATTTATCTGGATTAAGTCATCGATTGCATTCAGGTAATGCACAGTTCAAACAATTTATCCCTAAAGGATCATTGTGTATTGAAAGAGATAAATTATTTATTACGACAACTGATACAAGTGGTGAATGGCCAGTCATTGGTTGGACGAATATTGAAATATACGATAGACAAAATAATGTTTGTAAGCTTAATTTTGGTGATGATGTCATCTTAAATATTGTAGATCAACTACAAAGCAAGAATGGAGGGTATAAGCCATGTCATTAATTATTCGAGAAGCTGGACTATACTCTTCGATTCAAGATTTAGGAAGGCAAAAACAGCAACATATTGGTATTGTTAAAAATGGCTCAATCGATCAATTAAACCATAGACTCGCTAATATGCTTGTAGGTAATGAAGAAGGCGAAGCTATAATCGAAATGACGATTAAGTTGCCATCTATTCAATTTACAGAACCAACTTTAATCGCATTTACAGGGGCTAACTTCCCAGCATTTGTAGATGGTAAGAAAATAGCACCATATAAAATTCATTTGATGGACAAAGGTGAAGTATTAAAATTTGGCGAAGCTTCAAAAGGTACGAGAGGTTATTTAGCAATTGCAGGTGGTATTGTTGCTGAAGAATGGTTAGGTTCAAAATCTACGAGTATCCGCTTAGAAATGGGTGGCTACCACGGTCGTACTTTACAAGCAGGCGACGAAATCGAAATGTGTCGTAACTACACCCCTTTACAAAAAAAGCTATTTGAAAATCTAGAAGAATGCAAAACAGCTTCATGGGGCGTAGACCAATATACGTTAGCCTTAAATTATTTAACAGATATATTCCATGTTATATCGGGAGAAGGTATGACACACTTTAATGAAGCAGAGATTAAGCATCTTGAGAGCCAAGTTTATAAAGTATCTAATCGCTTTAATCGAACAGGATTAACATTAGAAGGAAACTCCGTTATTAATCGTAGAATCGTCGATCAGTCATTTTTAAGTGTTAAAAAAGGTACTGTTCTATTAAATGAAGGGAATCAACCGGTCGTGATGTTGAATGATCATCAATCATTATCCAGTTATCCTCAAATTGGAACAATTGCTTCTTATCATATCGATAAATTAGCACAAAAAAAGCAAGGTTCAAAACTCATCTTTAAGAAAATAACAATACAAGAAGCGGAACGCAATATGAGAAAACATGCTCAATTTGTTAAGCAAATTAAAACCGGCATCAGATATAAATTAAATGAAGAATTAAACAAGTAATTTCCATGTGTGAATTGTGTCTATTGTGTGCACTTTTTACACATTTCTTATTTGTATTTTAGGTTTTTAGTTGAAATTTATTGTAAAATAGTATAAATTATAATACTGTACATTAAATATTACAAGAATATTACAACCTTCAATAATATGTAATGAAATAATAATGAAAATTGATATGAGTTGAGATACGGAGGAACGGTATGAAAACTAAAAATAGGAAGATAGGCGTCTTTACATTCTTCTTGCTAACGATTTTAGCAATAGCGTTAAAGACTTATTTTGCCTATTATGTAGATTTGTCACTCGGGGTAAAGGGACTCGTACAGAATTTAATTTTATTAATGAACCCATACAGCTTGATTGCGCTAATATTGAGCGTATTCTTATTCTTTAAGGGAAGAAAGTCGTTCTGGTTTATTTTTATCGCTGGATTTGTACTATCGTTCTTACTATATGCGAACGTCGTGTACTTTAGATTCTTTTCAGATTTCTTAACATTTAGTACTTTGAATCAAGTAAGCAACGTAGAATCAATGTCTGGTGCGGTATATAGTTCATTCTCTTGGTACGATTTTATATATTTCACAGATACGATCATATTCTTATTTGTGTTGATCTTTAAGAGAAATAATTTATCAGTAAAAGCATTTCCAAAGAAATTTGTCCCAGTTGTTATGGGTGTAGCAGTAGCACTATTTTTCCTAAACTTAGCATTTGCTGAATCAGATAGACCAGAATTATTAACACGTACATTTGACCATAAATATTTAGTTAAATATTTAGGACCTTATAACTTTACGGTTTATGATGGGGTTAAAACGATTCAAAATAATTCGCAAAAAGCATTGGCAAGTGAAGATGATTTAACACAAGTTAAAAATTATACAAAGCAGAAATATCAAGAACCTAACAAAGAAACATTTGGTATCGCTAAAGACAAGAACGTTATTAAAATTCACTTAGAAAGTTTCCAATCATTCTTAATTAACTTCAAAGTTAATGGTGAAGAAGTAACACCTTATTTAAACTCTTTAGCTAAAGGTGATAAAGGTTACAAATACTATCCAAACTTCTTCCATCAAACGGGACAAGGTAAAACAGCCGATTCAGAGTTAACGATGGATAATAGTATTTTCGGTTTACCACAAGGTTCAGCATTCTCATTAAAAGGTGACAACACTTATCAATCACTACCAGCAATTTTAAATCAACAAGGTGGCTATGAAACATCAGTCATGCATGGTGATTACAAAACATTCTGGAACAGAGATCAAGTGTACAAGCATTTTGGTGTAGATAAGTTCTATGATGCAACTTATTATGATATGCAACAAAAAAACCTTGAAAACTTAGGGTTAAAAGATGAAGTATTCTTTGATGAATCTATTGCACATCTAAAAGAACAAAAACAACCATTCTATTCTCATTTAATTACGTTGACTAACCATTACCCATTCACATTGAGTAAAGAAGATGCAACGATCGAGAAACCAGACACAGGAAGTGCAACATTAGATGGTTATATTCAAACAGCTCGTTATTTAGATGAATCATTAGAAAAATTCATGACAGAACTTAAAAAAGAAGGTTTATATGATGATTCAGTAATCATCATATACGGAGACCACTATGGTATTTCTGAGAACCATAATAAAGCAATGGCTAATTTACTTGGTGAAGATGAAATCACTCCAGCTAAATTCATGGACTTAAACAGAACGCCATTCTTTATGAAAGTACCAGGTCTTAAAGGTGGCGTCGATGAAACATACGGTGGCCAAACAGATGTAATGCCTACACTATTAGACGTATTAGGTATTAAGTCAAACAACTACATTATGTTTGGTACAGACTTATTAGCTAAAGGACACGATCAAACAGTTGCATTTAGAAATGGTGACTTTATAACGCCAGAATATAAATCAATCGGTAGCACTGTGTACGACAATAAGACTAATAAACCTATGAAGACGAAACCTAAAGATTTAGAAGAAAATAAAAATAACGTCGAAAAAGAACTCGAATTATCAGACCAGTTATTACACGGAGACTTATTCAGGTTCTATGATAACCCTGACTTCAAGAAAGTTAAGCCATCAAACTATGAATACAAATCCGGTAACGGTTATCAAGAAAAATAATTATGAGTAGATAAGTACCACAAAATCATGAGATTTTGTGGTACTTTTTTATGTTGGAAATGGGAGATGTGAGTTGGTGACTGGGGATGTATGAGATAGAAGGTGATGTGGGTGATGTAGGGTGGAGAAGCATGATTTAGGAGATGTGAGAGTCTGAAAATATACTTTTTAGTGAGTAATATGGGTTAAAGTTGTAGTAAACTCACAAGATTGGTAAAGATGTGAGTTAAAGAGGTAATAAACTCACGAGATCGGTTAAGATGTGAGTTAAAATAGGAGTAAACTCACATCTTTTTCAAAAATATAAAATGATTATATAGAAATGAACACGTTTGATTATTTAAAAAACATCCAAGTCATAGCTTAACTTCCTAATAAAGCCAAGAGATAGACTAAGTCATGGCTTAACGCCTAACTAAAGCCAAGAGATCACTCAAGTCATAGCTTAACTTCCTAATAAAGCCAAGAGATAGACTAAGTCATGGCTTAACGCCTAACTAAAGCCAAGAGATCACTCAAGTCATGGCTTAACGCCTAACTAAAGCCAAGAGATAGCCCAAGTCCTGGCTTAACGCCTAACTAAAGCCAAGAGATAGCCCAAGTCCTGGCTTAACGCCTGAATAAAGCCAAGAGATCATCCAAGTCCTGGCTTAACGCCTAACTAAAGCCAAGAGATGGCTCAAATCATGTCTCAACTCTTGAATAAAGCCAAGAAATCATCCAAGTCCTGGCTTAACGCCTAACTAAAGCCAAGAGATCACCCAAGTCATGGCTTAACGCCTGAATAAAGCCAAGAGATCACCTAACTCTTAGCTTAACTCCAACTAAAGCCAAGACATTCCCAAAATCATCGACATCTCTAATTCACCCAATCTACACAACGCCCATACCCCCATACCCCCAACCCTCAACACATTAATCAATGAAAAAATCCCAATCGTCCTCACGATTGGGATTTCTATAATATCTATCCTAAAGCGACATCTAATATCATCATTATTGTGAATCCACCCATTAATCCTAATGTAGCTAAGTCAGTGTTATTACCTGACTGTGATTCGGGGATGAGTTCTTCTACAACAACAAATATCATTGCGCCGGCTGCGAATGCTAATGCATATGGTAATACTGGTGTAGCAATGACAACTAGTAATGCGCCTAGTATTGCGAATACGGGTTCAACTAATGCTGATGCTTGACCGTAGTTAAATGACTTCCATCTTGATAAACCTGAAGCACGGATTGGCATAGATAGTGCTGCGCCTTCTGGAATGTTTTGTATACCGATACCGATTGCTAATCCGAGTGCGCCTAATAATGTTGCACCTTCGTTTCCAGTTGCAACACCACCGAAAGCAACACCGATGGCCATACCTTCTGGAATGTTATGCAATGTGATGGCTAAAAATAGCAAAGTGTTTTTGCCTAATTTAGTGTCAGGTCCTTCTACTCGCTGACTTTTATCAACTGCATTTTGGTGTGCATGGGGTATGACAAAGTCTAGTAGTCTAATAAACAATCCGCCTAAAAGAAAGCCGATTGCGGCTGGAAGCCAAGGCATTGCTGAATGTGAACTTTGTTCTATAGAAGGTTGTAATAAAGACCAAAAACTAGCTGCAATCATGACACCTGCAGCGAAACCTTGCATTGTATTGATAACCTTTGTGTCTATATTTTTGAACAAGTAAACGAACGATGCACCGAATGCTGTTAACAGCCATGTGATGATACCTGCGAATAATGCTTGCAAGTATGGTGGTAGTTCTGTAAAAATCTGTTGCATAGTTTTTGCTCCTTCATATCTTTTGTGTGAAAAAAAGTGTATAATATATTAATTGAAAACTGAGAATACTAAAGGATGTTAATTCATGGAAGCATATAAAATTGAAAAACTTAATAAGCAATATGGTGACAAAATTATTTTTGATGATTTAGATTTATCCATTTCTTACAAAGAACGCATTGGTTTAGTTGGAATCAATGGAACAGGGAAAAGTACTTTGCTTAAAGTTATTGCAAATATTGATGATGATTATGATGCGAAGACATCTTACCCTAACCAATATCAAATTGCATATGCAAGCCAAAAGCCTAAACTTGATGAATCTTTAACTGTAATCGATGAAGTATTAAATAACGAAACTGAATTGACGAAAGTGATTTCTAAATACGAAAATGCTTTAAATCAATATCAACAGACGGGTGAATCTAAAGATTTAGATCTTATGATGAAATATCAAACTGATATGGATCGATTAAATGCATGGGATTACAGTGCAGACGTTAAAACTATTCTATCAAAACTAGGTATAAATGACTATCTTAAAAAAATAGCTACATTAAGTGGTGGTCAGAAAAAAAGAGTTGCACTAGCAAAAGAATTAATACGTAAACCAGATTTATTATTATTAGATGAACCGACAAACCATTTAGACATTGAAGGAATTGAATGGCTCGTTAACTATATTAAACAATATCCCCACACAATCATGTTTGTTACACATGATCGTCATTTCTTAAATCAAGTTTCTACAAGAATTGTTGAACTTTCAAATGGTAAACTTACAAGTTATCCAGGTAATTATGAAGCGTATATTGAAGCAAGAGCTGAAAAAGAAGAGATTGAAGCACAACAACATGTTAAAAAGAAAGCGCTGTATAAACAAGAATTGCATTGGATGAGACAAGGTGCTAAAGCTAGATCAACGAAACAACAAGCAAGAATACAACGATTTAATACGTTAGAAGAAGATTTATCAAATAGAAAAACACAAGGTGAAGCAAGTTTGAATTTAGCGCATGCTCGTCTCGGTAAACAAGTATTTGAGTTAGACGATATTTCTAAATCTGTTGGAGATAGAAAATTATTTGAACACTTTACAACGATTATTCAAAAAGGCGATAGAATTGGTATTGTTGGAGAAAACGGCGCAGGTAAAACGACATTACTCAATATTATTAGTGGCTTAGATCAAACATTTGAAGGTAATCTTATTACAGGTCAAACTGTGAAAATTGCTTATTTTAAACAGCAAGACGAAAGTTTAACTTCAGATAAGAGAATGATTGATTATTTAAGAGAAGAAAGTGAAGTTGCTAAAGAAAAAGATGGCACAGTTGTATCTGTAACGCAGTTGTTAGAAAGATTTCTATTCCCAAGTCAGACGCATGGCACTCAAATTAATAAATTATCAGGTGGAGAACAAAAACGTTTATATTTACTAAAACTATTAGTTCACGAACCAAATGTATTAATTCTTGATGAGCCAACAAACGATTTAGATACTGAAACTTTAACAATATTAGAAGCTTATATTAATGAGTTCGGTGGAACGGTTATAACGGTAAGTCACGATAGATATTTCTTAAATAAAGTGGCAAATAAATATTGGTATATCCATGATAAGCAAATCGAACCTATGTTAGGTACATTTGAAGATTATTTAGAATATAAAAGAGAGATTGAGAAAAAAGCAACACAACAACATAAAGAAGTTCAAAAAACAGAAACGAAACCTAAGACTTCTGTAAGATTATCGTTTAAAGAAAAGCGTGAACTAGAACAACTTGAGAAAAATATTGAATATATAGAAACAAGATTAGAAGAAATCGACCAAGAAATGGTTGAACATGCTACAAATTATGAAAAATTAAATGAACTCACAAATGAAAAGACATCAATTGAAACGCAATATGAAGAAGATTATATGCGTTGGTCATCCTTATCAGACAGATTATAAGCGTATAGAGGTGTATATATAGATGCAAAATATTTTAAAAGAGTATTTCGGATATCAACAATTTAGAGATGGACAGAAAGAAATTATTGATAAAGTTATTGATCATCGTCCCACTTTAGGTGTTATGCCAACAGGTGGCGGTAAATCGATTTGTTATCAAGTGCCGGGTCTATATTTAGATGGATTAACGATTGTGATTAGTCCATTGATTTCATTAATGAAAGACCAAGTTGATAGCTTGAGATCGATGGGAATCAAAGCTGAATTTTTAAACAGTACTTTAACAGCTAAAGAGAAAAAAAGAGTAGAGAATGAACTTGTCTCAGGACAGTTGAAATTTCTATATATTGCACCTGAAAGATTTAATCAACCACAATTTATACAAATGTTGAATAAATGTAATGTACAGCTCATCGCATTTGATGAAGCACATTGTATTTCGAAGTGGGGACATGATTTTAGACCAAGTTATCAAGAAGTGATTACACATGTTATGAGCTTGCCTCATCATTTTAGATTGGTGGCATTAACAGCAACAGCCACTAAAGAAGTACAAGAAGATATCTCTCAAAAATTAGGAATTGCTGAAAGTGATATTGTTGAAACGTCTATTAAACGTGAGAACTTAACTTTTAAAGTGAACAATACATATCAGAGACTTAATTTTGTTAAAGATTATGTGAAGAAAAATATTAATCAATCAGGTATTATTTATTGTTCTACTCGAAAACAAGTTGAACAATTAAGTGAAACATTTGATGATTTAGAGATTAAAAATGTGATGTATCATGCAGGGCTACCAAAAGATGAACGAGAACGTGCACAACGTAAATTTATTGAAGATGATATCAAATTAGCAATTGCAACAAATGCTTTTGGTATGGGAATCGATAAATCAAATGTTAGATACGTGATTCATTATAATATGCCTCAAGATATCGAATCATATTATCAAGAGGCTGGTCGAGCTGGTCGTGATCAGTTAGACAGTGAATGTATCTTATTATTCTCAGACCGTGATATAGACCTTCAAAAATTCTTCATTTCTTCAAGTTCTGCAGATGATGAATACAAAGAAAAGCAAGGCGAAAAGCTTCGACAAATGATTCAATATACGAAGACGACTAAATGCTTAGAAGCGATGATGATTCATTACTTTAATCCTGATGAAAAATTAGAAGAGTGTGGCAGATGTTCTAGTTGTTTACAATCAGAAAAATCATATAACATGACAACTGAAGCACAAAAAATATTAAGTTGTATCGCGAGATTAAAACAAAAAGAAAAACGTAATATGATAATACAAGTATTAAGAGGAGAACAAACACCTCAAATAACGTCTTTAGGATATGATGAACTCAGTACTTATGGTATTTTAAAAGACTATACGACGAATGAATGTCATCATTTGCTTGATGAATTACGTTATAAAGGCTATTTAAATGAACATAAAGAAATATTAAGTGTTGATCAAGAAGCGATGGATGTATTGCGTGGAAAAGTTGAAATTATGACAACACCATTTAAATCTAAACCGAAAGAAATCGTTGATATTCAAACGATTACAGATGTTGATAGATCATTGTTTAATCGATTAATAGAAGTTAGAAAAGATTTAAGTAAAGAATTAGAAGTTTCACCGCTTTCTATATTCTCTGACCAAATTTTAGAGCAATTTGCTAAACGATTACCTGAATCTAAAAAAGAAATGATTTTAATCGACGGTATTGGAAGTTATAAATTGAAACACTATTGTCCGATATTTATTGAAACCATTAAAAATTATAAACAACCCATTTAAGAAAGAATAGGCATTTTATTGTGGAATTAGGGTAAATAATATAAAGGAAATTCTAGCATTGATAAAAAAGAGGAATGTGGTGTCTATTAATGATTAAGTTTGAAGCTGTTTCAAAGATATACGGGGATAAGAAAGCAGTAGATAATGTAAGTTTTAATATTAATGAAGGTGAATTTTTTGTACTTATAGGACCTTCTGGGTGTGGAAAGACTACAACACTTAAAATGATCAACAGGTTAATACCTTTATCAGAAGGATTTATATATTTTAACGATAAACCAATAAGTGAATATGATGTTGCGGAAATGCGATGGGACATTGGGTATGTTCTCCAACAAATAGCACTTTTTCCGCATATGACGATTAAAGAAAATATCGCACAAGTACCAGAGATGAAGAAGTGGAAAAAGAAAGATATTGCGAATAGAGTAGATGAATTGCTAACTATGGTCGGTTTAGATCCTGAAACATATCGAGATAGGTATCCAAGTGAGTTATCTGGAGGACAACAACAACGTATTGGCGTTATTCGTGCACTAGCTTCCGATCCGCCAGTTGTCTTAATGGATGAACCATTTAGTGCACTAGATCCAATTAGCAGGAAGAATTTACAAGATGATTTACTCGAACTTCAATCACAAATTAAAAAAACAATCGTCTTTGTAACACATGATATTGAAGAAGCAATGAAAATGGGAGACCGTATTTGTTTATTGAATCAAGGACATGTGGAACAAATTGGAACGACAGAAGACTTTATTCATCGCCCTAAGAATGATTTCGTAAAATCATTTATTGGTAATGTGGATGCGCATGTATTAAAGCAAGTGAAGTTAGGAGATATTGCGCAACCAATTTCAGAAGTAAATACGCATTCTATTGATCAATATCCTAAAGTTTCACCAGAACAAACGATTGACGACATATATGGATTATTAGCAGAACACGAAGCGATTGTGATGGATTCAGAAAATGCATCACCTAGCCATATTGTGACAAGACAATACGTGTTTAGTTATTTAGCTGAAAAGAATAGAGGTGTTTCTTCATGAATGCCTTAATCGAAACACTTTCAAGCCGTAAAGGGCAACTTTTAGAAACGTTAATTGAACATATTCAATTGTCATTTATTGCACTTTTAATTGCAGTCGTAATCGCAGTTCCGTTAGGTATATTACTGACAAAGACTAAAAAGTTAGCCGAAGTTATTATTAACATCGCAGCTGTATTACAAACAATACCATCTCTTGCTTTACTAGGTTTAATGATTCCGCTATTTGGTATAGGGCGAATACCGGCAATTATTGCACTTGTTATATACGCGTTATTACCAATATTAAGGAATACATATACTGGTATTAAAGAAGTTGATCCTTCATTGATTGAAGCGGCACGTGGTATAGGTATGAAGACTGGTAGAAGATTGTCTAAAGTTGAGTTACCACTTGCAATGCCAGTTATGATGGCTGGTATTCGAACAGCAATGGTATTAATCATTGGTACAGCAACATTAGCAGCTTTAATAGGTGCTGGTGGTCTAGGGGATTTAATATTATTAGGTATTGATAGAAATAATTCATCTCTTATATTACTTGGGGCAATTCCTGCAGCTATTTTAGCAATTTTCTTTGATGTATTTTTAAGAATTTTAGAAAGAATTTCATACAAGAAGTCTTTAATTATTCTTGGAACAATATTAGTCATATTCTTATTATCTGTAACGATACCTTTATTTGCTCAAAAAGGTGATAAAATCACATTAGCAGGTAAATTAGGATCTGAACCAGAAGTTATCACAAATATGTATAAGATTTTAATTGAAGAAGAAACTGACAACACTGTAGAAGTTAAAGCAGGTATGGGTAAGACATCTTTCCTATTTAATGCATTAAAGTCTGACGAAATAGATGGATATTTAGAATTCACAGGTACAGTTCTAGGTGAGTTAACGAAAGAAACACCGAAATCAACAACAGAACAAGAAGTATATAATCAAGCTAATAATAGTCTTGATAAAAAATTTGATATGCAATTGCTTGAACCGATGAAATATAATAATACGTATGCTTTAGCAGTTAAAAAAGAATATGCTGAAAAACATAATATTAAAACTATTTCAGATTTAAGTAAGGTAGAAGATGAAATTCGACCTGGTTTCACTTTAGAGTTTAATGACCGTGAAGATGGTTACAAAGGTATTCAAAAGAAATATGATTTAAACTTTAAAGATGTTAAAACTATGGAACCTAAATTAAGATATCAAGCACTTGAAAGTAATGATATTGATTTAATCGATGCATATTCAACAGATGCTGAGCTTAAAGAATATGGCATGGTTGTATTGGAAGATGACAAAAAATTATTCCCACCATACCAAGGTGCACCACTTATGAAAAAAGAAACAATTAAAGAGCATCCAGATGTAGTGAAAGCTATGAATAAACTAAAAGGCAAAATATCTGATGAAGAAATGCAAGAAATGAATTATAGAGTGACAATCAAGGATGAAGATGCTTATCAAGTCGCGAAAGAATATTTACAGAAGAATGACTTGATCGATTAAATACCATTGATTTATGAAAATGATTAGGTCTATAATACTAATAAATTAACAAACGGTAAATTTCGGTTTACCGTTTTTATAATTCAACTTGGAGGTCTAAAAATGAAGCAACAATTAAGTGAATTACAAGCATACCAACCGGGGTTATCTCCGAGACAATTAAAAGAAAAATACGGCATAGATGGAGACATGGTCAAACTTGCTTCAAATGAGAATTTATATGGTCCTTCACCAAATGTTAAAGAAGCAATCAAAGCTAATTTAGATAAATTATTCTACTATCCAGAAGTGAAACAATTTGAAGTGAAAGAAACATTAAGTACATTTCTCAATGTGAAAAAAGAACAAATATTCTTTGGTTCAGGTTTAGATGAAGTGATTATGATTATTTCAAGAGCAGTTCTTGAAAAAGATGATGAAATTTTAACGAGTGACATGACATTTGGACAGTATAGACATCATGCCATTATTGAAAGTGCTCAAGTTAAAACAACACCAATTAAAGATGGATATTTTGATTTAGATGCAATGTATGAACAAATTACAGATAAAACGAAACTGATTTGGATTTGTAATCCGAATAACCCAACAGGCACATATTTGCCTCATGATGCAATAGAAGCATTTATTCAAAAAGTACCAGATGATATTATCGTTTTAATAGATGAAGCATATATAGAATTTGCTGTTGCTGAAGACATGCCAAATAGCTTAGAATTGCTTTCAAAATATAATCAAGTCGTTGTCTTACGTACACTTTCTAAAGCATATGGATTAGCAGCACAACGTATTGGTTATGCAATCGCTAATGAATCATTATTAGACCAATTAGATATTGTCAGATTACCATTCAATGTAACATCACTTTCAGCTGTTGCAGCAGATGCCGCGATTAAAGATCAAGCATACTTAAAAGACATTACAACAAAGAATCGTCATGAAATTGAGAAATTCTTAAATGCACCTTTTAAAGAACATATTTACGATAGCCAAACGAACTTTATATACGTTAATACAGACGAACCTCAAGTATTATATGATTATTTAATAAAAGAAGGCTTTATCACAAGACCATTCCCAAATGGTGTACGTATTACGATGGGCTTTAGTGAACATAACGATAAGATGTTACAAGTATTAGAAGAATTCTTTAAAACACACAGTTCGTAATAAAGGAAAGGCATTGCGTTCTTTGGTATACTAGTAGACATTGATATATAAAGGAGAAGGTATAATGACGAAGCAAACAATTGGTATCGATATGGATGAAGTGCTAGCTGACACAATAAAAAAACTTTTAAGACGTTACAATGAAGAAACTTCTTCTAATGTTACTATGGAAGAACTTAAAGGTACTAAAATCCGTAATATGATGCCTGAACATCAAGGTATTTTGACAAGTATTTTAAGAGAAGATGGATTTTTTAGAGACTTAGAAGTATTTCCAGACGCTGTGGAAGTTGTACAGAAGTTAAATGAATACTATGACGTATATATTGTTACAGCAGCAATGGACGTACCAACATCATTTGCTGATAAATACGCTTGGCTAAGAGAACATATGCCATTCTTAGACCCTCAACACTTTGTATTTTGTGGAGATAAAGGTATCGTCAATACAGATTATTTAATTGATGATAATCCTAAACAACTAGAAAGCTTCAATAATCATTCTATTATGTATGCAGCAGATCATAATATTGATATTGATAAATGGCCAAAAGTTCAAAACTGGAAAGAAGTAGAAGCATATTTCTTTGGTGAAAACGGGGAATATAATAAACAACAAGAATCTTTATCAGAATCATATAAATAAAGTAAAAGACATCAGCTTGGGAAGCTGATGTCTTTTACTTTAATGTATGCCTTGCATAAGTTTTTTAATTTTTGGCGTCATTGATAATACAATAAGTGAAACGACAATTGCGATTGCGCCGATTAAGCCAAAGTAGTTCTGTTGTCCTAACGGCTCGATCAGTTTAACTAATTGTCCGTTAATACCTTGTGCTGTTGCATTCGTTAAGAACCAAAGACTAAGCATTTGTGCTGAAAAGGCTTTTGGTGCAAGTTTAACGGAAACACTTGATCCAGTAGGTGATAAACATAATTCCCCAATAACACATAGGAAGAAGCTTAATACTAACCAAATTGGATTCATCAGTTCAGCTTGTTGCATCATCATTGCAATCATCATAGCAATAAATGAAATACCAGCGAATGCTAAGCCAATTACAAATTTAAGTGGTGTAGAAGGATTGTATTTACCTAATTTTTGCCACAAGAATGAAATAACTGGTGCAAATAGAACAATGAAGATTGGGTTAATGGATTGGAACCAACCTGCTGGTATCACGAAATTAATACCATATGCATTTAAATCTAATTGTGTATGTTCTTGCGCGAATACACCAAGTACGTTTGATCCTTGTTCTTGAATACTCCAGAATAAAACAGAAGCTAAGAACAATGGTACATACGCAAGTAATCTTGATTTTTCTGTTTGATCTATATCAGGGCTTCTATACATAATTGTCCAGTATACAAATGGTATAACGATACCGATAATTAAAACGATTAAACTGATTGAATTAAATGTAAGATAACCTGTTAAATATAAAATAGCTAAAAGAATAACAATACCTATTGCACTATATGTAAACATTTTAGCGTATTTAACTTTTTCTTTATGATTGAGTGGGTTAGAAGGATAATTTTCAACTTCCCCAAGACTTCTTTTTTGGAATAGAATGTATGCTACTAAAGCTAAAAGCATACCGAAAGCTGCGATTGAGAATCCTTGGTGGAAACCAACGCTTACACGTACTTTGTCGATAATAAGTGGTGATAATAAAGCACCCATATTAACTGACATATAAAAGATAACAAAACCTGCATCTAATCTATTATCATTCTTATGATATAAACCACCTACAACATTTGAAATGTTAGGTTTCATAAGTCCCGAACCTACAATGATTAATATCATAGAAATAAGAAATGCACCTAAACCAAACGGTAAAGATAACACTAAATGACCTAGCATAATAAGTACTGCACCGTACATTAATGATCTACGAGAGCCAAGTAATCTATCAGCTACCCAACCACCTAATATACCTGTCATAAATATTAATGAACCATACATGGCCATAATTTGTTGAGCTGTAATTTTATCTAAACCTAGTCCGCCTTGGCTGACAGTAAAGTATAAATAATACAGTAAAATTGCACGCATCCCATAATAACTAAAACGTTCCCAGAATTCTACAAAGAACAATATACCTAGGCCGCGAGGATGTCCAAAAAATCCATGTTGAGGGACAGTTTCAACCATTTCCTCTCGCGTCATTTTGCCCATAAAAAATCGCTTCCTTTCTAAACTTCCCCCGATTGTCAGGTAAGTTTAAAGAACATTTTAACCCTATATGTTAGTAAATTCAATAAAATTTTAATAAGTTCTAATATTGTGAATATTCTAAAATAATTAATATATCATTAAAAAGTATTTTTACACATATTAGTTAATTGTGTAACTCGTATTGTTGTGTGATAAGAGTGAAGCAGGGCTCTTGATGTTGGTATTAGGGACAGAATTCCGAGAAATGTCCGTAAGAGGTGCAGTTAGGGACATAATTCTGAGAAAAGTCCGTAAGAGGTATTGTTAGGGACAGAATTCCGAGAAATGTCCGTAAGAGGTGCAGTTAGGGACAGAATTCCGAGAAAAGTCCGTAAGAGGTGCAGTTAGGGACAGAATTCCGAGAAATGTCCATAAGAGGTGCTGTTAGGGACATAATTCCGAGAAAAGTCCGTAAGAGGTACAGTTAGGGACAGAATTCCGAGAAGTGTCCGTAAGAGGTGTCGTTAGGGACATAATTCCGAGAAATGTCCGTAAGAGGTGCTGTTAGGGACATAATTCCGAGAAAAGTCCGTAAGAGGTGCTGTTAGGGACATAATTCCGAGAAATATCTCTTATTGAGCACATTCTAATTACCAGAATTCGAAATAATGGAAGTTAGCGGATTCTAATTACCAGAATTCGAAATAATGGAAGTTACAGTATGCTAACTCCCAGCAATCAGAACTTTCCTGATACTAAAAAAGGTAAGGGCAACTTGTTGCCCTTACCTGTTAAATGGCTAGATCTTATTTTACGCCGGCCATTAATGTTTTAATTTTTGGACTTGCTACAAGTAAGATGATTGAAATGATGATTGCGAATATACCTGAGTATAAGAAATAATCATTTGAACTAATACTTGTATAAATTTTTACCATTTGAGCATTCAAACCTTGAGCCATAGCATTTGATAAGAACCAAACACTCATCATTTGAGCTGTAAATGCTTTTGGTGCTAATTTAGTTGTTGTTGATAATGCGATTGGTGATATACAAAGTTCACCTAGTGTTACTAATAAGAAACTTGCGAATAACCAAACTGGGTTAATTAAAGTTGATGTGTCTGATAACGGAACGACCATAATAATATATGAAAGTCCTGCTAAGAATACACCTATAGCAAATTTATAAACAGTAGGTGGGTTGAATTTACCTAATTTAACCCATAATACTGAGAACAATGGCGCTAAAATAATAATGAAGAATGGGTTAAGTGATTGGAACCATGCTGCTGGTATATTAAAATCAATTGCGCCACCTGTTAATTTAGCCATGCTTAATTGTGTCTTAGTATCTGCGAATTGTGCTAATACTGTAGAACCTTGCTCTTGAATCATCCAGAATGCTACTGCTGCAATGAATAATGGTATATATGCATATACACGTGTACGTTCATAATCTTCAGTCTTTTTACTTAATGAAATTTTCACGAAATAGTAAATTGGTAGAACAACACCAAGTACTGAAATAAAGTTTGCGAAATTAGGCAATGTTAATTGACCGAATAGACTAAGGATGAAACAAACGATTGCGATAATTACGACAGTGATACCAACAATTTTGACCATTTTTTTCTTTTCAGAAGATGATAATGGATCAGGTACTTCAACACCCGCTAAACCTAAATATTTCTTGTTTGTTATGAAATAAATGATTAAACCGATGAACATTCCAACTGCTGCTACTGCAAAACCAGCATGGAAGCCTACGTTTACTTGTAACCAACCGATTAATAATGGTGAAATTAAAGCACCTAAGTTGATTGACATATAGAAAATAGTAAATGCTGAATCCATTCTTGGGTCATTCTTTTCATATAATAAACCTACTGTAGAAGAAATGTTTGGTTTCAATAATCCTGTACCAATAATTAAGAACAATAGCGCGATTAATAGCAATGTAAAATTATTTGGTAATGATAATAAGATATGACCAATCATGATGAGTATTCCACCGTAGAATAATGCATGGCGTGTACCAGTAATTCTATCAGCAATCCATCCACCGATAACACCACTCATATAAACAAGTGCACCGTAGATTGAGACGATTTGTAGTGCTAAACCTTGATCAATACCAAAGCCGCCTTTTGCTACTGAATAGTAAATGTAGTAGGCAAGAATAGCCTTCATTCCATAATAACTAAATCTTTCCCAGAATTCGGTAAGGAATAGTGTAGCCAAGCCTTTAGGATGACCAAAGAAACCTGTACGTGGCGTACTTTGGATAATTTCCTCTTTAGTATAATGTTTGTTACCCATTTTTTACTTCCCCTCATAATAAACTGTATTCATTTTTAGATGTACTTAAAATTAGCACATGTTAAATTGTAATGCTTTCACAAAATAAACACAAGTTAAAGATTAACAATATTCATACAATAATGACTATTAAAAATACTAGCGTCAATAGTGGCAAGGCTTAAGATAAATGTGAACAAATTTTTAAATTTGTAAGCGTTTTCTTTTTTGGTGAGTAATATGTTTTGAAATGTGAAATTTATGTATATTAATAGCCGAGTCATGTTGAATAAGACTCGGCTATATATTATATGCTTATCTGTTGTCTATATTTTCAGGGTATAAATCGTGGTTCATCATACGATACTCTGCCATTTTTTCGTATTTAGAATCTGGTCTTCCGTAGTTTGTATAAGGATCTATAGAAATGCCGCCACGTGGTGTGAATTTACCTAAAACTTCTATATAATGGGGGTCCATTAATTCTATTAAATCATTCATGATAACATTCATACAATCTTCGTGAAAATCACCATGGTTTCTAAAACTGAATAAGTATAATTTTAATGATTTAGATTCTACCATTTTGACGTTTGGAATATAAGAAATATAAATTGTCGCAAAATCAGGTTGTCCAGTAATAGGACATAATGAAGTGAATTCTGGACAATTGAATTTAACAAAATAATCTCTACCTTGATGTTTATTGTCGAACACTTCTAATACTTCTGGTTTGTATTGATCATAATATTGATTATTTTGATTCCCTAATAACGTAATATCTTTTAAATCGTCTTTGTTTCTTCCCTCTGACATTATGATTCTCCTTTATTAATTGCTTCCTTAGGTTTTGGGTTTCTTTGGGCTTTCTTGAACATATAATAGCCTGCTAAGAATATAATAATGTATCCTAGATAACTGAGTAAATCTGGTACTTCTTTAAATAAGATGAAACCGAGTATTGCACTGAATATTACAGATGCATATACAAATATTGAAATATCTTTTGCTGCTGCGAAACTATATGCAATTGTAATACCAAATTGACCAACTGTTGCAAAGACACCTGATAATAATAATATGATGACTTGTGAAAGTGTCATTGGTTCATATGTAAATATGACAAACGGTATTAATGCAACCGTAGAAAAGAATGAAAAGTAAAATACTGTTGTATATGATTTTTCACGTTGTCCTAAAGGTCGTAGTGCAGTATAAGCACCTGCAGCAAAAATTCCAGATAATAAACCAATAACTGCTGGCATCATATCTGAATCAAATGTTGGCTTAATGATAAACAATGCACCAAGAATCGCTACAACCATTGCAATTACTTGATATTTGCGTGCTTTTTCATTTAAAAATAACGCACAAAGTAGTATAGTCCAGAATGGGTTTAATTTCATTAACATATCCGCATCACTTAATACCATGTGATCAATCGCATAAATATTGAGTAATACACCAATAAGTCCAAGTGTAGAGCGTAAAATGAGTAACGGTTGATTTTCTAATTTACCGAAAAATGGTGCTCTATACTTCATGACAAAGTAAATAGGTACAATCATCGCGATGAGATTTCTAAAAAGTGATTTTTGGAAAACTGGTAAGTCACCAGATAATCTGAAGAATACTGCCATTAAACTAAAACCAATCGAAGAAATGAGTATTGCAATTATTCCTTTTACTGTGGAATTCATGTAAACACCTTCTATTTTTTATCAATGAACATATATTATCATAATTCACTTTAAAAAGTATATGACTTATTCAGTGATTGTTTTTAACAAAAAAATTTTTATGAAAGTAATTTTCAAATGTTGATATAGCAACGCTTAGTCGAAATAGGGAGAAAGTCAACCCTATTTTTTTAAAAATAATAAGGTATTATAAGTGTTATGAATCATTTAAAGTGTTATAATGAATCACATAATATAGTATGTGCTTATAAAACGTAACACTATATCTTGTGTTTTGTGCATTTGAAATAAAAATGAATAAAGTGTTCATTTTTTTGTATTTTTTATTTCATTTATACAGTTGCATAGGCATTTACATGTGGTAGGTGAAAGTTTATGAAGATAATTTATTACTCTTTAACTGGTAATGTACGACGGTTCATACAGAGAGCAGGGTTGTCTGACACAATGGCTCTCACTGAGGCAAACAAGACAAATGAAATAAATGAACCATTTATAATGGTTACAGGTACAATTGGATTTGGCCAAGTACCTGATACTGTACAAGATTTTTTGAAAGTGAATCATCATAATCTTAAAGCAGTAGCAGGTAGTGGAAATAGAAATTGGGGACAGAATTTCGCGAAAGCTAGTGAAGAAATCGCGAATCAATATCATGTCCCTTTATTGATGAAATTTGAGTTACACGGTAACCAAGCAATAGCAGATGAATTTAAAGAAAAGGTGGTTAATCTCTATGAAAATGATAAACAAACAAAA
>NZ_PPQD01000018.1:72729-95714 GCF_002901825.1 Mammaliicoccus sciuri | reverse complement strand
AAAAATCATATTGAATTAAACAATAAGGTAACAAAGAGAAGAGAAGACGGCTTTTTCGATATTGAAAAAGATCAAGAAGCATTAGAAGTATACTTAGAAGAAATTGCAGAAAAAACAATTCAATTCAATGATCCTATTGAACGTTTACACTTTTTAGTTGAACAAGACTTTTATTATGACTTATTTAAAGAATACAGTGAGTCATCATTAAAAGAGATTAACCAGTTTGCAGATTCAATTCCTTTTCAATTTGCAAGTTACATGTCAGCTAGTAAGTTCTTCAAAGATTATGCTTTGAAGACTAATGATAAATCAGAATACCTTGAAACATATAAAGAACACGTTATTATTGTTTCTCTATATTTAGCTAAAGGTAATGTAGAACAAGCTAAACAATTTGTTGCAGGTATGATTGAACAACGTATCCAACCTGCAACACCAACATTCTTAAATGCTGGTAGAGCTAGACGTGGTGAGTTAGTAAGTTGTTTCCTATTAGAAGTTGATGATAGCTTAAATTCAATTAACTTTATAGATTCAACAGCTAAACAATTGAGTAAAATCGGTGGCGGTGTCGCAATCAACTTATCTAAATTGCGTGCACGTGGTGAAGCTATTAAAGGCATTAAAGGTGTCGCTAAGGGGGTATTACCAGTTGCTAAATCACTTGAAGGTGGCTTTAGTTATGCTGATCAACTTGGTCAAAGACCAGGTGCCGGTGCAGTATACTTAAACATCTTCCATTATGATGTATTAGAATTTTTAGATACTAAAAAAGTGAACGCAGATGAAGATATTAGATTATCTACTATTTCTACTGGTTTAATCGTGCCATCTAAATTCTTTGATTTAGCTAAAGAAGGTAAAGATTTCTATATGTTCGCTCCACATACTGTTGAACGCGAATATGGTGTGACGCTTGATGATATTAATCTTGATGAATATTATGACGAACTTGTAGCAAATCCTAATATCATTAAAAAAGCTAAAGATGCACGTGATATGTTAAATACAATTGCTCAAACGCAATTGCAATCAGGTTATCCTTATTTGATGTTTAAAGATAATGCGAATAAAGTACATCCTAACTCTAATATCGGACAAATTAAAATGAGTAACTTATGTACAGAAATATTCCAATTACAAGAAACGTCAATTATTAACGATTATGGAACTGAAGATGAAATCAAACGTGATATTTCTTGTAACTTAGGTTCATTAAATATTGTAAACGTGATGGAATCTAAGAAATTCCGTGATTCTGTACATATTGGTATGGATGCTTTAACAGTTGTATCTGATGATACAGACATTAAAAATGCACCAGGTGTAAGAAAAGCAAATAATGAATTACATTCTGTAGGTTTAGGTGTTATGAACTTACATGGTTTCTTAGCTAAAAATAAAATAGGTTATGAATCAGAGCAAGCTAAAGACTTCGCAAATGTCTTCTTTATGATGATGAATTACTATTCTATTGAACGTTCAATGGAAATTGCGAAAGAAAGACACGAAACATATGTAGATTTCGACAAATCTGATTACGCTTCAGGTAAATACTTTGAAAAATATATACAACAAGATATTAAACCTGAATATGATAATGTTGCAGCATTATTTGAAGGTTTCGATATTCCAACTGCTGAAGATTGGAAAGCATTAGCAGAAGCTGTTAAAGAAAATGGTTTATACCATGCATATAGGCTTGCTATTGCACCAACTCAAAGTATTTCATATGTACAAAATGCTACAAGTTCTGTTATGCCTATTGTCGATCAAATTGAAAGAAGAACATATGGTAATGCAGAAACATTTTACCCAATGCCATTCTTATCACCTGAAACAATGTGGTATTACAAATCAGCATTTAATACAGATCAAATGAAATTAATTGATTTAATTGCAACGATTCAAGAGCATGTGGACCAAGGTATTTCTACAATTTTATATGTAAATTCAGAGATTTCAACACGTGAACTTTCAAGATTATACGTATATGCTCACCATAAAGGCTTAAAATCACTTTACTATACACGAAATAAATTATTAAGCGTTGAAGAATGTACAAGTTGCGCAATTTAATCAAATTAATTAAGATAGGAGATCTAACATGAAGGCAGTAAACTGGAATACACAAGAAGATATGACGAATATGTTTTGGCGTCAAAACATCTCGCAAATGTGGGTTGAGTCAGAATTTAAAGTATCTAAAGATATAGCAAGTTGGGAAACATTAACAGAACCTGAAAGAAATGCTTTTAAAAAGGCGTTAGCTGGTCTTACTGGATTAGATACACATCAAGCTGATGATGGCATGCCTTTAATCATGATGCATACGAAAGACTTACGTAAAAAAGCAGTGTATTCATTTATGGGTATGATGGAACAAATACATGCGAAAAGTTATTCACATATATTCACGACACTATTACCATCTAGTGAAACAAATGAATTATTAGATAAGTGGGTTGTTGAAGAACCACACTTGAAATATAAATCAGAAATGATTGTAGGTAATTATCATAAATTATGGGGTAAAGAAGCTTCCATTTATGATCAATACATGGCAAGAGTATCAAGTGTGTTCTTAGAAACATTCTTATTCTACTCTGGTTTCTACTATCCATTATATTTAGCTGGACAAGGCCGTATGACAACTTCAGGAGAAATCATCCGTAAAATTTTACTAGATGAATCTATCCATGGTGTGTTTACAGGACTAGATGCACAAAGTTTAAAAAATGAATTATCACAAGATGAACAAATTAAAGCGGATAGAGAAATGTATCGTATGCTTGATTTACTATACAAAAATGAATACGAATATACAAAAACATTATATGATGAAATAGGATTAACAAATGATGTTATGAACTACGTAACATATAATGCAAATAAAGCATTAGCTAATTTAGGATTTGAACCATATTATGAAGAAAAAGCGTTCAACCCTATCATTGAAAATGCATTAAATACAAGTACTAAAAACCATGACTTCTTCAGTGTTAAAGGTGACGGTTATGTACTAGCATTAAATGTAGAAGCACTTAAAGATGAAGACTTCATCTTTGATGAAAAGTAAAATATTAAAAGAGTCTAGGACATACATTTTGTTCTAGGCTCTTTTTATTGTGTAATTAAAAAGTTAACATATTTTTCAATATTTATGGTAATTTATGTGATATTTATTGTTTATAATGAAGTTAATATATTGAAAGGTAGGTTATATTCATGAAAAGAATATTACTAGGGGTATTAACAGTATTAGTTATTTCTGTTCTAGCTGCATGTGGAAATGACAAGAAAGAGGATGAGCATCAACATTCAGAGCATAAGTCTTCTGATAAACCTCAAGCTTTAGAAGTGGCTTTAGATGTACCTAAAGAAGCTAAAAGAGGTGAAGAAGTAGAACTTTCTGCAAAAGTGACACTTGGTGATGAAAAAGTGAAAGATGCAGATGAGGTGATGTTTGAAATCGTTAAAGATGGGGACAAAAAATCTTCAGAAATGAAAAAAGTTAAAGAAAACAAAGATGGGGTATATACTTTAAAATATAAATTTAAAGATGCGGGTCAATATAATATAACAAGTCACGTTACTGCTAGAGATCAACATACAATGCCAAATAAAGATATTAATATAAAATAATTATAAAAGAGTGGTGGAATTTAATTCCATCACTCTTTTTTTTAAATGGCATTGCATTTCCCCATACTCTTCATTACAATAGAGATAATGATAATCGTTATCAACTAAAAAGAAGTAGGGTGTGAAATGGGAAAGTTTTTAATGCGTTTAGATGTTTTGATTATTTTATTAGTAATTGCAACGTTCTTCTCTATATTTATAGGTGTTTCAGAAGTAAAACCATTACATATATTAAATTTAACAGACGAACAGAAGAACATTTTAGTATCAAGTAGAATTCCGAGAACAGTCAGTATTATTATCTCAGGTAGCTCGTTAGCTATTTGTGGACTGATTATGCAACAGCTTACAAGAAATAAATTCGTTTCTCCAACAACTGCAGGGACAATGGATTGGGCCAGATTAGGTATATTAATTTCTCTTATCGCTTTTCCAGAAGCCAACATACTACTTAAATTATTATTTGCTACATTATTAAGTTTATTTGGAACAATGCTATTCATGCAAATTCTCCGTAGAATTCAATTTAAAGATGTTATTTTCATACCATTAGTTGGTATTATGCTCGGAAACATAGTGTCAAGTTTTTCTTCTTTTGTTGCATTACGTACAAATGCTGTACAAAGTATTGGTAATTTTATGCAAGGTAATTTCTCAATTATTACAAGCGGTAGATATGAAATTCTTTATATTAGTATTCCGTTATTGATTTTAGCATTTATATTTGCGAATCAATTTACGATTGCTGGTATGGGTAAAGATTTTAGTGTGAATTTAGGACTTAATTATCAAAAAGTCGTCAATATCGGACTGATCATTGCCTCAATCATTACGGCACTTGTTGTTGTAACAGTTGGTATGATGCCATTCTTAGGTTTAATTATTCCTAACTTAGTTTCAATATTCAGAGGAGATCATTTAAAAAATGCATTGCCACATACAGCTGTATTTGGTGCATTGTTTGTCATGATTTGTGATGTAATAGGTCGATTAATTATATTCCCTTATGAAATTACAATTGGTTTAACAATTGGTGTGATTGGTAGTTTCATATTTATAGTATTGCTGATGAAAGGACGTTCAAGAAATGCTCAATAAATTAACCCCTATACATAAATTAATCCTTTTATCTGTGTTAACGCTATTAATTGCAGCACTTTATTTACTTTATAACATTAATCCTAATATATTGGCGTATCAATTAACCGGACGTGTTAGAAAAGTTATTGCAATGCTATTAGTAGGTGGCAGTATTGCAGTTTCAACAGTTATTTTCCAAACAATCACGAATAATAGAATTTTAACACCATCCATCATTGGTTTAGATGCAGTCTATATGTTTATTAAAACGTCTTTAATATTTTTATTTGGTTCAACATCGACTGTCGTACTCAATAATCATCTTAACTTTTTGATTACATTGGTTGGTATGATTCTATTTAGTTTATTCTTATTCCAAATATTGTTTAGGTCTAAAGATCAAAATGTCTTCTTCATATTATTACTAGGTATTGTTTTTGGAACATTCTTCTCAAGTTTATCTAGTTTTATTGAAATGATGATAGATCCTGAAGAATTCTTATCTATACAAAGTGCAATGTTCGCAAGCTTTGGTGCAATAAATGAAGGTTTACTTACAATATCAGGCATTGTTTTATTAATTATGATATTCATTGCTTTTAAGATAAAGAACTACTTAGATGTATTGTCTTTAGGAAGAGACCAAGCTATTAACCTTGGTGTTAATTATACAAATGTGACGAGATGGTTAATGGTTATGGTTGCACTACTTGTCACAATTTCAACAGCACTCGTTGGACCCATTACATTTTTAGGTCTACTTGTCGTGAATTTAGCACATGAATTCATCAAAGAATTCGAACATAAATACATATTACCGGCTTCAATACTCATCAGTTGGATCAGCTTATTTTTAGGTCAATGGGTCGTGGAGCACTTGTTTGAAGGTAATACAGAAATTAGCATCATGATTAACTTTATAGGTGGCATTTACTTTATATTCTTAATTTTAAAGGAGCGTAATGTAGCATGATTAAAGTCGAAGGATTAACAAAAGCTTATCATCATCATAAAGTTGTTGATGAAGTAGATATAGAAATTGAAAAAGGGAAAATCACATCATTCATTGGTCCAAACGGGGCAGGTAAAAGTACGGTCTTAGCGATGGTCAGCCGCTTAATTGATAAAGATAACGGTAAAATCACGATAGACGATCAAGATATCGCTTCAATGAAAAGCAATGAACTTGCTAAGAAACTAGCAATTTTAAAACAAACTAATCATACAGAACTTAAAATTTCAGTAAGACAACTCGTGAGTTTCGGAAGATTTCCATATTCAAAAGGTAAATTAAAAAAAGAAGATCAAGATATGATTGATAAAGCGCTAGATTATTTAGGACTCACTGAAATTCAAGATAAATATTTAAGTGAGCTATCAGGTGGTCAAAGACAAAGAGCTTATATAGCGATGACGATAGCTCAAGATACAGAATACATTCTATTAGATGAACCATTGAACAATCTAGATATGAAACATTCTGTACAGATTATGAAAATCTTAAGAAGACTTGTGAAAGAAATGAACAAGACAATCGTAATCGTTATACATGATATTAATTTTGCTTCATGCTATTCAGATAGAATTATCGCGATCAAAGAAGGTAAAGTTGAAATCGCCGGTATTAAAAACGATGTTATTTGTGAGGAGGTATTACGTGACATTTATGACTTAGAAATTAAAATTCAAGAAATTAATGGTCAACGTATTTGTGTCTATTTTGATGATGAATACATCGAAGAAGAAGAAATTAAAACATTAGCTATATAGCAAAATTGATATCACATTGAAAGGAGTGATGTTTGTAGTTTGTTGGGCAATAGGGTTTTGGACGCATAATTTATCATAATATTTGAAGGAGAGACATCGATAATGAAAAAAGTTTTCAGTTTTATTTTAATTGCAGTTTTATCAGTTGTACTTGTAGCATGTGGAAGTAATTCAAGTAGTAAAGAAAAATCATCAAAAGGTGATACTAAGAGTGAGTCTAAAACAGTAGAAATCCAATCGAAATATCAAATTCGTGGTGAAAAGAAAGATGGCAGTGATTCAAAAACTGTAGAAGATAAAGTTAAAGTACCTGTTAACCCTAAAAAAGTTGTTGTATTAGACTACGGTGCTTTAGATACAATTGAAGCTTTAGGTGCTAAAGATGCAGTTAAAGGTGTACCAAAAGGTGAAGGTGGCGCATCATTACCAAAATTCTTAGATGCATTTAAAGGCGACGACATTGTAAACACTGGTTCAGTTAAAGAAGTAAACTATGATAAAGTAGCAGAAGTTCAACCAGACTTAATCTTATTCTCTGGTCGTACAGCTGGAACTGAAGTACAAGATGAATTGAAAAAAGCAGCACCAGATGCAGCACGTTTATATGTTGGTGCAGATGATAACAATTACTTAGAATCAGTAGAAGAAAACACAACTAACTTAGGTAAAATCTTCGACAAAGAAAGCAAAGCAAAAGAATTAAATGCTGATTTAGATAAAAAAGTGAAATCTGCTAAAGATAAAGCTAAAAAATCAGACGACAAAGCAATGTACTTATTAGTTAACGAAGGTGAATTATCTACATACGGTCCAGGTGCTAGATTTGGTAGCTTAATCTTTGATGTATTAGGTGTTACACCAGTAGATAAAGATATTAAAGCAAGCGGTCACGGACAACCAGTAAGTTATGAATATATCACTGAGAAAAACCCTGGAATCATCTATGCTATGGACAGAGGTCAAGCAATCGGTGGTAAATCAACTGCTAAGAAAGCATTATCAAATGACGTAATTAAAGATGTAGATGCAGTTAAGAACGACAAAGTTGTTAATGTAGATGCACAATTATGGTACTTAGCTTCAGGTGGCGTAAGAACAACTGAAAAACAAGTAGACGAAGTTATTAAAGGTTTAGAATAATAACATAAGAAAAGCATGGGACGTGGTGTCCCATGCTTTTTCTCTTATTCTAAAGGTTCTCCAATGATTCTAACTTCTCTTTTGAGTTCCACATCAAATTTCTCTTTAACGACTTTTTGAACGTGTTTAATGATGTTCTCATAGTCTGTAGCTGTTCCGTTATCAACATTAACGATAAATCCAGCATGTTTAGTAGAAACTTCTACACCACCTATTCTATGCCCTTGTAATTCAGCGTCTTGAATAAGTTTACCTGCGAAGTGATTTGGTGGTCTTTGGAACACGCTTCCGCATGAAGGGTATTCTAAAGGTTGTTTATCTTCACGACGTTGTGTAAGATCATCCATTGTTGCTTGAATAGATGTAATATCTCCATCTTGTAATTTAAAAGTTGCTTCTAGTACGACTAGGTGTTTACGTTGAACTATACTTGTACGATAGTCCAATTCTAAGTCTTCACCTTTAATGATATGTAACTGACCAGTATCATCTACTGCTTTAATATGGTCGATACAATCTTTGACTTCACCGCCATATGCACCAGCGTTCATATATACTGCGCCACCGACAGATCCAGGTATACCACAGGCAAATTCTAAACCAGTTAAATGGTGATCTCTAGCACGTCTTGAAACATCAATAATTGCTGCACCGCTTCCACATGTAATGGATTGATTTTTCACCGTTATTTGATTGAATTGTAATAAGCTTATAACAATTCCTCTTATACCACCATCACGGATGATAATATTAGAACCATTCCCCAAAAATGTAAGTGGAATTTGATTGTTATAAGCAAATTCTATTATCTTTTGTACTTCTGTATATGAAGTAGGTGATAAGTAGAAATCTGCATTGCCACCAGTTTTTGTGAAAGTGTATTTTTTAAGTGGCTCATTTACTTTTATAAGGGATTTTGGGAGAAAGTTAGAAAGCTCCTCCAAAATTGTATGATTCTCCAACGCACGACGTCCTTTCTGTATTATGCTCTCACATTATTATATCAAGATTTATCATCTTAAGCGAATGGGTTATTTTTTATGTTTTTGAACAAGTTGTTGAAACCATTTTTGTTTTTGAGCTTCGTAATCTTTTATACTATTTGCTTCAAGTAAAGTAGCTTTCTTAAAGGATTCAAATGTTTGTATGACATCTGTATCATTTGTTAAAAGTGACTCTACAGTTAAATAATCATATAACATTTGATTGTTTTGTTCAACAATATGTAAACGTGCTATTTGCTTTAAGCTTATCATGTCTTGGAATTGAGCCATCATGACTTTTTTATTGTAACCATTATGTAATCGATATATGCGATGATAATTGAGTCTTTTTTCATCGAGGCTTGTAACATCGTGAAGTGATTTTACCGTAACAAGTACATCTACGATAGGTTCTGTAACATATTGTGTTTGTTTCGTACCACCGATATGGAATACATCTATCACTGGCGTATCAAGCAAATGTATTAATAATTGTTGAATACTTTCAAAATTTAGTTTAAAATCATCTGATGATTGTAATTGAATAAAGGGTTGTGGAAGTTTAAGCATAATAGCTCCTTTCTAAAATCCATGCATGAATATACTATATAACATTTTCATTATCCATGAAATTATGTATAATACAAGTGAAACAGGGGTGCAATGATGAAAATTAAATTATTTTATTTAATGATATTTGTTCTTGTTTTAATTATTGCAGCTTGTGGTAACGAATTACATTCAGATCTTCAAAAGTATAAAAGGGAAATGAAACCTATTTATAAAAAAGAGAATTCAATTCTTAAAGATATAGATAAATTAAGATTAAATCAGTTAGATCAACTTATTGGTACTGAAGTAACGGTTGAAAAACGTAAAGAATTGAATGAACTTCAAGATAAAATCGAAAAGCAAATTATACCTGAAGTTAAAGATCTTAGTAAGCAAGCTCATAATATAAATGTAAGCACAAATGAGGTTCAAGATGCTCATGATATTTACATGAGTAATATAGAAAAGAAAGAAAAAACATTAGAAGAATTAAATGAGTACATTTCATTATTTAAACAATCCATCCAATCTAATGAGAAAATATTAGACTATACAGATGTATTTGAACAGAACAAATCTGATGCAGAGAAAAATGCTAAATTAGCTAAAAATAATCCTGATGATAAAGAAGATTATGATGCGCTTGTTTCTGTTATTGATAAGAATAGTGAAGAATTAAGTACGAAAGCTAAATATTTAAATGATACTCAAAACGTGCAAGATAGAGCGGACTATATTGAGAAAGATATTATCCCATTATTTTCTAAAAATATTAAATCACTGAATCAAACGAATATTTCATCAAAACGTGTTAATCAGATGAGACAAGCTCAAATAGAAGTGTATTATACTTTAATTAATTACTATAAAGAACGTAAAAAAGGTATTCTTATAGAAGATAAACTTCAAAAAGTCCAAGTACAAAATGGCGTAAGTTCTCAATTTAGTTACTTAGGTAAAGATGAAAAGTACAACAAAGCGATAGATAGATTAGATAAGTAAAACACACCAAATACATTGTTTTATGTAATCGGTGTGTTTTATTTTATTGCTTATCAATTGTATCTTTAGGGTTGTCTTTGTTGCGCTTTGATAAATATATATTTTTACCTATAAGTGAAATAAACCATATAGAAAATGCTATTACAAGAATATACGATAATGCAGGTTGGTTTTTAAAATCAAATAAAAATAAGACAGAAATAATAAGTAAACATGCATTGATCGTATCAATCATACCCCATCTTTTAATAAGTACGGGTGAAGTATTTTTGGACAAATTTCGCACCTCCTTAATATATATTAACAAGTATACCAAAATTGTCTTGTGGTTAATATTATAGATTGCGGGTAAAGATAATAAAGATAATTATTAAAAATAGAATTTGCCATATAAATGGATAAATGATATAGTGTTCAATTGTATTGGTTAAATTATGATAGAGGTGAATTAAAATGGTCGTGAAATTAACTTCCATCGATCAATTTGAAAAAGTACTCAATGATAATCCAAACGTATTTGTTATGAAACATAGCAGTACTTGTCCTATTTCAGCAAGTGCATATGATCAATTTAACAAATTCTTATATGAAAGAGATATGGATGGTTATTACTTAATTGTTCAAGAAGAAAGAGAATTGTCTGATTATATAGCCGATAAAACTGGAATCAAACATGAATCACCACAAGCATTTTACTTTGTTAATGGTAATGCTGAATGGGATGCAGATCATGAAAATATCACAGTCGCAAGTTTATCGAAAGCAGAAGAGTAAGTGAAACATATGCAAACAGTCTGATTGGACTGTTTGTTTTTTTGTTAATTGAAGTAAAAAACAGTATAATGAATTAAGATAAAAAGCATGAGGTGAAAATTATGAGAGTATTAGTTGCGATGGATGAGTTTGATAGTATTTTATCTAGTTACCATGCAAATCGATTTGTCGAAGAAGCAATAAAGTCTCAATTTAATGAAGCAGACATAGTACAAGTCCCATTATTTAATGGTCAAAGGGAAGTTATAGATTCAGTATTATTATGGCAATCTGGCACTAAATATTCAGTGGATCATCATGACGCATATATGAGACCAAAGTCGTCTTCATATGTTGTAACAGAGAAAGATATAATTGTCATTGAAGCGGGTAATGTTTTAACTTCAAGTGAGGATATTATTAAACCACTTGAAACGTCTTCATTTGGACTAGGAGAAGTGATTTTAGAAGCGCTGAATGAAGACAGTAATGAGATATTAATTTCAGTCGGTGATGTCGCAAGTTACGATGGTGGGCTTGGTATGTTACAAGCATTAGGTGCTAAATTCTTTGATGCTGAAGGTAGTTTTATAGATGTTAGCCAAGGTGCAAAACAGATTAAATATATAAGAACAATTGATTTATATGATTTAGATAAAAGGTTAAAAGATAAAAATATCAAAGTGATAACAGACTTTGAATCGAAGTATTATGGTAAGAATAGTCGTATCATGAAAGAGCAAGCAATCAATCAAATTGCTATTGAAGATGCTGTATCAATTGATAATGCTTTATGGTATATTAGTGAACTATTTAAGAGCCAACATAGAATCTTATTAGGTAAAGAAGAACGTGGTGGCTCAGGAAGTGGCTTAGCTGCCTTGTTTAATTGTCTATGGGACGCACAACTTGTTACAGGTGGAGATGTTGTAAATGAGCTTACTTATTTAGATAAGTTGATTGAACAAGCTGACTTAATCGTATTCGGTGAAGGTTTGAAACCTAATCAACAATTGCTAGAGACGACGTCTGTAAGAATTGCTGAACTTTGTAACAAATATCAAAAAGTCAATATTGCGATATGCGCAACAGATGAAAAGTTTGATCAATACTTGGAACAAGATGTAACAGCTATGTATAAAGTATTTAATAAAGATCAATATTCAATGAGTGATTTAGAATTAGGTATAGCTTTAAGACATTTAACAACACAATCGCTAAGATTATTAAAAGCTAATATATAAAAATAAGAGCCTGAGACACTGTATTTGTCTCAGGCTCTTATATGTTGTTTTAAGACTGTTGTTCAAATTCTGATACGATACCTACTATCGTATGTACAGCTTTTTCCATAACATCTATGGAAGCATACTCATACGGTCCGTGGAAGTTTGCGCCACCTGTAAATAAATTAGGTGTTGGTAATCCCATGAATGAGAGTTGTGAACCGTCTGTACCACCTCTAATAGGTTCAATAATAGGTGTCATACCTAATGATTCAATAACTTTTTCAGGTATGTTCACAAGTTCAGGTTGTGGCTTGATTTTTTCACCCATATTGTAATACTGATCTTTGATTGTTACAGTTATCAGTTCTTGATCATATTTATGATTTAATACTTTTGCGATATCTAATAAATGATTTTTTCTACGTTCGAACTGTGCTTTATCATGATCACGAATAATATATTGTAGCGTTGCTTTCTCAACAGTACCTGTCATGTCAGATAAATGATAGAAGCCCTCATAGCCTTCAGTATGTTCAGGTACTTCATCACTAGGCAATTGATCATTAAATGCCATTGCTAAAGTATTAGCATTAACCATTACATCCTTCGCTGAACCTGGATGTACGTTTACGCCGTTAACTTCAACGACTGCAGAAGCGGCATTAAAGCTTTCGTATTGTAATTCGCCTTCTAAGCTACCATCTAAAGTATAAGCAAAATCAGCGTTAAATCGTTCAACATCGAAATGATGTGGTCCTCTACCAATTTCTTCATCTGGTGTAAAGCTGAATCTAATCTTGCCGTGTTTAATTTCAGGATGTTCTAATAAGTAAATAATCGCTTCCATAATCTCAACGACACCGGCTTTATCATCAGCACCTAGTAAAGTTGTACCGTCTGTTGTCATTAATGTATGACCAATTACTTTTTCAAGTTGTGGGAAAGTCTTCGTGCTTAATACTTTGTCTGTATTACCTAATGTAATATTTTCTCCGTTATATTGTTCTACAATAACAGGATTAACATTTGATGCATGGTAATCTGGAGACGTATCAATATGTGCCAATAACCCTATAGTAGGTACATCCTTATCTGTATTTGACGGTAAAGTGGCCATTAAATACCCTTTATCGTCTACGTCAACTTCAAGATTTAATGCTTTAATTTCTTCTTCAAGCATATGGATTAAATCCCATTGCTTTTCAGTAGATGGTGTACTTTCACTTGCTGCATCAGCTTGTGTATCTACTTTTACATATCTTGTTAATCGATTAATTAGACGTTGTTTCAAATTGCTCGCTCCCTTTACATCTATTTACGTTATTTATTATACGCTTTTTTGTTTCTTAGAAGCAAAAGAATGCTTTGTTCTGACATAGATTTGGAAAATGATTTCAGAACATAAAATACCAAACGCGATTGCACCAGAAATGAGTGTCGCTTGTAGTGTTGTATTAATTGCAACATCATAATTGTTGATAACTAAGTTTTTAGTTGCATCATATGCTAAGCCTCCAGGAACGAGAGGGATAATACCGGCAACTATAAAGATAATCATTGGACGTTTGTAATAGCGACTCATAATATGACTCATTAACGCTAAGGCAAAGCTACCATAGAATGATGCTTGTACTTTATCGATGCCAAAGTCTAACGAAATGGTATAAATCATCCAGCCCATCGCACCAACAATACCACATGCTATTAATAGTCTCTTAGGTGCATTAAAAATGACAGAGAAAAACAACGTTGCGGTAAAACTTAACAAAATTTGATATATATAATCTAACATTTAAAGCACCTCCTTAACTAAGTAATAATACGATAGCAACACCAGCACCAATAGCAAATGCCGTAAGTGCCGCTTCTACACCTTTAGATATACCTGCAAGCAACTGTCCTGCCATTAAGTCTCTGATTGCATTTGTAATCAAGACACCTGGTACAAGTGGCATAACAGAAGCGATTGTAATTAAGCTTAAATTAACGCCTATAAAGAAATTCACACTAATCGTTGCGATTGTAGCAATAATTAATGAACTTATAAACTCTGTGAAGAATTTAATTCTAATCGTGTTATGGACAAGGGACATCGTTAAATATCCTACACCACCCGCAATGAATGAAGGGATGACTTCAGCTTGCTTACCACCAAACATAGGTAAAAAACAGGCTGATGCTATCGCTGCAGCTAATACTTTTAACCAAAATGGAAATTGTAATGAAGCATGATGTAAATGGATCAGCTCTGATTTAGCTTCATCTATCGTTAGTTCATTGTTAGCTATCTTACGTGATATTTGATTCGTTAAAGAAATCTTCTCTAAATCTGTTGTACGTTCATCTATTCTAATCAGACGTGTATTTGTTCTGTCATTAAGCGAGAATATAATCGCAGTAGATGTTACAAAGCTATGTGTATTTTCTAAGCCATAACTTGTAGCGATTCTTGCCATTGTATCTTCAACTCGATATGTTTCAGCGCCACTTTCTAAAAGTATGCGACCGGCAGTCATGACAACATCAATGATTTTATTTTCATCTATAATCGTGAAGTCTTGTATCTCTTCCATAGTAACCTCCAGTTTCGTATTGAATTTTATGTAAATAATCAAATTAAAAACGATTCAACAAAAAACATAGAATTGCTAGAGGCAATTCTATGTTCAGTTTATAACTTAATAATTGGATTGAACATTACTTTGTTTTGACCTTGTAATTTGGCTTCATGTAACATATCATCCGCATCTTTAAATACGCGGCGTTTAGATTTGTTATCTTGTTCACTTAAATAGCCTACACCAATTGAAACAGATAGCTTAATTGTTTCTTTGTTAGGTAAATGGAAAGTAGATTGTTGAACGCTATCTCTAATACTTTCAGCTAATTTAATAGCACTATCTAATGTTTCACCAACAAGAATAATAGAAAATTCTTCTCCGCCGTTACGAAAAGCTTTAACATCTTTAGGTAAATAGTTGATTAACAATTGCGACATTTGTTTTAAGACCGCGTCTCCAGCCTTATGAGAATACGCATCGTTCACGTCTTTAAATCCATCAATATCAATCAATAATAATGCCATAGATTGGTCTTGTTCAGTTATTTGTTCAGTCGTCTTATTTAAATAACGATCGAATTCTTTAACATTTCCTAAACCTGTTAAGTAATCAACGGATTCTTCATTTTCATATCTTGAAATTAAATTTTTCAAGATCCAAATGTCTCTATAAACACTTGCACTAATAATACTTAGGATAAAGGAAACTGGCACAAGAAACAACCATTCGTTGAGCCATGAATCAGGATTTAAAAAGATAAGCGTTATCGCAATAATCATAATGCTGATTAAATACAATAATTGAATACTCACGAAATCACTTTGTTTAAGAAAAGGACCTATCATCCCAACAACAATTGCAATAATCAGTAAATGGATATCATCTAAAAATGGTGTACCCATTACAAAAATGTCAAATAGTACAATAACTACGGCACTTAAAACAGAATAAAATAAATTAGTAAATCTTCCTAAGAAGAGAATAGGTATAAAACTTAAAGAGAATGCATAGTCATGATACTGTATAGGATTAGATATTAATAATATTGAAACACCTGTCATTAAGATGGTGATATAATTTTGTGAAAAAGTCACAGTTCTCGTTTCGCTATATTGTATTCGATGGTATAGATAAAATGCTGCAATAGTTACAGATATATTGAATATAATTGCTTGAATCATTTAATTTAACACCATCCTTCATTTAGTAAGCCATATGATATTGTAATCTATTAGATTGCTTTTGTCACGGTATAACAGGTTATTTTGTTAAAAAAGTTTCTTTTTTCACATGTTTGCTTATAAAGCTAGTTTAAACACAAAAATCTTTGATTTCAAAAATGTGGTATACTATTGTTTTTATAGCATGTAGAATGAAATTTTGATATTCTAGAAGTAATGTTTTAATCAAATTCGGTGCAATTACAAAATGAAGGTGACTCAATGTTTACTTTACAACTAATATTACTAACCATGATTGTAAGTTTAATACTAACACCTTTAGTTATCGTTCTTTCTATTAAAATTGGTGCAGTTGATATGCCAAACGTTAGAAAAGTTCATACTAAACCCGTATCAGTATTAGGTGGCTCAGTCATTTTAATATCTTTTCTCATCGGTTTATGGTGGGGAAAACCAGTAGAACATGAAACAATTCCTATTATACTAGGTGCGATTGTCATCTATATTATAGGTTTAGTGGATGATTTATATGATATGAAACCACTTGTTAAATTAGCAGGTCAAATTGCTGTATCTTTAATCGTCGTTTTTAACCACGTCACATTAGATTTTATTACATTACCATTTGGTGTTGTAATAGAGTTTGGAATCTTTAGTATTCCAATGACAATCTTCTGGGTTGTTGCAGTAATGAATGCAATCAACTTAATAGATGGTTTAGATGGATTAGCTTCAGGCATATCATGTATCGCTTTAGTAACAATAGGATTTATCGCAATATTACAGCAGAATATCTTTATCATGATGATTTGTAGTGTGTTAATAGGATCATTATTAGGTTTCTTAGTATTTAACTCACATCCTGCTAAAATATTCTTAGGTGACAGTGGGGCATTACTATTAGGTTATATTATCGGTGTGTTATCGCTATTAGGCTTTAAGAACATTACGTTAATATCGCTATTCTTCCCAATGGTTATACTTGCAGTACCATTTATCGATATGTTGTTCGCAGTAATACGTAGACTACATAATCGTCAATCTATCGTTCAAGCAGATAAATCGCATTTACACCATAGATTATTAGATTTAGGTTATACACATAGGCAAACTGTTATATTAATATATATGATTGCTATATTATTCAGCATATCAAGTGTCATCCTTTATTTATCACCACCATACGGCGTATTAATGATGTTTATTATGATATTAATAACAATAGAATTAATCGTAGAATTTACAGGACTCGTGAATGCAAATTACAGACCAATATTAAATTTATTAACAAGAACAAAGTATAAAAAAGAACGCTAATGTCGATTAGCGTTCTTCTTCTTTATTATATGGAAATGGTAGTGCGATTATATCTTGTCTGTTTAATTCGTACTTACCTTGGTTGACTTCGTTTAGGAAATCAATAAATGGTTCTTCTTCTGAGGCTATCACATGTATGGTGTAGGTAACTTTGTCTGTATAAGCAGTATCTACAAGTTGATAATCAGTTTGTTGTAATTCGTGCTCGAAGCGTCCTGTTTGATCATAGTCTAATGTTACTTCGAATGGTATTGCGTCTAATAAAACAATTCTGCCTACTTCTTTAATAACTTGGCTGACTGCACTTCCGTATGCGCGTATTAATCCACCTGCACCTAATTTAATACCACCAAAGTATCTTGTAACGACAACAACAACATTATGGAGTTGTTGTTTTTTTAATACTTCTAACATAGGCACGCCTGCTGTTCCTGATGGTTCACCATCATCATTTGCTTTTTGGATAAGCATTGTAGGACCGATAACATAGCTAGAGCAATTATGTGTTGCATCATGATGTTCTTTTTTCTTTTGTTGTATGAATGCTTTCGCTTCTTCTTCAGTTTCTGCAGGATGAATGCTCGCGATAAATCTCGATTTATTAATGACAATTTCAGTTTCATGTGGTGATTTGATTGTAATTAGTCCTTCTGCCATGTTAATACTTCTCCCTTTACATCGTAATCTGTTACGATTATTATATACTATTGAAATTAGTCGGGAAAGGATTGTATGAATTGAAGAATAAATTATTGATGTTGTGCTTAGTGTTGTCTATCGTGTTAGCTGCTTGTGGATCAAAAGAAGAAAAGCAAACGACGGACAAAGTGGATGATAGTCAAGGTGTACTATTAGATGAAAAAGGAAATCCAAAAGATACGATTCAAGTAAATAAAGATACTGAAAAAGCAGTCAAAGAAGCTATTGAAAAAAATAGAAAGTCTTTAAATGATGGTGATGTAGAAGCTTACATTAAAACAATCGACACAGATTCAAAACAACTAGACGTTAAAGAAGAAGAAAAAGTGTTAAAAGATACACTTAAAAGTTATAAATTCGATAAAAAAATATCCAATATTAAGTTTTTAGAACAGAAAAAAGATCAAGTTGTTGTATTCTATAATGTAGAAACGACAGCTCACCCTAAGAATGGCAGTAAAGATGAGAAAAAGACTTTTAACGAAGTTGTGACGCTTGTTAAAAAGGACGGCACATATAAATTTTCTAAAATGGCACAGGCAGCAATTTAGTTCATAAACTTCTTTTCAAATAACCAAGAATTAGATATGATGAGTATGGAAGAGAATCAAGGAGGATAACTTTATGAAGATTGCTGTTATAACAGATTCAACAGCATATTTAGATCAAGCATATATAGATAAATATAACATTAGAACGATTGCCTTAAATGTTATATTTGATGATGAAGTTTATAAAGAATTGTCAGAGATAAGTACAGAAGATTTCTATAAAAGAATGAGAAATGAAAAACAATTACCGACGACATCTCAACCAGCTATGGGTCAATATGTAGAATTACTTGAGAGTTTGAAAGACGAAGGATATACAGATGTGATTGCAGTTCACTTATCAAGTGGTATAAGTGGTACATATCAAACAGCTGTGACGTTAAACGATATGGTAGAAGGTATAAACGTTCATGCATTTGATTCTGAAATCTCTTGTTCAGTACAAGGTTTCTATGCTTTAAAAGCAGCTCAACTTATTGAACAAGGTATGACAGTTATTGATAACATTCTAGAACAATTAGAGAATATGAAACAAAATACAAATGCATATTTTATAGTAGATGATTTAAATAACTTGAAAAAAGGCGGTCGCTTAAATAGTGCACAAGCATTAGTCGGCACGATGTTACAAGTGAAACCATTACTACACTTCGTTGATACGAAAATTGTCCCTTACGATAAAGTGAGAACAAAGAAAAGAGCAATGAAACGTATTGAAGAACAATTAGCTCAAGAAGTTGAAGGTTCTAAAAACTTATCTATTGTTATTATTGAAGGAAACGATAAAGAAACTGCACTTTCCTGGAAAGCGCAAGTTGAAGAACAATTCCCTGATGCACAAATTATTATGAGTTATTTTGGACCAGTAATCGGAACGCATTTAGGAGAAGGTTCATTAGGTTTAGGATTCACAACGACCGAATTAGATTTAAGTATATAATATAACTACAGCACAAAAAGCTTCGGCTTTTTGTGCTTTTTTTATGGAGGTTAGAATGAAATTATACGGACGAATATGCCGAGATTTAAATGAAGTAACGACTGAAAAAGTTAAAGACAGTAAACCTGGCGTGTCTTTTATTCAAGGTAAATATATTTGTAATCAGTGTGGTAACAAAGATCAATCATTGTTTTATCAGTATTTTTGCCACCATTGCGAGCAAGAAACAACCTATTGTAGATATTGTATTGCACTTGGTAAAGTTCAAAGTTGTAAAGACATTTATTTCATTGAGAGCTTGCATGAAGCATCAGAATGTCATTATCAGTTGGATTTTGAATTGAGTGAACAGCAACAACTTGCATCCTCTAAAATTAAAGACGCTATTTTAAAGCAAGAACATTTATTATTCCATGCTGTGACAGGAGCAGGGAAGACAGAAATGATATTTGAAGGTATATCAAAAGCTCGAAAATCGGGTATGAATGTTGCAGTTGTTTCACCAAGAGTAGATGTCGTGAAAGAAGTTAACTTAAGACTGATGAACGCATTTAAAGAGGAGCAAATTGATTTAATGTATGAAGGTCAGTTCGCGCAGTTTAATAGTTCATTTGTCGTATCGACAGTTCATCAACTTATGCGCTATGATGGACATTTTAATGTGGTCATTGTTGATGAAGTAGATGCATTTCCGTTAGAAATGGATAATCAACTGATGCATACCATTCGAAAAGCTTCTTCAGTGCAATCTAGTCATATTTATTTAACAGCGACGCCTAACAAGCAACTCCTTTCTAAATTTAATCATAATCAGATTATCAAACTCCCCGCAAGATATCATAAACACCCATTACCAGTTCCAGAATTTCAATTTAATATCATTAAAGAAAATAAACTCAATCAGAAGTTACTTACGTTTCTTAAATCCCAAATAGAACAAAATAGAAAAATATTTGTCTTCTTTCATAATATTCATTATATGGAACAAATATTTAAAGTGTTTCAATGTTACTTTTCAAAAATTGAATATGTATCTAGTCATGATGTGATGAGGCATGAAAAGGTGACGCGTTTAAGAAATGATGAAATAGACATTATGTTTACGACGACAATATTAGAAAGAGGCGTTACGTTAGAAAAATTAGATGTCGTCATCGTGCATACAGAGAAGTTTACAAGTAGTGCCATCATTCAAATTGCAGGACGTGTTGGTCGAAAATTATCTTGTCCGACTGGCAAGGTATTGTGTTATCACGAAGGTATCACACGAAATATGATACAAGCGAAACGTGAAATTATAGAAATGAATGATTTAGCACGCGAGAAAGGATGGTTAATTTGAATAAATGTTTAATTTGTCAAAATAATATAAATGAAGTAATCGATTTGTTAAATCTATTTTCAAAGCAATCTATAATATGTGAGCAATGTGCAAATCAATTAACATTTAATCATCAAACAAGACGATGCAAAAAATGCTTAAAAATAATGTCTGAAGAAGAGGATGCTTGTTTAGATTGCCAGTGGCTTTCGAATAAGTATCCATTGATTAATCAACTTTATACGCTTTATGACTATGATGGTCTTGTCAAAGCGCTTATACAACAATATAAGTTAAATGGAGATGTTGCGCTCAATCAAGTATTTCAATTACCACTTAAATTATTTAAGCGATATGATTACGTTATTCCGGCACCCATTCATCCTAATAAGTTAGAGCAGCGTACATTTGATCATGTAACAACAGTGTTGGATAATCATAAAATTAAATATATACAAGTTTTTGAAACTGAAGAAAGGAAAAAGCAATCTGAATTAACTAAAATTGAAAGGTCATCTCAGCATAATCCATTTAAAATAAATAAAGATATAGACTTTGAAAATAAGAGAATATTACTCGTAGATGATATTTATACAACAGGGTTAACAATGCATCGATTAGCGGAACTTTTATTTATTAGAAAAATCAGAAAAATAGATGCCTTAACATTTGCAAGAGCGGTAAATAATGATAAAATATAAGTAGGAAGAAACACAAGAGAAATTGAGCGTTAAAGGAGTCGGTGTTTTATGATCAGATTTGAAATTCATGGGGAAAACATCACAGTGACTGATCCGATAAGAAATTATATTGAGGACAAAGTAAGTAAACTAGAAAGATATTTTACTAATGTCCCAGAGGCGATAGCCCACGTTAAAATCAAAACTTATCAGGATTCTAGAAGTAAAATTGAAGTAACTATTCCGTTGAAAGATGTTACTTTGAGAGCTGAAGAAAGACATGAAGATTTATATGCTGGAATCGACTTAATAACTAACAAACTCGAAAGACAAGTACGTAAGTACAAAACTAAGGTTAATAGAAAGTATCGCGATAAAGGGCGAGATAAAGATGTCTTTGCAGTAAGTGCAGATTCAGCTGCTCCTGAAGAAGTTGAAGAGAATGATAGCGATAATGAAATTGAAATCATTCGTTCTAAGCAATTTGCATTGAAACCAATGGATTCTGAAGAAGCAGTATTACAAATGAACTTACTAGGACATGATTTTTACATCTTTACTGATGCAGAAACAGATGAAACAAGCATCGTTTATAAACGTAAAGATGGTAAATATGGATTAATTGAAACTTCAATACAATAAAAATCATTCACACGAACTGGTGCAGAATTTCTGCACCAGTTTCTTTGGCTATTGATAGCTTTTCATGTACAGAGGTGGTAATCTTAAATAGTGTAAAAAGAGATATAAACGTGTTATGATATATTGTTGTAAGATTACTAGTTTTCTAGTTGAAGGAGAGAACAAAATGGGTTTTTTATCAAAAATAGCTGATGGTAACAAACGAGTTGTTAAATCACTCGGAAAATTAGCAGACCAAGTCATCAATTTAGAAGATGAAATTGCTAAATTAACAGATGATCAATTAAGAGAGAAAACAGAACAATTCAAAAAAGAATTGTCAGAAATAGAAGATTATAAAAAGCAAGAAAAATATTTAGACAAAATTTTACCTGAAGCATATGCAATCGTAAGAGAAGCATCTACTAGGGTATTTAATATGACACCATTTAAAGTACAAATAATGGGTGGTATTGCCATTCATCGTGGTGATATTTCAGAAATGAAAACTGGTGAAGGTAAAACATTAACAGCAACAATGCCAGTTTATTTAAATGCGTTAACAGGTAGAGGCGTTCATGTTGTTACAGTCAATGAATATCTATCAAGTTCACAAAGTGAAGAAATGGCGCAATTATATAATTTCTTAGGTTTATCAGTTGGACTTAATTTGAATTCAATGGATACGGATCAAAAACGTGAAGCATATGCAGCGGACATCACGTATAGTACAAACAATGAACTTGGATTTGATTATTTAAGAGACAACATGGTTACGTATAAAAAAGACCGTGTTATGAGACCTCTTAATTTTGCCATCATTGATGAGGTTGACTCAATTTTAATTGACGAAGCGAGAACACCACTTATCATTTCTGGTGAAGCAGAAAAATCAACTACTTTATATACACAAGCCAACGTATTTGTAAAAATGCTTAAAGGTGAAGATGACTTTAG
>NZ_PPQD01000018.1:17077-72708 GCF_002901825.1 Mammaliicoccus sciuri | reverse complement strand
AGGTATTGATAAAGCTGAACGTATGTTCAAAATTGATAACCTGTTTGACGTGAAACATGTTAACTTAATGCATCATATTAATATTGCATTAAAAGCAAATAGAACAATGTTTAAAGATAAAGATTACGTTGTTGAAGATGGAGAAATTATGATTGTCGACCAATTTACAGGTCGTACAATGCCAGGTAGAAGATTCTCTGACGGCTTGCATCAAGCAATTGAAGCAAAAGAAGGACTCGAGATTCAAAATGAATCTAAAACAATGGCATCTATTACGTTCCAAAACTTCTTTAGAATGTATAACAAATTATCAGGTATGACTGGTACGGCTAAGACGGAAGAAGAAGAGTTCAGAAATATTTACAATATGACTGTTACGCAAATTCCAACAAATAGACCGATACAACGTAAAGATGAAGCGGACTTAATTTTTGCATCTCAAAAAGGTAAGTTTGATGCAGTTGTTAAAGATGTAATCGAGCTCTACAAGAAAGGTCAACCAGTATTATTAGGTACAGTTGCCGTTGAAACAAGTGAATATATTTCACAACTATTAAAGAAAAAAGGCGTTAGGCATAACGTATTGAATGCGAAAAACCACGAACGTGAAGCAGAAATTATTTTAAATGCAGGTCAAAAAGGTGCAGTAACCATTGCAACAAACATGGCCGGTCGTGGTACGGATATCAAGCTTGGTGAAGGCGTTGTTGAACTTGGTGGTTTAGCTGTTATTGGTACAGAACGTCACGAATCAAGACGTATCGATGACCAATTAAGAGGACGTTCAGGTCGTCAAGGTGACGTTGGTCGAAGTAGATTCTACTTATCATTACAAGATGAGTTGATGGTTCGTTTCGGATCAGAACGTATGCAATCTTTAATGGGTAAATTAGGTATGAATGATGATACACCAATTGAATCTAAAATGGTTTCTAGAGCAGTAGAATCTGCTCAAAAACGTGTTGAAGGTAATAACTTCGATGCACGTAAACGTTTATTAGAATACGATGATGTACTTAGAAAACAACGTGAAATCATTTACGGTGAACGTAATGATATTATCGAAAAAGATGATGTACAAGACATTGTTAAAGACATGATTAAATCATCATTAGAGCGTGGCGTGAACTATCACTTCGCAACAAATGAAGAAGAAATTGATTTTGAAGCGCTTGTTCAATATATTGAAGATTCATATTTACCACAAGGTGCAATTAAAGTTGATGATATTCGTGGTAGAGATTATGAAGATATCGTAGAAATTGTATTAGAAAAAATTAAAACACAATACAATGCTCAACAAGAAGACTTTGGTGATCAAATGTCTGAATTTGAACGTATGATTGTGTTAAGAACAATAGACCGTAAATGGACTGATCACATTGATACAATGGATCAATTACGTACAGGTATCCACTTAAGATCTTATGGTCAAATCAATCCACTTAGAGAGTACCAAAATGAAGGTTTGGATTTATTTGAAACAATGTTGAATGAAATAGAAGATGAAGTAAGTAAATACATTCTTAAATCAACAATTGATCGTGGCGAACAAGTTGAACGTGAACAAGTTGAAATAGGTGAAGCTAAACATGTGAGTGCAAACGATGGTAAAGAAAAAGTTAAACCAAAACCAATCGTAAAAGATGAACAAGTTGGCCGAAATGATCCATGTCCATGTGGTAGTGGTAAGAAATATAAAAACTGTCATGGTCAAGCATAAAGGAGTAATTTTATGGAATTAACGGAAATTAGACAAACATTAAATAAAAATAATGAAAAATTAATGAATATCAGGGGGTCTCTTTGACTTAGAAAATAAAGAGACGAACATTCAAGAATACGAAGAAATGATGGTTGATCCGTCATTCTGGGACGATCAAAATAAAGCACAAGACATCATTAACAAAAACAATGCATTAAAGTCTGTAGTCGGTGATTTTCATACTTTAGATCAACAGATTGAAGATTTGCTTACAACTGTTGAATTGTTACAAGAAGAATATGATGAAGATATGCACGAAATGCTTGAGCAGGATTTAAAAGCGTTACAAACAGACATCGATCAATTTGAATTGAAACTGCTACTTAATGGTGAACATGATGAAAACAACGCTATATTAGAATTGCATCCAGGTGCAGGTGGTACAGAATCTCAAGATTGGGGTTCAATGCTACTTAGAATGTATCAACGTTTCGCAGAACAAAAAGGCTTCAAAGTAGAAACGTTAGATTATCAAGCTGGAGATGAAGCGGGCATTAAAAGTGTCACAATTCTTATCAAAGGTCATAATGCATATGGATATTTAAAAGCTGAAAAAGGTGTCCATAGATTAGTGCGTATTTCGCCATTCGATTCATCAGGAAGACGTCATACATCATTTGTATCTTGTGATGTAACACCTGAATTTAATAATGAAAAAATAGAAATAGAAGTTAATTCTGAAGACATTACAGTCGATACTTATAGAGCATCTGGTGCAGGTGGACAGCACGTCAACACGACTGATTCAGCTGTTCGAATTACACACCAACCAACTGGTATCGTCGTAACATGTCAAAACGAAAGATCACAAATTAAAAATAGAGAACAAGCTATGAAAATGTTAAAAGCTAAACTCTACCAAAAAGAACTTGAAGAACAAGCAGCAGCTTTAGATGAAATTAGAGGCGAACAAAAAGAAATTGGATGGGGTAGTCAAATACGTTCATACGTATTTCATCCATATGCTATGGTTAAAGATCATAGAACTAATGAAGAAACAGGTAATACGAATGCAGTTATGGATGGTGACTTAGATCCATTTATCGATGCATATTTAAGAAGTCAAATTAATGAAAAATAATTTAAAGTAAGAGGCTAGGATGATTTTTAATATCCTAGTTTCTTTTATGATAATTTAAATTGTGAATTATTGAACAAAATGATGTCAGAGGATGGTTTACATGGTAAAATATAGTTGATAATAAAATGAATGGAGTGTTATACATGAAAATCAAAATGGGCATGATTTCTGTAATAGCATTATCATCGTTAGTATTTGTAGGATGTGGACAATCAAGCGATGATAGCAGCAAAGAAGAATACAGTTCACAAGGGGAAAAAATCTTTAAAAACAATTCTTGCGTAGGATGTCATGGTAAAGATTTAGATGGTGCATCTGGACCATCACTTAAAAAAGTCGGTGCCAAAATGTCTGAGTCTGATATTGAAAAAATTATCAACGAAGGTAAAGGCAATATGCCAAGCAAAGTTGTAGATGAAAAAGATGCAAAAGAAGTTGCTAAATGGTTAGCTAAACAAAAATAATCATTTATATTCATTTTGCATACAAATTGGAAATTTCACTTTGTTAAAACATAAGTATTTTAATTGAATATTGATAAATCAAAAAGACGATGTTAATTGTGTATAAATAATTAACATTGTCTTTTTAAATGTCTACATGACAGTCTTTAGTAACATTTTTATCTATAAAATTATAGAATGTTAACGTTTATATTACAGATTTGTAACAATACAATATTGAGAAAGATATTGTGCTATATTATTTCCAGTATTAATTGAGGAACATCATATAAATTAAAAATATAAACGTAAATACATACACTTCGGGAGGATATTTCATCATGAAGAAGACTTTCATTACATTAGCATCTGTAACTGCTTTAACAACTTTAGCAAATTCATCTGCCTATGCAGCTGATATTAAAGTAAAAGAAGGACAATCATTAGAGAATATTGCAGAAGAATATGGAACATCAGTATCTGAAATTAAATCTTTAAATAACATCGACGTAAATGTTAAGGTTGGACAAACATTAAAGGTATTAGAAGATAACATCTATACAATTCAAGATGGTGATACACTTAACAAAATAGCTGAAAAATTTGATGTTAATGTATCAGACTTAAAAGAATGGAACAATTTATCTTCAGATCTAATTTTAGTAGGTGATGAATTAAAAGTTGCAGCAGAAACTTCAGAACCAACTGCTGAACCTACTAGTTTGACAGTTAGTGCACCTGAATCTCCTGCTCAAGAAGATTCATTATTAAGATACGTATTTGAACAAACATCATATGGTAATGTTTACAATAGTGAAGACTCAGTTGCTTATGTTGCACCGACATTTAATCACAGTCAATCAACACAATATACAGAACCTGTTTCATACAGCCGACCAAATTCTGGTGGCGGAAGTAATTTATACACTTCTGGGCAATGTACGTACTATGCATTTAGTAAACGTCCAGATTTAGGTAATACTTGGGGTAATGCTAACAACTGGGCTAATGCAGCAGCTCAAGCTGGTTACACAGTAAACAACAGCCCATCAGCTGGTTCAATTTTACAATCAACTGCTGGTGGATATGGACATGTAGCTTATGTAGATAAAGTGAATTCAGATGGTTCAATTCAAGTTTCTGAAATGAACTACCAAGGTGTAGGCGTTGTATCTTCACGTACAATTTCAGCATCAGCAGCTGGTTCATATAATTATATTCATTAGTTTTTATAGAAATTTAATAAATAAGCAAGTAGTTAATTCCATTTAAGAATTTTAACTATTTGCTTTTTTTTATCATTATAGTTGATATAATAAACGTAAATGTTAGTGTAGAGGTTTGAAAACATGAAAAAAAGGTTAAAAATCATATTAGTTATACTTTTGTTATTGATTATTAGTGTCAGTGTTTATAAAGTATTAGATATCAATAAGTTTCAAACGGACGAACAGTTTAAAGAGCAACAAGGGAAGCAATCGTTTCAAAATAGTCATCCAGCTACAGGCATGAATGTAAATAATGAAACTGTAAATGTTTTTTCAACTGAAAAATCAAAACAATTAAAAGAGGTAACATCTAAAAATGATATTACAGTTATTAATTTATTTGCCTCTTGGTGTGACCCTTGTAAACGAGAAATGCCTGAACTTGTAAAATATGCAAAACATGAAGATAAAGGTGTCGAATTAGTTGGTTTAAATGTTAAAGATAAACGAAAACCAGCTAAACAATTAATGGACGATGTAAATGTGAATTATGATGTTTACGTTGCGCAAGATGATTTTCTTGAAAAGTTCAAATCGTATAATATACCTACAACTTTATTTGTAGATAAAAATGGCGAAATCAAAAAAGTGTATTTAGGTGAATTATCTGAAAAGACACTAAACAACTTAGTTACACAAGTTAAGGAGGAAATTTAATGGGGGTACATCAATATTTTAAAAGTTTGTCTGATTTAGAGAAATTAGTAAGATGTCCAGGTAAATTTAAATATCAAGACCATAATGTTGCAGCTCATTCCTTTAAAGTAACGAAAATAGCGCAATATTTAGCAACAGTAGAAGAACAAAATGGTCAAGAAATAGACTGGAAACTTGTTTATGAAAAAGCTTTGAACCATGATTATCCTGAAATATTTACAGGTGACATTAAGACACCTGTAAAATATGCGTCTTATGAAATTAAAAAATTATTCTCTCAAGTTGAAGAAGAGATGATCGATAAATTTATAACAGAAGAATTTCCTGAGCAATATCAAGATATATATAGACATAGACTACAAGAGGGTAAAGATGATAGTATAGAAGGGCAAATATTAAGTGTTGCTGATAAAATTGATTTATTGTATGAATCTTTTGGTGAAATTCAGAAGAGAAATCCAGAACCTTTATTCTTCGAAATTTATGAAAGTTCATTGGAAACCATCATGCAATTTGATCATTTAGCATCTGTACAAGATTTTATTCAACATATTATACCTGATATGTTACAAGAAAAATTTATACCACGTTCAGAGTTAAGAGAGATAACAATGACGATACTTGAGAAACGTGAAACAAAAAGGAGTTAGTGAATTGAATGATTTGGCCGATTCTAGCTTTGTTTCTTCCTTGTTTAATGGTTATTATTTTCACGCAAATTGCTCAAAATAAATGGATTGGTTTACTTGTATCCAGTATTATAATTGGTGTTTCGGTTTATAAAGGCTTTTTTAATAATGAGCTCATTATGTTGTTAGATGTATTGAGTTTAGTAGCTGGCTTTTATATAGTAGATACACTTAAAATAGATAAAATTGAATCAAGATAGATAAGAGGAATAATCATTTAGATTTTTCCTCTTATTTGTATGTAATTTTAAAATTAACGAACAAATGTTTGGTCATTTTTACAAATTTTTGATAAAATAAATATATATATATTACAGAAAATGAGGAGGTTCCTATGCAACATTTTCCTTTTAAAATACATTCTGACTACTCTCCGCAAGGTGATCAGCCAGAAGCGATTAAATCTCTTGTAAAAGGCATTAATGATGGCAAGAGACATCAAACTTTACTAGGTGCGACAGGTACAGGTAAAACGTTTACGATGAGTAATGTCATTAAAGAAGTCGGTAAACCAACATTGATCATTGCACATAATAAAACGTTGGCTGGACAGTTATATAGTGAGTTTAAAGAATTCTTTCCTGAGAATAGAGTAGAATATTTCGTAAGTTATTATGATTATTATCAACCTGAAGCATATGTACCTCAAACGGATACTTTTATTGAAAAGGATGCCTCTATAAATGATGAAATTGATAAACTTCGACATTCAGCTACTAGTGCATTGTTTGAACGAGATGATGTTATCGTTATTGCGAGTGTCAGCTGTATTTATGGTTTAGGTAATCCAGAAGAATATAAAGACTTAGTTGTAAGTACACGTGTTGGTATGGAAATGGAACGTAATGAACTGTTAAGAAAGCTTGTTGATAACCAATATTCACGTAATGATATAGATTTTAGACGTGGGACATTTAGAGTTAGAGGAGATGTTGTAGAAATATTTCCAGCATCACGTGATGAACTATGTGTCAGAGTGGAGTTCTTTGGAGATGAAATCGATAGAATTCGAGAAGTGAATTACTTAACAGGTGAAGTTATTGCTGAAAGAGAACATTTTCTATTTTATCCCGCATCTCACTTCGTAACACGTGAAGAAAAAATGAAAGTTGCGATTGAGCGTATTGAGAAAGAACTTGAAGAACGATTGGCAGAACTTCGAAAAGAAAATAAACTTTTAGAAGCTCAACGACTTGAACAAAGAACGAATTATGATTTAGAAATGATGAGAGAAATGGGTTTTTGTTCAGGCATTGAGAACTATTCTGTACATTTAACGTTACGACCAAAAGGTTCTACACCATATACTTTATTAGATTACTTTGGTGATGATTGGTTAGTGATGATTGATGAATCTCATGTAACACTTCCTCAAATTAGAGGCATGTATAATGGTGACCAAGCGAGAAAAAATGTTTTAGTAGAACATGGCTTTAGACTACCAAGTGCTTTAGATAATAGACCGCTTAAATTTGAAGAATTTGAAGAAAAAACGAAACAGTTGGTTTATGTTTCAGCAACACCAGGACCATATGAAATTGAACATACTGATGAAATGGTCGAACAAATTATTCGTCCAACTGGTTTGTTAGATCCGATTGTTGAAGTCAGACCAAGTGAAAATCAAATAGATGATTTAATGGCTGAAATTAATGAAAGAATAGAAAGAAATGAACGTGTATTAATTACAACATTAACTAAAAAAATGAGTGAAGATTTAACGACTTATTTAAAAGAAGCCGGCATTAAAGTGAATTATTTACACTCAGAAATAAAAACATTAGAAAGAATAGAAATCATTAGAGACTTAAGAATGGGTGTTTATGATGTATTAGTTGGGATTAACTTACTAAGAGAAGGTTTAGATATCCCAGAAGTTTCGCTTGTGACGATTTTAGATGCAGATAAAGAAGGTTTCTTGAGATCAGAGCGTTCGTTGATTCAAACGATTGGTCGAGCTGCACGTAATGATAAAGGTAAAGTTATTATGTATGCTGATAAAATTACAGATTCTATGAGAACAGCATTAGATGAAACAAGTAGAAGACGTGCTACTCAAGAAGCGTACAATGAAGAACACAATATAACACCACAAACAATTAATAAGAAAATACGTGATGTCATATCAGCAACAGTAGAAACGGATGAAGTAACCGAAAAAGATACTAAAAAAGCGCCTAAGAAACTTACGAAAAAAGAAAGAGAAAAGACAATTGAGCGCATAGAAAAAGAAATGAAAGATGCTGCGAAAGATTTAGATTTCGAGCGTGCATCTGAACTAAGAGATATATTATTTGAACTAAAAGCAGAAAGGTGACTGAGATGAAAAACAAATCCATCATCGTAAAAGGTGCAAGAGCACATAATTTAAAAGATATAGATATAGAAATACCTAAAGATCAACTTGTTGTTATGACTGGATTATCTGGTTCAGGAAAGTCGTCTTTAGCATTTGATACGATATATGCAGAAGGTCAAAGAAGATATGTAGAATCATTAAGTGCATATGCGAGACAATTTTTAGGACAGATGGACAAACCAGATGTAGATTTAATTGATGGTCTTTCTCCAGCTATATCAATCGATCAAAAGACAACAAGTAAAAACCCAAGATCAACTGTTGCTACCGTAACTGAAATATATGATTATTTAAGATTATTATATGCGAGAGTTGGAAGACCAATATGTCCAAACCATGGTATTGAAATTAAATCACAAACGGTTCAACAAATGGTCGATCAAGTCATGGAGTTAGAAGAAAGAACAAAAATACAAATTCTTTCACCAATCGTTTCAGGACGTAAAGGTACACATAAGAAATTAATCGAAGACATTGCTAAAAAAGGCTATGCAAGGTTAAAAGTAGATGGCGATATTTTAGATGTAGATGATGTTCCAGATTTAAACAAAAATCAAAATCATTCTATTGATGTCGTGATTGATAGACTTGTCATTAAACCAGGTATTGAAGCGAGGTTAGCTGATTCATTACAAACAGCGCTAGAATTAGCTGATGGTAATGCAGTTGCTGATATTATTGATGGTGATGAAATTAAATTTTCTGAACACCATGCTTGTCCTATTTGTGGTTTCTCAGTAGATCAATTAGAACCTAGAATGTTCTCATTTAACAATCCATTTGGTGCTTGTCCATCTTGTGATGGATTAGGAAGTAAACTAACTGTAGATATTGATTTGGTTGTGCCAGATAAGACTTTAAGTTTAAATGAAGGTGCAATTTTACCATGGCAGCCAATCAGTTCTAATTATTATCCAACTTTATTAAAACAAGCTTGTGAACATTTTAATATTGACATGGATAAACCATTTAATAAATTAACGAAAAAAGAAAAGAACATCGTCTTAAGAGGTCATGATGATGAAATAGAATTTAAATTCAATCAAGATTATGGCGTTAAAACAGAAAGAAAGAGAACGATGGCTTTTGAAGGTGTACTGAATAATATTGAACGTCGTTACCATGATTCACCATCTGAATACGTTAGAGAAGTGATGCAAAAATACATGGTAGAAAAAACTTGTGAAACATGTGATGGTTATCGTTTAAATGAAAAAGTACTTTCTGTCAAAGTAGATGGCCAACATATCGGTGAAGTAGTCAGGTATTCAATTTATAATGCAATCAAACATTTTGATAATCTAGATTTAGATGAAACAGAACGTAAAATTGCGAAGCTCATCTTAAAAGAAATACATGAAAGATTATCTTTCTTAAATAATGTAGGTTTAGAATATTTAACACTCAATCGAGCATCAGGTACATTATCTGGTGGGGAAGCACAACGTATCAGACTGGCAACTCAAATTGGTTCTAGATTATCAGGTGTGTTATATGTGCTAGATGAGCCTTCTATCGGTTTACATCAAAGAGACAATGATCGATTAATTGATACATTGAAATCTATGAGAGATATGGGTAATACATTAATTGTCGTTGAACATGATGAAGACACGATGAAAGCGGCGGATTATTTAATTGATATAGGTCCAAAAGCAGGTGTACATGGTGGTGAAGTAGTTGCGAGTGGTACACCTGAAGAAGTTATGGCAAATGAACAATCTTTAACAGGTAAATACTTAAGCGGTAAAGAGAAAGTCTTTGTACCGTCTAAACGAAGAAAAATCACGAAACGTAAAATATCTGTTAAAGGTGCGACAAGTAATAACTTGAAAAATGTCGATGTAGACTTCCCATTATCAGTTATGACATGTGTAACAGGTGTTTCAGGTTCTGGTAAAAGTTCATTAGTAAATGAAGTATTATACAAAGGTTTGCAAAAACAATTGTATAACACGAAAACAAAACCAGGTGAACATAAATCTATAAAAGGTGTAAATGAAATTGAAAAAATTATAGATATTGACCAATCACCAATTGGTAGAACGCCACGTTCAAACCCCGCAACTTATACAGGCGTATTTGATGATATTAGAGATGTATTTAGCCAAACGAATGAGGCAAAAGTGAGAGGCTATCAAAAAGGAAGATTCAGTTTTAATGTTAAAGGTGGCCGTTGTGAAGCTTGTAAAGGTGACGGAATCATTAAAATTGAAATGCATTTCTTACCAGATGTATACGTACCATGTGAAGTTTGTGATGGAAAACGTTATAATAGAGAAACATTAGAAGTAACTTATAAAGGAAAAAGTATTTCTGATGTATTAGAAATGACAGTAGAAGATGCTTATCACTTTTTCGAAAGTTTACCTAAGATAAATAGAAAATTAAAAACAATAGTAGATGTTGGTTTAGGATATGTTAAACTAGGTCAACCTGCAACAACTTTATCAGGCGGTGAAGCACAACGTGTGAAACTTGCTTCAGAACTTCATAGACGATCTAATGGTAAGTCTTTATATATACTTGATGAACCAACAACAGGTTTACATGTAGATGATATTAAACGTTTATTAAGTGTGTTAAATAGACTCGTTGAAAATGGCGACTCTGTTATCATTATTGAACATAATTTAGATGTCATTAAAACAGCAGACTATATTATAGATTTAGGTCCAGAAGGTGGAGATGGTGGCGGTGAAATAATTGCTACTGGAACACCAGAAGACATTGTTGAAGTAGAAGCATCTTATACTGGTAAATATTTAAAACCAATTTTAGAACGAGATCGATCATAAACCAGGAGGGGTTATTTATGAACGAAGTACAATTAAAAATTTTAGACCTTATTGAAGGTGGGAAAATTACTGTTGATGAAGCGGTGAAGTTACTTGATGCAACATCGAATAATCAAAAATCATCATCACCTTTTGATAAGAAATCTAAAGAAAATGTAGAAAATTTATTTGAAGACTTATTAGATAAATTTAAGACAACTGCCAAATCAGGTAAAACTGAATTTGAAAAGCAGTTTAAGGATAATGAAGGATCAGGTCAAGATCCTATTCAACAATTAGATGAATCATTAAGAAATATCATTAGAAATTTCAACAAAAATAACGACCAAAACAAAGATATTTAATTTTTAACCCTAGAAACGATAAAAAGTTTCTAGGGTTTTTATATTTGCTGAAACTGTTGTAATATTGATAATGATTGCAGTTAAGGTTAAAGTTCATTAGAATTAACATATATTAACCTAGAGGTGAACCCTATGATATCAAGTAGTAAATTAATAGAGCAATTTAATTTGGAAGTTATTGCCGGGAAAAATGGCTTACATCGTAAAGTAACAGAAACAGATATATCACGTCCTGGTCTAGAAATGGCTGGGTATTTTTCACATTATTCATCAGATAGAATTCAAGTATTAGGCACAACTGAGTTGTCATTTTATAATTTGTTGCCTGATGAAGAGAAAAAAGGTAGAATGGCTAAATTGTGTAGACCCGAAACACCAGCTATCATTATCACACGAGGCCTAGATGCACCAGAAGAACTCATTCAAAGTTGTAATGAAAACAACACACCACTTTTAAAAAGTGAGTCTTCAACGACTAAATTGATGGGGCAAGTAACCGGATATTTAGAACGTGAACTAGCACCTGAAACATCATTACATGGCGTACTCGTAGATGTTTACGGTGTAGGTGTATTAATTACTGGTGATAGTGGTGTCGGTAAAAGTGAAACTGCATTAGAACTTGTTAAACGAGGTCACAGACTTGTTGCTGATGATAATGTTGAAATTAAAGAAATCAATAAAAATGAATTAATTGGTAAAGCACCTAAGATCATCGAACATTTACTTGAAATACGAGGTCTTGGTATTATTAATGTTATGACTTTATTTGGTGCGGGATCTATCTTGATGGAGAAAAGAATCAAGTTAAACATCAATTTAGAAACATGGAACAAAGAAAAAATATATGACAGAGTTGGATTGAATGAAGAAACTTTAAAAATATTAGATTCAAAAATAACTAAAAAGACAATTCCTGTTAGACCTGGTAGAAACTTAGCAGTCATCATTGAAGTTGCTGCAATGAACTACCGTTTAAATAATATGGGTATTAATACTGCTGAAGAGTTTAATAATCGTCTTAATGCAGAAATTTTGAAAAATGCACGTAAGGAGAATGAATAATGGAAGTGTTAGGCATTGATCCCGTAGCCATACAATTAGGGCCGCTAGCAATAAGATGGTATGGTATTATCATAGCTTCAGGTATATTAATTGGATATCTTATCGCACAAAGAACTGCTAAAAAAGTTGGAATAAAAGAAGAATCACTTATAGATTTAATTATATGGTGTGTCGTAATGGCAATTATCTGTGCACGTATTTATTACGTAGCGTTTGAATGGGATTATTACAGTCAACATTTAGCAGAGATACCACTTATTATGAATGGTGGTATAGCTATTCATGGTGGATTGATTGGTGCCTTTTTAACAGGTTTCATCATATGTCGTAAAAAGAATTTATCATTCTTCCAAATGGTTGATATTGTTGCGCCAAGTATTATTTTAGCACAAGCGATTGGTAGATGGGGTAACTTTATGAATCAAGAAGCTCACGGTGGACCTGTTTCACGTAGTTTCCTTGAAAATTTACATATACCTGAATTTATCATTAGCCATATGCAAATAGATGGTATTTATTACCAACCAACATTCTTATATGAATCTATTTGGAATATAATCGGCTTTGTCATTTTATTACTCATTAGACCTCAATTGAAAATTGGGGAGACATTCTTTGCTTATTTAATTTATTATTCAATTGGTAGATTCTATATAGAAGGTTTAAGAACGGATAGCTTGATGCTTACTGAACATTTAAGAATTGCTCAAGTTATCTCTATTGTAATTATTGTTGTTTCTATTGCTTGTATTATATATAGAAGAGTACGTTATAATCCGAAAAAATTCAGAGATGTTAAAGGTTATTATCATAACTAATGTGAAAGAAGTGTTTACGTGAGAGCATTAAAGACTAAAAAAGTAGATGGTGAGAATCCATTATGGAAAATGTATGAAACAGTACGTTTTATAAAAGTATTTAAAAATGTTATTATCATTGAAATTAGTAGATATTTACCGAGTGTTAAATGGAAACATTTTCTATACAGAAAAGGGCTTAAGATGAAAATTGGACAAAAGACAGCTTTTGCATTTAAAGCAACGCCTGATATTATGTATCCTGAACTTATAACTATCGGTAAAAACTGTGTAATAGGATATAATGCAACCATTCTATGTCATGAATATTTAGTCGAAGAATATAGAATTGGCCGTGTAAACATTGGAGATAATGTATTAGTTGGTGCAAATGCCACTATACTTGCAGGCGTGAGTATAGGTGATAATGCTGTTATAGCAAGTGGTACAATCGTGACGAAAGATGTACCTGATGATATGATGGCATATGGCAATCCTATGGAACTTAAAAAAAGGCGGTGAGTCAGTCGTTGGGAGAAAATTCAAATGTCATACACGTAAAGTTTGATAAAGACTTCTATTATCATAAAGCAATGGAAAAAATGAGAGAACAAGATTTCGGATATGCCGAGTCTTTATTTAAAAAAGCGCTTGAACTATCACCTAATGATTTTGTTATTATACCGCCTTATGCTGAATGTCTTGTAGAGCTGAATAAAAATACCGAAGCAGAAGAAATGATGTTCAATCAAATTGTGAAAGAAAATTTTGTAACGGATTATTATTTTTATTTAAGTCAAATGTATATAAAGACGAATGAACCTAATAAAGCATTTTTATTTGGTTTAAGGTATGTAACAGAAGAGGACGACCAAGATTATTTTGAAGAAATGATTCAAATGTTTGAAGTAAAGTATGATGATCAAACAATTGTGGAAGAAGAAGCGGAAAGATTTGTTATTCAACATATTTTTCAATACTTATTTTCACATGGTAGGTTACAAGAAGCGAATGAATATATTGATAGACAACGTGCTAAAATACAAGAAGATAAGCATATTATGAATTTAAAAGCGATGTCTATGTTATACAATAGTCAATATGACGAAGCGGAGATATTATTACAAACGATATTGGAAGATAATCCTTCTGATATTTACGCTTTATGTCATATGACATTATTGCTTTATAACACGCAACAGATAGAACGTTATGAGCAATATCTGAATCAATTAAGTAAATTACATCCTATTAACGATGAAGAATCTTTTAAATTGGGTGTTGTTCTAAGCTATTTAGGAAAGCATAAACCTTCTAATCAATTATTAGTGCCTCTTCTAAAAAAAGCACAAGCTGCTACGCCACAACTACACCACGCCTTAAGTTACAACTTCTATCATTTAGGTTATTTAGATGAAGCGAAAAGACATTGGCAAAGATTTGAAGATAGTGTACAATATCATAGTCAATTGCCACCTTGGAAAATTGACGAACTAAAAGATATGTTAGATTGTCATGTATTACCTTTATTAAAAGACGAAGACTATCGATATAGATTATATGGCATATTTTTATTAGGGCATATGAAACATAGAGAACTCGTTATGTCTCATGAAATATGGGAAGTTCTAGAAAGTTTACCAGACTATGAAAGGTTATATATAACGTATACTTTTCAAGATTTACACTTAAATAAGTTAGGCTTTATTGATAAAGGTATGAAGCTTATCGAACAATCCATATATCAGAAATATGGAAAAGAGATTTTTGTATCATGGATTGAACATGCAGAAATGCTCATTGCAGATAATGAATCGATTGAACAAGTTGAACATTATGTTGCAGCATCCATTTATATTTATTTAAAGATGCTAAATAAAAAAATAACTAAAAAAGAGATTAAAGATACATTTCATATTACTACGTATCGTTTGAATAAAGCGATCAATGCTATTTTGAGCATATAGTTATGAATAGTAATGATTATGATGTACAATTCTACTGAATTAATAAGAGGAGGCAGTTTATAAATGACTACACAAGTAGATTATGATGTAATTATAGTTGGGGCAGGACCAGCAGGAATGACTGCTGCAGTGTATGCTTCAAGAGCAAATTTATCAACTGTAATGATAGAACGAGGTATGCCAGGTGGACAAATGGCAAACACTGAAGATGTAGAGAACTTCCCTGGCTTTGATTTAATAACAGGTCCAGACTTATCAACTAAAATGTTTACACATGCACAAAAATTTGGTGCTAAATATGAATATGGTGACATTAAAGAAATAGAAGATAAAGGTTCTTATAAAGTTGTAAATATGGGTGACAAAACATTAACAGCTCGTGCAATTATCATTGCAACTGGTGCAGAATACAAAAAAATAGGTGTACCAGGTGAACAAGAATTAGGTGGACGCGGTGTAAGTTACTGTGCAGTATGTGACGGTGCATTCTTTAAAGGGAAAAACTTATACGTAATCGGTGGCGGAGATTCAGCTGTCGAAGAAGGTATTTTCTTAACTAAATTTGCAGACAAAGTTACAATTGTTCACAGAAGAGACGAATTAAGAGCTCAAAAAATCATTCAAGACCGTGCATTTAAAAATGATAAAATTGATTTCATTTGGAACACTACATTAAAAACAATTAATGAAAAAGATGGTAAAGTTGGATCAGTAACATTAGTTTCAACTGAAGACGGATCAGAGTCAGAACACCAAGCTGACGGTGTATTCATCTATATCGGTATGAAACCATTAACTAAACCATTTGAATCATTAGGTATTTTAAATGAAAATGGCTATATCGAAACAAATGATGAAATGGAAACTAAAGTGCCAGGTGTATATGCAGCAGGCGATGTTCGTGAAAAAACTTTACGTCAAATCGTTACAGCAACAGGTGACGGAAGTATCGCAGCACAAAATGCACAAGCATATATCGAATCATTAGAAGACGAAGAACAATTAATATAATTTGAGTAGTGAAGAGGCGAGGACACATGTCCCGCCTCTTTTTTTATGTGGATGGTAAAAGGTGCGGATTGTGATTATCGGTCCAGAAACGGAAAATATGGACCGATACGGAAAATTATCGGTCCAGAAATGAGATTTTCAGGCCGATAAAAATAATTATAGACCCGAAAACAGGATTTTCAGGCCGATAAATAAAATTACCGACCCGAAAACGTAACATCAATATAATCAACTCTATTTCATAAGTGATTACTACCTTTATATAACGGGAAAGATACACTTGTATTGGCCATTTATTTAATGTTTTTTATGGTGTAATCATGTAAGATAAAGGTATATATGATCGTTAAAGGAGAACTGTTATGCAACCTATCGACAAAACTAATGTAAAAAATGAACTTCTTGTAGTTACAGGAATGTCCGGTGCGGGTAAATCAGTCGCACTACAAGCTTTAGAAGATTTAGGATATTTTTGTGTTGATAATTTACCGCCTATATTATTGCAAAAATTTGTTGATTTAATGGACCAGGGTAATCCTTCTTTATCAAAAGTTGCAATTGGTATCGATTTAAGAGGTAAGGATTTCTTTGGAGATTTAAGAGATGAATTAGATTATATACAAAGTGAGAAAAGAGTCTTAGTAGACATTATCTTTTTAGAAGCAAGTGATAAAAAATTAATTTCTAGATATAAAGAAACGAGAAGAACACATCCTTTAAGCGAGGAAGGTAGTTTATTATCTGCAATTGAAAGAGAAAGAGCATTACTAAGTGATATTAAAGGTATCAGTAACTTTGTGATTGATACGACTGAAATGAAGCCTAAAGAATTGAAACAAGAACTTGTAGAAACATTTGAAGAAGATCCTTCTACAACATTTCAAGTAAGAGTGATGAGCTTTGGTTTCAAACATGGTATGCCTATTGATGCAGATATAGTCTTTGATGTACGATTTTTGCCAAATCCATATTATGTTGAAGAATTAAGACCTATGACAGGTCTCGACGATGAAGTTTATCAATATGTTATGAAATGGAAAGAGACGAATACATTTTATAAAAAGTTTAGTGATCTGTTAATGTTTATGTTGCCTGGTTATAAGAAAGAAGGGAAATCTCAATTGACGATTGCAATTGGTTGTACAGGTGGTCAACATAGATCTGTAGCACTTGCAAAACGTTTAGGGGAAGATATTAAAGAGAACTTTGACTATGTTGTGTATACATCACATCGCGATGCACATATTGAAAGTAAGCCAAGAACATGAAAAGATTAAAAGTCGTCTTAATTGGCGGAGGAACCGGCCTTTCTGTATTAGCAAGAGGGTTAAAGGATTATCCAATAGATATTACAGCCATCGTAACTGTAGCAGATGATGGCGGTAGTACTGGTAAAATTCGTGATGTGATGGATATACCTGCTCCTGGCGATATCAGAAATGTATTAGCAGCACTTAGTGACACAGAACCAATGCTTGAAAAGTTATTCCAATATCGTTTTGAAGAAGAAGAACTTGGTAGTCATTCAATCGGAAATTTATTGTTAGCAGCTATGACAAATATTACGGATGATTTTGGACATGCTGTAAAAGAATTGAGTAAGTTATTGAATATTAAAGGGCAAGTCATTCCATCCACAACGAGAAGTGTCGTGTTAAATGCAGTTATGTCAGATGGTGAAATCATTGTTGGGGAATCTAATATTCCTAAGACTGAAAAGAAAATTGAAAAAGTATTTTTGACACCTCAAGATATTGAACCGATGAAAGAAGCAATAGATGCGATTGAAGAAGCAGATTTAATCGTTATGGGACCAGGTTCTTTATATACAAGTATTATGCCTAATTTAATTTTGAATAAAGTTAAAGATGCCATTGTTAATACTGAAGCAGAAAGACTATATGTATGTAACCTTATGACTCAAAAAGGTGAGACAACGGGTTATTCAGTAAGTGATCATGTTAAAGCGATTCATGACCATGTAGGTGCATCATTCATTGACTTTGTTATATGTCAAAATGAGCGTTTCAATAAAGATATCCTATTAAGATATGAACAGGAAGAAGCTAAACAAGTTGAATTTGATGGTGAGAAGTTGAAAGACATGGGTGTACAGTGTATTCATGATAATGAATTAGTGAGTATCACACCTCATCAATACATTAGACATAACAATAAAGTGTTGGCACAACTCATTTACGAAATTGCCTTAAGAGAAATCAGTACAATCCAATACAAGAAAGATAAATAATCATTTCGTCTAGAGAAAACAGTCAAACTTAAAAAATGATATTACATGAAGCAAATGTGGCATGAATGATTGTCAATTTGCTTCATTTTTTTATGGAAATCAAGTAATATAAATGTAAGGGTTTTCAATTTGGGGTGATGGGTCATGAAAAGAGTTCAGATATTAATGGTGATTATTGGCTGTATATTTTTACTCGTAGGTTTAATCGCAAATCAGCAGATAGGTATTACTTTTTTAATCATTGGTTTAGCGATGGTATTATTGGGCGTTATTAAAGAGCCTTCAAGTAAAACATAAAAAGTTCAAGTTTAAAAACTTGATACGCCCGGCTATTCCATGTAATATGAAATAGATACAAAACGTATGATATGTCTTTTGGCATATCATTATTTTTATGTGCTTATAAACTAAGAAAGGATGATCTGCTGTGAGCTTTGCTTCAGAAATGAAAAATGAATTAACAAGAATTGAAGTAGATGATTGTTGCGCCAAGGCAGAACTTTCAGCTTTGATTAGAATGAATGGTAATTTAAGCATATCTAATCAGCAATTTGTTATAAATGTACAAACTGAAAATGCAGCGATAGCACGTCGAATATTTTCATTAATAAAAAAATGCTTCGGTGTTGAAGTTGAATTATTAGTGAGAAAGAAAATGAAACTTAAGAAAAATAATATATATATTAGTCGAATAAAAGTAAAAGCTAAAGAAATATTAGATGAACTTGGTATTTTACAAGATGGCATGTTTAAACATGAAATAGATAAAGATATTTTACAAAAAGATTGTTGTAAAAGAAGTTATTTAAGAGGTGCATTTCTAGCAGGAGGTTCTGTTAATAACCCAGAAACTTCTTCATATCATCTTGAAGTCTTTTCATTATATGAAGAACATTCAGCAGATTTAACCGCACTCATGAATCAATATGAATTAAATGCTAAATTATTAGAGCGCAAAAAAGGTTTTATCAGTTATTTGAAAGAAGCTGAAAAAATTTCCGATTTCTTAAGTTTGATTGGTGGCTATCAAGCGTTATTGAAGTTTGAAGATGTGAGAATTATTCGAGATATGAGAAATTCAGTAAATCGATTAGTCAATTGTGAGACGGCTAACTTGAACAAAACAGTGAGCGCCGCCATGAAACAAGTTGAGAGCATTCAGCTCATCGATAAAGAAATTGGTATTGATAACTTGCCAGATCGCTTAAGAGAAGTTGCAAGACTTAGAATAGATAATCAAGATGTTTCAATTAAAGAATTAGGTGAAATGGTAAGCACAGGTAAAATTTCTAAATCAGGTATTAATCATAGATTACGTAAATTAAATGAAATGGCTGATAAAATTAGAAACGGCGAGACAATTCAACAATAAAAGAAGCACCTGGGACAATTCCTGTCTCAGGTGCTTCTATTTTTATGAATTATTTAATATCTTCTGGATGCATAACATCATCGATTAAACCGTATTCTTTAGCTTCTTCAGCTGTTAAGAAGTTATCACGATCTGTGTCTTTTTCAATTTTTTCAATTGGTTGTCCAGTTCTTTCAGATAATATTTTATTTAATTTCTCACGTGTACGTAAAATATGACGAGCTGCAATTTCAATTTCAGTAGCTTGTCCTTGTGCACCGCCAAGTGGTTGGTGAATCATAACTTCACTATTTGGTAATGCATAACGTTTACCTTTAGCACCAGCTGCTAGTAAGAATGAACCCATAGATGCTGCCATACCGATACAAATAGTTTGAACATCAGGTTTGATGTGTTGAATTGTATCGTAAATAGCAAATCCTGCTGTTACACTACCACCTGGAGAGTTGATATATAAGTAAATATCTTTCTCAGAATCTTGAGCTTGTAAGAATAGTAATTGTGAAACGATTGAGTTTGCTACATTGTCATCGATAGCTGACCCTAACATAATAATGCGGTCTTTCAATAAACGTGAATAAATATCATAAGCGCGTTCTCCGCGATTTGTTGTTTCAATAACTGTTGGTATTAAATTCATCAGTTAATCCTCCTTTGAATATCTTAATGACCATATCATACACTACAAAGTCAAACATGGTCAAAAAATATGACCTACTGATGAATATTATAACTTAAATAGCTGATTTATACACTGGGAATTTGTGATATGAGTTGTCAATGTTAGCATAAATGATATAATAGTTTCCGTAATCAACGAGCTGTGTGCAGTGAATTTGTGTGACTTCTATATTAAAATAGTCACATCTTTTTCTGATGAAATACTCCCTTTGAGTTGTATTCATATTGCTTCACTCCTTAATGGTTGATAATTCTATTATATCGACAATATATTAAGTAGATATAAAGTATTTATTAAGACTTATCTCTCCGTAGTGTAACGGATAACACGCAAGATTCCGGTTCTTGAAATGGGCGTTCGATTCGTCTCGGGGAGGCTTTATTATGTAAAGGGTGATTTGGATGGCAATTAAATTTTATGTTGGGACAAATTGTGGTTTATGTGAAGATGCTAAGATTCAAATTGAATTTTTTAAAGAATCGTACGATTATGAAATAAAAATAGATACTATTAATATTGAAGAAGATGATACATTACTTGAAAAATATATGTTAAGGATACCTGTTGTTGAATACGATGGGCAAGTTTTACAAGAAGGGAATATCGATTTCATCACATTGACAGAGGCATATAATCAAATGAAATAATAGGAAACGCTTTTAACTTGCATTCTATATATAAGGGGTGTATTATAAAACTGTAAACAGATATTATTTTTTTGACCCGCATGGGACAAAAAACGTCTAACCCAGGTTAGAAATTGCCCATCTGTTAATCTTTGAGGAGGCGACTTGTTTATGGAAGATTTACTAAAAGTACAACATAGACTAGTTCCTGATTTGATTGACAAGATGTATCGACGCTTTAATATTTTATCGACAATCGAGAAGAAGCAGCCTATAGGTCGAAGAACGTTGAGTGATGTTATGAATGTCACTGAACGGGTATTGAGAACTGAAATAGAAATTTTAAAACAACAAGATTTAATCAGCGTTCGGTCAACTGGTATGAAATTGACTGAAACAGGCGAGCAAACGCTTGATTCTTTATCACATTATTTAACACTTTATTCTAGTTTTAATCATATCGAAGAAGAAATTTTCAATCGATATGGTGTCAAAGCTCATATAGTGAGAGGTAATTCGGATTTAGATGAGATGGTTAAAGCAGAAATGGGTAATGTTACAGCTGAATTACTAGAACAGTCATTATACGATCATGCTTCTGTATCAGTAACTGGTGGTTCAACAATGGCAAGAGTAAGTGAGTCATTACATCCATTAGATAAAGACATTTTGTTCACGCCAGCGCGTGGTGGTTTGGGTGAAAACGTTGTGTTTCAAGCAAATACAATTTGTGCAAGTATGGCAAATCGTACAGGTGGGTCATATAAAGTCTTGTATGTTCCAGACCAAGTGAGTGAAAGTTCATACGAAACTTTGCTGAAAGAACCTGCAGTAATTGAGGTGCTAGATGCAATACGTCGTTCAGATTTTATTATTCACGGTATTGGTGATGCGCTGAAGATGGCGGAAAGAAGGAAGACTTCTGAAGCAGTATTAAGTCAATTGAAACATCATCATGCTGTCGGTGAAGCTTTTGGTTATTATTTTAATGACAAAGGTGAGGTCGTACATCGTGTTAAGACAATCGGTTTGCAACTAGAAGACTTAACAACAAAGACAAACATTTTTGCAGTAGCAGGTGGGACATCTAAAGCAGAAGCGATAAAAGCTTATCTTGAGATTGCGCCTAAGAATACAATTCTTATTACCGACGAAGGTGCTGCAAAAGCAATAATCAATTTGGAATAAAAGGTTATTTAACCTTTTTGAAATAAAAAATTAAAAGGAGGCCATCATAATGGCAACTAAAGTAGCAATTAATGGTTTTGGTAGAATAGGTCGTTTAGCATTTAGAAGATTACAAGAAGTTGAAAATATCGAAGTAGTAGCAATCAACGATTTAACAGATGACGCAATGTTAGCTCATTTATTAAAATATGATTCAACACAAGGTCGTTTCAAAGACGAAGTAGAAGTTATCGAAGGCGGATTCCGCGTAAACGGTAGAGAAATCAAAACTTTCGAAAATCCTAATCCTAAAGAATTACCATGGGGCGATTTAGATATCGATGTAGTATTAGAATGTACTGGTTTCTTCGCTGACAAAGACAAAGCTTCAGCTCACATCGAAGCAGGTGCTAAAAAAGTATTAATTTCAGCTCCAGCATCAGGTGACTTAAAAACTATCGTTTATAACGTTAACCATGACGAATTAGACGGATCTGAAGAAATCGTTTCAGGTGCATCTTGTACAACTAACTGTTTAGCTCCAATGGCTAAAGTATTAAATGATGAATTCGGTATCGTTGAAGGTTTAATGATGACAATTCACGCTTACACTGGTGACCAAAATACTTTAGATGCTCCACATGCTAAAGGTGACTTCCGTCGTGCTCGTGCAGCTGCTCAAAACATCGTGCCTAACTCAACTGGTGCTGCTAAAGCAATCGGTTTAGTAATTCCAGAATTAAAAGGTAAATTAGATGGATCAGCTCAACGTGTTCCAGTAGCAACTGGTTCAGTAACAGAATTAACAGCTGTATTGGACAAAGAAGTTTCAGTTGAAGAAATCAATGCAGCAATGAAAAATGCTACAAATGATTCATTCGGTTACACTGAAGACGAAATCGTATCTTCTGATATCATTGGTATCACTTACGGTTCATTATTTGATGCAACTCAAACTCGTGTTATGACAGTTGGAGATCGCCAATTAGTTAAAACTGTATCTTGGTATGACAATGAAATGTCTTACACTTCACAATTAGTTCGTACTTTAGAATATTTAGCAGCTCAAGCTAACAAATAATTTAAATAATTGAACTAAATAGGTTATGCTTATGAGTAAGCGGGGAGCACAACGCTTCTCCGCTTATTTTTAATCGTAAAGTATTTTCTATTATCTAGAGGAGGAAGACAAGTCATGGCAAAGAAGAATGTTAAAGACGTAGAATTAAAAGGTAAAAAAGTACTTGTAAGAGCAGATTTTAATGTACCAATGAAAGATGGTGCAATTACAAACGATAACAGAATCGTTCAAGCGCTTCCTACAATAAAATACATTATCGAGCAAGGCGGTAAAGTTATTTTATTCTCACATTTAGGTAAAGTGAAAACTGAAGAAGATAAACAAGGATTGTCACTTAAACCAGTAGCAGAACGCTTAAGTGAATTATTAAATAAAGAAGTAACATTTGTACCAGAAACTCGTGGTGAAGCGTTAGAAAGCGCAATCGACGGATTATCTGAAGGCGATGTATTAGTATTTGAAAATACTCGTTTTGAAGATATTGATGGTAAGAAAGAATCTAAAAATGATCCTGAATTAGGTAAATACTGGGCTTCATTAGGTGATGTATTTATCAATGATGCATTCGGTACAGCTCACCGTGAACATGCGTCTAACGTAGGTATTGCATCTAATATTGAAACAGCATCAGGTTTCTTAATGGATAAAGAAATCAAATTTATCGGCGGCGTTGTAAGTGAACCTGAACGTCCGTTAGTAGCAATTTTAGGTGGCGCGAAAGTGTCTGATAAAATTGGTGTTATCGAAAACTTATTAACAATTGCTGATAAAGTTATCATCGGTGGAGGAATGGCATATACATTCTTCAAAGCACAAGGTAAAGAAATCGGCTTATCACTTCTTGAAGAAGACAAAGTAGATTTTGCTAAAGATTTACTTGAACGTGCTGGCGATAAAATTATTTTGCCGGTTGATTGTAAAGTAGCTAAAGAATTTTCAAATGATGCTGAAATTACAGTTGTTTCTGCAGATGAAATTCCTACTGATCAAGAAGCAATGGATATCGGTCCTAAATCAGTTGAAGTATTTAGTGAAGCTCTACAAGGTTCAAATACAGTTGTTTGGAATGGTCCAATGGGCGTATTCGAATTTAGTAACTTTGCACAAGGTACAATTGGCGTATGTAAAGCAATCGCTAACTTAAAAGATGCTACAACAATTATCGGTGGTGGAGATTCAGCTGCAGCAGCGATGGACTTAGGATTTGCTGATGATTTTACACACATTTCTACAGGTGGCGGAGCTTCTCTAGAATATCTAGAAGGTAAAGCATTACCAGGTATTGAAGCAATTTCTGAAAAATAATCATAAAAGGAGTTTATATATCATGAGAAAACCAATTATCGCAGGTAACTGGAAAATGAATAAAACAGTTCAAGAAGCAAAAGACTTTGTTAATGAACTTCCAGCATTACCAGATACTAATGAGGTAGATTCAGTAATTTGTGCACCAACTTTACAATTAGATGCACTTGTTAACTTAACTAAAGAAGGCGTAGCACAAGGCTTACAAATTGGTGCGCAAAATGCATACTTTGAAGATAATGGTGCTTTCACTGGTGAAACATCTCCAGCAGCACTTGAAGATTTAGGTGTTAAGTATGTCGTTTTAGGACATTCTGAACGTCGTGAATACTTCCACGAAACTGACGAAGATGTTAATAAAAAAGCATTAGCTGTATTTTCTCATAATATGACACCAATTATTTGTGTTGGTGAAACATTAGAAGAAAGAGAAGCAGGTAAAGCTGAATCAGTAGTAGGTGGTCAAGTTGAAGCAGCACTTAAAGGCTTCACAGAAGATCAAGTTAAAGCGACAGTAATCGCTTATGAACCTATCTGGGCAATTGGTACTGGTAAATCTTCTACTTCTGAAGATGCTAACCAAATGTGTGCACACGTACGTAACGTTGTTGCAGGTGCTTTCTCTCAAGAAGCTGCTGATGCTTTACGTGTACAATACGGTGGTAGTGTTAAACCAGAAAATATTAAAGAATATATGGCTCAATCAGATATCGATGGCGCATTAGTTGGCGGCGCTTCATTAAAAGTTGATTCATTCGTAGCATTATTAGAAGGTGCTAAATAATGGCTAAACAACCAACAGCACTTATCATTCTTGATGGTTTTGCTAATCGTGAAGAAGAGCATGGTAATGCGGTAAAACAAGCCAACAAACCAAATTTTGATAGATATTACAACAAATATCCACATAACGAATTATCAGCATGTGGTTTAGATGTAGGTCTACCAGAAGGTCAAATGGGTAACTCTGAAGTAGGTCACTTAAACATTGGTGCAGGAAGAATTGTTTATCAAAGTTTAACTAGAATCAATAAATCAATTGAAGATGGCGATTTCTTTGAAATTGACGCACTTAAACAAGCAATGGATCACGTTGTAAAAAATGATTCAACGCTACATTTAATGGGACTTCTATCAGATGGTGGTGTTCACAGTCACTACAAACATCTATTTGCATTATTAGAATTAGCCAAAAAACAAGGTGTTAAAAAAGTTTATGTTCACGGATTCTTAGACGGACGTGACGTTGATCAAAAATCAGCACTTAAATATATTGAAGAAACTGAAAATAAATTTAAAGAGCTAGGTATTGGTCAATTCGCTTCTATTTCTGGTCGTTATTACGCTATGGATAGAGATAAACGTTGGGATCGTGAAGAGAAAGCTTATGATGCAATGTCTAATGGCGTTGGACCTGTATATGCAACTGCAGTTGAAGGTGTAGAAGCTAATTATCAAGAAGGTCTAACAGATGAATTTGTTGTTCCATTTATCGTTAAAGACGAAGAAAAAGGTGTGGAAAACACTGGCGTAAATAGCCATGACGCTATGATATTCTTTAACTTCCGTCCAGATAGAGCAGCACAACTTAGCCAAGTATATACAAATGAAAAATTCGAAGGTTTTGAAATTAAACGTAAACTTGATGATTTATTCTTTGTTACTTTTACAAACTATAGTGATGATGTTATTGCCGAAGTTGCTTTTAAACCAGTTGATATTAAAAATACAATCGGTGAAGTAGCTGAGAAAAATAATTTAAATCAATTAAGAATTGCTGAAACAGAAAAATTCCCTCATGTTACTTATTTCATGAGTGGTGGTAATCATGCAGAGTTTAAAGGTGAAAGAAGAGTATTAATCGATTCACCAAAAGTCGCAACATACGACTTGAAACCTGAAATGAGTGCATATGAAGTAAAAGATGCTTTAATCAGTGAGTTAGATAAAGGTGATTTAGATTTAATTATCTTAAACTTTGCGAACCCTGATATGGTTGGTCATAGTGGTATGCTTGAACCAACAATTAAAGCAATTGAAGCAGTTGATGAATGTTTAGGTGAAGTTGTTGATAAAATTTTATCAATGAATGGTACAGCTATCATTACAGCAGACCATGGTAACTCTGATGAAGTATTAACAGATAACGAATCACCTATGACAACTCATACAACAAACCCAGTTCCTGTTATTGTGACAAAAGAAGGGGTAGAAGTAAGAAGTGGAGGTCGCTTAGCAGACTTAGCACCAACACTTATAGATTTACTTGGAGTAGAAAAACCAGAAGATATGACTGGTGAATCATTAATTAAATAATAAATTATAAATTTATAAAGGAGTTTTAATTATGCCAATTATTACAGATATTTATGCACGCGAAGTATTAGACTCTCGTGGTAATCCAACAGTAGAAGTAGAAGTATTAACTGAAAGCGGTGCTTTTGGTAGAGCTTTAGTACCATCAGGTGCTTCAACAGGTGAATATGAAGCAGTAGAATTACGTGACGGAGACAAAGATCGTTACTTAGGTAAAGGTGTTCTTAAAGCTGTAGAAAACGTTAACGAAATCATTGCACCTGAAATCATTGAAGGTGAATTTTCAGTATTAGAACAAGTTTCTATCGACAAATTAATGATCGCTTTAGACGGTACACCAAACAAAGCTAAATTAGGTGCTAATGCTATCTTAGGTGTTTCTATCGCAGTAGCTCGTGCTGCAGCTGACTTCTTAGGTCAACCATTATACAAATATCTTGGTGGATTCAACGGTGTTCAATTACCAGTACCAATGATGAACATTGTTAACGGTGGTTCTCACTCAGATGCACCAATCGCATTCCAAGAGTTCATGATTTTACCAGTAGGTGCTGAATCATTCAAAGAAGCTTTACGTTGGGGAGCAGAAATCTTCCATAACTTAGCTAAAATCTTAAAATCTCGTGGTTTAGTAACTGCAGTAGGTGACGAAGGTGGTTTCGCTCCTAAATTTGAAGGTACTGAAGACGGTGTTGAAACAATTTTAGAAGCAATCAAAGCAGTTGGTTTAGAACCAGGTAAAGATGTATTCTTAGGATTCGACTGTGCAGCATCAGAATTCTACGAAAATGGCGTATACGACTATGCTAAATTCGAAGGTGAAAATGGTGCTAAACGTTCTTCTGAAGAACAAGTAGACTTCCTTGAAGAATTAGTAAACAAATACCCAATCATCACTATCGAAGATGGTATGGATGAAAATGACTGGGACGGCTGGAAACTTCTTACTGACCGTATCGGCGACCGCGTACAATTAGTAGGTGATGATTTATTCGTAACAAACACTGAAAAATTATCTGAAGGTATCGAAAAAGGTATCGGTAACTCAATCTTAATTAAAGTTAACCAAATTGGTACTTTAACAGAAACATTCGAAGCAATCGAAATGGCTCAAAAAGCTGGTTACACTGCAGTTGTATCACACCGTTCAGGTGAAACAGAAGATACTACAATCTCTGATATCGCAGTTGCAACTAATGCTGGCCAAATCAAAACAGGTTCATTATCAAGAACTGACCGTATTGCTAAATACAACCAATTATTACGTATCGAAGACGAATTATTCGAAACAGGTAAATTCGAAGGAATCAAAGCTTTCTATAACTTATCAAAATAATTGAGCATATAAATAAAATGGTTCACATAAAGCCCAAAAGATGTCGTCACATCTTTTGGGCTTTTTATAGTTGTAATAGAAATTTTGGTAGGTAAGGCAGGTTAGAGTTTGATAGAGAAAATGGATAGAGGAAGGTTGGAGCGGTCGGAGCAGTTGGGGGAGTATCAGAGTATCGGGAGATGTGAGTTAAAAATGGAGTAAACCCACAAGATTGGTTAAGATATGAGTTAAAGAAGTAGTAAACACACATCATTTCAAAATTTAAAATGATTATATAGGAATGAGCACTTTTGATTACTTAAAAATCATCCAAATCGTAGCTTAACTATCGAATAAAGCCAAGAGATGGCCCAAGTCTTGGCTTAACGTCTGAATAAAGCCAATAGATCCTACTCTACACAATTTAATCCACACACTATATACCTCCCATCTCCCTCCCATCTCCCTCCCATCTCCCACATAACCAAATAAATTCTTTAACGCTTTAAATCAATAATATTTTATCATTTCATTCTATTTGAAAATGTTCTATAATAGAGGCAATGAATTTTATAGGAGGATCATAATGACGATTAATTTAAAAAGTGCAAAATCACCTTGGTCTAGTTTAGATGGTGTGGATCAATTAACTCTTCATCCTATTAAAAAAGCATTCAATAAAGAAGTCATGATTCCAGGTAGTAAGAGTGTGACGAATCGTGCTTTTATTTTGGCTGGTTTTAGTAAGGGTACTTCTAAATTATCTGGATACTTAAAGAGTGATGACACATACTGGTGTATAGAAACAATAAAAAAACTAGGTGCCACTGTTGAAGCTGTAGGTGATGAACTTCATATTACGGGTATTAATCGTTCAGAGTTACCTGAGAAACAACAAGTATTTATTGGTTCTGCTGGTACAACGGCTCGATTCTTACCAGGTATTTTAGGTACTCAAGAGAAAAGTGAAATCACAATTACTTCAACTGAACAACTTGCTGGTAGACCTCATAAGACTTTACACGATGCGTTAAAACAATTAGGTGTTAAACTAACGTATCTTGAAAAGGAAGGTCAGTTACCTGTGACAATCAAAGGTGCACCAGAAACGGGCGGAAAAGTTTCAATTGCTGGTAATCAATCAAGTCAATTTATAAGTGGTTTATTAATGGCGGCACCTTTATTTAACAAACCAACTGAAATTGAACTTACGACTAAGATTGTTCAAAGCGCCTATGTGGATATTACAATTGAAATGATGAAACAATTTGGCATACATGTAGATGTATCAGATGATTATACACATATGAAAGTAGAACAAGGTGAGTATGAAGCGGCTACTCTACCATTAGAAGCTGACTTATCAACAGCATGCTATTTCATGGCATTAGCAGCACTTAATAAGTCTACGATTAAAATTAATCATTTAAATATGGAAAGTTATCAACCTGATTTAGAAGTTGTCGATATTCTTGAAAAAATGGGTGCAACTGTTGAAAAAGGTACTGATTATGTTGTGATTTCTGGTCCTGAACAATTAAAAGGGAACTTAACAATTGATATGAATGCTTGCTCAGACCAAGCTTTAACAATTGGTAGTTTAGCTGTATTTGCTGATGGTCCAATTACAATTACAGGTGTAGAACATATACGTCATCATGAATGTAATCGTGTAACTGCATTAACAGAAAGTTTAACAAAATTAGGTATTGAAGTTACTGAACATCAAGATGGTTGGACTATCACACCGGGTGATGTAAAGGCAGCAACATTAGATACTTATGATGATCACCGTGTTGCAATGTCATTAAGTCTAATGGGTACTAAAGTTGATGGGATTAAATTATTAGATCCTTCATGTGTATCAAAGACTTGCCCAACATATTTTGAAATGTTAGCATCGTTAGGTATATCGGTTGAGTATCATTAACGAAAACTTGAGTGCATATTGTAAATATGCTATAATGCTACTGTTATAATAGACAGGAGGACCGAGTCCATGCATACATTTTTAATCGTCTTATTAATCATCGTTTGTATTGCATTGATTACCGTCGTATTACTTCAAGAAGGTAAGAGTACTGGTTTATCTGGTGCAATTAGTGGCGGAGCAGAACAATTATTTGGAAAACAAAAACAACGTGGAATAGATTTAATTTTACACAGAGTTACAATTATTTTAGCAATTTTATTTTTCTTATTAATGTTAGCAATTACTTACTTCAAAATGTAGTGGTCCGACTGTATTGTCGGACTTTTTTATTTATATACAAGTAAAAAAACGATACAATAGAACTAGATTATGTTAAAGGATGGTCATTCATGAGAATTCAATTACCTAAACCTTTCTTTTTTGAAGAAGGAAAAAGAGCAGTATTACTTTTACATGGATTTACAGGTAATTCATCAGATGTTAGACAATTAGGACGTTACTTACAGAAAAAAGGGTATACATCATATGCTCCGCATTATGAAGGTCATGGTAGACCACCAGAAGAGATATTGGAATCAAGTCCATATGTATGGTTTAAAGACTGTTTAGATGCATATGATTTTTTAGAAGAAAAAGGATATACTGAAATAGCAGTAGCTGGATTATCATTAGGTGGCGTCTTTAGTTTAAAATTAAGTTTAAACAGAGATGTAAAAGGTATTGTAACTATGTGCTCACCTATGTATATAAAAACTGAAGGCACGATGTTTGAAGGTGTATTAGATTATGCTAGAGAATTTAAAAAGTATGAAGGCAAAACACCTGAACAAATTGAAGAAGAAATGAAACATTTTCATCCTACGAATACTTTGAAAGATTTACAAGAAACAATTCAAGGTGTGAGAAATCAAGTAGACGAAGTATTTGATCCATTGTTTGTTGTACAAGGTAAACTAGATGAAATGATTAACCCTGATTCAGCTAATATTATTTATAATGAATCATCTTCTGATGACAAAAATATTAAATGGTATGAAAAATCTGGTCATGTTATAACAATCGGACAAGAAAAAGAACAAGTATTTGAAGACGTATATCAATTCTTAGAATCATTAGATTGGTCCGAGTAACACACATAATATAAACGAGAAAGGAGGCCCACTATGAATCTAAGAGAAGAAGTTGAAGAAATCATCAATGATAAAGAATACAGTCCTATGACAGTAAGTGAATTTCAAGATGTAATGGGACTTAGTAATGCTGATTCATTTAAAGAATTAATTAAAGTTCTAGTTGATTTAGAACAGACGGGTCAACTAGAAAGAACAAAAACGGATAGATATAAGAAGAAAAGTAACAAATCAGACCTTGTAAAAGGTACTTTGAGTCAGCACAAAAAAGGATTTGCCTTTTTAAGACCTGAAGATGACACAATAGAAGACATCTTTATCCCACCTAATCAGATTAATAAAGCGATGGATGGCGATGAAGTATTAGTAGAAGTTGTGCCATCTCGTGGAGATCATAAAGGTAAGATTGAAGGTAGAGTTAAAGCAATTACGACACGTAATATTACGCAAGTCGTTGGTACTTATACAGAAGCGAAACATTTCGGTTTCGTATTACCAGATGACAAACGTATTACACAAGATATCTTTATTCCTAAAGGTAAAAATCTTGGTGCAATTGAAGGTCACAAAGTACTAGTAGAAATTACAGAATATGCTGATGGTACGCATAATCCAGAAGGTCATGTTAAAGCGATTCTAGGTCATAAGAATGATCCAGGTGTCGATATTTTATCTATCATATATCAACATGGTATTAATATTGAATTTCCTGATAATGTTATTCAAGAAGCTGAAAATGTACCAGATCAAATTAGTCCAGACGAAATTAAAGGTAGAAGAGATTTAAGAGACGAACTTACAATCACGATAGATGGTGCAGATGCGAAAGATTTAGATGATGCTGTCTCTGTAAAAGCTTTAGACAATGGTTTAACAGAACTTACAGTTAGCATTGCTGATGTCAGCTACTATGTAACAGAAAATAGTGAGTTAGACAAAGAAGCATATGACAGAGCAACAAGTGTATATCTTGTCGATAGAGTAATCCCTATGATTCCGCATAGATTAAGTAATGGTATTTGTTCATTAAACCCTCATGAAGATAGATTAACATTGAGTTGTAGAATGGAAATAGACCAACAAGGTGAAGTCATCAGACATGATATCTTTGAAAGTGTTATTCACTCAGATTATAGAATGACATATTCAGATGTAAATGCCATTATTGAAAATGACGATCAAGAAATTCGTGAAAAGTATTCAGAAATTACACCAATGCTTGATTTAGCACAACAACTATCAAAACAATTAATCGCTAAACGTAAAAGACGTGGGGAAATTGATTTTGATATTAAAGAAGCACAAGTATTGGTAGATGAAGATGGTATACCTACAGACATTAAAGTGAGAGAAAGAAATGATGCAGAGCGATTAATCGAAAGCTTTATGTTATCTGCTAACGAAACAATTGCTGAACACTTTAGTAAACTCGAAGTGCCATTTATCTATCGTGTCCATGAGAATCCAAAAGCAGAAAGATTAAACCAATTCTTTGAATTTATTTCAAACTTTGGACTTGCTGTTAAAGGTTCAAGTGAAGACATACACCCTGCAACATTACAGAAAATTGTAGAAGAAGTTGCTGGACAGAAAGAAGAAATGGTTATTTCTACTTTAATGTTAAGAAGTATGCAACAAGCTAGATATAGCGAAGATAATTTAGGTCACTTTGGTTTGTCAGCAGATTACTATACACATTTCACATCGCCAATTAGAAGATATCCTGACTTGATCGTGCATAGATTAATTCGTAAATATTTAATTGAAAAATCTATGAACAGTAAACAAATTAGACATTGGGAAGAAATGTTGCCAGATATCGCTGACCATACTTCTAAACGTGAGCGTAGAGCAATTGACGCTGAACGAGATACAGATGACTTGAAGAAGTCAGAGTATATGATTCAACACGTTGGAGAAGTGTTTACAGGTATTATCAGTTCAGTAGCGAACTTTGGTATGTTTGTAGAGCTAGAGAACACAATTGAAGGTATGGTTCATATCTCTAACTTAACAGATGACTACTACAACTTTGATGAGCGTAATATGGCAATTATAGGTGAGCGCCAAGCTAAAGTATTTAGAATTGGTGACAAAGTCGAAGTTAAAGTAATTAATGTTAACGTTGATGAGCGTATGATTGATTTTCAAATTGTTGGTATGCCAATAGCTGAAAAGAATAGAGAACGTTTAGCAAGAGAAAAAACAATCAAAGCTAAAAAACGTGGTACAGCTAAAGAACAAGATAAACCTAATAAGCATAAAAAAGGTAGAGCTAAAGGTAAACAAGGCGGCAATCAAGGTAAACAAGGTAAGAAAGATAAAAAGCCTTATTACAAAGCAAAAGCTGTGAAAAACAAAGCAAGACGAAAGAAAAAATAGAAAGTAGGTGATGGATGTGCCAAAAGTTCAAAATAAACCATTAGCACAAAATCGTAAAGCAAGCCATGATTACACAATAGAAGATACGGTTGAAGCGGGTATTGTACTTCAAGGTACTGAAATCAAATCCATTCGCCGAGGTAGTGCAAACTTAAAAGATTCATATGCGCGTGTATTTAATGGAGAAATGTATGTATATAACATGCATATCGCGCCATATGAAGAAGGTAACCGATTTAATCATGATCCATTGAGAAACCGTAAATTACTTTTAAAAAGAAAAGAAATCGATAAACTCTTTGGTATTACAAGAGAAAAAGGGTATGCATTAATCCCACTTAAACTCTACATTAAAAACGGTTACTGCAAAGTTCTTTTAGGAGTAGCTAAAGGTAAACGTGACTATGATAAGCGACATGCATTAAAAGCAAAAGAAGCAAAACGTGACGTTGAAAGAGCAATGAAACAACGATATTAAGCAATTTGTATTGAAAAATCAATCAAAAATTGTTAAGATTAAATATACTTCTGTTAAAAGGAGTATATTTCTTATTGAGGGGACGTTACGGATTCGACAGGGGTCCCCGAGCTTATGAAGCGTGTCGGAGGGTTGTCTTCGTCATCAACACAACAGTTATAATAACTGGCAAACAAGATAATTTAGCAGTAGCTGCGTAATAGCACTCTGCATCACCTAACCGCATCGCCTATGTGCCGTTAACGTGATTCAACTTAAGTAGGATACGCTCGTCACTGCCGTTTGAAGTCTGACGAAAAGAGATTAATCAAGCTAGCATTGTCTTTGGGTGTCAGTCCCCTGAGACAACGCGAAACCTTAACGACTAGACTACACACGTAGAAACATTTGTATCAGGATCTCTGGACGCGGGTTCAACTCCCGCCGTCTCCATATTTCACCCCATATATGACGGGGTTTGACCTAACAGGTGTCAAAAAAGGTGTCAAGAGAATAATTCTCTTACTTTTTGACCCTGTTTTTTTATATTCATCAAGTAAATGTGAGAAAGTATCAAGTATTTGTGAAATTGTTTCATGTCCCAATCCCTTACTAATATATTCAACAGGCCGCAGCTAAAAAGAAACCAGGTTTAAACGCAACAGCATTACCATCATCAAATAATATATTAGCAGGTCAATATATCAACTTCTTCTCAGTAACTAAAAAAGATGGCTACTGGTGGGCAGAGTTTGAATACCCAACCAATACTAAGGCTGGTTTTCTTTATTGTACATTAGGATCTATTACACACAAAGATGAGAGGTTAGAAAAAGAAACAAAATTATGGTTTAACTTGAAGACTACAAGCCAGAAATAGGTGTGATATAATTTTATAAGAGAAGCATTTTTTGCTTCTCTTAATTTTATTTAAAGGAGCAAAATTAAGTGAAAACTAAAATATTCAGTTTTATATTTGTTATTTTATTATCGTCTTCAACGTTATTTGAAGTAAATGCAGCAGAAATTCCTGTGCAAAATAATGATAATAGTAATTTAAGTACTAGATTTTATGTAGATACATATGCGAGTGGAACATCAAAAACTAAAAACCAAGCTATAGGTTACATAAATTCTTTAGAGGGTAAAGGTTGGGATTTTGATGGATACTATGGATGGCAATGTTTTGATTTAGTAAACTATTATTGGAACTATTTATATGGTCATGGTTTAAAAGGCGCTTATGCAAAGGACATACCATTTGAAAATAATTTTAATGGTGAGGCAACTGTATATAAAAATACACCAAGTTTTATTGCACAGCCAGGTGACTTAGCAGTTTTTAATAGTAATTATGGTCAAGGAGCAGGTCATACTTCAATTGTGACGAATGGTAATATTGATGGTAATTTGTTGAAGTTCCAAAGCTTAGATCAAAATTGGTATGGTGGAGGATTAAACAAAACCGAAGTAGCCCAAAGAGTCAATCATAACTATGATACAGAAATGTGGTTTATAAGACCGACGTTTAATAATAATTCGACAAGTGGTTGGCAACAAAACCAATATGGTACTTGGTTTAAATCAGAGTCAGCAACATTTACATCTAACACTTTAATTATTAAGAGGTATGATGGTCCTTTTAGAAGTATGCCACAGGCTGGAAGTATTACTTCAGGTCAATCTGTAAAATATGATGAAGTATGTTTACAAGATGGACATGTTTGGGTAGGTTATACAGATAGTAAAGGCAAACGTACTTATATCCCAATACGTACATGGAATGGAGTAAATCCACCAAATCACGGAGTTGGTTCGTTATGGGGTACAATAAAATAATTTATTATGGTTTAACTTGAAGACTACAAGTAAAAAGTAGTATTATAGATTTACTCTATTTAGTTTAACCACTAGGTAGTTCATACACACAAACTCCACTTCTTTTACGCAGAGTGGGGTTATTTTTTGTTATAGTATTCATAGCAACCTTTTGGTTACAAATGAAATAGTATAAAACCCTATCTGGTCGTAAACTAGCTAGGGTTATCTATATGAAAGTAATAAATTATTTCATAAAAGAAATTTTCCGAAATTAAAGTTATAAAAAAAGTTAATAGGGTATCTACTTATTATATCTTTTAATTGGGAGTGGTGTTATGAGCCAAATTTTGATTGCTTTAAAGGGAAATAATTATTTTTTAGCTAATGAGGACTTAACTGAATTATATGATAAAGTAAAAAACATAAAAAATTCTAAGGAGAAAGCTGTATTAGTATTTGGGAGATTTGTAAACAGTGATGAACAAAATTATGATAATGGTAGTCATACAACAGCACTTCTGATGGTGGATAAAATAATAGGATGGAGAACTTTAGATTAATATAAGTCATTCTGTTATTAAATTATGAATCATTCTGAAATTAACTAATTATTTTTGTTTATTAGATGAAGAAGTGGGTATTTATAACTTGTATCTATAATATATACAAGTATAGTTGAAGGGACCAATTTTATGAAAGAAATTAACTATCAAGATTTAAGTGATGATTTATTGTATGTTTCTACATTATTAAATCAAAAATTAAATGGAGACTTCAATAATGATGTAGAAATAGCGATATTAGAAGATTGCATTACTAAATTAAAAAGCACTATTATACAAAGTCCTGATTTTAAAAGAAAAGTGTGATTGAGTATGTTAAACTAACTTTAGACATATTAAACACATATGATTGCGAGCCTGCTTATATAAATAAGTAGGTTTTTAATTTCAATAAATAATTTTAATGATACAATAATTATAGTTTGAATCTATTATCTCCGTTTTAGATTTAAACTCATATTTAAAAATCCTTTGCACCTCACAAATAAGTGGGGTGTTATTTTAAAAAATGCAAGGTTGGTGTGCTTATGAAATTAGGTAAATATAAAATTGATTCTGTTTGGTCAAGTATTATAGGTGGATTTTTTGTTGTATCAGTATTCTTTCCATTTATGTGGGTTTCTATTTTAGTTTTACTTGTTTTTGCGATTAAGAAAGATAATGAATGATTAATTTATCATTAAACTTATATTATATTTGAAATTCAAGTTGCAAGCGAAATTACCCTTTGTAACACCTTGTGATATATCTGTACTCAATAACACTTTCTTACCATTCTTTGACACCTCTAACTTATTAATCTCACATTCAATCGTTTTATAATACCCATCTTCACAATACTTAATTGTAGCTGGTGCATCATAAAATAATTTTTGTGCGAACACATCGTTCAAATCACGTAAAGCTAATTTATCGAACACAGGCTTATCTACTTTGTTTTGGTCTTCGATAAAACCGTTAATCGTTTTATATTGTTGTGACATCGTCGCGAATGACACCCACTTAATCATCTTAAGTCATTCTGGGATATTACTATTCAAATACTTTTTAGGTATCTTACGATAATCCGTTTCATACTTATAAGGCTCTGGCATACTATGAGTAATGATTTTCAATTTAAACATCTTACGTATAATTAGTAATTTTATTATTCGAACAAAGATACTTTTTTTGTAAAGTTGATTTATTCGCTCAAGTGTCAAACGCATATTAATTTAGTTATGATTAGTGATATTTCTATACAAAGTTAAATTCTTATAAACGTTAAACTTACAACATTTTACTACCATTTACATACACTAAAAAAGGATGCCGTCTGCATTATATAGCCTATAACCCTTGTGGTTATGGGCTTTTTATTTTTCACTTCCTAGTTACGCCCCAACATATAAAAATACACCCAAGATCACATTAGATTTTAGAGTGTAACAATTATAAATATTTTACTATTTCTTTTCGTGTACTAGGGTACAATGGAAATTTTAGTGAAGAATAGAAGGTTCAGCTCAAGCTTCATATGAAAGTTCTAAAGGAGTTCAAAATGGAGAAGCAGACAAAGACCAACTAGCAGAAAGGTATCAATCATGGGTTAATATTGGTTTAATGACTTAAGAAGAATTAGTGAATTAACCAACCAACCTCCCACTACGTGAGGTTTTCTTATAAGGAGGAATAATGATAGCAAGGAAAAATTTCTATAAATGTTAGAATTTTGAGTGATATATATAATGATTTGTGATACTAATCACAATTGTTTATTCTTATGTATAATGGGGTATATTTTAAACTAATATAATTTTATAGAAAACATGAGGAGATAACAGTGAAAAATAAAATTAAAAACACATTCGATAAATTAGTTAAAAACGGTCAACTTGAAAAAGGATTACACAAAGCAAACGATATGTATAAAAAGAAAAGTGGAAAAGACTATTCGAAGTATATAGACAAAGGCATGGATAAATTAAAGAAATAATACAAAATTTTGCGATGTAAATTTGTATATGGTAAATTAGCTCTACTTAACATTTATATAGAACTTTAAATCCTATCTAGCGAAAAAACTAGGTAGGGTTGTTTTTATATGTGTCTCAATAGTATACCGTGATATAAAAATTGTGTTATGTTAACTTTAAAATAATTTTGGAGGATTGTATATGAAACAATTAAGTTTTAAGCAAGTTGATGTATTCCCGAATGAACCATTTAAGGGAAATCCAGTTGCGGTGATTTTTGATGCTGATGACTTAACGGTTGAACAAATGAAAGATATAGCTAGTTGGACTAATTTATCTGAAACTACTTTTGTTTGTACGCCTGATGATGAAAATGCAGATTATAAATTAAGGATTTTTACTCCTAACAATGAATTGCCTTTTGCCGGTCATCCAACCATTGGGTCTTCTTATGCAGTATTACAAAATGGTTTAATACCTAAAAACAAAGGTTATCTTGTACAAGAATGTGGAGTTGGTTTAGTAAAGATAGATTACACGGAAGATAAAACTTATTTTAGCTTACCTGAACCAAAAATTAGTGATATAGAACTAAAGCAATTAGAGGGAATAATTGAAAGCTTAGGTATAAATGGTGAAGATGTAATTCACTCTAAAAAAGTTAACATTGGAGCTGAATGGCTAACTTTACATATAAAAAATTCTAGTATTGTTAAAAGAATTGAACCTAATTTTGAGCAAATGAAAAATTACATATACGAAGGAACGACTGGTGTAACGATTTTTGGTGAAAACGAAGATGATAAAGATACAACTTTTGAAGTTCGATCATTTGCACCTAACGAAGGCGTAAATGAAGATCCTGTATGTGGAAGTGGTAATGGGTGTGTTGCAGCAGTGAATGAACTATATGGTTTGATAGTAAATAAAGAGTACTCCAATTCACAAGGAGAATGTATAAACCGAAATGGCAGAGTTTATATTAGGCAAGAAGATGGATTGAAACTTGGTGGAATTTCAAAAATCGTAATTGATGGAAAAATTAGAATAGAGAATTAAAATTTAATGAATAGGATTATATTTGCTTATTTTATAAAAGCGTAGTATTACTATATATAAGCACTTTTTAGTGCTAGTATTTCTTAATACAACTTCCAATACTTGCCCTTTCACTTTATGTGATGGGGTTTTATGATATATTTAATTAGGTGGAAGAGGTTTAAATATATAAGAGGCAGACTGCTACAGGCAGCATCCTCTTTTTTAATCTTCTAATATCTCATCTATATCTTCAATTTCTCTTACATCTACTATCTCTTCTTCAATAATCGAATCTAATCTTTTGCTAATCTCATCTTCAGACCAACCAGTTTCTTTAAGTGGCTTACTAATTTTCATATTATATTCTCCTTAGTGTGTTAGTTAATTATACACTATATCAATTAGATTAATATGGTTTTTAAAATATCTCAATAATACAAACTATTTATAATTTTAAAATATTCATTGTAGCTATATACATTTTATGCATAATTGGTATATAATGTAAAAAGTTGATGTGATAAAATTTTAAAGGAGAATACATATGAATTTTAAAGGTTTTGAAATTCAAGTAAACTATAAAGGAAATTATGATTTTTTTACTAGTGATAATAAAGCACTTATTCTTAATCAAGATGGTGAAATATCTATATCGTTTAAAGTAATTGGTGATAGTATTTCAATTACTAGTACAAATTATGATACTGAGATCATTATTGATACAGCGAATAAAAAAGTTGAAATAAATATTCCTGATCCATTGGAATTTGAGTAAGTTAGAAAGATTAGCCCACCATAATTGGTGGGCTTTTTTTATGTATTTTTAGAAATTAACATAAAATGTATGATTAATATAGAAGGGCTTCAGGAGGTGTTTTAAGATGAGTACTTTAATAAAAAATGTTATTAAAATTATAATTCTTATTTTAATGATATTAGTTTTAGTTTCTTATGTTCAAGGTAATATAAATACAGTAATTTTCTGGATACTTTACTTTGTTTTTATTTTTATTCAAATTTATATTGATAAATTTAGACAAAGGAAAAGATAGTAATGAAAAAGTTATGTCTAAGTATCGTAGCAACTTCTGGTTTGTTAAATACCTTAAGTATGCGATTTCATAGTGCAGAAGCTCAGGTAACACCTATAGAAGAAAAAACTTATATCCAAGGTAATAAAATCTCTTCACAATATGTTGATGATGGAACAACATATTGTGAAGAGATTTTACTGGAGATTACTTCGTTGAGACAAAAATATATAAAAATAATATTTCTAGTAAGAATCTAACTGAAAAAATTTATAACTCAGTTGAAAATGATACATTAGTTCAAAAAAATGAAGACGGTAAAATTATTTATTCAGAAAAAGTTGATAGTTTTTTCCAGAAATAAATACAAAAAATACCTCGACAACTAATTCTCAAAAAGATATTGTAATGATGGCTAAAAAGAAAGCAAAATGGTACAATCAGGAAAAGCATGGAGTGGTAGTAATAAAGCTAAAAAACTTACTATCGGTGCATTAGCCATTACCATAGCAGCAATTACAAAAGTACCTAGAACTTATACATGGGTAATTAATATCGCGAATTTCTTTTATCAAAGTACAGCGAGAACCGTTTATTATAAAGCTGTTCTTTAAAAAGATGCAAATAGTTATAAATATAGACTAACTGTTATGACTCAATATATTTTTTATAAAGATAAGGCTCATAAGAAGAAAATGGGCGCTAGAAATGTAGTTTTCAGACCATAATAAGTATTATATTTTTTTATGAAAAAGAATGGATCAGAATATAAATTATAGTTTTTAGTAATTTTATTATACGAACAAATATTCTGCTTTTTGAAGTAAATTTATTCGCTCAAGTGTCAATTGAGTTATGATTAGTGATATTCTTTACAAAGTTAAACTCTTATAAACGTTGTACTTACAACGTTTTACTACCATTTACATATTCTATAAAAGGACGCCGTCTCCAATATATAGCCTATAACCCTTTATGCCTCAGAAAACCCCTCTCAACCGCAATGGTTGAGAGGGGTTTTTGTCTTATTTTTATGTACTTGTGTTTAATTTTTTAAATTTACTTTTATAAAATGTTACCAATACTAATGATAACCAAGATAGAATAATCACTATTTTAATAGACCAAATAATATGTGCATTATTAATATATAAGCTTGCCAATGAACTTACATTTGTAAATATTATAAGACCTCCAACACCTATTGCAAGGACACTAACTGGAAGTGATTTTACTAACCAAGCAGATATAGGAGCAGCTACTACGCCACCTAAGCTTAAGGATAATACTAAAATCCAATTGATTGATGACCAATCTAAAAATATTAAAAATCCTATCGAAGAGGCTACGGTAACAAAAAATTCACTTGCTGAAACTGTACCAACAACGTACCTTGGTTCTATTTTTTTACTTGATAATAACATAGGTGTGTTTACGGGTCCCCAGCCACCACCTCCAATTGAATCAAGTAATCCAGCTACTGCAGCTTGTGGTACTAAAACAAAATTAGATATCTTTTTTACACCAGTAATTTTTGGTTCATCTGGTTTATTTTTAAATAGAAATTGGTAAATGATATAAATACCTAAAGATAATAAGAAAATTGAGATAAATGGTTTGATGAAAGCACCATTAATATTACTTAAAAAGAATGCACCTATAAATGCAGCAATTGAACCAGGGATAGCAAGTTTCAAGACTGATGGCTTGTGGACATTTTTAAACTTTAAATGTGATGTTCCAGCTGCGGCAGTCGTAAGAATTTCGGCAAAATGGACTGTTGCTGATGCTATAGCAGGGGCAACTCCAAATGTAAGTAACACTGATGCAGATGAAGCGCCATATCCCATTCCAAGGGAACCATCTACTAATTCTGCTAAAAATCCAGCTAAAGCAAATATAATAATTTTATTCATGTAATAGCCTCCATTTAATCATTAATTATATTAATCCTATCTGTTTACTAAGGATTAGTATAAATAGTATCTTTTATTTATATTTATGTCAATAATAAATATAGATATGTTAGATGTAGATATTTATAAACTATTTAAAGTATGATGTATTTACAGTATGATGTATTTACAGTATGATGTATTTACAGTTAAATTTACTATAGTAAAACCCCTCTCAACCGCAATGGTTGAGAGGGGTCTGGCGAAACAATTATATTTAACACAAATATTTCGATAAAAAGAATTATAAATTTTAATTTTCTACTATACATATTGTTCATTATGATTATCTATAACGAAACATATGTTGCTACGAAATATATTCATGTTTTAACAATGCCATGATATATGCATCTTTGTATTTACCTTTTGTATAAAATTGTTCTTTAAGTAATCCTTCTATATTGAAACCTTGAGATTCGTATATATGAACTGCTTTTTCATTATCTGTATCAACATATAAATAGATCTTATGCATGTTTAATATATCAAATGCATAGCTTGTTGCTTTTTCAAAAGCAAATTTAGCATATCCTTTACCATTAAATTCTGGTTTGATAATTATTTGAATTTCACAATTACGATGAATATAATTAATTTCGACTAATTCTACTATTCCCACAACTTGATTTTCATCTTCTACAATAAAACGTCTTTCGGATTCGTCTAATAAATGCTTATCAAATAAATATTGAAGTTCCGTTAAAGATTCATAAGGCTCTTCAAACCAATAAGACATGATTGAATATTCATTATTCAATTTATGGACAAATGGTAAATCACTAACTTCTAGTGCTCTAAGTTTCATATTAACACTCCTATATTTTTCTATTTCTAGTTTAACGAATGATTATAATCATTAGCAAATATATAGGGAAATTAATTTTTGTGGATTCTCTTTATTTAAATGTAATCTAACTAAAGAACAAAAGAGAATAAATGAAATGGAACAAGAACTCAAACAACTGAGAATGGAAAATGATATATTAAGACAGGTTAAAAACCTTCAAAAATGTAAATAAATAGTTTGAAACGAAACAACTAATATCATCGTGTGATATTGGTTGTTTTTTATGAAAAATAATAGGGATTCACTGACTATAAATGAATTTTAATGTTTTTAATAATAATGAATAGTAAATGTTGAAAATACAATTTAGCGCTATTAAAATTGTAAAAAATAGGTATTGTAGATTGTATATAGGGTAAAGGAGCAATGTGGAATGGATAAGTGAAATCAAAGAATTGAAAGTGGAAATGGTTGGCTTTACGCACTTTTAGGTTGTTTAGGTGGAATTATGATTGTAATTACAATTGTTGGTGTGATTTTAATTCTTTTTTTCTTTGCTATAGATGAAGAGATTAATGAAAAAGAGGAAGTGCATATAGCTCGTAAAGAAATTTCGAACAAGATTTATGAATTAGTTGATACGGTTAAGAATGATGGAGTAGAAATAACATTGGTTAAAGCTGAATTTGTAAAGCCTACTGATGATCTAAATTTTCCACCGAATAATGGTAAAGCTTTGAAAGTTTATTTCAAATTTAAGAATAATAATGATGCACAAGTACTAATTCAAAATGATGGTTTTAGCATGAAAGTTAATGGAGAAAACTATCAAGAATGGTTTGGTAATAGTGATAGGGCAGTTGGTTTCTCACATCAACTAAATAAAGACAATACAGGTTCTGGATATATCGTATATGATGTACCTGATAATGATAAATATACTTTGGAAATGAACTTTATGCCAAACATTGAGCCGACTCAAGCAAAATGGGAAATAAATAGTTCGAGTATTTCTACGGTGAATAACACATCTAATAAATATACTGTAGAATCTTCTGATATTGAACAATAGTAGAAGCTTATGGTTATAGTTGTTACTCATAGAAAGGAATAACATGTCGGACTATGAGATTTTAATGATAGTCTTTACTGTCATTGCTTTAGTCATGATTAAAGAAAACCAAAAAAAATAACCATCACTAACTTTGATCGAGTTTGATGGTTATTTAAGCATTTTTACAAAGTCACCGTCTTTTTAACGGGCTCACTTGGGTGATACACAATATGTGTGTCGCCCTTTTTCTATATATAAATTAACATATTTCATTTATGTTGTCTATTTCAAATGACAGGTGGAAGGTGTAGAAGAATAAATAAAATATTTACGCTCAAAATTAAATATAAAAAGTATATACTAATCAAGTGTAATTAGATTATAATCAAGTTAATAAGAATATACTTATATTAGGGGGAGAAATATGAAAAAGCTAATTGTTTTATTATTATCATCATTACTAGTATTAGGCGCATGTGGAGAGAAAAAAGAAGAATCAATATTAGATCCTGCACCAAAAGAAGATAAAAAAGAAAAGAAAGAAACTAAAAAAGAAGATAAAGAAAAGAACGATTCGAAAGATAAAGAAACAACTAAGGAATCAGAACCTAAAACAGAAGAAGAGTCTACTGAGGAAAATATGACTAATGAACAAGAATCTTCAAACGAACAAGAGTTAACTAGCTCAATTGATTACAACAATATAACTGATAGAAATTCATTAGTTCAAATTTTGAATGGTAATTATACTGAAGAGCAGAAAATTATTGCTTACAATAGTGCAGTTTCAAATGGTGTTATCCCTCAAGGCAATGTACTCGAAGGGCCAGCACAAGCTGCATATGAAAGTTCGTTAAGAGTTGAAAGTGGACAAGAAAAATCTATTTATGATGAACAAGCTAATGAAGATGAAGAAGAAACTTACGATTATGAGAATAATGGTGTATACAGAACTCCTGAAGAACAAGCTGCACATGAAGAATGGGTTAATGGACAGGACGAATGGAATAATGCAACGGAAGCTGAAAAAGAAGACATTAGAAAACGAAATGCTGAAAAATATGGATATGAATATGATTCAGCTGATAATGAATAACAGGATTTCGTAAAAAACATAAAAAATAATCATTACTAATTTTGACCGAGTTTGAAATAAATTAATAGCTCTTAATGAGATAACCTATTGGGGGTGCTACTTTTGACAAATAAAGCTTATGTTGAATTTTATATAGATTGGTATTGTATGTTTTATGATATATATGAATATGAAGTGAACTTTGGATCTGGCTTATATGGAGATTTTAGAAAAGAATTTCAGCCATATTTTCATATGATTCGAAATGATGGAGAGCATACTAGTTTTTTTGGAGTTAATAAAGAGAAGTCTGAAGAACGGGTAAAGAAAATAAAAAACAATACTAATCATTGTTTATATGAGTTGTATCACATGTTAAAAGGCAAAAAAATATATGATTTATTATTTGACCCAAAAGAACATTTTATTGAATTCCAAAGTAACCAACCAAGCTATTGTAATAGAGTATTACATGATTTAGTAAATGATTATTTCAATAGCGAACCTTATTACCCTTATTCTGAGATACTGAATGTACCTGTAACAGATGCAGATCAGGAGATTATTGATGCGTTTAGAAAAGTTTTTGCAGGGGTCGATGTAAAGACTTATCTTTCCATAGATGAATATACGAATAAAACATTTGAATTACATATTACTTTAGATAAAGAAGAGGAGAGTCGCCAGAAAATTGAAGATTATGAAAAGGAAAATAATATATTATTATAAGTATCTTCCTAACTATAGATACTAGAGTAATTGAAGAATAAAATGAATGTTTATATTTAACAAAAGTCCTAGCTATTTTATTAGCCAGGACTTTAATTATTTCTCCAATCTAAATATGCTGATGGCTAAGCCGATTAAGACGGTGCCTATTGCATAGTCGAGGATGGATTTAAATTTATGGTTATTAAATAATTGTCTTATGTAGTTAAATAGGAAGCTACAGATAAAGAACCACACAAATACTGTAATGATAAATAAAGTGGATAGAATGATTATTGTCATTGATCCGTCTTGTTTTGTAATAAATTGAGGTAATATACTCACATAAAATAGTATTGCTTTCGGATTAAAAATTGTACTTAAAAACCCTTGTTTATATGATGATGTCAGACTAATATTAGACTGAATTGTTGGTTCAGTTGTAATGTTAAAAGTCTTTTTAGCATTTAAAATGGTCTTTACACCTAAATAGGCAATATAAACAGAACCTAATATTTTGATAGCACTAAATACATAATATGATGTAGTTAATATGAAAATTAATCCAAATGCTGCTAAAGCTGAATAAAAAACATGTGCACTTGATATACCTAAACCTGCCATAATGCCATTTTTAGCATTTCCTTTTAAAGTATTATTTAATACAATGAAGAAATCTGGTCCTGGAATAATAATAATCATTAAAGCAATAACTACGAAACTTAACCAATTATCCATATATGCAACACCACTTAGTTATGTTTTATTTTAAATAATATAACAAAGAAATATTAAAATAACTATACTATTTTATGATTAAGTGGTATTTTTCGCTGAATTTAAAGGATATCTTAGGAGAGTAGTTATATGAATATTGGTGGATATAGAAGCGGTGCTATTGAAGAAGATTTATATTTGTACGTAAAACTTGTTATGATCATATGACTAGTTTTTTATATTAAATTTAAAAGGAGGTTTAACAAAGAACCTAAAGTTAATAAAATTCCTAAAGCAAATATAAATATATTGAAGAAACTTTTGCCTTCCCAGATAAATATGATAATGCTTATAAGTATTAGCGTAATGCCACATATTAAGTACATAGTGCCTCAGTCTGGTCAGAATGAATGTTTTTTGAATATCATTATTTTATCATAAACTGTTAAGATATTAATGTGAAATCCTTACTTTATTTTACATATCCATTCTTATCTAAAAATTAATAAAAATATTCGAAGGGCAATGTGTTTCGACATGTTGCCCTTATTTCATAAGTATATTACTATTATTCCATAACTAATGTTATTTATTAATTGTAGAATTAATTAAAATACTAAAGGTGATTAAATGAAAGCATTCATTTTGTTGATGGCATTTATTTTTGAAGGTTTACTGATATTACTAGGAATAGGCTTTGATCTTTATACTGAACATATCGGTATTAGAGATGCATTTTATGATACATGGATTACGAGTCACTTTCCTACTAAAAGGAATGCGTTAGGTACGTTAACAGCAGTGGCTTTTGCTTATCTTTCTTTAATGACAATGTTTATTATTGTCCATATTGTTTATAGAGAAAAGGGAGAAAAAATTAAAATAATGTCTGCTTTATTTATTTTAGGCACTATGGCTTATGCATTTTATATATTTATAAAAGGTATCAATTATCTAGTTGAATTTGTTTTAGTACATTTATAAATTAAGATAGGAGGCGTCATATGGGTAAAGAAAATAAAAAACATAAAGCTGATAAATTATCTTTTGGAGATTTTTTAGAAGGCTTCTTTTATATAGGAGATATTATCAGAGCAATATTCGTGACAATTCCAAGAGCTATAGGCTGGATATTTAGAATCATATTTCGGTTATTTGACTAAAAACATCGTAAAGGTGTTTTTTATTTTTTTGAGATTATAGCCATTGGATATTCCTTGTTAATACATATAATAACCTTGATATTTTAAGGTAAATTAATTAAATTGAGCGAAATTTCAAAATATAATTATAAAATCTTCAAAATTTGGTATAATAAGTAAAATGAATATTTAAGTAGGAGTAAGTGTTATGAAAAAGATTATATTGTTATGTGTAAGTATTTTATTCTTAGCAACCATTGCAAGTGGTTGTAGTAATGGAAGTACTGATAATAGTGAAAAAGAAAAAGTAAAACAAGAGAATACAGCATTAAAAAGTAAACAAAAAGAATTAGAAGAGACAAATAAAAAGCTGAAGGAAAAAGTAGAGAATTCCGAGAAACATTCAAATAATAATGAGAAATCTAGTCAAAATAGTACTCAAGAAAAATCATACAAACCTGGTACGACAGACAGAATTCCAGTTGATTTAGCGGGTACAGTTGATGGAGATACTGCGAAATTTATTTATAATGGCAGTCAAAAATCATTTAGATTTTTACTGATTGATACACCTGAAACGAAACACCCAAGATTAGGTAAACAGCCATTTGGTCAAGAAGCATCAGATAGAACGAAAGAATTGTTAACTAATGCAAATAAAATTGAAGTAGAGTTTGATGTAGGTGGACAAACAGATAAATATCAACGTTATTTAGCATACATATATGTAGATGGTAAAATGCTTAATGAAATATTGGTCAGAGAAGGATTAGCTAAAGTAGCATATGTATATCCACCTAATACAAGATACTTAGATCAATTAGAAAGTGCACAAGAAAAAGCAAAAGAAGAAAAATTAGGTATTTGGAGTTTAGGAAGTGCATTTGAAGATAATCAAGCAAGTACACAACAACATACAACTGAGCAACCAGCATCAAGTAATACGCAAAGTTCAAATGGAGCAGGAAGTGCTACAACACAAACACCAAATAATACTTCTCAAAATGCAGGGTCAGAATATTATCCAAACTGTACGGCACTTAGAAAAGTATATCCAAATGGCGTACCAAGCACACATCCAGCATACAATGCTAAACTAGATAGAGATAAAGATAACTTTGCATGTGAAGTAAATTAAATTTATTTTTATGTATCTTAGTTAAAGTAGATCATTATGTATAATAACATTATATTTTTTATCTTAAGGTTATTAATCTATTTCTTAGCTATTTGGGGATGTACCACTTTAACTAATTATTTGGAATTAGGATATGTTTGGAGTTTAGTTGTACTATTAATCGTAATGACTTTAATTAGTATTGTTGTTGAAACGGTATCCATTAGAATTAGAAATAATAGATAATTAACCACACTAAAAAAACCCCCTTATTTTCACGGAATAAGGGGGTTTGGTGTTGACCATGATGGAAGCTATCATGTTTGTAATATATGGAAATATTATACAATAATGTTAAGTCCAATTCGAAAGCTTTCTTTTCAATTATAAATGTATATATACTGAAATTTAGCGTGTTATGTACCGTTATAAGTGATACAATAGATTTTAAATTATTTAATGTGAGGTTTGAATGATGACAAATGTATATTTTTTAAGACATGGTGAAACGGATTGGAATTTAGAAGGTAGAACTCAAGGTAGAACGGATATTCCTTTGAATCATAATGGCGAATTACAAGCAAAGGAAAGCGGTGCTGCTTTAAAAGATAAAAAAATTGATGTGATTATTACGAGTCCTTTAAAAAGAGCTAAAAAAACTGCTGAAATTGTGCAAGAACAATTGAATGTAGATTTGATTGAAAGAGAAGCATTTATTGAATTATCATTTGGTGACGCTGAAGGTATGACGCTTGCTGAAAAACTCGAACGCTTCCCAGATCGAATATATCCTAATAGTGAAGATGGGGCTAGCATCGAGCGTAGATTTTTAACAGGATTAGCTGAAATACATGATAAATATCATAATCAAAATGTAGTAGTCGTATCACATGGTGCCTTTATTAATGCCATATTATATCATTATTCAAATGGAGAAACAGGGACAGGAAAAATTAAACTTGCAAACGGTGGTATTACATCATTAAAAATATCAGACGATAAAGTAGAAATATTAGAATGTAACCAAGTGAACCACTTGTCTCAATATAAGAAAATTGGTGAGATATAAAGGATGATTGTATGAAAATTAGAATGTTTGATTTAAAAGATGCTAAAGCAGTTAGTGAAATGATTATTCACACATTGAGAACAACTAATGTAAAAGACGAACCAGTTGAAGAAATAGAAAAAGTTGTGAGTAGCATGACACCTGAAGCAATAATTAAAAGAGCAAGTTTTACAAATTTTTATATATTTGAAGAAAATAATCAAATAATAGCAACAGGTGCAATAGGACCGTATTGGGATAGCCAAACTGAAAGTAGCTTGTTTACCATTTTTGTATCACCAGATCATCAAGGAAGAGGTATAGGTAAGCTTATAATAGAAACCCTTGAAAATGACTATTATTATAAACGTGCACAACGTATAGAGGTTCCAGCTTCTGTTACAGCAGTAGAATTCTATAGAAAGTATGGTTATGATTTCAAGAATGGTATCAAATTTCAAGATGATGAAGGTATTTATAGAATGGAAAAATTTAATAAAACTACCTAAGCTTTAGTTATCTATATTTCTATATTCATAACTTAAACTTATCATTCAAAATACTAAATTTGTCATATTTATTATGATTTATTTGTGATAGTTTGAATATAAAGGAAATATAGAAAGAAAGAGGATATTATGTTTGTTTTCATTTTAACGGAAGTGTTATTGCCGCTTCTTATTTTAATTTTTGTTGGTTTTTTATTACAGAGAAAGTTTGCATTTAATTTAAAACATTTTTCTACACTGATTACTTATTGTTTAATGCCTGTTGCGGTTTTTGCGAATATTTATGATATTACGATTCAGATGGATTTGCTGTTAAAGGTTCTTTACTATATTGTAGCTTATAGTTTAGTTATGATCTTAATTGGTAATTTATTTGCTAAAGTATTGAACCTTCAAAAAGGTGAGAGTGCTGCTTTAAAGAATAGTATCTCTTTGATGAATTCTGGTAACTATGGTTTGCCGGTCAGTCAATTAATTTTTAGTCAAAATCCTATTGGTGTTGCGGTACAAATCTTCGTGCTTATTTTTCAAAATCTACTTACGTATTCTTATGGTATGTATAATTTACTTTCTACTACTAAAAGTTTAAAAGATATAGTCATTTCTTTTTTGAAGCTACCTGTTTTTCATGCACTGATTTTAGGTATTATATTTCAAGTAGGGCATATTAAATTATCTCAAGTGTTTCTAATTCCTATTCACCAAATTTCAGATAGTTTTGCGCCAATTGCTTTAATTTTATTAGGTGCTCAATTAGCGCATATTAAATTGAAATTATTGCATAGAGCAATTATGGGATCGTTGATTGGTAGGTTGATAATTGGACCGCTTATTGCACTTAGTTTAATTTATTTATTCCATATTGATGGCGTTATTGCACAATCTTTATTTATAGCTAGTGCCTTTCCAACTTCAAGAAATACATCAACGATTGCTTTTGAATATGATGTGGAGCCAGAACTACATGCTCAAATTGTATTATTCTCTACATTATTGAGCTCAGTCACAGTTTCAATTGTTATTTATTTGTCATATATACTATTTACTTAAGTAAAAATTGTTTAAATTTATAATGTCCATGCTTACTATGATGTAAGCGTGGACATTTTTTATTTGTATACCATTAGATGAAAAGTGTATATTATTATATTTAAATATTAAGTTGACACTATAAAAAAGTGAGCGTATACTCTTTAAACATGAAAAGGAGCTGTATACGTTTGAAGTTTAATAAAAAGAAAATCAACGTCGTAGATATCGGTATGGCAAAGAAAAGTGTGTTTGCTACTGGTATTGGTAATGCAATGGAATGGTTTGACTTTGCTCTATATTCTTACCTTGCAGTTATCATTAGTAAGAATTTCTTCAGTCCAGTTCAAAATGATGAATTAAAATTAATTTTCACTTTTGCAACATTTGCGATAGCATTCTTACTTAGACCAGTGGGCGGCATTGTCTTTGGTAAAATAGGTGACAAGCTAGGTAGAAAAGTTGTCTTAACATTTACAATTATTATGATGGCAATTTCTACTTTGATTATTGGACTATTACCTACATATGATCAAATCGGAATTTGGGCACCAATTTTATTATTGCTAGCTCGTATTTTACAAGGTTTCTCAGTAGGTGGGGAATATGCTGGTGCGATGGTTTATATCGCAGAGTCTTCACCGGATAATAAAAGAATTAGATTAGGTAGTGGTTTAGAAATCGGTACTTTATCTGGTTATATTGTGGCATCTATCCTTGTTACAGTATTATTCTGGACACTATCGGACGCTCAAATGAATTCTTGGGGTTGGAGAATTCCATTCTTCTTAAGTGCACCAATTGGATTGATTGGTCTTTACTTGAGAACACATTTAGAAGAAACACCAATTTTTGAAAATGATATCGCTGATCAAAAAGATCAACTAAGCGTTATTGAAATTATAAAACAATATAAAAAAGATATCTTATTATGTATTGTGTTTGTAGCCTTCTTCAACATTACAAACTATGTATTATTAGGTTACATGCCTTCATACCTAGATGAAACGGTTGGTATTAGTGATCGTATTAGTACGCCGATAACAGCGGTTGTATTACTGATTATGGTACCATTCGCGCTTACATTTGGTAGACTTGGTGATAAAATAGGTAATAAGAAAGTGATATCTTTCGGTTTAATCTTAGGTATATTAGTATCTGTCGTTTCATTCCAATTCTTAAATATTGGTGGACTTGGTTTCTTATTCTTTGGATTACTATTGTTAGGTATCGTATTGTCAGTCTACGAAGGTACAATGCCAGGTTCATTACCAACATTGTTCCATACAGATATTCGTTATAGAACATTATCATGGACATTTAATATTTCAGTTTCGTTATTTGGTGGTACAACACCATTAGTAGCTTCATGGTTAGTACACGTGACAGGTAATAATTTAGCACCTGCATTCTACTTACTAGGTGTGAGTGTCATTGGCCTTATCGTTGTCTTAACATTATTTGAAGATACTTCTAAAAAATCATTAAAAGGATCTTATCCAACTGTAGCATCGAAAAAAGAATTTGTTCATGCTGTAGAAAATCCGAAAGATTCATTATGGTGGCATAACGAAAGTACAAAATCTTAATTTATATTAAAGAGTCTGGGACAGAAATGTTCTAGACTCTTTTTCATATTTTAGAAATAAGGGCTAAATATTGCAAGTGAAGGGTGACAAGCAATGTTGGAGGTCTGAATATTGCAAGTGAGGTGTGACAAGCAATGTTGAGGACCCTGTATTTATCAAGACTGACGAAACAAGATAAATAGACGCTTCGTATTTATCAAGACATGCGAAACAAGATAAATAAACGCTTCGTATTTATCAAGACATGTGAAACAAGATAAATAGGCGCCTCTGTATGTTGCAAGACACATCAAACAAGCAACATAGAACCTCACGTTTATATTGATTTTTCCATATAAAAAAGACTGGGACATAATGTAATGTCTCAGTCTCTTGTAGTATCTTATCAGTAGATGACTGAATTGAAATACGCTTGTACCAAGCTTTTTTAACTCTAGTCATCCTTGCCGGGGCGGGACTACGAAATCTTTTTATTATATGTGTAATGAAAGACTTAATTGGGTAAAGTAGTGAAGAAGTAATAGTAAATGATATAGAGTAAGAGGAGCTGATAAGGATGGGAAACGTAGTAAAACGTATTTTAAGATATGTTGGTACAGTTCTAATCATGAGACTTATAAGAAATCTTTTTAGTAAAGGTTCTAATAAACGTTAAAAATTCATGAATTTCTTTAGATTATTATTAAAATAATGTTTAGAGTTTATATACGTCGGGTATTTTATTATTACAAAGCTATTTACCTAGAGTGGTTTTGAAAATATTTATTCGTATATGACATAAGCACCGCACAAATTTGTGTGGTGCTTCTATTTGTTAGATATATATGTATTAAAAAAAGAAGTATATCACGAAATCAATTAAGTGATATACTTCTTTATATTTATTGTACTTTCTATTTTTTAATTGCTTTTAAAATGAATGAAAGTATCAAGATTAAGATGATTGAACCGATTAATGCTGGAATAATTGCAATTCCACCTATTACTGGTCCCATATCTCCTAATAATTTACCACCAATTGCTGAACCGATAATACCTGCGATAATGTTACCAATAATACCGCCTGGAATATCTTTACCTAAAATAACGCCTGCTAGCCAGCCGATTAAACCGCCGACGATTAACATTAATATAAAGCCCATATATTATTACCTCCTATTTTTACACTTCTTTATATATATCCAAAGTGAAGATACGTTAAACACTTATAAAGAAAATATTTGGTAAAATTAAACAATAATTGTAGTAAATAGTTGTTTTTTTTAAAATATTGGTATTATTTTATGAGCTTGGAGGATATCTTTAGTCCAAAAATATTGTTTGCCTTGTCCTGTATATGCTGGTACTAATACATCATTTCTAATACAAGCATAGAACCATTCTGGATGGACTCCACTATATAATAAAGTTTGGTATTCAATAAAATCTGCTTCCCAGTTTATATTAAGTTCTTTCATTACAATACACTCCATAAATATTAAGCTTTATGACCTGCAATTAAACCTTTTCTTTCTAATAATGTTCCACTATTTAATAGGCTTGAACCGCGCATAACAACATCCTTACCATATTTCATACGTATAAAATCTAAATGATTTTCGAGCGTCTCTGTCTTAATTTGATACGGATCATCGAATAAAGATAATTGCTTAATTTGGTTCGGAATAAATTTACCAAATGATATAGCCATTGTTCTATAAAGTCTGTCCGGTTCTAACCATTGAGATAAATAATCCCATAATAATTGTGTGATAACATAAGTATTCATAAATCCCGTTTTGTTTGTAAATTGTTTCCGCACACCTCCAACGTCTGCATAACCGACACTCACGCTAATACGTGTAGGGTATAAATTGAGTTTTCTAGAACGAAAGTAAACTTCATCTACTTGTTCATTTAATACGGTCTTAAGTTCATTCATACTGTAATCACGCATAAGTATTTGGGACTTACCTAAAGATTTATCATATATACGATGAGGATTTCTAATGACACTTTCATCAATACCATTAGCATGCAAATGAAGGTCAACGCCAATAACGCCAAAGTCCCGCTTCAAATATTCCACAGGATAGTTAGCTAAGTGTCCAATCGTAAATATACCTTTCTTATTAAGCTTAGCTTCTGTACGTCGATTGATTCCCCACATGTCTCGTAAAGGTTGAATGGCCCAAACTTTAGACGGCACATCTTCATAGCGCCATTCTGATATCCCAAGACTTGTAT
>NZ_PPQD01000018.1:0-17060 GCF_002901825.1 Mammaliicoccus sciuri | reverse complement strand
AATTAGAGCCAATACCAATCGTGCTACGAATTTGAGTATAATTAAATATACGCTCTTGAAGTTGCATCGCTAATGAAAAGGGAGAATGTGCAAATAAATGATAAGACTCTGATACATCCATAAAGAATTCATCAATACTATATTGATGAAAATCTTCAGGTGCAACATAATCCAAAGCAATTTTGCTAATTTGTGTTGATAATTGTATATAGTTCTTCATAGATGGATTAATAACATAGATATCTTTACGTTGAGGTATTTCAAATAAACGAGAACCTGTTTTAATGCCAATTGCTTTTAAAGGTGGTGTAGCTGCCAGGACAACAGAACCTTTACGCTTCGTATCAGCCACAACAGCAAGCTTAGTCGTTAACGGGTTCAAACCTTTCTCAATACATGAGACAGACGCAAAGAAACTCTTTAAATCCACACATAAAATATCCCGATTTAGACAATAACTGTAGTCATACATAAAAATCACCCTAGTCATATTGTACTTTCATTATACGAACATATGTTCTGTTTTGTAAAGTATAAACTTGTATAAAAGCACAATATGTTATCATTTTATGATTGTTATGTACTAGATTAAGACTTTAAATCTTGCCATTCTTCACGTAAAAGACCCATTCTAATAGAGTCGTAATAAGTCCCGTTATAATATCTTACTTTTCTAATTCTAGCTTCCATAGTCATACCAAGACGTTCTCCAATTTTAATCATGCCTTTGTTCCCTGACCAAGTCGTATAACCGACGCGAACAATATCTAAAGTATTGAATAAATGATCAATCCACATACGCATGACATTTGTGCCAATGCCTTTACCCCAATTACCAGATTGATAGATTGAAATACCCATCTCTAGCCACTTAGAAGGTTCATGTTCCCAATAATATGAGACTGTACCAATAATTTTGTCGTTGTAAATTACAGTCCATCTATTCGGAACATTGATCCAATCATCCTTTTGGAGCAAAAAATCATCATACGACATAGCATGATGAGGAAAATAAGGCGCATCCCATAACTTCCATTCAGGATTTGAGTACTTAAAAGCCATCTGCCATATACTCTTTAAATCTTCTAATTTAATAGGTCTAATATATAATTTACGATTCTCATCCATGTTATCCCTCTGTTCTGTATAAAATAATTAAAATAATTTTATCATGCAAATTGGAAAAAATATATTTCTTTGAAGTTTACGTTTTGAAAATAAGCTATATGAATTATTAAGAATATGTAGCCAAGCAATATAATCTAATAAAAAATGGTTACTTTCCATCGCATAATTTTAAAATACAGTTTTTGACAATTATATTTATAAATTATAAAATATAAAAAGAGAGGTGATCATTATGTCAGAATATATTACGAGAAATGAATTTGAACAATATGAAAAGCGTGTTGATGAACGCTTCGATACTTTGAACAATAAGATTGATCATTTGCCAAATATCATTCAAGACAAAATAACAATTTCAATGAACAACCTTGAAAGAAGTATTAATGAAACCAATAAGAAAAATAGAAAAGCGGTTATTACATCTGTTCTATCGGGTGTAGGTGTATTAATAACACTAGCAGGGTTAATTGGAAATATATTAGGTGTGTTTTAATAAGAGAGACTTAATCTTACAAAATTGTAAGCTTAGAAACCTGTTGTGACAACAATGTTAGGACTATTTCAAGTGATATGATGCTATCATTTTACTTGAAAGGAGAGATAACCTTGAAAGGTTTATTAAAAGGTATTGTTTTTCTAGTTATATTTGTTATTTTATGTTGTTGTTTATTAATCGTTATATTTAGTACATCTGGCTCAAGTGAAATTAAAGGTGTATCAGATCAATTAAATCCATTTATGAAAGAGAAATACGCTTATGTAAAGACAAAGCTACCTGATGCTGTTGAAGAACATAATATTAGAAGATATAAGCAAGATATTGTAGATGAAGATGGTAAACGTACAAAAGTGGAATTTATATCATCAGATGAACTTAAAACAAATCACTATTTAAAAATTAAGCATAAAGGGACACATGTGGAATCATTTGAAGAAGTTGATAAAAGTGAAATACCAAAGAAAGCTCTAAACGCTATAGAATAAATGAGAACGAGATAATCAATTTATCTCGTTCTTTTTTAATTTGTAATAAATATTTAATATAACGAAATATTCTTAAGGTATATTAATTAATTATAGTTTGTAATACAATATAAAAATAAAATATAAGGGGGATTATTATGAAGTACAAGTTTGGAACAGCAATAATTTTGACGACAAGTGTATTATTTTCTCAATCTGTTGGATATGTAAATGCAGAAGAACATCAAAGTGAACAAACAGAGAACACAAGCAAATCGATTAGTTTTGAACAAGCACAAAAGATGAACCCGAAAGAATTAACAGGCTTGCTGACGGATGAAGATCTCAAATTACATAATAAAGATGCAGAAGAAAATTCTACAGAAATAGAATCAAATCAACATACAAATGAAACTTATCAAAATGTTAATAATTATATTGCTAAAAATAATATTAAGCCGTCTACAATCACACAAGATTCTAGAATGGATAGCTTGCCGAAGTATGATTATAAATCAGATAAGTTTATCGGTGTGATTATACATGAAACAGCTAATCCTGATAGCACAATAGATGAAGAAATCAATTACATGTATAACAATTATGAAAGCGCGTTTGTTCATGCTTATGCAAGTAGTAGTAAAATTGTTCAAACAGCATCTAGTGATTATTTAGCTTGGGGTGCAGGCGCAAAAGCCAATCCATATTTCTATCAAATAGAATTGGCTCAATCAAGTACATTTGACCAGTTTGCGAAATCGGTCAATAATCAAGCATATTTAACTGCGAAAATGTTACACCAAAATGGACTGAAACCATCATTAGCCGATAATAATGAGGGAACAGGTACAGTTATTAGTCACAATGCCATTAGTCAATATTATGGCGGAACAGATCATACAGATCCAATCAATTACTTTAGTCAGTGGGGCTACGATATGAATCAATTTTATAGTCTCGTTCAAAAGCATTATAATGATTTAAATGAAACAAGTGATAATATAACAGGCGATACACATACTGTTGTTTCTGGAGATACGTTGTATAATATATCTCAAAGAAGCGGCGTAAGTGTAGCTAAACTTAAATCATTAAATAATTTAAGTTCAAATGATATAAGTGTAGGACAAGTATTGAAACTGAAATAATTAAAAGCACCTCTAAAGTGCAAGCGTTACTGTAACTTTAGAGGTGTTTTTCTATTTAAATTTAGGTATCAATTTAATATAGAATAGTTCGCCAATAAGCTCGACAAGTGTTTGTGTGACGATAACAGTTGTTACAATTGTTGACCATTTGTCTGGTAGAGATAAAGCTAATGGCAAGACAACTAATGCGTTTCTTGTGCTAGAACTAAAAGCAATCGTGCGTTTTAAGTCTGAAGGTAAAGCAAAGATTTTACCAGAAAGATAACCAATAAAAGGCGCAATAATCATAAAACAAATGTAAACAGGAACAACTATCCATACGACGTGTGAATCATTAAAGATTTTTGGAATTTGAGAGCCTATAACCGTCATTAATACGAGTCCCATAAAAGGAACAGGCAACCATTCTGATAAAGATAAAATGTTCGACATAGTAGCGGACTTTTTACTTAAAACTTGCATAAAAATAGCTATGATTAAAGGTACCAGAATAAGATATACGAAAGTCTTTATAAAAGGTATAAAGTCAATGTATTCCGAGAAATCTTGGTTTAAAAATATTACAAAATATATCGGTAATAAGATGATTTGTAAAATAAATAAAATAGGTGTAGCAATCAACATAAAGCTTTCATTTCCATGACCTAACTTCGTAAAAACAATCACATAATCAATACAAGGTGTCAGTAATACTAAGTAAATTCCGATTAGAAGCGGTGTAGATGTAATATGAAATGCTGTGACAATTAGAAAAACAAGAATAGGAATAAAAATAAAATTAGAAATAATAAGTGCCACAAGAAATTTAAAATTTAATGCCTTTTGACGTAAAGATAAAAAAGGAATTTGAGCAAACATACTAAACAATAGAATCGCAATTAAAATAGAAATAAAAGGTTCAAAAATAAGGCTAGCACGGTCAAACAATAGACCGAAACTCACGCCCATCATAATAAATAAAAGATATATATAAATTTGTTTATCCTCTAAAAAAGATTTCAAGTAAGACATCATAACCTCCTGTAAACCACTTAATATAAATCATAGTATGAAGTAGAAATTAATTCAATTGAATAAAAAGATGATGAATATTGTTATAATATGAATACTAATACTATATTTATTGATATTTGTAAGGGGATAGACACATGAAATCTATTTTTATGATGGATGAACTAAATGATATTGAAGAAACTCAAAAAACAGCAAAATATTTTATAGATAAAATTGAAAATTATATTGATGTTCTGAAAAAAGATTACGAATTAAATGACATGCCAGAACACGTCATATGGACAAGTGATTATGTAATGTCGCATGTATTTAAGAAGAATGTACCAGCGTTTACAAATGAAAAAGGTATATTTATGAATATTGAAAAAGAAAGTTGGAAGACCTTTTTAAATGGTCAAATCAAAAGTGACATGTCTGAAAAGACTCAAAAAATATTTAACAACTATTTAGAAAAAGAAATATTGTGCATATTAGGTCATGAAATTACGCACCATTGTGACTTCTTTTTAACAGAATTTGATGATCTTGATATATCATCAGATGATTTGTGGTTTGAAGAAGGATTAGTGACTTTCTTACCAAGGTATTATTTATATAATGACAAAGAATTTAAAGAAATTATACAGTATGAAACAGAATTATTTAATTACTACAAATCAAAATATGATGAAAATAATTTAGAATCATTCACATATGAAATTTATAAAAGTAACGATAATGCATATGTCATGTTTCATTACTGGAAAAGCTTTTTAGCAATAGTTGATTTAATTGAAAACTACTATGAAGGCAACATTCATAAGATGATCAAACAATATCAACAATGGAATAAAGAAGGAAAAAAACAAAAATTAAGTAAATACCTATTTAGAAAATAAGGGAGTATTACATGGATAAAATATATATAAATAAAGATTTAATATTAAGAAATGCAGAAACAAAAGATATAGATGATTATCTTTCAGTTCCTTTTAATAAAGAACTATTAATGATGTATGGATCAAAAATGGATTATAGAACTTCAAAATCAAAGGAAAAAGCAGCTTTATTAATTAAAGAAATTCAGAGTGAACCCTACGAATGGGCAATTGTATGCCAAGATAAATTTATAGGGCAAGTTAGATTAGTTATTGATGATATTAATAACAAAGCAAAATTTGCAATAGGGATATTTAATCCAGAATATTGGTCTATGGGAATTGGAACTAAAGTTTCAGCAGCTGTAGTAAATTATGGGTTTGAATATTTGAAATTACATAAAATTTACTTAAGAGTATTGAAATATAATGTTCGTGCAATTAAGGCATATGAAAAAGTAGGATTTATAATTGAGGGAGAAGAACGTGATAGTGCATTTATAAAAGGTGAATACTATAACGATATTCATATGGGTATTCTAAAATCTGAATTTAATATCAATCAATTGTAGCAAGAAACCAATCATACTAATAAATTACAAGAAGAAGCGATGGAAAATGACAAAAGTTATTATAATTAGAGGGAATTCAGGAAGTGGGAAGTCATCTTTAGCAAAAGAATTACAAAACAGAATAGGATTTCAAACTTTGTTAATTTCTCAAGATACGATTAGAAGAGAAATGTTATATGATAAACCTGATAATAAGACAGTGGAACTTATCGATTATTTAATCAGATATGGATTGGAAAATTGTGATTATATGATTATTGAGGGCATCCTTAAAGAGCATAGGTATGGAGATATGCTGAGAAAACATTTTTCAGGCAAGAAAAATGTGTTTACGTATTACTATGATATCTCTTTTGAAGAAACGTTAAGAAGACATAAGAATAAGAAAAATGCTGAATTTGGTAAGGAAGAAATGAGTAACTGGTTTGTTGCTCATGATTACTTAGGTTTAGAAAATGAAAAAATAATAAAAGAACATATAAGTTTAAACGATATGGTGGAAAAAGTGTTGGAAGATATTAATTTTAAAGAATAACAGCAACTTTTCAATAAAAAAATTTAATATTTGCCTATCTTTTATATAGCAACTGGCTTAACGCTTTCATACTTTAGCATAATATCGATTTATTTCGAAAACTGAAACAAAATAGATGAATTATTAGCTGAAATGTTCTAATATGTACAAATATGATAGTGAATAAATCAAGGGAGTAATGAAAATGGAAAGTTTTATATTTAGCGTTATTGGAGTTGTAGTATTAATAGCTTTTATTGTGATGTTAGGCACGACGGTTGTTAAAGCGATTAGAGATACTAGGTTCAGGATTCCGTTGCTAAGTACCATTATATTATTCTTTTTAACTTTAGGTTGTGCTGTTGGAATTGTTTCAACTGAACCTGTCCAAGATAATCATTCAAAAATTAAGTTTGATGATCACGTCGCAGAAGCACAAGCGAATGAATATGTTCAGAAAAAAATGAACCATTCTAAAGAGATTAATTATGACAAGTATAATAATGAAACATATAGCCATAACGAATTGTTAAAAATCACAAATGCTAAGGTTGATAAAATTAGCCATAGTGAAGCAGGTGATAAAATCGTCGAAGTTACAAAAGGTAGTGGGGACGATAAAGTGTCATATTATATTATAGATTATGATCATAAAAAACTTGAAGAAGGCAAAAGCTATACTTTTTATGGTAAAGAAGATTTGAAATATGATGCAAACAGCCAATTACATGGATTTAATGTATGGAAAGTTGAATAGAGATAAGCAGAGTCTAGGGCATATTACGTTGTCTTAGACTCTGTTTTTTTAATTCTAATTATCAATTCTAAATGAAAAATAAAAATTTGCTCTTGCCAAATAAAAAATCATGTATTATAGTTAAAACGTAGTCATTACGATTTAACTCCGGAAATGAGATGGCTACTTTACTTACTTAATATACGATTTCGAAAGAGTGAGACATCATTTACCGTCTCACTCTTTATATCTAATGATTTATTTCAAAAATTTTAATAGTAAAAGGAGTATATAAAATGGCGAAGAAGTCAAAAATTGCAAAAGAGCAAAAAAGAATTCAAATGGTTGAAAAATACCGTGAAAAACGTGAAGAATTAAAGGCTAATAAAGATTATGAAGGTTTGAAAAAACTACCTAGAGACGCTTCTCCTACACGTATTACACGTAGATGCCAAGTGACTGGCAGACCAAGAGGTGTATATAGAAAATTTGGTATGTCTAGAATCGCTTTAAGAGAATACGCACATAAAGGTCAAATACCTGGATTGAAAAAATCGAGTTGGTAAGATTTTATGCTTATATGGGATAAATAGATAGAAGGTAGGGGAAATGTGTTGAATAAAATACCAGTTACAGTATTGAGTGGTTATTTAGGAGCTGGAAAGACAACGCTGCTCAATAATATTTTGAAAAATAGAGAAGGATTAAAAATTGCAGTCATTGTAAATGATATGAGTGAAATTAATATAGATAAAGATTTAGTCATTCAAGGCGGAGGTATTTCACGAACTGACGAAAAATTAGTAGAGTTATCGAATGGCTGTATTTGCTGTACTTTAAGAGAAGACTTATTAATAGAAGTCGAAAAGATAGCTAAACGAGGAGATGTCGATCAAATCGTAATAGAATCAACTGGTATTTCAGAGCCGGTACCTGTTGCCCAAACTTTCTCATATATAGATGATGAATTAGGTATTGATTTAACAAGTATATGTCGTTTAGATACAATGGTTACAGTTGTAGATGCACATAGATTTGTTCATGATATGTATTCTGAAGATTTATTGAAAGATAGAGATCAAGGTATAAGTGAAGAAGATGAACGTTCTATTTCAGACTTGTTGATTGACCAAATTGAATTTTGTGATGTACTTATCTTAAATAAAGCTGATTTAGTAGAAGAAAAGGATTTAAAGCAATTGGAAATCGTTTTGAAAAAGTTACAGCCTAAAGCGAAATTTATCAGAACAAGTTTTGCAGATGTACCGCTTCAAGAAGTGCTCAATACAGGTTTATTTAATTTTGAAGATGCAAGTCAATCAGCTGGATGGATTAAAGAATTAACAGAAGGTGGCCATACTAATCATACACCAGAAACTGAAGAATATGGTATATCATCATTTGTCTACAAGAGAAGACTGCCATTTCATGCAGAAAGATTTAATCAATGGATGGAAAATATGCCAACAAATATTATAAGAGCTAAAGGTATCGTTTGGTTAGCTCAATATAATCACGTAGCATGTCTATTTTCTCAGGCAGGATCTTTTGTAAATATTCACCCAATTACATTTTGGGTTGATGCGATGAAAGAAGAAGAGAAACAAGAAATACTCAGATCTAGACCAGAAGTTAAAGAAAATTGGGATCCAGAATATGGTGACAGAGAAACACAATTTGTGATTATCGGAAGTGACTTAAATAAAGAAGAAATTACAAAAGCATTAGATCAATGCTTATTGAATTCAGAAGAAATCGACACAGATTGGACAAAGCTAAACGAACCTTATCAATGGCAACTAGCAAAAGTATAAGTTAAAAGCATGAGCATAAGTAACTGCTCATGCTTTTTTGTATGCATAAAAATTTCTATGACCTCCCAATATGAGATGCTTAATGTTATGATATTAAATAACTAAATTGTAACTAAAAAGGAGTCATTACAATGATATTAGAAACGGAACGAATCAAGCTCGTACCCCCAGCATATACATATCTTGAAAAATTATTTGAAGTCCATCATGATCCAGCAAATCAAAAATACAACCCAGCAGGTCCAGCAACAACAATACAAGCATTTAGAGAAACATTAGATCAATGGATTAAGCATTATGAAGACCATGGATTTGGATATTACGTCTTGATTAAGAAAGACCACTATCTCCCATTTGGTGTATGTGGGTTGCAGTATAAAGAAATATTAGGACAAACATATTTGAATATTTACTATCGAATAGAAGCTGCAGAAACACAACAAGGACTCGTATCAGAAGCAAGTAGAAAAATAATCGAGTACGTCAAAGAACTAACAAATAACCAATATAAAATTGTAGCATTAACTAAAAAAGAAAATATACCTTCAATAAAAACAGCAGAAAAACTAGGATTCAAACATAATCCAGAACTAGATAATTACGACGGAGAAGGCAACGTGTATTACTTTAGTGAATAAGGAGTGGTGGGATGGATTATATATCGAGTTTACGAGATAAAGTCGGACATACTCCAGTTATTTTAGTTGGAGCTTTAGTTCTGATATTTAATAAAGATAAACAAGTATTGTTACAGTTAAGAAGGGATAATGAAAGTTGGGGTTTACCAGGAGGAACAATGGAACTCGGAGAATCTTTTGAAGAAACGGCAACTAGAGAAGTATATGAAGAAACTCATTTGGAAATACAAAACCTTAAATTTATTAGAAATTTTTCAGGTAAAGATTATCACATGGTCTATCCGAATGGAGATGAAGCATATACTGTAACAGCATTATTTGAAAGTGAAGAATATGAAGGAGAGCTTAGTGCCGATATTAAAGAAACTCAGAACTTAAAATTCTTTGATTTAGATAAATTGCCTCAAAATATAAGCCCACCAGTAAAAATGAAAGAATTTATACTAAACTATATATCACAAAAATAAAGGAGTGGTGGGATGGAAGTAAGGTTACTAAATAAAAATGATGTAAATGCATTTAGAAGTCTTAGATTACTAAGTTTGCAGACAGATCCATCTGCGTTTGCGTCTTTATATGATATAGAAATAAATTATCCGGTTAGTAAATTTGAACAGCGATTAGAATGTAGTGATACAAAATTTACTATGGGTGGTTTTGAAGATGAAAACTTGGTTTGTGTAGCTACTTTTTATAGAGAAGCGGTTAAGAAGATGCATCATAAAGGAAATTTAGTGGCAATGTATTGTCATCCTGATTATCGAGGTACAGGTATTGCTGAAAAAGTAGTCGATAAATTGATTATTGAAGCATCCAAGTTAACAGGTTTAAAGTATATTGATTTAAGTGTCCTTTGTAATAATCAACGCGCAGTAGAATTTTACAATAAAGTCGGCTTTGACAAATATGCTACTGAACCAAATGCAATATTTGATGGAAAAGATTATTATGATGAAGACATGATGAGATATGAAATAGAGTGAAGAGAATGGATCGAGAAATATGGCCCGATAAAATAAATTAAAGGTCCAGAAACAGAAAATATGGACCGATAAAATAAATTAACGGTCCAGAAATGAGAAATATGGACCGATAAATAAAATTACCGACCCGAAAACGAGATTGCAGGCCGATAAAAATAAATATCGACCCGAAAACAGGATTACCAGGCCGATAAAAATAAATATCGACCCGAAAACAGGATTACCAGGCCGATAAATAAAATTACCGACCCGAAAACGAGATTTGCAGGCCGATAAAAATAAATATCGATCCGAAAACGAGATTTACAGGCCGGTAAATAAAAATATCGACCCGAAAACAGGATTACCAGGCCGATAAAAATAAATATCGACCCGAAAAATGTAATAAGCTGAATTGTCTATAAGACGATTCAGCTTATTTTCATCTTATCCGCTTCTACAAACTACATAACAGTTCGTTATTGTTGCTATATTAAATTAATCGAACATAATCAATTGAATATTCAAAATATTATGTTAAAATAAACACAATTAAACATTATCAAACAAACAAAGGGGATTGATTTGATGAAAAATATTTACAAAGTGGGGATTTATGTATTAGTGTTAGCGTTATTTTTAGCTGGTTGTAGTAGTGGCGGGGATAGTGATGGTGCAAGTGGTGATTCAAAGGATACGCTACGTTTAATTGCACCATCTGATTTAACGACATTAGATTCTAGTTTGGCTGTTGAAGCTGGTGCTTTTGAAGTGATGAATGCGACACAAGAGGGATTATATCGTTTAGACAAAGATGATAAAGCAGAACCAGCGATTGCAACTGGTGATCCTAAAAAATCAAATGATGGGAAGACTTGGACATTTAAATTACGAGAAGATGCGAAATGGTCTAATGGAGATCCTATTACTGCACATGATTTTGTTTATTCATGGAGAAGAGTTGTAGATCCAAAGACTGCATCTGAATATGCATACATTATGTATGATATTAAAAATGCTGAAGCGATTAACAAAAGTGAGAAAAAACCTGAAGAATTGGGTGTAAAAGCAATTGATGATCATACTTTACAGTTAACGCTCAATCAAGAGTTACCTTATTATAAAGAACTGTTAACGTTTGGAACATTCATGCCGTTGAATGAGAAGTTTGTTAAAAAGCAAGGCAGTAAGTATGGGACGACTGTTGATAAGACATTATATAGTGGACCATTTGTAATGAAGAGTTGGAAAGTTGAAGATAATTACTCGCTTAAGAAAAACAAACATTATTGGGATAAAGATCATGTATCACTTAAAGGTATTAATTATAGAGTCATTAAAGACGAACAAACGGCACTCAATTTATATAATAATGATAAGGTGGACACAACAGAATTGAGTTCGCAAAATGTCGAATCTAACAAAGATAAAGAAGGTTTCAATACGAATTTAGAATCTGCTACTTATTATATTCAAATTAATACGCAAACGAATAAAGACTTACAAAATAAAGATTTACGAGCTGCGCTTGCTCAAGCAATCGATAAAAAATCTTACGTAGAACATAATTTAAATGATGGTTCTAAACCGATAGATACATTTACGCCTGAAAAAGTGTTTACTAATGAGAAAAAAGAAGATTATAACAAGTTAGTAAATGCACCTTATACGTATGATGTTAAAAAGGCACAAGCTTCATTGAAAAAAGCTAAAAAAGCATTAGGCAAAGATAAAATTGATATAGAATTTTTAACATTTGATCAAGATAATGCTAAGAAAGATGCAGAGTATTTTAAAGAACAAGTTGAAAAACATTTGCCTGGTGTAACAATGTCGATTAAACAACAACCGAACAAACAGAAAATAGCACTGACTAAAAAAGGTGATTATGATGTAGCAATTACTGGTTGGGGACCAGATTATCCAGATCCAATGACATTTTTAGATTTATTCCATAGTGAAACGACTAAAGGTGAAACGGGATATGATAATCCTGAATACGACAAAATTATCAACGAAGGTAAATCTTCGTTACTTCAAGACCCAGACAAGAGATGGCAAGAACTCGCAAGAGGTGAAGAAATGTTATTGAATGATGGTATGGTTATCCCACTTTATCAAAAAGGTAAAGCGCGATTAACGAAAAAAGAAGTTCACGGACGTATCATTCATTACGTAGGTACGAAAGAGTACAAACATGTAAAATTAGATAGATAATTTATTTATTGCTAGGGCATGATTTAATGCCCTAGCACTTTATTTTTCACAAAGTTGAGTAATATTATAAGAATAGTTTTGTATAGATTGGAAATTATGATAAGATATTCCCAATCATTAAATTACATATCATCATTGGAGGATTTTAAATGGATTACTATACTAGAGATTTGAAACAATCAGATATAGAAGATATTCATGCATATAATGTTTTACCTGAAGTGAGTAAGTATCAAGCTTGGGATCCACAAACATATGAAGAAACAGAAGCATTTGTTGAGATGTTATTAAATCGAGATGAAAATTGGATGTACAATGTCATAGTAGATGCAGACTATGATAAAGTCATTGGCGCAGTGCAATTAGTATGTGATACGAAAAATAATAGTGGAGAACTTGGCTATATCATACATCCTGATTATTGGGGTAACGGTATTGCAACTGATATTGGTAGAACGATTATTAAGTATGGTTTTAAAGTATTGAAACTTAATAGAATTTGGGCATCAACAGATATTCGTAATACAGCATCTGAAATTGTTCTACAAAAGTTAGGTATGAAACATGAAGCCATCTTAAGACAAGATACAAAGCTTAAAGATGGCTACAGAGATTCATTGATTTATAGCATTTTAAAAGAAGAATATTAAAATGAAACAACAAAAGGTTCAGTACGATTTAAACAGTACTCGAACCTTTCTTTAAAGTTTTTCCAAGTAACCATATTCATAACCTCATCATAAGTAAAAAAGCCTACCTCTAAACTTTCATCACTTGTTTGAAGTGTGCCACCTATATAACGCGCCAAAAATAAAGTATTGAAGATAGAACTTTTAGTATTTTGAAAGATACCACAAAATCTTATAATTTCGATATCAGCACCAGATTCTTCTTTAACTTCGCGAATTGCAGCATCAAATAAAGGTTCGCCCAATTCAACTTGACCACCAGGCATTTCCCAACCACGTTTAGGACCTTTAATGAGCAATATTTTATCTTCGTCATTTAATACAATACAAGCTGCAGAAACAATATGTTTTGGAACCATAAGTATCCTCCTGTAAAAATTAATTTATTATTTTTTTATTTCATTTTCTATAAAACGTGCATCTAATTTAGTACGATGATCATTAAGTATATCTTCAATGTTCAAATCATATTTATCAATAATGATTGTGAGATTAGCAAATACATCTCCTAGTTCTTCTTTTAAATCATTTAATTTTTGTTTTTCATTTAGTTCTGTTTCATCTGGTCTATCTCTACCAATTTCAATCGCCCTTATTGCTCTTGCTACTTCACCTATTTCTTCAGTTAAAAAGGCAAGTCTCTTAAAAATATCAAGTTCATACCAATTTCTTTGTTGATAGAATTCGTGCGTCCATTGTTGGAATTCACTAATTTTCATTTCTTCATCTCCTTTATTTACTTATTGTTATTCTAGACAAGTGTTCAGATTCTTTCAAATACAAATAAATCTATGATTTACACCTATACAAATGGGTATAATTTAGGACAAGGTTATATTGTGAGGTGAGCGTATGATTAATATTATTCAAGCGATTGGTTCTATAGGTACATTTATTATGGCGATTCTATATTTTATATCCGTCATGATTCAAATTCGCCAAATTAAAATATCATTTATTCCTTATTTATCTTTTGATCAGATTATCCTGGAGAAGAAACAAAGTGGTATTAAAGTGATGAATTTAACTTCATCTGATCATGAATATTTAAATACGGCTTTTAAGCTGTTAAATTTAGGCGGGGGTTCTGCTAAAAATATTGAGGTCGTGTTAAAGTTAAATGGTGACGAAGTATTGCAACGTAAACGTATAAATATTTTACCTAATAATCAATTTTATTTAATTCCAATTAACCAAAAAGTCTTTAATGAATTTAAAAATACAATAGAAAATCGTTATTTTGAAACGAATATGACGATTGAGTTAAAGTATGATGGTCAAGTTTCTAAAAAGCGATCTTCTAATGAGTATAGAATTTCGATTGATGATTTTGTAAATATGGATGAAAAAGACTTATATGAAATAACATTTGAAAAATTAGAAGAATAAAGGTATGACATAAACAGGTTTTAAAATTATTTTTTAACCTGTATTTTTTAAGTGAAATCATATTTAGATAGGTCAGTTATAGTTAATAATTATTTGATTTTGTACTATTATTTTGATTAATTCATGCTATGATGAAATTATTAATCATTTGTAGAGGAGAGAAAAAATGAGTAGTCTACTTTTTGCGTTATTATGGGTTGTTATTTCGATTGCCTTTATAACGACTTTGATTATTACAGTCGTTAAATATGCTAAAGAAAAACAGTATAGTAGCTATTTAGTGAGCACAATTTTACTATTTGTAATAGGTGTGATTAGTTTTGTATGTATATTTGTAAGTCTTTCATTTGATAAAGAATATTCATACCAACAATTATTTAAAGAGGATAAGCCTAAAGCAGTTAAACATGTTTCAGATACACCTAAGAAAGATTTGAAAAATATTAAACTCGGTGAGAAAATTATAGTTGATGGTTTAGAAGTGACTGTTACGAAAGCTGAAGTTGTTCAACCAGATGACGGTTATTCTTATTCGCAAAATGGCAAAATTCTTAAAATCAATTATAAGTTCAAAAATTTAGAAAAAGGTAAAAAATTAATCGATAATTCTAATTTTCAACTTACGATTGATGATGAGGTACAACCTCAATTTAATGGTATGAAAGACAATAAAGGTGGATTTCAACATCAACTTGATAAAGGTGAAAGTAAAACAAGTTATTTATACTATGATGTAGCGGAATCTGATAAATATGAAGTCAAAATGAATTATGAAACTTCTAAGAAAACGTATAATGCTAATTGGCGCATTAATGATAAAGATATTAAAGATAATACACCTGAAGAAAATCCAACTGAAGAAATCAATTCGACACAAGAAGCGCCAACTTATGAACAAAGAACAATTCAACAACCAAATAATAACGCTGATGAAGAGAAGAAAGCTGCAGAAGCTGAGAAAAAACGTAAACAAGAAGAAGCGGATAAAGCTGAAAAAGAAAAAGCAGATAAGAAAGCTGAAGAAGAAAAGGCAGCTAAAGAGGAAGAAGAAAAACGTCAAGAAGAAGCGAATAAAAAAGCCGAAGAAGCTGAACAGAAACAACAAGAAGCTGAAAAAGAAAAAGCTCAACAAGCAGCTGAACAGAAAAAACGTGATGAACAAGCAGCAGCTGAACGTGAAAAACAACAACAGCAACAACAAAGAGATCAAGAGGCCCAAAGAGAGAAAGATCGTGCAGCTCAAGATGCAGCACAAAAAGCAAAAGAAAGATCAACAGAGCAAAGACAATCTCAAAATAATTCAAATGAACAAAAAGAACGCTAGTTAAATAAATGAACAATTTATGCGTAACATAAGAAAGAGGTAACTAAATGACGACAGTATATTTCAACCATGATGGTGGCGTAGATGATTTAATTTCATTATTTTTATTATTACAGATGGAAGACGTTAATTTAATTGGTGTAAGTGCAATTGGCGCAGATAGCTATGTAGAACCTGCAACAAATGCTTCTTGTAAGATTATCAACCGATTTTCATCACAAAAACTAAATATTGCAGCTTCGAAAGAAAGAGGGAAAAATCCATTCCCTAAAGATTGGAGAATGCATGCCTTCTTTGTAGATGCAATGCCAATGTTAAATGAAGATGTTGAAGTAAATTCTATAATTTCTGAAAAAGAAGCATATGAAGATATCATTGAAAAAGTAATGAATAGTTCTGAAAAGGTAACGATGCTGTTTACGGGACCGTTAACAGATTTAGCAAAAAGTTTGAAAGTTGAACCAAGAATTGAAAGTCGTATTGAAAGAGTTGTATGGATGGGTGGCACATTGCTGAATAAAGGTAATGTTGAAGAACCTGAACATGATGGTACAGCTGAATGGAATGCTTTTTGGGATCCAGAAGCAGTGAAGACTGTTTTTGATACGTCATTACCAATTGATATTGTAGCATTAGAAAGCACGAATAAAGTACCTTTAACACCAGATGTACGTAAACGATGGGCGAATGAAAGACAATATGAAGGTGTTGATTTCTTAGGTATATGTTATGCGCTAGTGCCACCATTAACGCATTTTGTAACAAATTCAACTTATTTCTTATGGGATGTATTAACAACAGCTTATGTAGGGAAACCTGAACTCGTTAAGAAAGAATCGCAAAAAGTATCCGTCATTACAGATGGCCCTAGTCAAGGTAGAACATTCAAAAGTGATGAAGGTAGAATGATTAATATCATTAATGATGTTGATAGAGATGGATTCTTTGATTACATGACAGAATTAGCTAAAAAAATATAACACAATAAGCACTTCATTCAGTGTCGTTATGTTTAAATAACGAGCTGAATGAAGTTTTTTTTTTGTGTAATTAAAACCATACGCTATGCGTATGGTACAGTATGGTTTAACCGTT
>NZ_PPQD01000017.1 GCF_002901825.1 Mammaliicoccus sciuri | reverse complement strand
AGGAACATCTTGTTTTGGTTGGTCTGATGTAGACTGATTGTCAGTAGTGTTTTTATTAGGTTCTGGTTGATCTTTTGGTTGATCAGATTTAGGTTCATCTTTTTGGTCATCTGCTTTTTGATTATCAGATGTATTATCAGACTTAGGAACAAATGTTACACCATCTAATGGTCTTGGATGTTCACCTACAAATAGGTCAGCTGTTCGACCTTTTGATACATAAAAATCATAGTATGCCCATTGATCCTTTATATGTTTATACTTTGGAGTAACTTCATATGTTTTAACCCCATTTTTAACAACATAATAATCACTAGGTCTCTCAATGAAAACTTCTAATATTTCTTTTTCAGGTATAGTCATTGATCCATCAGAATCAATATAAATAGGACTAGCATCTCCACCAGATTTAAACACATATTTAACTGGTTTATCTTGTTTCACTTCTTCTGCATTAACTTTACCAATAACTGGTGTAGTTAGTGTTGTACATATTAATGTTGATAATAAGATTTTCTTTAACATAAACTTCTCCCCTTAATTATTCATAACTAAGAAAATTATGCTTTTGATTTACGATTTATTGTATAAAGGCCAATTAATGATAAGCCAACTAATGATAATAATCCTACTTGTATCCATGGATTTTCACTTTCACCCGTCTTAGGTAATTCTTTTTGTTGTTTATCTGATTTATTATCTGCAGCTTTAGCTTTACTATCAGTACTCTTAGCCTTTACATCTTTATTATTATCTTCTTTTTTCACATCAACTTTTTTAGAAACATCAGAAGATTGAGGTTCAGACTTTTGATTATTCACTGCCACTATATTTTGATCATCAGATTTATTATTAGCTACAGGTTTATTATCTTTATCTTTAACAGCTACATTACTTTGACTATCAGACTTTTTATCAACTTTCACATTATCTTTAGCCGGTTGTTCTACTTTAGCAGGAACATCTTGTTTTGGTTGATCTGTCTTAGATTTATTGTCAGTAGTGTTTTTATTAGGTTCTGTTTGATTATTCTGTTGATCAGATTTAGGTTCATCTTTTGGGGCATCTGCTTTTTTATCATCAGAAGTTTTATCAGACTTAGGAACAAATGTTACACCATCTAATGGTCTAGGATGTTCACCTACAAATAGGTCAGCTGTTCGACCTTTCGATGCATAAAAATCATAGTACGCCCATTGATCCCATATATGTTTATACTTTGGATTAACTTCATTAGTTTGTACACCATTTTTTACAACATAAAAATCACTTGGCATTTCAACGTAAACTTCTAGTATTACATCTTCAGGTATAGTCATTGAAGCATCAGAATTCACATAAATCGGACTCTCTTTTCCACCAGATTTAAACACATATTTAACTGGTTTGTCTTGTTTCACTTCTTCTGCATTTACTTTACCAATAACTGGTGTAGAAAGTGTTGTACATATTAATGTTGATAGTAATATTTTCTTTAACATAATTTTCACTCCTCACTTAAATATTTATAGTACTTTTACTGCTTCCTTCTCAATATAACCTATCCATTTGTCTTTATTATCATATAATGAGTAGTAAATTCTTCCGTTACTTAATTTATATAAACATTTAGAGTGTAGTTTTTTGTTTATATAATTCTGTGATTGGTTTCTTACTCTATCGAATAAGAAATGATAAAAATTATATTTAGTACTTATAATTTTTACATCTTTATTGAAACTTTGAGGTATAACTTTCTTAGTAGCATTTATATTCAATATTCCTAAATATTTGTCATTACTGTCATAAATTTTAATATAAGTATTGTTATTATTGTCTTTGTATATACCTTTTGCATTATAAACTTTATGATACATCGATTTAGTATTTAAATTTTCTTTACCAAAGAAGTTACCCCATACTGTATAATTATTTTTTATAATCTCAACACGTTCATCATAAGGCTCAAAAATAGTTTCTCTTACATCATTCTTATTTACACTTCCTATCCACTTACCATTCCCATCACATAATGTATATAAAGTTAGATTATTTGGTAAATTATATATTTCTTTTATCTTATAATATCTACTAAAAGATAACTTCTTATCAGTCTGTAAATCCCCAAATAAATTTCTATAAAGCTTTATATTTTCCTTTTTTAACTGAACTACTTTATCTGTGTAAATTGGTTTTATTTCAGTAGTATCATCGATATTTATAAAGCCTACAAATTGGTGATCTTTATCCTTAATCAATATATACTTTCCACCTGTTGAATCAGTATATACAGTTTGAGCTCTATAGATTTTTCCTTTTACATCTTGATTTTCAAAAGCTAGCTCATTTAAGTTAAGGTCTTTCCATATTTTCGCATCATTTTTATTTACAAATATAACTTTATCGTAATTTTTAATTTTTAATTCCCTACTCCATACCATAAGTGTTGCTATTTTACTAGTAGAAAGCATCACACCAGAATTATATTTATAAGTGTCATTCTTATCAAATCCTCTAGTGTGAATAGCAATCACGCGATTATCACTATTAAACACCGGACTACCACTTTGTCCACCCTCAGTATCAGTATCATAATACACTTTAAAATTAGTAATCTTAGTAATTTTACCAGAGCTATAATATTGATTACCTATCTTAATACTTTTATTTTTAACTCCTGGATAACCAGACGTATATATAAATTCTCCTAAAGAAACTTTGTTATTTAAATTTAGCTTACCTAACTCTTTACCTAACGGCCGTTCTAGAATTAATAAAGCCATATCATAATTTGAATTCTTCAATTTCAGCCATTCCGGTGTTATATATGTTTTTATAACTCTAGTAATACCAAGTGTTGCTATTTTGTCTTTATATCCTGCCTCTACTATTATTTTATTAATTGGAGCATCTTTAATATCACTTGTAATTACATGTGCTGCAGTTAAAACAGCGTAGTCGTCTATTAAAAATCCAGTTCCATGCTTATAAAGTATATTGTCCTTAATAAATGTTTTTATATGAACTATGGATTTATTTGGTGCTATACTAATATCTTTCACTAATTTTCTATCATCAGGACCAATTATAGATTCACCTTGATTACCATCTAGTTTTTCAACTGGTAAAGTACTACTTTCATCATTAATATCTCCTTCTCTTATTACATTTTTATCTGTTGACTCTACATCTTTTTCAGATTCTAAATTAGCTTTTTCATTTGTATTATTTTCTGATTGAGTATTTTGTTTTTCTGAATTATCCTTATTATTTTCATTGTTAACTGTATCATTAACATTAATTTTTTCAGATTCCTCTAATATGGCATCTGAATTAGAATTTGATTCTTCACTATTAATATCTTCAACATCCTCATTTGAACTATTATCTGTTACTAAATTAGTAAGTAAGTCTTCGTTTTCATATTTAGCAATATCAATATTTGAGATATTACTTTCATTTAAATTACTTTCAGAAACTGGTTTATCTGATTGTTTATTTTCTTCTGCAAAGGCTTGATTACTAATTATTGAGATGTTGATTAAAAACAAAAATGTGATTAATAAAATAAACTTCTTCATCATACACCTCTTTTCCATAATATTCAGAAAATAAAATCAAAAAAATTTCAATCTAATATTAGGGTAAACATAATAGAGCAAAGCTAATTTAATAAAATAAACGTAAAATGATGAGTTAAACCATCATTATGATTCTCTTGTAACTTAAAATTAAATTATCACTCCTCTTCAATTTTTAACCTTCATATAACTTTCTTATATTTCGGTTTATTTTTTTATCGCCTATATTTTATCTATATTGAAGAAATTTATACCTCAGATTAATTAAGGATATTATACAATGTAAATTTTTACCTATCAACACATTTTTTTACATATTTCATATTAAATAATGCCTGATATAAAATGCGTTAGACATACTTTTTTCCACAAAAAAACTCACGAGATTTCTATCTCGTGAGTCGCTTATATATTAAATGTTAGCTTTTCGCTTTAATCTATGAATACCTAATAATAATATAACTACACAAGTAAATAACAAAGTACGGAATAATGTATTTTCACTTTCACCCGTTTTAGGTAATTCTTTTTGTTGTTTATCTGATTTATTATCTGCAGCTTTAGCTTTACTATCAGTACTCTTAGTCTTTACATCTTTATTATTATCTTCTTTTTTCACATCAACTTTTTTAGAAACATCAGAAGATTGAGGTTCAGACTTTTGATTATTCACTGCTACTTTATTTTGATCATTAGATTTATTATTAGCTACAGCTTTATTATCTTTATTTGTATCAGATTTATTTTGATCAGTAGCATCCTTCTTATCAATTACATTACCCTGACTATTTGATTTTTTATCAACTTTAGCCGGTTGTTCTACTTTAGCAGGAACATCTTGTTTTGGTTGGTCTGACTTAGATTTATTATCAGTATTGTTTTGATTAGGCTCAGTTTGATTAGATTTAGGTTCATCTTTTGGATTATTTACATTGTTATCATCAGAAGTTTTATCAGACTTAGGAATAAACGTTACACCATCTAATGGTCTAGGGTGCTCTCCAACGAATAAATCAGCAGTTCGACCTTTTGATATATAAAAATTCATATATTCTCGTTGATTTGTTATATGATTATATTTAGGATTAACTTCCTTTGTTTCAACTCCATCTTTATATAAATAATAATCATTAGGTTTTGGTGCGACGACCTCTAATTCAGTTTCTTCTGGTATAGTCATAGATCCATCAGAATTAATATAAATAGGACTAGCTTTCCCACCAGATTTAAACACATACTTCACAGGTTTGTCTTGTTTCATTTCTTCTGCATTAACTTTACCTATTAAAGGTGTTGTTACTGTTGTACATAACAATGTTGATAAAAGTATTTTCTTTAACATAAACTTCTCCCCTTTTGAATACAAATATAGTATTTTAAATTTTTAACCTTCATATAACTTTCTTATATTTTGGTTTATTTTTTTATCACCTATACTTTATCTTTATTGAAGAAATTTATACCTCAGATTAATTAAGGATATTATACAATGTAAATTTTTACCATTCAATATATTTTTTACATTTATTGTATTAAATTATGCCAGATATAAAATGCGTTAGATATACTTTTTTCTACAAAAAAACTCACGAGATTTTTATCTCGTGAGTTCGTTTTATGATTGATTATTTTATACTAAAGTTTTAACAACTGTTTGACAGCGTGGGCATAGGTTATCTAATTCGCCTACTGAACCTAGTTCGTCTGAATAGTTCCAACAGCGTTGACATTTTTCTCCGTCAGCGTGTTTCACTTTAACTTTCACATATTCATATTCTTCACCGTCTGTTAATTCATCAACGACATCTACTTTAGATACAATGAAGAGTTGTTGTAAGTCTTGGAATTGACTTAAGAATTCAACTGTATCAAAGTCTTCTGAATTTGATAATATGATGTGTGCTTCTAATGATTTACCGATTACTTTTTCATTACGTGCAACTTCTAATGCTCTGTTAACATCGTCTCTTAATTTCATCAGTTTAGACCATTTTTCCACTAATTCTGTATCAACTTCATGTGGGTTTGGCATATTTGTTAAATGAACACTTTCTTCTTCAACATGTGGAATATGTCCCCAAATTTCATCAGCTGTATGTGGAATAATTGGTGCTAAGATTTTAGTTAATTTAACTAATGTTTCATAAAGCACTGTTTGCATACTGCGACGTTTTAATGAATCTACTTGTTCGATATAAAGGATATCTTTACCGTAGTCTAAGTAGAAGTTACTTAATTCTACATTAATGAAGTTTTGAATATCTTGATAAATATCTAGATAGTCGAATGCTTCATAGTGAGATAATGTACGGCCAATAAATTGATTTAATCTATTGTGCATATATTGATCGATTTCAAGCATATCTTCATATTTCACACTATCTGTTGCTGGATTAAAATCATTCACATTACCTAATAAGAAACGGAATGTATTTCTAATTTTACGATATACATCAGAAGTTTGTTTTAAGATGTCGTTTGAGATACGTACGTCAGCTAAGTAGTCTACACTACTTACCCATAATCTTGCGATATCAGCACCCATTTGTTTAACAATTTTATCAGGAACGATTACGTTACCTAATGATTTACTCATTTTCTTACCTTCTCCGTCCATTACAAAACCGTGAGAAAGTAACATTTTGTATGGTGAGATACCTTTAGTTGCTACAGATGTTGTGATTGAAGAGTTAAACCAACCTCTGTATTGGTCACTACCTTCTAAATAAATATCAGCTGGGTATGATAATTCTGGACGTGTTTCTAACACACCTCTATGTGTTGAACCTGAATCGAACCATACGTCCATAATATCTGTTTCTTTAGTGAATTCACCATTTGGGCTACCTTCATGTGTGAAGCCTTCTGGTAATAAGTCTTTCGCTTCTCTTTCAAACCAAATATTTGAACCGTGTTGCTCGAATAGATTTGCAACATGATTAATTGTTTCTTCAGTCATGATAATATCGCCATTTTCAGCGTAGAAGACTGGTAGAGGTACACCCCATACTCTTTGACGAGAGATTACCCATTCTCCTCTATCTCTGATCATATTGTAAAGACGTGTTTTACCCCAATCGATTTTAAACTTCGTATCATCAATTGCATCTAAAATATCTTGTCTTACTTTACTGATTGAAGCGAACCATTGTTCAGTAGCTCTGAAAATAACTGGTTTTTTAGTTCTCCAGTCATGTGGATATGAGTGTTTGAAGAATGTAAGTTTTAATAATGCGCCAACTTCGTCTAATTTTTCTGTGATATTTTTATTAGCTTTATCATAGAATAGACCTTCAAATTCTCCTGCTTCTTCAGTGAAAACACCTTTATCATTAATTGGACTTAGCACACCAAGACCATATTTTTGACCTACGATATAGTCATCTTCACCATGACCTGGTGCTGTATGAACACAACCTGTACCTGCATCAGTTGTAACGTGGTCACCTAAAATTAATAATGAAGTACGATCGATAAATGGATGTTGCGCTGTTGCATATTCTAATTCAGCTCCACTGAATTCTTTATCAATTGTAATTGTTTCTTTATCCCAGTCTAACGCTTCACATACCGAATCAAGAAGTGCTTGGGCAACAACGTATTTTTTGCCTTCTATATTTACTTGTACGTAGTTCAATTTAGGATTAACAGCAATTGCTAAGTTTGATGGAATTGTCCATGGAGTTGTTGTCCAAATAATAAATGCTGCATCTTCATCTACAACACCTTTACCATCTACTACATTAAATGCTACATAGATTGAAGGTGATTTTTTATCTTGGTATTCAATTTCAGCTTCAGCTAATGAAGATTCACTTGAAGGAGACCAGTAAACTGGTTTTTTACCTTTATAGATTAAACCTTTAGCAGCCATTTCACCGAATACTCTAATTTGCGCCGCTTCAAACTCAGGTTTTAACGTAATATATGGATTATCCCAATCACCGTTTACACCTAAACGTCTAAAATCAGCTTTTTGTAATTCAATTTGTTCTAATGCAAATTCTTTACATTTTTCTCTGAATTCAGCAACTGACATTTCTTTTCTTTTAACACCTTTGTTTGTTAAAGCTTGCTCGATTGGTAAACCATGTGTATCCCAACCTGGCACGTATGGTGCATAATATCCAGACATTGCTTTTTGTCTAACGATGATATCTTTTAAAATTTTATTTAAAGCGTGACCCATGTGTAAATTACCATTAGCATATGGAGGACCATCATGAAGTATAAATGGTGTATTACCTTTATTTTTTTCTAAAATTTTATTGTATAAATCTTTCTCTTTCCACTCTTCTTGAATTTGTGGTTCTTTATTTGGTAAACCACCTCTCATTGGAAAACTTGTTTTAGGCATAAGTAACGTATCTTTGTAATCCATAAGTCTTAATCTCCTTCTTAATAAAAATAATATAAAAAAACTCTAAGCTGAAATAATAGGGACGACATACATCGCGGTACCACCCTTATTAACTCAACTTAGAGTTCACTCATTAAACATATATCTTATTCGCAAACAGGTGATACCTAAAGAAATGAATTTATTAGGCTCTCACTATCCCTAACTCGCTTTTCAATTCGTTTATTCTTCAGACTTGTCCTCTTCACTTTTAACTGCTTGATTATTTATCTGTTCTTGATTATTTTCTTCTTCTTTGTTCAAAATGTCAATATTTTCTTCAGTAACTTTTTGTTGATCGACATCATAGTTCAGTAAATAATCCCAATCTTCATTTTTCAATAAATCTAATTGCGCTTCAACTAACATGCGGAAACGTGAACGAAAGACTTTTGATTGACGTTTCATATCTTCAGTTTGGAAACTGATATGACGCGCTTTTTGAAGTGCATCATTAACGATTTGATCAGAACGTCCTTCTGCTTCTTTAATAATAGCATCTGCTTTTAAAACAGCAGTATGTTTCGTTTCTTCACTTGTTTTTTGCGCTTGTAATAATACGTCAGAGATTGTATTTTCGACTGCTTTGAATCGACTAATATTCTCTTCTTTATCATCTATAATACTTTGCAAATGCGCTTTATCTGATTTTAATTTTTCAATTTCATCACTTAAAGTTTGTAGATATCCACGTACTTCAGTTTCATCTAATCCTTTATGAACTCTACTAAATTCTTTTTGTTTGATTTCCTCTGGGGTAAATGCCATAAGTTTTCCTCCTCAGCACTATTTAAACAATGTTCGATAAGCTATTCTTATCTTGCCTTTTTTTGAAGTTCCATTATTTTGAATGATCATCGCACGTCCATATCCTTTAATAGAAATCAAATCATTTTCTTCGACTATAAAGTCTACTTGTTCGATTTCTCTATGATTGACTTTAACGCGTTTACTTTCAATCAATTTCTTACTAATTGTTCTACTCGTATTTGTAAGGTGTTTAATGATTACATCCAATCTTAATGCACTTACAGTTGCGTCATGTGTCTGCCAATTCTCACTTGATTGTATCATATTTTGGAATGGAATAGAACTCAATTTGATTCCTGCACCTTTAATCTTTGTTAATTCCATCATAATATACGATTCAAATCTCTTTGTCAAAACAAACTGTATACGGTCATTAACAATAATATCCCCTAGTTGATTTCTATCAATCCCAAGCGACATGATCGTACCTAATACATTACGATGCGTCAATTTAACAAATTTTGAAGGATAAGTAAGTTCAATAAGCACCATCTCATAATCCTCTTCAGTAGGCACAAAATAATCAGGTGCAACTATTGCACGTTTTCTTTCTGATTCTTCATTCCCACCAAAGTAATGTACATTCAAATCATCGAAGCCACCCACGATTGTTTGTAAAATAAATTGTTCTCTAGGGTCTAGAAATTCTGTAAGCACTGGTTGGTAATTTCGTTCAGCAACTTCACATCTATTTAAAAATAAATCAATAATCTCTTTTTCTTCTTTTCTAAAGTGTTGATATATATCCATTTTGACACCTCTAATTCAATAAAAAATAGGATGTGACATTACGTCTCACCCTACTGTCATTTATCGTTTAATTATAATATTGGCATTACAGGTACAATCATATTAAATATATTGACTAAACCAACATAGAATAAACTTAACGTTATAAATGCCACGATTGATGATATGTCTAACATACCTAATGGTGGGATAATTCTTCTAAATGGTTCTAAAAACGGTTCATATATTTTCCCTAAAAATTGTCCAAATGCGCCTTCCCTAACGCCTGGTAACCATGATGTAAGGAAATAAACGATCATACCATATTGATAAATTTTAACGACGAATAATACAAAGCCTAATATCGTACTTAATAGTCCACTATCCATATCTTAATTTCCTCTATTCTTGGTAAGGTTCAACTTGTTCTAATTGCTCAGTAATTGATCCTGCTACTTCAACATTATCAGGTGTACATAAGAAGATGTCTGTTCCCACGCGTCTTATATCTCCACCAATTGCATAAACAGTACCGCTCAAGAAGTCTATAATTCTTTTAGCTGATACTTTGTCAATGCGTTGTAAGTTCACTAATGTTGTACGTCTATTTTTAAGTTCATCAGCGATATCCTGTGTATCTGAAAATACTCTTGGTTCAAATAAGCACATTTTTGAACTTTGCGCAAAATCCATATTCCCGCTCATACTAACGACATTCGTTTGAGATGAATTTGTACGTTTCTCAGTCATAGCCTCTTTCCTTTCAGGTTTTTTGAAATCACGAGAACGTTGTGATTGGTATCTAGTAGTATTTGATTTTTGTGTTGGTACACTTTTTAAAGATTGTTGTTTTGGTTTTTGTTCTTGTATTGATGATTCTTGTTGTGGTGCTTTCGTTTGTTCTCTTTGTGGCTCTTCGTATACTTCTTCTTCTTCATCAACTACGAAAAAGCCTTTAAATACATCTTTAATTGCCATAATTTACACTCCTATTCGCCAACTAATTTTGTACCAATTCTTATATAAGAAGCACCTTCTAATATTGCTTCATTAAAATCATTGCTCATGCCCATAGATAATTCAGTGCAAGGTGCATATGATAAGTTTAAGGATTGTACTTTCTCTTTCAATAATCTTAGTTGGTTAAAATATTGTCTTAATTTTATTTTGTCTTCAGTTAATGGTGCCATAGTCATTAAACCAACTATTTCAATATGTTTAAAATCCTTAAGCTCTTGAATAAATGGGATAACATCATCAGGCGACATACCATGTTTTGATTCTTCTCCCGAAACATTCACTTGAACAAAGCATTTTACAACATGTTCTGCACGTTTTTCAATTTCTTTAGCTAATTTTAATCTATCTAATGCATGTAAATAATCAATTTCATTAATGATGTCTTTTACTTTTCTTGTTTGTAATGATCCAATAAAATGCATGATAGCATCATCTGGAAGATGCTTTTTCTTTTCCAAAAATCCTTCAATACGATTTTCTCCAAAGTTTTTCAAGCCAGCTTCATAAGCTTCTTTAGCTCGGTCTATTGTAACATATTTTGTCACAACAATCACTTGAGGCGCCGTATTAAATTCTGATTCTTCGCTACTGTTACAAATTTGTGAATTGATTTCTAATAAATTTTCTTTTACTGATTTCAAATCTATACCTACTTTCTACCTATAAATGCAAGCATTCTACCAGTTTGTCCTTTTTCTACCCTATATGAGAAGAATAAATCTGTTTCACTGGCCGTACAATGATTCGTCTTTACGATATGTTCAGGATTAACACCATAATGTATAGCAAGTAATGCATTTGCCTGTTTTAAATCTATGCCGTATCGATCTTGTCCTCTTTGCACAATGTATGCTTCAGAGTCTATCGGTAATGTTTTGAACTTTTGATAAATGTCTTCGTTAATTTCATAACTGTCAGATGTGGATGGACCTATAACGACTCTTAAATTAGAAACGTCACCTTTATATTGTTCAATCATCTCTTTAATAATTTGGGAATATGTGCCTCTCCATCCAGCATGACAAAGACCAATATAACCATTTTGAGTATCATATAAATAGATTGGTACACAATCTGCAAAGCACATCGTTAATAATAGATCAGATTCATAAGTATAAAGTCCATCTATTCCATGTAGTTCTTCAGTTAGTGCATTGATATTTGTACCTTTATCCTTTGAAGATACTTCTCGAACTTTATTCTCATGTGTTTGAATTGGAAATACCCAATTGGCACAACTGAAGTTGATTTCATTGGCTAAAATTTGCTGATGCTTTGAAATATTATCTGGATCGTCATTGATATATCTTGCCATATTAAAAGCATTCTCTGGATATGAACTATAACCACCTTGACGAGTTGTAATACCTATCGTTAAATCATTTCTGTCATCGGCTTCATATGATAAATAATGATTATGTTGATTAAAAATCTCTTTCATTTCATCTCTCCTAACAAAAAAAGTCATCAGGACTTAGCCTGATGACTTTTTAAGTTCATTTATCGTCTAGAGCGTCTAGAACGTCTATCTTCTCTATTTCGAATGAAACTTGGAATATCACTATCATCAGTTGATTCATTTGTTGATTTATTTTCAAATGAAGCTTTTCTTCCTAGTGATTCTCCTTCTTCTCTTTTAGAAGCAGGTTCTTCTGTAGTTCCACCAAATGCACCGCCACCTTGTGGTTTACGAGCATTAGAAGGTTTGTCATTAAATCCAGTAGCAATTACTGTAACAACTAATTCGTCTTGTAATTCTGGGTTAATAACTGTACCAAATATCATGTTAACATCTTCGTCTGCTGCATCTTGAACAATATCTGCTGCTTCTTGAGCTTCAAATAGTGAAAGTGACTCTCCACCTGTAATGTTCATTAAGACACCTTGTGCGCCAACGATTGAAGTTTCTAATAATGGTGAAGAAATAGCTTTTTTAGCAGCTTCGATTGCTCTATTTTCACCAGAAGATACACCGATACCCATTAATGCTGAACCTTGGTTAGACATAATAGTCTTAACGTCAGCAAAGTCTAAGTTAACTTCACCAGAAACAGCGATTAAGTCTGAGATACCTTGTACACCTTGACGTAATACATTATCTGCTTCTTTGAATGCTTCCATCATAGGTGTTGACTTATCAACGATATCTAAAAGACGATCATTAGGAATAACGATTAATGTATCTACTGCAGCTTTCATAGATTCTACACCGGCAGCAGCTTGAGTTTGACGTTTACGTCCTTCAAAGCTAAATGGACGTGTAACAACACCAACTGTTAATGCACCCATCTCTTTTGCGATTTTAGCAACAACTGGTGCAGCACCTGTACCAGTTCCGCCACCCATACCAGCAGTAACAAATACCATGTCAGCGCCTTGAATAGCATCTTCTATTTGTTCACGTGATTCTTCAGCAGCTTTTTTACCGATTTCTGGGTTTGCACCTGCACCTAAACCACGTGTTAATTTTTCACCAATTTGAATTTTAGATGAAGCTTTAGATAAGTTTAAAGCTTGACCATCTGTATTAATAGAAATAAATTCTACATTGTTCATTCCATGATCTATCATACGGTTAACAGCGTTATTACCGCCACCACCAACACCAATTACTTTTAAAGTAGCTAAATGATTAAACCCTTGCTCAAATTCTAACATTTATTATCCTCCTAATCTTTATGACCCATCAATCAAATAACGATTTCATTAATTTTTTTAATACACTTGGCTTCTCTTCTTGACTTTCCGAATCATATTCTGCTTCGGAGACTCTGTCATGCTCAGAATTTGAAGCTTTTGCGTCATTGTTTTTGTTTGATTTCTTTTTAAACCATTGTTCATATGGTTTAGCTTTAGTTTCTTGAGTTTCTTCTTCATATGTTTCTTCTTCGACATTATCAACGTCATAATTATTCATTGTAACATAATCTAGTAGCTCATCAAAGTTAATTCCACTAGATATAGTAGATATACTAGAAGTAAACTCAGGTTTACGTATACCCATTTGAGATGGTGTATGTACACGTACTTTTTCATTAACCATATCTTGTAATAATTCTTTAATACCAAGTAAGTTTGAAGTACCACCTGTTACGATGAATCCACCGTTAACATTTGTAATACCCATATCTTGTAATAAATCAAATATTTCAAAGAAAATTTCTTCTACTCTTGATTCAATAATTTCACTTAATTCTTTTTGAGTGAATTGTGCATGACCATCTTCGTTAATTTGTTCAACACTAAAGACGTCTTGATCAGATGCAGAGTCGTAGAATGCATGTCCATATTGTTGTTTAATCTTCTCGGCATTGTCATATGTAGTATTTAATGATTTCGCAATATCAGTTGTTATGCTTCTACCTGCCATTTCAATCGTATCGGCATCAACTAAATTGCCTCTCTCATAAAAACCTACTTGCGTTAAATCTTCACCAATATCAATGACGCAAGCACCAAGTTCAACTTCTGTTGGAGATAATATAGATTGATAGTTATAAGCATCAGAAAATACTTCTAAAACATCTACTCCACAAGATTCAACACATTTAATGATGTTGATTAATAATGATTTTGATGTTGCGATAACACCTGCTTCTACTTTTAATGATTGTGTTGCAACCATTTCTTTAGGATCAGAAACTTCATGTAAGTCATCTACAATAAATTTCATTGGGAATACACCAATGACTTCAGTTTCCGGAACATCATTTAATTCCCTAATGCCCTCTAATACTGATTCTATATGACTGCCATTTATTTCAGTTTCTGTACCATCAAAAGGTATTTCAAATTTTTCGTCGTAAATCTCTGTATTCACGATAGGCATTTTTAAAAATACTTCTTTAATATCTATTCCAGATGCAATTGCTGCTTTTTTGATTGTATCTTTAATTGCTTGTTTAGCGATATCAAAATCATCTATACAACCATTTCTTATACCATTCGTATAAGTTTGCCCTGTACCTATCACGTTAATGCCATTATGAAATTTTTCTCCTACTATTACTTTTACACTCGATGAACCTATATCTAAACTAATATAGTAATGTTCCTCCATCGATAGGCACCTCCTCTAACACATGATAATCAAATTTAAACTATTATTAGTTTACATGATACTTGATTTAATGTGAACTAATTATAGGTTTATTTATTGATTTTTTTACTTATTCTTCTGATTTCTCAGTTGATTCTGGTTCTTCTCCAGATTTATCCAATTCTTTAGATAAATCTTGTAATGCTTGGTCTAATTTTTTCTGTTCTGTTTTAGTGCTTTCATCTTGTTTTGTTTCTTTTTCTGAACGCTCTTTTTGCTGTTCTTCCGTTTCATATGGTAAGAATGTCACACCAACTTGTAAATCTAAAAATCCAGGTGTTTTGAGCGCACCAGAATTGTCTCTCTCTAATTTATCAGAAATACTCGGATAATAGTTGATTTTATTCGCAAAAGTTTGAATATCTCCTACAACTTCCACATTATCTGTCATAAATAGTTGGATTCTATTCTGATTGTTCTCGCCAGGTTTATAATTTATTTCCGATATCATTGATTTAACTTTAGGTTTAACCTTTTTCAATTCAGGAATCATTTTATTTAACTTTTTTGAACTAAAGTCATTCAAAATCGGAACATCAATTGGTAAATCTGTTGATAAATTTTTAATTGTTTTCCCATTTTCTAATAACGGTACGTAATGTTTTTTCTCTTTAACTAATCCAATTGTTTCATACTCATTTACATTAACCGTTAAGTCATTTGGAAAATGACGTTTAATTTCAACACTTTTAACGCCTTCAATTTCTTCGATTTTCGATTTCATATCACTTACAGGGATATTGTATATTCTAGAATCTTTTTTGATATCTAAAGCTTTTTCAATATCGTTTTTAGATACGATTTCTTCACCTTTAATATCCACTTGATCAACTTTACTGATGTCTGTAAACATATACAGTAAAATCAAGATAACAAGGAGTATAACACCTATGAATACACCTAATTGAATTTGACGTCTACGTTTTCTTTTCTTCTTTAAAATTTCTAATCGTTCATCTTCCGTAGTCGTTTCAAATTGCAATATATCATCATTGTTATCAGAACTTTTATTCACGGTTGTCACTCCTTTTTTCACAATTTCTAAAATGTTGGTAAATGTTTTTGGAAACTTTCAATAAATTCGTCGCCACGAGCTTCAAATGTATCATATTGATCCCAGCTCGCACACGCTGGTGATAGTAAGACAACATCGTTAGATTGTATATAATCTTGAATCAAATTAACGGCATCTTTAACGTCATTTGCCTGCAAGACTTCTTTACCTTGACTCGCACCTAACGCTTTTAATTTATCTTTTGTTTCACCAAATGTAACCATCAAACGGACATTATCCATATAAGGTATTAAATCATCAAAGTCATTCCCTCTATCTAATCCACCACATAACCAAATGATTGGAGAATTAAATGAACTTAAGGCAAATCGTGTTGCTAAAGTATTGGTCGCTTTAGAATCATTATAATACTTGTTGCCTCTATTGTTCCCAACATATTGAAGTCTATGTTTAATACCTGAGAACGTTGTTAAAGTATGTACAACTGACTTCACGTCAACACCTGATAATAATGCAGCTAATACAGCTACAAGTACATTTTCTAAATTATGTTTACCAGGTAATACAATATCGTGCGTATTGATAATTCTTATGCCGTTATATACGACATAATCATCTTCAATATAAATGCCATTCACTTTTTGATTAGTTGAGAAATATAACATTTTAGATTTAATATCATCTGTATTAATTAAATGTCTTTGTTCATAGTTGAAAATTAAATAATCGTCTTCGGTTTGATTCTTAAAAATATTTTTCTTAGCATTCTGGTATTCTTCTAAACTACCATGATAATCTAAATGTGCTGAATAAATATTTGTAACAATCGCGATATGCGGACGATAATGTATTGTTCCTAAAAGTTGGAATGAAGATAATTCAGTAATAAGATAATCGTCTTTCGTAACCTCTTGCGCAACTTTTGATGCAACTACACCAATATTACCGGAAACTTGACCATTTACTTTACTATTACCAAACATATCACCTATTAAAGAAGTCACTGTTGTTTTACCATTTGTACCTGTAATACCGATAATAGGTGCTTCTGAAATGTAATAACTTAATTCAACTTCTGTAATGATATCCAACCCTTGATTCATCGCTTCTTGCAATAGTGGAATATTGTAAGGTATACCAGGATTTTTTACGATTAACGGTTTATTATCAAGTAATGACAATGGGTGTTCACCACTGATCACACGTATTCCTTGCTGCACTAATTCAAGTGCGTGGGGATCAGATGATAAATCTTTACCATCATTGACAGTTACATTAGCACCTAATTTATGGCATAACTTTGCACTTTCATATCCACTTTTTGCTAAACCTAAAATAAGAACAGGTTTCTCTTTTAATGCATCATATGCTTTCATATTACATTACCCCTATCCATAAACCAATTGCACCAGTAACGATACCTGTACCCCAGAATACTAATACTATTTTCCATTCACTCCAACCAACTAATTCGAAATGGTGATGCAATGGGCTCATTTTAAATATTCTTTTTCCTGTAAGCTTGAACGATGTTACTTGTAACATCACTGATAATGTTTCAATTACAAATACTAAACCGATTAATAATAATGTTATTTCTTGGTTAAGCATGATTGAAATCGTTGCGAAAATACCACCAAGCGCTAAGCTTCCAGTATCTCCCATGAACACTTTTGCTGGGTACTTGTTGTAAATTAAAAATCCAAATAAACTTGCAAGCATCACTAAACAGAATAAGCCAATTTCTGGTTTATCAAGAATAAATGATAGTGCCGCGTAAAAACCAAATGCAATGATTGATAATCCAGTTGAAAGACCATCTAATCCATCTGTTAAGTTGACAGCATTACTGAATCCAACTTGCCAAAATACTATGAATATAATATAGAAAACAGACAATGGCAATGACCAATCTGTAAACGGTATGTTAATCGCTGTTTCAAATTCATAGTTTGGTAATATAACACTTACGATATAGAATACAACGGCTATCGCAATTTGAGCTAAGAATTTTTGTTTACTTGTTAAACCTTGGTTATTTTTCTTAACGACAATAATATAATCGTCTATAAAACCAATAAGTCCAAATCCAAGTGTTACAAATAATAACAGAATGAGCGGACCTACTTGCTCAACATAAAATAACGCGATGATTGTTACAACGATTGTTGCTAATAAGAACGTTAATCCACCCATAGTTGGAGTTCCTGTTTTCTTCATATGACTCTTAGGTCCTTCTTCTCGAATACTTTGCCCAAATTTCAATTTTTTAAGTGTTGGAATTAAAACGGGTACAAGTATCAAAGTCAATAAAAACGCAATGACAGGTAGCGTAAAATTCATAATTGTTCACCTTTTCTTTTGTATATTATCTATCATCCTGTGATTTATGATTCACTAGATGTTTTTTCTTCTTTTTCATCTTTTTTATCATCTTTACTTTTGCTTTCATCTTTAGATGTTTCTTCATCATCTGGAACTTGTCCTATTGAATCATCACCATTCGGATGATTGTTAGAAAGTGTAAACTTAACTTTAGTACCAGATTTAATTGTTTGGTTCTGACTGACAGATTGCTCAGAAACATAACCAGAACCTTCTGATTCTACTTCAATACCTGTCGCTTCTTGTAATTTTAATAAGTCTCGTTTTGTCCAATTTTCAGTATCAGGCATTGTCATTTCACCGTCAGTAACAAGTAAAATTCTTTCTTTATCTTGGACATTTTTACCTTTAAGCGGTATTTGTTTCTTAATTTTATCACCTTTACCAACTACAATTGGCTCAAGTTTTTTACCTTTTATTGCATCAGTTGCTTTTTGTGTACTCATATTAACAACATCTGGTACATCTGAAGCATTCGTTTTAGCTTTGCCTTCAGTTTCTTCTACATCTAAATATTTTAATGTATTTTCCATAATCGGATTGAAACCTCTTGACACACCATATTCATAAGCCTCTAGGTCACGTTTTTGTGCAAGTGACATACCAGCATAAACAACTACTTCAGGATCTTTAGCAGGCGCATAGCCCATAAAGCTTACGAAATACGGATTTGCACCATCTACATAACCACCGTTTTTAGTATCTGGCACTTGAGCTGTACCAGTTTTACCTGCAACTCGGTATCCATCTATTTTATAGTTTGTAGCGTGACTTTCTTTACTATTTACTACTTTATCTAATTCTGTCATCGTCTTCTTGGCTGTATCTTTAGATATTGGATTACCGACTACTTTTTTCTCGCCTTTTTTAATCGTTTCGTTACTTTCTTTGTTTTGAATCGATTTTACATAATAAGGTTCGAGCATATTACCTTGATTTAAAATTGCTGTTTCAGCTTGAAGCATTTGGACTGGTGTAACAGTAGTAGACTGACCAAATGAAGATGTCTTTCTTTGAAGTTCATTATCAAATGCAATATTCCCTGGTGCTTCACTATCAAATAAACCACCTGTTTTCTTACCAAAACCAAATTTTTCATAATATGCCTTAGCTTTATCAGCGCCAACTAAATCTTGAAGTTTCATCATTAGCGTATTCGCAGAATATGTAAAACCAGTTGTCATAGGAATATTTCCCCAACCATCATCGTTCCAATCATAAATTTTAAATCCATCTATTTCTCTATGACCAGATTTAAATTTCTTGTTTGGTTCGAATTTACCTTCTTCAATTGCTGCAGCTAAACCATATGTTTTGAATGTAGAACCTGGTTCATAAGTATTTTGATATAAATCATTTGCCCATTTTTTCCCGAAGTCTTTTTTCGTATCAGGATTAAACGTAGGTCGCTGACTGTAACCTAAAATTTCACCAGTTTTTGCATCCATTACAACCGCAAATAAATCTTTAGGTTCATAGCGGTCTACCATTTCGTCAAGTGCATTTTCAACAAAGACTTGAATATTAGAGTCTAGTGTAAGATGTACATCATCACCATTTTGAGCTTTAATACTATCTTCGCTGTTCGGAACGAGCATACCCCATATATCTTGCTTATAAGAGTTTTTACCCGTTTTTCCTTTTAAATAGCTATCAAATACTTTTTCAGCACCTGATACACCTTTTAATTTGTTGGTATCTGGATCTTTATCTGCTAAACCGATAAGATGAGATGCGAAGTTACCATTAGGATAAAATCTTTTTTTCTCCGTTTCAAAAGTCAGTCCAGGTAATTTAAGCTTTTCAATTTGTGTTTTTTGTTTATAAGTTAAATCTTTACCTTTTTGACCAAACTCAACTTGAAAGGCATTTTTAGTTTTAAGTTTACTTAAAATATCATCTTCATCCATATCAAGAATTTTAGCTAATGCTTTAGCTGTTTTTTTCTTGTCTTTTACGTGTCGAGGCTTATCGCTACCTTCGCTCATTTTTTTATCTAATATTGCCACTAATTTATAACTATCTGTATCTTCGGCAAGCACTTTACCATTACGATCATAAATTTTCCCACGTTCAGGTTCTGCAACTGTTTGTCTTAAATATTTTTCACTTGCCCTGTACGCTAAATCTTCACCAGCTGAGTGACCACTGATCATTAAATACGAATATCTTACGGCCAATATAAAAAAGAGCAGTCCGAAAAAACTTACTAAGAGGACTGCTCCTATTTTATTTTTCTTTATTTTAATTTTGGGCATCACTACGCACTACCTTTACATTGTCATTATTCAACTTTAGACCGTAGTCTTCAGCTTTTTCGTAGATGCGTTCGTATGACGATTGTTTCATTGATTCCGTCTTCAAATCACTGTTTGTTGTTTGTTGTTGCTCAATTTTACTGTCTAATTCTGCGATTTGTGTCTTGTTATTATACGCATCCATTTTTAAAGATAGCATATAAATACTTATCAACGCAATCATAGTTATTAATGATATGTATACGACTTTTTCGATCCTCGATATTCCTACTACCTTGGTCTTTTTTACTTTTTTCTTTTGTGGTTCGAATTGTGGCTCTTGCCACTCATCAGGTCTATAATTCGGATATACTCTTTCTACTGCCATTCAATTGCCACTCCTCTGTTTACTTCAAAATTTCCGCAACTCTTAACTTTGCACTTCTCGCTCTATTGTTATGCTCAAGTTCTTGTTCATCAGAAATAATTGGTTTTTTGTTTACTCTTTTTAGTTTCGGCTTGTACGCTTCCGGTATAACCGGCAATCCCCTTGGTACATCTGGGCCTTTTTCATATTCTTGAAAGACTTGTTTACACAAACGATCTTCTAAAGAATGGAATGTAATAACTGAAATTCTTCCGCCAACTTTAACGTGTTGTATTGCTGCTTCAATAGATGTTTCAAATGCACCTAATTCATCATTAACTGCTATTCTAATCGCTTGGAAGACACGTTTAGCAGGGTGTCCACCCTTTCTACGTTTAGCTGCTGGAATACCTTCTTTAATTAAATCCACTAGTTCGAAAGTCGTTTCTATAGGTGCTTGTTCTCTTCTTGTTTCAATCTTTCTAGCTATTTGTTTTGAAAATTTCTCTTCACCATATCTAAAAAAGATTTTGACAAGTTGTTCATATGACCATTCATTTACCACTTCATATGCTGATAAAGATTGTGATTGATCCATTCTCATGTCTAACTTAGCATCATAATGGTAACTAAATCCTCGTTCTGGTGTGTCAAGTTGTGGACTGGATACACCAAGGTCATAAAGTACACCATCTACTTTACTAATATGTAGTTCTTCTAATATATGTTCTAAATTTCTAAAGTTGTTTTGTACAAAAATTACTTTATGCATATGGTCCTTTAAGATACCTTTAGCATGTTCAATCGCAGTTTCATCTTGATCGATTGCTATAAGTCGGCCTTGGTCATTCAATTGTTCAACTAGGTACAAACTATGACCAGCTCCACCTAATGTACAATCAACGTAAGTACCATCTGGTTTTATGTCTAATTTATCTACTGTTTCTTTCAATAGTACGGATACGTGATGAAACATTTAATTCACTCCTAAAAATCAAAGTCAATGAGATCTTCCGCAATGTCCTCAAAATTGTCTTCAGATTCATCATAAAATTCATTCCACGTAGAACGATCCCATATTTCAATTCGGTTAGAAACACCAATAACAGTACATTCTTTACTTAAATTAGCGTAACTTCTTAAATTTTGAGGGATGTTAATACGTCCTTGTTTGTCTAGTTCTACTTCAATCGCACCTGAGAAGAACATTCTCATGAATTTACGGGCATCTTTTTTTGTTATAGGTAAGGTTTTGAGTTTTTCTTCGATGCGCGCCCACTCTTCAAGTGTGTAGCCAAACAAACATTTATCTAGGCCCCTAGTGATAATAAAACGTTCGTTCAAATCATATCTGAATTTAGAAGGCACAATCATACGCCCTTTTGTATCCAATTGATGTTGATATTCACCCATGAACATTTTATCTCACCTCACCTTATTTATAATTTACCACATTCCCCCACAATCCTCCACTATTTATACAAGATTTCTTAAAATTTGTGTAAATAGTAAAAAAAACACCCAATTTACGATTTTGTAAATTGGGTGTTAATCCTTGTTATGACTATAGTTCAAGCGTTATATGTTTAAAAGTGTAACGAAGTGGTGGATAAGTGGAGGGACTGAACATAGTAATCCCAAATTGATTCATTACTTGAATAGGACTCCACACTCTTTCTTGTAATCCGTGGTGAGGATGTAATGTATGCTCCACTATTTCAAAATGTCTCATACTAATTTCATTTTCTCTTTCGATATTTAATAAATATCTATCTATTAAATATTGATATTGGTGCTGATGTATTTGATTATTTTTTTCGACTAATTTTCTGTTTTGATAATCATCGCCAATTTCTTTAATCAGTTTTTGATGAAATTGAGATTGGCTTTCTTTCATTTCTTCGATTTCTCTTAATACTTCATCAGAAGCTTTTGCTCTAATAAATTTTTCTTTATCGTTTTGAATACCATCTACTAAAACAGTATCTAAATCTAAGTTATAGTTATCGATACATTTTTTTGCTTCTTGCGTTAAATAACTAATTCGCATACGAGGTGTAACTATAGGCATTTCAATATTAAATAAATTGAATACACCTTTCAGTTCACCCCAATAAACAATTTCGCTTGGCCCACCAATGAAACTTAATGTATTAAATAAATATTCCTCCATTAGAGGTCTTGTTACGACATTATTAGAAAATCGTTCAGGATGTTCTTCTACAAGACTAAGCAATTCATCTTTTGTAAAAGTTACGTCTGTATCTTTATTTAAATAGAACTTTTCATTTTCACACATAATGAGCTGTCTTTTATCGTCATACTCATAGAATAAGTGAACATTGCCATCGGTTAAAATCATGCGCTTCTTAATAACTTCAGCAAATTGGTCTTGTGTAGTTCTAAATGCTGAATCTACCGCTTCATGATTTTCAATAATTTCCTTGAAGAATGGTACTTCTAATGTTCTTAGTTCTGGATCATTTGCATCAATTAATAACAAACCATATTCTTTAAATACTTCATGTGTCATAACCTTAAAAATTTCACTCCATGATTCAGAAGACTCGATTGCTTTATGAATCAATAATTGAATATCTTTAGAGTGAACAGTCTCCCCGATAGAACTGAACATGTCGTTTAAAGCATCTTTGATCAATGCTTTATCAAAATGATAATGAGAAACACTCTTTTCTGGTGGTTCTAACGTACTATATTTTACTTTATTTAACTGTCTTGAAATACGATCATACGCATATGTATGATTCACTTCATCAAAATCATGATCTTCGCCTGCTATCCAAAAAACAGGAATGACTGGCGTATTTAATTTTTCACTTTGTTCGTTTGCTAAAACGATAATCGAAATGATTTTATGGAATGTATATAAAGGACCAGTAAAGAGTCCGGCTTGTTGACCACCTATAATGACTTTGTGACCATGTTTTAAATTTTCAATATTTTCAAGTTGTTTATCTGTTAAATTTAATTGAGACATATAATTAAATATGACTTTTGAAAGTGCTTCTTCTCTGCCATTAGCTGATAAATTCGAACGTTTTTCGAATTCAGATTGGTCTCCTGGTTTATATCCATAAAAGTTTATAATTTCAGTATTATGATTTGTATATCTCTCTATAAAACTATTTTGTTGATCAATTACAGTCTTCTTACAGTCCATACGAGTCTTTCTCCTTCGAAATTAATTACTATCAATAGTATAAAGATTGTAGATAAATAAAACAATCTAACGGCTTATAATTTAAAATTTTATTCAAATGAAGTATAATTAAGGAAAGAACAAGGGGGATTATCATGGCTAAAGTAGAACATTTACAAATTAATTACAAAACTGAAGAAGCATTCGAACAATTTCGTAACTTCGGAAACGAAGGTTTATATATGGTTGAAGAATTAAAAGGAAAAATGATCGATGCTAGTTCAGATTCACCATTTTACGGTATTTATGTTGGCGACAAATTAGTTGCAAGAATGTGTTTATTTAAACAAGATGAAGTAGAAAAAACATACTTCCCAGCATTTTATGATTACCACATTTTATGGAAATTAGAAGTATTAAGAGATTATCAAGATAGAGGATACGGCAAACAATTATTAGATTATGCTAAAAGCTTCGATTTACCAATCAAATGTATTGCCCGTAATCAATCCAAAGATTTCTTCTTAAATCACGGTTTCCAAGATATCGAGCAACAAAATCAATCCGGTGAAGACATTGTTATATGGACACCAGATAAATAAAATACTAAAAGTCCCGTAGAGTCTGTGCTCTACGGGACTTTTAGTATTTTATATTCCCCACAATGTGTAGGAAGTAACTGCCAATAATAATATAATTATGATTAGTGCATGCGTCTTTTTAAACATATAAATGATTGCTAAATATTCTCTAATGTATGCATTTGGATAGAAATAAGATTTCGATGATCCACCCGTAACGCTTGCGTTCATTTTAACTTTCTTGGATAAAAATGCTGCTCTTAAAATATGAAAATGATTAGAAACAATTGTTGCAAGTGCATGTTTTTTATAAGTGTCCATTTTCTTCATAGAGAACACTAAATTTTCTTCTGTGTTAGTAGATTTGTCTTCCATTATAATTTCTTCATTACGTATACCTTGTTCCACTAAATATCGTCTCATCGCTTCAGCTTCACTGATTGCTTCATCCGAACCTTGACCACCACTTACAATCATTTTAGTATCTAAACTTTTTCGTTTTAATTTAATCGCTTTATCTAATCTCGCTTTCAAAAGTGGTGTTACTCTTTCGCCTATAATCCCTGCACCTAATACGATAATAAAATCTTGTTTCTTTCTTTTTGAAATACCACTTACAATCCAAGCATATAAGTTATGCAATATAAATATTAAATTTAAATAGTAAAACAAAGTTGAAATGGCAATTAATATTAATCCGTTCCATAATTCTACTAATAGATATGGTTTAAAAATAATGATTAAAAAATTAATTAAGATGAAAGAACCGTAACCAATGACAATCATGTTTGTTACAATTTTTCCTTCATTTGCTATTCGTTTTCTAGTATTTAATAAGGCTAAGAGCATTACCACAATAACAATTAAACAGTAAATAATATTAGCTATGATTATATAATTAATATTTAGATTTAAACCCAATGCTGGCACAATGATTTCAATCAATATCGTACTCATTAAACTGATAATGAATAGTCCTAATAAGAAGACATTTTTATATTGTCTAAAATCCACTATATAACTAATTATAAATAAAATTAAAAATGCTAACGTAACAAACATCATCGTCACCTCCTAGCCTATTATTTTCACAATCAAAGTATATCATCATAACCGACAAGATACACATAAAATTATTTTCAGAATTTTCAAAATAAATATTGAATTAGGTCAATATAGCTGATATACTATTTCACATTACTTACTTAAATATAGGAGGCAATTTATATGGAATATCAATCATCAAGTAGTCAAACAATGGACGAATGTGGATCCACTTTTGGTAACAAAATGTTAACAATGTCGTATCAAGCATCAAAAGGATGGTCTTCTCCTATCATTAAAGATTATGCACCTATCACTATTTCTCCAAGTGCACAATGTCTTCATTATGGTCAAACAGTTTTTGAAGATATGATTGCCTATCAAATCAATGACAATATTCATACCTTTAAACCTTTCGAACACTTTGAAAAGTTCAATCAATCATTGAACCGAATCGAAATGCCAGCTATAAATAAAAACGCATTACTTTTCGGTATCCAACACCTTATTAATCAAGAACGTCAACTATTCGATTTACATGAACATCACCCTGTTAACATTAGAACAGTTATGTTTGCATCAGAGAATAAATTAGGTGTTAGTAAATCTGATACATATGAACTCATTACGTTCTTATCTCCACTACCTAAAAAGCTGAATTGCCAAACACCAGAACTTATAAAAGCACACGTAGAAGATGAATATGTTAAATCTGTTACAGGTGGTGCTGGTTTTACACAATTTGGTGGTAACTACGCCGCTTCTTACGCTGCAAAATCTAAAGCAGCTCAATTTGGATACGACCATGTACTATGGCTAGATGGAACAGGGAGATCTTATATAGAAGAATTAAATAATATGAACATTTTCTTTGTTATCAATCATACACTGATTACGCCAGCTTTAGATGGTATTACAGTACCAGGTGTAACTCGACAATCAGTTATTGATTTAGCAAAAGAATTAGGCTATCAAATAGAAGAAAGACAAATTAGCATTGAAGAAATTCTTCAATCATATAAAGATGGATTATTAACAGAAGTATTTAGTACGAGTACTTTGAATGCCATCACTCCTGTTTGTGAAATCAAATATAAAGACAATATTTTAACAATTCATAACAATAAAATCGGACCTATTACACAACATTTATTTACAACTTATACATTTATTCAGCAAGGTAAGCTTCCTGATATACATCAATGGAACTATACAATAGAACGAGAACCAATTGAAATGTAATAGCTGTAAAAGACTGGCACAAAAATGTACCAGTCTTTTTTATATGGAAAAATCAAGGTGAACGTGAGGTTCTATATTGCTTGTTTGTGGTGTCTTGCAATATTCGGTGCTTCTATGTTGCTAGTCAGCCTCGTCTTACAATATTGGTAATGTCTATTTATCTTGTTTGCTCTGTCTTGATAAATTCGAGGCGCCTATTTATCTTGTTTCACCAGTCTTGATAAATACAAGGTCCTCAATATTGCTTGTCACGCCTCACTTGCAATATTCAGACCCCTATTTCTGAAAATATGGAAAAGAGTCTAGAACATTTCTGTCCCAGACCCATTTTTAAATTATTTCTCTTTCACTTCTTTAATGACTAAATTATCTAATACGAAATCTTTTGTCCCTTCAAAGTTCACTTGACCTTCATTTTTAACACCTTTATTGTCTGCCTTTTTATCTGTTGATGCTATGCCAATCCATGTTTGACCATTTTTATGACCTTTAATTTTTGTTTTAAATTGACGATGTTTCTTACTTTCTACAGTACCTTTCAATGGTGTTTCTTTGTATTTTTGATTATCAATACTGTCGCTACCTGTAGCAAAAGCATATGTGTCATCAGATCCTGCTTCATAATCAAACGAAACTTCATATGTCTTATTTGGTTCAAATCTAAAGTTTTGCGGTATCGTTTGATAAGCAAGTTTATTCTTTTCTACTTGACCATTAATTTTTAATGACCATGTACCGTCGATAACATCACTTATACGTTTATTATTCCATCCGCGTTGTGTATATGGGGCATGTTTTTCAGATAAGTGTGTTCTATTATCTTCTACGCCTTCAATATCAGACACAACAAATGGGAATATGCCTTGAGGTACTTTTTCGAAATTTTGTTTAAACACTTTATCTTGTGAATATAATTGTTGATCATTTACGAAAATTCGAATGTCATCAAAATAAGTGAGACCTTCGCCTTTATCTCTAGAAATTGTTAAAATTGCTTTACCATTTTTAGGTGCTTTAAAGTGCACATACATATTTTGGAAGTAACTATCGTTACCTTTAGTTGCTGATTCTTTAGTTGTATTATGAGCGTTAGCTTTAACATAATTTTTAGCAATGGATTTAGTAGTATAATTTTGATGTGTTGTACCATCTGCATCTACTCTAATACGTGCTTTATGATCACTTCGATTATCCACACCTACATATACTGCATATTGTTTACCTGGTTTCAAATCTGTTAATTTTTGTTTCAATTCAACATTTTTCTTCGGATTGTTAATCGTTAACATATTGTCGCTACTGTTTGATTTCGTAATAGAAACATCTTTTTTAGATCCTTTAATTTTCCAATCTTTAAGATTTTCTGCATTAAATCCTGGATCTTTAATGTGCATATCTTCTCCGTATTTCACTTTCTCTTTATGTTGTTTTGATTTATACAATACATATGGTGTATTCGCTTTGACATTGCTTAAGGTAACTTTACCATCTTTAACACGAACATTATCAACATATTGGCGACCATGCTCAGTTAATTGGTATAATTTTAAATGCTTACTGTTCCAACCTTTTGGTAATTCCCAAGTTGATTCTCCACCATCTTCATTATAATGATAAAGTTTTTGTTTCTTACTGCTTAATTGCTTACCATTTTCATCCCAGTTCCACGGAATTAAATATTTATTGCCATCCAATATTTTTTGACCATTTAATGTGATCGTTCTAGATCTATAATTTTCTTTATCATTTTCATAATCATTAGATTTACGCTTAATAACTACTTTGTCTTTACCATTTTTTAATTGGATTTCCATTTCAGGTGTCCAATCAACAGTTTGGTCATTTGCTGTCATTTTGACTGGCTTGCCATCTACCCACTTCGTAACTTCAAAGTGCTGTAGGTATTTCGTAGATAAATTTGTTTTAAAAATATTATTAATGTATTCATCAAAGTTGTTTCTACCTTGCCAACCTTCAAAGTCTTTCATATCATATCCACCGAGTAATGGATAATCAGCTGCACCTGAATAAGTTTGGTAATTACCTACCCAAGAGTCTTTCTCGTGGTTTCGAATAAATCTTGCGACTTTTGAATTAATACCTTTGTTTTCATAACCACCATAAGTTAAATCTGCAGCCCAATGTTGGAATGTTGAATCATATTCCATACCGTGCCCCCATTCAACAGCCACTCTCCAACCTAAATCTTGAATTTCTTTTGCTAATTGATGGGACATCCAAGCTTGGTTATCACCTGATTGACCATTGCCCCATACATCTACATAAATAAAGTTTAAATCTTTACCTACTTTATCTTTAAAAGCCTTTAATCGATCTTTTCTACCATGCAACATATCATATTTTGCATCAATGTTAATACCTTGATCTAACCAATTCCAACCATAATTATACGTACCGTCTTCATTTTTTCTTAAACGGTCAGGATTAAATGCTTTAGACTCTGGATATGTTTCACTCGCATTAATATGTACACCAAACTTTGCACCATATTTCTTACCGTTCTTAAGTAATTTCTTCATATCTTCAGCGCCACCGATACGTTGACCAATATTATCATAATCAAGATGACCAGAATCGTGACCCTCATTACCATATCCTTTTAATATAATTGACTGACCTAATCCATCTGTATTTAAATTAACTTTTTTAACACCATCAAGCGATTTTAAGAATGGATTTTGTGCTTGTGAACCGAAATTCATTGCGATACGGTGTGCAACTAAATCTGGTACAGATTCTGAACCTGTCGGATGATTCATGATAGCTCTATATGCAATAGCACCATCTTGCCAGTCTGTTTTTCCATCACCATTTTCATCATCCGTTATAACAACTTTTGTTTTTGGCATTAAATGTTGTTCTTTAGCATTTTCATAACTTTGACCCGGCTGCAATATCCATTTAGAACTAGATAAACCGACATATTTATCTTTATCTACTTGTTTAGAAGTCGCATTTATTCTCGTATAATCAAGCTCTCCTGTTCCTTCAGAATGTTGTGAATTACTCCAAACACCTGCACTCGTCTTATCGTTTGAAACAAAACCATACATCATTGGATAATTAAAATCATCTTCAATATCTTTATTGACTTTAAAGTTTTTGTCGCCACTTTTCATCGTATTTGTAGACATACGTGTTGTTTGTAAGTTAGCATTTTTCTGTTTAGAATTCACAGAAACTAATGAATGATTAGGTATCTCAAAATCTTTTATAACAGTATCATCACTTTTACCATCCAACTTATTTTGGTAATCCTTCATATCAAAATGCAATTGGTTATCTTTAACTTTCATCTCAATTGTAAATTCAGCATCTATTTTTTTATCCTTATTAGAAGCAATTAATTGATATTGAGCTGCATGCGCATTAATTTTTTTATACTTAACTTTCGGTTGAACCGATTTACCATTCACTTTAATCGTCTTAATCTCTTTAACTTGGCCATCCATCTTTTTACCATTTTTCAAAGTATATTCAATAGCCCTTGGAAACGATTTATCAACCTTCACTTTCATCTTATTACTCTTTAATACGTCCCCTTTGACTTTTGCTTCTACATGATGATTCATCAGTGTTAATAAACTTAACAACATAACTGAAACAATTGAAACGACAAACAGTTTTTTCCTCCATACAAATGTTTTATTACTTAAATTCAAATTAAACACCCCTTATTAAAATTTGAAAACTTACATTAATTGTAGACTTTTATCTTATGATAGTCTAGCGTTTTTGTTCTATATTGTTTGATTTCACTTTCTATTTTGTTCATATAAACAAAAAGAACGAAATGATGAGATTCATCATTTCGTTCACATTTCATACTATTTATTTATAATTTTTAATTACTCTAACAATCAGTGCAATCATAGGAAAAATCATTAAAACAAGAACAATATAATATAAATTAACAATACTATTCTCCCATGTAATAGGCACAATCACACCAAGCGCCATAATAAGCACTAAAATGATAATATTTACAAACATGCATACTAACAGATCACGAAAACTTGATTTATTTTTGTAATCGAATGTTTGCTTCCAAAAATTTATATATGTCATAAGCAACCCTCCATTCCATTTACAGAATATACCAAAAATATCAATTAATATCAATTGTTTTTTTAGTGGATTATTAAAAATAATTAGAACATAATTTGTTATAAATTGCTCAAATAAGTTAAACTTAATCTACTATCAAGAATGAGGTGGCATATTATGAATTTAAGACATATTCAAGTTGAAGATTATAAAACAATGCGCAAACAATTTAGTTGCAGCCTATGCTGGATCGCCTTGGTTTAATAAATGGACTGAACAAGAAGCTAAACTCAGAATTGAAGCTACAATGAGTGGATTTAATTCTAGAGGATTTGTTATCGAAGATGAAAATAAAATTATAGCAATGTGTTTAGGTCGTATAGACTATTATTTTAATGGTTTTAATCAATTCTGTATCGATGAATTTAATGTCATTCCCAACCTACAAGGGTCCGGTATAGGTAAACAATTAATGAACTTTGTCAAAGATGAATTAAAAAATGAGAACATAAATAATATGTTCCTAATAACGGGCGGAGAATTAGCAGCCAATTTTTATACTAAAAATAATTTCAAAGTAACAAATGAAGGTTATATGATGGAACTTGAATTTTGATTAATATAAAATTAATCCTCCTCAACTATTTCCAATCTCTATTCCATAATCATCACTGTTACTCATTTAAAAACGCAACTAATAACTGCGTGATTTTTAATATTTAGCGTTTTAAAATTAAAAGTATGGAGGTGGTCAACATCGATACAGGTCAAATAATAAAAAATTTAAGAAAAAGTAAAAACTGGAGCCAAGATCAATTAGCTGAAACACTCCATGTCTCAAGACAAAGTATTTCAAAATGGGAATTAAATCAAGGTTACCCAGATATAGATAATTTGACTCAATTATCTAAGATTTTTGATGTTTCACTTGAATATCTTTTAATTAAGAACAAACAAATAAAAAATGAGGAGAGTCTTTCAATGAATAGAGAATGGGGAACTGTAGAAATAGCAGAACAATGGGTGCAATTTTCAAATGATAAAAATATAGAAGCTTTAAAAAAAAGTAACTTCTGAAGAATTAAAAGTTCAAGGACCTAAAGGGGAAAATATATTAAAACTTGATGATATAAAAAATTGGCTTGAAAGAGCTAATTTACAATTAGCGACTTTCGAAAGATATTTAAAGGATGACAAAATCATAATGGGTCAACATGGTACATGGATGAATCCAGACAATACGATTAAAGGTCAACAAAACGTCTATACTCTACTAATAGTAGAAAACAAAAAAGTTAAAGAATTAGCAAGATTTAACACTAAAGAAGAAGCTTTTAGTGTTTCAAATATAAATGAAAGTGATAAAATTTTATAATCCTTTTAAATATTGATAAAAATAACCCACTTTAATTAGTGGGTTTATTGATTAATATAGACCAAAAATTCTACCTACTAAGCCTATAAAAAGTGATCAACATGTTAATGAAGTACCAATTAACCATCTCTTTGTGCTTTTAGCATCTTTAGAAATTTCCACCATAAAATACGCACATAAATCCCCCACTAATGAGAGGTGTGATAGAACGAGTAATACTGCGCTTTATATGTATTATATGTAATAAATAAAAACTTGCCAATTATGTATAACTATTATTTTTTTCATTTTTTATATTTTTACTACAAGAAAGTAAAATTCCTATAGCGAAACTAATACTCAAAAACGATGATCCTCCATAACTTAGTAATGGCAATGTAACACCAGTTAAAGGAATTAGGCCAGATATACCTGCTAAGTTAATAAAGACTTGAAGAATAATGTAACTCGAAATGCCTATGCATATCATTTTGTAAAAATTATTATTTGTTTTATTAGCATATATAAGTGCTTTAAATGTTAAAAAACCATACATTAAAATAATGATTAAGACACCTATCAAACCTAGTTCCTCAGCAATAACCGCAAATATAAAATCTGTATGTGGTTCCGGTAAATATCCTAATTTCATAATACCGTTACCTAAGCCTTTTCCAAATATTCCTCCATTTCCAATAGCTAATAGAGAATTCGACAATTGATACCCATCACCATTTTCATATTTGAAAGGAGCTGTTAAAACTTTTATTCTTTTTAATCTATAAATATTACTTGTATCAAAAATTAATGTGTACAATATGTATATAAATAAGGGTGTAGCTGTAATCGTTAGTATTTGTAATTTAATCTTATTTTTTATATCAGAATAAAGCAACATAAATGCTATTATTCCAGCGTTTAAAAGCGCTCCCCCTAAATCACCCTGAACTAATATTAAAAGTATACCTAAACCTAATAGTAATAAAGGTGGGATTAGTGATTTCAAATTATAACTACTTTCATTTTTTAACCTGCGATCTAATATATATGACAAATAAAGAATAGAAGATATTTTTAATAATTCAGATGATTGAATACTAAATATACCTAAATTCAGCCAATTTTTAGAACCATTTATTTCACTTCCAAATAACAATGTGACTATTAGTAATAATAATACACCAATTAAGATTAACTGCTGTATATTTTTCTTTTTAAATATATCTATATTAAAAGAGTTACTCATCAATACTACAATAAAGCTACCTATCATAAAATATAAACTTTGTCTTATTACAAAGTGTTTATCACTAATGCTTATACCATTTGTTAATGCCCCATTGTATGCAGAAATCATACTGGCACTATAAATCATAATAATCCCTATTATCGAGAGTATGAAATACGTATACAAGATTCCCTTATCTCCATTTTTTCTCACTCTCCACATAATACTCACCTTTCATTTCATAATTAACATTCTAACTATTTTCTATATTTTTATCAACCTATTTTTAGGTAAACCTAAAAATAAATACAATAATATTAAAAAATATTTAAGGAATTTCATGAAATTGATTCTTTCATAATGAACTATTAAATAAAAGCAGTTTAACTTGATTAAATAAAAAAAGGTGACTGTCTGTAACAGCCATCTCATATAACCTTCTAACCACTTCCGCCTAATTAAATTATAGCAAATAAATAACATCCCACATTAGTTAGATGGTGCATCTTTAAAGTTTCTAATCGGTAAATAATTAAGAACCAATCGTATCATACAGAGATTTTTGAATAGCTTATATTCTTCAAAAGATTAGTTTTAGTAATTTGGTCGTATTTAAGAGTGAGTCGATTAATTCCAACTGTTTTCATGACTAGTGTTAAGAAAAGTACCCTTAAAAAATTTTATTTTCGTTGATTGTTCTACATTAATATATACCCGCAGTTGCTTTGATTCATTAGACTATTCTTTTTAATCATTCTAATACTTATAAGAATTGTTTAACCATTTAAGCATTCATAAACCTATTTAAAGGATCTTAAACACGCTCTATAAACGTTAAATAGTCATTTCTACACCAATTAATTACATATAATAGATAATTATTTATATACAATTCTTAATGCTACACTTACAAATGTAATGTAAATAGAGCAATCCTACGCTCTTGCATACTCGACTTACAATGTGATTGCTTACGATATATACCTATCGAGTTCTCCCCTATGATTTAAATTGTTTCGATTTCTTCATTAACTTTCACGATTGTTACACTCTCAATTTAAAACTTATAGAAACATAATTTGTTTTAAATAGCTCAAATAAGTTAAACTTAATCTACTATCTAGAATGATGAGGCATATTATGGATTTATGACATATTCAAAAGGACTGATAAAGATAAAGAAGGTTAATATCGAAAAATATAATTCTTATTGGGTGAATATTTTTGCCGAAGAATCAAATAATATAAAAAGAATATTTGGTGATGAATTACATTCAATCCATCATATAGGTAGTACATCAATTCCACATATATCTGCAAAACCAATTATAGATATTATGCCTATCGTTAATAATATAGACAATGTGGATAAATATAATCATGATTTTGAAAAGTTTGATTATGATGTGCATGGCGAATATGGAATAGTTAATAGAAGATACTTTACTAAATTTGATAAAGAAACTAATAGAAAACTTTACCATGTTCATATTTATGATTGTAAAGATGATAAAAACATTATTCGCCATCTCGCTTTTAGAGACTTCTTAATTGAGTTTCCAGAAGTAGCTAAAGAATATGAGGATTTAAAAATGATGCTCATTAATAAGTATTGTGGAGACAAAGAACAATATGTAAATGGAAAAAATGAATTTGTAAAAAAGAATGAAAAGCTTGCTATAAATTGGTGTTTACAAAACAAAAAAGAATACAGACTATAATTCATTTCAAAAATATAGGTGATAACAATGATACATATAAAAGAGTTTTATAATACATTACCAGAGTCGAAAAATAAAGAACTATCTAAAATTCACAATGAAATCTTCGATACAAACGAAAATTTAAACGACAAATTCTTAAGTAAAAATAAAATTATAATTTTAGTAGCTTATAAAGAAAAAGCAATTGTTGGATATAAAATTGGATATGAAATGGATCGTTCTACTTTTTACAGTTGGTTAGGTGGCGTTGAAAAAAATAATCGAAATCATGGAATTGCACAGAAGCTTATGGATAAACAAGTAAGCATATTAAAAAGTAAAAGGTACGAAAAAATTCAAACTAAATCTTTTAATAAATGGAAAAGCATGCTCATTTTAAATATCAAAAATGACTTTCAAATAAGAAATTGTTATCCAGATAATAATGACTTAGCGATCATTTTAGAGAAAGATATCAAATAGAAAATTACAGAAAATATTCAACAACATTAAGATATCCTAAGTAGTTTATACAACTTTTATAACGTTGGCGTACAGTTGGCGTAGTTACGCTATTTAACAAGCCATTTACATATACAAAAAAATCCCGTCATATCTTCGTTACAAGTAACGAGATACAACGGGATATTGGTAATTTACGTCCTGGGAGGGATTCCTTAAAGCCTATAACATCAGTGTTCTCAATAGTTTGTTGGCGTGTCGTTGGCGTAGATTAATTTTGATATAAATTTTTAAACTCTTTACAAAACAGAACATTTGTTCGTATAATGAAACTACTAATTATACGTGAGGTGTTTAAATTGAAAATCATTAACCCGGGTATGCCTGAACCATATAAGTATGAAACGGACTATAGAAAAATACCTAAAAAGTATTTGAATAGTAATATCCCAGAAGGTCGCAAGATGATTAAGTGGGCGCCATTTGCAACAATGCCACAACAATATGAAACGATTAACGGTTTTATCGAAGACCAAAACAAAGTTGATAAGCCTGTGTTTGATGAATTAGCGTTGCGTGATTTGAACGATGTCTTAGCGCAAAAATTATTTTATGATCCACCAGCAACAATTAAGTATTGGGAAGATGGATATTATAAAACGATTGAGTGTGAGATTAATAAGTTTGATAGTGAAAGAAATAAGTTAGAAGTGTTGGAGAATGGTGAGAAAGTGCAATTGAGTATGGATTGCATTGTGGAGATAGAGTAATATTGTAATAATGGAAGTTCGAAAAAATGAAGGGAATGGTAGAATGAACATTTTAAAAGTTATAATGTCTTTATTAGTTATAGCTATTTTGATGATAGGATTATCTTTTGCTGCGTTTATGGTGTATGAGAACACAATAGCAAAAAAGGATGATGTATCAACCAGTGTTAATGAACAACATCAAACTGTTGAAAACGATACTAGTATGAATAGTGAACAGATAGCAGAGGATAACAACGAAGTGTCAGAAGAAAATCCCGAATACTTACCTCACTTATCTGATAAAAATTATGCATTCAGACTTATGACACTAAATAGAGATGCATTACCTGAGGGAAGTAGAGAACAAAAAGAATATGATGGCACTATACAAACTGCACGTACAAACATTGCAAATGGTCTGGGTAAAGACTTTGATTACAAGATTGTTGAACAATATGAAGCAATAACTGCTGCAAGTGGTAACCAAGGAAAGGCTCAAGAATATATTAAAAATCACCCATATAAATAACCCACCAATTAAGGTGGGTTTAACTTTTAAAATCTGGATTGTATTATTGAGATAGAATAGAAAACACCATATTTACAGTACATTTATGATAAAGTGTATATTATATTAAAGTATAAACTATTATAATCCAAAAACATTTAGGAGTAGATTCAATATGAACAATTTAGGAACTTTATATTTTTTCACAGGTAAAATGGGTGCTGGAAAAACAACAATGTCAAAACAATTAACGAACGAAAAAAATGCAGTTTTATTATCAGAAGACGAATGGCTTGAAAGTCTGTATCCAAATAAAATTAAGACAATAGAAGATTATCAAAATTTGTCAAAACAAATAAAACCTTTGATAAAAAAACATGTACAGAATATATTGTGTGTTGGGACAGATGTAGTTATGGACTTTCCAGGAAACACCAAAAATCAAAGAAGATGGTTATTAAATATAGCTAATGAAATAAATGCTTATCATAAACTTATATATATAAATGTTGATAACAAAAAATGTTTAGAACACCTAAAAATAAGACAACTAGAGGAACCAGAAAGGAATAATTTTGATACTGAATCTACTTTCAATTATCTCACTTCATTCTTCGAGGAACCAAAGGAATCGGAAGGATTAAATATTCTAGAAATAAATAGCAAAGATAAATAAAAAAGCCCACCAATTAAGGTGGGTTTAGTTATAATTTTCTATTAAAGACATAAAATAATTATTTTCTCACATTTTTTATAATCCAAAATTTTTCATCAATCTTACGAGCGAAAACTTTTTTGCCCTCACATTTTAATGACTTCAATTCTTCTATACTGTATTTACTCAACAAAATTTCATTGTTTGAATCTTTGTAAAATTTATAATTTAATAATGAAAATATAGGATTTAAAAACAACAGATTTTGCTGTATATAAATTGTTCCTATTATCGTAAAAAGAAACGCATTTTGTAATAGGTTAACATAATCATTTGGATCAATAGAAAGCAAAGGAACTAGGTATGTCATAATGTAACTAATAATATTATCTCCCTGTTTTTCTAGGTTTGTATCAATTTCTATAGTTTTATTTCCTTTATCTTTAAAAATAATGTATATAGAAATCACTGAAATTATAATCAAAGTTATTAGTATAAACCAATATATGTATATAGATAGTGGTAGTTTGCTTAAACTGTTGTATTTAAAGGCACTATCAATTTCTTGTATAATTAACATTACATATAAAGGTGCAAAGGAAGAAATAAACAAACTTATTTTATATAATATTCCCATGACATTCTCCTTTAAATCATTTCATCTAATCTTTTCTGCTTTCCTACTATAGATTCATAAGCTGAGTCACTAATTAAACTAATAAATTGTTGAGTTAATTCTTCTTTATATACCAATTTACCATTTTCCAAGACAATCCCTTTAAATTTTTCATTAAATTCTTCAGAATTCAAAACTTCATTTACACCTTCAATATTTTCAAAAAAAGCTACAACTCTTTCAGGATGTTCGTTTAATTTAGCCAATCTTCTGGAAAATCTTTTATCTTTTTTTACTTTTTTATCAAATTTTTCAAAGTTAGTTATTACATCATATTCAGATATAGTATTCAGTAAATTTGTTGCCTGTTCATCAAATTCTATATGCATATTACATAATTTTTCAAAAATACTAATTTGATTAATTAGCATTTCTTCATCATGTATAAACATAGCCATTTTTTCATTAAATCCAACTAAATTGTTCTGTTTAATTTTCTTCAATTTATCATCTGTAATATTTCCTATAAATTTAGTTTTATTTAAGGAGCTTAATGCTGATATTTCTCCTATATAATATATGTACTTATCAGTTTCATATTCAATTGTAATTATATATGCTATAAATTTTTCAATATTTACATTTTTAGAACTACCAATTGAATTAGAATTTTTCAAATCATTAAAAAATTTTTTGACATGATTATAATCTGATTTTGCAACTAAATAAAAACCTTTATAATCTTTACGCTGAATCACAGCATCGTATTTACTTTTATCTCTGTTTCTTATCCTTTTATCGTTAAAGTAATTCTTTACCAACGAATATAAATCCTTTTGAACATCAGCTTCAACCTTATATTCATAAAACAAGTTTTGTTGATTGTCACTATCTGATTTTTTAACCAGTGCAAACGAGACAGATTTTGTTATAACTTCGTCATCCATCTCCTTCAATTTATCAAAAATACTATCTAAATTCATTCCCCTTACCTCTTTCAGTGTGTATTTAACAATATTATACATTTTACACAATAAAGTAGAAAGAGTTTATTTATAAAAAGCGCAACTAACATCGGGGAAGACATTAGTTGCTAATACACATTTATATTATACCATATATTAAGACCTAATACTATTAGTAGATACTAATTAATAAATTTTAAAAAACAACCCCATCACTTATAGTGACAGGGCATAGGATAACTTAATTAGATTTGTTTATATTTGGAAGAGAAACAAACCTATAATCATTGTAACATAATAAAAACCCCATCACATAAAGTGACAGGGCTAGTATTGGAAGTTATATTAAGAAACACTAGCACTCAAAAAGTGCTTATTTATAGTAATACTACACTATTGATATTAAAGCAAATAAAAACCCCCTACATCATGGCATTGTGTAGAGGGTAAGTGTTTTAGGGTTAAACACTTTCATCTAGCTACTATATCATTATTTCGTCTTAAAAACAATAACACCCCACTTATTAGTGAGGTGCAAAAAGGTATTACTAAATATGAGTTTAAAACTAAAACGGAGATAATAGGTTTAAACTATACAAATTATATCATTAATATTACATAATTCAAAATAATAACCTACTCAATTACATGAGTAGGCTCGCCGTAATATTGTGTTTAATATGTCTAAAGTTATCTTAACATACTTAATCACACTTCTGTTTTAAAATCAGGACTTTGTATGGTAGTACTTTTTAATTTAGTAATACATTCTTCTAATATCGCTATTTCTACATCATTGTTGAAGTCTCCATTTAATTTTTCATTTAACAATATAGAAACATACAATAAATCATCGCTTAAATCTTGATAGTTAATTTCTTTCATAAAACTTATTCCTTTCAATTAATCTTGTATTAATAATAGATACAAGATACAAATACCCGATTAATTATCTTGCAAAACAAATTAAATAATAAAAAAATAACCCCACTCTACAAATAAGAAGTGGGGTTTGTGTGTATGAACTACCTAGCGGTTAAACTAAATAGGGTAAACATATAATACTACTTTTTACTTGTAATCTTCAAGTCAAACCATAATTTGGTTTCTTTTTCTAACTTCTCATCTTTGTGTGTAATAGGCCCCAATGCACAATAGAATCGTCCAGCTTTAGGGTTAGTTGGATATTCAAACTCTGCCCACCAATATTTATCCTTTTTAGTAACCGAGAAGAAGTTAATATATTGACCAGCTAAGATGTTATTTGGTGGTGCTAATGCCGGTTCGTTTAAACCTGGTTTCTTTTTAGCTGCGATTGGAGATACACCTTTCTTAGCTGTCGCTTTACCAGACCATTTCCAAGTTGTTTTAGGTGGTTTAGTTGTTGTGCCACCGTTGTAATAATGTTTAATACGAGAAATAAAGTAATCTTTTAACTTATTACGATTAGCTAACGTATCTGGTGCGTTTTTTCCTACATGCATATCCCAAGAACGATGAGGACAAGATGTGCCAAAATACTGTCTATGAAGATTAACTGTCGTGCGATTGACTGGCAAACCATAAGACTTCATGACAGCTGCTGCTACTTTAAATGTTGCCTCTTCATTTAATTTGAACTGGGCATCTGTTAAACCTGCTGCTGGGTGTGATTGACAAACTTCGAATCCGATCAGATTACTGTTAGCCCAGTTATTACCACAATGCCATTCTACATAATCTGTTGGGTGATACCAAAGCGTCTCATCTTTGTTTACATAAACTGAAGCCCACCCATTAACATGCGTTCCGTTTTGTTCTCTTGTATATAACCATGGTAAATACTGATTAGGTGTCATTGAACCATAATCATTGTGAATAACAATACCTGCAATACTTGCTTTTTTACCTGTTAACTTACTTCCTTGAATGTGATTTGAATAAATATCTTTCATTATAAATCTCTCCTTTAGTTTTTTCTTGGCTATAACTGCACTGTCATAACCAAGTCATAATAAAAAGCCGACTGATCATTCAGCCGACTTTCTAGGTTTTGTATATCGTTGTGCTTGTTCACTATCTTTGATACCACGCGTTGTTGGGTCTTGCACTACACCTAGTAACACCAACACACCCAATACACTATTCACAATATTTGTTATTTGGTCTGTATACACTGTTATATCGTAATCGAATGCACCCGCTACTTGTTGAGCAAATAAAAGGATAGCCGATATAATGGCTACCCAAAATGATTTTTGCTTGATTCGTACTTTCCAGTTGATTTTCATGCTATTGCCTCCTTATTTAAATAAGACTTGTATTAAAACTGGCACAAATCCACCTGCCCCAAGTCCAGCTGTAATTATTGTTATGAGAAACTTGTTTCTATCTACAACACCTGCTTGTTGGCTTTCTTGGACTCGTTTTAATTCAGTTTCAATACTGTCTGTTTTCTTTACGTAATCTATTAATATGGTATTGACCTCTTTTAAATCATCACGAATTCCTTTCATATTTTCATTTATTGGTTTTTGTCCTTCTATAAATGTTCGTATTGTTAAATTCAAAGCATTAAAGTTCTGATCGTGTTTATCTTCTACTTCGTTTATTCTTGCATGTAATTTACCTTTATCTTTCTCACGGCGTAGTTCGTCTTCATAATATTTCTCTGTTGTTAGATAATTCATTACTTACTCTTTTCTTGCTTCATTTCAGAAATGTTTTTGTAAGCTAATAGTGCAGTTGCTCCACAAAATATAGAAAAGGAAAGATTCATAATTGGCGTGACTAAATTTAAGCCACTGTCAAAACCAGCCGTTGAGAAAATATAATAAAAAGGACATGCTATTGCATATCCCCATGCAGTCAATCTATAAAAACTAATACTTGTTTGATGATATGGTAGTTTGATTCCTGCAAGAATAATTAATATTCCAGCAAGTACAAATGGAATGCCCCAAATCGTTAAAGGCATCACCTTATGCATAGCTGTGTAGAGTTCACTTTCGTATTGTGCTTTCTCAGCAAAAAGAATCCAATAACTACCTCGAACAATACAACAAATTCCAAAAGCGAAATCCCACGCAATTGCGTAAAAATGAAAAAAGTTCAATCCTTTTCTGCCCGTCATTAAAGCACCTACTTTCATTAGAATCTAAAAGCACCTACATTAGTAAGTGCTTTATGATCTACTCTGTCTCTTCTGTACCTTCTACGTAATTCTGTCCGTCTTGTTGTTTTTTAGTACGTGAAATTGTTTCTTCAATGTAATAAGTGAATGTGTTATTACCAAAAATTGTTGCTAATGTGTTCTGTACTGTACAAGCTGTTTTAGCGTCTGCTTCATTCATAAACTTATGAGCTGATTGAGGCGTTCCGCCTTTATTAAAGCCGTTCCCATAATTCTTGATTAGACATGTTTCTTGTCCTTTTTCGTCACGCTCTACTAAAAAATACTGTTTGATATTCATTTCCATTTAAAACACTCCTTTAAATTTTTATATATAAAAAAGCACCTTACTCGCTTTGAGCAGGCGCTTGATTATCAGTTTGTAATTGATCGTTTTGTTCTTGAATTATTGCTTTTAACACTGCATTCTCATGCGTTAGTCTTGAATTTTCCTGTACTAGATTGCTTATAACAATTTGTGGATTTGCTTGTATGCTTTGTTCATTCATTATTTTGCCTCCAATTCCGCTTCTAATGTACGGACTTTTTTAGTTAATTCTTGTATAGCTTTAAGACACCATGCCGTCATTTCATAAGAATCGACACCGTCCCCATTTTTCCATTCGTCTGGCGTTTCTCTTTCTAAAACAACACCGTGTCTAACTCTTTGACTGTCTTCTTCGATTTCTGAATATAGCTTATAACTATATAACTGCACTCGATCAACCAAATGTTCTAATACATCTATATCCCAATTCTCAATATCATATTTATAACGTTCAGAAGATGTCCACGTTGCACTTGCTGCTCTGATAGGTATATAACTATCAGTCGTATTTCTTTTAGTAATTCGCACTTCTCCGTCAGCCCTTAAATAAAGATTTACGGCATTTGTATTAGGGTTGATATCTAAGAAGTTGGCATATAGTCCATTAGCCGCTAAGTCGCGCCAAATAATATCCCCACCATTATATAAAGAACGTCCTGTAATTCTAACGCCATTATCGCTACCAATATAAAATCTTGCATTTGTATCTCTATGCGCTATTGAAGCTAACCAACCTATACCACCTCGAATATCAACATAATTTTCTGTTGTACCTCTAACAGTGAATCTAACCTCTGAACCACTGTCCGGACGAATATAGATATGTTGCCCCGCTGTAACATAATTAGAATCTAAAAAGTTACCGAAATATCCTAATGCTCTTACATTTCTATATATAGTATCTGTGCCATTATAACCACCACGAGAGGTCATTCGTATTTCTGCGTCTGAACCTAAATACAAGTTAGTTCCTGCGTTAGTCATCAATTTATCGCCTATAAAGCTATGCGCTCTGATAGGTACATATCTGTAACTATCCCATGCACCGTCACTTGGTATTTGCGTAATATCAACTGCTCTTACCTCATAACCTTGTTGAGCCGCAAGATATACATTTGAATTAGATGTACCTAATGCTGCACTTGTAACTAATAATCTGTCCATACTAAAACGTTTAGACCCATCGGGATTTAACATTTCAATACCATTAATACCCATATCAAGTTTATGACCATCTGCTCTAGTCATCGTTATTGTGCCATTTTCGATGTTTACAGATGCTTTATTGTCTTTTGCCTCAATACGTTTCGCTGTTATATCAACACTATTTAAGTAATTGATTGTCGCTTGTTTTGAGAATAGTTTGTCAATGTATGCGTCTTTAATCGTTGTGACACCGTTCATAACGATAACGTCCCCGTCATTTATCTCAAACACATTCGTATTCAGTTTAACGCCACTAGGACCAACTGTAACATCACTTACTGTTCCATTCTCGTCATACTTTAATGTCACGCCTGTTGTCGTGTTCACTAAAATTTCGGCTGCAATTTTAGATAGCGTTTGTTTTGTCTTGTTCAAGTCTGTTTCTTTGGCTCTTAATGATATATCTATACCATTTTGTTCAATGCCTGTTTCCATTGTTTTAAGACGTTCTGCGGTTTCTTTAGGTGCTTGTTGATAGTCGCCAATTTTATCGCCTTCTACTAACATTGCATTAGTAACATTCACATTCAATGTATGTGGCGAAGTACCTGCAATATCTTTATAAACTAGGAATGTAGAACTCTCAACTTTAGCAACAAACGTTACTTTGATTTTACCTTCTACAATATCGACATCTATCAGGCCATTATCTGGTGTATATCCTCTGACAGATGTTCTTCCACTTTGATTAGTGTCCGTTGTATTAAAGTTACAAGTAAATGTATACGTCTTACCAACTTTTAAAGGTGTCGTTAAGTAGTATCTGAAAAAAGCATGAGTTAATGAACTGCTAGTCGCTTTGTCTTGATACAAACTATTTAATAATAGGTTTTCTGTACCTACCTTCATGTTGTTGTATTCATTTAAAGTTACACGGTCTTTTATCAATTTATCTAATTGTTCTCTTGCACTATCAGCACCATTTAAACGTTCGATAATACCTTTCTTATCCGTTTCATAATCAACACCTTTTACCACTTGCTTGAATTGTTCTTCAGTGTCCTCACGTAATGCTTGAATTGCACCGCTTATTAAAGAACCATCTCCAACAAGAAAACCATCTTCTTTATATTCAAACCCAAACTTTTCAGCTACCTTTTGCATTGCCTCGTTGTATTTTTCATCTGTGTATTGCGATTGAAGTAATTTAAAGCGTTCATCAATGGCTTGTCTAGCATTAAGCAACGCCGTATTTAGTGCATACGCTTGACCGCGATATTGAACTATCATGGCTTGTGTATCCATTAATTTACCTATCGTTGCTGTTTCTACTGTCATGCTATCTAGTGATGAAGTAATGCTTGAATAAATGTCAAGAAGTATATTTAGTTCATTGTTAAGCCAATCTCTTATACCCTCGTCAACTAAATATTCACTATTTAAAACCTCGTATACTTCGTTAATTACTTTTGCATGTTGTACAGATATAGAAAGAAATGTGCCGTTAATTTCGTTGTATATAATAGCTTCTTTCGTCATACCACCAATTTGTTCAACGTCGTGTGCTGACGCATTTTCCCAACGACCATTTTTAAATTCTCGTAATACTGCAACTTTAAAATTGCTAGTATCGTACCAAAAGTCGCCTTCTTCTGGGCTTGGTGGTGCTGTTTCGCCTCTGTGAATAGTTCTTTGTAATCTTTCAATTTCTTCTTCAATTCTATCTGTGATGATCGTATTAGAATTGTTGATGTTATTATTTAATTTCTTTTCGATTTCTTCCATTCTACTTCTGAAATATTTTAATAAATCATCTTCTTTATATTCGATTACATTTCCAAACTGCCATGTTAAGTCGTCTGAAATTAATTCGTGTACGAAACCAACAACTTCACTTTCTGCATATAAACTTGGCGTGTAATCTGGATTTTTAATCCTAACAATATCTCCAAATCTAATAATTTCATGAGGGTACTCTTTCTCTAAATCAAATGCATCTATTTCATAGCTTAATGCTGAAGACTTACGCTTGTTCAACTCGGTCTTAGTCAAAGTGATCAGTCTCTCAAGTGTCATATCTTGGTCATCTGATTCAGGCTCATATATACCCCATAAATAACGTTTAGGTAAATTAAACTGTTGTTGTGCTTCATCATCTACCACAACTGTACTGATACGTGTTCCATCGTCTTTTTCAGGACCAAAAGCAAATAAGGCTGTTTTAACTTCTGACATATCAACCGTTCTTTTCATAGAGATTAAATCTTTACCATATATGATTTCCTTTCCTTCAAATAAAGGTTTCGGTTGAATCATATTAACTTTTCTTCTCACGACTTCATTACCTTTAATCTCAATGACATAGTCTGGCTCTAATTTATAAGTGGTTGTTAATTGACTAATTATTTCATGGGGTGTTCGTACAGAAGTCCATGACATTGACTTGATTCCACCATATTCACAAAGACCAACTTCCCAACCTGAATCTTTTAACGTTTCTGAAAGTGCCTCATTTACAGTCATTTTCGTAAACTTACCAGCTGGTATAGGTTTTGCTTTACCAATGTCTTCTACATATGAAGCATCACATTCTATTTCTAGATATTGACCTTCTTCTTCAAGTCTATTAATTATAAATTCTTTATATGCACCATTAGGCTCTTGGATAATAACTCTATTTCGTTCTTTAAAATGTTCTCCTCTTTCTGAAAGTAAGGTGATATTTAACAGTTCACTTTTGTCTTCTTTACTTCTAGTGTGTTCTGCTCGAATAATCGCAGAATCATCTTGACTGATAAAATCAATAATCTCACTATTGAAATTAAGTACATGTATCAAATCCTCACCTCCTTCTTAATGGTATCTATCACGCCAGATTACTTTTGTATCAAACTTTCCAGCAGGTTCAATTATTAATTCCGACAAACCACTATCTAAATTAAAATAATTAGATCCAAAATCTTTCATTTTCAAAGCACTCTCATCATTTAATGTAACGAGATTTTGTCCAGTATCTATTACAATTAAATCTCCTTGCCTAATTACAATAGGTGTTACGTCTGACTGTTTTGGTAATAACTCTTGAATTGAAAAACCTAATAAATTTACATACATTCTTTTTTCATATTTAACAGACTTTCCAACATACATTTGTGCTATTCTTGCTTTTCGTTGATAAAAGTTACCGCTGTCCTTAAACGTCTTAGAATCTTTATCGAGTGGTTTTCGTCGACCTTTATCTTTACCATAATCATATTTACACGTTTCAATGTATATCTCATTGCCTTTACGTTCTAATGTCATAAAGACATGCATATTATCTATTTTTAAATATTTAAACGGCGTTTCTCTAGCATAAATACGTTGTGCCTCACCGTGTTCATTATATGCATATGCGATAATCTGACCGAAGTTACGACTAGTTGATGTATTGACATAACCGATACTGAATAACGTTCTATTATTCTCATCAACTATATAGGTAAAACCTTTACCGGGACCTGTATCTGCATGATGTCTCACAAGTACTTTGAACTTCACTCTAAAATCTCCTAAACTTTTACCAAGTGATTTATAAATTGCTGCACCATGCCAATTAGTTGTACTTGCGGTCCCATAATTTGAAGGATATATACTCTCTTTCAATTCTGAAACCCCGAATCTTCCCCCGTTCGCATCTCCGCCATCTAACTTATTGCCAAATGAAGTATTTGCTGCAACATAAGCCCAATTACCTATACCTGTATGAAATTCATCATTGAACAAAAACGGTTCTTCATCTTTGTTAACTTTATTCGCATCTTCTGATTTACCAATCATAAAATAATCTTCTGCTACTCCATTTTGCCCTTTAGCAATCATATAAGATGTACTGTCTTTCAATGCTCTTGCTTCAATTATGACTGGTGTATCTGCAGTACCTTTATTAAGAATTGCAACTTCATCGGAAATAGCTGTATTTTCATATTCATTAGATGAGTATTTAAATGGATCTGTTAAAATAACTTTTATAGAAAACCTAACAAACTCTTTAGGATTTTTCGGGATTTCTATAGGGCCGTCAAATCTTGCTTTCCAGTACCATGATTTCGACTTAAACCTTAATTCAACTTCACCGTCGTAATTAAAAAATCCCACTAATTCATTTACTATCTCATCATGACTTTTTATTCCACCAGGCGATAAATAATCATTTCTCACAATTAAAGGTAATTCAAATTCTACTTCATCAATATTTCTTGATTTTTTCACACTACCTGGTCTGCCATTAACTTTTTCTCTTTCTGTAGCAAAATTAAAAGAGGGTATATTAAACCCTCTTGCTACAACAAGCCAATCAATTTTCTTTTTATTAACTAAAATAGTATCAAGCATTTATACACCTCCTATTAAGTCGCTGGATTATATCTACCTTTTCTCTTTTTAGTTCGTTCGTATTTCTCGATTAATTTAAACACTTCATTTTCAAGTGAATACTTATCAATTACTGGCTCATAATCTTTATTTGCAATTGCTTCATTACTTGATACAAGTTTAGAAACTAAACTTAATAACATATCAAATTTCTTTTCAAGATTTGAATTACTACTACCTGAACCAGTTGAAGGATTTGGTAAATTATTAGGTCTCTTACTTTTCGGCGAATTTTTCTCTAAATCATTAGCAGCTAAAGCTAGCAATTTCCATGAATCTTCACTACGTTTTGGATCTGATGGTATTATCCATTCTGGATATCCTTCTTCTCCCAGATGATAGAATCCATTCCAAACCTTACCACCTGTAGCAAATCTACGACTACCAGTTGGACCCCAACCCGAACGACCATAAGGCAAATTCTTTCTCCAATTAGAGTTATTAAAGAATGCTAGTAATTGGTCATATCCAGATTTAATGTTTCCGTGTCCTTTCATGGCATATGCTTTAAATGTACTAGGTACATATTGTAACAAGCCTTGTGCAGGTGTACCTCTTAAGTTGTTAATATCTCCAATATTACCTTGCGTTACACTTGCATCTCCACCGCTTTCACGTTGAATTTGTGCAATAATACCATTCATCTCTTTGCTAGATAAATTTACTTTCATTCTTCTTGCTGCTCTTTGAATAGTAGAACGCCATTGTGAAGGTGCTTGTTTACCTCCACCTTTTCCAGATAAGAATTTAGCAGGATCCACTGTATTTCTGTTAGTAATATCTGCTGAATGACCTTTCTCTACTTGATAATGTAAGTGAGGTCCAGTAGTCCAATGACCACTGTTACCTGTGTGTGCGAATTTTTCGCCTTGTTTAACCTTACCTGTCTTGAATATATCTTTTAAGTGCATAAAGAACTGTGTGAACTTACCACTTAATAATTTAGCAACTGTACCGCCGCCGTAGTTACTTAATTTTGAAATAGTACCGCTAGTTGGCGCTGTCAGTGTTGTACCGACTGGTGTTGCATAATCAATTCCATAATGACGTCCACCATTAAATCCATATCCAGCTACCGCTTTATTAGGACTATATGGTGTTGTAATAGCGTACTTCGTGAATGAACTACCATCTCCACCACCACTATCTTCAAGCCATCCGCCAAATAAATCTTTTACGCCTTCTTTTAATTTTTTATACATTCCTGCCATCATTTTTCTAGGTAATTCAGGTAGACTACCGAAATCTACACCAAAATGAGACATGACCTTATCTACTAGTTTTCCTGGATTGGATGCAAAGTCCCAGACATCACCTATAGCTTTATCAAATCCTTTTTTCAAAGCTTTAGCAGTGTCTTTGGTACCATTAATAATTTGCTTTCCTGCATTATTTGCTTGAGCCATTTTCTTACCTGCATATTTACCTGCATCTTTTTTCTTGTCATCAAGCCAACTACCTAGACTAAATCTCGGTAATGTACCCGTGCTAAACTGTGGAGTATTCAAATAATTATAAGTTGCTGTTCCGTTATGAACTCTTGAGCCTTTTGGCAAAATAACCTCTGTATCTGTTTTAGGTGTCATTGCTAGGCGTCCATTCGGATACTCAATCATTTCATGTCTAAATCCACCAGGACCATTACCAGGACCTTTATCTCCAACTATCGCTCTCGTATGTTGTTTCAACCGACCTTGGTTATCAGATAAAGAGTGATTGTGTTTTACTGTACCAGTAGACAACTTAATCTTTTTAAATTTATCCATTCCAATTTTAGTAGCTACTGCATTGACTCCATCAATTAATTTGTTTAAACCTTTTTTAACACCTTTGACCATACCACCTATATGATCTTTAATTTTCCCTACAATACCTTTTAATTTATCCCTCATTGATCTAAAACTTCCAAGCACAGCATCTTTAATATTTCTTGCCATTCCCGTCGTTTTATCTTTTATTCCACGCCAAATATTAGACATGAAATCTCTCAATCTTTGATTGATACTTTTACTGCTAGAGAATAATTTTTCAAAATGATTCTTAACACCTTTATATAAAGATGCCACTTTATCAACTGTATTTCTACGGATTGATGTCCATATATCACTCATAAAACTACGCAATTTCCTGAATAATTTGAGTGAATTATCATATAATCTCGTAAAACTACTTCTAACATTTACATATACTCTTAATGCCAAGTTAGAGATTGAATCTCTTAATCCTTTCCATAGATTCACACAAAAATTTCTTAATTTACTAAAAATATTTTTTGATGAACTGAAAGATTTTGTGAATGCATTTTTAATAATTGCATAAATAGATTGGACTATATTTTTGATTCCAGTTCTCATATGATCCAAAATTGTATTTACTGACTTTCTCATGAGTGTAAATATGTTTTTAGTAAAACTATAAGTTTTTGAGAACCCACTTGAAACTGCTTTATAAATAAATCCTAGTGAATTTCTAAATATACTTATAATTGCTTTCCAACCACCACTAAGTATAGATTTAAACAATTGAATAAAGACTTTTCCTGCTCCTAAAATTTTTCCAACAAGCATTAACTGTATTCCGTTCCAAATTAATTGAAGTGCACCTTTGAAAATTTGTTTGATGCCCTCCCACATTTTTCGGAAGTCTCCAGTAAATAATCCTGCAAAAACTTTAATTACGCCCATAATTACATTTAATGCGCCTGAAATAACGCCTTTAATATTACCCCAGACTGAGACTACTAACCATTTAATACCTGGCCAAATAATTTTCATGAGGTTCCAAATCAAAGTCATGATCGGACGTATTATGTTACCCCAAATAAATTTGAAAACAGTTGATATAACATTCGCTATATTTTGGACTGCTTCAGTAATTTGAGCACCGTTTTGATTCCAAAAACTAGTTAATTGACCACCAACTTGACTAGCAAAACCTTTTATTGCATTCACAACTTGAATGAATGTATTTTTTATTTTATCTGCAAAGGATGTTATTCCAACTACTACATTCGGTGGAAATATTTTAGATAGAGTAATGATTCCGTCTTGTCCATTTCCTTTGAATAATTGGAAGAAACCTTGAAGTGCAATCTTTGCTGCTTTAAAAACATTCATTACACCTGAAACAGCTTTATTTACAATATTTCTAAATGTTTCCGACTTCTTATAAGCGACAGTGAATGCGATGCCTAAGGCTGTTAATCCACCGACAATCCATAATAACGGACCGCCTGCAAAACTTATTGCAGGACCAAGCGCAGGGAATAGCTTAACTAATGTAGCTACTTTTCCAGATAGAAATGCCATAACTCCTCCAGCTTTACTAATACCAACTAACAATGGTCCTAGTGTTGTCATTGCACTACCAATCACACTAATAAACGAACCAAATATAAATACAACCGGTCCTATTGCTGCAACTAAAGAACCAACAACAGCTATTGTTATCTTCATACCATTAGACATGTTAGACATACTTTTTAAAACACCTGTTAATCCCTTGGCTAGCTTTATAACGATTGGTGCGATAGCGTCACCTAATGAAATACCAAAAGCTACAACATTGTTTTTCAATATTTTTAGTTGAGACGCCATTGTTTTATATCTTTGATTAGCTTCGTTAGATAAAGCTTTATTTTCTTTCCAACCCTTACCAGAGATTTGTACAGCTTTCCCCAATAATTTGTGATTATTAGCCATTCTTAAAATTGTATCCGATTCTCTAATTCCTTTGATTCCTAGATTCGCTAAAATATCAGAAAGGTTAGCTCCTTCTTTTTTAGATTCTGATAAACCACCGATAAAAGTATCTAAAGCTTTTATAGGGTCGCTTTCCCATTGCTTTTTAAATTCTTTAGATGAAACGCCACTTGCTTCTGCAAACTCTTTCAAAGCATCTCCACCATAACCAACTGCTTTATCAATTTTTTTAAGTACTGTTGTCATTGCAGTACCACCTGCTTCTGCTTCAATACCTAAAGAAGACATTGTCGCTGCAAGACCTGTTATATCTGATTCTGTCATGCCTACTAACTTACCTTGTGCAGCTATTCTCATGGACATACTCATGATTTCTGATTCTGTAGTTGCCATATTGTTACCCAAAGCGACGATACTTGAACCTAATCTACTAAATGATTTTTGTGGCATATCAACGATATTAGCAAATCTAGCAAACTCAGTTGCCGCTTGTTCTCTCGTTAAGTTCGTTGACTCACCTAAGTCAATTATTGTTTTAGAAAAATCTAATATATTACTTTTCTTGATACCTAGTTGACCGGCCATTTCTCCTACTTCAGCAATATCCGTTGCTGCAACAGGTAGGTTTTTAGACATTTTGATAATTCCGTCGGATAATTTTTTGTAGTCTTTTTCACTACCATTTACAGTTTTTCGAACTCCGGCAAAAGCACTTTCATAATCAATAGAAGCTTTAACTGCAGCACCAAAACCACCTACAATAGGGGCTGTAACATACATACTCATTGACCTACCGACGTTTTTCATTCCATCTCCCATCGTTTTTAAATGAGGTCCAAATTTAGAAAAGTTATTCCCTAATTTACCAAGAGTAGTATTTAAGGCTCTTTGATGGTCTTGTAAAGATTTCATATGTTTTTTAGCTTCTTCTAATTCATGATCGTATTGATTTAACTTAGCTGCTGCTTCATTATATTTAGATGCAGCTGCTTGAGTTTTGGCACTATTTTCTCCGGTTTCGGCACTTAAACGGTCATAATTTTGTCTAAGTTCTTTGACAATCTCTTTTTGGACTTTTTGTCTTTTAGTTAGTCCGTCAACTTTTACTTTTGATTTTTCCAAGCTGTTATCGTAACGACTGAATTTAGATAAATTGGCAGATAGTTCTTTACTGACCATCCTCATTTGTCGATTTAAACCTGTGACACCTTTATTAAAGCCTGAACCGTCTAAGTCAACTTTTATGACCATATTTCCAATAGGACTTGCCATAAAATTCCTCCTTTCCTTCTAAAATTAGATAAATAAAAAAAGTCACTCATTTATGTTTGAGTGACTTAACCAAATATGTCTTTAAAGCTATTGGCTGCTTTTTTGTTTTCGATTTTTGATTCTACAATTTCCAAGAAAAAATTAATTGGCATATTAGCTATTTTTTCAGGATCCATTCCTTCATCAATTAACTTTTTAGCAATTTTTATATAATTATTATATACACCTTCAGGCGTTAAATCTTCAGGTGTTATTTCGCCTTCTCTTCCACAAACTTTTTTGTATCACTTGGTTCTCCACCACTAGTAATATTTCTAAGAACAGTACCTAAAGTTTCAAAACCTTTATCTCCACTTTCAAGTCCTTTTTGTAATTCTTCAGGCGTAAATTGATTATCAAAAGCTTCAGCAATAAATTGAAAAACCTCGTCTAAAACATCAAACTGTTCTTCTGCCTTCTCAGATGCTTCTTCAAGTTTTTGATCATACTCTTTCTTTTCTGTTTCAGATAGTTCTTTATACTCTTCATCAGTTAATTCATTCAAATCAACAGCATTAAATACTTTTTGCATTTTTGCTGAAAGTTTTGAACCATAAATAGTTTCATATAAAGTAATAACTGGTTTAGCTAAATATTTTTTCGTCTGAACTTTTCCTGTCTTTGTAAATCCTGTAATTAATTCGATTGATGTACGTTTCATTTGTTTTCCAACTTTCTATTATTATTTTTAATTTGGCCAAAATAAAAATAAGTAGAGGACAAATGTCCTCCACTCTTATGCTTCAGGTACGACTCCACCAGCAACTACTGGTTTTTCAACTGCAGGAACAACTTGTTCTCCAACAGTAGACATAAATTCTTCGTATGTTTTACCGAATGTTTCCATAAACACATAGTCACGACCTTTAGTTTCACCTTTTGCATCATAACCTGTAACATGGGAAGCTTCGTCGAAAATACGGTCAACAAAACTACCTTCAACTTCGTCATTTTGGAATTCTACTTTATCTTGTTTTGATTGTCCTTTAATAGACGGTCTAGTAAATTTACCTTTAAATAGACCAACCCACTCGCTAGAGCCATCATGGTTACGACGTTCAAATACTGCACCTACGTCTGGCGGAATATCTTTCGCACTATATTTAAATCCACCCGTACCTTTAGTTGCACCCGATAAGAATGCTTTTTGTTCAGCAGGTACAGTAACAAAAGTAGTTTTAATTTCTAATTTACCATTAGATACAGCAGTTGCAGCAACGATATCATCACCGTAATCTTCTTCTGATTCTTGTGGTCTTTCTACTTCAATTTCTTTTAAGAATCTTGTTCGAGTTCCATTACCGTATTCAATACCTTCTTCGCTATCTTTTTTAATTGGTGCGAAATAAAAGTTTGAGACGCCAATTGCAATCCCTGTAACTCCAGTGCTTGAAGCAAAGTGCTGTAGGTTTAATTTTAGTAATCTTTCAGATTGTTTTAAGTTTTTTAACATGTTTAACTCCTCCTAATTTTCTCTTAATGAAAAAACCGTACCTTTTACACGAATGATTTCTCTAAATGTAAGAGTCTCTATTTCATATAACGGTTCACGGTAATATGCTTGGAAATTCATTTTTTCCAATAAAAAAACAAGCATTTCTGCTTGCTCAAATGGTTCGTTTTCTGACCACCAAATATCAATTTGATAATCATATTCTCTTGAAAGTTGCTGATCATCAGCGTAATCTTCTGGTGAAAAAGGTAAAGGAACTATTCTCACTATTGGATTATCTGTTTTTTTATGAAAATTTTCAGGCACGATATATTTAAAAACATTATCTGCCAGTGTTATATCTTTGTTTTTGATTATCTCATTATAAATTTCACTCGTAATGTTTTTAATCATCGTAACCCTCTTTTCATTGCAGTCTTCATAGCATTAAATACTATATTTCTGCTTTCTTTTTCTGATTTTGTAATAAATAATTGTGGTCTTTGATACATTGTACCGAATTCAGTTGTATGAATACGATGCGAGTACCCTTTTTCATAACCAACAGCGACATACTTTTCTAACGTACTTCTATCTGTTTTTACATTAGAAATTGCAATATAATTCCTAGCGTGCCTTTGCTGTTCGCCGAGTGGCGTGTTTTTTCGAAGAATTGGAATGATAGTAGATGCTCCAGCTTTCAAGACTCTCTTTTCTAGTGTAGACATTTGTAATAATTCTCTCTTTAATCCTTCAGCAACCGTATTTTTAACGATTTTTCCACCCATTAAAAAGTAACCTCACAATAAATACGTATAAATGATTTATCTATATAATCAGGTTTATAATATTTAATATTATATTTATAACCTTCATGTAAGACATAGTGCTTATTGCTCGGTTTGTAGTCGCCTCTTGGATCACGAATTATAATTGTTTTGATAAACTTGCTTTCGTTTGAAAGTGCCGTTTGAGTATCTGTCTCTTTAGAGTCTTGAATACAAGCAAAGCAATTATATAATTCAACTGTTTTAGGTCTAGATGGTAAACCATTAACAGATTTACTAATATCTTCGCAAAAAGATACTCTTTCATTCAGATTATTTGAGTTAAATTTCATTTTCATCACTTCCAATGTAATCAATAAACCTACTTCTCAAACGATGTACTACACTCATTACCATATGTGGAGCATAAGATAATGTTCGTTCGTTAAAAGCTATTCTATTCTCATAATAGTACGCTGTTAGTGGAAAAACAGCAGTTCTAAATGAAGTCTGATTATCAAACCAATCTTTATGTTTTTCATATTCATCAGTTACTGCACTCGCAATATCTTCTTTTGCCCACTCATAATAAGCTTTTAATAAATCATCTTCATAGTGATGATCTACCTTGCAGTGCATTTTTAATAATTTAAAATCTTCTTCAGTGATTGTCATTTAATCACCTCTTATTTTTTATCTTCGGATTTTACATCTACTTTTTCTTCAACTTTTTCAGCACGTTCTAAAATAACGCCATGCTTCTTTAATTTCTCATTAATTTCATTCGCACGCTTAACTGTCATTTTTACAACATCACCAGGTCTAAAAACTTTCCCAATTTCAATATCTTTATAAATATGTTTCACTTTAAATTCTGTCATTTTATATTCCTCCTAATTTTGTTAAATTAAAGAGGCTTAAAATTAAGCCTCTGGTGTTACAGGTGCATCTGTGTAATTAATAACAATCGCTGCTTTATAATCAAGTATTCTTACATCTTGACGCGTAGCAACCATTAAGCATTCACCGAAATGCATGTAATCTGTCCAACCCGCTTGATATTGAGAACGGTCGAATAATACTAAAGCATCTTTTAGATTACCAAATACTAAGGATTCATTACCTGCAGTTCCAAATGTTTCATCAGGTAAAATTTCGACTTTCGCTCCTAATAATCGTTGTTGTGACGCTTCTTTCACATCAGGTTGAATTAAGTAATTACCATTTTTATCTTTTAACTTATCTAGTTTAGCAAACATTGTTTGAGAAACTAACGCTACATTGTGTTCATAATTCGGTCTAATGTTTAAATTAACTGCATCTTTAAGTCCGTCAATTCCTTCTGCTGCAATTGTTTGTAATTTAGTGTTATCACCTAATTCACCTGGTCCACCTTTTTGAATTACATCAATAATTGCTTTATTACGTGTAGCTGCAATTGTACGTGCTAACCACAATTTTAATTCTTTCAATACATCGATTTGGCTATCCTCGATTGCTTCGCGTGAAATTCTGAAATAACCACGACGTGTCTTGATATCGTACGACAATTGGAAGAATGGTTTAACTGCTAACTCTGGGTTTTCTGCTAATTCTTCAACTTCTGGTAAAGCAGCAACTTGTGATTCGCGAACCACTGGGTATTTCCCTGAACCATTCTTAACACGTTTAACCGTTACATATTTGTCTAAATTAAATTCAACTTCTTTTAATTTAAGAATTTCTGTAACTATCTCCTCTGGAATAACCACATATCCTGAATCAGTTTTTAAGCTACCGCCAGGGATATCCGCTCTTGCTTCAATGTATTCAGTAAAATCACGAACTTCTTGAGATACATCATTACTAGTATGATTTGCACCTAATAAATTTGCGTTCGGAGTCTTTTTACTTCTCTTTTCAGGATTATTGTTACGATTTGCTTCAAGATTAGATGGATCATCCTCATCATTTGAACTCTCCTCTTTTAGTTTTGAAAGTTCTTCTTCCTTATCAGCAATTTGCTTTCTAAGTTCTGAAATTTCTTGTTCTAACTTTTCAGCTTTCTCTAAATCATCATCATTTAATGCTCTTGTTGCTACTTTGATTTTTAAATCAATACTACGTTGTAAATCTTCAATAACTGCTTTTAATTTTGATTTCTTGTTCATATAATGAACCTCCTAGTTTAAAATTTTTAATAAAAAATAAGCTCTACCTTATTCGGTAAGCTTGTCGGATTCATTTGATAACGGTGTTAATCTTCACCGAGATATTGGATCACCTCTTAGACATATTATTTTCAATTTGTAATTTACGTAACCTTTGAGATAATTCCTCTTTTTTAGCGATATCTTCATTTTGTTTTTCTATCATTTCAATACTTCGTAACGCAGGTGCTACATCTGTATCCTTATAAGCAGGATATGTGACAACTGAAACGTCTGTTAATTGACTTATATTCTTTAAAGTACGTTGATAAATGTTGTTATTTTTATCAAATCTCATTTCATCACCGTCTTCACTCAACATAAAACCAAAAGAACACTGATTGATATTTCCTAGGCGCATATTTTCGTATAAGTCTTTAGCATAATTGGTATTAGGTAATTCACAACGATATTTTAAACCAATTTCATCTTTAGTAAGTTTTAATGTACCTGCAGTTGTTCTTCCAATAATTTGAGAAGGTATGTGATCTACTAAACATCTAACATCCGTTAAATCTGTTTCATTTAAAGCATCAGGTGAAATCGTTTCTTTGAAACCGCCCAAATCTTCGGACCATGTGTTGTATTTTAAAGCATAGCCTTCAATAAACATTTTGTTACTCTCATCATCGCTTCTAACCTCTATTGATTCGAGAGTCCTAATTTCCTTTCCCTTCACTGTCGTCACCTCCCTTCAATTTATTATTCGTACCTTTAGATTTATTCATTTGGTAACTATCCACCAGTTCAATGTTCACATGATTTAAATCAACTCTATGAATACTTCCAAATCCACCTGGCACTGGTGGTAGTCCATCTCTTTGACGAACTTCATCAATATTTGTTTTTCCTGAATCCAAATTGATTTTGTCTATCTCTGCTTGTGTTTTTTCGTCTACAACTCGTATTTCTGTTGTATCGAATTTAAATTCTCGAATTCCATCTTCATAATCATTATTAAACTTGAAATTACATTCGGCACAAATACAAGTTGTGTATGGTTTAAGTGTTGAAAGATAGTCTAAATTTGCATCTTCAATGCTCATATTTGTTGGCTCAATACCAAATTTATGAAGTGGTATACCAAAGACACCAGCAATTTCACGTGTAGACGATTTATTGTCACGTATAAGTTTTAAAATTTCAGTATCTACTTCTAATTGTTCAAATGACATTGATTCATCCATTACTACGACTTTACCAGCTTGTTTCGTACCACTATATTGTTTATGAAATGACTCTCTCGCTCTATCTCTTGCTGCCTTATTATCCAATACGCCTTTCATCTTCAAAATGCCACCAGCATGTGTTCCATTTTTTAAAAAATTATTTAAAAATGATTTTCCGTTTTTATCAGTATCAATAGTGTTGCTTAAAGTATCTAAAAGCGACAATCCATTTACACCATCTAATGAATAAAATTTGATATCAAGCATGTCGTTAAACTCAATTTCTTTCTCATAGCCACTGCCATCAGATAATGTAGAAGTTAATTTATAAAAATAATCACCATTTGGACGGATTTTTAATTGCACTTCTGATGTTTTGCGAAAACACAAACCGCTAGGATTTCCTTTTCTATCTCTAAATATTTCTACATATCCATGTGACGTTAATAACGCATTAGCAAAAACAATGAATTTAAACATATAGCCGTTATACATGTTATTAGGGCGTATATTAAATAGTTTTGTCAAAGGGTGGTTATAGTCTATTTGTTTGTTTTCAATCAATCTGATAGGCATTCTAGCCAAATCAGAGGCAATCATGGTAACAGCTGTAAAAATATCACTATTCTTAATAGCTTCTACTGAAGAATATGTTGTAATTGACTGTCCTTGAAAGCCTGGTAGTGTTTGAACCATCATTTGTAAATCATCTTCATTGTATTGTAGATCACGAGTGTTGTTTAAAAAGATTCCCAATCACTTTACCTCCTTTCTGGTTTAGATTCATGGTCAATAATCAATGCAATTAAAATTAATGTAAGTCCTGTTGCTACTAGTCCGACTATTTCATTAAATCTTAAATACATAGCAATATTAACCAAGGTTAAACCTAATAAAAAAAGGATGCCTGTTAAATTAGCAACCAATAACATTAAGAAGTCTTTAATTTTGCTCAATTTCATCAATACACCTCCTAGAAACCAAATTCTTCACTTTCGTATATTTCATCCCAATTTTCTTGGAACTCATGCATTCTTGCTTCAGTCCATGCAATAAGAACTGAAACAATACTGTCTATCTTTTCTCTATACATAGACTTATCAACTTTGCAGTTCCCTTCTTTGTCATATATAAGGACTGCATTGTTAACACCAACGTCTAACGCTGGATTACTTGCATGAATAATTTTTTCTTGAATGACATCAAGTTGAAAATCTTTAATTGGTTGTGACATTACTTTAAATGATTGACCTACTTCAATCAGTCGCCAGTTAATATTTTTCCGCTTCTCTAACGAAGTTAAAAATGTTTCTGAATGCCAAGGATCATAACATAGTCCAATAACATTTAAGTTATACTCATCTACATAATTAATTAAAAACTCAATTACATGTTCGAAATCTATAACTCCATATTCAGACCGTGTTAAAGTTGCATTGCCTCGGTTCACCATTTCTAAATAATCTATTTTGTCACGTTTTATTTTCGCTTCAATACCACCTCGAGTTCCAACAAATACATGTGAATCAATATAATACTTTTTATCTATAGGATATATAAAACCAATACCAGTTAAGTCATTTAATCTTGATAAATCGACACCGATATAAACATCTCTATTTTTAATATCAGGTATATGTTCAACACTTATTTTTTCCCAATCTTTTATATTGACTAGTGATGATTCACTATTTGATTGCCAGATATTAAAGTTCTTTGTTTTAATTTTATGTGTTTCACCTTTATCGATTTGTTCTTGCATATCGTCTTTGATTGTTTGTAAAGCAACATCATAAAACGATTCAACTTCAAGTAATGGGTTAGCTTTAATCCAATTTTTCTCATTATCTATTTCTTCGTCATTATCCATTTCAGCACAATAAACAAAGTAATTATCATTTTCGAACTTTCCATACATTAGCCCTTTGCAATATACATATTCTTTATACATCGGTCCATTCAAATTAAAGCCTGCTGTACTTATGATAGCTATTAATCTATTCACTTGTTGAATCATACCTGAACGCAGGACTTCAAACATTGAATCGTCTTTAGCTTCGTGATATTCATCTAGAATACCTATATATGGGTCAAATCCATCTAATTTTTTAGTATCTTTTGAAAGTGGCTTCAATATTGATCCATCTCGCTTATTTGCCAAAAGGTTTTTTGATTCTGTTATTTTAGTAATGTTGTATACTTTAGCCGATTTATCTCGTAATGAATTCAATTGTTTCATACACATTTCCCAAACAACTTTAGCTTGGTCTTTCGCATTGGCTGTACAATATATTTGTCTACCTAATCTAGGATTTTCACCAAAAAGTAATTCATAAAGATTAATACCAGCAACTATGATAGACTTACCATTTTTTCTGGCCATACTGATATATGCACGTTTAAATCTTCTATGTCCTTGTTCGTTCTGCCAACCATAAATACTACCTACAATAAACTTTTGAAATAATGCTAATGGATGACATTCACCTGTTTTAATATCTGGTAACTTCTCAATGAAATTAATAACATGTAATGCCTTGTTTGGTTGCCACTGAAATGCTAAATCCTCACGTTTTAAGTCTTTTAAATGCCGTTTACACGCTCTTTTAACCATATTTGATGCTAAAATGTCGCCTCTTAGCACTTTTTTTGCATAAAAAGTAACTGGATCAATTAATTTATTATCAGTTAAAGAACTCATCCATTGGGTCCTCTACAACTTCATTTTTCTTTGGTGCGACAATTTTTATACGACTATCTAAACTAATACCAATCATACTTGCTGCAGCTCTCATTTCCCTTGCTACTTCTAACCTTTTTGATACTGCAGGATTAATCTTGATGTTAATAATTTCACCGTCGTCATTTCGAACTGGTATATTATGACCATTCTCTTGTAGTTCTTTAGTGAGTTCCAAATAACTTGAAACTTGTTCACAATAGTGACAAACGATTTGTAAATCTAGGTTTGCTATTGGCAAATTTTTCATTAAGGGAACAATACGCTTATATTCTTTTTTGGCCAATTTACTTAACCAAGTTGGTGGCCGTTCAGGTACACCCTCAAAGACATTCAAAAGTTCTTCTTCTTGCTTTCGTTGTCTGATTTCATCTTTTGTTAAGTTCTTTTTAGTAACATCAGTCGCAACTCGTCTTCTTCCTGCCAAACAAACCACCTCCTTCATAAATTCGGCTTAAAAAAGGGAAAAAGTCACAAAGAAAGCCCCGCCCCGTTCCGGGGAAAAATTTTTTCTTGGCCGTCAAAATTGGTGGGGGACTTTTTATTTTTCAATTTTTCATTTTCTGAATTTTTGTTTTTCACTTTGTTGCTTTTTATTAATTTCGCTTTTTTAAATCTTCTTGTGTTTTTTTGTTATGACATTCATTACATAGTGGTTGAAGGTTGTCTTCATCCAATCTCTTTGACCAATCTACTTTTGTTGGAATAATATGGTCTACTACTTCAGCAATTCTTCCACAACTACTACATAAGTAATCATGTTTCAGAAGTATTCTTTTTCTCATAGTTAACCAAGCATTTGATTTATAGAAGTTGATATATTCTGGATCGTTTCTTCTTCTAGTATCGTTGTATGCTTTGTTTGTATATGTTTTGTGCTTATCACAATATGTTTCGTCTCTACTTATCAATGTATTACATGTTGGATGATTACATCTTCGCATGATACTAATATCAATCACTCCTTCATCACATAATAAAAGGACCAACACAATGTGTCAGTCCTAGTTATAATTTTTCTATGCTATAACAATATCATGATTAATCAATAGTTTGTGTAGACTGTTTGTTGACAACGTTGACTACTAACTAATGAACTTGATTCTCTTGATACACTCAGCATGTTTCTTTCTAATGTATTGTTCACTATAACCTAAGTCATATGCAATCTCTTGTAATGTCATACCATCTACATATTTCTTTCTAAGTATCTTGTGTTCTATACCTTGGAAGCGGTCCAACAAACTTAATACTCTTTCCTTCTGTTCTTCTAACTTCTTTATCCTCTCATTCAATTCCTCTAACTCCTCCTCAATACGGCTGACCTGTTGTAAGCGAGAATGAAAGTCATGCTTCTTTCCTAAGTCTGCTCGTGCATAACTTATTGAGTGCCACCTCTCCATTTCTTCAATGCATATATCTTTTTTTATCTCTAATGCCTGCTGTTGCATATCCAAGTTCTGGTATAACTCTAGCCACTCGAACAATACATCTCACCACCTTTATTAAGAAGAAACTAATTACAGTTTCTTTACATCATATACATTAACTTGCTGATCATCATTATCGTTACTAATCAATAATGTATTTCCAATTACATCATCCACAATATATTGGTTATTACTAAATAAAACTTTATCTCCTGGTGAAATGTTCTCTATTCGATTAATACTATGCTTTTGATTAAATCCACCTGGATATCTATTAGATAATTTATTTAAATTATGACCTGCCACTTCATCAAGTGTTACGTCACACATACTAGCGAGTGAAGATAAGTACCAAAGAACATCACCGAGTTCTTTAACAATTTCGTCTTTGTTTAACTCATGGCCATGGAATATATGTTTCTTAATGTTGTCTGCAACTTCTCCTGATTCACCTGTTAAACCTAACGCATAATTAGTTAATGCTTCGCTTATGTTTTGTTCAACGTTATGAGTTCTTAACGCTATCTCTTGATATTTATTTAGTTCCATTATTATCACTCTCCATTTTCATCTGTAAGATAATAAATTTAAATGCTTGTTCTTCTGTAAACTTTGCATTTACTAATTCGTCAAATAGTACTTTCATTTGGCGAAAACCTAATCTATTCTCATCAGTTTGTACTTGTTTCTTAAAGTCTTCTAAAGTTAACTCAAACATCATATTTCTAACGTCTTTGTTTAGCATTTAGAATCCCCCTCAAATATTTCCTTGCCGTTCTTGTCTAATAGTCCTGTGGATTGTAGTAGTTCAATGTCTGAAAAGTATATGAAATCTCCATTATCTTCTTCATCAAATACTTCTTTAGTCCATACACCGTCTGCATCATAGTTAATTCCGTGAACATCTAACATTTCTTTATCAAATTTATCCCATGCTTTAAAATTCGGTATCATCTTCTCAACACTTCCTTTACCTTATCTAAAATATCAGGGTGACTTTCGCCACCCTTTGTTTTATTGGATTTCTTCGTTTGATAATTCTTCAACTTTCTCTTCTCCGCCATCAAATAGTGTTTCGTTTTCTGTTTGTTCATGTTCTTCTTCATTATCAACATCTTCAATTGTTAGTTGGTCTGGATTCTCTCCACTATCTTTAAAAAGTTCTTCTCTAATATAATTAACTCTTTCATACTGTAGATTCATGAATTCTGTTGGAACATTATCTCCAGAAATTTTATATTTTGAGCCTGCTTCACTTACAGTACAAGTAATCGTTGCTTCGTAAGCGAAAAACTCGATTGACCATGTTACATGTTTATCGGTAGCATTAAATTGTTTTCTTACTACTCCATCTTGTTCACTTTCACCAAATGTTTTTTTGATTAGTTCATCTGCAAATTGAATGTTTCTCATTATAATTCCTCCACTTTAACTTTTATTTTTGGTACTTCTGCGTATCTTTTAGCACAATGTAATTCAACGACTAATGCATCATCAGTCCATATCTTTTCATTTGCTGCATCCATAAATGTTTTCACCAAATTATCAATGTCTGGTTTATTCTTTTTGAATGCATGTATCATTCTTTTTATTAATGATTTAGACCATGACTTATTCATTGGAAATTCAAATAATAAAGTAAGCTTGATAGCATCATCGATGTTTAATTCTGGCATTTGTTCTTTTATAAATTGTTTGTGTTTCATGTAAGTAGTAGGCATGTAAGTTTGAATAAATTTACCTACATTCCTAAATCTCGGTCTAGGGGATGCCATTGGTTTATCTAGATGTTTTACGTCTTTTTTGAACAGTATTGTAAATGAATGAACCGTCATGATACTTCAATTACTTTCTGGTAATATAGCAACGCATGATCCTTATAAAATGCTAATTCATGTTGTATTCCTTCAATATCAATTTCTGATTGTTCTGTATGTCTTTCACTAAGCAGAGCTAATTTGTTTTGATATTCTTTGTTTGCCTCACGGTATTTCTTAGCTTCTGCTAAAATGTTATTAGATTCCTTAACTAATTCATCTAGCTGCTTTTTGTATGACACTTTGTCTTCGTTAATCTTCTGATAATCACGTGACAGCTTTTCATACTCATTTCTCAGTTCCGTCTTTTCTTCACTAATCACTTTAATTTCGTCTTCAAGTAAATTAATACGACCATGTAATTGATTCTTTTCAGAAGTTAGCTGATTTATTTTTTTATTAAGTGACTTATTTTCTTTCTCTAAAACCATTTTTCTAGCAATAGCAACCTTTGTTGTTGACTCATCATTTTGTTCATCATTTACTATCTTCTCTGGTTCTAAAGTTTTTGTAGTTAATTTAGTATTAGTTGTTTTATTTTCATTTCCTTTAACTTCCGACTCTTCTTTTAATTTTTTAAATGCTTTATGATTTTCTGATCTAAAACTATAAACTGCTCCAGGTGTTACACCAATTTCTTCAGCAACAGCTTTAACTGATTTTAATTCTTGTAGTAATTCAAATACTTCTCCTATAGTTTTACCTTTAAGTAGTACGCCCAAATTCTTCACTCCATTCCATTATTTCTTTTTCCATTTGTTTTTTTGTTTCTTCAAAAGCTTTACGTTCTTCCGTTGACATTCTTTCCTCTTCACTACTTCTCTTGTTTTTATAGCTGTTATCTGAAACCCATTGCGGCGTTTTTTCAATTGACTTTAATATATAAGGTTCATTGCTCTTATTTTTATAATTGGTCATCTTTTGCTTTTCATATGCGCGTACCTCATCCATTGATTTAAGATTAGACTTTAACCAATCCTTTAAAATAGCTTTAGCATATCCCCAATTAACTTTATTTCTATCTAGTGCTAACTTTAATGCTGCTATCACTATTTCATCTGAATCATTCTCAAAGCTTTCTAGATAGTAAGTGATATCTTGTGCAGTGTATTGATTAATAATTCCGAATCCTGATTCTTGATAAAAGTCGTAGACGTTCGACGTCTTCTTATTCTCCTTATTATCATTATTTTCATTATTCTCCTTATTATCATTATTGTTTGTTTTTTTCTGTGTCTTTTCTCTGTCTTTTCTCTGTTCTTTCTGTGTCTTTTCACTGTCTTTTCTGTGTCTTTTTTCTAAATCAACATTTTGATAGACGTCATAATTAACAATGGTTACAAGCGTTTTTTTAGTGTCTTTTTTTACAACTATCATTTTGTCTTGTTCTAACAGTCGTAAAAATGAATCTACTTTAGTTAGTGACCACTTCCATCTATCGCCTAGTTTTCTAAGTGAAGTGATTCGTTGACCTCTTTTTACGGTGACTAACTTACCATCCATAATTGTTTTATTATCTTTGTGATTAACCATTAGAAGTAAATCAATCCATGCTTCAAATTTAGAAAATTTTCTATCTTCCTCATATAACCAGTGATTTTCAATTGATCTATGCAAGCTAATCCAACCAGCCATAACTCCACACCTCACTTTCAAAACTGGTTAAATTAGAATGGCAAATCATCGTCGCTAATATCGATTGGGCCATTGGCATTTGAAAATGGATTACTACCACTTGGTTGATACGAACCTTGATTTGTTTTACTTCTTTGGCCACTTTGGGCATTACCTGATTGATTAGTATTGTTACTAGATTTTTCTTTATTCAAAAATAAAATTTGAGAATTTACTTTATTTACTTTCAATTGCATACCGTAATTAGTTGTTCCATCTTGACGTTCAAAGTTATTATTTTGCAACTCGCCTTCAACACCTATTAAATAACCTTTCTTTGCATAGTTATTTAAAAATTCAGCAGTTTTATCGAAGGCAATACAACTTATAAAGTCACTCTCATATTCATCTTGATTTTTTTTAAACTTTCTTTGAACAGCAATATCAAATGGTAAAATCGTTGTTCCATTTGCAGATACTCTTATCTCTAAATCTTTTGTAATTCGGCCAATAAACTTACAATCATTATTATCCATTTATAAACCTCCAATATAGACAGGCACACCACTTGCTTCTTGTACCTTCCGTTTGATTAGTTCTGCATCAGAATTAGTATTACTAAGATGTATTAGATGAATCTGTTGTAATTGAGATAGATCATTCACACTCAGTAGTTTTATTGCATATTCTAAGCTAAAATGTGAATCCATTATCCTGTTAGCCAATCCTTGGTGAATAATGCCTTTTTGAACATTCTCTTGCATTTTTTCGTAGATATAATTTACTTCTAACATCAAATGCGTTAAACCTTTAAAACTGTACTTACAAAATTTTGTATCTGTAAGATATAAGACTTTATATCCTTGTGTACTTTTTAGTAAAAATCCCACTGGTTCAGCTGCATCATGTTCTATTTCAAAAGGTAAAATTGACCATGTACCGATTCTTGTTTCCTGTTTAGCTTTTACTGAATACAGTCTGTGACTTTGAATATTTTTTACTTTCCTTGTTCCCCTGGTCATGTAACAATTAATTCCGTTCTTTAAATACTGGTCTGTGTATTTAGCATGATCACCATGTTCATGAGTGATGAGACAACCTGCTATATCTCTTGTTCTGTATTGAAGGGCTTTTTGCACCTTTTCATACTTCACACCCGCTTCTAATAAAAGCGTGGTTCTGCCATCTGAAATACGATAGCAGTTACCACTTGAACCAGTTGCTATAATATCAATTAAAATGGTTCTTCATCCTCTGTTGTTTGTTGTGCAGGTTCTTCTTTAATCTCTTCTACTTCTTCAAAATCAGTAACATCAGTTGTCTCTTTATGTGGTACTTCTTCGAATTCTAATAGTTCTTTATTCGCATTTGCTTCTTCTTCAGCATCTAAAATTTCTTTTCGTTGTCTATTGTCTCTATTTTTAATTTCACTTGATAAAAGACTACTGTCATCAGAACTATTTAATAGTTTCTTACATGCTCTATTAATTACAGTCTTTTTGGCCATTTCTTGGGGGAATCTTCTATGCGTTCCATCTTCCTTGAACTTGCCGTCATATACCATTTGAGATTGTTTCCATGCTTCTTCAATTTCTTCGAAGCTCATAATCTCTGTATAGTTTTTACTTTCATCCTCAAACACAACAGTTGCATATGCACCAATGATTTTTTTACTATCTCTGTTTCCGAATGATTGAGAATGTTCTAAATCGACGATTTTACCGTTCTTTGTTTTATATTTAACTTCATCACCTTCAAAGATAACTTCAGCATTTATTTCTTTAGCACCAGTAACTCGTCTTGTAACTGCCATCGTACCTAAGTAAGAACGTTGGAACTGAACTTTATCTCCGTACATAATAAAGTAACCTTGATTTTTAGCTGGATTTAGTCCTTGTACGACCATATCCATTAACGCGTTGGCAATACTGTTTGGATTAGCAAACTCAAGCGCCGGCTTATAACCATCTTTCTTAGAACCTTTTAAATCCTGAAGTGTTAACATTGCTGATTTCATTGCATTTTCAGGTGAATAGTTTTCAGGAAACTTTAGATCACCCTGTGTTTCTAAACTCTTAACTCTAGCTAGGACGTTGTCTCCCATTTTTTGATTTTTTACTAATACTTCGTTTTTATTTGTCATATATATAATCTCCTTTATTGTGTATAATTAAATTAATTTATTATGAAAGCGTGGTGATAAAATATGCGCGGTTATTATGAAAATGCTACAATCTGTTTAAACGGTCATGTTGCATCGAGTCAAGTTTCAAATTACATAAAATTTTGTAAAACATGTGGTGAATCTACAATTTCAAACTGCTTAAAATGTGAATTCCCAATTGAAGGTTCTTATCGTACTCGAGACATTATAGATTTCACTACGTATAACCCACCAAACTATTGTCATGAATGTGGAACAGCTTATCCTTGGACAGAAAAAATATTAAATAATATTATCGAATTAGTTTCGTTAGACGATGAGTTATCTCAAGAACACAGAACAATAATCAAAAACGCAATTCCTGATTTAATTATTGATTCACCTACAACACCTTTAGCTCAAGCAAAATATAAAAAATATATGTCTCAAGCTGCTGAATATGTGCAAGAAGGAGCTAGAAATTTACTAATTGATTTAGTAAGTGAAGCTGTTAAGAAATCATTATTTAATTAAATTTGTGTCTGCATCTCGTACAATAGTTAGCACTACCAATTACTCTTGATGAACAAATTGGACATGCTTTAGTATTTAGATAAAACTCAACTAATTTACTAACACTTCTAATCTCCTCCGCCAAGATGATGATTAGGAGTGTTAATTTTAATACTTTAAGTTTCATCTTAATTCCTCCACGTCTTTAATTAATTGAATATCTTCTTTGCTCACTTCATATAGACAATTCATTCTTGTTGCTACCAGATAAACATCAATTGAATTTGTTTCTATTTCAACCATTTCTTTAATATAGTCATTCTCGTTAAGTTCATATGTGGCTGATTGTTTTAATTTATATCGATAACCTGCAATAAATCCCTTATCAACACAATCAACTTTCTTTCTAACAACAACATATTGTTCGTTATCGTCATTAACTTCTGATATAAGAGGATAACTATTCGTCTTCTTCCAACGTTTATTTATTCGTACATAATCACCTAACTCATATTTCATTCGCTTTTCTCCATTCTTAATGTGTCGTCTTGTTTACTAACAACTAATCTAATTTGTTGTGATTTTGTTGGTAAGATATCTATTACTGATTCAGCATTATCGATAAAGATTGGTGCATTAATTTTGTAGTGATCACACAACGTATTAATGATGTCTAGTCCTGCATTAAGCTTTTTAGCACTATTTAATCCCCTGTGATACTCAATCCCATTCACAGTTGTTTCACACGTTTCTTTAACTTCTCCGTCAACTTGTGTATAGAATAATTTAAATGTCACATATTTAAACTTTTCATTGATGTTATCTGTTAACTTATTGATTTTTGTAATCGTGAATTTATTCAGTTTGTAAAGTTGGCCAGAATAAATTTCTTTGTCGTCTAATAACTCATCTTCTTTATTTCTTAATTCTTGAATACGCTTTTCTATATTTTTATTAGATGCAGCAATCGACTTCAATCTATCTAGATTTTCTTTTTCAGCGTTTAACTCATTTAACTGTGAATCTAATTCATCGAGTTGATCATCTACTTCTTCTTGAATATTCATACGTTTTTTATTGAGTTCCTCAATATCGCTTTGAACTTCTTGATATTCGCTTGATTGTGTAACATCTGTGATTTTTGATTTCAGGCTATCGATTTTCCTTTTGATTCTTTTAGACTTCTCTGTAGCTTCATCTATTAATTTTTGATGTTTATTATTTTCTTCGTCTAGTGCATCAATGATTGGTTTAATCTTTTTACCATCTGCCAATACTCTTTCCATAGACCCTGTAATAACCTCAAGTTGAAGTGACTTTTCTTTGTTAAACTTTTTGAGTGCATTTTCTCTTGCCTCATTCAATTTTTCTATTGGTAACTCTTGACCACAACATGAACAAACTTTTTCATCTACATATTCAAACTTGTGATTTTTGGCCATTTCTAAATCAGACTTTAATCTTTTATGCTCTGCTAAAAGTTCTTTTCTTCTACCTTCTTCATAATGAATCTGAGCTAGATTATTCTTCATTTTTGATTTGTAGTTCAAAATAGTACTTTCTTCGGCGTTAAACTCATTCATAAGTGAATGAATTCTTGATTCAGTATTAGATGAGTGATCTCTTTTGATTCTTTCTAATTCTGATTGTTTATCTTTAACTTGATTACGCAACTCAATTTCTGCACTTCCGTTCTGCAACTCGTATCTCTTATTAACAAGTGCTTGAATGTTGTCTTCAAGCTGTTTGTAATCAGATTCATTCAATCCATCTACTTCAACCAATGAATGTGATGCTTCATTAATACGTGTTGGTATATCTTTAATTTGTTGATTGATTTGTTTTATCTTATCTACAACTATCTTCTTCTTTGTTTCAATATCATAATCAGTAAGTAATTCTTTTAATCCCTCTAGTTCTGAATCGCTTGCAATGACATCATCATCTGTAATGTCATCTGCAATTTGAAATAATAGTTCCCTACGCTTTTTCCAATCAAGATTATTGAAAGCTGTAGGATTTGTAATAAGTTTAAAAACTTCTTCATCTACAATCTCAGCCACTCTATTTTTGTAATCTGTAACTTTTACCTTTTCATCATTCACATATTGGTACTTTGTTCTACTTCTGGTATATTCTTTACGATTTGTTTTTTGATTTGTAGAATATTTTGGGTGTGACTCTTTCTTAAGTGTTAGTAATCCACCATCAATCTCAAATTCAGCAATTACTATAGGGATTAGTTCATATAGTTCTTCTCCATTTTCATCTTCAGGTACAGGATTAAACGATTTAGTTGTCCCGTCTAATCCTTTATCAAATAGCAACCATTGTAACGCAGTAGCTGTTGTTGTTTTACCTGTACCGTTTTGGCCAAAAATATCTGCATCTTGGCCATTAAATTCAAAAGTTTGATTTTTAAAGCCTGCAAAATTCTCCATTACTAATTTGTTTAATTTTAATTGCATTGCTAAATATCCTCCTTCGTGATATTCTGTAAGTGTATTTTTAATTCACATTGCGCCTTCTCCAATTGCCGTTGGATTAGGCATTTTTTAATATCGTGCCTTAATTTTGAAATCATACGGTTTATTACTGCCCTTTAGTATTTCAACCATTAGTGCGTCTACTTCGCTTGTGTTGTCGTCAATCCAACTTAAAATTGTCTCATTCATTTCTTCAAAAAGACCTTCAGCTGTATCTTCAACATGTACTTCTGCAGCAAATACCAAATCATGATTAGTACTAAATACCTTTACTAAAATTAGGTCATCCCCTATAACTTCATAGCGATGTAAAAATTTAAATCCGTAATGGTATTCTGTTTTAGTTACTTGAGAACCTGTTTTAAAATATGACAATTACATTTCCTCCTGTTCTAAAAATATTTGATCAGCCATTTCAAATCCAGCTACCGTCAATAGCCAAAATAGAAACGAATGCTCAATAGGTGTTGTACTAAATGACGATATAATAAAGAACTCAACTACAATTGCTAGTGTTAATGCTGGGTATTTGATGATGTTCCATGCTACAGTCATTTCACTGCCTCCTCAAATATCTCTTTGAAGTTATCTTCTAAGAACTTTCGCATTTCAGAACCAATGAAACGATATTGATCATTACTGTTGATTGGATAATGCGCAAACTTCTCAATTTCTTTTTTAAATTTAGGTACTTTTAAAATGTTGTCTTTAACCCAATTTCTAGTGCGTCCCGTTTCATTCATTAAGTCCTCCATGCTCCACCATGTTTTTGTATACATTCCTCATCAACTCCTTAAATTTCAATTTGCGATGCTTTTAAATCTTTAATATGTTGAATTGCCATATCTACATCTTTACGTTTATTGTGATTAAACCTGATTAGTTAATGAGTGTTACAGTTCTCTTCTGACCTGCGTAGTCAATTTGGCTACGCAGCTTATCTTCTTCATCTACTTTCTTATTGATTGCTCCTCGATAATCTTCATATCCTAAAATCTGAGCGACATCGTTACCTACAAAATATGGTTCTTCGTTTACAACTACCGTCCTTACTTCATTTGAATTAAAATTGAAAATTTGTAATTCTTGCATATCGTGCATGCTCCTTTCTGCTATACTCCTTATTAGGAGGTGATACTTATGTTTGAGGGAATGCCATACGATCCAAAAGGATTTGCAGCAGCATATATACAAACCCTTCCTCATGCTAAAACGCCTGAGGATTTTGATACTGAAGATGAATTCTTTGAATATATGGATAATAGACGAAATTCATATTTCCATCAGTATCTAAAATCACTTGAATTTGCTAACAGTTTTGCGAAACACGAAGAAGAAATCGATGGATAATCATCTTCTTTAGTACTTAAATGATTTTCAATCCTACATACCTTCCATGTCACAACTGCCATTGTGATGAGGAGGGTTATTTTTTGTAATTCGTTCATTTAGGTTCCTCCTTTAAGTTGGTTGGTTTTGCTTTTCAATTGTTGGTAATATGCCATTTTCTTTCAGTAAGTTATATAAGAAAATACGACCTTTTTGCGTCCATTTTGTATGCAAACTAAAATCTTCTGTACCATCTTTTTTTACATATCTATGTGGTTCAGAATGCGTATAACCTTTATCGTGATACTTCGCATACAATAACCACTGCCCAGATTGTTTAAATTGAACTTTTAAATCATGCAATACTTTGTTTAAAGTTTGAGCTGACATACCATAATCTTTAGCTATAGCATTTACAGTGATAAGCTTTTTACTTTTGAGTATTTGGTCATAGTAGTCAGCTTTAGGTTTCAATTCGCCTACTTGTTGTTGAAGTAACATTCTCTGTTCTTTCTCTTTTTTAAATTCTTTTAATACTGTAATAATGTAATCTGGGTTTTGTATCGTTTGTTCAATCACACTGTCAGTAGCATATATCCCATGTTTTCTGATTGCTGGTAAAACTTCTTCAAAAACCCATTCTTCAAATTGCTCTGCTTGTGGTAGTTTAGATTTTGTAATTAATCTGTATAAGTTACCTTCGTCGATAAATTTTTTCTTTTGAGTACCTCCATTTGAAAGGACGGAACGAATTGTTACCCCCTTTTCTTTTGTGTGGTCTCTTATTGCTTTTCTTGGATTGGTATATCCTAATATTTCAGCAACTTTTATTGCAGGAAACCATTCTTTACCTTCGACGGTTAAAATTTCTAAATTCCCGAATTGTGAATTTTGAAATACTTGTAAATCTTGCATTGGTTAATCCTCCTTTTATCACAAAATGTGATATTAATATTTAAAAAAAATATCTTCAACACTTACATCAAAGGTACTTGCTAAAATTTCCATTTCATAATCATTGAAAGGATACTTACCTTGTTCTTTTTGCTCATATTGTCTACGTTGTAAACCTATTAAGCTTGCTACATATTCGGTAGTGAATTCTTCAGATAATCTAAGCTTACGTAACTTAGTTTTGGGCTTTAAGTACCTTTCTCTAAGTACTTTCTTTTTATCTGTCGCTGTCATTTGCTTAACACCTCCTTCGTTGATTGCAAATACAATATATCACGTATCGTGATGTTTTTCAATGCTTTATTATCACATTTTGTAATATTTATTATTGTTTCCTTATTATATATGTGCTATATTTATCTCAAGGAGTGATACTAAATGAGCAAAAACGTAATAGGAAAAAGGATAAAAGAACTAAGAAAACAAAAAAAATTAACTCAAACGGATTTAAGTAAATTAACTGGTTATAAACAAAATACTATTTCATCACATGAAAATGGAACTCGGGGATTAGATGAATTAGATATACTAAATTATTGCGAAGCTCTCGGTGTAACTCCGACAGATTTATTTCAAAAAGAACAACCTGTCGTAGAAACTATGCCAGTCAAGAAAATACCTGTCGTTTCAAAAATATCTGCTGGACTACCTTTATATTCAGAAGAAAATTTAATCGACTACATTTATTTTGCTACAGATAAAACGAATTCTAATAAAGAAAAATTTGCTTTAAAAGTAATTGGTGATAGTATGGATAAAATTTTTCAAGATGGTGATATTGTTGTGGTCGAAAAAGATTCCGTTGTAGAAAATGGACAATTGGGAGTCGTAATGGTGAATGGATACAATGCAACTGTTAAAAGAATTAGATATAACGGCGATCAAGTCATGCTAATACCCGAATCAAATAATCCCAATCATTACCCACAAGTGTATAATTCACAAGATGAAGTAAAAATTGTTGGTAAAGTGGTTGCTAGTCAAAGGATTTTTAAGTAGGGTTAACCATTCTAACAAATCTTAACTTATATAATTTTAAACAAAGGAGCAATGTAGAATGAAAGATTTTGTTTATTTAGATACTGATTCAATATCTAGTATCTCAGCACAATTATTTGAAGGTAATATATTAGAAATTATAGATGAGAAAGCTAAACAGACCGGTGATAATATCACTGATAATTATGGTAGCGACGATAAAAAAAGTAATTCTGTAAAGCTAGGTATCAGTAGTACTAATGTAAATGGATTAAATGAAAGTACCACACGCGAAGGTAAATCTATTGAATTTTTGAATAACGAAACATTTAAATTAGGTGTAAAAAAAGCTTATGATGATTTTCTTTATAATAAAGTTTATGATGAATTAAAACAAACAGGGGACATACACCAAATAAAAGATAGTAATCAATTTGATTTTGTTGAAATTGATGACAATTATAGCGTATTAGATATATATACATCATCTAAAATTTTTGATACTGATCTACTAAGACAAATGCCTTATGTTGACAATCGCTTTGAATTACCAAGTATCAAATCTTTAGAAGATAAATTCAAAAGTGCTAGTAAATACCTTGAAAATCCTGGATCAAATAAAAAACCACGTCATTTTCAAAATATCCATGAATTAGAACGATTTTATGAACACTTTAGCAATATGTCTTTATTAAAAACATTTAATGAAATGAGTAAACACTTAGCAACTGTCTTAGGGGATAAAATTATTTTAAATAAAGGGAACAGTATATTGATTGGAGAACGTGAAAATCTTCGTATACCTGGAGAAACATTATCCTTAGCTAATGAAGTACAACTAAAAGGTTTTGGTAGAAAGATAAGTAGAACAGCAGCACTTCATACAGTAACTGATTTTCAACACTCAGAATTTGATAAAGAAGAATTTCTTTCGAAAGGAACACAAGGTATGCTAATGATTTTTTTATCTTCAATATTAAACCTAAAAGAAAACGACACTTTCGAGATTATTCAACCTATTGGATTAGAATTCTCGAAAGTGCCTAGATAGTTCTTTTTCTACATGTTTTTGAACATCTGATTTTTTTGTATATCCTTGTTCATGTTCTCTAATTTTTTTCTGTGTTTCAATGTATCTTTCATGATGTGATTTTGACATATCAGTACGTTGTCTATTAATTTGTTTAATTCTATTTTTAACGACATTAAACATCAAATCACCCCTATTTTTTTAATGATTATAACATATTTTTTAATTTTACCCTACCAGCACGCTGATTATTTTTAGCAATAGGTGTGTGGTATTAAAACTATATTATTAGATATTGATGAATAAATAACACACCTCACACCTCGTGAGGTTTTCTTATAAGGAGTGATATATATGTCTATAAAAAAATACTGTAGTGGTAATTGGGGATATTATTTCGGTCATGAAGGAAAACGATATAGAAAACAGGGCTTTGCAACAAAACGCGAAGCAGTCGAAGCAGAAACTAAAGCAAAAAATGATTTAATAGACGGTTTTCAATTCGATAACAATATAACTTTATACGATTATTTCAAACAATGGTCAGAAACTTATAAAGAACCAAATGTTAGCGAAAGAACTTATGTTTCTTACACAACAATTATGAACCACTTAAAAAACCATTCTATAGGTAATACACCTTTAAAAGACATCACTAAATTGATGTACCAAAAATTTATAAATGAATTTGCTAAAACACATACAGACGAATCAGTTAGAAAATTAAACGGAAAGATAAGAAGTTCAATAGATGATGCTATATATGAAGGTATACTCAAAAAGAATTTCACTTATAAAATTAAGTATGTCGGCAAAAATGAATCACAGCAAGAGGAAGATAAATATATTACATTGAAACAATATTCTGATCTAAAGAAAGAGTTGAAAACAAAATACACTGACTCATCATTAGTATTATTCATTATGGTCGTTACAGGTTGTAGAATATCTGGCGCTATTAATTTGAAGTATGAATACTTAGATAGATTTAAAAGAACTATTTATATTAATGAACAGAAAACAACAACATCACCTAGAACTGTTGAAGTATCAAAACAAGACATGGACCATATTTATAAAGTATTAGAACAAAGACCAGTTGCAATGGACGGATATGTATTTAGTAATGGTATTAGTACCAATGCAGTAAACAAAGCTTTAAAAGGATACTGTGACCTATTAGGTATCAAACAAATAACTACTCATGCAATTAGACATACACATTGTTCATATCTATTATCAAAGAATGTTTCGATACATTATATTTCGAAAAGATTAGGTCATAAAAATATAAAAGTGACATTAGAAGTATACTCACATTTACTTGAAGAAAGTTTTGAAGAAGAGAATAAAAAAGCAATAAAAGCTTTATCAATTTTATAATCTCGTTGGCGTTACGTTGGCGTAAAAGTTCAAATACCACATATAACAGGGTACAACCATATATAAAGAAACCCCGTCATATCAAGGTTTTTGAACACCAGATACAACGGGATATTGGTAATTTACGTCCTGGGAGGGATTCGAACCCCCGACCGACGGCTTAGAAGGCCGTTGCTCTATCCAGCTGAGCTACCAGGACATTTTCAACACAAGAATAATTATATCGAATAGATACTGATTTATCAATACTTTTTAAAAAGAAAAAGGTTTATTAAATCGCTTTCGAAGTATTATTACACGTTTAATTATTTTGTTTTACTTTTATTCTGTGATAACAATGTCATTAACTTTAACTGTATTGGCTTTTTCGGCTTTACACAAAGATTTATCTTCAAATATTTCTATAACACTCGCATGTACAAGTCCGTTTGCTGTTAATACATATATGTTTTCGTTCTTATGTAAGTCGTTATATTCGTTTTTATTTATACAAAACTCATCATCATTAATAACTGATGTAACGTGTGTTCTGCCCATTTCTACCCCTCCTATGTATGATAACTTATTAGTTTTTACATAAAATTAACGACATTCATAATTATAAAACAATTTTTGTTTAATTGAAAGTTTATTCTAATTTTTTAATAAAATTGAGATATTCGTAAGAATATCTCAATAAATAAAATCTATTTGCCATTTTTGTTTTGCAAAATATATATTTAAATTGCTAATGATAATTTTTCTACTTCTTCATTATTTCTATTTAAATATGTTAAAGTTGCATTATTTAATGCTTCATCGAATTCAATGATTGCATATGTTTCCTCCCATTGACCTCTTGTTTGAGAGATGCTTCCTGGGTTGATACAATAAACGCCATCTATTGTCTCACATAATGCAACATGACTATGTCCATAAAATGCAAATTTAGCATGATTATTTTTTGCATGAGCACTTAATACTTCTCTAGATCCTTTAATATCATATCTATGACCATGTGTATAGAAATAACCAATACCTTCTATTTCACCTTGTTCTTCTATTGGAAATTGTGGATCAAAATCACAATTTCCTTTAACTCTTTGATACAAACTTAGTTCTGTATCATCGTAGTCAAATTCAGAATCACCTAAATGTAAAAATAAATCTGAGTCTTTATTTTTTTCGTATATTTCATGAAGTATACCTTGTTCGCCATGATTATCGCTAACAATTACCCATTTCATTGGAATCGCTCCCCTATATCTTCATTCATTAATTTAATTGCATTTCCACGGTGACTAATTGCACTTTTTTCTGCAGCAGTTAATTCTGCCATCGTTCTGTCTTGTGAAGGTACGAAGAAAATCGGGTCATAGCCAAATCCGTTTTCGCCTCGTGGTTCATCTATTATTTCACCAGGTGCTTTACCTACATATGTAACAGTTTCTTTTCCAGGCTCACTTACAGCAATTGCACAAACAAATTCTGCTGCTCTATCTTCTATACCCTTTAAGTTTGTTAATAATTTTTCTATATTATCTTGATCATTTTTTTGTGTACCTGCATATCTTGCTGAATAAATACCTGGCTCACCATTTAAAGCTTTTACAGATAGTCCACTATCATCTGCAATAACGATTTTATTTAATTGTTTTGAAGCCGCTTCTGCTTTCAAAATCGCATTCTCTTCGAATGTTGTACCTGTTTCTTCTACATCAAAATCTGGTGCAATTTCAGAAATACCTATAACATTTGCTTTTGGAAAAATTGTTTTAAAGTCATTTATCTTTCCTTGATTGTTTGATGCAATAATAATATCTTTCATATTTATCTCTCCTTACAATGTTATTCGTTCAACTTGAGCATCTTCTATATGTAGCCATTCTTTTATCGTTCTCGTGATATGTTCAACATCACCATTTGCAAAAAATTGATGTTTCGGATTTGGTGTATAATATGAATGCTCATTACTAAAAGTCAATAATGCACTTACTTCTCTTGCTGTTTCTAAACCTGAAGATATGATTGTCTTGCCATCATCAAAATATTGATGAATCGCATCGTATAATAATGGATAATGTGTACATCCTAATATAACTGTATCAGAATCATCATATCGCCACTGTTTAAGAGTTTGATGGATAACAATACTCGTAATCGTCGGATCTTTATATCTCATTTGTTCAACTAAAGGAACGAATCCTGGACAAGCGACTCCTTTAACTTCTACTTGAGGATTAATAGATTTAATACTTCGTCTATATGCTTCAGATTTAATTGTTCCCTCTGTACCAAGAACAAGCACTCGATTATTTTTAGTTGTCATAATTGCTGTTCTTGAACCTGGATCAATAACACCAATCACGGGTATTGATAACATTTCTTGCAAAGGTTTCAAAGCAACCGCAGTAGCTGTGTTACATGCGATAACTAACATTTTAATATCTTTTTCAACTAAAAAGTTAGCTAATTGAATTGTAAATGATTTAACTTCTTCTCTTGTTCTCGGGCCATATGGACACCTTCCAATATCACCTAAATAAAATATCGTCTCATTTGGCAATTGTCGCATGATTTCTTTAGCAACTGTTAAACCACCAATCCCTGAGTCAATTACACCAATTGGTTTATTCATTCATCTTCACTTCGCATTCTTTTTAACATAATTTCTAAAGCTTCATTAAATTTTATTTTATCTTTATCTTCCATAATAGAAAGAAGATCTTCAGTATAAATTTGTCTCGCTTGAACAACTTCGTCAATAAGTGCCATGCCTTTTTCTAATAACTTGACGTGGAATACTCTTTTATCTTTTTCAGATTGAATTCGTTGAACGAGTTCTTTTTTCTCGAGTTTATCTACGATATCTGTAGTAGTAGAATACGCTAAAAATAAACGTTTAGATAATTCACCAATTGTAATTTGATCATGCTCATTGAGCCATTGTAAAGCTATAAATTGAGGTGGTGTGATATCATAAACCTTTAATTGTCCTCTTGATTTTAATTTCGTTCTTTCTACTATATGTCTTAACGAATATTCAATCTGTTTTGTAATTTCTTCCATAGTTGTTTGTACCTCTTTTCTCATCAAACTTATATTAATAATAATAACACATACGCTTATATGCAGTTAATGAATTGGCCTTTAAGTTTTATAAATAAACAAATAAGAGGCTAGGACATAAAATTATGTCCCAGCCTCTTTCATATCTTTATTAGTTTACTTCGTGATCTGAACCGAAGAATGATTTAAACATTTGGAAAGTAGCTTCTCTGTTCATTGCTGCGATTGATGTTGTTAAAGGAATACCTTTCGGACAAGCATTTACACAGTTTTGAGAACTACCACATTCTTGTATACCACCATCAGACATCAGTGCTTTAATACGTTCATCTTTAGTCATGCTTCCAGTTGGATGCAAGTTGAATAAACGAACTTGAGAAATTGCTTGAGCACCCATGAAATTATTATTCACGTTTACGTTCGGACAAACTTCTAAACACACACCACATGTCATACATTTAGAAAGTTCATATGCTGTTTGACGTTTCTTCTCAGGCATACGTGGCCCTGGTCCTAAGTCATAAGTACCATCAATTGGTACCCATGCTTTAACTTTTTTCAAGTTATCGAACATACGAGAACGGTCAACTTGTAAATCACGAATAACTGGGAAGGTCTTCATTGGTTCAAGTTTAATTGGTTGTTCCAATTGATCAATAATAGCTGAACATGATTGACGCGCTTTACCGTTAATAACCATAGAACATGCACCACAAACTTCTTCAAGACAGTTCATATCCCAAGTTACTGGTGTCGTCTTCTCACCATTTGACTTAATCGGATTTCTTTGGATTTCCATTAAAGCTGCAATAACGTTCATATTTGGTCTATATGGAATTTCAAATTTTTCTTCATAAGGTTGAGATTTATCATTTTCTTGACGTTTGATAATGATAGAAATCGTTTTGTTTTCTTGGTTTTGACCTTGTGCATTGTTTTCAACTGTTTGAGTGTCTGCCATAATTATTTACCTCCTTTAGATTTCTTAGAGTAATCACGTTTACGAGGTTTAATGTGACTAATATCCACTTCTTCATATGAAAAATCTGGTGCTTCTTTAGGTCCTCTATATTGAGCAATCGTTGTTTTTAACCACTCTTCATCATTACGGTCTGGAAATTCTGGTTTGTAATGCGCACCACGTGATTCGTTACGATTATAAGCACCAATCGTAATAACTCTTGCTAGTACTAACATATTCCATAATTGACGCGTAAAGAATACAGCTTGGTTACTCCAAGTAGATGTATCTTCCATATCAATATTTTGATATCTTTCCATCAACTCAACAATTTTCTTATCTGTTTCTAGAAGTTTATCATTATGACGAACAACTGTAACATTGGCAGTCATAATTTCTCCTAATTCTTTGTGTAACTTATATGCATTTTCTGTACCTTTAAGTTGTAATAAATGATCGAATTTTTCTTGTTCTTCATTTATGCGTTTTTGGAAAATTTCTTCATCTATTTCTGTATATGATCTTTCGATATCTTTAACATATTTAACCGCATTTGGTCCTGCAACCATACCACCATAAATAGCTGATAATAATGAGTTTGCACCTAATCTATTACCACCGTGTTGTGAATAGTCACATTCACCAGCAGCGAATAAACCTTTAATATTCGTCATTTGATCAAAGTCTACCCAGATACCGCCCATTGAATAATGAACTGCTGGGAAAATTTTCATTGGGACTTTACGAGGGTCGTCACCAGTGAATTTTTCATATATTTCTATTATACCACCAAGCTTAACATCTAACTCATGTGCATCTTTATGTGATAAATCAAGGTAAACCATGTTTTCACCGTTGATACCAAGTTTTTGGTTCACACAAACATCGAATATTTCACGAGTCGCAATATCACGAGGTACTAAGTTACCATAATCAGGATATTTTTCTTCTAAGAAATACCAAGGTTTACCGTCTTTATACGTCCAAATACGTCCACCTTCACCACGAGCTGATTCACTCATTAATCTTAATTTATCATCACCAGGAATTGCAGTTGGATGAATTTGAATAAACTCACCATTTGCATATTTAGCACCTTGTTGATAAACAACTGAGGCTGCTGAACCTGTATTAATCATTGAGTTTGTAGATTTACCAAATATGATACCTGGTCCACCTGTTGCCATAATAACAGCATCTGAACCAAATGATTCGATTTTAGAGTCAGTTAAGTTTTGAGCGACAATACCGCGTGCGGCATCTTCCTCATCTTTAACTATCCCTAAAAATTCCCAACCTTCATATTTCGTAACTAAACCTTTTACTTCGAAACTTCTAACTTGTTCGTCTAATGCATACAATAATTGTTGTCCAGTTGTTGCACCTGCGAATGCAGTTCTATGATACAAAGTACCACCGAATCGACGGAAATCTAAAAGACCTTCTGGTGTACGGTTAAACATAACACCCATTCTGTCTAATAAATGTATGATACTAGGTGCTGCTGCAGTCATATTTTTTACAGGTGTTTGGTTAGCGAGGAAATCTCCACCATACACTGTGTCATCGAAGTGAATGTCAACAGAGTCACCTTCACCTTTAGTATTGACAGCTCCATTAATACCACCTTGAGCACAAACAGAGTGTGAACGTTTAACAGGAACTAATGAGAATAAATCAACTTGTGCACCTTGTTCAGCAGCTTTAATAGTTGCCATTAGTCCAGCTAAACCACCACCGACAACAATGATTTTGTTGTTTGCCATAAAAATTGTCACTCCCCTAAAAAGTATAAATCCTATACGAATGCAAAAATAGCTCTTAAGCCAATGATACTAATTACGATAAATACAAATAAAGTCACATAAGTCATAATACGTTGTGATTTTGGTGATTGTGTAATTCCCCAAGTGATGAAGAATGACCATAAACCATTTGAGAAATGGAATATAACACTTAATACACCAATAACATAAAGCGTTACAGAAATTGGATTAGATAAAATATCTGAAACCATATCAAAGTCAACGTGATGTCCTAATGCAGCTTGAATACGTGTTTGATATACATGAACAGCTATGAAAATAAATGATATGATACCAGTTATACGTTGTAATAAGAACATCCAGTTTCTAAATAGTGAATGTCTTCCTACGTTTTCTTTAGCTGTAAACGCTATGTATAATCCATAAATAGCGTGGAATAGTATAGGAATATAAATAACTACAACTTCTAATACAATTTTAAATGGTAAGTTCCACATAAAATCTGATGCTTTATTAAAAGCCTCTGGACTTATCGTTGCAAAATGGTTAATAACCAAATGCTGAATTAAGAATATTCCTATAGGAATTACACCTAATAATGAATGAATACGACGTAAAATAAACTGTTTTTCGCTTGACGCCAAAAGAAGTCCCCCCTAACTTTAATCTATGGCCCTATCGTTATATTAAGAACATAATAATCTGAAAACGATTACATACATCCCAAAAAAAATTCGATGAGCATTTACATGTATATTGTAACATCATTAAGTATGAATTTGGGCATGAGAATTATTCTCACACCCAAATATATAGATTTTTTGTTGTAATTTTACCATTTATTTACTAAGCTTATCTACTAGGTTTTGAGCAACCTTTTTAGGAACACCAATTTTCACAAAATCCTCTAAATGTGCTTCTCGCATTTTTTTAATTGAACCGAAATGTTTTAATAAGGTTTGTTTACGTTTTGGTCCAATACCTTCTATTTCATCTAAAGCTGACTTAAGTGTTGTTTTTTGTCGTGTTGATCTATGGAAACTAATTGCAAATCGGTGTACTTCATCTTGAATTCGTTGAAGTAAATAGAATTCTTGTGAATTTTTCTTTAGTGGTATAATTTCAGCTTGTAATCCATACAATAATTCTGAGGTTTGGTGTTTATCATTTTTACTTAGCCCTGCAATGGGTATATCAAGTCCTAGTTCATTTTCTAATACATCTCTAACTGAAGACATATGACCTTTACCACCATCGACAATAATCAAATCAGGTATTGGTAGACCTTCTTTTAATACTCTTGTGTATCTTCTTCGAACTGCTTCTTGCATAGACTTGTAATCATCTGGCCCTTTAACGGATTTAATTTTATATTTACGATAGTCTTTTTTACTTGGTTTACCATCCACAAAAGCAATCATAACAGAGACTGGATCCACACCTTGAATATTAGAATTATCAAATGCTTCAATTCTAATCGGTGTTTGAATACCCATTGCCTCACCTAAGTTCTCGATAGCTTTGACAGTTCTAGATTCATCTTTCGCAATTAATTCGAATTTATTTTTAAGTGAGATGCTCGCATTTTTTATAGCAAGATCCACCATTTCTTTCTTCTGACCTCTTTTAGGCTGAATCACTCTTGAATCAACAACTGATTCAACTGTTTTTATGTCTAAATTCTTCGGGATATGAATTTCTTTTGGTGTTAAATGTTGGTTTAAAGAATAGAATTGACCGATAAATGTATAGAATTCTTCTTCTGCTGTTTGAATAATGGGTATCATAGATGCTTGTCTTTCAATTAGTTTGCCTTGTCTAATAAAGAATACTTGAATACACATCCACCCTTTATCTACAGAATAGCCAAATATATCTCTCATCGTCATGTCCGCTGACATCATATTTTGTTTATAATTTAACATTTCAATATGTTGTATTAAATCACGGTATTCTTTTGCTTCCTCAAACTTCAATGCTTCACTCGCTTGATTCATCTTCTCGTTCAAATCATTGACAATCGTTTTGTCATCGCCATTTAGAAAATCAGTAATTTCTTTAATCATTGTTTGATACTGACTTTGTTCGACTGGATATACACATGGTCCTAAACATTGTCCAATATGATAATACAGGCATACTTTATTTGGCATTGTGACACATTTTCTTAATGGATAAATTCTATCTAGTAATTTTTTCGTTTCATGTGCAGCATAAGCATTTGGGTATGGTCCGAAGTATTTACCCGAATCTTTTTTTACAGTTCTCGTCACGATAAGTCTAGGGTGTTTTTCTTTTGTAATTTTTATAAATGGATAACTTTTGTCATCTTTTAATAATATATTGTAGCGTGGCTGATGTTTTTTGATTAAGTTAAGTTCAAGTAATAAAGATTCTATTTCACTTGAAGTCACGATAAATTCAAAATCTCTAATCTCACCTACGAGCCGAGTTGTCTTTTCATCATGTGCACCTGTGAAATAGCTGCGAACTCTGTTTCTTAATCGTTTAGCTTTTCCAACATATATAACCGTTTGTTGTCTATCTTTCATGATGTAACATCCAGGCTCCGTTGGTAATACATCAAGTTTTTGCTTAATTTTCTTTTGGTAGTCTTCCACCTTTATCACCTACCTTTTTAAATTCATTATATCAATAAAATTTACATTGACCAAAACATACGTTCTATATAAATATCTATCATCACACAAAAACTGCCTACAAAGTCATATGCTTTGTAGACAGTTTGGATTAATCATAGGTTATAACGATTAATAATGTTTAGATAATACTTGTTCTAGTTGTTCTTTAGGTTGGAAACCTACTACTTTATCTACAGCTTCGCCATCTTTAAATACGATTAAAGTTGGGATACTCATAACTTCGTATTTAGCTGCTGTTGCTTGGTTTTCATCTACGTCTAATTTAACGATGTTAGCTTTACCTTCAACGTCTTTAGCTAAATCTTCTAATACTGGCGCGATCATTTTACAAGGTCCACACCATGGTGCCCAGAAGTCCACTAAACTAACGCCTTCTTTGATTTGTTCATCGAAATTTGCATCTGTTGCTTTTAATAATGCCATTGGAAAAATCCTCCTTGTTAACTTATGATAATGAGAGTATAGCACGCTTTATTTTGCAATGCATGTTGTTTGCTCAAAGTGTATTGTACTTGATATGAACTATATTAGCAATCACTTAAATTCAGGTTTTCTTTTGTTCATAAATGCATCAATACCTTCTTTTGCATTGTCACTTTCAATAATATCAACGAAATGCCTTTCTTCAATTTGATCACTTTCTAATGATAAATCTAAATTAGACATTTGCTTGATGACTTTAATAGAGTCTAAAGATTTAGAAGCGATAGTATTAGCTAATTTTTCAGTAGCCTGTTCTAGTGCTTCTTTATCTTCTACTATTTCATTAAATAAATGTTTAACTTCATCTAAATTGATATTCTCACCTGTTAACGCAGCTTGTAATGCTTTATGTTGACCTACCATAGCTGATAATCGTCTAACACCACCAAAGCCTGGGAATATACCTAAGTTAATTTCAGGTAAACCTACTTTCGTATCTTTCGTAATTAGTCTCATATCACATGCTAAAGCAAGTTCAAAGCCACCACCTAAACAAACACCATGAATTGAACTAATAACTGGCTTATGACATGTCTTAATCAATCTAAATAATTTAGCACTTGTAGAAGCTAAATCTAATCTTTCATGTTTAGTTAGTTCTGGGAATGATTTAATATCTGCACCTGCAGAGAAACATTTTTCATTACCCTTTATAACGATGACTTTCACATCTTCATCGAATCCTTCTGTTTCAATTGCTTCAATAATGCTATTTAATACTGCCTCATTTAAAGCATTTACCGGGCCATGATTTAATTGTATATAAAGAACGTGGTTTTCAACATTTGTATTTATCAAGAAAATTCCTCCTTATAAAAATATTAAGTATGCAATACCTGCTATAAATGTTAAAGCAGAAATAACGAGTAATACTTTAGCTAGTTTATACATATCAAAATTATCCAATATGTCTCCTCCTTATTTCAATGTTACAACTGTAACACCAAATCCACCTTCTGAAGGCATACCTGTACGATATGAATCTACAGAACGATGTTTTTTAAGGTGGTCAGCTACACCTTTTTGTAATGCACCTGTACCTTTACCATGAATAATGTTTACTGTACCGTAATTAGAAAGTACTGCTTGATCGATATATTGGTCTAATTCTAACATAGCATCTTCATATCGGTAACCACGTAAATCTAAATCCATTTTTATAGTAGATCGATTCGTTCTAGGAACAACCTTACTTGGTTGTTGTTTCTTTTTATCTAGTTTTTCTAAATCTTTTACTTCTATTTTCATTTTTAGTATACCCATCTGAACTACTACTTCTTCATCGCTGATTACATCGATAACTTCACCTTTTTGACCGTATGATAATACTTTAACGTCATCACCTTTTTCAATCTTATCGTGACGTTCTTTCTTAACATTTTGTTTCAGAGATTGAGATGTATATTGATTATCAAGTCGTTTCTTTCGCTCAATGAGTTCATGCTCTTTTACATTTGCAGCTGAATTATCTCGCATATCTCTAAGTTCTTGAAGGATTGTTTCCGCTTCTTCAGTCTTCTGTTTAACTTCTTGATTGGCTTTATTTCTCGCTTCATCCATCAATTGTGTTTTGAAGTTTTCAAATCGTTGTAATTCCTGTGTTAATGATTGATGCAAGTCTATAGATTCTTGTTTTAATTTTTCAACTTCAATACGATCATTTTCAACAGATTTAGCATTTTTCTCAAGTGATTCTATCATGACATTGATTTCTTTTTCATCTTGACCAATCAGTGATTTTGCATGATTGATGAGTTCATTTTTAAGCCCTAATTTTTTAGAAATTTCAAATGCGTTTGAACGTCCTGGTATGCCCATTAATAATTTATAAGTTGGTCTTAAAGTTTCAACGTCAAATTCAACACTCGCATTCATCACTTTCTCTCGATTATAGCTATATGCTTTAAGTTCAGGGTAATGTGTTGTAGCCATGATTAAAGCATCTCTTTCAATCGTATAATCTAAAATACTCATTGCTAATGCTGCACCTTCACTAGGATCAGTCCCTGCTCCTAATTCATCAAATAATATTAATGAGTCTTTATCCGCTTGATCAATAATATTGACGATATTTTTCATATGTGATGAAAACGTCGATAACGATTGTTCAATAGATTGTTCATCACCAATGTCACAAAATACTTTCTTAAATATCGTTATAATTGCGCCATCTAATGTAGGAATTAACAAACCAGATTGTGCCATTAACGTGATTAGACCAACTGTTTTTAAAGTAACTGTTTTACCACCTGTATTAGGACCTGTAATAATAACAGCATTAATATCTTCTTTAAATTCAATCGTATTGCTGACCACTTCTGATTGATTAATTAAAGGATGTCTTGCTTTAGGTAAATATATCGCTCTATCTTCAGATATGATTGGTTTAGTAGCTTTAATAGTTGCACCAAATTTAGCTTTTGCTGTTACAAAGTCTAAATGCCCCATAACTTCTGTGCTTGAAATTAATTCATAGCCTACTTCGCTAACTTGTTCTGTCAGAATATATAACAATCTATCTTTTTCTTCTTTTTCTTTAGCTTTAACTTGAGCGATTTGATTATGCATTTCAACAATTGCACTTGGTTCAATATATAATGTTTGTCCAGATGCTGATTGATCATGTACGATACCATTAAAATCTTGACGATACTCTGCTTTAACCGGAAGTACATGTCTATCATTTCTAACCGTTACAATTGAATCCGATAATTTCTTCTGATTAGCTGAAGATCTAACCATTTGCTCTAATCTCGATTTAATACGATCGTTCGTTTTTTTAATTTGATGTCTCAATTCAGCTAATTTCGGACTTGCCGTATCAAACAAATCGTGTTCGTCACACTGTTCATTTATTTGATTAAGCAATTCACTTAAAACTGGCAATTGCGCTACATAACCATCGATATTTGGATAAAGGATTGCTTCATCTTCATCAACGATACTTGCGTAAAATGTTTTGAATCTATTTTGAACTTGAATATTACGTTTAATTTGGTTTAATTCTTCAACGTTTAACAAACTGCCAATTTCTGCACGTCTCACATAAGACTTAATATCTTTTAGGCCTGAATAACCAGGTACTCTATGTTTATTATAAATTTGAGTCATTTCGTCTGTTTCATTTATGCTTTGCTGAACTGTTTCAAGTTCATCACTTGGTTTAAGTTCGTTAATAATACGTTCAGCAATATCACTTGTCGCATGAGTAGACAATTGTTGAATAATTAAGGGATATTCAAGAACTTTTAATGTTTTCTCATTCATATTATCTTCCCTCTTCTTTTAATACTTTATTTTGTTAATTGGATCCATTTTTTAAATGCTTCACGTGATTTAGCATTAATCACTTGTGATTTTTTAACCCAACCTTTTTGAGCCGTCCCAACACCATATTTCATGAAATCAAAATGATCAATATGATGGGCATCTGTATTGATTGTAATCATTAGGTCAGGATTATTTTTTAATACGTCAGCGTTTAAATCTAATCGTTGTGGATTAGCATTCAGTTCTAATACTGTATTAGTTTCTCTTGCCATTTTAATAAGTTCATCAATATTAGGACGGTATCCTTCTCTTCTACCAATAATTCTACCTGTCGGATGTGCAATATGTCTCACATATTGATTTTCACATGCAGTTCTAAGTCTATTCATAATTTCTTCTTCAGATTGATTGAAACTTTGATGAATTGCTGCAATAACATAATCTAATTCTTTCAATACGTCATCTGGATAATCTAAACTACCATCTGGTTTAATATCCATTTCTGTACCACTATAAATATCGATTTCTTTATACGATTCATTCAGTTTTTTAATTTTTTCGTTTTGTTCCAATAAACGTTCAATAGATAATCCATTTGCTACTGCTAAACTTCTAGAATGGTCTGTAATACAAATAAATTGATATTGACGTTCAATTGCCGCTTCAATCATTTCTTCAAGTTTAAAAGCACCATCACTATAAGTTGTATGCATATGAATATCACCGTTAATATCTTCTAACTGAATGATATCTTGAATATCTTTATCAAATTCTGTACCATCCTCACGCATTGTTGGTGGTATATATGACACGTTAAAATGATCATAAATTTCCTTTTCACTTTGATAAGTAATAATGTTACCATTTGCTTCTTCTATGCCGTACTCACTTACTTTTTCATTTTTTTGTTTAGCAAGTTGTCTAATTTTAATATTATGATCTTTTGAACCTGTAAAATGTTGCAATGTATGATAGAAAGCTTCTGGTTGAATCAGTCTAAAATCAACACCAATAACATCATCTTCAATTTGTAAATCTAGTGAAACTTTCGTTTGTCCAACAGCAATTTGTTCTTTAATATCTGGAAACTCGAGCAGAGCTTGTTGTACGTTTGTAGGTTCTTCAGTCGAAATAATATAATCTAAGTCTTTGCTCATTTCTTTCATTCTTCTGAAACTACCTGCAACTTGATATTGATTAATGTCTTCAATATTATCTAAAAATTGATTAATAACTTCATGTGCTTTAATCATAGTATTGATTGAATATTTTTCAGGTCGTTGACCTAACACTTTTGCTTCTTCAAGAAGTTTTTGTTCAGTCTTTTTCGCAAAGCCTGGTAATTCAGACACTTGATTATTTTCACACGCTTTGATTAAATCTTCTTTATTTTTTATATCTAATTCTTTATATAATTTCGCTATTTTTTTACTACCTAATCCAGGTATTTTTAGTAATGGAATGAGTCCTTCTGGAATTTCTTGTTTTAACTCATCTAAATAACTTTGTGTCCCATTATCTATATATTCATTTATGACATCGCCTACACCTTTACCAATTCCTTTTAAAGATGTCACATCTTCAATTTCATTTAACGTTCTTTCATCTGTTTCTAATGATTGACTCGCTTTTCTGTATGCGGATACTTTAAATGGATTCTCACCTTTAATTTCCATGTATATTGCAATTGTTTCTAACATTTTTACGATATCTTTTTTTGTTAACATGTCTATTCCTCCGTAAAAAAAGTCATAGGTTCTCCCATGACTTTTTTCAATATGAATTCATTTAATTTGAAAGCCATTTTACTAATTGTTCAGATAAGAATGGTGTCTTTGTTAATACTGCATTTCCAATAGAAGACTGTTGCAATGCATCTATAAAAGGTGCTACAGGAATAACTGCAAATGCTGCTAATATGATAATCACAACTAAATACGCTTCTATAAATCCAAGTACGATACCAAAGTACCTTGCATATTTACCGCCAAATTCCATTTGATGATAAAAATCAAATACTGTTGCTACAATTTGTAAAATTATTTTAGTGAAAACAAATAAAATGAGAATCGCCATAATATTATAAAATGCATTCTCATTGTTAATATTATTAAATATTGCATTCTTACCTTCTGTAGACGCACTCGGGTAAGGTAATATTAAATGCAATTGCTTGCTAAATGGTGCGTAACAAATGCTGGCAATCACCAATGAACTAATCGTGCCGATAGAATGTAATGATTGTAATACTAAACTACGTCTATATCCAATGATGACACCTATAATTAAACATAAAAATATAAGTAATGTTATCATTCTAAATGTCCTTTATTTTTTAATTGTTTGATTTCTTCTCTTAACTTTTCATTTTCTTCTTCTAATTTAACATATTCATGCATAACATTAACAGCTGTAAGAACAGATTTACGCGTTGTATCCAAGCCTGCATTTAATTGCCCGAGCGCTTGCAACTTTTCATCCACTCTACCAGCTACATATCGAATATGTGATGGATCGTCTTCACCAATAATTGTATAATGTTGATCATTTATAACCACTGTCACTCTATTTTTATTTTCACTCATTATACTACCCCTGTTCAAATTATAAATGGATTTCTATATATGTAATCATACTATATTATACATGACATAAGTTCATTTGTGTATGAATATCCACCAACTTGATTTGAGAAAATTCGTTTATATCATAAATTTATGCTACTCTATTTATAGAAAAAATTAAAAAGGCAGGACTTAAAAGTGGCAAACATCGTAAAAACAATTGACTCCAATACAATCAATCAACTTATAAAACAATATAATATGGAAACAAAGAACTTACCAACTGGCACTTTAGCCCGCAAGAAAATAAAAAGTACACAAGTCCAAATATACCGTTCAAAAAAAATAATGTTTCAAGGTAAAGATGCAGAACAAGTAGCAAGTGAAGTACTTAAACAAAACATTACATCATCACCATCTAAAGCAACAACTGTTACAAAAAAATATGAATTTGATATACATAATACAATTGGTAGTGATGAAGCAGGAAGTGGCGATTATTTTGGACCACTCACAGTATGTGCAGCATACGTATCTAAACAAAACGCTAAAATTTTAAAAGAAATTGGTGTGATGGACTCCAAGTCTTTAACTGACCCTAAAATTGTAGAACTAGCTGAACAAATAATACAAATATGCCCTCATTCTCTAATTGTACTTGATAATCCCAACTACAATACAAAGCAATCAGAAGGTTGGAGCCAAGTTAAGATGAAAGCAGTCCTTCACAATCAAGCTATTAAAAATGTCATCTCACGAATAGACGAACAAGAATTAGAACAAATTGTGATTGATCAGTTCGTGCAAGCAAGCACATATGAGCGATATATTATTGGTCAAATGCCACGTAAAGACATTACACACTTTGAAACAAAAGGTGAATCAAAATCAATCGCAATTGCAGCAGCAAGTATTATCGCAAGATATGCATTTGTTAAACACATGGATCAATTAGCAAAATCTTTAAATGTCATTATTCCTAAAGGTGCAAGTAATAAAGTAGATCTAGAAGCAGCAAAAATCGTCCAAAAATATGACATGCAACAGTTAGATAAAATTACGAAAACACATTTTAAAAATAGAGATAAAGTATTAGACCTTATTAATCGAAAAAGGAGAAATTAATATGTTACTTATCACATTCAGTTGGCAAGTCATTCTTGCCCTAATCATTATTTGCTATTTAATTTGGTTTATCGGTAAACAACTTACAAATTCAACAAACAAAAGAAAAAAATAATATAAAAACACAGCAACCTGATATGAATCTTCAGATTGCTGTGTTTTTTATTTATATCTCTTATGATCTTAATGTAGCACCATTTTGTTCTAATGCTGTTAAGATTTGCTCATGTACTGCTGAAACTTTATCTTCTGTTAGTGTTTCATTAACGTCTAAATAATCTAAGCGAATTGCGACCGATTTCTTGCCTGGTTCCATATGTTCACCTTCATAAACGTCAAATACTTCTACGTGATTTAATATATCTGCACCATTTTCATTGATTGTATGAATAAGTGTAGCTGCCGTAACTTCTGTGTTAACAACAAGTGCAATATCTCTTGAAACTCCTGGGAATTTTGGAATAGCTTCGTATTCAATTTTGCCGACAGGTTGTTTTAAGATTTTTGTGAAGTTTAATTCAAACACATAAGTGCGGTCTAAGTCGTTTTCTTTTTCAACTTTAGGATGTAGCTCTGCTATTAAACCAACAACTTCTTCATTTAATTTAACGTATGCTGTTCTACCTGGATGTAATAAGTCTAATGTCGTCGCTTCATATGTGAACGTTAAATTTAATTGTTCTGCAATACGTTCTACAATACCTTTTACTAAGAAGAAATCAACTGGCTCATCTTTTTGTTGCCATTTGTTACCTGTATATTGTCCTGTTAAAATACCACTTAAAAATTCAATTTCTGTTGGTAATTGATCTTTTCCGTTACTATAGAACACTTTACCAAGTTCATATAAAGCAACGTTTTTATTTTTACGTGCTACATTATAACGTGTAGCGTCAACAAGTCTAGGTAATAAACTTTGACGTAATACAGCTTGATCTTCACTCATAGGCATCATAAGTTCTACAACTTCTTGTTGTTCTATAGTATAGTTTTGAGCGATATCTTTACGAACTAATGAATACGTAATCGCTTGGTCTAATCCAGCACCTTCAAGAATTTCTTTAACTTTTCGTGTCTTCAATTGGTTATCGGTTAAATAGCCAGCAGTTGCATTATCAAAGTTTGGCAATGTCGAAGGTAATTGATCATATCCATAAATACGCGCAACCTCTTCGATTAAGTCCGCTTTAATCGAAATATCATTTCTTCTTGATGGCACTTCTACTTTAAAGGCATCTTCAGATACAATCGTTTCAAATCCTAAACGATTAAATATTGTATTAATTTCATCTGTAGAAAGATCGAAACCGATTAATTGGTTAACATCTTGTGTCGTAATGTCTATCGTACGAGACAATTCTGGTAAAGTACCGTCTGATACTACTTCGCTTAACACAGTTCCACCAGCAATATCTTGTAATAATTTTGCTGCTCTATCTAAAGCATCAAGTACTCTTTCACTCGCAATACCTTTTTCGAATCTGCTTGAAGCTTCACTTCTTAAGCCTAATCGTCTTGATGTTTGTCTAACATTTGTAGCATTAAATAATGCGCTTTCGATTACGACATTTTGAGTGTTTTCTGTAACTTCTGAGAAATCGCCACCCATTACACCAGCGATTGCAATTGGTTCTTCACCGTTTGTTATAACGAGGTCTGAAGTTAGTAGTTCTCTCTCAACATTATCTAATGTCGTGATTTTTTCATTTTCATGTGCGTAACGTGCAACAATTTGATCTGACCCAATTTGATCTTGATCAAACATGTGTAACGGTTGACCATACTCTAAAAGTACGTAATTCGAAACATCTACCACGTTGTTAATTGGACGGATGCCAGCTTTCATTAATCTAGACTGCATCCATGATGGTGATGCAGCAATTGTTACATTCTTAACAACTCTCGCTGCATAAAATGGAACACCTTCTTGATCTTGAACAGTCACTGATAATGATTGACTAGCTTGTTCTTCAGATTCATCTAAAGAAGTATTTGGGTATTGTATGTCATTGCCATATAATGCACTTACTTCATGCGCAGCACCAAGCATACTTAAACAGTCTGCTCTATTTGGTGTCAAATCAAAGTCTAATACATCGTCATTTAATAATAATGCTTCTAGTGCATCACTACCAGGCGTTGGTTCGTTTGAGAAGACGTAAATGCCATCTGCATATTTTTTAGGCATCACATTTGCATCGATACCTATTTCTTGTAATGAACAAATCATACCTTCTGATACTTCACCACGTAATTTAGCTCTTTTAATTTTAACGCCACCAGGTAAACGGCCACCTACTCTTACAACGATGACATATTGATCTTTATCTACATTTGGTGCACCGCAAACGATTTGTACGGGGTCTTCTTCACCTACATCCACTTTACAAATATTCAGTTTATCTGCTTCTGGATGTTTTTCTTTAGAAAGCACATATCCAACGACTAATTTTTTAATATCGTCTCCATAATGTGTAACACTATCAACTTCAATACCACTTCTTGTAATTTTCTCAGCTAAATCTTCAGTATTAGCATCTATATTTATATATTCACTTAACCACTCTTTACTTACTAACATTATGCTTCACCACCATCTTCTACAGGCTTAAATTGTTCTAAAAATCTCACGTCATTTGTATAGAAATGTCTAATATCTTCAATTCCATATTTCAACATTGCCATTCTGTCTGGTCCTAAACCAAAAGCAAATCCAGAATATTTATTTGAATCAAATCCTGCCATTTCTAATACATTTGGATGTACCATTCCTGAACCAAGAACTTCTATCCAACCTGTTTGTTTACAAACGTTACATCCTTTACCTTTACATTTGAAACATGACACATCTACTTCGACTGACGGTTCAGTGAATGGGAAGAAACTTGGTCTTAACCTAATTTCACGATCTTTACCAAATAATTTACGTGCTAATAATTCTAATGTTCCTTTTAAGTCACTCATTTTGATATTTTCAGCTACGACTAAACCTTCAATTTGTGTGAATTGATGACTGTGTGTCGCATCATCAGAGTCTCTACGGTAAACTTTACCTGGACAGATAATTTTAACTGGTCCAACACCATTACGTTTTTCTAAAGTTCTCGCTTGTACAGGTGATGTATGTGTACGCATTAAGATTTCTTCTGAAATATAAAAAGTATCTTGCATATCACGCGCTGGATGAGACTTTGGTAAATTAAGTGCTTCAAAGTTATAATAGTCAGATTCTACTTCATAACCTTCAACGATTTCATAACCTAAACCAATAAATAAATCTTCTAAATCTTCATTGATTTTAGTTAGTGGATGTTTCGCACCTAAACTTACTTTTCTACCAGGTAACGTTACATCGATTGTTTCATTCTCTAATTGTTGGTTTAATGCTTCCTCTTCTAAAAGTACTTGTTTAGATTCGATTTCTTTCTCAACAGCTTTACGTACTTCGTTCACAAGTTGACCGAATTCTGGTCTTTCTTCTTTAGGTAATTCTTTCATTTCTTTCATAAGGCCTGTAATAACGCCTTTTTTACCTAAATAATTTACTTTCACGTCTTGTAATGATCTTTCTGCTTTTGCTTCATTAATTCTTACAAGCGCATCTTGTCTTAATTCAGATAACTTTTCTCGTAATGACATATATATCCTCCTATTTTGGTCGAAAAAAAAGACTTCGCCTCCTCAAATATAGAGGGACGAAGTCTTCCGTGGTACCACCCAAATTTATACATAGTTATGCATACACTTATATGTTGATAACGGATCTACATTCCGACTTAAATTTCTTTAAGTAGCTAAAAAGATGAAAAAAATTAAGTTACAACATAGGATTTTTCAGTCTCGAATCCATTCCCTTGTCATGTGTAAACATTAATTTACGTCCTTTTGTTAGCTCATATTGATTATGAAATCATTATATTAAATATTATATAATTGGTCAACCTTTCAAATGATAAAGCAAGATACCACAAGAAACAGCGACATTTAAACTTTCAGCTTTGCCATATAGCGGTATATGAAGATTCTTGGTCGTTTGTTCAAGTATTGCTGAATCAACGCCTGCCCCCTCATTACCCATAATTAATGCAAAGTTTGAATGACTTTTTACTTCTCGATATTCAACTGCATTTTGAAGACTTGTTCCATAAGTTTCGCCATCAAATTGTTCCATAAATTCAAATATATCTTCCTCAACAACTGGTAAATGAAAGACACTACCTTGTGAAGCACGTAATACTTTATCTTGATACGGATCTGCACTACCTTTTGAATAAACAACAGCGTCCATACCTGCAGCGTCAGCGTTACGAATCAATGCGCCCATATTACCTGGATCTTGAACTCTATCTAATACAAGGACTTGCTTAAAATTACTCGTTTCATATGTAGGCATCTCAACAACCGCAAATATACCTTGAGGTGTCGTTGTGTCTGATAATGATTCCGCTACTTTAAAATTAATGACGTATGCTTCCTTTGCATATTCAACAATTTTCTCATCAACTCTTGCATAATCTACTGCTAATAACGTAACGATAGTCAGTTGACTATGATAAGCTTCTTCGATTAAATGAAAGCCTTCAATAAGAAATTGTCCTTGTTTAACACGTTCTTTTTTCTTTTTTAATTTATTCATTTGTTTAATTTTATTATTTTGAACTGAAGTAATTTCTTCCATAGTAACGCCTCATCTTCTCATTATGATATAAAATTATTATAAACGAAAAAAGACTGCCAACAAAGTCAAAGACATTGATGACAGTCTTAAGCACCTTAGTTTAGGTGTTTAAATATTAATTATTATTTAGAAACGACTTCTTTACCCTTGTATGATCCACATGCTTTACATACACGGTGAGATAATTTCATTTCTCCACAGTTTGAACATTCTACCATACCTGGTACTGAGATTTTGAAATGCGTACGACGTTTTCTTTTAGCTGTTTTTGAAGTTCTTCTAGCTGGAACTGCCATGTCTTATTCCTCCTTAAATTTTATAAACACTTTTCCGATTATTTTTCGTCATCGAAGAATTGTTGTAATTTTTGAAGTCTTGGATCAACTTTCTTTTCAGTTTCTTGTTCTGAATCTTCGGTTGACTCAATTTGATCTTCGCCAATAACTTCCCAACCATCGCCTGCCATTGAAATATCTTCGCTACCTTCAGAGAATACTTGTAACGGTTTCTCTAAAATAACAAGTTCTTCAATGATTGGTAATAAATTAATCATGCCGCCTTCGAGTTTATGTCTCAATTCGTCATCATCATTATTACTTTCACTAAATTCATCTAGCTCAAATATTTCTACTGATGTAGTATCAAATGGTAGCTCTACTGGCTTTAAAGTACGGGCACATGGTAACGTCAATACACCATTAATGTCAAGATTGACAATTATCTCATGCATTCGCACTTGAACGTCTCCTGTTACTTTTATTGGAGATATATCGATAAGTTCATCTACCCTATCAATAAGGTATTTCATATCGATTTCTTTATCAAAAGTAAATGGTTCGTTTTGGTATTTTTTAAGTTGTGTTATTGACCACTTCATCTGGGTTCACCTCTTACAAACACAAAAATTATTGTAACCTTAACGACAATGTTTGTCAAGATTTTTTCTTAACATTCATTATCTGATACAATACTTATGATGAAGTGAAATGGGAGGAAATGCAAATGAAAAGTGTTGCTTTAATAACAGAATATAATCCATTTCATAATGGGCATGTATATCACGCAGAATCTTCTAGAAAATTAACAGAAAGTGATGTTGCTATTTCTATTATGAGTGGTTCTTTTACAATGCGTGGAGAACCAGCAATTTTAAGTAAGTTCAAGCGGGCTGAAATGGCTATTCAATATGTAGATTTAGTCATTGAATTGCCTCTTGTATATGCCATATCATCTGGTGATTTATTTGCTAAAGGCAGCGTTCAAATAGCAGAACAACTTGGATGTAACACATTATCTTTCGGTAGTGAATCAGGAAATATTGATGATATTAAAAAGGTCATACACGAAATAGACCAAGTATCTAAAAGTGATAAATATAAGCAAATGCTTAAAGAAGGTAAATCACATCCTAGAATCATTTCAGAATTAATACCTCATAATCAAATGCTTAAAGGTTCAAATAATTTACTCGCAATTGAATATGTGAAACATATTATGCAACATAACTTAGCAATAGAACCGACAACAATTAAAAGAAAAGACAATATGTATTTAGATGCTCACTTAAACGAAACGACACACATTTCAAGTGCGACTTCTATACGTAACGCCTATTTCAAACATGACGATACATATCAATTAAGTTTACCGACAACAAGTTCAAATATATTAAAGCACGCTCATGCAGTCAACTGGGATCACTTTTTCCCATTTTTAAAATGGACATTATTAAGAGCTACTCATGAAGAATTGAGAAACATATATATGATGACTGAAGGATTAGAATTCAAAGTAAAAAAAGAAATTAAAGATAGTATGAACTTTGAAATGTTTGTACAAAAACTCAAATCTAAAAGATATACGTGGACAAGAATACAACGCTTGTTAACCGCAATTTTGTTAAACGTTACGAATGAACAAGTTTCTGATTATAATCCAACTGCGATACGTGTACTTGCAATGTCTAAAAAAGGACAAGCTTATTTAAAATCTATTAAAGATGAATGTCCATTACCTATCGTCACAAATGTTAATAAACAAACTGCTATTCACTTCACAAATGAAATAAAAGCAACAGATTTATATCAATATATTTCAGGTGATTCTGATACTGATTTTAATAAACCAGTCATAATAAAAAACGCATGACATATGCATGCGTTTTTTATTATGACTCTTTATTTTTAATTTTTTCTTTCAATGCTTTATTCACATTTTCAGGAACAAATTCCGAAATATCGCCGTCAAATTGAGCAACTTCTTTCACAACACTCGAACTTATAAATGAATAATGATTATTTGTCATCATATATAATGTTTCAATGTCGTCATCTAATTTTTTATTCATAGATGTCAATTGCATTTCATACTCAAAGTCACTAACAGCTCTTAATCCTCTTACAATCGTGTTAGCATTTATTTCTTTACAAAAGTCTACAAGTAAACCATGAAATGAATGAACCACTATGTTTGGTACATCTTGTACCGCTTCTTTAATCAATTCAACACGCTCTTCTGTACTAAATAAGCCTTTTTTAGAACCATTTTTCAATACAGAAACATGAATCTCATCAAAAATTTTAGCACTACGCTTAATAATATCAATATGTCCTAATGTTATTGGATCAAAGCTACCTGGAACAACTGCTATTCTCTTAGTCATTGTCTTCTCCTTTTGTTAGCAACATAACATGCGTCAGTCCATATTCATACTTTTTAAGAACTTTAAACGCACCCGTATCTATGTCTTCACTTTTATCAAATTCGCAAATTATTGTACCATTTACATTTAATAAGTCAAACGCCTGAATTTTTTCTAATGATTGATCTATAAGCGATTTCCTATAAGGTGGATCTAGAAATATATAATCAAACTTAATGGCGCGCTTATTTAAAGCTTTTAACGCTCTAATTGCATCATTTTTATAAACTTCGTATTGAGTTTCAGATATATGTAATGTATTTAAATTTTCTTTTATCATTTTAGTCGCTTTGAAATTACCGTCCACAAAAATCACTTTATCTAAACCTCTAGATAATCCTTCGATACCAAGTCCACCGCTGCCAGCAAACAAATCTAACCCAATACCTTCTAAATCTTGAAGGCCATTAAAGATATTCTCTTTCACTTTATCTGTTGTCGGTCTCGTTGATTGACCATCTATTGTTTTTATATGAAGTCTCTTGTATTTTCCACCTATTACTCTCAATGTTAATCATCACTTTCTTTATTATTAATTATTATTTATACTTATCCATATAGTATTTAAACGAAAACGAGGTTTATAAAAATGAAACAATCATTTATCGTCATCGGTCATGGTCTAACTGATTTATTTGAATTTCAAACGTTAATCGAATATAACCATGAACGTATTTCCGACATTATTATGTTACATACACCATTATCTAAGGAGAAACTATCTTCAGCTTGTATCATTATGAAGCCTACTAAAGGTCAACATTTCCAAGCGATTTACATGATAATGGAAGGTATTAAATATCCTTACCCTGATTCAAATAAGAAGTTTGATTTAATCAATGAATGGGCAAATGCATATCACATACAAGTTAAAGGTCTAGATGTTAAATCTCGTGCTGATTTCGCTGAAGATGAACTTTACTTCGCCTATTTAAAAGGTGTATTAAGACTTGAAAGATACTTGCCACCGCTTCAATAGTTAAAAGTTTAAATACTCTTTTTTGTCCGTATTCGAATTAGAGTAATCTCTTTTAACATATTTAAATGGTGAGACTTTTACATCTTTAACATATTTTAGTTTCATTAAATGTTGAACAGTGTCATCTATTTTATCTTCATTTGTATATAACATGACGTATTGTTCTTTTCTATGTGCAAAGTATATATTACCAAACTTGCGTAATTGTCGTTCGTGTTTCATATTTTTTAAATATACGACAATACTTATTCGTTCTACTAATTCCATCAAAATAACCTCCTAACGCTTTTTATTTTTATATTAGCACTTTCTATAAAATGATGAAAGAAGATAACTTCAAGCGTAAGTGACTTGCTTTCTTATCTTAAATCAATTTGATAGAATATATATAAGTCTTTATTTGCATTTCGAAAGGATAGGATAACATGTCAAAAATTAATTTATTAAAAACAACAGGTCTTATCGGAGGCATTGTTGCAGGTTCTTGGATTGTGACAAAAGCAACATCAAACGTTAAACCACGTACGATTAAACCATTCTTTACACAACCAGCTCCTTATGTATTCGCTCATCGTGGGGGCATGGCGTTAAGACCAGAACATACACGCTTAGCTTTTGATCATGCACTAAAATACGAAGTAACTGGATTTGAAGTAGACGTTCGACTTACTAAAGATGAAGTACTTGTCGTAACACATGACAACACTGTTGATCGTACAAGTAACGGTTCAGGGTATATAGGTGATCATACATTAGAAGAACTACGCCAATTAGATTTCGGTTACCACTTCAAAGATATTAATAACGAGCATCCTTATAGAGGAGATGCAAAAGCTAAAATCGTCACTTTAAAAGAGCTATTAACTGAATATCCAGATGTCTTAGTAAATATAGATATTAAAGATCATCCTGAGTCATATAGCGGTAGTTTAGCACCTTCTCACTTATACCGTTTAATTACAGAACTTAAAGCTGAAGATCGTGTTAATATTACGAGTTTCTATGATGAACAAATTGATCGCTTTAATTTATATGCTCAAGATTCTATTGCGTTGGGGACAGGACAAAGCGAAGTAGCAAAAGCTTTCTTAGCTTATCAATCAGGATATGGTCATACGTATCAACCTAAATCTGATACATTCCAAATACCAACACAAGCTAAAGGTCTTCCGTTAGACTCTGAAGGTTTCATTCAATTTTTAACATCACTTAATATATCTGTTGCTTATTGGGTTGTAAATCAAATCGATACAATGGACGATTTAATCCAAAAAGGTGCACATACGATTGTAACTGATCGCCCAGATACTGCGCACTTCTTAATTAAAAAACACTACTAATTTAAAAAGCTTTCCATCTGTCTAATGACAAATGGAAAGCTTTTTTTATGTTATGTTGAACAGCCACAAGATCCACCAGTAGAACAACCGCCACCGTGTGATTCGCTACTAAAGAATGGATTACCCGTATCCACTTTAACATTGCTTGAAACTGAATAAGAAACAATGCTAATCACTTCATCTAATAAATCTTGTAACGCAGTTTCTTTAGTCTTAAATTCAGAAACAACTGGATGCATTTCATATGCTCTCTTTTGTTGTCTTGTTTCTTTCATTACTCTATTGTAATCAGGATGATATCTACCAAATCTTAAACAATCATCATAATGTGATTTAATTTGATCAAATTTTTGCCTTAATATTTTAACTTCAAAATTTGTTTCAAGTTGATGTTTTGCTTCGAGATATTCTTGATAAATATATGAATCCTTAATACATGCGCTTAATTCATCTGATTGATCAAGTATATCAACTGTTTCTGCAGTAAACATAATATGATTCCCCCTTATTCTTTATTTTCTTTGAAAACAAGTGAATAGTATTCGCGAGAATTACCAGCACCAAATTCATCATATTGACTACCTAATAACTTTTCTCTATAGGTGTTGTTGTTTAACCAGCTATTGATAAGTGTTGGTACATCATAGAAATTGTAAGCTAAATTTTGGTTAATGGATTCATATTCAATCTTTTGATTATTGATATGTTTTGTAATGCCATCTTCTAATGATTTAACTGCTTCTTCCTCATTGATATCATCTTCAATTAAATCTGCTTCCATTTGTGTTATATACGTAAGTTGATCATTAATCTGTAATGGTTTGACATCTTTCATCTCTCTAATTTCATTAACGATTTCAAGAAGTGATAAATCTTTATTTATATGAGCTTGAAAGTCTTGTTTATCTGTTCTCTTTAGTTTGTTATCTTTATCACCATTTATTTTAGACATTGAAAAAGGTGCATTTTCAATAACAACATCTGAATCCATAAACTGTACACCCATAACTTCATTTGTTTCACTATCAATTAAGACCTGTGTATAAACATTACCATATTTAATCAGTAATTGTGTCTTAATATCACGTTCAGATAACTCTAATTGATATTTTCCATATGTACTTTCAATAACTGGTTCCATATCTATATTTGTACCATTGAAAATCTTTGTTGCATCTTGTTTCATTTTAATCGGTGAAACATTCACTTTATTTCCTGTAGCAAATACTGAAGAGACTTTATCATTTTTAGTAGATATTAAATAATAATGCTCTTTATTTTTGAAGACATAATTCTTTCGACCGTGCTCTGCCTTATATACCCTATCTGGTTGTCCTAAATCATTTATGACTTCTTTAATATTTTTATAGACATATGTACCTACGCCTTCTTTCAACTTTGCATTACCAGTTGATTTTTCAGCTTGCTGCTCATAATAATTCTCATTTGCTTTATCATGAGAGTAGTTAGGATTCTTTAAAACATCAAATTCTAATTTAGGTGAATAGAATAAATAAAAGAGTACAATGATTAAAATAGTTATTGCTACAACTTTTATGATAATATTTTTCAACTATTTACCTCCTCATTTATTCCTATATTCAATTATATCATTTTACAGGAAAACATTTACCTAAATCAATCGAAATGTTGTCATATTTGTTAAATATAAATGTACATTGCAACATTGGCGCTTTTATCATAAAATAAACTTAAAGGTACTTAGAGGGAGGAAAAATACATGGTATTTGATAATACAGGTCTTGAAAAGGTTATCATAGAACAAGAGCTATTAAAAGATGTTATGAATAAACATGGTTTTATTGCTGGAGGACATTGGGATTATGAACGTATCACTTATGATTTTAAATATGAAATAAGTGAAGGCGTCTATTACCTAAGAATTCCTGGTTATGCACTTAAAGGGGACATCGGTGCCAATAACGCAACAATTCAATTAATGGATCCATATCTCGGTAAACACTATTATCCAACAGGTGTAGAATATGGAGATGATGAAGTTTACCCAGATAATTTAGTTGCACATTGTAACTTACTAATTGAACGTATCACATCAGATATTAATGCATTAAATACATTAGGTACGCATTAATTAAAATAATACTAACAGAGTAGAGACGTGATATTTCACGTCTCTTTATTTTTATATAAATGAGCAAAGAGGTTATCATTATGAAAAAATGGATAAACAAACGAAACATAAGCATATTCATCATTATAGTTTTATCTATTCTATTTATTTATTTCATTTTACCGATATCAATTCCTTTAATAACAGCACTTGTTATCGCATTAGCGCTCAACCCACTTGTTAATAAATTAGCACATAAAATTAAAAGTCGAAAATGGAGCGTTACGATTATTTATACGTTACTCCTCACAATAACAGGATTTATTATATTTTTATTTTTAACAAAATTAATAGACCAGATTGTACTATTTATTAAAGATTTACCTAATAAAATTAATATTCTCATCACTGTAATTGAACAATATAACGACAAAATGAAAGCTATATTACCCGATGAAATGGCAGTAACAATCAACAAAGAACTACAGAATTTTGTTGCTTCATTGAGAGATTCAATCGCAAATTATTTAAGTGTTGAAAATATAACAGAAGTTGTATCTTCTTTACCAGGTTTCATTATAAGCCTTGTTGTATTTCTTGTAGCATTATTCTTATTTATGCTAGAAATACCTAATATTCATAAATTTATAAAGCAACATCTTTATCCGTCGACTTATCATGAAGTTTATAAAATATACAATAAAATAGGTCATTCTATTATCGGGATGATATCTGCTACTGTTGTATTAAGCTTTATAACTTGGTTATTTACTTATGTTGGTCTACTGATTATCGGCGTTGACTCAGCGTTTGTCATCAGTTTATTTATATGGTTTATAGACATCTTACCGATTATTGGTGCGACAGGTTTTACAATTCCGTGGGCAATCTACGCATATATAGTTGGAGATTCGACACTCGGTATCCAACTGATTATTCTATCTGTTATTTTACTCGTTCAAAGAAAAATATTAGAACCTAAAATATTCGGTACGGGTGTCGGTTTATCTCCATTACCCACTTTAATATCCATGTTTATCGGTTTAAAATTACTCGGCTTTATTGGATTCTTTATCGGACCATTATTCTTAATCGTCATCAAAACGATACTAGAATCTGGTCTTATCAAAACAGACTTTAAAATATAATATGAGCAAAAAACCTCTCAATCCGTTATAAGCAGATTGAGAGGTTTTAATTTAATGTCCTAAAATTGCTTTTATCATAGATGTTGTATCTCCACCGTGATAGAACACATATAATAATAAATAAACGGCAACACCTGTAATAGCTGTACAGAACCAAATAATAGATGTTACTGGCCCAAATTTACGGTGTCTATCAAGTTTATTCGTCCAACCTAAATAAATCGTATAGATCCCCATCACTGCCCCGACAGTCGCTAGCGTTATATGGAAAATCAAGAAAATTGTATAATAAATTTTAATATTATCCGGTCCACCAAATGAAGTATTTCCAATAAATACTGTTCTACTAGCATAAATGGTAAAGAATACGACTGCAGCAACTGCAGCAGATATCATAAATTTTTTATGTGTTTCAATTTTTCGTTGTGCAATAAAGTACCATCCAATAGCAACTAAAATTGCGCTTAATACGATGAAAGTTGTACTTATTGTCGGTAAAATTGGTAAATTCATTTTCATACATCCTATCTAAATTGATTATATAATGCTTTTTGCTCTTGTAATTTTCTCAAGCTATCTTCAGTGATTTGCTTTTCATTTTTCCTCTCATATCTAAACCATCTCATGAAAATGATATATAAATAAATACCAAACACGATTTCTTGCATAACTTTCATGATGACGCCACCTGTTTGCTGATCTTCTAAAGGTGTGAAATTCGTAAAGTATTCTGGACCAGATAACCCTGTTCCTTGTACGACTGTATTTAACGTATCAGCAGGTACACATAAAGTCATCGCACCAAGCCATGCTTTACCTGATGTGTATGTTTCATACATTGCAGTTCCACTAAATATGATAAGTCCACATGAAGGTGTTAACAGTACACCGATAAAGAAGATATATAAGATTTTCTTAATATTACTCATGTGCAATTCTTCAGGAATATGTTTATTAAATATTGGATGCCACATAAACCATGCACTAATGAATAAAATAATCGTATATAACTCATGCAAAACAAGATCTTGTTTTAAAGTATCTAACACAAGTGGTATATGATATACAGAGAATAAACCGTTAAAAAGAAAAATTGCTAATATCGGCTTTGTAAATAATTGAACAATCTTATTAATTACGGGTAGCTCTTCTACATATTTGATGATGTACTCTGGGATAGCAAAATACAGTAACGGAACTACAATTAAAAATAACAAAGCCATTTGCAACATATGGAAACTAAAAATGATGTGTGAAAGCAGATCAATAGGTCCACCTTCTAAAAAGTATATCGTTAACATTAAGATAACGAAAAGTGTTGCTTCACCTTTTCTTAAAGGTCTTCCACCTGGTATATCTTTATACCATTTTCCACAAATTAAAAAGTATAAGATTATTACACATAATACGCCTACAAAGAAGAATGGCGTCCAGTTTGCCCAAAAACCGAATATAGATATTGAGGTTAAGTTACCCATCTCTTTACACTTCCCCACTTAGTCATTACTTTCATTATAAAATTTAATCCACCGTTAAACAACCCAACAATGTAAATAGTTATGACAATGATATGACCAATTATGAAAGATAAAAAGACTCGAGAACTTATATAACAAAGTTCTCGAGTCTTTTATAAATTATTTCGTTTTTACGAATAACGGATCGCCTAACCATACGATGTAAATAAACGTTACGACGAACGATAATCCAAAGAATACACCCGTAATCATGAATAATTTTGATATGCCATGTTTTTCAGCTTTCATATGCATGAAATAATAGAATTGTAATACAACTTGTAGTACTGCTAATCCTAAAATAACTGGAATAACGAACTCTTTAGGAAGTTCAGCAGCAACTAATGCGAAAGCAACAAAAGTAACAAAAATCATAATAGCAAAGTTTGTAACTTGCATACGCATTTCTTTTGTACTTTTACGCTTTCTATACTCTCTAAGTGCTTGTGCGTCATGATTTATTTGTTGACTCATATTATCCTAACGCTCCCATCAAGTATACTACTGTAAAGATAAACACCCATACAACGTCAATGAAGTGCCAATATAAAGCAGCAGTATTAAATTTATGTGCATTATAAATACTTAATCCTCTACCTCTATTACGGAAGATGAGTAATGTTAACCATACTAGTCCTATAAGTACGTGGAATCCGTGTGTTCCTACCAAGAAGTAGAAGGCACTACCAAACGCACTTGAACGGAATGTATGACCTTGATGTACATACTCTACGAATTCATAAATTTCTAATCCTAAGAATCCTAATCCTAACAGTATTGTAATACCAATCCAAAGGAATAATCCTTTAGCATTGAAATTACGCATATGGTATAAAGCATATACACTTGTTAGAGATGATGTTAATAATAACATTGTCATTACGAACGCTAATGGTAAATGGAATAAATCTTTAGCTAATAAATGATCTTCACTTGGCACAGCATCTTTTAATGCTAAGTAAGTAGCGAATAGTGATGCGAATAATGCAACCTCTCCACCTAAGAACACCCAAAATCCTACGAGTTTATTCTTACCTTCCATAGATGCTGTTTCAGGATGGTTTGGCCAATTGTCAGCTGTAAATTTTGCTTCTTCATGTGACATTAACGCTCACCCCTTTCATACTCTAATAACTCTTCTTTAGAAATATGGTGACCATGATCATCTTTAAGTGATCTCACAATCATACTTCCTGCAGTAATACCTAAACCAAGAATCAATACATAAACTGCCCATGGTTTTTCATGTAAATCTTTAACTGCATCTAGAGCCCATTCTTTACCATCTGCAAAATACATAGCACCAAATGCTGCTACGAATAAACCGAACGCTTGCATGAATGGAATAAATGAATTGTTTGGCATATGAATCTCATCTAAAGATTCAGCTGGAAGAATTTTTCCGTCGCCTTGTGTTTTTTCAATCCATAATGCATCTAGTCCACGAACTAATGGTGTTTGTGCAAAGTTATAATGAGGTGTTGGTACAGGTAATGCCCATTCTAAAGTACGACCGTCTCCCCAAGCATCTTTTCCAACTTTTTCACCTTTAGCCAATGTCATGATTACATTGATAACTTCAGTAATAACAGCTACTGCCATGAAGAGTGCACCAATTGTTGATACTAAGTTTGGTATGTCATATCCTTGACCAGGTAAGTATGTAAATACTCGACGTGGCATACCCCATAGTCCTAAGAAATGTTGAATTAAGAATGTTAAATGGAAACCGATAAAGAATAACCAGAATGTTACTTTACCTAATTTTTCACTTAACATTTTACCAGCTATTAGCGGGAACCAATAATGTAAACCAGCTAATAAAGCGAATACTACACCACCAACAATTACGTAGTGGAAGTGAGCAACGATAAAGTATGAGTCATGTAATTGATAGTCAGCTGGTGCTGATGCTTGCATGACACCTGTTACACCACCCATTACGAATGATGGAATAAAGAATAATGCATATAACATTGGTGTTGTGAATTCTACGCTACCGCCCCATACAGTCAGTAACCAGTTGAATATTTTCACACCCGTCGGAACAGCAATTGCCATTGTTGCAACAGCGAAAATCGCGTTAGCTACTGGACCTAAACCTACAGTGAACATGTGGTGAGCCCAAACCATGAATCCTAAGAAACCGATTAATACTGTAGCGAATACCATCGCTGAATAACCAAATAAACGTTTTCTAGCGAATACAGGTATAATTTCAGAGAATATACCAAACGCTGGTAATACTAAAATATAAACTTCTGGGTGTCCAAAGATCCAGAATAAATGTTCCCAAATAATTGTGTTACCACCTTGAGAAGCAACAAAGAATGATGTACCAAACATTCTATCGAATATTAATAAGAAAATACCGATAGTTAATGGTGGGAATGCAAATACGATTAATGTAGAAGCAACAAATGTTGTCCAAGTCATTAGTGGCATACGCATATACGTCATACCAGGTGCTCTCATGTTAACGATTGTAGCTACAAAGTTAATACCAGCAATTAATGTACCAGCACCAGAAATTTGTAGCCCTAGAGCATAGAAGTTAATACCATGCCCTGCCGATTCTAAAGATAAACTTGCATAAGATGTCCAACCTGCGTTAGGCGCTCCACCTAAAATCCAAGATAAGTTTAAGAATATTCCACCAAAGAAGAATAACCAGAAACCTAATGCATTTAAGAATGGAAATGCAACATCTCGTGCACCAATTTGTAATGGAACAACTGCGTTCATATAACCGAATAATAAAGGCATTGCGGCTAAGAATATCATCGTTGTACCATGCATTGTGATAATTTCATTAAACAGTCCAGCTGTAACAAAGTCGTTTTCTGGAACTGCTAACTGGATACGAATTAACATTGCTTCGATACCACCGATAGCAAAGAATAATCCCCCAGCAATTAAATACAAAATAGCAATTTTTTTGTGGTCGACTGTTGTTAAATAGTCCCAAATAGTCGATCCAAACCCCTTTTTACTTTGAGTAGACACTAGAGTAACCTCCCTTTCAATTCTTACTTATCAACTTTTCTTTCCATTAAGTAGGCAGATAAAGCGTCAATGTCTTCATCAGAAACTTTATATTGACCAGTCATCTTATTACCAGGTTTAACGCTTTCTGGGTCTTTAATCCATTTTTTAAGATTTTCTTCATCATGTTTTAAGTAACCTGCAATTAAATCACGATCACCAAAGTTTGTTAAGTTAGGACCTTTAGCTCCATCTCCAGTTGGTGTAACAGCGTGACATCCTGCACATGATTTGTTAAATACCTTTTCGCCCTCTTTAGCTTGACTAGAAGTAGCGGCTACAGGTTTTTTAACATCTTTCATATCTTTAACCCATTTATCAAAATCATCTTGTGGTAGGGCTTTCACTTTAAAGTCCATTAAAGCATGTGATGGTCCACATAACTCAGCACACTTACCATAGAATAGATTTTTGACTTCTTTAGCTCTTTTATCATCGAATTTTAAGTAGAATTTATTAATACCTTCTACGTTTGTATCCAATTTCCCTCCAACTGCTGGTACCCAGAATGAGTGTTTAACATCAGCTGAATGTAATCTGAAGTAAACTTTTTTATCTGTTGGTACAACCAGTTCTTGGCTGGTAACAATTTTTTCATTTGGATAACTAAACTCCCACCAATAAAGGTTAGCAGTTACATCAATAACAAGTTCTTTACTTTTACCTTTTTCATCTACTTTATCGATTGCTTTAGTATCTCCAAGTGAGAACGTAAGCATAACAGTAGGAATTGCTAGAATAATAAGTAAAATAATTGGGATGATTGTCCAAACCAATTCTAATTTATGATTTCCTTCAACGTCTTTAGGTACATAATCTTCACCTAACTTTTTACGACGGAATTTAATCATTGCAAATAAGAATATAACAACAACTACAACAATAACTAGCAACATAATGCCTATTGAAAGCATTAGTAAAAAGAATTGTTTATCAGCAACTTCACCAGCTGGGTGAAGAACTGATAAATGTTTTTGTCCACAACCTGCTAATACAAACAGCAAAGTAGCAAGCAAACCGAACATTTTCGTGTTTTTTAAACGTGTCTTCATTCGTTTAACCCCTCTTTCATGCATTCATTCATAATTAATTATATTAATTGTATAACAGTTACGATAACTGTCATGACAAAGAAAATAACAAGATAATTTAAAGAAAAAACAAACATACTCGTAGCCCATTTTGATTTGTTTATTTCTTTTTTAAATCCATATAAAGCTAATAACATCCATGCTAAATTGAGCAGTGTTGCAATAACAACGAACACTGTACCAAGTTGTGTCATTAAGAACGGTATCGGTAATAAAAGAACTACCCAAAACAACATACTTAAACGCGTTCTATTAAAGCTTTTGACTGACGGTAACATTGGTATATTAGCTAAGGTATATTCATCTTTACGACGATAAGCTAAAGCATAAAAATGAGCAGGTTGCCATGCAAATAACACTAAGAATAGTGTCCATGCTAATGGGCTTAATGATGGATCAATACTCGCCCAACCAATTAACGGCGGTATTGCACCTGGAAAACTTCCTACAACTGTATTCCAAACAGTATGTCTTTTTGACCATATTGAGTAAAGTACAACATATCCAAATATACCAAGTAATCCAATTATGCCAGTTGGAATATTTATCATGAATAATAAAATTTCACCCACAACCATTAATCCGAAACTTAATTGAATTAAGTGGCGATTACTAATACGTCCATTTACTGTAGGTCTCTTTTGTTTAGAAGGCATGATAGAATCGATATCTTGGTCGTAATAATTGTTTATAGCACATGCTCCGCCCATAATAAGGGTTGATCCTACCATCATTAATAGAACAACCGGTAAACTGTGGAAGAAGTTAAATCCACCAAATACTATTGCAAGCCACGCACCCGCAAATGTTGGGATCAGATTTCCTTGAACAAGACCCATTTTAATGATGGCTTTAATTTCATACAAAGTGAGACGTCCAGTTTCAATTTCTTTCTCAGAAGTCACACTATATTGATTTTGTTGCAATTTTGTCCCTCCTTCCATTATCTTTCACATATAACTCAATGATATATGAAAATTGTCACATAATCTATACATTTTTGAAACAAAATTTTGACATTTTATTACTTATCGTTTGTTCGCATAAAAAGTCATTATTGTGTAACATTTACAATGCACATTCATTGTTATACTATAGATATTAGTGTTTAAATTAGAATCGTATTAAAGTAAGAATAATTGTTAATACGTTGTTCTCTTAAATTCTATCATATTTTGACATATAAATAAGGTTTATTTTAGAATAAAACTCATTTTATAGTACTATAAATATCAATTTTAATTTTACTTGAGGTGTTCGAATTGTTTAGTGATAAATTTTTAAAATGGCTATCAACTATAGCGACAATTGTGATGCTCTTTGTCCAATTAGGTGGCGCTTTAGTTACTAAGACTGGGTCTGCTGATGGTTGTGGAAACTCTTGGCCATTATGTCATGGCTCTGTTATACCTGCAGATTGGCCAGTAGAAACGATTATAGAATTAGCCCATAGAGGCGTATCTGGATTAGCACTTATTCTTGTTTGCCTACTTACTTATATAAGTTGGGTCAAACTTGGACATATTAGAGAAGTTAAACCACTTTGTATTACAAGCATTGCATTTATCTTTGCTCAAGCTTTAATTGGTGCAGCAGCTGTAATTTGGCAACAAAATAGTTTTATTTTATCTCTACATTTCGGAATATCACTCATTAGCTTCGCATCAGTTTTATTATTAACATTAATTATTTATGAAGTTGATCAAAAATTCGAAGCTACAAGCTTAATAATAGATAAACACTTAAAGTTCCACACTTATGCTGTTACATTATTTATATATTTTGTGATTTATTCAGGCGCACTTGTAAGACATGCAGATGCAAGTTTAGCATGTTTAAGTTGGCCATTATGTAGAAACGGTGAAGTCGGATTACCTCAAAACTTTTATGAATGGGTTCAAATGTCTCATAGAACTTTAGCATTCATTATATTTATTTGGATATTATATATTTTCATTCATGCATTCAAAAATTATACACAATACCGTGTAATTAAATACGGTTGGACATTAGCTTTTATACTTGTTTGTTTACAAGTAACGACAGGTGCTTTATCAGTTATTACACGTGTTAACTTATTTATCGCACTCTTCCATGCATTATTTATAACAATGTTATTTGGATTGTTATGTTACTTCATCATGCTAATATCACGTTCTAAACATCGAAGTTAACATTCAAAAAGCCGCTGGAATCATTTGATGATTTCAGCGGCTTTTATTTTATTATGCTTTATCGATTGTAATAATTAAATCTTGTGTTTGAATACTGTCACCAGCTGAAACGTAAATATTGCTTACCGTTCCATCAAATGGTGCTTGTATTGTTGTTTCCATTTTCATTGCTTCAGTAATGATAAGTGCATCACCTTGTTTCACTTCATCACCTTGTTTCACTTTCACTTCTGAAATTGTACCAGGCATTTGAGCACCAATATGAGATTCATTACTTAAGTCTGCTTTTTGTAATACTGCCTCAGATACTTTAACATGCTCATCTTTAACGTATACTTTTCTAGGCTGACCATTCAGCTCATAGTAAACCCAACGATGACCATCTTCGTATACATGACCGATAGAAAGTAATTTAACGATTAAGATCTTACCTTTATCAATTGTTATTTCAACCGTTTCATTCTTCTTCATACCGAATAAGAATGTAGGTGTATCTAACAATGATAAGTTTCCGAAACTTTCATATGTCTTAATATATTGTTCGTAAACTTTAGGATAAATGGCATAACTGATTAAGTCTTGTTCCGTTACTTCCTCTTGTTGTTTAGCTTGTAGTTCTTCACGCAATGCATCAAAATCAACAGGCTCTAATAATTCTCCTGGTCGTTTTTCAATTGGTTGTTGCCCTTTTAAGATGACTTTTTGTAATTCTTTATTAAAGCCATTTACTGGTTGGCCAATTTCGCCTTTAAAGAATGAGACAACTGATTCAGGGAAATCTAGTGAACGTCCACGTTTAATGACACTTTCTTCATCTAAATCATTTTGAACCATGTATAATGCCATATCCCCAACTACTTTAGAAGAAGGTGTAACTTTTACGATATCACCAAATAATAAGTTAACACGTTTATACATGTCTTTAACTTCATTAAACCTTCCACCTAATCCTAAACTTTTAGCTTGTTGGCCTAAGTTAGAATACTGTCCACCTGGCATCTCATGTTGGTAAATTTCAGTATGTGGAGAACGAATATCACTTTCAAAATCAGAATAATAGTTTCTAACTGTATCCCAATATTGAGATAATCTTTCAAGACCATCAATATTTGTTCTAACATCTCTTTCATTTCCACTTAATGCATAGTATAAAGAGTTAGCTGAAGGTTGTGATGTTGTACCACTCATACTTGCTACTGCAGTATCAATCACATCGACACCTGCTCTAATCGCACTTTGATAAACAAGTAATCCGTTACCACTCGTATCATGAGTATGTAAATGGATTGGAATATCAATTTGTGTCTTCAATTCACTAATTAATTCATAAGCTGCTTTAGGTTTTAACAAACCAGCCATATCTTTAATGCCAAGAATATGTACACCTTCACGTTGTAATTCTTTAGCTAGATTAATGTAATACTCTAAAGTATATACGTTAGATCTTTCAGGATTTAAGATATCGCCTGTATAGCAAATTGCACCTTCAGAGATTTTACCTGATTTTTGTACCGCTTCATTTGCGACTTTCATTTGATCTAACCAGTTTAATGAATCGAATATTCTAAACACATCGATTCCAGCTTCAGCACTTTCTTTAACAAATTTTTCAATCACATTATCAGGATAGTTTTTATATCCAACTGCATTTGATGCTCTTAATAACATTTGGAATAACACATTTGGAATTTTTTTACGTAAGCGTGTTAAACGTTCCCATGGATTTTCTTTTAAGAAGTTATATGCCACATCAAATGTTGCACCACCCCACATTTCTAAAGAAAATGCGTCATTTAAATATTTAGCTGTTTCAGGTGCGATTTGTAACATGTCGTATGTTCTCATACGAGTAGCTAATAATGATTGATGTGCATCTCTAAACGTCGTATCCGTCAATAGTACTTCTTCTTGTTCTTTTAACCATTTACTTACGCCTTCAGGTCCATGTTGTTCTAGAATTTGTTTCGTACCTGATAATGATGCAATTTCTTCATTAGATACTTCTTCTAATTTGAACTTTTCAAAGTGTGGTTTTTCTCGTTTTTCAACACCAGGGAATCCATTTACCGAAATATTCCCGATATATTGTAACGTCTTTGTACCTCTATCTCTAGTCGGTGTAATATCAAAAAGCTCTGGGTTGTTCTCTAAAAATTTAGTTGTATATGTACCCTTTGCGAACTTCTCGTGATTTACCACATTATACAAGAATGGAATATTAGTTTTAATACCTCTTATTCTCATTTCTTTAAGCGAACGTAGCATTTTTTCAGTCGCTTGTCTTAATGACATAGCATGTGTTGAAACTTTCACTAATAATGAATCGTAATAAGGTGAAATTTCTGCACCTTCGAATCCATCACCAGCATCCAGTCTTACACCAAAGCCACCACTTGAACGGTAAGCAATAATTTTACCTGTATCTGGCATGAAGTCATTTAAAGGATCTTCAGTTGTGATACGACTTTGAATTGCAAAACCTAAAGTAGTAATATCTTCTTGTTGAGGCATTTCAATTTTGTTACCAAATAATGATTCACCTTCTGCAACTAAAATTTGTGTCTTAACAATATCGATACCTGTTACCATTTCAGTAATTGTATGTTCAACTTGTACACGTGGATTAACTTCAATAAAGTAGAATTCGTCACCAGATACTAAGAACTCAACCGTACCTGCATTGACATATCCAATTTTCTTCATTAAGTCTAATGCAACATTACAAATACGATGTCTTAATTCATCACCTAATGAAACAGATGGTGCAACTTCTACAACTTTTTGATGTCTACGTTGTACTGAGCAATCTCTTTCATATAAATGAACTAAGTTTCCATGCTCATCACCTATGATTTGAACTTCAATATGTTTTGGTTGATCTATGTATTTTTCGACATAAACTTCACTATTACCAAAAGATTTTCCCGCTTCTGATTTAGCTCTTTGATATGCATCTTCTAATTCACTCGCATTATTTACAATACGCATACCTTTACCACCACCACCAGAAATAGCTTTGATGATAACTGGGAAACCGTGTTCTTTAGTAAATGCTTCTACTTCCTCAAATGATTCAACCGCGCCATCAGTTCCTGGAATAACTGGAACATCTGCAGCTATAGCTGTCGCTCTTGCTTTTACCTTATCCCCAAACATGTCTAAATGTTTAAGTTCTGGTCCGATAAATTTAATGCCTTCTTCAGCACATCTCTTAGCGAATGTTTCATTTTCACTTAAAAAGCCATAGCCCGGATGAATCGCATCGACGCCTGCTTTTTTTGCAACTTTTATAATTGCTTCTATATTTAAATAACTTTCAGTTGGTCCAAGGTTTTCATCTACTAAATAAGACTCATCTGCTTTATATCTATGCAATGCGCCTAAGTCTTCATTAGAATAAATTGCTACCGTTTCAATATCTAACTCTGTAGCTGCTCTAAAAATTCTGATTGCAATTTCGCCTCGGTTGGCTACTAATAATTTGTTTATTTTGCTCATATTTGGAGGCTCCCCTCAATGTATTTGAATTTTCTAAAAACAATATATTAGTCCATTATATAAAAATTGCGGATTATATTCTACTATAATCCGCAGTTTTTATATAATTTATTAATTTGATTGATTAAATATGCATTTACCTCGTGCTTTGACGACTCTCAATTCTTATTTGTTTAGCCGTTAATAATAGTATACCTGTCGCGATACTTAAGCTTAACATAGAAGATCCTCCAAATGTCATAAACGGCAATGGAACACCTGTTAAAGGAATTGTTCCTGAAATACCAGCTAAATTGACAAAAGTTTGAATACCAATATAGCTTGAAATACCGACACACACTAATTTAAAGAAATATGAATCCGTAAGTGCTGCATATAAGAAACCTTTATATACAATGAAGCCAAGTAATCCTATTATAAATAACACGCCAACTAAGCCTAATTCTTCAGCAATAACTGCAAAGATAAAGTCTGTATGCGGCTCAGGTAAATAACCTAATTTCATAATACCATTACCTAACCCTTTACCAAAGAGTCCACCATTACCGATTGCTAATAATGAATTAGCTAAGTGATATCCAATACCACTTTCGTAGTTGAAAGGATTTTCAAGTACATGAAATCGGTCTGCTTGGTGTTGTGACAGAATGCCTCCTTTAAACACTATACTAAAGATAATCAGTAATACAACACCTGCAAATATTGGTCCAGACCATTTTATAATGGCTTTAATACCAATACCTGAATACGCAAATATACATAATACGATCATACATAGTATCAACGCTTGACCAGTATCATTTTGTAATAAGACTAATCCAATACAAGTACCGATTAAGAATAAAGGCATCATCAGTGCAAGTTTAAATTGTTTAAGTCGATTTCGCCTTTTATCAATAATGAAAGATAAGTATAAAATCATTGCAACTTTCAATATTTCCGATGCTTGTAAGTTCATAAATCCTAAGTTAATCCAACTTTTTGCACCATTAATCGTCGTACCAACAAGTAACGTTAACACGAGCAAACCAAATATTGTGAATATGACAATTTGTTGTACTCTTTTATTCTTTAAAATGTTGATGTGCATAAAATACGACATAAAAAATACAATAAAAAATCCAACTATACAATATAGTAGCTGCCTCACAAAAAAGTAAGTTCCCGATACTGGAATACCACCTGTTAAAGTACCTTTTGTAGCAGCAACCATACTTGCACTGTATACCATCACTAAGCCAATGAATGATAAAATGATATAAGTAATTAACAATGTAAAATCTATGTATTTTGAGTAATTCTTAATGTACTGGAAAAACCTCTTAATATATTCCATCGACTCATTCCAATTCTAAAAAAATAAGTCTAAAGAAAGATTTCTCCTCTCTAGACTTTGTATAATTTAAGCATTTGTGAAAGCATCATGCAATTTAGATAGTTCCTTTTCTAAACTTGCCATAAGTGTCTGACCCTTTTCTCTATCAACAAGTCCAATTTGTACTGCAAAATCTACTTCCTTTTGAAGACCAAACATTTGCGTATCTAAAACTTCCTCATATAAAGGACATTGTGGCATTGTTAAGTTGTCCATTTGTACCTTTATTAACTGAAGGATTTTTTCAGAATCGTTATATAATTGGTCATATGCCCTTTGACAAATTTCTGAATCGTAATGCATGACATACTCCCCCTTAATCTTTTTAAGTTTCTATACTTATAAAATTTTAGCCTACAAATCTGAAAATTGCAAGCGAAAACAGAAGGTTATTAATTACAAATATGTTAAAATTGAATTGTGAGATTGATAGGAGTGAAAAAATTGATACAAATTAAAGGAAATACGAAGTTTAATATTACGTTAGATGCAACAACATGGATTTTTGATGATCGCAAAGTAAAAATTGAAGATTTAGAGCAAGGTATCTTTAATGGCGAAAAGCCAATTGAATTTGAAAATAATGTTGCATGGAACCGTGCAATCCTTGAAGGGGCTACAAATCCTCCAACATTAAATAGTGAAACAACTTATAAAAGACGTTCATTTTTAAAAGATACTTATGTCATAAATGCGATGCCTTTTATCAAAAATGCAGAACCAAATGAAAGCGCTACAAAAGTAGTCTTAAAAAATGATCAAGATTCAATTGAGATTCCAATTGAACAATGGCCATATTTATTTTTCCAATTCTCTAAAGAAGGAAAAATGATATATAAAGATGGTAAAATCGACGCTTTTACTTATGATCAAGAAAATGGTTACCAAAATAAATTCAGTTATGTTTCTGACATAGAGGTTGTTTAACCATGATTATGAAAGTGAAATGCATTATTTGTGATTCTGTCGTTAATTTAGATTCTAAATCTAAAGAAGCAAAAAGATTAAGAAATCACCCAATCCGTACGTTTATGTGCGATGATTGTAAAGCAAGACTTGATAAACCTAAATCAGAATAAAATAAAAAAGGCAGCTCTCATGAGCCGCCTTTTTTATTGTTGTTTACCGCTACTTCGTTCTTTATGAAGTCTGTAACGATATAGACCTAAAACAATTGCTGCAATTATTAAACTTTCTCCTACTGGCAAGAATACCGCTAGAAATGTTAATAATAAACAACCTAAAAACAGTAATATATAGATAATAATGTTTTGCCAAAACTTTAGTTTTCTTGCAAACCCTAAATTATAAACAATCGCACTTAATACAAAAATCGTTAATAATAAAAGCCACATACCAAGCTCTGGGTTCTCATCTACTCTAAATAACTTACCAAAAAATGAAAGCCTTTCTGTTGGATTGACACTTACATTTTTAGCAACTAAGAGCATCTATATCACTCCTCTTCTTGTTCAGCCATTTTTTGTCTCTTCTGAGCTCTTTCTCTTTCTGCTTTATCTAAAATTTTCTTTCTTAAACGAATTGATTCAGGTGTTACTTCAACTAATTCGTCATCATTTAAGTATTCTAACGCTTCTTCAAGAGTTAAAATTCTAGGTTTTTTCATTGTTGTTGTTTGTTCTTTAGTAGCTGAACGGATGTTGTTAGCTGCTTTAACTTTTGTAATGTTAACTGTTAGATCGTTTTCACGAGTGTTTTCACCAACAATCATACCTTCATAAACTTCAGTACCTGGTTCCATGAAGTTTACACCTCTATCTTCTAAGTTCAAGATAGCATAAGTACTTGCTACACCTTTATCGATTGATACAAGAACACCATTTCTTCTTCCACCAATACGTCCTTTAATTCTTGGACGGTAAGAATCGAATGTATGGTTAATGATACCATAACCGCGAGTCATTGACATGAATTCAGTAGTGTAACCAATTAATCCACGAGCTGGAACGATAAAGATTAATTTAGTTTGTCCATTTTCGTTAGATTGCATATCAACCATTTCACCTTTACGTGATCCTAAAGATTCAATAATTGCACCTGTATATTCATCAGGAACATCAATTTGAACACGTTCATAAGGCTCTGATTTAACGCCATCTATTTCTTTGATAATAACTTGAGGTTTAGAAACTTGTAATTCATAACCTTCACGTCTCATATTTTCAATTAGGATAGATAAATGTAACTCCCCACGTCCTGCTACAACCCATGCATCAGGTGAATCGGTAGGTGTTACACGTAAAGAAACATCCGTTTCTAATTGTGTTTCTAATCTTTCTTCAATCTTACGAGCTGTTACGTAAGTACCTTCTTTACCAGCGAATGGAGAATTATTAACTGAGAATGTCATTTCTAATGTTGGCTCATCAATTCTTAAAATTGGCAAAGCTTCAACATGATCTTGAGGTGTAATTGTTTCACCTACGTTAATATCTTCCATACCACTAATAGCGATTAGGTCACCAGCGTATGCTTCATCAATTTCTATACGATTTAAACCAAAGAAACCAAAGATTTTTGTAACTCTAAAGTTTTTAACGGTACCATCAATCTTAACTAATGATACTTGTTGTCCAACTTTAATTGTCCCTCTGAATACACGCCCTACACCAATACGTCCAACATAATCATTATAATCTAATAATGCAACTTGGAACTGTAATGGCTCATCTCTATTATCAATAGGTGCTGGTACATATTCTAAAATTGTTTCATATAGACATTGCATGTTTTCGTCTTGTTTATCAGATTCTAAACTAGCAGTACCACTTAATGCAGATGCATATACAACTGGGAATTCAAGTTGCTCATCATTTGCATCTAATTCAATAAATAAATCTAATACTTCATCTACAACTTGTTCTGGTCTTGCAGAAGGTTTATCTATTTTATTAACAACTACTACTGGTTTTAAATTTTGTTCTAATGCTTTTTTAAGTACGAAACGTGTTTGTGGCATCGTTCCTTCATAAGCATCTACTACTAATACAACACCATCAACCATTTTCATAATACGCTCAACTTCTCCTCCGAAGTCAGCATGTCCAGGTGTATCTAGTATATTGATACGGTGATCTTTATAGTCAATTGCCGTATTTTTAGCTAATATCGTAATACCGCGTTCTTTTTCAAGGTCGTTTGAATCCATCGCACGTTCTGCTATATGTTCATTTTCACGAAAAATACCAGATTGCTTTAATAATTCATCTACTAAAGTTGTTTTTCCGTGGTCAACGTGGGCAATAATCGCAATGTTACGTACATTTTCTCTTAAATTAGTCATGCAAAAAATTTTCCTCTCCGATTTAAATTAATCGACATTTATTCGACTTAAATTTATAACTTGATAATTATAACATAAATCGTTTGAAAAATAACTATTATTGAACAGATTTACTCAAATTTCCATATTTTTTATTTGATAGCGTTTTAATCAACAGGTTGATTTTTCTTTAAATGTGAAGCATAATAAAATAATGAAAACGGTTAAAGGATGGATATAAATGAAGAAATCTAAAGCAATATTCGTACTACTTGCTTTAATTGTAACATGTCTCCTTTTAGTGTTTAGCTTTGCATTAGCAGAAGGTTCTATGTTGTTTATGTTATTAGCAGTATTGTTAATCGTTGCAACTATGGGATTTGGTTTTACACTTAAAAAGAAATACCGTGAAAACGGTTGGCTATAAACATCATACGACATCAAATGAAAAGCATATCACTTAACGAAACGTTATCGTGATATGCTTTTTTGTATTAAGGTTAGGTGTATAAAGTTGATGATATTAATTAGGATCTAACTTTCATTATTTCGAATTGTGGTAATTAGATAGACCACTCTTACGGACATTTCTCTGAATTCTGCCTTTATAAAAAAAGGCTTAAACAATAATTGTTTAAGCCTTGCACTCTACTTTCCTTTAAATCTTTCTGTATGAATTTGTTCTAACATTATCTTGTATGGTAAGAAGTATTCATTCAATAATTCTTGGTGAATTTTTTTATTGCCTATTAGTATTGAATTCGCTTCTAATATATTTAAGTGTTCTCCTAATTGGTTTGTTACAACTGCGCCTACTTCTTCAGCAATTATTAAGCCTCCTGCAAAGTCCCATGGATGTAATCGCATTGTTAAATATGCACTTGTATTGCCTTTTGCAACGTTAGCAAAGTCTAATGCTGCTGATCCGTATGCTCTTGTACTTCTTGCTTGATCAACAATTGGCATGTAGATTTTAGCTAATTTTTCTTTTGTTAACCATAATGGATTTGTTGAAATTAAACTGGTCTTCAAATCAGTGTCTTCTAAAGGTTTAAGTTGTTCATTATTTAACCATGCACCTTTACCAGCTATGGCGTGATACATTTTATCGTTCATCACATCATATACAAATCCTGCATATTTTTCACCATCAATAAAAATACCGATTGAAATGGCGAAATTTTCTTGTTGATGTACAAAGTTTAGCGTGCCATCTATTGGGTCAACAATCCATAGGACGCCCTCTGTATTATCAATATCCGTGCCGTGACCTTCTTCTCCTAAAATGCGATGTTCTGGATATGTAGATTTAATTTGATTAAATAATCTTTCTTCTGTTTCTTTATCTATATTTGTCACTAAATCATTAGGGTTTGACTTTGTTTCAATTTGAATATCGTCATCTATTGAATCACGAATAATTTGACCCGCTTCTTGTATTATTTGATAAGCAAATTTGTATATTTCCATGACAAAACCTCCTATGTTATTTTTATATTAGCATTGTTCTTTATATATTCAAAAAAATTTATGATAAAATATTGTTAAGTACCACAGTTATAAGGAGGACAACTATGACTAAGTATACGTTTAAACAAAAAGATTTTAAAGTTTTTAGTGTTGAAGGTTTAGAAAATAGGATGCAAGCACTAGACGAACAAGTAAGACCACAATTACATGCTTTAGGTGAAAGATATACAAAATATTTAACTGAACAAACTGGAGATACATTCCATTACCATGTTGCAAAACATGCAAGAAGAACTGTTAATCCCCCTAAAGATACATGGGTTGCCTTTGCGACTAATCAACGTGGATATAAAATGTTACCACATTTTCAAATTGGCTTATTTGAATCACAATTATTTATAATGTTTGGTGTCATGCATGAAAATAAAAACAAAGGTCAAATGGCTGACTTTTTAAATAAAAACTTTAACTTATTAGAAGACTTACCAAGTGATTATTCATTATGTTTCGATCATTATAATATTGATAAGTCTCCTATTGATTCATTATCTACAGAAGATTTGAAACATCATATTAAAAGACTTAAAGATATTAAAAAAGCTGAGTTCTTTGTAGCACGTACTTTAGATCCTAAGTCTGATGTGTTAAAAACAGATAAATCATTTACTGCATTTTTAGATGAAACATTTGATGAATTAATCAAATTTTATAGTTAATATTTAAAATAACAGCCCTTCAGTATTGAACTGAAGGGCTGTTACTTATATATTGATTAATAAATATATGGATCGTCATCTTTTTTCTTTTTATCTTCTGAATTAAACTGATTTTGTTGATGATTGTTATCGTCTAAATGATTATGATCATTTTGGAAATTCACATCTTCAAATTGATGATTTTTTTCTTTTCTCACTAATAACATAATACCCGCAATAATTAATACAAGGAATGAAATGATGTTAAAGATAAGTATTGAAACAATACCACCAAGTATAGCTGATATACCAGATAACATTCTCTGTTTTTTAACAAATACTAATGCCACTATCGCTAATACAATACTAATGATTAGAACGATAAGTGCATAATTTGTAAAGCTACTCATAACAGATGACAATTGATCCGAAGATATTTCATTTTGTAACTCTGGATTATTTTGTATTTGTTGCTCAAATTCCATCTTAAATTGAGCAGTGTTTGAAACAGATTTCGTTATAAATGCCAATACAATTCCAATTAATGAAAATACTGCACCTATAACAAGTAATATATATTCTGTTGTTCTTTTCATTTTAACCCTCCTAAAATTTGTCAATTATTATTATCTCAATCTAAATTTTATTTATCAAGTTTATTATCGTTTTTTTCTATATTTTGTTCGTCCTTATTTTTTTCTTCAAAATATTTTTTCTGTTGTTGCATTCTTTTTTCGTAATTATTTCTTCTTTCAATCGTTGCATTAGGTTTTACTTTTTTAGGTTTCTTTTCTTTTTTCAGTTTATCAGGTTGAACTTGATACTCATCTGATTGTGTTGTTTCATAATTGTATGGATCTTCATGTCTTTGACCAATATCCTCTTGCAGATTAATATCTGACTGATTTGCATCATCTAAGTCTTCAACCTTTGTTTCTTCTTGTTGATTTCGTTGTTTTTTATTTTGATGCTTTTTACTACGAGAAAGCACTTCCTCACTATGAGCAGTTTCAGTTTGTTCTACTGAATCAACTTGTGCTGAGCGTTCTTTCTCATGTGATGACTCTTCTACATGTTCTTCTCGATATTGCTTTTTAGGTTCAACTCGTTGACGTTCTCTTGGCTGTGGTTGAATATTTTCTCGTTGATTTTCATAATAAGGTTGTTGTGGTGCCATACCTTGAACTGGTAATATTTTATCTTTTCTTACGAATAATAAAATACATACAATAAAGAAAAATAATGGTACAAGCACAATAAATAATGGAATTGTAATAATTGCTAATAGTAAAAATACAAAAGCCGAAAATATTCTCCATCTCATTAAAACTAAACCAATAAATGAAAATATTAAAACAATAATCAAGTAAATTATAAATAACCAAATACCATTTTGAATATTTAGCGCTACTTCACTAGCAGACATTAATTGTCCATTAGTCGTAATATTAATATTTAGTCTATTAATTAAAGTTTCTAGCCTATTTATATTTTCTGGATTATTTAATACGACAAGTGCAACAAATAAAGATAAGGCTGTTATGCCCAATAATATAATCCAAGCAAACCAGCCGAGAAATTTTTCTACACCTCTACCAACTGGTTGTCTCACATGTTCTACATATGAATTCATCATGTTTACCTCCTAATAATGAATTGGTTTTAATTATAACAAAAAAAGGGCTTTGTTTCTCACAAAGACCCTTTATATTGACTAATTAAGCGACATTTTAAATTTTAAAAAGGCTTCATTATACGCTCCAATATTTTCTTTTCCTAAATCTTCATAAACTTCAAGTTTATTTCTTACTGAAGAATCAGGGTAGAAACGCTCGTCTTCTCTAACACTCTTATCTAAAAGATTATAAGAAGCTTTATTTGGTGTTGCATATCCAACCCATTCTGCATTTTGTTTTCCATTCTTCTCTTCTAATAAGAAGTTAATAAATTTATGTGCGCCATCAACATTTTGAGCTGTCTTAGGTATAACGATATTATCAAACCATAAGTTTGAACCTTCTTTAGGTACGACAAAATCCAATTTATCATTTTCAGTCATAATATCAGCTGCCATACCACTCCAAACAACGGCTACATCTGATTCGTTCTGAACCATCATTGTATTAATTTCATCACCTACAACACCTCGAACATTAGGTGATAACTTAATTAATTTATCTTGTGCTTTTTTCAGTTTTTGCTTATTCGTTTCATTTAAACTTTCATTCATGCTATTTAATGCAAATCCAATACCTTCTCTTGAACCATCAACGATTAATACATCATCTTTGAGACGTTTATCCCATAGACTATTCCATGTATTAAAATTGATACCTTTTGTTGTTTCAGGATTATACAAAATACCCACTGTTCCCCAAAAATAAGGTACGGAGTATTTATTACCTGGATCAAATGGTAAATTCATAAAATCTTTATCAATATTTTTTAAATTCGGTACTTTTTTATGATCAATCGGTATTAATAACTTTTCTTTTTTCATTTTTTCAACAGTATACTCACTCGGCACAGCAACATCATATGCTGTACCACCGTTTTTAATTTTAGCCATCATCGCTTCATTGGAATCAAACGTTTCGTATACGACTTTAATACCTGTTTGTTTTTCAAATTTTTTCGTCAAATCTGGGTCAATATATTCTCCCCAGTTATAAACATAAATGACATTCTTTTTTCCTTTAGAAGGAGGCGGATCAATTAATTTAGTAGATAACATTAACAATGCCCCTACAACAATTGAAATGCCGACTAACTGCATTAATTGTTTCATCTTATAATGCCCCCTCTTTTTTCAAGTCTTTTTTGTTGGCCTCTTTTTAAGAAATAATATCCTAAAATCAGTATCATGACTAAAGCAAATAGCAATGTAGAAATCGCATTGATTTCCATCGTAATACCTTTTCTAGCCATAGAATATACTTCAACAGATAATACGCTAAAGCCACTACCTGTCACAAAGAAGCTCACTGTAAAGTCATCTAACGAGTACGTAAGTGCCATAAAGAATCCACCAATTGCACCCGGTAGAATATGAGGTATCACAACTTTAATAAGTGTTTGCCATGAAGTTGCACCTAAATCTTTAGCTGCATCGATCATTGATGTATTCATATCATAAAGTTTAGGAAGCACTAAAAGCACTACTATTGGTACACAAAATGCTATATGAGAAATTAATACTGACCAGAAACCGAGTCCCATACCTGTATAATGACCAATAACTGTAAATAACAGTAAAAATGACGAACCAATAACAACATCAGAACTTACCATTAAGATATTATTCAACGTTAGTAATCCCACTTTTAATTTTTTATTTCTTAAGTAGTAGATACCTATTGCACCACATATGCCGATTAAAGTAGAGATACTTGCTGCCAACAATGCGATCGCAATGGTGTTCACGATAATCACTAACAAGCGCTTATTTTGAAACACCGATGTATAATGATCAAATGTAAATCCTTTAAAATGCGTCATGTTACCCGCACCATTAAATGAATAAAATATCAAGAAAAAGATAGGCAAGTATAGAAATATAAGTATAAGTGTAAAATAAAGTCTTCCTGTTAATTTCATACTATACCTCCTTATTCTCTGATTTAGATTTCGTAATAATGAGTATCAGAGCCATAGCTAATATTAAGAACACTGCTATCGTAGAACCCATACCATAATTTTGTGTAACTAAAAACTGTTCTTGTATAGCTGTACCTAAGTTAACAACTTTATTACCTGCGATTAAACGCGTAATCATAAATAAAGATAATGCCGGTATAAATGTAATTTGGATACCCGTTTTCACGCCTTCTAATGTTAAAGGCACGATGACATTTTTAAATGTTGTAAAACTATTTGCACCTAAGTCTCTTGAAGCTTGTAATAAATTCTCTGGTATTTCATCCATTGAATTAAAGATTGGTAACAGCATAAAAGGAATATAAATATAAACCGAAACGATGATAAATGCTGTACTTGTAAATAATAATTCTGTTGATGGTACGTGAAATATGCTTAAAATTTTATTTAATAAACCATCATGACTGAGGATACCAATAAAGGCATACGTCTTAAGTAACAAGTTAATCCATGTAGGTAAGATAACGAGTAATAATAATATATCTTTATGTTTAGCATTTCTAAGTGTTAACGCTAATGGATAACTGATTAGCAAACAAAAGAAAGTAATAATTAATGCATACCAAGCTGAACTTAAAGTCATTTCTAAATAACTACTTGTAAAAAAGTTCTGGTAATTTTCGAATGAAAAGTGCCCATGAATATCAAGTAATGATGCATAAAAAATCATAGCAATTGGAACGATAATAAATAATACTATCCATATCATGTAAGGTACGAGTAATAATGATTTTATTTTATGCATGTTCCTCATCCTCATAGCTTTCAATTCGACGATCAAATTCTTCTTCTGTTTCACCTGGCAACATAATATGAATCGCTTCTGAATCAAAATCAAGTCCTACTGTTTCACCGATTGTTGCTTTTTTCGTCGTTTGGATTATCCATTCATTACCTTGTGCATCATAACAACAGATTTCATAATGAACACCTCTAAATAATTGAGAATCTACAACTGCAGAGATACGACCTTCATTCTCCGATTTAATCGTGATATCTTCTGGACGAATCACTACGTCAACTTTAGCATCTTTCTCAAATCCAGCATCTACACATTCATAAGGAATTCCGTACATTTCAACAACATAATCACGTTTCATGACACCTGTAACAATATTAGATTCTCCAATGAAATCTGCTACGAATTTATTGACCGGTTCGTCATATATGTCTACAGGTGTACCACTTTGTTGAATTTTTCCGTCTTTCATAACAAATATGTAATCACTCATTGCTAATGCTTCTTCTTGGTCATGTGTGACAAATATAAACGTAATACCTAATCGTTGTTGCAATTCACGTAATTCATATTGCATTTCTGTTCTTAACTTTAAGTCTAAAGCTGATAATGGCTCATCAAGCAAGATAATTTCAGGTTCATTCGCAATTGCTCTAGCAATTGCGACACGTTGCTTTTGACCACCACTCATTTCAGTGATTTTACGTTGTTCATATCCTTCAAGCTTCACTAATTTTAATGCTTCTTTTACTTTAGTTTGAATATCTTTTTTATTTAACTTTTTTATTTTTAGTCCAAATGCTACATTGTCGTATACATTTAAATGAGGAAATAACGCGTAATCTTGGAACACTGTATTAACTTTCCTATTATTTGCTGGCACTTTGTTTATAATTTTATTATTAAACAAAATATTACCTTTTGTTGGTATTTCAAATCCTGCTATCAATTTTAAAATTGTCGTTTTACCACATCCTGATGGACCTAATAATGTATAAAATTTACCTTCTTCAATTTCAAAACTGACATCATCTAATACTTGCGTGTTGTTAAAGTTCTTTGAAATGCCTTCGAACTTTATGATTGGTTGTTTCATACCTTACCTCCTATAAATACGATTCTGTAGCTACGATTAATACTTCAGCATCTTTGTTAGATTGATTTAAAAACTGATGCGTTTCATGCGCTTTAAAATAAAAACATTCTCCACTTTTAGCAGTATATGTTTGATTCCCTATATTTAAAGTTATGAATCCTTTTTTTACATATGCAAATGTTTCAGAATTTGATGGGCTAAATGCTTTATATTTAGATCCACTTTTTAAAGTGATAATAACAGGTTCCATTTCAAATTCATTTGAATCTGGAACGAGCCATTTGATTTTGTAACCTAAATCATATTCATCATATATCGTGTGTTCTTGTTCAGGATAATGTATACGGGCTTGATACAATTTCTCATTAAAAAACTCACTAGGCTCAACCCCTAATACATCTAAAATATTCAAAAATGTTTCCATAGATGGTGAAGATAAATTTCTTTCTAATTGCGAAATATACCCTTTAGATAAATCTGTACGCTCTCCAAGTTCTTCTTGTGTTAGGTTCTTTTGATACCTTAAATTTTTAAGTTTTTCTCCTATATTCATAAATCCCCCAAGAAAGTGTAATGTTTACTTTTACTAAACATTAAGTTTAGTACCTTTAATAAAATAACAGAAATCATTTTATAGTTCAACACTTTTTTGGGGGATTTTATAATATTATTTAACTGAAATCGTTGTCGCTTCTTTATTCTCTTTTAAAGCTTTAACAACTTTATAGCCATCATAGCCACTCTCATCTTTGAAAGCTTTATAAAAATTATTCTCATCAGATTTACCAGGAATAATTTTCTTAAAGTTTTTATAAGCTTTATCTAATTCTTCTACATTTGCTTCACTTTCATATGCATCTTCTATAAGATTATAAAATGCCATCACTTCAAGAATTTCTTCTTGCGACCAATCCACATCTATTGGATAACTATACTCCATATTTTCTACTCCTTTACAAAAAAAGGCTGGGACATAAATATGTCTCAGCCTTATATTTTTATGATTACATTGTATGGATAGGTGTTCCTAATGCTACTTCTGCAGCTTCCATAGAAATTTCACCTAATGTTGGGTGAGCATGAATTGTTAATGATACGTCTTCAGCAGTCATACCTGTTTCAATTGCTAAACCTAATTCAGCAATGATATCTGAAGCGCCTGTACCAGCAACTTGTGCACCAATTAGAAGACCATTTTCTTTTAAAGCGATAAGTTTAACGAAACCAGCAGTTTCATTTAATGCTAATGCACGACCATTTGCAGCAAATGGGAACTTAGCAGCTTTAATTTCTAAACCTTCTTCTTTAGCGCTAGCTTCAGTGTAACCTACTGTTGCTAATTCTGGTTCAGTGAAACATACTGCCGGAATACCTAAGTAATCTACAGCTGATTTTTCACCAGAAATTGCTTCAGCAGCTACTTTAGCTTCGTAACTTGCTTTATGAGCAAGTGGAGGTCCAGCAACAATATCACCGATTGCATAGATATTGCTGATTGAACTACGGCTTTGTTCGTCAACTTCAACTAAACCACGATCTGACATTTTTAGACCTAATTCTTCAAGACCTAATTCATCAGTATTTGGTCGACGTCCTACTGTAACTAATACATAGTCTGCATCGATTTCTTTTGTTTCTCCGCCAGCTTCATAAGTAACTTTAACGCCGTTGTCAGTTTCTTCAGCTGATTTAGCCATCGCTTCTGTAACGATTTCTACACCTTTAGCTTTAAGACCTTTTTTAACGATTTGAGTCATTTGCTTTTCAAATCCACCTAAAATGTCTTTAGCACCTTCAAGAATTGTTACTTCAGAACCAAAGTTAGCATATGCAGTACCTAGCTCAGAACCAATGTATCCGCCACCTACTACTACTAATTTTTTAGGAACTTCTTGAAGTGCTAATGCACCTGTAGAATCAATGACACGTTTACCAAATTTGAAATTAGGAATTTCAATTGGTCGTGAACCAGTTGCGATAATTGCATTTTTGAAAGTATAAGTTTGAGATGCTTTTTCAGTCATAACTTTTAAGTTATTTTCATCTACAAAGTATGCTTCTCCCTTAACAACATCGATTTTGTTACCTTTCATTAGTCCAGCTACGCCGCCTGTTAATTTTTTAACTACGCCATTTTTGAACTCTTGAACTTTTTCGAAGTTTAATGCTACTTTCTCAGCTACAACACCCATATCTTCTGAATGTTGAGCATTGTGGAAACGGTGTGATGCTGATAATAAAGCTTTAGATGGGATACAACCAACGTTTAAACATACACCACCTAATTCGCCTTTTTCAACGATTGTTACTTTTTGTCCTAATTGTGCTGCACGAATTGCTGCAACATATCCACCAGGACCTGCTCCAATTACAATAGTATCTGTTTCAATAGGAAAATCTCCAACTACCATTTTTACCCCTCCATTAATAATAATTCTGGATTATTTAATAATCTCTTAATATGGTTCATTGCGTTTTGTCCAGTAGCACCATCAATTTGTCTATGGTCGAAACTTAATGATAGTGATAATACAGGTGCAGCAATAATTTCTCCATCTTTAACGATAGGTTTTTGAGCAATACGACCGATACCTAAAATAGCAACTTCAGGATGGTTGATTACTGGTGTAAACCATTGTCCACCTGCTGAACCGATATTACTTATCGTACATGTTGCGCCTTTCATTTCGTTAGCTTGTAGTTTACCATCACGTGCTTTAACAGCTAATTCGTTAATTTCATCAGAAATTTCGAACATTGATTTGTGATCTGCATTTTTGACTACTGGTACTAATAAACCACGATCAGTATCCGCAGCTATACCTATATTATAGTAATGTTTATGAACAATTTCACCATTTTCTTCATCAAATTCAGTATTTAATGCTGGGTATTTCTTAAGTGCGGATACTAATGCTTTAACAACATATGGTAAGAATGTTAATTTAGTACCTTGCTCAGCAGCAACTTCTTTGAATTTTTTACGGTGATCCCATAATTCTTGAACATCAATTTCATCCATTAATGTTACGTGAGGTGCAGTATGCTTAGAGTTAACCATTGCTTTAGCAATTGCCTTACGCATAGCTGGTATTTTCTCACGAGTTTCAGGGAATTCTCCTTCTGGTACTTGTGGAGATTGTACTGCTTGTGTATCTTCAGATGTAGTTTGAGCTTCTTCTTTTGCTGGTTGCTCTGAAGTAGCACCACCATTTAAGTATGCTTCAACGTCTTCTTTTAAGATACGGCCATTTTTACCTGAACCTGAAACAGCTTTAATATTTACATCGTTATCACGAGCAAATTTACGAACTGAAGGCATAGCAATTACACGTTTAGACTCATCAACATTTTCTGATTGAGTTTCAGTAGTTGCTTCTTCTTTAGCTTCTTCAGCTGGTGCTTCTTCTTTAGTTTCTTCTTTAGTTTCTTCTTCATCGTCGTCATGACCTTTGAATTGTAAGCCTTCTGCGTCTGGTGCATCAATTTTAACAATTGTATCACCAACAACAGATACTGTACCTTCTTCAACCATAACTTCTTCAATTTTACCTGCAACAGGTGATGGAATTTCAACGACAGATTTATCATTTTGTACTTCACATAATACATCGTCTTCTTGAATTTCGTCTCCTGCTTTAACAAACCATTTTACAATTTCACCTTCGTGGATACCTTCACCGATATCTGGTAATTTAAATTCGAATGACACGATTTTTTCCTCCTAAATATTAAATCCGTATTTTAATGCGCATTAAAACTCTAATGTTTCTTTAGCTTGCGCTACGATATCTTTTTTGTTTGGTAACCAAACACCTTCTGCTTGTGTGAATGGATAAATAGTGTCAGCAGCTGCTACACGTGCAATAGGAGCTTCTAATGAAAGAACAGCTCTTTCAGAGATTTCAGCTACAACACTTGCGCCAACGCCTGCTTGTTTTTGAGCTTCTTGAACTACGATTACACGGTTTGTTTTTTCTACTGATTTAACAATTGTTTCAACATCTAATGGTTGAACAGTGATTAAGTCAATAACTTCAACTGAATAACCATCTTTTTCTAAATCTTCAGCAGCTTTTAATGATTCTTGAACCATTGCACCATAAGTAATGATTGTTAAATCTGTACCTTCACGTTTAACTTTAGCTTTACCGATTTCTACTTCGTACTCTTCTTCAGGTACCTCTTCACGGAATGAACGGTATAACTTCATGTGTTCTAAATAAACAACTGGGTCATTACTGCGGATTGCAGAAATTAATAGTCCTTTAGCATCGTATGGGTTTGAAGGAATAACAACTTTCAAACCAGGAGATTGTGCTACTAAACCTTCTAAGTTGTCTGCGTGTAATTCTGGTGTATGAACACCACCACCAAATGGCGCACGGATTGTGATTGGAGCCACTTTTGAGTTGCCTGAACGGAAACGGTGACGAGCTATTTGACCAGCAATTGAGTCCATAACTTCAAATACGAAACCAAAGAATTGGATTTCCATGACAGGACGGTAACCTTCAAGCGTTAAACCTAAAGCTAGACCACCAATACCTGATTCAGCTAGAGGTGTATCAAATACACGATCTTCACCGAATTCTTTTTGTAAACCTTCTGTTGCACGGAATACACCGCCGTTTACACCAACGTCTTCACCGAATAATAGAACATCTTCGTCTCTTTTTAATTCGTTTTGAAGCGCATTGTTAATCGCTTGAATCATTGTCATTTGTGCCATGACTTATTTCGACTCCTTCTCTTTGTAAATTTCATATTGTTCAGCTAAATTGTGAGGCATTTCTTCATACATGTTTTCCATTAAGTCTGTAACTTTTTGTTTAGGCGTATTATCTGCCTCTTTGATAGCTGTTTTAATTTCTTCTTTAGCTTTTTCCATTACTTCGTTTTCTTTTTCTTCAGACCATAAGTTTTTCGCTTCAAGATATTTTCTGAAACGTACTAATGGATCTTTCTTTTCCCAATCAGAATCTTCATCAGAAGTTCTATAACGAGTTGGATCATCACCAGCCATTGTATGTGGACCGTAACGGTAAGTTAATGTTTCGATTAATGATGGACCTTCACCATTTACTGCACGTTCACGCGCTTGTTTAGTTACTGCATATACTGCTAATGCATCCATTCCATCTACTAATACACCTGGAATACCAACTGCTACTGATTTTTGAGCTAAAGTTTTAGCAGCCGTTTGTTTGTCACGAGGTGTTGAAATCGCATAGTTGTTATTTTGGATAACGAAAATTGCAGGTGCTTTGTAAGCAGAAGCAAAGTTGATACCTTCATAGAAGTCACCTTGTGAAGAACCGCCATCACCAGTGTAAGTAATTGCAACATTTTTCTTACCACGTTTTTTAAGACCTAATGCTACACCAGCTGTTTGGATAAACTGTGCACCAATAATAATTTGTGGACTTAAAGCATTAACACCTTCTGGAAATTGATTTCCAATAAAGTGTCCACGTGAGAATAAGAAAGCTTTTGTTAATGGTAAACCATGCCAAATTAATTGTGGCACATCACGGTAACCAGGTAATACATAGTCTTCTTTCTCTAACGCATAATGTGAAGCTAATTGTGAAGCTTCTTGTCCAGCTGTTGGTGCATAGAAACCTAGACGTCCTTGTCTATTTAATGAAATAGAACGTTGATCAAGAACACGAGTCCAAACCATTCTTTCCATTAATTCAACAAGTTCTTCGTCAGATAAGTCCGGTAACAAGTCACTATTTACGACATTTCCTTCTTCATCTAAAACTTGAACCATTTCAAACTTAGACTCTATTTCATTTAAAGTCGCTACTGCATCGAATTGGGCTTTTTTTCTCGGAGCCATTCAATTCACCATACCTTTCCCTATATTAAATAATCATTTCTTAATCATTCTAACACAAAACTGTTTTACTGTTAAATAAAAAATACTAACATCTTAAAAACCCCACTAATTAAAGGTTTTTATATAACTGTACTAAAACATAATATTAGCTGTACTAATACAAATTATTTATCTAAAATAGCTGAAACATCTTTCTTTTCTTGTTGGACTTTTCTTAAAGTATTTTGATAATCTGTTACAACTTTTTCAGTCTTTTTATTAACTTCTGTCAATTTAGAAGAACGATCATTTGCACCTTTTTGCGTAGCATTGTCTTTTGATAAATAACTAAATAAATCTTTTTCCGTTTTTAATACCTCTTTATATGCATCCATCACTTCGTTATGTAACTTATACTTTTCGTCTAATGCATTCTTTAATTCTTTAGCTTCTTTTAATTGTTCTTCATCTTCTATATTTTTATAGTCCTTTTTAGACGTTTCATAAATATCTTTAGACTTCTTCATTGCTGACGTTTCATCTTTTACGATTTCTTCTCTATCTTTAATGCCGTCAGTTAATTCTTGCGCTTTTGTTTTAAAGTCATCATTTTTAGCTTTATTTAATGCTTCGATTTTTTTAACTTTGTCTTTTTCTGCCTTAGTCATTTTCTCATTTAAATCAACAATAACTTTTTCTTCTTTATTTGCTTTTTCAACTTTGTTATAAAAAGATTCAAGTGATTCTTTAGATTGACCACATGCTGTTAAAATTAATGAAGTCGCTAATGTTAATGTCACAAATTTCTTGCCAATCATTCGTAATTCCTCCTTTTAATCCTATCAATATGTTACTCTGTTTTTTTTATTTATACAATTAATAATAGATGTAAAAATGACCAGTTTTTGATAATATTTTATATGAGGAAGGTGCATGTAAATGATAACGATGGAAAATATTATTCGTGACGGCCACGAAACACTTAGAAAGAGAGCCGAAGAAGTAGAATTACCAATATCGACTGAAGATAAAGAAACATTAAATGAAATGATGGAATTCCTAAAGAATTCTCAAAATGAAGAACTTGCTAAAAAATACAAATTACGTTCTGGCGTAGGCCTTGCCGCTCCACAAATCAATGTTTCTAAAAAAATGTTAGCAGTATATATTCAAGATGACGGAAAAGGAAACCAAATCGAACTTCAACTTATCAATCCTAAAATCGTAAGCCATAGTGTACAAAAAGCATATTTAAATGGTGGCGAAGGATGCTTAAGTGTAGATGAATCAAAACCAGGACTCGTACATCGTAATTATAAAGTAACGATTCAAGCATATGATATAGAAGGAAATCCATTTAAGAAAAGATTCAAAGGATATCCAGCAATCGTATTGCAACATGAAATCGATCATTTAAATGGCATCATGTTCTATGACTATATTAACGAAGAAGATCCATTCAAACCACTTGATGATGCAGTAGAAATTAATTAAATAAGTATGATGATGCAGTAGAAATTAATTAAATAAGTATGATGATAAAAGAGCGAATACCATTCAGTTGGTATTCGCTCTTTTTAATGTCATTATTCTGAATTGTGGTAATTAGAAACTGCTCACTTACGGACATTTCTCGGAATTATGTCCCTAACTGCACCTCTTACGGACACTTCTCGGAATTATGTCCCTAACTGCACCTCTTACGGACACTTCTCAGAATTATGTCCCTAACTTACACACCCGATGATTTCTATTTTATCAATAAAAAACAGTAATCTCAATCTTCCAATTGTAGATTACTGTTCTTCTGTCTCATGAATTTATTCATTACATAAATTCATCTCTTCGTTCGATGAAATGAATGTTTTTTTCTTTTAGTGCTTTTTGAATAGCGGTTAATTCATCCAAACTTAACCATTCTGGATCTTTGTTATGTCGAATGTAATGTGGATCTTGTTTAACGTTATTAATCATTTCATCATAGTTATAGATCATAACAACTTCATTTTTTCGAATATTAAATTCTATTCCTTTAAATTGTTTGTCAGATCTATTTTTTTCTGCATCGATTGTTTTGATGATGCGTTCAACCTTATCCATAAAATTCACATCCTATTCATCTATCAATCCTAATTCTATACATGCATAGTATATACCATTTTCACTTACATGTTTCGTTTCAAAATCACAAACTTCTTTTAGTGCGTCAACGGCATTACCCATTGCTACACCACACCCTACTTCAGTAATCATTTCTACATCATTTGGTCCATCACCGAATGCAACTACTTCGCTTAATGGGAATCCTAATTTATCACTGAGTTCTTTTATGCCTTCTGCTTTAGAACGATCATTTGGCACTACATCTCTACTTAGTGGATGCCATCTATAGAATTTCAACGCATTGAATTGATTATCGTACTTGTCATCTTCATCGTCAGCATGGAAAATAAGTGCTTGATAAACTGGGTAATCAAGATAATATGTATTGTGATATTCTGGATAATCCATCTTTAATGTTCCAAGACTTTCAGAAATGTCGTTATCACTTTCTACATTTGCATACACTGCTGTTTCGCCGAAGAATACTAGTGGATGATTATTCGCGTGTGCTTTGTCTACTATACTGGTAAGTTCCTCTTTATTTAATGGATATTTACTAATAATTTCTCCATTATTTACAACAATTTGTCCGTTTAGCGAAACAAAAGTATCAATACCTGTTTCTCTAATAACTTCTTTAAACATATACGGTGCTCTACCTGTTGCAATTGCGACGATATGGCCAGCTTCTTTTAATTTTTTTATCGCATCAATAGTTGATTCTGGAATTTCTTTGTTTTCATCATAGATTGTACCATCTATATCAAAAAATATTAATTTCTTATTCAACTTTCATCGCCTCCTTGTCTCTATTCTAGTTGATAATCAATATATATGAAAGATTTAGTTAAATATCTTTATTTATCTCTAATTTTCATGTAAAATGAACTTATTAAAAAGGTATTTATATATTTTCATATAATTACTTTTAAAAATGTACGGGAATCAAATTTTGAAATTGACAAACCCTAGACTTAAAAACTAGGGCTTTATTTATGTTAATTAACCTAGGAGGATTTATATATATGGCAGTATTTAAAGTATTTTTTCAAGAAGACAAAAGTGAAGTAATCGTACGTGAAAGTACACAAACAAAATATTTCGAAGGACAAACTGAAGAACAAGTAAGAAGATATTTATCTGACCGTAATTACAATATCGAATTTGTCCAAAAATTAGAGGGCGCTCATTTAGAATATGAAAAGAAATCTGATCACTTTAATGTGGAGACAATCTAAATGAAGCCTTTACAAAAAAATGAAGTAGGCGTATACGCACTGGGTGGTCTCGGTGAAATTGGTAAAAACACGTACGCCCTCGAATATCAAGATGAAATCATTGTCATTGATGCAGGTATTAAATTCCCTGATGACGATCTTCTTGGTATCGATTACGTGATACCAGATTATACGTACTTAATTCAAAATAAACATAAAGTGAAAGCTTTATTTATCACTCATGGACACGAAGACCATATCGGTGGTGTCCCATTTTTATTAAAACAAATGAATGTTCCGATTTATAGTGGACCACTTGCTTTAGGTCTTATTAGAAATAAATTGGAAGAACATAATTTATTGAAGACTGCTCAATTAAATGAAATTGATGAAGATTCAGTATTTGAATTTAAACATTTCAAGATTTCATTTTATTTAACAACTCATAGTATTCCAGAAGCATACGGGATTATTGCAGATACACCAGAAGGTAAAATTGTTCATACAGGTGACTTTAAATTTGATTTCACACCTGTTGGTAAACCTGCAAATATTGCCAAAATGGCTCAACTTGGTGAAGAAGGCGTATTATGTTTGTTATCAGACTCTACAAATTCCGAAGTTCCTAACTTTACATTAAGTGAAAAGGAAGTTGGACAAAACGTAGATGAGATTTTCCGTAAGTGTTCAGGTAGAATTATTTTTGCAACATTTGCTTCTAATATTTATAGAGTTCAACAAGCTGTTGAAGCAGCCGTTAAATACAATCGTAAAATTGTTGTCTTCGGTCGTTCAATGGAGAACAATATTAAAATTGGTACAGAATTGGGTTATATTAAAGTACCACCTGAAACATTTATTGAACCAAACAAAATTAATACCGTTCCAAAACATGAAATTCTTATTTTATGTACAGGTTCTCAAGGTGAACCAATGGCAGCATTATCAAGAATTGCTAATGGTACACATAGACAAATCAGCATTATTCCAGATGATACAGTTGTATTCAGTTCATCACCTATTCCAGGTAACACGAAGAGTGTAAATAGAACAATCAACGCTTTATACAAAGCTGGTGCTGATGTTATTCACGGTAAATTATCAAACATTCATACTTCAGGTCACGGTTCACAAGATGAACAAAAATTAATGTTACGTTTAATTAAGCCTAAATACTTTATGCCAATTCATGGTGAATATAGAATGCTTAAGAAACATAGTGAAACTGGTGTAAACTGTGGTGTAGATCCAGATAATATATTCGTATATGAAATTGGTGATGTGCTCGCACTTACTAAAGATTCTGCAAGATATGCTGGCCGTATTCCATCAGGAAATGTATTTGTTGATGGTAGCGGAATTGGAGATATCGGTAATGTCGTAATTAAAGACCGTAAAGTCCTTTCAGAAGAAGGTCTTGTAATAGTTGTTGTAAGTATAGATTTCAAAACGAAACAACTACTCTCAGGTCCAGACATCATCTCTAGAGGATTTGTATATATGAGAGAATCAGGTCATTTAATTTACGATGCACAACGATTAATCAAAAAAGCTGTTATTGAAAAGCTAAACAATAATGATAAAGTAGAATGGCATCACGTTAAATCTACAATTACTGAAGCTTTACAACCTTATTTATACGAAAAAACAGCTCGTAAACCAATGATTTTACCAATTATCATGAAAATTAAATAAAACATAAAAACACCCGTAATTTCTAAAAATTACGGGTGTTTTTTTACTCATTTACAAGTTTCTTCTCAAATCTATTTAAATCATTGTCATGACCTATCACGATTAATATATCATGAAATTCAATATTTTCATTTGGATCTGGTGCTACGATGATATCTTTACCTCTTTTAACAGCAATGATATTTATACCGTAATTTGCACGTACATCCAATTCTAATATAGAACTACCAGCAAGTCTTTCCCCTGCTTTAATTTCTACAATTGAATACTCATCAGAGAGTTCTAAGTAGTCTAGTACAGATGCGCTAGCAACATTATGTGCGATACGACGACCCATATCTCTTTCTGGATGGACAACAGTATCCGCACCTATTTTATTGAGAATTTTAGCGTGATAATCGTTTTGAGCTTTAGCGGTAACTTTTTTAACACCTAATTCTTTAAGAATTAAGGTTGTTAATGTACTCGCTTGTATATTCTCACCTATTGCAACAATTACATGATCGAAATTACGTATACCTAAACTTTTCATGACCGCTTCATCTGTTGTATCTGCAATCACCGCATGTGTGGCGATATCACTGAACTCATTCACTCTTGCTTCATCTGCATCAATGGCCATTACATCCATATCTAAAGCATTGAGCTCTCTTACAATACTTCCGCCAAATCGGCCTAAACCTATAACTACATACTCCCTACTCATGATATGCCTCCATACTTTTTAATAATCTTATTTTTTACCTTTAACGTAATCAGCATCAAAGATAAATAATCTTAATAATAATATAAGCGATGGCACGAGTAAAAGTAAACCTAAAATAAATACGATTACAAGCATTAATGCCATTTGATCGTTCACAACTGCTTTATCAATATTAATAAACGGATCTAATATATATGGTAATTTACTTACACCATATCCAAAGAACGCTGTACCGAATTGTAATAATATCATAATAAAAGCAACACCATGTGCTTTTTTAAAGTATATTAATCCAACAGCAATGAGAAAGAATATAATACTTAAACCGAATAACCACCAATAACTGCCGACTGCATTATTAAAATGCGTTTCATTATGTTGTCTTAAAGATAAGAAAACGAACTGACAAATGATGATCATTGGAATTGCCCATATAAGGAACCACTGTCTCAATAAATGATATGCTTCAGAATCTTTAGCTTTGTTTGCATAAAATGTTAAAAATCCTGATGAAATATATAACACAGAAATAATTGCTAAAAATACGACTGCCCATGCATATGGACTTAATAATAAATCAACCCATTGTAGGTGAACACCATCACTTGTTTCTTTTATATAGCCACCTTCAGCAATTGTTAAAATTGTTGATAATGATGCTGGAATCAATAAACCTGTTCCACCATATAAGAATAACCACGATAACTTACTATCTTGTCCATAGTTTTCAAATGCATAAAAACTACCACGAATGGTCAGTAGAATTAATGCAATACTTCCAGGTATTAATAATGTTGACCCGAAATAATAAGCAGAATCTGGGAAGAATCCAACTATTCCTACAAAAAAGAATACGAAGAATACGTTTGTTACTTCCCAAACAGGGTTTAAATATCTAGAAATTAAGTTATTGATAATATGATCCTGTTTCGTTAATTTCGCGTGAAATGCGAAGAATCCTGCACCAAAGTCAATCGCACCAATAATAATGTAACCAAACAGAAAGAGCCAAAGCACTGTAATACCTATATGTTGATAATCCATTATACTTCACCCTTTCTGTCTATTATTTTGTTTACATCATCAGTCGCTTTACTGTGACTAAACATTCTAATAAGTACATAACTTGATGAAATACCAAGAACTAAATAAAGTATTGCAAATGCAATGAATACGAGTGCTAGTCCGTCAGCATTTGTTGCAGCTTGTGCAACTTTTAAGTAACCTCTTAATATCCAAGGTTGTCTACCCATCTCGGCTAAGAACCAACCAAATTCAATTGCAAGCATTGCAAGTGGTCCGGTTAATACTGCTAAATATAAGATTGGTTTACTATATTGTGACCATTTTTTCACCCATTTTAATACAATAAATAAAGCTGAAACGACAAAACAATAAACACCAAAGAATACCATCAAATCAAAGAAATAGTGAATGATAAGTGGTGGTGTTTCATCACTCTTAAATTCGTTTAATCCTTTAACTTCAGTATTAAAATTACTATCAGATAAGAAACTTAAAGCGCCAGGTATTTTAATAGCACCTTTTACTTCTTGTTTATCTTCATCTACTACCCCAAATAATACAAGGTCTGCTTTTGATTCACTTTCAAAATGCCATTCCATAGCTGCTAATTTTTCAGGTTGTTCTTGATGTAAGAACTTAGCTGATAAATCTCCTGCTAACATCGCAAGTAAACTCGCAATTAAACCGACTGTCATCGTAAGTTTGAGTGCTTTTTTATGATATTCTTTATCGTCTATAAATTTATTCTTAATTAAACGATATGCTGCTATACTTGCTAAAATAAATGCAGCTGTCATAAACGCAGTCGATACAACGTGAAATGATCTAATACCGAATGATGCATTAAACATCGCTGCAACTGGATCAATATTCATCAATTTTCCATTGATAAAATCGAATCCATTTGGCGTATTCATGAAAGAATTCACAGATGTTATAAAGAACGCTGAAAATGTACCACCAATAATGACTGGTAACGTAATTAAAAAGTGCGTCCATTTACCTTTGAATCTATCCCACGTATATAAATAAATACTTAAGAAAATAGCCTCAAAGAAAAAGGCGAATGTTTCCATAAATAATGGTAGTGCAATAACTTGACCACCTAATTGCATAAATGATGGCCACAATAATGATAATTGTAGACCAATAATTGTTCCCGTAACTACTCCGACCGCTACAGTAATCGTATAACCTTTAGACCAACGTTTTGCCATCGCAATATACATAGGATTATTGTTCTTAATACCTATGAATTCAGCAATTGCAAACATTAATGGGATACCCACACCAATTGTTGCAAAAATGATATGGAACCCCAATGTCATAGCAGTTAGTAAACGACTTATAACTACTGCATCCATAATATTCCTCCATTCAACGTTTGTGATATACATCACAATTTAATCTTATTATACAACACTTTAATCATTTGTGAAATGTTTAACATTTACAAAGTAATGACAAATTAATGGCAAAATAGGACTTAATCGTTGAACGCTTTAAAAAATCATTTATAATATGTCTATATAAAGTTGAGGTGAAAGCTATGAGTGAAGTTACAATTTATACACAAGACCAATGTCCTCCTTGCCAATTTGTAAAACAATATTTTACTGAAAAAGAAATTCCATTTACAGAAAAAAATATAAAAAACAAACAGTTTAAAAATGAACTTATCGATCTAGACAGTTTTTCAACACCTACTGTTCTCATTAATGGAAAAGTTTTTTATCAAGTTGATATAGAATCTTTTAATAAAGCATTGGGCATTCATTAATGAAGATTCAATTTCCAAGTTCTAAAATTAAAATCACCAAACATTCTATTGATACAAACCTAAAATCAAATCTGAAACTTATTCATATAACAGATTTGCATTTAGGTTATTATTCTAATTTAGAAAATTTATATCAACTTGTACGTCTTATCAATGAGCAAGAAGCAGATATTGTTTGTTTCACAGGTGATTGTTTTGATGATATTGCTCAAATTTCTTTTGACCCTTATCTAGTTATACCTTTATTTCGTACAGTTCAATCAAAATATGGAAAGTTTTTTGTTCCAGGCAACCATGATTACGGTTCAAACGGCATTCATACAGTATTAGATATCATGAATAAATCCGGTTTTGAAGTCTTGTTAAACAGTTCTTACGTCGTAAACACACCTGACGGTAATATTCAGATTAATGGCATTGACGATTTATGTTTTGGTCTGCCTAATTTTAGCAGTTCATTCCAAGTACCAAATTGTCATATAAACTTTCGAATCGGACTCGTACATGAACCAGATAAAGTTAAATTATTAGATCCAAACATCCATTTAGTACTTTCTGGACATACTCATGGTGGTCAAGTTCGACTTCCTAAGATTGGCGCTATTTATACACCAACTTATGGAAAAGTATATAAACAAGGTTTGTATCAAATTAGAACTAGACAATTTCTTTACGTTAATCAAGGTATAGGCATGACAAGACTTCCTATTAGAATTTTTTGCTCACCTGAAATTGCGATATTCACCTTGAAATCTCATTAATGTCTGAAAGAAAGCATAACATATAAAAACAGAGCGATTATCACTTAAAGTTAAGAGATAATCGCTCTGTTTTTTAATTTTAAAGAATTTGATTAACGAGTTCTACAACTTCTTCTTCTGTTGCACAGTTAATTGCTTTGTTCGCTAATTCTTGCATTTCTTTTTGATCTAATTGTTTGATTTGTTTTCTAGCTTTTAGAATACTTGTCGCACTCATAGAGAATTCATCTAAACCTAATCCAAGTAATAATGGAATTGCTGTATTGTCTCCAGCCATTTCTCCACACATACCAGTCCATTTACCTTCTTTATGAGAAGCTTCAATTACTTGCTTAACTAAGCGAAGAATTGCAGGGTTATATGGTTGGTATAAGTAAGAAACACGCTCAGACATACGGTCAGCAGCCATTGTATATTGGATTAAATCATTCGTACCAATACTGAAGAAATCAACTTCTTTAGCAAAGATGTCTGCAAGTGCTGCAGTAGATGGAATTTCTACCATAATACCGATTTCGATATCATCCGCAACGTTAACACCTTCAGAAACTAATTTTTCTTTTTCCTCAAGTAAGATTGCTTTAGCATCTCTAAATTCTTTAATAGTTGCAATCATAGGGAACATGATATTTAACTTACCAAATTCAGATGCGCGTAATAAAGCTCTTAATTGTGTTCTAAAGATTTCAGTTTGATCTAAACATAAACGAATCGCTCTATATCCTAAGAATGGGTTCATTTCTTTAGGTAAGTTTAGATAAGATAATTCTTTATCTCCACCTATGTCTAAAGTACGAACGACAACACGTTTGCCGTCCATTTCTTTTAAAACTTTGCTATATGCTTCAAATTGTTCTTCTTCTGAAGGCATATTGTCTCTACCCATGTATAAGAATTCAGTACGGTATAAACCGATACCTTCTGCGCCGTTATTTTTAACACCTTCTAAGTCATTAGGTGTACCAATATTCGCAGCTAATTCGACATGAACACCATCTTTAGAAACAGATTCATCATTAACAAGTTTAGCTAATTCTTCTTTTTCAGCTAAGAAGTTTTTCTGTTTTTGTTCGTATGCTTGAACTTCGTCATCTGTTGGGTTAATGATTACATCACCAGATAAACCATCAATGATTAAACTATCACCATGGTTTACGCGATCTGTAATATCTTTAGTACCTACAACAGCAGGAATTTCCAATGAACGACTCATTATTGCTGAGTGTGAAGTTCTTCCACCGATATTTGTCGCAAAACCTTTAACAAACTCTTTGTTAAGTTGCGCAGTATCAGATGGTGTTAAATCTTCACCTACAATAATAACGCTTTCATTGATCATACTAGGGTTTGGTAATTCTACACCTAAAATATGTGCCAAAATACGTTTAGAAACATCGCGAATATCCGCTGCACGTTCTTTCATATATTCATTATCCATATTTTCAAAAATTGTAATGAAGTTTGTTGATACTTCATTTAATGCAGTAGGTGCATTTACTTTGTTATTGCGAATATTTTCTTCAATTGGATTTAATAATTCTGGATCTTCTAATACTAATAAATGGGCATCAAAAATCGCAGCTTTATCTGCACCAAGTTGTTTTTCAGCATTATTACGAATTTGAGTTAATTCAACTTTTGATTGATTAACAGCCGCTTTAAACTTTTCAACTTCGCCGTCTACATCGCTGATATTTTCGCTTGAAAACGATAAGTCAGGTTCAACTAATAAATATGCTTTACTAATAGCCACACCATCAGATGCAGCTATACCTTTTAATATTTCAGACATTATTTAGTTAATCCTTCTTTAGATAATACTTCAGTAATTGCTTCGATAGCTTCTTTCTCATCACTACCCTCAGCGTAGATAGTAATTTCAGCATCTTTACCAACACCTAGGCTCATTACACCCATGATTGATTTTAAGTTAACTTTTTTAGCGTTATATTCTAATTGTACATCTGAATCAAATTTAGATGCAGTTTGAACTAACATTGTTGCTGGTCTAGCATGAATACCCGTTTCGTCAATAATTACGTATGAATTTTGTTCCATTTTTATTGTCTCCTTCTGATACCTATATTAAATTTGTATAAAATCAAATTTTATCTATACGATTAAAGAATATCAAAAAATCACTTACAATTCAATCATATTACATAAGTATGCAATTATTTGAGCTGATTATTCTTTAATTTTGAAGGTTCGTATATTCAACTGCTATTTGTGTACCAATTTTAGCGTTATGCTCAACAAGTTTAATATTTGTTTCTAATGATTTACCTTCAGATTGCTTAACGATTTCACCTAATAGGAATGGTGTAGAATCTTTACCATGAATACCTTCTTCTTCAGCTTTAGCAACTGCTTTGTCAATAATACCATTGATGAAACTTGGTTCTAGTTGATCCTCTTCTGGAACTGGGTTAGCTACAACAATACCTGTTTCTAAACCTAAATCCCATTGCACTTCTGCTAGTTTCGCAATTGTACTTACTTCATCAATTCTTGTATTTAATTTAAGACCACTTTCTCTTGTAAAGAATGCTGGCAGTTCATCAGTTTGATATCCAACTACAGGTACTCCTTTTGTTTCTAAATATTCTAATGTTTTGTCTAAGTCTAGAATTGATTTAGCACCAGCACAAATGACAGCTACTTTCGTTTTAGAAAGTTCATCTAAGTCTGCAGAAATATCCATTGTATGCTCAGCACCTTTATGAACACCACCGATACCACCAGTAACAAAGAATTTAATGTCTGCTAATTGCGCACAAATCATTGTTGAAGCCACTGTTGTTGCACCAATTTTCTTAGTTGCTAATATTTCAGCGATATCTCTTCTAGAAACTTTTGATACATTTTCTGCACTTGCTAATAATTCTAATTCATCTTCGCTCAATCCAATTTTAATCTTTCCATCAATAATTGCGATTGTTGCTGGTACCCCACCATTATCTCTTACAATTTGTTCTACTTTTTGTGCCATTTCTACGTTTTGAGGATAAGGCATACCATGTGAAATAATTGTAGATTCTAAAGCAACAATTGCTTTACCTTCCTCTTTTGCTTTTTCTACTTCTTCTGAAAATTGAATATAGTTTTCCATTATAAAGCCTCCATGTCCTTAATTAATTGTTTTTTATCTAAATCTTGTCTCACTGTATAAGCTGTTTGAATTGTTTTAGATGCATTTGCTTTTGCCAAATCAATAATTTTGTCGATTTCAAATGATTTCAACCATCCATAAATTAAACCTGACGTAAAAGCATCACCAGCACCTGTTACATCAACGACATTATCTACTTTTTTAACTTCAAATTGACGTTGTCCTTCATCACCATCATAAATAATTTTATCTTTACCTGATGTCACAACTAAGTTCTTCACACCAAGTGATCTAATTTCACCAATGTATTGAATTAATTCCGCTTCTGTTTGTGCATCTTTACCTACGAAAGATTCAACTTCATCTTTATTTAATATGAGCCAATCAACCGCATGTAAGTTATGAGGTAGACGATTCATTTTAGGTCCAGATACTGCAATCAAGACTAATTTAATCTTTTTCTTCTCAGCGTATGAACATAAAAACTCTATCGTCTCTTTAGGACAGTTTAAATCTGCAATAATACATTTAGATTTATTAAGTAAGTATGTGTTCTTAATCATAAACTCCGGCGTAATTTTGTCATATACTGACATATCTGCAAATCCCATCGTCATACTGCCATGTTGATCTAACAATGCTGTATAACTTCCCGTTGATTCGCTAGAGATTTTCTCTACATAATCCACATTCATAAATGGTGATGATAAATCTGAAATATGTTGCCACTCTGCATCATTACCTGAAGTTGTTAATAACAGAACATCTTCACCGATACGTCCTAAATTCTCAGCAACATTTCTAGCAACACCACCAATAGAAGTTTCAGAGGTAACTGGATTTGAAGTACCTTTTACTAATTCGTCTGTAATATGAAATTTCCTATCTATGTTAGCCCCACCAATACAAACAATTGGATTTTGTTCATTTAATACATATGCTTTCCCTTGAACATATTCTTTCTTAACTAAACCTGAAATAATATTTGCAACTGCAGGTCTAGACAAACCAACTTTATCTGATAACTCTTGTTGGGATATAAAAGGATTTTCTTTTATTAAGTTAAGAATTAATTTTTCGTTTTCATTCATTGAATTCACCTCGCAAACATTTGTTTATTTTTCAAACTTTAGTTTACATTTTTAATTATAAAGCGTTTTCAGAATAATTGCAAATATAACATAAAAAAATTACACAAAAAGAAGCTAAGACATTACAAAATGCCTTAGCTTCGTATCAAAATTTTATTCACCTATAAAGTCTTGAATGACTGTTTCACATTTTTTAATGTGATCTTCGCCCATTTTTTTCATTAAATAATAACTAATTGAGCCAGCAACTGCTTGTCCAACTAATGGCACCCATCTTGATTGTTTTGCCGCTTCTCTTTTTACGACTGATCTAAAAATAACTTTTACCATTGCATTCGTTACTTTTTGACCTATAAACTGGCTACCTCTCATTGCAGCTGATGTTAAAACTTTTTGTTTTAGATCATCTTGCATTTTATTTACTTGCTTATGACTTAATCCATAAATTTTATTAATATCTTCAATGATATCGCCCATTAATTTAATATCCATACCAACACCAAGTCCTGGGATTGGTACTACATTTGCAGCTGAAGACATTAATGACTTCTTATGAATAATTTCTTTAGCTTTTTTTCTACGTTCTAACAATTCTTCTTGTGAAGTTGGTAATTCAGAACGCTTCTTTATTTCTTGTATACCAAATGCTTTATTGCCTGCTTTTGTCGTAATTTTATCGAAAATTCCCATTGTTTCCATTCTCCTCACAGTTCGATTATATTCAATCATTATTATAATAATATATACCCGAACTAGGAAATTTTAACCATTTATTTGTACGAATACGACTTTCAAGTATTTACTTGGTTTATAGTGAGGATGACTCTTGAAGTCTTTTGGTAATCCCATTACATCAGAGATTGTATAATCAACACCTAATTGATCTAATGTTTGATTTATCATTTTTTTGAATGCTTTTTGTGGGAAAGCACTTGAATTTGTACTTAACACTAAGTTACCATTCTCGTTTAATAATTCTAATGCACCTTCAATTAATTCAGGATAGTTTTTCTGAACACTAAAAGTCTTTTTCTTATTACGTGCGAAACTTGGTGGATCAATAACGACAACGTCATAACTTAAACCATGTCTTAAAGCATATTTGAAATAATCAAATACATCCATAATAAATATGTGGTTCTGATTAAGATCCATTGTATTTAAACCAAAGTTTGCTTCAGTTAATGGTCTAGCTCTATTAGCTAAATCCACACTTGTAGTTGATCGAGCATTTTCACTTGCTGCAACTGAAAATGCACCAGTATAACTAAATAGATTTAATATATCTTTATCTTGACTATAGTGATCTCTTAACTTTTTTCTAACATCTTTTTGATCTAAGAAAATACCTGTCATAGGTCCATCATCAAGATTAATATTATAGAACATATGGTTTTCTTCAATGACATACGGAAATTCTGGTGCTTCACCCGTTACGAAGTCTGACGCTGTTTCCATGCCTTTAAATCTTCTTTTTTCAAAAATTGATTTATAATCAAAGACTTCTTTAATTGCAGGTAATATTCTATCTTTCAATCGATATATGCCTACTGAGTACCATTGAACTAATAAATGACCGTCATAATGATCAATTGTCAGTCCACCAATTCCATCACCTTCAGCATTAAATAATCTATATGCATTGATACCATCTACATTTTCATAATATGCTCTATCATTTTTTGCTTCATCAAATAACTTTACAAAAAAGTTATGATCAATCTTTTCAGTTGAGTCTAATGATAATACCCAGCCTATACCTTTATTTTGTTCACCATAATATGCAGTTGCAATAAATCTTTTACCCGCATCAACAAGTGCGACTAATTCACCTTCATCCATATTAGGCATATCAAAAACGTCGTCTTTTTCAACTAGAGGATATCCTCTTAAATATTTATCTTCTTTTCCTTTTTTGAGCATTAATTGTTTCATTATATATTAGCCATCCTTTCGAAATGTCTCACATATTATAACGTATATTATTGAAAACACCAAAAAACAGAGTATTCCCCTTTAGAATACTCTGTTAACCGAATTTTATTAATCAAAATTTCCCCCAGAAAGTTTTGATCCCCTTATATGTAAACGCTTACTAAAGTTAGTATAAAGGATAAGATTATTCCACGCAATACATTTTTTGAATAAATTCATTAAAATAGTTTACTTATTACATATTTAAACTTTTAAATACAGCAATTGCTCGCGTAAATTATAAAATAAAAGACACTTTATTAAGCGCATATTGCTCAATAAAGTGTCTAACTATCTTGTGTATGATATTAAAATGATTTTTTCAAGTGAATGATAAATGCAGGTGTCACAAATAATAATAGTAAAAATGAAATTGGTGTGATAAACACGGAAAATTGTGAAGTTTGAATTGCTGATACAAAGAATGTCGTTGCAATTTCAAAGAATAATGCTGAAATGACAAACAACTTACCAAAATTATTTTTATTCTTATAATTTGTCGTGTAATTGAAGTATGCATATAAGATAATCAATAACATCAAAATAAATAATGTTAACCATTCAAAAACGTATTGAATTTGAGATAATTTCCATTCACCTGATAAGAATAAACCATTACGGTTATTAAACTCTATAAATGTAAATAAGAATAAAACTACAGTACTTATCCATTCTATATAACTTTTCTTTAACCATTTCGGTCTTCTCATCCATCTTGGAATATCGTCTTCTTCGATTTTAATAATCTCTTTCCATTTTTCATTACGTCGTTTTCTTTTAGCGATTGCCTCTTCAGAATTGAATTTTTCTAAAGTAGCCTGTTTGAAATTCTGTAATTTTTGGTAAAAACCTTCTGCTAAAGTATATATTTTTCTTGTTAAGCGATTATTTTTAACTCTTGAATATCTTTCTTCATGAAATTGTTCAATGTCTTCATCACTTACTGGTAATGATCTTCTTAAATATAAACTAATCCATACTGACATTTGACTCAGACACCATAACAGTATGAAGAATAAGTTTACACTCATAACGTCTATAGGTTTTACATTTTGAGTATCGATATTATGGTTCATTGCAAATTGTGAAATGAAATAACATAATCCATATGAAATAATAATCCATAAATAATGTTTCTTCCGATGCATTGGATTCAGTTCATTTTTATAAACGACATATCCCACATGAATTGCAAATGGAATAATAAATAAGAAAGATGCAAAACTATATACTTGGAACATGGTCATCATAATAACAATCATTAAAATAATTGTGAGTCCGATATAAAATATAGAAATATCATAATCGTAATGCGTCGTTCTTCTTAAAGTACGTCCTACTAATAATACAAACACACCAAATAGCAATACTATAATTGCTGCGATAACTGGAAAGTTACCGATATAATGGTGTAATATTCTTACTAATTCATCAAAAAAAGCTACAAAAAAGTCCCAAATATTATTGATATGGATATTACTTGAATCCTTGATATTATAATCTTTAATACGTGGTGCATTAAAAAGTATAAGTAATCCAGTAATCAAAATAAATATACCTATAATTCGACTAAAATGAACTTCCCAGCTTTTTTTCTTTATAGCCATGTTCTTCACCTCATTGAACATTATAATTGTTTCATTTTCAATTGTCTTTAATTATATTGAAAATCAGTCCCAAGTACTAGCAAGAAGTTTAAAACTTATATGTAGTTGGGTATATAATAATATCATAAATTTTAAAGGAGTGTTATTATGACTCATAATGATAAGCATAAAGAAGAAGCAGAAAAAGCTAAGAAAAAAGAACAAGAAAATAAGCAAGACAACAACAAAGGTCAAGATGAAACAAAAGAAAATATACAAGACACATTCGAATAAATAAATTTCATTATCGTGCCTAGTCGGGAGCGAAATCACAATTTGCGATTTCGCTCCCGATTTTATTTTGAATTTATTTTAATGACTTACAAATCATTTATTTAAGAAATTAATTTTATTTTTATGATTTACTATTGACAAAAAGATTAATAAGACTTATCTTATGGATAACAAATTAATAAATGCACTAGGGGTGTTTTGAAACTGAGACAGACATGAAAAGGTCTGAACCCTTTGTACCTGATCTAGATGATACTAGCGTAGGAAAGTGTTCGTAAATCATATAATATTCATTTTTAAATGATAACAATATTTTTGTGCGCTTCTATTTAGATATAGGAGTGCACATTTTTTTATATAAAAGGAGAATTTAACATGTCAAAAAGATTAACGTTATCAGATATTTTAGTAACTGTATTAATTGGTGCTTTGTTTGCAATCATTTATAAGTTCTTATGGATACCTTATGAAATTTTAAAACCACTTGGTCTACACTTAGAACAATCTGTATATGGTGTATGGTTTATTGCAGCAATTGTCACTTATTTAATTATTCAAAAGCCTGGTGTTGCCATTCTTGCTGAATTTGCTGCTGGCGCTGGAGAAACAATTGTAATGGGGCAATTCGATATTCCAACATTTATATATGCATTATTACAAGGTTTAGCTTGTGAAATCATCTTCCTAGCTGTTCGATATCAATCAAGAAAATTATCAGTTGCAGTAATAGCTGGAATGGCTGCAGGTATTATTACGTTACCAATTGATTGGTTCTATAATTACTTAGGTGACGTTGCTTTATGGAATGTTATTTTAATGTTTACGATTAGAATTTTAAGTGGTGCAATCGTTGCGGGTGCATTAGGCTATGCAATTGTAAAAGCACTTGACCAAACTGGTGTTACGAAATTGTTCAGACCAGCATCTAAAAAAGATTATGACTTATTATAGGAGTTATTCAATTGTTATCACTAAAAAATTTAAGACTAAAGTATCCTGATGATGAACGCATTATATTTAAAAATTTAAACATCAATATTAATGATAAAGAAAAAGTTCTGTTACTAGGTCCAAGTGGATCTGGTAAAAGTACATTATTAAATATATTAAGCGGTATTATACCGAGATCGATGGACATACCGATGAAAGTAGATTCAATCAATATCGATTCACTTCCGGGTGTTATTTTCCAAGATCCAGATACGCAGTTTTGTATGCCTGAGATTAAAGAAGAATTAGCATTTGTGCTTGAGAATATGAACATCGAACCTGATAAAATGGACGGATTTATAAAAAATGCCATGAAACAGGTAAATTTAAATGCTGATCCTTCACTAAAAATCAATCGTTTAAGTGGTGGTATGAAACAAAAATTAGCGATTGCTTCTATATTATTACAAGATACAAATACGTTATTTCTTGATGAACCGACAGCAATGCTTGATCATCAATCAACGACTCAACTATGGGATTTGATTATGGAGCATTGGACAAATCAAACCGTTGTAATCGTGGAACATAAAGTTGATTATATTTGGAATTATGTTGATAGAGTCATCGTGATGAATGAAAATGGTGAAATCACACATGATAGTACACCTCAAGATATATTAGATCATCATACAGACATATTAAATGAATACGGTGTATGGCATCCTAACTCATGGCGATATGCCCCAAAATTAACTAAACAGACTACTGAGCACAATCCGTTGTTAAATATAGAGCAGTTAGATGTACTACGTGGCTCCAAAAAACTATTTAGTATAGATGAATTAACGATTTCAAGTGGCGAATGGCTTACAATAACTGGACCAAATGGAACAGGTAAGACAACATTTTTAGAAACGATGATGCAGCTCATTAAATATAATGGTCAAATACTTTATAAGAATAAACACATCAAAAAAGTAAAAGATGCTTCTAAACATATGTATTTCGTTTATCAAAATCCAGAATTACAATTCATCGAAACATCTGTTTATCATGAAATATTTATCAATTATGCTTATCAAGATAAACAGACAGCTCATGACAAGACTCAAGACATGTTGACGTTATTAAAACTTAATCATGTGAAAGACCAACACCCTTTTGAATTATCAATAGGACAGAAAAAAAGATTAAGTGTCGCAACTGCATTAAGTACAAATTCTGAAATTATTTTACTGGATGAACCAACATTCGGTTTAGACAGTCACAACACCTTTGAACTCATCAAATTATTTCATGAGCGTGTACAAAATGGTCAAACTATCTTAATGATTACACATGAAAATGAGATCATTAATCGTTATGCTACTAGAAGATTGACGATCAAAGACGAGCAATTACATGTAAGCGGTGGTGAATCTCATGTTAACTAATTGGAAGAAATACTCTACATTTATTGATGATGTCAATATTCTAACGAAACTTATATTAGGTATCGCTCTATTTTTCTATGCGATATTTATTCATCAATTTGATTTCATGCTCTATTTAACGATTATTATGTTCCTTTATTTAATCATCATGAGCGGTGTGAGATGGTTACCACTATTAATCGTCATTGTAATCACTTTATTTTTCGGACTCACTTCTTCCTTATTTATGATTTTCTATGGTGAAGGAAGCGAAACAATTTTCAAGTTCGGCATTATTCATATTACTGAAGAAAGCTTTTTAAGAGGTATTCACGTAACCATGCGTACACTTGTTATTTCGTTTTACGGCATGGTTATACCATTTACTTCACAAATCATTTATGTGTTTTATAGTTTCATGCAACATTTAAAAGTCAAACCTAAAATTGCATATGCTTTCATGGCTTCTATACGCATGATACCTCTTATGTTTAGCTCTTTTATGCAGTTAAGACAAGCTTTAAAGATGCGTTATGCAGTTATAGATAAAAGTAACCGCAAAGCCTTAAAATGGATACACCATTTGCTCATTCCAACGTTAAGTCAAAGTATAAGAAAATCTCATAGGTTAGCTGTTGCAATGGAAGCAAAAGGATTCACAAACGGCAAAAGAACTTTCTATTATAAGGTACCTTTCACTAAAAATGATTTATATTTCATTTTAATGACGATTGCACTCGTTGCTGTTGCATATTTATTAAATATTTATTTACCTATAACACACATTTCAGATATTCGATAACATTGCGTTATATTTGACCATACCTTTCCCTAAAAGAATGAAATATAGCGCAATGAAAAGGCTGAGACAAACTTTGTTGTCTCAGCCTTTAATTATAATTTATATGCTTTTAATGCTTTATGCCCAATATCATTTCTATAGAATAATTGTTCACTTTTAATATGTTTGACTTGTTCATATGCATGTTTTTGAGCCGTTTCAATATTATCACCCGTACCGATAACTATCATGACACGTCCACCGTTATTTTCATACTTGCCTGCTGAATTCTTCTTCAAAGCACTCACAAAATATTGATCTACATGCTCTAAACCTTCAACTGAATATCCTTTATCATAATCACCTGGATATCCTTTAGATGCTAATACGACACCAACAACACTTTCATCTTTCCATTCTAATGTTATGGGTTCTTTATGATACACCTTGTTTAATATTTCAATAAAATCAGAATCTAATTTAGTCAATAATACTTGTGCCTCTGGATCACCGAATCTTGCATTAAATTCAATTACTTTTGGTCCTTCTTTTGTTAAAATTGCGCCAATATAAATCAAACCAAAATAGTTAATGCCTTCACTCACTAAAGCATCCGCAATAGGTTGTGCGATTTTTTGATTCGTTTCTTCCAATACATCATCCGTAATATGTGGTACCGGACAGTATGCGCCCATACCACCTGTATTTGGACCTTTATCACCATCGAATGCACGTTTATGATCTTGGGCGATACAATCAAATGGAACTGCATATGATTGATTCACAAATGTCATAACTGAATATTCTTCTCCATCAAGAAACTCTTCGAATACTACTTTTTCATGAGGTGTTTGATATAAAGTTTCTACGCCTTCCCTTGCTTCTTCACGTGTTAAAGCAACGATTACACCTTTACCGGCTGCAAGTCCATCTTTTTTAAGTACAATAGGTATTTTGCACTGCTCAACATAATTGATTGCTTCTTCTTTTGTTGTGATTGTCTTATATTCTGCAGTTGGAATATGATACTTTTCCATAATCTTTTTCGCAAATTCTTTAGAACCTTCTAATTGTGCTGCTTCTTTATTTGGTCCGAAGACTTTAGCATTTGTTTCCTCTAATACATCTGTTAAACCATCTATTAAAGGTTGTTCAGGTCCAATTATTACCCATTCAATATTGTTTTGTTCTACAAAAGATTTTATAGCTAAATGATCATTTTCTTGAATATCCGATACAATTGTCGCAACTTCTTCCATTGCATCATTACCCGGAATGACGAAGACTTCATTTACTAATTTAGACGATTGACATTTTTGAGCTAACGCATGTTCTCTTCCACCTGATCCTATAACAAGTACTTTCATATTGACCTCCTAATGTTTAAAGTGTCTCATACCAGTAAATACCATACTGATTCCATATTTATTTGCCATATCTATTGAATCTTGATCTTTAATTGACCCACCTGGTTGGATAATTGTTTTAATACCTGCTTTTGCTGCTGTTTCTACAGTGTCACCCATTGGGAAAAATCCATCTGAGGCTAATGCTACATTTTCATTCATTTCAATTGCACGATCAATTGCTATTTTTGCAGAGCCAACTCTATTCATTTGTCCAGCACCTACACCAACAGTTTGGTGATCGTTTGCTAGTACAATAGCATTACTTTTAACTGAGCGGACAACTTTCCATCCAAGTTCTAACGCTTTCCATTGTGCTTCAGTTGGTTCAACATCTGTAACGACTTTCATTTCTTCACGCGTTAATGTTGCATTATCTTTATCTTGAACTAAATATCCACCTGATACGGATACGAATTCTTGCTCGTCTTGCGTTTCAGTCATATCAATTTCTAGTAATCTAATATTCTTCTTCGCTGTTAAGACTTCTAAAGCTTCTTTGTCATAGCTTGGCGCAATAATGACTTCCAAGAAAATAGAATGTAATTTTTCAGCTAATTCCTTTGTAACGGGTCTATTTAAAGCGACAATACCACCAAAAATAGATTGTGAATCTGCTTCATATGCATAATCGTACGCTTCTTCAATTGATGCGCCTACACCAACACCACATGGGTTCATATGTTTCACTGCAACAGCTGCAGGTTGTTCAAACTTTTTAATAAGTGATAAAGTTGCATCAGCATCTTTAATGTTATTAAAGCTTAAAGCTTTACCATGTAATTGTTTAGCGCTAGCTAATGTATTTGGTTCATTTGAAGTCTTTACAAAAGTAGCATTTTGTTGAGGGTTTTCACCATATCTTAATGTTTCTGACGTATTTCCAAAAAATTCAACAATCGCATTGTCATAATCATTTGTATGTTTAAATACTTTAACCATTAATGATTTACGATAATTTTCATCAAGTTTGTCAGAAGCAATACGTTCAATGACTTCGTTATAATCAGCAGGATCTACGACTGTTGTAACAAATTTGAAGTTCTTTGCTGCTGCACGTAACATAGTTGGTCCACCGATATCGATGTTTTCAATTGCTTCATCTTCTGTTACATCTTCTTTCTTGACAGTTTCTTTAAATGGATATAAATTTACGACTACTAAATCAATTAAGTCGATGTCTTGTTCTTTTAATGCTGTTAAATGTTCAGGAATAGAACGATTTGCAAGAATCCCTCCATGTACACCTGGATGTAAAGTTTTGACTCTTCCATCCATTATTTCTGGAAAGTTTGTTAACTCTGAAACTGAATATACTTCAATCCCAGCATTTTCAAGTGCCTTTTTAGTACCACCAGTTGAAAAGATTTTATAATCATTTTCTATTAATTTGCTTGCGAAATCTTCTATATTTGTTTTATCTGACACACTTAATATTGCATTCTTCATTTTGTAAAGACTCCTTTATTGAATAATTTCTTTCATAACACGTGGATATAGTTCGTATTCTAAGTTCTGTATTCTTAATTGTAATGTCTCTCTCGTATCATCTGGATATACTTTACAGCTTAATTGATCGATGATTTCGCCAGTATCCATACCACTATCAACGTAATGAACAGTTGCTCCTGTAACACGTACACCGTAATCTAATGCTTGCCCAACAGCGTCCTTACCAGGAAAACTTGGTAATATTGATGGATGAATATTCAACATTTTACCTTCATATTGTTTTAATAATGTAGGACCAACGATTTTCATATATCCTGCTAAAATAACCCAACTTACACGATCTTGAGCTAATCTTGTGAGTAGTGCTTCTTCATATTCTTTTTTACTATCGTAAGTTCTTGGATCAATGATATAAACTGGTAAATTAAATCGTCTTGCTCTTTCTATGCAAAAAGCATTAGGGTTATCTGTATACAATGCTGTTACCTCTATATGGTCTAAATAACCTGCTTCGATATTTTCCATTATTTTCTCAAAGTTCGATCCATTTCCTGATGCAAATACTGCTATTTTAATCATGATTGAACCCCCGTCAATTTGACCTGACCTGTTCCGTTTGAAATTTCACCTATTACATATGCTTCTTCATTTTTTGCTTTCAAGATATCTAAAGTTTCTTGTGCATCTTCTTTATTGACGATAAGTACAAAGCCAATGCCCATATTAAACACATTATACATTTCCTGTGCTTCAATCTTTCCTTGCTCTTTTAACCAATGGAATATTTGTGGTACTTCATATGATTGAACATCGATATGTGCATCTTTATTTTCTGGAATAGCTCTTGGAATATTTTCAATAAATCCTCCGCCAGTAATGTGTGACATACCTTTAACTTTTACTTTATCTAATACGGCAAGAACAGGTTTAACATATAACTTTGTTGGTTCAAGAAAAGTTTCTAAATACGTTCTCTCATCATCAAATGCATCATTTAAGTTAATTTGACTTTCTTTAATTAAGTTTCTAACTAAACTGTAGCCGTTTGAATGTATACCACTTGATGTAATACCAATTATGACGTCACCTTCATCAACTTCACTGCCATCTATATAGTCATCTTTTTCAACAGCGCCAACACAAAATCCTGCGATATCATATTCTCCTTGATGGTACATTTCGCCCATTTCTGCAGTTTCTCCGCCAATTAATGCACAGTTCGTTTCTTTACAACCGACAGATACACCTGAAACAATCGCTTCAATCGTTTCAGGATTTACTTTATTCGTCGCAATATAATCAAGGAAATACAAAGGTTCTGCACCAGTCGTTAAAATATCATTCACACACATCGCAACGGCATCGATACCAATTGTGTCATGTTTGTTATAATCAATTGCAAGTTTAAGCTTTGTACCAACACCATCTGTTCCAGAAACAAGAACTGGTTTCTTCATATTTAATTGTGACAGATCAAATGCAGCACCAAAGCCGCCTAAACCACCTAGTACTTCCTTTCTCATCGTGCTTTGAACATGTGACTTCATTCTATTGACCGCTTCATAACCAGCTTCAATATCTACACCAGATGCTTTATATGCTTTCGACATTAAGATTACCCTCTTTATCAAAGTATTGTTTATTACTAGCTAAATAAGCTTTTTGACGTGGACTTAAGTTTTGATAATATCTTTCTTCATAGTCATAAAGACCTGCTGGATAGTCACCAGTAAAGCTTTCTACACATAGTCCACGATAAGGTACGTCTTTATCTAACCCTATTGATCGTATTAAGCCATCAACTGATAAATATGCAAGTGAATCTGCACCAATATAATCTCTAATTTCTTCAGGTGATTTATGTGCAGAAATTAGCTCAGCAGATGTCGACACATCGATACCATAGAAACTTGGAAACATGAATTCTGGTGATGCGATACGTACGTGCACTTCATTTGCTCCAGCGTCTTTTAACATTCTAACGATACGTTTACTCGTAGTTCCTCTCACAATAGAATCATCAACAAGCACGATATTTTTACCATGTACGATATCTTTTACAGCTGATAATTTCACGCGTACACCTTGTTCTCTTAATTCCTGTGTCGGTTGGATAAATGTTCGAGCGACATATTGATTTTTTACAAGACCCATTTCATAAGGTAAATGACTTTCTTCTGCAAAACCAGATGCTGCTGAAAGTGAAGAGTTTGGTACACCGATTACCATATCAGCATTTAAAGCCGGACTTTCTTGAGCTAATTTTTTCCCTGATGCTTTGCGAACTGCATGAACGTTCTTACCAGCAATTGTGGAGTCCGGTCTTGCAAAGTAAATGTACTCCATCGCTGAAATCGCAGTCGTTGTTTCCGTTGTGTACGATTCAACTCTTATACCATCATCATTTATGACAATATATTCGCCTGCATGAATATCTCTTACAAACTCTGCACCGAGTACATCAATTGCACATGTCTCACTAGCAATAATATAAGCACCCGTCTTCATTCTACCTACAGCTAATGGTCTTATTGCATTTGGGTCAACAGCGCCATATAATGCATCTTTTGTTAATAATGCAAATGTGAAACCACCTTTAACTGTATTCAAACTTTCTTTCAATGCTTCTTCGAAAGTAGGCGCTTTACTTCTTCTTATAAGGTGCATAATCACTTCCGTATCAGAAGAAGAATGGAAAATTGCACCTTCTTGTTCTAATTCTTTTCTTAAGCTTTGCGCATTGACTAAATTACCATTGTGGCAAACACCAACACTCATATCATAAAAGTGATATAAAAATGGTTGAATATTTTCAATTCCTTTGTTGCCTGAAGTTGCATATCTTACATGCCCTATTGCATGTTGATTCCTTTTAAAATCTTCTAATTGTGTATCCGTAATGGCATCAGATAATAAACCTAATCCTCTTTCACCTTTTAACTTGAAACCGTTTGAAGTTACAATTCCTGCACCTTCTTGACCTCTATGTTGTAAACTATGAAGACCCATATATGTGAGTTGTGCAGATTCTGGATGATTCCATATACCAAATACGCCGCATTCTTCATTTAAACTCTTGATTTCATGCATTGAGCTATTGCCCCTTTCAATTGCTCATTCAAATCAGATACATTGTATTTAATTTGAGCAGCATCATTTTTAATCGTAAATTGAACATTATCAGTAACACGACCTATTTCAACGGCATCATCAATATCTATAGATTGTCCTTCTTTAACGACAACAATATATCTACCTTGAGTTTCACTAAATAATTGAGCATTTGTTACTGGTAAAGTCACATCTAATCCTAAGTTAAAGTGTGTAGCTATTTTTGCAAGTCCAATAGCAAGACCACCTTTACCAACAGCTTGCGTGTGTGAAATTTTGCCTGAACGTATTGCATCTTTAATTTGTTCTCCACGTTTTACTTCTACTGATAAATCAATTGAACTTGGTTCATGATTAACTTCTTTAAATATTAACTTTTCAATCTGACTACCACCAAAGTCATCTTTTGTTTCTCCGACTACAAATACACGATCATTTACTTGTGGTTGATAATCATTTAAATACGTGACATCTTCAATTAAACCAACCATACCGACTACAGGTGTAGGGAAAATTGATGTCCCTTTTGTTTCATTGTATAAAGAAACATTACCTGATACGACAGGTGTATTTAAAGCCTCACAAGCTTCTGCCATTCCTTTAGTAGAATCTGCAAGTTGTTGATAAATATCTTTCTTCTCAGGAGAACCATAGTTTAAACAATCCGTCATTGCTAATGGTTTAGCACCTACAGAAATTAAATTTCTATATGCTTCTGCAACAACCATTTTTCCACCTTCATATGGATTGTTATAAACATATCTCGCTTCTCCATCTATAGTAGAAGCAATAGCTTTATTTGTACCTTCCACTCTCACAACTCCAGCACTAATACCTGGCTTGATAATTGTATTGGCACCAACTTGTTGGTCATATTGGTCATATGCATAATGCTTAGATGCAATTGTTGGATGATTGATTAATTTCTGGAAAACTTCTTCAACATTGATTTCATCATATTGATTATCATTTTGATCAAATTCTTTTGCTTCACCTTCAAGAATATAAACGGGTGCTTCATCAGCTAACGGTTCCACAGGAATATCAGCGTATATTTCATCTTCATAAGATAAGACAAATCTATTTGTATCCGTTACTTCACCTATTACGGCAGAATCTAATTCATGATGTTCAAACAAATCTAAGAATTTTTGTTCTGTACCTTTTTCAACTACTAATAACATACGCTCTTGTGTTTCTGAAAGCATCATTTCATATGGTGAGATGCCTTTTTCTCTTGTTGGTACTTTCTCTAAATGCAGATGAATACCACTTTCACCTTTAGCTGCCATTTCAGAAGAAGATGATGTTAATCCTGCTGCTCCCATGTCTTGAATACCTACTAATTCAGGATAAGTAATTGCTTCTAAAGTTGCTTCCATTAATTTTTTACCTACAAATGGATCCCCAATTTGTACAGAAGGTCTTTTACTTTCAGATGCTTCACTTAGCTCTTCAGATGCAAAAGTTGCACCGTGAATACCGTCTCTACCCGTTTTTAATCCAACATAGATAACTGGGTTTCCAATACCTTTAGCAGTACCTTTTTGAATTTTGTCATGATCTATAATACCAACACACATTGCATTAACAAGTGGATTACCATCATATCTTTCATCAAATTCAATCTCACCTGCTACTGTTGGTATACCGATACAGTTTCCATAACCACCGATACCTTTTACAACACCACTAAACAATCTACGGTTTGTCTTATTTGATAATTCGCCAAATCTTAAACTATTTAATAAAGAAATAGGTCTTGCTCCGATTGATACGATATCGCGGATTATACCGCCAACACCTGTTGCAGCACCTTGATAAGGTTCAATTGCTGAAGGATGGTTATGAGATTCTACTTTAAACACGACTGCTTGATTATCACCGATATCTACAACACCAGCACCTTCACCTGGACCCATTAAGACATGTTCACCAGAAGTAGGGAATTGTTTTAAAAATGGTTTAGAATGTTTATATGAGCAATGTTCACTCCACATTACCGAGAATATACCTATTTCAGTAAAGTTCGGTTTGCGTCCTAAAATGCTTACGACCTTTTGATATTCTTCGTCAGTTAAACCCATATCTCTATATAAATATTCTTTTTCAATTTCTTCTATACTAGGTTCTAAAAACTTAGACATGTTGTTCCCTCCAACTTTCGATCATAGATTGAAATAATTTAACGCCACTATCTGAACCAAGTAATGTTTCCATGGCACGTTCTGGATGAGGCATCATCCCACAAACATTTCCTTCTTTATTCGTAATTCCAGCTATATCTTTGTATGAACCATTAGGATTATCATTGTAAGTTAAAATAATTTGATTATGATTAACAAGTTCTTCGTATAATACATCTGTACAATAATAGTGACCTTCACCATGCGCAACAGGATAAATGACAGTTTCATCTTTTTCATACTGATGTGTGAATTTCGTTTCATTATTCACGATTGTTAACGATTCATTTCTACTTACAAATAAATGACTGTCGTTATGTAACAGTGCACCTGGTAACAAACCAACCTCTGTTAAGATTTGGAATCCATTACATACGCCAAGTACTGGTTTACCTTCACTTGCAAGTCTTTTCACTTCACTAATAATTGGTGCTACGCGTGCCATTGCACCTGATCTTAAATAATCACCAAATGAGAAGCCTCCAGGTATTAATACACCATCAAAACCTTCAAGAGAAGTTTCTCTATAGTCTACATATGCCGCTTCGACACCTGAACGTTTAGCAGCATTATACATATCACGATCGCAATTAGATCCTGGAAATACTAATACAGCTAATTTCATTATGCGTTCTCCTTATCTTCTAAGATTTTAAAACTATATTCTTCAATAACCGTATTGGCAAATAGCTTCTCACTTAAAGTATTAACGACATTCTTGATTGAATTATCATCTGTTTCATCAACAGTCATGTAAATAACTTTACCAACTCTTATATCATTGACTTGTTCATAACCTAAATCATGTACCGCTCTATTTAAAGCTTGTCCTTGTGTATCTAATACTTGACCTTGTAACGTAATATGCAATTCAATCTTTTTCATTTTATAGTTCCTCCAATTTTTTGTAGAAAGTTTCATAAGTATCGATTAATGAGCCTGTATCTTCTCTATATACATCTTTATCAAAGTTTTCTTTTGTTTCTTTGTCCCAAATTCTGCATGTATCTGGAGAAATTTCATCTGCTAATAAAATTTCACCACCTGATGTTATGCCAAATTCGATTTTGTAATCTACTAGTATTAAATTCATGTCATCCATAATTTCACTTAATACTTTATTTACTTTTAATGCTTCTTTTTTAATGGTTGCTAATTCTTCTGATGAGGCAATATTCAATAATGACACGTGATCATCAGTGATAAGTGGATCATTTAACTCATCTTTCTTATAGAATAGTTCTAATAAAGGTTCTATAAATTCATGTCCTTTTTCAAAACCTAATCGTTTACAAATTGAGCCTGCTGCAACATTTCTTACGACAACTTCTAACGGGAAAATTTCAACAGCTTTAACAAGTTGTTCTGTTTCAGAAATTTGTTCTACAAAGTGGCTCTCAACGCCTTTTTGTCGCAATATTCCAAATATTTTTGATGTGATTAAATTGTTTAAACGACCTTTTCCAAGCATTTTATCTTTTTTAGCACCATTTCCAGCCGTCACTTCATCTTTATATTCGATTCTCAAAATACCTTCTTGTTCCGTATTGAATACTCTTTTAGCTTTGCCTTCATAAAGTAATGACATATTAATCGTTCCGCCCTTCAAATAATTGATTAAATTGGTTTTCATCTTTATTTAAATCTGTTGATAATTTTGTAATATGTCCCATTTTACGATTTACTTTATTGACCTTTTTACCGTAAATATGAACGTGCCATTCAGGATGCTCACTAAATAATTCTTGTAAATTCAACACATCTTGTCCTAGCAAATTCATCATGATTGCTGGTTGTAATAAAGTAATCTTTTTCGGTAAATGCCATCCTGCAACTGCAAGTATATGTGTATCAAATTGTGAGTAATCACATGCTTCGATAGAGTAATGTCCTGAATTATGTGGTCTTGGCGCAATTTCATTCACATACAGTTTATGTTCTTCCGTTACAAAAAATTCAACTGTAAACGTTCCTACAAAGTGTAACTTCGTCATAATTTTTTGAACTTCTTGAATTGCTTGTGCTTCTAAATCTACTCTAGCTGGAACAACTGTCTTATATAAAATTTGGTTTCTATGTTCATTTTCTTGTAATGGAAAATAAACTGTATGATCATATAGATCACGTGTAGCTGTTATGGATACTTCTTTATATAGAGGGAGATATTTTTCAACTACGCATTGTGTATCAGTAATTAATTTTTTAGCTTCATCTAAATCTTCTTTAGATTGAATGACAAGCTGACCTTTACCGTCATAACCACCAAAGCGTGTCTTTATAATAAATGGATAGCCAATTGTTTCAATAGCTTCATTCAAGTCTTCTGTTGACTTAACTTCCAAAAACGGTACAATTTGAACATTTGCACTTTCTAATGTTTGTTTTTCAGTTAAGCGATCTTGTAACAAAGCAACTGTTTGGCTCCCTTGAGGAATATTAAATTGGTTGGAAAGTTTTTCTAACTGCTCTGCATCTATATTTTCAAATTCATAAGTTACAACTTTAGAGATGTCACCAAGTTGATTGAGTGCATCTATATCCGAAAATTCAGCGTTTATAAATTGGTGTGCTACAAATCTTGCAGGGCAATTTTCGTCAGGGTCTAAAACGGCAACTTGAAATCCCATTCTTTGAGCAGATTGAGCCATCATTTTACCTAATTGACCTCCACCGACAATACCTATCATGTCACCTGATTCTAGGTTATAATAAGTCATTTTGCATTTCCTCCACTTTATCGACTAAACTTTTTTCATAATTAACGAGTTGTTTTCTTACATTTTCATCTGTCATACCAATCATTCTTGCGGCTAAAATACCAGCATTTTTAGATCCGGCTTTTCCTATTGCAGTTGTCGCAACTGGTATCCCACCAGGCATTTGTACTATCGACAACAATGAATCCATACCTTTTAAGCTTTTTGATTCAATAGGTACACCAATCACTGGAACTGTTGTTAATGAAGCTACCATTCCTGGCAAATGTGCTGCCCCACCTGCTCCAGCAATAATAATATCTATATTATGATCAGTAGCATTTTTAGCAAAGTCAACCATTTCTAATGGTGTTCGATGTGCAGAAACGACCTTTTTCTCATATTGGATATTAAAATATTCAAGCATATCACATGCTTCTTTCATGATTGGCCAATCTGAAGAACTACCCATTATAACTGCCACTTTCATGTAGGTCACCCTTTCAAATAGTTGAAATATTTAATCTTTTCTGTGTATATTACAGATATAGCATAACAATTGATCATGCTATTTTCAATGAAAAAACGAACATTTTATATATTTTTTACAAAAAAGTTTGATTTATGTTCGTATTAAGGGCATAATTTTCATTGTATCAATCAAAATAGTTCGATTATTAATAGGAGGCAATTTTCATGGTAGCTAAGATATTAGACGGTAGAGAAATAGCGAAGACATATAGAGCGGGTCTTCAGGCAGAAGTAGAAAAGTTAAAAGAACATAACATCATACCTAAATTAACCGTTATACTCGTTGGTAATGATGGCGCAAGTCAGAGTTATGTTAATTCTAAGAAAAAGGCAGCTGAAAAGATTGGTATGATTTCTGAAATTGTACATATGGATGAATCATCTACTGAAGAAGAAGTATTATCTGAACTCGATAGATTAAATAATGACGATTCAGTAAGTGGTATATTAGTCCAAGTTCCACTTCCAAAACAAGTTTCTGAAGCAAAAGTATTAGAAGCAATCAATCCTGACAAAGATGTAGATGGATTTAATCCTATAAATATTGGTAGATTATATACTGGAGAAAGAACATTTATCCCATGTACCCCACTAGGTATTATGGAAATTCTCAAACATGCAGATATTGACTTAAAAGGAAAAAACGTAGCTGTAATCGGTAGAAGCCATATTGTTGGTCAACCAGTCAGTAAATTATTAACTGATCAAGATGCAACAGTTACTCTATTACATTCAAAATCAACAAATACAGAAGAAGTTTTAAAACAATCAGATGTAATCGTAAGTGCAGTCGGACGCGTACACCTCGTTACAAAAGACTTAGTAAAACCAGGAGCAGTCATTATAGATGTAGGTAACACACCAGATGAGAATGGTAAATTAAAAGGTGATGTCGATTTCGAAGCCGTTAAAGAAGTAGCTAGTGCAATCACACCAGTACCAGGCGGCGTCGGTCCATTAACAATCACTATGGTATTGAATAATACATTATTAGCTGAAAAATGGAAAAACGGACTTGAATAAAATGATAATATAGAAAAAAGCGGAACCGTCATCGGGTTCCGCTTTTGTTTTATGTGGAAGATGGAATGTGCTAACTTCCATTATTCTGAATTGTGGTAATTAGAGGGTACTCATTAAGGGACATTTCTCAGAATTTTATCCCTAACAACACAATCTTAGCATCTACTTTTTCCGATTAAAATACTCATATGATACTATTTAGTGCGAAAGCTATTAAGAAGGCAACTACGGATAACATCGTTTCCATTACGGTCCATGTCTTGAAAGTTTCTTTCACATTAAGTCCTAAATATTCTTTTACCATCCAAAAGCCTGCATCGTTAACATGCGATAACATTAATGATCCTGCACCTGTTGCAATTACTAACAGCTCTAAATTTACTCCTGATAAATTTTGAATAATTGGCGAAACTATGCCAGCTGCTGTCGTTAATGCAACGGTTGCTGAACCTGTTGCAACCCTAATTAAACCTGCAACTAAAAATGCTAATAGTAATGGAGAAAGTGATAGATTTTCTGTCATTTGAGCAATCGTTTCTCCTACACCAGTTTCAATAAGAATTTCTTTAAATCCTCCGCCTGCTCCTATTATTAGAATGATTGAACCTATTGGTAAAATACAGTCTTCTACTAATCTTTTGATTGTATTTCTATTCATACCTTGCTTAAATCCTAATAAATAGAAAGCTACAAAGCATGAAATTAACAATGCAATGACAGGGCTACCAACAAATAATAAGGTGTTTCTTAATAAGCTTGGTAAACTACCTAAATATGGTGTGATGATTGATAATAGCATTAGCAATACTGGTAGTACGATGATAAAGAATGATACAGGTACACTTGGTAAACTCGTCGTTTCATTATTGACTTTTAAAATGTTTGGTGAATTTTCAGGAGTTAATCTCTTGCTTATAAATTTACCAAATATTGGTCCAGCTATAATTGCAGTTGGTAAAGCAATAATGAGTGCATACAATAATACTTTTCCTAAATCTGCATCATAAATTCCAATAGCTGTCATGGCACCTGGATGTGGTGGTACAATACCATGAACGATTGATAATCCGGCTAATAAAGGAATAGCAATCAATAATATATTTGTTTTTGTCGTCTTGTGAATAGATATGACTAACGGTAATAAAATAACAATTCCAACTTCAAAAAATACGGGTATCCCAATAATAAAACCAGACAACATCATCGCCCATGGTAATTTCTTAGGTCCCAATACTTTTATAAGATAATCTGAAATTTGCATCCCTGCACCTGAATCTGACATTAATTTACCTAAAATTGTCCCTAATGCTAGAATACCAACTAAATGACCAAGGACATCACCCACTCCTGATTCATAAGCAGTAACAATTTTTTCTGGGGACAAGCCTGCCATTATTGCTAAGAATAATCCAGCAACAGTTAAGCTAATAAAAGCATGCCATTTCCATAAAGCAACTCCTAAAATAACAATTACAATTGACAGTAGCGTAATGATTAATAAATATATATTTGAATCCATTATTTTCCCCCTATAATGTTAGCGCTACCATTAAATCACAAAAGTTAAAGCATCAATTGTTTAAGCTGATGCTATACTTTTTCAAATCACTATTATAGTAACCAATACTATATTCAACTGTTTCACTGTTTTTATTAAAAGATTGACGTTCTCTAACAAGTAGTGATACAGATGGATCAAGTTCTAAATATTCCGAAGCCGTAATATCTTTTTTCACTGAAAATGAATCTTCAGTATTGATAATTTCTATATTCGCTTCTTCTATTATTTTATATATAGACAAATCATTATTTTGTTTTTGCTTTTCATATTCATTCAAACTATGAAGTGGATATGGTAAATAATGATTGAATAATATATATGGTCTATTATTTAATAAGTAAACTCTTGTAATTTTGTAGGCATTTTCGCCAAACATGTTATATAATTCACTATTTTTTAAATTGGATACGACAGCGATATCTTTAATAACTTTTTTAATTTCGTTACCTTCTTCAACCAATTTTTCTGTAAAGTTTTTATTTTTTGTAACTTTATTAAATGGTTTATGACTAATAACGCGCGTACCTTTACCGCTTTTCTTTTCTAAATAACCTAATGCAACTAATTCTTTGATTGCTGCCCTTACCGTAACTTTGCTCACATTAAATTCTTTTTCAAAATCTGTTTCAGTAGGGATATTATTTCCAACAGTATAAATACCATGAATAATTCTATCTTCAATTATTTGCTTAATTTGTAAATATAATGGTCCTTTTTCTGATGATAGTACCGTCATAAATGATTACCTCTCAATATCGTTAATTTCGTTTTTCATGACTTTTATTATATCATCTACATTATATAAAGGGGTATCCCCTGATATTGTATGTGCTAGAGCACAAGAAGCTGCTGAAAAATCTACTACATCCTGTGGGCTCATGTTAGTTAATTCGGCATGAATAAGCCCACTTGTATATGCATCACCAGTTCCAATTCTATCTAATATTGTGACTTCATAATTTTTTGAATAAAACATTTGATTATTTTTAAATAAATATCCCTTGATGGTATTATGATTGCTACTATTAACGATTCTGTTTGTACCTGCAATAATAGGTATATGATATTTCTCTGATACTTTAGGTAATATATCCTCTAGTTGTTCTGCTTTTATTTCTTTATCTGTCGTCATACCTAATGTATTAATTGCATCTTTTTCATTCATGAGAACGATATCCGCTTCATGTAAAATCGACTCATAATATGGTTTAGCTTTTTCATTTCCACCTTCACCCCAAAGAGATGGTCTAAAATTACAATCAAAAACGATTTGTATATTGTGTTCTCGAGCAACTTTTACGATCTCAAGAATGTTCTGTCGCATCATTTCGTTCATTGCTAATGAGATGCCACAAATATGAAGAACATCTATATTTTTAACAATTTCTTCTAAGGGATAGTCTGAAATATATACTGTATTGAAACTACTTTCAGTTCTATTTGTATATGTCACACTACTTGAACGATTACCGAATCCTTCTTCTAAAAAGTACATTCCAAGATTTTGATTTCTTTTTAATATGAATTGACTATCTATTCCAAGTCTTCTAATCGCACTAATCGCAGCTGTCCCAACTGAATTATCGGGAACAGCACTTATTAAGTTCGTTTCATATCCAAATTGCGCCATTAAACCTGTAACATTTACACCTGTTCCAGTAAAACTGTAATTTAATCTATCAGCTTGTCTTAATAGAAGATGGTCCGGGACTGTTAACCGCATCATGATTTCACCATACGCAGCAATTTTTTTATTCATAAGAATCAACTTTTTCTTTAATTTTATGATTTAACCATTCAACATCTTCTATTTTGGTCATACCTGTTTCTTTATCAATAATTGATGAATAAACATGTGGGATGATTTTAGGTACATTATTTTTTAAAGCGATATCTAAAATTTCTTCAAAGTTTTCTAATGTGATGCCACCAGTTGGCTCGAGTCCAAATTGTTCTTCACCACACGCTTTTGCAACAGCTTTATACTCTTCAATTGTTTGCAATCCATTCATAGGGAAAAATTTAATAGATGATCCTCCCATATCTTTTATTAAATTAATTGCTGCTTTAATTGAAATGACAGCTTGTTCTTCACCTGCACCACTAATTGGACCAGTAGATATATTTACATATCCAGGTTTGCCAGAAGGAGATACTAATGAATTCACCCATGTTGTATTACCAGAATTAGCAAATGTTTGGCCAACACTTGTAAATACTTGATTGATATGTGATCCTTGGTAATGTTTCGCAATTTCAGAAACGACTTTTGCTTGTTTGTTATCACCTGCGCCCAATCCAATAGAAATAGCATCTTCTACATTGCTTCCAAAGTCTTTCATTACATTAACAGCATCATTTACATTATCAAAGTCTTTTGATAATACACCGATTACAACATTTCCTTCTGCCGTTTTATATATTTCTTCTATATTCTCTTTTCCTTTAGCCAAGACGTTTAAAGAAACGCGATTTTTATAAAATCTATCTAGTATTTTCATTATATTTCCCCTTCCAAAATTTGTACCATTGTATTGTAAATCGTATCTATTTCATTTTCTTTTAATGGTCTTGGATCTATATCAAAATGACCTTGTTTTACACCATAATCTCTTGTATAAATTGCAGTTTCAGCATTTTTTAATTTATTCACAACTTCTTCAGCAGTTAAATTAATCATTGAATCGTCTACTTTTATGCGACTTCTATAAATTTCTCTACCCGCTTCATCTTGTACAATACTGACGTTAATACCATCATATTGATTTAAAGCATCTAATTTTGTTAACGTTTCTTTCTCTTCTTTTGAATGATCAACTTTTTCATAGTATTCATCTATCGCTTGTAACAAGCCAAATACAGATTCTTTACCAACTTTCATACTTCTGCCAATAAAATGTAACTGTACTTTTACAAAATTAATCCATTCTTTTTTACCTGCAACGATTCCCGTTGTTGGTCCTTGTATCGCCTTTGACCCACTGTAAATTGCTAAATCAGAATGTTGAATGTATTTTTCCAAATCTTCTTCTGCAGCTGCATCGACAATTAATGGAATATTATTTCTTTGTGCAACTTCATATATTTCTTCAACTGATGCCATATTTTTTTGTACTGCATGATGAGATTTAACAAATAATATCGCTGCAGTATTTTGATTAATGGCTGACTCTATATGCTCTTCTTTTCCTTCGTTTGCATAACCAACCTCTACTAAAGCCCCACCTCCTAAATAAACCATCGTTTCTATTGGTGCTCCGTATTGAACATTATGTCCTTTAAATAAGATGATTTCATTTTGCTCAATACTTTGATTATGCAGGCGTTGACTTTTTCTTTTGTCTCCTTTTGTTACAACAGAAGCAACAGATAACGCTATTCCACTGGAGGCTGAATTTACGACAACAGCATCTTCTGCCTTTATTTTTTGTGCAATGTACTGTCCAGATTTGTCTACTAGATCAGCTATTTCAACATAATTCTGTCCACCATATTTCATAGCATCCATGACCGTATCTGTTGGTGATGAAACACCTAATATGCTCATTCTTCCACTAGCATTAATGACTTGTTTTAATCCGTATTTATAATTTAATGAACGCTCCATTTGCTAATACGCCTCTTTCTTTAATGAGTTTTGTACCTTTTAATATTTTTCTATCTGAATCGATTAAATCTACTTTTTTATCCATCACATCAAATATTGTCAAATTAGCAACTTGACCCTCAGTGAAGTCTGATAAATATGGTTTATTTATGATATGTGCTGGATTAATAGTTACTGCATTTATAACTTCTTCTAATGAATAACCTAAATTAATAAACTTTGATAAAACATTAGATAAACTAAATACAGGTCCTTCTAGTCTGTTCTTCTTATAAATATCAGAACTTATCGTATTAAAATGAATGTCGTGCTTTTGAGCTAATTTTGCAACTTCAAATGAGAAACTTGCATTACCATGACCGACATCTAAAGTCACGCCTCTAGAAATTGCATCTTTTAAAACATTTAAAGGATTGCCATTATTGTCAAAAAGATTATTTTCTTTACCATTCAAAAAGTGTGTAATAATATCGCCTTTCCTAAGTAAAGGTATAACATCTTCAATTTTAGGAGGTGCAGATCCTATATGCGTCATAATCGGCAATTTCAAATCATTACCAATTTCAACTGCTTTCTGTAATGGTGTAATGCCATTACCTTTTACAACACTACTGCTAATTCTAGCTTTCAATCCAATAATCATGTCTTTGTATTTATGAACTGCATCATGACATGCTTCAACATTAATCCAATCTAAATTAGATAACTCATCTATTCTTTCCAAACCAATTCTTGAAATATTTAAAAATGAAAATACATTCGTCTTACTCGATTGAGCTCTGTAATATAGTTCATCTATTCTATTTGCACCACAGCTTCCTGCATCAACAATTGTCGTCACACCTTGTTTAATACCGATGTCGTCGATATTGTCACCATAAGGAGAAAAATCCGAAAAACCATGTACATGCAAATCAATCCATCCTGAAGAAATAAATGAATGCTCACCATTAAACAACAATTCGCCATCAATAGAATTTGGTGTAGCAATTTTCTTTATAATCCCTTGTTCAATTAAAATATCTACTTTCTTACCATCAACCATTTCGATATTTTGTATAACACCTGTACTTTTCAAAATGATCACCTCTTTGAAAAACATTATAACATTATAATGTTTTATAACGCAAACATTATAATGTTATAATTTTATACATAAAAAAACACCATTCCATTATGCTGATCATAATGGAATGGTGTTTTAAATACTTAAATTATACGTTTGTAATACTCATTTTTGGACCAAATGGTTCGAAGTGAACATCTGCTTGGCCAATATTTAATTTTTCTAGCTCATCAAATATTGTATCCATAAATGTGATACCACCACATAAATAGATGTCGACGTCTTCATTAATCCAATTGCTTAATTCATTACTTGTTAAATATCCATCTTTTTCTTTTAAATGATAAGTAACTTCTACATTTTCGTTCATTGCGTTTAATGCATCTACTTCTTCTTTAAATGGTACGTCTTTTTCTGCTTGATTTACATGTACGAAATGAACATTTCTACCTTTATATGCTTCATCTTCTAACATAGCAAACATTGGTGTAACACCTGCTCCGGAAGATAATAGTAATAATTTTTTATCTTTTTCTGATTCTACTTTGAAATCACCTGCTGGAGCTGAAAGTTCAATAGTATCTCCAATTGAATATTTATCATGTAAATCATGAGAGACTAGACCTTTTTTCTCGCCTTCTCCTTCACGTTTAACAGCAAATCTTATTTTACCGTCATTTTTTACAGAGTAAATTGAGTAATGTCTTAATGCTAAATTATCATCGTTAGTTGGTTTAATACGTACAGTGATATATTGACCAGCAACAAGTTCAGGAACTTTAATGTTATCTACTGGTTCAACTTCGAATGATTTCATTGAAGTACCTTGGTCTTCAATATTTGTAATTTTAAATGATATAAAGTCATCCCAAGCTGCTGCTTCGTACATTGATTTTTCCATTTGAATAAATACGCCTGCGATTTCACCATATGCTTCTTCCCAAGCATTCATAATATCATCTGTAGCTGCATCGCCTAGAACTTCTTTAATTGCTTTTAATAGGAATTCACCAACAATTGGATAATGTTCTTCTTTAACTTGTAATGCACGGTGTTTATGTGCAATTTGATTTACGTTAGGAACGATTGCTTCTAAATGATCGATATGTTTAGCTGCTGCTAAAACTGTTTGTGCTAAAGCTGTTTGTTGTTTACCTTGTTTTTGGTTAGATTTATTAAATATGTTCAATAATTCTGGATGTGCTTCAAACATTCTTTGATAAAAGACTTTTGTAATTTCATTTCCGTATTGTTCTAATACTGGTACTGTTTGTTTTACGATTTCTTTAGTTTGTTCTGATAACATCAGAAGTCCCCCTCTAAAAGATATATTTTAAATACATGTTTAATTGTAAAAAATTTCACAATGTTTTTCAATACAGTTCCCAAAAAGTTTACAAAGTTGTCACTCTTTCAAAAATACATATATTGATTGATTGTTTTTTAACCCTCATATTAAGTATAATTAATATATTATAAGGAGGTTGAACTTTATGAAGCTCACCCAATACACAGATTATTCCTTACGTGTCCTCATGTATTTAGCCCAACAAAATAAACAATCTCAAATAGAAGAGATTTCAAACTTTTATGGCATATCAAAAAATCATTTAACGAAAGTCGTACATCAACTTGTTAAGTTAGGATATTTAAAATCTATAAGAGGAAGAAATGGTGGCATAATCCTCAATCAGTCCCCTAACGACATTAATATCGGTAAACTTGTTAGACAAACTGAAGATCATTTTGAATTAGTAGAATGCTTTAATATGGAAACAAACACGTGCCCAATAGCATTAAATTGTGGACTAAAAAGTGCACTCAATCATGCTTTAACTGAATACTTACGTACCCTTGATCAATATTATTTAAGTGATATCATCCCTAAAAACACCCTAAAAGACACTGTTTACACACTTTAAGCTAGGAAATCGGTCTAAAGGTCGATGTAAATGTGAAAATATTACGATAATATATCATTTAGTAAGGAAATGAAAAACGAGACATGTTATTCTTTCCTTATAGCTTACAACAAAGGAGTACATAAAAAATGATGAATAAAATATTACAATCTCTTACAGTACTTGGTGTTTCTGCTTCACTTGTGACACCTTCATTAACTGCGAGTGCTACAGGAAACAGCCTTCCACAAATTAAAGGTGTCGAAGGTGACGTTGTTGAAAAAGGTGCTGACTACGATTCATTAAAAGGTATAAAAGCATATGATAAAGAAGATGGAGACTTAACAGATAAGATTAAAGTAACTGGTGACGTTGATACTTCTAAATTAGGGAAATACAAAGTACAATATAAAGTTACAGATTCAGATGGCGCGTATAGAACGAAATGGCATTACGTGTATGTTGTCAAAGAAGGTTCATTAAATGGTTCTAAAGACAACGATACGAAAGATAAAGATGAATCTAAAGCTGAAGTAGCATCTAACAAAAAGACATCTACTAAAGATTTAGATGAAAATATGCCAATTATTACAGTGCCAACTAAAGATTTAGTTTATCAAGGTGACCACTTCAATCCGATGAAAGGTGTTAAAGCATCTGACAAAAAAGACGGAGACATCACTGATAAAGTAACTGTTAAAGGTGATATTGATACTTCTAAAACTGGTTTACAATATATCACTTATCACGTTAAAGATTCTGATGGCTACTACTACACATACAAAAGAGGCGTTTACGTAAATGATGCCGATTTAGCACCTAATCCTGAATTATCAGGTATTAAAGACATTACAATTAAAAAAGGTCAAGAATTTGACTTATTAAAAGATGTAAAAGCTAAAGACAAATCAGGTAAAGATTTAACTTCTGATATTGTTACAAGTGGTGAAGTAGATACAAATAAACCTGGTAAATATAAAGTTGGCTATGCCGTATCAGATACTGACGGTCATATCTCAGCTGAAGGAAGAACAATTACAGTAAAATAATCATAATTTAGCAAACCAAATGAATGATGTCATTTGGTTTGTTTTTTATTTATCAAAAGTGTAATTTTTAAATTTTCATTTCATTTAAGCACTCATTAAAGAACATTAAAAATATTTTAAACTATTCTTAATAACCTGAAAACTCAATGTTTTTATCAATTTAAAGATGTTTTTTCGTTTTTTTAAATATTTTTAAAATGTACACAAAAATTTAACAATTAGGAAAAAACCCGTCATATCAAAGTTAATTAAATACATTTTTATATTATAACGCTTACACCCTATTTTATAGCCTTGTAAATATGTTTAAATCCTTTAAAATTAAGGTCTAGCCATATATATAGGTATATAGAAAATTGGGAGGTAAAAAACGTGGCAAAGTTAAAGTCAATACTTCTCATGTCAACATTAGGTATTTTACTTAGTGGTTGTTCAAATTTAGAAGTATTAAACCCCAAAGGCCCTATGGCAGAAGATCAACATTTCTTAATTATCTTTTCAATTATTATGATGGTCTTAATAGTTGTAGTGGTCTCCGTTTTGTTTTTAATATTTATTATTAAATATAGAAAAACAAAAAATGAAACATCAGGTACGATGCATCACAACTTCGTCTTAGAAGCTGTATGGTTTATTATTCCAGTAATCATACTTGTGATACTAGCTATACCAACAATTAAATCTCTTTATTCTTATGAAGAAGCACCTAAGTCAGAAGAAGATCCAGTTGTTATTTATGCAACAAGTGCAGGCTTTAAGTGGTTCTTTAGTTATCCAGATGAGAAAGTCGAAACTGTCAATCATGTAACGATTCCAGAAGGTCGACCAGTTCTATTTAAATTACAATCTATGGATACAATGACAAGTTTCTGGGTACCTCAATTAGGTGGACAGAAGTACGCTATGACAAGCATGACAATGGACTGGACATTGCAAGCTAATGAAACAGGTACATTTAAAGGTAGAAACTCTAACTTTAATGGTGAAGGTTTCTCTAGACAAACATTTAATGTTAACGCTGTAAGCAATAAAGATTATGATAAATGGGTCTCTAAATCTCAAAAACGTAAAACTATTGATCAAGACACATTCGATCATCAAATTTTACCTACAACTAAGAATGAGGAACTTACTTTTAGTGGAACACATCTAGCATACGTAGATCCTGCTGCGGATCCTGAATATATTTTCCATGCTTATAAACGTTTCCGCTATGAACCAAAAGATCCAAACTTCTATGATGAAAGTGAAGGTGTAACAGAAAAACCAGTATTACCTGCACGCAAAGTGACTGTTACAAACCCTAACTATGACCGTCATGGAATGAAACCTATGATTCTTAAAAATAACGAAAAATATGACAGTGACTTCAAAAAAGAAGAAAAACATCATATGGATGAAATGGAAAAAATGCAAGAAGATGCAAAAACTGATGATGAAAAATCTTCAGATAAGAACCATGGAGGTGACAAGTAATGAATTTTCCATGGAATGAATTTATCGTTCAAAGTGACTGGATGATAACAATGGCGCAAGTATTGCTTGTATTAACAGGTATATGCGTTGTTGGTGGTCTAACATATTATAAAAAATGGAAATGGCTTTATACAGAGTGGTTAACTTCAGTTGACCATAAAAAAATCGGTGTAATGTATATTATATCTGCAATCATTATGTTCTTCCGTGGCGGTGTAGATGCACTTCTTATCCGTTTACAATTAATGACACCTGATAATACATTACTTAAATCTCAGCATTATAATGAAATCTTTACAACACATGGTGTAATCATGATTATATTCATGGCAATGCCGTTCTTAATCGGTTTAATGAACGTTGTTGTACCATTACAATTAGGTGCTCGAGATGTTGCATTCCCTATGTTAAATAACTTAAGTTTCTGGTTATTTGCTGCAGGAATGGGATTATTTAATATTTCATTCGTACTTGGTGGTGCGCCAGCTGCTGGTTGGACAAACTATGCGCCACTTGCAACTGACTTCAGTCCAGGTACAGGAATTAATTATTACTTAATTGCAATTCAAATCGCTGGTATTGGTACGTTAATGACAGGTATTAACTTCTTTGTTACGATCTTAAAATTACGTACTAAATCAATGAAATTTATGCAAATCCCAATGTTCTCAATGACAACATTAATTACATCATTATTAATCATCTTAGCCTTCCCTATTTTAACTGTCGCACTTGCTTTAATGACGTTCGATCGTTTAATGGGAACAAGCTTCTTTGAAGTTGCTAATGGTGGTATGCCAATGTTATGGGCTAACTTCTTCTGGGTATGGGGTCACCCTGAAGTTTATATTCTAGTATTACCGGCTTTCGGTATTTACTCAGAAATTATCCCTACTTTTGCTAGAAAAAGATTATTTGGACATCAAAGTATGGTCTGGGCGATCTGTGGTATTGCATTCTTAAGCTTTATCGTATGGGTTCACCATTTCTTCACTATGGGTAGTGGTGCATTAGTTAACTCATTCTTCTCAATATCTACAATGTTAATCGCCGTACCAACAGGTGTTAAAATATTCAACTGGCTATTAACTTTATATAAAGGTAGAATTTCATTTGAATCACCAATGTTATTCTCATTAGCCTTTATTCCAAACTTCACATTAGGTGGGGTTACAGGTGTTATGCTTGCTATGGCAGCAGCGGACTATCAATATCACAATACTTATTTCTTAGTGGCACACTTCCACTACGTTATCATCGCTGGTGTTGTATTCGCATGTTTCGCAGGTTTAATATTCTGGTATCCAAAAATGTTTGGTCACAAATTAAATGAAAAAATTAATCAATGGTTATTCTGGACATTTACTTTAGGATTCAACTTATGTTTCTTACCACAATTCCTATTAGGTTTAGATGGAATGCCACGTCGTTTATATAAATACACTCAAGCAGATGGATGGTTCTCATTAAACTTCATCTCTACAATCGGTGCATTCTTGATGGGTATTGGTTTCTTAGCTCTAGTATGGAACGTTGTATACAGCTTTGGTAAAGCGAAACGTGAAGCAAACGGTGACAACTGGAATGGATTAGGTAGAACATTAGAATGGGCTACTGCTTCAGCTATGCCACCACACTATAACTTCGCTATTACACCAAAATGGTATGATACTGAAACATTTGTAGAAATGAAACAAAATGGTAAACACTATTTAGATGATAGAGATTATAAAGATATTCATATGCCTAACAATACACATATCGGATTCTGGATGGCAGTATGTTTCTTATTCGGTGGATTCTTCCTAGTATTCGAAACATATATACCAGCAATTATCTTTGGTGTTGGCGTATTAGCATGTATGGTTTGGAGAAGTTTCGAAAAAGACTACGGCTACCATATTCATGCTGAAGAATTAGAAGAAAATGAAGCAAAATTACGCGAATTACGTGAACAAGAATTACAGGAAAAGGAGGACAATAAAGATGAGTAATGAACACCACAATACAATTGATACTGTTAATGAAACAGGCCAATTAAATAAACTCGGATTTTGGGTCTTTCTTACTGCTGAGGTTGCGTTATTCGGTACATTATTTGCAACATTCTTAGTATTACAGAAAAGTGGTTCATACGGTGGTTTCACTACACCAGAATTATTTGAATTACCGTTAGTTATGATTATGACATTCCTATTACTTGTAAGTAGTTACACTTGTGGTATCGGTGTTTACTACATGCGTAAAGAAAATGTCAAAATGATGATGGTATGGATGATTATCACACTTATCTTAGGTGCAGGATTCGTAGGATTTGAAGTTTACGAATTTACTCACTATGTACATGAAGGTGTTACACCTCAATTAGGATCATTCTGGTCTTCATTCTTTATACTATTAGGTACGCATGGTCTCCATGTTACTGTAGGTATATTCTGGATTTCAGGTGTATTAATCCAAATCCTTACACGTGGATTAAATGAACACAATGCACCTAAAGTATTTATCGGAAGTTTATACTGGCATTTCCTTGATGTTGTATGGATCTTTATCTTTACATTAGTTTATCTTGTAGGGATGGTGAGTGGATCATGAATAAAACAGTCGTTACACATACAGTCGGTTTAATATTCTCAATTGTACTAACATTAGTAGCTGTTTATGTCATGTTATACACTGGCATGTCACTGCAAGTAAGAACATCAATCATTATTGGATTTGCTTTCTTACAAGCATTAGTTCAATTACTAATGTTCATGCATTTAACAGAAGGACCAGATGGACGCGCAACTGCATTCAAAGTACTTTTCGCAGTAATTATTACTTTATTAGTAATAATCGGTACTTATTGGGTTATGGTTGGCGGACACAGCGCCCATATGTAAAACCTATATATTTAAAGCTGTTAATAAAGTCAGAGACTTTATTAACAGCTTTTTTATTTTGGATAGAATGAATTAATGGTATGGAGTGTGAATTAGTTGAGAGTTGGTTGGCTGGTTCGTTGGTTAGGGATTTTATTGAGGGGCTATGTTGCTAGTCACGCTCCACTTGCAATGTTCGATCTTCCTATTTATCTTGTTTCGCTTGTCTTGATAAATACAGAGCTCCTATTTATCTTGTTTCACTTGCCTTGATAAATACAAGCCCCCTATTTATCTTGTTTCACCTGTCTTGATAAATACAAGCCTCCTATTTATCTTGTTTTGCCAGTCTTGATAAATACAACGCTTCTATTTATCTTGTTTCACCTGTCTTGATAAATACAGACCTTCTATTTATCTTGTTTCACCTATCTTGATAAATAAAATCCCCCCTTACTTAAAAATTTAAGTAAGGGGGGATTTAACCTAATTACGCTAGTAATATTCCATATATTATAAGTTAAGTTCTTCTATAATATTCAAAGCAATATTAAATTTATCTATATTATGATTTGCTTCTTTTAACCCATCAACATTATATGTACCTTCAGAGAGTACATCACCAGTTACTAGAAAACTAAATAGTTCAAATCCATGAAAGTCACAAACTGCTTGTACTCCAGCAAGCTCCATATCTACTGCAATACATCCTTCTTTTTTCCTTTTATTATACTGTATGTTTGTTTCTCTAAGTACAGCATCAGTTGTCCAAACTTTACCTTCAATAAATGGTAATGCTAATTTATTAAATACTTCAGTTACTTTATTAGCATTCTTCACTTTAATATAGTCTGATGGAGGGGCGTAATGATATGACATTCCTTCATCTCTATAGCTATGTGTAGGTATGATAAATTTATTAAAAGTTCTTTCGTTATCAAGACTACCTGCTGATCCAAACATTACAAATTTTGTAGCACCAGTTACCCAATTACATATCATGCAATATTGAGAAGCAAGCGTTGAACCAATTGCAGATAGATAAAATGCTACTGCTTTACCTTTATAAATGAACTGATATATAGGAAATGCTCCATTAGAGGCATTGATTTCACCGATTTTTTCACATTTATTTTCTCTTAAAATAGCATCGTATATTTCTTTAGAATATGTAATTAAGCATACTTCAACTTTGAATTGTTGTTCACCATAGAAGTCACTCAAATTTACAATTGGTTTCCCTTGTATATCAAATGAATCGGTTATCATTTAATTACCTACCTCATACATTTATAGTACTTAGCCAACTTTTTATTTCTTTTCCTACTTTTACAGGGTTATCTATATAAATATCGTGGCCACTGTCAGAGATTGTTTTACAGTGTATATGTGAAGGTATATTCTTAATTTTCATGTCTAATATGAATTGTTCCTGTTCTTGTGGTAATAAAACCAATATATTTCTGTCTAGTAATTGATTGAAGGTCGGTAAGTTGATTTGTCTTCTTATTTTCAATAATTTTAGGATTGAATGTTCATTAATATTAAGTTCATAAACTTGTTTATTTAAATTGAAAGTCATCCTTGTAGTTGATGCTTCTAATAAATATTGATTCCATGTTTTATATGCATCTTTTTCTGATTCTATAAAGTCGTCCAAGTTCTTGAATTGAAAGTTTTCTAAATGATTTTTAGTATCTTTAATTTCAATCTCACTACTGTATTCTAGGTCTTCAAGATTAAATAATCCACCGTCTAATAATATAAGATTTTTAATTTGTGGAACCTTGATACTTATATATGATAATAAATCCGCCCCTAATGAATGCCCAACTATTGTCAGTTCTTCATTATCATAAATTTTTATCTCTGTTTTAAACCACTCTACTAATTCATTTAAATCATTAACGATAACATCTAGATTCAAACCATGACCTGGCAGATCAATTTGAACTAAATTCATATTATCTAATTGGTTATTTAAATCTTTCAAAAATAATCTATGACTGCCTAAACCAGAAAGAAATAATATTTGCTTTTCCATATAAGCTCCTTCATTAAAGATATATGTAGTTTTTTCCTTACTTACCTCAACCAACACTACAAGATCAGGTTTTCAAAGTTACGACTGACTTGGGATACTTTTTCTTGGTTTCCGACTTCTCTATAATATAGGATTGCTTTTTGGTACATTTCGATTGCTTTTTTCCTATTTTTTTGTGATACGTATAATTCAGCAAATTTGTTGAATCCGTCTCCCATAATTTCAAAGTCATATCTCACGACATTTGCTTCTAAATCTCTTAGTAACATCATTGCTTCTCGTTCATTACCTACTTCAATAAAATTGCTTACCCGCTCTATACTCTTTTTAATGTACATCTTAGAATTACTCCTTTTACCGTTACTATCTTAATTATATTATTGTAATCCCAATATTTACAAAACACAAGTTACTAAATATAAATGGTAACTACTTCAAACAACGTAAAAAGGTCTACGATGCCGTGGCATGGTAGACCGTTCTTTATTTTGTATGAACTTGAGTTATTGGATGCTCTATTGGAACAAATTGATTATAAACTTCGAGTAATTTTGATTTTTCATTATTCCAATTATAGATTTCTTTTGCTTGTTTAGTGTTTTCGCTTAATTGATTTCTTAAGCTTGTATCTTTTACAAGTTGATTCACAGCATTAGCTATTTCTGAAGCTTTATGTGAATCCACAACTAAACCGGTATTGGTTTCTTCTACTACTTTCTTAATTTCTGGAAAGTCACAACTAATAACAGGTACGTGAGCCATCATATATTCAAACAATTTATTTGAACTTGCTGAATAGTGATTGAAGCAAATGTTCTGCAACACTTGGAATCCAAGGTATGCTTCACGAGTATATGATGGTAATTCTTGAAATGGTACTTTATCTAAGAAATGAATTCTATCAGCTTGTTTGGAAGCTTCGGCTTGTTCTTTTAAAGTCTGTGTTAACTTGCCTCCTCCGATAAATAGTAAATGTCCTTCTTCAATTTCATCCATTGCTTCAATAAGTAATTCAAGACCTCTTCCTTGTTGGAGTCCGCCTTGATAAAGTAAAATTTTCTCATCTTCATTGATGCTTATTTTCTTATGTAAATTGATTTGTGGCTTTTCTTCAATATTGTATTTCTCTGAGTAGTTATACAATGTTTTTGGATAGAATCCATATATATCTTCATTGTATTTTGCTCTTGTATGATTTTCTACAATCATTTGATCTACAAATTTTAACATGAACGACTCAATACGCTTAATTGTCTTTGGATTGTAACCCGTTCTGTCTGATTGAACTTCATGGCTATCATAAATTAAAGGTTTTGGTTTTAAGCGTAATTTAGAACATACGATAGCTTGAGGTAATGTGTTTAAATCATTTGCATGATATATATCAGCATTTTGTATATAACCTTTTACAATCATTCTCGTAATAATTGCACCATTTATAAACCATTTTCTTATTTTTTTAAACTTTATCATACCTGCAGCAACCACGAGTGATAACAGATAAGCTGCCATTAATGTGAAACTTATATAGAAAAGACTTGGTATAATAACAATTTGGACACCAGCTACTACTAATAAGAATTTCTTGCCATGATCTTGATAAGCTTGCAATAACCATGGATATCTCTTCACTCTATGAACTTTAAATGTGTTAGATATTTCTTCATAAGCTGAAATAGCAGTATTTTTTGGGTCATTTATCGCAATTAAATTTACGTCATAACCATTATCCGCTAAAGTTGTACACTCTCTATTGACTCTTGCATCATTCGTAAAATGATTCCATACAAACATTGTGACCTTTTTCATTTGATAACCTCATTCCATGCAATTTATAGTATCCCTACTTGGAATAACAGTATATATATCCAAGCCACACTCATTATTCCAATCATCGCTAATAAACTTGTTGGTCTTTTTTCTTTTTGTATGACTGAATCATCTACCTCTTTATTACGTTGTTGTTGGATTTTAATACGTTTATATTCTAATTGTTCTTGTTTCGATTTCTTCTTAACTTTCTGAATGAGATTAACGTACCTCGCCACGATATCATTGACTTCACCATACGCAACCATCTCACCGTAATGTATCCAAATCGCTTTTTTACACATTTTTTTAATTTGTCCTGCTGAATGGGATACAAAAAATATTGTTTTACCTTGTTCTTGTAAATCGTGCATTTTATCTATACATTTATTAGAAAAAGTTTCATCACCTACTGACAATGCTTCATCGACAATAAGAATATCTGGATCTGTATGAATTGCAATTGCAAAGCCTAATCTTGATTTCATACCACTAGAATATGATTTTAAAGGTTGATAAATAAATTCATCAAGTTCACTAAACTGAACAATATCATCAAATTTTTCATTAATTTCTCGTTGTGACATACCGTGCATTAAACATTTATAATGAATATTTTCTTCACCCGTAAATTCAGGATTTAACCCTGCGCCAATAGCAATCAGCGACGGCTTACCATTTGTATAAACTGTTCCGGAAGAAGGTTCAACGACTCCACCTAGAATATTAGATAAAGTTGATTTACCTGACCCATTCAGTCCGATTATGCCAACAGATGTCCCTTCTTCTACTTCAAATGATATGTCATGTAATGCATAGTAAGGTTTAGATTTATAACTTAATCCAAAAGTAAATAAAGATAGCAGCTTATCTTTTCTGTTTACATTTAAGTCGTAAACTTTCGAGACATTTTCACATTTTATTTTATAAGTATTTGTCATCTCTATCACCTTTTCTTAAAAATGTCATAAGCTTTTCAATATTATCTTCCCATATAAGGTGTTCATCACGATATTCACGTGCATTCCTTGCTTTAATGGATAAAGCTTGTTCATCATATTTTAATGATTCAATTTCGTTTACGATTGTATCTATTGAAGCTTGTTTTCTTGCAAATCCTAGATTATATTTTTGAATAATAGCTTCAGTTGGACCACTAATATTAGATATAGGAGGTGTTCCAACTCCAATTGCATCTACAATTTTTCCAGGCATCACATTCATAAACACATCAGAAGATTCTAAAATTGAAAGTGAAATATGATGTTTAGATATTTCAGTTAAACAAGCTGTTCGATCCATCGGTTTTTTCACTTGAATATACTTACAATCTCTTACAGCTTTTCTAAACTTGTCAGCTTGCACACCATAAACAATCGCTGTAACATTGATTTGTTTATCATTTAAAGCTAAGCATATTGAAATAAGTTTATCTACATCTTGAGCATATCCAATATTTCCTGTATAAATAACACTAAAATCATTATATTTTTCTTCAGTTATCAGTTCATTTCTTGAAATGCCATTTGGCAAATAAAATATGGGTACTTTTCGCTGTAATCGCTTCTGAATATGTGACCTAAATGCTTCATTATTAATGACAATTTTATCTGCAGAATTATACATTTTCTTCTCTAAATATTTTAATAGTGGCATAAATAAACTTATGTTAATATGCTTTAATCCATTTACGCTATCTGGCCATAAATCTCTAATTTCTAACACATATGTCGGATGTTTCGCACTTTTAAAAAATAACGTCGCCCAAGCTAGAAATATATTTGGACTAGAAACATACACAATATCATAATCGTCATTGTGCATTTTCAAGAAGACTCTTAATCTGACATATTGTTCTATATAATATACTAACCTCATGATAAAATTACTATTTTGCTTATTACCATGCATTTTCATTCGAATAATTTTCTTCTTTTCTAATTTATTTAAAGATGGATCTGTAAAATAAGATTGATCTTCAAATAGACTTTGGTTAGGATATGTTGGCTCGGTCGTTAACATTGTCGGGTCTGAACCACTTGAACGAAAAGCTTTGAACATCATTTTCATTCGATTTGCGGCAGACCCAAGTTCTGGATAAAAATTTTGTGAAATCATTAATAATTTCTTTGTCATATTATGAACACCCTATAAGTAGTCTAGTAATTTCCGTTTAAACCTTGAATGAACCAATGAACCTATTAATAATAATATAATTGTTAAAAGCCAAAAATATAAATGATCATGCCATTGTCCGTACACGGAAACATTACCATGCACAAACGCTGTACGATAAACACCTACTAAATATGCAAATGGATTTAAGCTTGCTAACCTTTGTAAAATACCGTGTGCTTCTTCCATCGCCCAAAAGATAGGTGTCATAAAGAATAGCATTCTTATAACATTTTGTAGTAAATTTTTAGTATCGCGAATAACAATAATTAATGTACTCATAATTAATGAAATACCAAAAATAATTGCATAAGATGCGACTAAAAAGTATATAAACCAAAAGTAATGCCACCAAGGTACATATCCATTAATGACAGATATGACAAATAAAATGGCCGATGTAATCATTAAATTAATCATATTATTAGTTAAAGCTATAGATATAAATATTGAAGATGGAAACTTCATTTTTGATAAGAGTCCTACATTGCCTTGAATAGCAGATGCACCTGTATTGATCCCTTGTGATATGAACAACCAAGGAAACAAACCTGAAATAAGATGTACTAAAAATGGTACACCTACTACTTGTGCACTCGCATCTCCTCTTAACCCTAAACCAAACACAAGATAATATACAGCAACTTGTAAGATGGGTTGTAATATATTCCAAAATACACCAAGATAATGATTGGCATATTGACTTTTCATATTATAAATTGCAAGTTTAAAAATTTTAGGTAAATTATTAAATTGTTCTTTAAAGATTTCAGTAACTATCTTCATATATAACGACCTACTTGATTTTTATTTTTCAATAAGTTCAAATTGTGAAGCGCTGATCCATGATGTTTTCTCAATTTTTTTACTTGCATAGACAGAAATTGTAATAGATGCTTGTGGTTCTATCGTCAATTCTAAATTGTTTTTACTCAAATCTACTAAGTCGATTGACTCACTTTCTATATCAAAATACACTGTATCTCTGCCATTTTTATTATGATAAAATGTTCTCAATTCAAGTTTAATCTTGTAATCCTCAGTATTCGTCAAAATCATTTTCTTTTGATTTTCATTACTAAATTTAGGTGTTAATGCACGAAATAACTTTTTTTCATTTTGTATAATTTGATAGAAATCTTCAGTTTGAATCATAACATGAGTCAAACTCTCAACATCCCTATTTGTATCTTCTTCTAATTGAATTAATCGATCCTCTAAAGTGTTAATTTCATTGATTTGAAAATAATTTAAAATTGGCCAATGATGTTTAATCATCAACTTATGTAACATTTGATTTTGCTTATCTTCCTGATTAATACTCATAAATTCAAATAAGATATGCCTCGTGTTGATTAAGCTAAACACATCTAAATAATCATCACTTTCTTGAACAATACAGCTATGCCAACCGTTCATTCTAGATTCATAATACAACGTTTCATAAGGATGATAACCTAATTCAATGGTCTTATAGAGCTCATTTCTTTTAACAAATTCTAATAAATAATCGTGAGATAATTGATCCACTGGAAAATCTTTAGCCCATTTTTTGATTGCATTTTCATACGGTAAAAATGAGTCTGCTCTTTGTATCCGCTTCGGAATAATACTTTTAGCAAGTTCAAAGATAGTAGATTTTAAATGTATACAATGATTAAACGACCTGTTCTCATGATAATAATTGATTAAATGAATACTATGATCTGTTTCATATAAATGATATCTATCAATCAAATTTGAATTGACTGCTAGTTGATCCATATTAAATAGCGTATGCTTTAAATTTAAATTATATGCCATTTTTTGAGAAATATATTCATCTATACGATAAATATGTGCAGCTTGTTCATGTTCTAATTCATCTATATTTTTTGTATAAGTAAAGAAATTCACATCATTGATATGTTCTTTAATATAAGATAATGATACTTTAGAATCATGACCAGCAGTGATAGAACAAATCACTTTTTGATTAAATCGAAATAAATAATCAACCGCTGCTTCAATTTCATGGTTAACGATTCTATATACTTCTTCTGCTGATTTCTTAACACATGGGTTGATTGGATAAATTCTTTTAATTGAATGGTCTGTTATATTAAATCTTGTATTGGCATTGAATTTATAAACATCTTTATATTTACTATAGTCTAAAAATCCATATGACTTATGTGCGATTCTTTCACAAGTCATATCAAAACATAATTTTACGAGTTGATTCACTAATTCAGAATGACTAGCATATAAATCATGAGACGCATGATAATACAATGATAAAAATGACGTTGCATCATTATATAGTAGCAAACGTCCATTATACTCTATCAACATAACATACCTGCCATTATAAAAACTCATCTCTTCAAGAAAATCATAAGAATCTATTTCGTGAGATAATAATTGGGCGCATATTTCAGGATATTTCAAGTCGACATGTTTCGTATGCACAAAATGACCTAATATGACTACTTTGATGTCATTCTTTGTATACTCATAAGAACTTAAATCATTTGAAAAATAAATCGTAAAGTCAGTGAATTGAACATATTGACGATAGTTTTTATCTTCAATTGAAATTTGTCGAGGAACGATCATATATGCTTTGTTAAAATTTATGAATATATTATCCATCATACACACCCCCTTATATCAATCACGTAATTATTGCTGAACCTCTTGCTTTAGGTGTTCAACATATTGATTTAAATCATGGTCTTCTGGACGTTTATATTGATCATACAAACTATATATTTCTAAAAATCGTTCTACCGCTTCTTTTCTTTCTTCCGGTTTTACTTTTTCTAATCTTGGTAAATACCAGCCTTTAACGTAAAAATTAAATCTATGTTCTAAGTAGGATGTTAGTAATCCATGTTTTTCGTAAAATGGAATTCTTTCAATTTCTAACGTGTAATATTTATCAAATAGCTTCTTAGAAATCGAATTTGTAACTGATCCAGACACAGCAGCATAATACATATGAATAACATCTGTTACAGCTTGTACTTTATTAGAATGAATCATTAATTCTTGGAAGAATAAAGTATCTTGGCCAGCAGCACCTTCAATCATTCGAATATGATTATCTTTAATAATTTGTGATTTAATAATTAAAGCTTGAATACTTTGAGCACGTAAACCACATTTTTTCATATATTTTTTAGGATCTTCAATTAATAATTTTCCGTCGTTATACTTCATCACTGTACCAGCATAATTAAACAATGCTCTGCGCTTATTATCTTCTTTAATAATATTACCGACAACCATATCGACATCCTTATTCGATTCGATTTCTTCTAATAAAGTTGCATATCCATCACCAGTAGCTTCGTTATCAGGGTCTAAATAAGTAATATAATCTGTAGAGGCAAGTTCAGCACCTTTATTTCTTGGTCTTGAAGCACTGCCTGACCCTTCTTCATATGCATAGTAAACGATATCTGGGTATCGTCTTCTTAATCGATTAATAATAGATATCGTTTCAGAATCCGTACTACCATCATTTACGAATATAATTTCCATTTCTTTAAATATTGAAGATCTTCTTAAACTTCTCATACACTTATCTTCTAAATAAGTACCATTATTATGAATTGGGATAATAACACTTAATTTTTTCTTGCGGTTATTTTGACCATATAAAGATGCATCATAAATTTCTGATTGATCTAAATTATAGCCATTTTGAGACTGTGTGATATTCAATTGATAATCGAATATATTTTTATGATACAATGTTACATATTTATCTTGTGCATTTTCAATAAATTGATGTGCTTCATGCTGTTTATCTTTTGTAACAAAATCAACATCTACATATTTAAATGCTGTTAATAAATCTTCTAAATAGTACTCCTCATATTCAATTGAATCTTTCATGTAAGTTATAAAATCATATTGTGATACATCTTCTACTGTATCTTGAGCTTCTATAACATCAAACTGAACATGTAATTGTCGATATAGAATGTCTTTCATTTTATCCGTTAATGCATCAACAATTACGAGAATTTGTGATGCTTTTTGAGTCGGTTCAATGCCAATATATGATAGGACTTCATCTAAACGATGATACGTCGTACAATTTCTCATCACACTACGTATACTTTTAGCCTGCATATCTTCTATTTCATATTCTTGATATTGGTTCATGATTGGTGCCACATCTGTTTTATGATTAATCATAAATACATTTGGAAATTGATTATTAACACCTACTGAATAGTTAGATAAGATTAAATTCCCAAAAGCCTGCAATTCAAATATTCTATTCGCAAACATCGTTTCTGAATATTTTACTGAATTGACATTTACAGCCCATCTATATACTTTATGCAATTTCATTAGTTCTTCATGATCAATTGGCATTGTTAAGTATGGGATATATTTCATTGGGAATTGATAACGTCTTCTTCTTAACGGTAAGTTTCTATCGACAATTGTTAAGTCATTTTCATTATTAATCAATTCATCAAAGATTCTTGCAGATTCTTGGTTTCTAACAGGATATTTCTCAGTCCAACTTCCTGCAAAAATAACATCGTTTTTAAATGATTTATTATATGGACTTCTCGTACCTACTGGATTATGGTAATGAGGATTAATACCAAATTGAAGTACATGTACTTTATCATTTTGACAATATTCTTTATAATCTTCTACCACTTCAGCAGCAGATGTCAGGATAATATCGCATTCTGTCGCGATATCTTTGTATAAATGGAAATTGACAGGGTCTTCTTTAGAATAAAAGACGATTGGTATATTGAACTTTCTAGACTTTTGAATGCCTTCAATAAGCATTCTTCGCTTCTCACTATTTACTGAAGCTAAACCTGTCCAACTTCCGTCTATACCTCTCCATGCTGTCGCAACAATCACAACATCCATATCTCGACTTAAATCCGTAAATTCACTATCTAAATAAACGATATTCCCTATATCTTTAAATGAGTTATATAAAAATTCATCAGCAATGAGACCAACTTTGTATTTATTTTTAATAAATACACGTGACGTATCAGAATTCACAAGTTTTGATAAATGTTGTTGGTGATTTTCAAGGAAATCTAATTTGGATTCTTCTGCTACTTTTTTATAGTAATTATGATGATTTGTATGATCTTTAACCTTTTTTAATTTATATAGTCCATACATATAATCTTGTTCAACAATATCTAATACTTCTTCTAATTGTTCAACTTTTGTTTTATCATCAAAATTAACTAACGCCTCTTTAGTGGATTCGATATTACTTTTTTGATTGATATTTGTTGGCATATTTGAAGACATTATGATTTCCTCCTATTTCTCCAACTCCAGTATTTCGTTTGAATCTTTCCTAATTTAGAATTTTTCAAATTCATATATAGTCTTTCATACTGCGCTTTTTCTTCTTTTTTATTTGTTTTTTGTAATGAGATATTTTCGTTTATCAAACGAACAATTGCAGATTTTGACTCTTTTCTTTCTTCTTGAAAGTTTGTAATCATATCCAGCTGTTCTAGTGTTAACTCGTTATAATTTTCATATTGCTTAGCTTCTAAATCTTTAATAATACTTTTATCTTCTAAATCATTTAAGCTAATCCAATATTTTTTCTTTTTAATAATGATCCTTACCGATTCTGCCTTTAAGAACACCATATCAATCGAGACGTTATTGAAATCAAATTGTTCTTCATCCAATGATAAATCGATTGATTTGTGCAATGCACTATCTTGATAAAAGACTGTAGATTCTTCTATTGATACTTTTTTATTAATAGGAATTGCTCTATCTATATCTTTCGTAGGCACAAACCCTGTAAATGTTCCTTTATTAAATACAGCTTCTAACACTTCACCTTCAATTAAATACAACGCTCTAGATGAAAAGTTCTTTTCTTTAAACAACAAGTTATAATCAACTTTAAATCCTAGTTCTCTATTAATTTGTGGTGTAGAGAAATGACGTAAATCCACTCTTATCGTATCAATAGGTTTCGAAATTAATTTGATAGAATGATTTAATCTTGTCCATCCTATAATATTCGTACCTCTCACAATTAATCCGTAAAGTTCACTTTCTATCACTTTTACAGAAATAACTTTTAATGCTTTATTTAAATAGTCAGACGCATAGCCGACTGTAAGTTCATCATCATCTACATCAAATATTTCTTGATTTTCTGGTTCTCTTAAAATAATTTGAAAGCTCAATCCGCTTTGAATAATTGGACTTTTAACGTCTATCATATGAAGACCCCTCAATCTTTACTTATTAAATGAAAGTGCAATATCTTTTCCGAAAGTATATAAATTACCGTAGTTGTAATATTTAACTTGCTCAAATTGTGATTGAACAACATTTTTCGTATCGAAAATGACTTTGTCTTTCATACCTTCAAAATCTTGATCTACTAAAGTTTTGAATTCTGAATGGTCACTTAAAATCAATACAAGAGACGCATCTTTAACTGCTTTTTGAATATCTTTTTGGACAAATCCTAGCTCAACATGTGGATCATATGCTTCTACTTGAATATCATTTTCTTTTCTCAAATCATTATAAATATCAAATGCTGGTGATTCTCTGACATCGTCTACATCACCTTTATAAGTTAATCCAAATACAACAATCTTATGACCATTTAAAGTTTCTAAAATTTTCTTAGACTCATTAATCACATATTGAGGCATTGAACGATTAATACGTCTACCTTCTTGAATGAGACTCGTTGTTTCTGGATCTTTAGCGATAATAAAGTATGGATCAACTGCTAAACAGTGACCACCAACACCTGGACCTGGTAAGTGAATATTCACACGTGGATGTTTATTCGCCATCTTAATAACATCTAATACGTTAATATCTAAATGATTACATACCATCGCAAGTTCATTTGCTAGCGCAATATTCAAGTCACGGTAAGTATTTTCCATTAACTTACTCATTTCTGCTGTCTTAGCATTTGTTTCAATCATTTCACCTTGTACGAATGTTCCATATACACGTTTACCTGCTTCAACACATGCTGGCGTTATACCACCAATAATTCGATTGTTATGAATAAGTTCATGTAATATTTTTCCTGGTAACACTCTTTCAGGACAATGTACTAAGAATATATCTTTACCAATTTCAAATCCTTGGCTTTCAAGATATGGTTTAACATGGTCATCCGTTGTTCTTGGTGCTATCGTAGATTCTACAATGACAGTATTACCTTTTTCTAAAAATGGTACAATGGATTCAACAGCACCCATTACTAATGAAATATCACATGATTCGTATTGATCATCATTATTTGGTGTTGGAACTGCAATGATAAATGCATCGGCTTTTTCAGGTTGCATACTTGCTTTAAATTTATTTTTAGCTAACACTTCTTCATAAGCTTCTTGTAAACCAGGTTCTTCAATATGAATTTGACCATTATTTAATTTATCTACTGCTTCTTTATTAATATCGACACCTACAACATCTACACCATGTTTCGCAAACATAATTGATGTTGGTAATCCAATGTATCCTAAACCAATAGTAGTTAATTTCATATTATATCCATCCTTTAATAATTAATTGTTAAGCTATTACTTTCGTAATGTTAAATATATTGTAACTTCTATGAAAACAATAAACAGTCGTTTAACAGATACTTAAGGAAGGGTTTACACTCTTTTATCATTATTTACAATTGCTCAATATTTCGTGTAAAAAAAGTACCTCAATCATATAAAATCATATGATTAAGGTACTTTTTTTATTAATGATTGAGTTCTTTAAAGTATTGTTCGATATCTTTCTTTATTTTAGGACCAAACGTTTTGGAGTAACTATTTGATATATGTCCTTTATCCATATATACAATAACATTACCTATAACTGGCGCAAACTTTCCATTTACTTTGAAATACGATGTATAGTCTACATATTTAGTATCTTCTGGCTTTTGATCAAGTTGTTCCCATTTAGATACTTTTGGTAAGTGTTGTTTAGCATTCATCTTCTGAATCGTTTCTTGTTCTCCAAATTTATCTAAAGTTTCTGGGACATTAAACTCATATCTTGGATTATCCCTTATTGCCATAATCGGTGTTTTTGTATTTGTAATGTTTTGATATTGTTTTAATTGTAATGGATCGATTTGTCCATTTACATCTGTACTTGAATCTGCAGTTGTTACAACTAAATCAACGTCTTGCTTATCAAGTTCTTTAATTAAATTTTTATTCCAATCGGTACAATCTTGGTCACTGTCTTTCGTTGTTAATACACAGCCACTTTTCGTCATGCTTAATACTCTATAATTTCCTTCTTCAGCTGCTTTTTGTAGTGCGCCTAACCAATGTTGTGCATGAGAACTCCCTACTAAGGCAATTGTCTTATCATAGTTTTCTTTTTTACCGTACTCTCCTACTAGAACTTTTGATTCACCTATTTTTTGATGAACTTTGTCTCTTGTAGAATCAGGTGATTCATTTCTGATTTTTGAAAACTCTGGTATCGCTTCTACATCTTCTTTAACTTTCACATGCTTTTCTACTGCCATTGCACCGGGATAATTTTCACTCAATGCTACCTTTTCTTTTTCAAAAGGATTATTAAAAATAACGAAATATAAAGATGCGATTGCCAATAACTGTATCACTAATCCAATGCCTAATTTTTTGAATGCAATTTTATTAGAAGATACTGATCTGATTGGTTTTTCAATATAACGTGTCATTAAATATGATAATAACCATGATAGTAAAATCATACAAATACCTAATACAATTCCAGGTCGTTCATTATTATGATATTGATAAAATGATAAAATCACCCAATGCCATAAATATAAACCAAATGACAATCCTCCAACCTTTACCATGATAGACGAGCCTAAGAATTCCTTAACACCATATTTAGTTTCATAGTTACCGGAAACAAGTATAAATACGGCACATAACATTGGCCATAATGCAATAAACCCGGGAAACATTGTTGATACATTAAAAATAATACCTGTTAAGATCAAGCCTATTAAACCTAACCATCCAATCAAACTTGCTACTACACGGTTAATTTTAATTTTATTAAGATTGATTGCTAATAATCCGCCGAGTGAGAATTCCCAAACTCTTGTAAATGTATGGAAATATGCCCAAGGTTGATTGACGTGCGTTAAATAAATGGAATACGACAACGAAACGATAAATAATGTACCTAAACAAAGGTTAATTACATTAATAATTTTTAAGTTGGTGTATTTTTTATATAACATAAAAATCAAACTAAAGATGACAAACCAAATAATATAGAATTGACCTTGAATCGACATTGCCCAAAAATGTTCAACTGGTGTCTTCATTTGATCTTTATTTAAATAATCTGTACTCGATAAAGCGAGTTGCCAATTTTGATAATAAAATAATGAAGCAATGATTTCTTTTATCGTTTTGCCTAGTATTGACTCTGGTAATAAGAAAAAGCTTAAGATAACTGTTACAAGTAAAACTGTTATAACAGAAGGAAATAATCGTTTAATTAATCCTGTTATGTAAGGTATAAATTTAAATGATCCTGTTTTATTGTATTTTGAAATAATGGAAGTGGTAATTAAGAATCCTGAAACAACGAAAAATACATCGATGCCTCCAGACACTTTCCCAAACCAAATATGATATATTGCAACTAATAATGCTGCAATAACTCTTAGCCCTTCAATTTCAGGTCTAAATTTTTTGTCTAGATTAATAGGATTTGTCTGCATATTAAAATCTCCTTTAAGTATTATACAGTTGTAAGTATATATATAAGGATATTTATAAGAAAGGCAATTAATTAATATTTACAATATCTTAACACCCTATTAAAAAATCCCTAACAATTAGCTTGTTAGGGATTGAGATTTCATCTTATTTAAAGTGCTTGTATAAATCTTTCATGAATTGCTCATAAATGACATCACCGTCGAAATCGTTACTTCTTTCTATACCTTTTTGAATGACATTTTGAACATCATGATGATGATAATTTTCAATGACATTTGCAAGTTGCTCTCCATATTGTTTAGCATCTTGATAGTCTACTAAATAACCGTTTTTCTGATTTTCAATTAGAAATTCAGGACCATAACATCCTTTATAACTGATAACTACATTTCGTTGATACATAGCCTCTAATATAACAAGTCCAAATCCTTCAACTCTAGATGGAACAGCCGTAATCTTACTTTCAGCTAATACTTGTGATAATGCGTTTGTAGTAGGCTTAAGTTTCACAATATCTTGAATATTATATTGATTGATCAATTGGTGGTATTGTTCTTTTTCTTGTCCATCTCCATATAATTCTAATTGAAATTGGTATTTTCGCATTGTGTCTTGAATTAAATTGATACTATTCAGTAACAAATCAAACCCTTTTTCATGCTCAAATCTACCTGCAGCAACAATTGTATTTTGCTTATCTACGTTATATTGAGTTTCTTTTAGTATATTTGGAACAATGATTACTTTAGTGTGAGTTAAACCTTGTTGATAATCTTGTTGGTCTTCTTTAGTTAATGTCGTAACTAAATCAAGTTGTTCATAACTTTTAAGTATATCTTTTTGATAATGCTCATCATGTGCATGTAAATACATATGTTCCATACCAATTTTAAATACCGACTGACTTGCATATTTACTAACAAGTATATTGTAACTTGCACGTGTACCTACAATAATATCTGCATTCACATTCTGAATGGCTTTAACAATTTGTTGCTCAATATAACTTGAAAATTGATGAAGTCCAGGTTCAGACGGATGAATAATTTTAGGACTCAAAAAAGGTGTATACTTATTGATTCTATTTACAAATATATTTTTTAAACCTTTGATAGTTTTGTTATATTCAATAATGGGTTGAATTTCAATATTTTCATGCAACTTAAAATAAGGTTCATCACTCGCTTTAAATACTGACAATATTTTAACAGAGTGACCTTTTTCACTTAATTTATTTGCCAGATTAGAAATCGATTTCGTCGTCCCACCCATATGATAAATATTGTGCACTAAAAATGTAAAAGATTTCATATAAATACCCCTTTTCAGTCCATAGCTTGTTCTATCAATTGCGTGATAGTTTCGTATGACTGATTATTTTTGTTGATAAATTGATCACTAATCGTATGATAATCGTCATTCATAATTGCATTAAACAATAATGACTGTTCAAAATATTGATTATCATTGATAGTTTCATAAACTTCTTTATATAAACCACGGTTATAATCATAATTATTAAAATCTGGTGTATATAAGTACACTTTTTTATCAATAGTTAATGCATCAAATACTATTGAAGAATAATCACTGATTACAATGTCAGAAACAAGTAGTAATTGTTGTGTTTCAAACTGTCTTGTATCGATATAATTATGCTGTTTATTAGCATGATCTTCTTCGTGATATTTATAAATGATGTTATATTTCGCTTTCATCTCATCTGTAAATTCTAATAAAAATTCTTCTTCTTGATTATCTCTCCATGTCGGCGTATACAGAATTGTTTCCTTTTCAGTATTTAAATTTAACTGTTGTTTGATTTTATTTATTTCATTTGAATTTGTGTGTTGCTCTAATAAATATTCATTTCTAGGATAACCACATGCAACAATTTCTGTTTCTTCCAATGGAAATGCAGATTTAAATACATTATTTATAGATTCTACATCTGTTATAAAATAATCTTGTTTAATTAACTTATTATATTTACGTGCTCTATAATTATAAATATCAATATTTTGTTTAGGTTCTTTGCTATCTAAAAATAGTCGTTTTAAAGGTGTACCGTGCCATAACTGAATGATCGTACCATTAGGCTTAAAATCATCTGGCAAGTAGCTTTCAAGTATCACTACATTAGCTTCTTCTATAATTTGTTTCGTATCAGAATGAGATGGTGACACAAAGTGATCACCCTTTTCTTGGTCCGTAATAAAGTAAACAGTATATTTAGGGTGTTGTTTTACTAAATACTCAAATAAATATTTTGAATTACCTCTGTAACCATAATCGAAACCTAAAAATACAATATGTGGCTTTATTTTCGATTGATCTTTGTCATAAATATTAATTGCCTTCATTTGTTTTTGTAGTGCCGTATGATTTAATTTTTGATACGCAATTTTAGGTAATTGAAATTGTGATTTTAACATGACTTTATCAATTGTTCTTGCGATAGAAGGAAGCCTTGTCTCTTTCGCCTTAAATAATGGCGTTATACCATTTAAAAGTGCAAATTTGTTTAAATAGAATTTTTCTTCATAACTGAGACTTTCATTTTTAAATGCTGCTAAACAGTTTGCACTTGGTTTACTTTGATGAACATAATCAAAAATAACGTGAGAATCAATCTTAATTTCATCCAAGTGGAAAATCGCGTTCAATGTAATATCAAATATTGTTTCCCACTTATAATTAGAAATTAGCCATAATAGCTCATCTTTCTTAAAAATAATATTTGGTTGAAGCGTAATATTATTAAACCAATCAGCAACAGTAATAAATGCCTTCCCCATATATCTACTATCGTTTGTATAATAACCATTGTTTGTATAATCAACCATATAAGATTGGTTATCCAACTCTAAATTGTTCAACACTTCTTCCCTAACTTGCGTATATCTATCTATTAAAATAATATGATTTTCTTCACGACATTCTGCAATTATATATTTTTCCAAATTATGCTGGTCATGAATATTTATAATTTTAATCATTTTACACCTCATATATTTTAAGTTAATACAATAAATTGACTTCTCTATTTATTCATATTACATTATATAAACAATGTGAGACAAATATGCCACATTGCTTATACAATTTGATTTTTTAACGAATGGAGTTAACTTATGTTATTCAAAAGTAAAAAGCTTTTTTCTATTATTGTCACATCATATAATAATGAAGATAAAATAGAACGTGCAATTGATTCAATATTAAATCAATCACTAGATAAAAAATATTACGAAATCATCATTGTAGACGATCATTCTACAGATAATACTCAAAACTTAATTCAAAACTATGAAGCTAAAAATATCAAATTTATCATTTTAGATGAAAATTCAGGTGGCCCTTCAAAACCTCGTAATATCGGTATTGAAGAAGCAACAGGTCAATATATTTATTTTCTAGATGCAGATGATTATTTAGCAACAGATATATTAGCAAGAATTGCTAATGACGATAAACTACTTAAATCAGACATGATTGTTGGTAGAACATTACGCCAAAATGACCATTCTTTAACAGTACATGCCAGATTTATGAGTAATAATAATCGTTATAATTATAACATCAATGACATCCCATATATATATAATCACTTTGGTCCGCCATCAAAATTTATTAAACTGAGTCATATTAAAAGACACAATATAAAGTTCCCAGAAAACTTACATTTTGGGGAAGACAAAATGTTTTTCACATATTTAAGTCCTTATATTAATAATGTATCTACAGTGACAGATAATTGTTCAATCATTGACAGAACAACATCTAATGAATCACTTACAAGAGGTGTAGATTTCTATGAAAAACGTGCTTCAGATTTAGAAATTATTCATCATTTACTAGAACAAGAATCAAACTCTAAAAACATTCGATTGTTAAATCGTTTTTTAGAATATGATCTACTGAAAAGTTGTAATAGTCATGTATTCCTAAATAGTGATAAAAAGCAACAAGTTAATTATTTTAAACAACTGAACGAACTTTTCAATCAATCATATATAAAAGCTGATATCATTCAAACAATCAGTCAAGAATATACAGACGCAATTAAGTTTATTCAAAATAATGATTATGAGTCATTTATGAATTTCTTTACTTGGCTGAAAAAACAACCTAAAATCATTCAAAAGCAACAAAAACAGACATTATTAACTGATGCTAATGAAAGATTCACAATACCATTTCAACAGTCAACGTTATTAAATATAGCTGAATTAGACAAATCCATTAAAATACAAATTGAAATAGACGGTGTTGATACTGACAAAATATGTAACTTGTCTCTTATGTCTCGAAAAGTTTACAAAGATGATATCGTTATTGAGAATATAGATGTACAAGATAACCTCTTAACCATCTCAATACCTAAAATTGAAATCAATAATAAACCAGCAGCAATTTACAACTGTATCATCGTATATGATGGATTTAAGCATTTAAATATTAAATTTGGTTATGACAAAAAAATCAATTTAACAGATAAAAATGGTATTTTCTACCCTACTATAAATGGAAACCTTTCTTTAAAGTTAACAAATAAATAAAAAAAGCAGAACTGATACACAATTACAGCGTCAGTTCTGCTTTTTGTTTATTTAAAATAATTTATCGACTATTTGTTTCGTTGCTGTTCCTTTTTCAAATGAGCAGAATTTTTCATAGAATTTATCATACTTATCTTTATATGATTCATTAACCGTTTCTATATTCTGAATAGCATCAATTAAACTTTCATTGTCTTTTAATAATGGTCCTGGTGCTTCGTCTTCGAAGTTCATATAGAATCCTCTTAAATTATCTTTATAATGCTCTAAATCATATGTGAAGAAGAGTAATGGTTTTTGAGTATTAGCATAATCAAACATTACAGATGAATAGTCTGTAATACAAATATCACTAATTAAATATAAGTCACTAATATCTTCATAGCTCGCAACATTATAAATAAAACCTTCTAATGATTTATCGATAATAATATTATTACTAATAATGATATGAGGTCTTAAGAGAAGTACATACTCGTCTCCAAGTTTTTCTTTCATTTGATGTAAATCTAATTTTAAATTAATTAAATGTTTTTTCGCAGATGATACTTCATCATCTCTGAACGTTGGCGCGTACAATATCACTTTTTTATCTTTAGGAATTGAAAGTTTACGTTTAATAATATGTTGTTTTTCTTCAATATCATTTTCATAGAAGATATCATTACGTGGATAGCCCACTTCTAGCATTTCTTTTTTAAAATTAAATGCAGATTTAAAACAACTTGTTGCGTATGGACTTGGTGAAACTAAATAGTCCCATTGTGAAACTGAGCGATTAATTCTGTCAATATAGCCTTCATCTCTACCTTTAAAGTCATCGACATCATTTAACATTTTTTTCAATGGCGTACCATGCCATGTTTGAATATATGTTGTGTTCTTCTTTTTCTCAATATAATGAGGGAAGTTTTGATTATTAATCCAATATTTAGCGATTGATAAATATTTATAATAACTAGGGCTTAACCGTTTCACTGTTATAACATTTTCATCATCGAATGGGTAAATTTTATTAGATACCCAAACAATTTTATAACCTTTATCGAGCGCTTTAATTTGATCATAAATCATTTTAGGACTATCTGTAACTTGTTTACCTAAATTACTTTCTATCACGATTAATTTTTCATCCATCTTTCCGAATCTTACAAGGAATTTATTCATATAAGACATAATATCAAAGTAATTTTTATGTCTTCTGAATCGTTTAAATACATGCTGTGAAAGAATATCATATTTCAATGCATCTTTAATGATATTTCTGCGTTTAAATGATTTAGCTTCTTCATATATACGCTGTGAATTGTTTGTATCTTTATATGCTACAAAGTTATTAGCTTTATTGATAATTTGTTGTTCGTTCTTGAAGCCGTTATCAACATAATGGCTTGCAGCTTCTATTACAGCTTCTACATTATCAACAATTCTACCAGGCAGTTCTTTATCAAGATCTAAATGTGATGGTAATTTACCGATAAATCTATCTCTATCAAATTGATAGTAAATAACTGGTTTTTCTAAGAAACTAAAGTCAAATGCAACACTTGAATAGTCTGTAATCATCAATTTACTTTCTTTAATAAGTAATTGAACATCTACTTCACCTTGTCTAATGACTTTAATGTAATCAGGTATATCAAAATATTCAACAAATGCTTGCATATTTGGATGTAAACAGAATATGATGTCTACATTTTTTGATTGAGAAATTGTTTTCCACTCTGGTCTATTCAATAAGTCATTATAATTTTGTAGATAATCTGATTCTAGAAGACTATTAATATTTGTTATCCAGTCACGCCATGTAGGTATAATTAAGATTTGATTTTTAACTTCTACGTTTTCCTTAAATAATTCATCAAATCTTGATAGACCCGTAACTTTTGCTTGATATGAATCAAATAATAAATCTCTATTGACGATTTGTTTTTCTCGATTAGAACTTGTTATAAACATATCAACGTTAAAATCTTTCAGTTGTTTACCATTAATCTGCGTTAGGTTTTTAGCACCTAACACGCCATGTTGTAAGAAGACACGTTTAGCTCTAATTTTTTTTACATAACTTGCTTCATGACTTGGGAATAATAATTCTGTGTGATGTGTACTGCAAATCACATCTGCTTTGATCATAACTTCGAAATGTTCTTTTGATTTAAAATCAATAACATTTCCGTATGGTTCTACATTTTTTCGTTCTTCAGAATTTTTATCAATAACATAATATACTTCTTCGTTAGGATGCTCAGTTCTCATGTATTTAAAGAAGTGATAACCGTTATCTTGAGCTTTATATGATTTTTCACCAATTACCCAAACTTTATTTTTATTCAAATTATTTTTGATTAACGTTGGATAGTCATGCATTAATTTTTTATACGCTGCATAGTCTTCTTTTGCATATTCATTAATTCTAAACGATAAGTTTCTACCTTTCATCGTGAAATATGGTATAGCTGTTTTTACTGTTTGACCAAGATCAATTGATACTTCGCCTTTAGCAAATCTTTCTACCATAATTCTAGGATTACCTAATTTTACATCAATTACATTTTTAAATTCTTTTACTTTTATACTTAGGAAGATATCGATAATATCTTCTGAGTCAAAGTCATTTGCTAAATACTGCTTAAGTTCATTTAAAATATCAATTTCAAAATCATAACTTGTAGAGTTTAGCTTCTTATATACATTAAATACAGTAGGTTCTAATGGTATTTCAATTTCATTTTCACTTAACCTTGAAGTGATTCTTAAATGAGCATATTCGAGTGTTGAATTTTGAATCGAGAACTTTCCTTTTAAAAAGGCTTGTTTATTATTTATGACAATTTTATCTATATGTCTTCTAGCAAAATAAGTAGAAACTGGCAATTCTGGCTTTAATGTAAATTGAATAATGCCATTTTTAGTAATATACGGGGTAATAGTCGTTTCATCATTAATGATTGTTTCGAAGTTTTGAATATAATATTCATATTTTTTTATATTTATTTTTTGAATGGATTGCGTAATACCATCAGATTGCTCAAGTAGAATAAAGATTGTTTCTCTATCATATTGTGAAAATTTCTCCAAGACTTCATTTAAATTAATTTTAAATTGATTTTTGATATTTGATTGTGGAACCATTATTTCATCAAATTCATTTTTTATATAAACATTTTTAATATTATCTAATGTTTGATCAAACTCGAAGATTAATAATTCACTTTCTTGATAAATATTTAATATTTTCATAGTTCATGAAACTCCTTTTCTTTACCTAGAGTACGAATGATTTTTTCACTTACTCTTTTAGTTGCTTCTCCATCATCAAGATGATTATATTTATGATTAAATGTTTTATAAGTATCTGATTGAGGTATGTCTTCATATTGCATTGATTTAATATAATCAATTAGTGCTTCACTTGTTTCAAAGACAGGTCCTGGTAAGTCTGATTCATATGGTAAATAGAATCCTCTAATATCATTTGCATATTCATCTTTATCATATGCAAAAAATAAGATTGGTCTTCGTAGATTCGCATAATCAAAATAAACAGACGAATAATCTGTGATTAATACATCACTCATTAAGAATAATTCATTAATGTCATTAGCATCTGATAAATCATACACATTTTTATAATCTTCTAGGTTTAGATGTTCTGATACTAAATAATGCGCTCTAATGAGTAATACATATTCATTCGATAGCTCTTTACTAAAAGCATCTAAATCAAGCTTCAGTTTAAAATTGTATTTACCAACATCTGTACGATCATTATCTCTCCATGTTGGCGCATACAGTATTACTTTTTTATTAGAGGGAATATCATATTTTTGTTTGAGCTGCTTAATATATTTTTCATCATTTAACTGAACTAAATCATCATTTCTTGGATAACCTAAAGTCAACATCTGTTCTTCTTTTAAATTAAATGCAGATTTAAATCGTTCAGTTGCAGTTTCACTTGGTGATATGAGGAAATCCCATCTACTTGTTTCTTTATTAAAGCCATAAAGATACTCTTCTAGCGTGACATCTGGTATTGAAATAACCGTTTGATCATTAGCTAATTTCTTTAAAGGTGTACCATGCCATGTTTGAATATATAGTTGATTATCTTTCTTTTCTATCTGTGATGACAATCTCGTATTGGCAATCCACACTTTAGCTTTTTGATAGATTTTGAAATATTGCTTTGAATTTTTCTCAACAGTAGCAATATTTAAAGCTCTTAGTTCTTTGTCTAATTGCTGATTGTCAGTTACTACAATATGCTCATAATTAGGTAGATTTTCACTTAAGTATAAATAAAGCATTCTCGGAGAATCTGTAAATGATTTACCATTAAACGATTCATATACAATTGTTTTTTCTATTTTGCTTGAGAATATATCTGAAGTATAATGTTTAGAACGAATTGTAGATAAATGTTTACGAAATTGGGAAATCATATAACTATATTTATATTCCCCACGCTTCATAGCTTTAATCTCCATATATTGAAATACACTTTTTTTAGATGTATTATAATTAATTTTTCTTAACAAAATTGACAAACCATTTCTATTTTTTAGTATAAAGTCAAATTTATAAGGAAATAGAGGATTGAAAACTTTGTTAAAATAAAAAAGTAGTTTCTCTTTATTTGTATTATCAATTTCTTCCTTATTATTAAAATATGTAATCGTACTTTTAAATGAGTTTTCTGTCATCAGAAATAATTTATCTTCCATAAATACTCCTCTAATTCATAATTTACACTAAATTAACATATTCTATTATAATACACTACTGATTTATAAATTTAAACTAATGACTATACAACATGTTGTAAAATAGCTTTTAAAATTAATTTTTATACCATCATCCTTTAAGTTGAATTTACAAACTTTTCAAACTATTTACAATAGGTCCTATATATATTAAGATTAAACATATAAAATAATGAGGTGAAGAAATGCGTAGAGTACTTACTTATGGAACATATGATTTACTGCATTATGGTCATATTGAGCTTTTAAGAAGAGCTAAACAATATGGAGATTATCTAATTGTTGCTTTATCAACAGATGAATTCAATAAGTTAAAAAACAAAAAGTCATATTATAATTATGAACAAAGAAAAATGATGTTAGAATCTATTAGATATGTTGACTTAGTTATTCCAGAGAATAATTGGGAACAAAAAACAGATGATGTAAAGAACTTTAAAGTAGACACATTTTTAATGGGTCACGATTGGGAAGGTGAATTTGACTTCCTAAAAGATCATTGTGAAGTGATATATCTTAAGAGAACTGAGGGTATTTCAACAACTCAAATTAAAAAAGAGCTTTACGGTAATGAATAGGACACAAATATGTGTTCTATTTTTATGACATTAAATGTAATTTTTTTGCATTCATGGTAATATAATGTAAAAAACATCAGGAGAAGATCATGAAGAACATATATAAACTTATATTATGCATAATCGTTGCTTTACTTTTAGTCATATTTAAAGATTTATATCAAATACGACACTATAAAAAAGAACATACAGAGACTCATATCCATAAAAAGCAAATTCAGAATAAAGAAAATCATGAGAAACAAACATTAACTAATGATTTTAACGAATTCGATGAGATAGATAAATACTTAAAATCTAAAGGATTCAATGGAAATATAACCATTTATAAAAATAACCGCCCCATTATGAGTAAAGCATATGGTTTTAGAGATATTGAAAATGGTGTGGAAAATGATGATAAATCAATGTATCTTCTTGGATCAGCTAACAAATTTGTAACAGGCTTAATGTTGAGAGAGTTAGAAGAACAAGGCGTTATTAATATAAATGACAATGTAAATAAATATATACCTAATTTCCAGAATGTATATCCTATCACTATTAAAGACTTAATGTTACATAGAAGTGGTTTAGCTAAAGCAAACTTTCCACCTAATGTTAAAGGTTTAAATGGTGCTATAGAGCGTATTAAGTTTAATGGTGTTGTACCTCAAAATTATCATAAATATTTTTATAACGATGCAAACTATATCACGATTGCTAAAGTTATAGAAAATGCTACGCATAAATCATTTAAGCAAAACCTTAATGAACTCATTATTAAGAAAGTTCATTTAAAATATACAGCTCGTTATGACTCTAATAACCACCAACAGTACATGGTAAAAGGTTATAAATTAAAAAATAATCAGTACAAATATTTCTATCCAGCAACTCTCGATAAATACGATGGTGCTGGAAATATATACATATCTACAAATGATATGGCAAAGCTTGTTAATCAATTCAAAATGAAACAAATATTAAATGAATCATCTACTGATATTTTACTTTCACAAATTGATACACATATATACCCAAGTTCTTATAGATATGGATTTTACAGATATCCTAATCATCAAAGATATAGGGGTATATTCTTTCAAAATGATTTTGTGACATACTCTAACGATCAATATATCGTTTCAATTGCAAGTAATGTATTAAAAGATCATTATCAAAGTGATACGGAGAACATGTTAAAGCATATTTTTAAAGATATACTTAAACAAAAAATGTAAAAATAGAGAGTGGACTTTCTCCACTCTCTATTTTTTAACGACAGATTTAATTTCTTTACCTAAAATAGGTCCAAAAGTTTCTGAATAGGTATTTGTCATATGGTCCATATCTCGATACACGACAATATTACCTATAATTGGTCTATATTCACCGTTCATTTTAAAGTATTCAGATGGATCGAATTTTGGTAAATCTTTGTTTGTTTCTGATAGTTTTTTCCAATATGAAGAGTCTTGTTGATTATTTCCTTTATTCATAAGTTTAATTGTTTCTTTTTCACCAGATTTTTCTAGTTCTTCTGAAACATTAAACTCATATCTTGGAATATCTCTTATTGCCATTACTTCAATATTATAATCATTTTTAACTTTTAATAATTCATCTACCATTTGTTGTTGAATCTTATCGCTATTTGAGTCAGCTGCTGTAACATGTGACAACACTAAATCAATATCATCAGATTTCTTTAAATAGTTTTCCACATTTTTAACCCATTGTCCTTTTAATGAATTATCATCATAACCAGTAGAGAATCTTGTACCTGATCTCGTGATATTAATCACTCTGTAATCATGCTCTTTAGCCGCTTCAATAACTGCTCCTAACCAATGTTCAGAATGTGAACTACCTACTAAAGCGATTGTTGCTTTATAGTCCTTTTTCTTACCATAAGTACCAATTTTTAAATCTGATTTTTTTAAACCTTGATTAGAATCGTCTATGTGTGATTGTGGCAAATCATCAAACACATTGGCGAATTCAGGCTTAGGATCATTTTCTTTAATTTTTTGTTTTGAAGTTGCAGCTAATGCTCCTGGATAATCTTTCGATGCTAGCGCTTTGTCGTCAGACATTTTTACATAGGCATTATGAGAAACTAAACCAGCGATTAAAATAATATTAGCTAGTGCAATGATACCAATTCTCTTGAATGCTACTTTATTTAATTTTGCACTTCTAATTGGTGTTTCAATATATTTTGTTGTAATGAATGAAAGTGCAATAGATAATGCAATAATGAGCACCCCTGAAATAATACCTGGTGTTTCTGAAATATTGTATTTGTAGAATGATAGTAATACCCAGTGCCATAAGTAAATTCCGAATGAAACCCCACCAAGTTTAATCATGATCGGCATAGATAAGAAGTTCTTAACACCGTATTTAGTATCTTTATTACCTGATAAAATAATCAGTAATGCACAAGTCATTGGCCATAAAGCGATATAACCAGGAAACATCGTTGATACATCAAATATTGCTCCTGTTAAAATTAACCCTATAAGACCAATCCATCCAATAATTTCAGCTGTTAAATTACTAATTTTAATTCTGCTTAAGTTAATACAAAGTAAACCACCTAATGCAAATTCCCACACTCTTGTAAACGTAATAAAATATGCTAAAGGTTGATTTACAGCAGTTAAATAAACTGAGTATGCAAATGACACAACAAATATAAAACCAAGTAAGTAATTGACTAACTTTTTGCCATTTGATAAATCATATCTTTTTATTAGGAACAATACACCTGTAAATAATAAGAACCAAATGATATAGAACTGCCCTTGAATAGACATTGCCCAATAATGTTCAAGTGGACTTTTCATTTGCTGTGCATCTAAATAATCAGTATTACTCAATGCCAATTGCCAGTTTTGATAATAGAACATAGATGAAACGACTTCTTTCATTGTCTTATCAAAAATGGTTGATGGTAAGAAGAATATGCTTAATACCAATATGACTAATATAATGATAAATGCTAGTGGAAATAACCGCTTCATTAATTTAGATATGTATGGCCAAAACTTAAATTCTCCAGTTTTATTGATTGTAGATATAATAGATGTTGTAATCAAGAAGCCAGATACAACAAAGAAAACATCTACCCCACCAGATACTTTACCAAACCAAATGTGGTAAATAGCGACTAATAAAGCCGCAATAATTCTTAAACCTTCAATTTCAGGTCTAAATTTTCTTTCTATATCAATCATATTTTTATTCATTTTTAAACTCCATCTTATATTAGTTTGATATGCAATTATAAATTATATCAAACAATTAACCGATGTAAAGTATGTGTAATAAATATTTAATTAGTGTAAATATTGATTTTAATTATAAATTCATCTACATAATACAAAAAACTACTAACAACATTTTACAGTTGTTAGTAGTTTTTGAAATTTTATAATATTTAATGAGATATTTTTTTACTTTTATTTCTGATATTTCTTAAGTTCATTTTTGTCTTTAGTTTCAGTAGCTTAAATTTATAAGAACGATAAGCTTTTTTATCAATTTGCATATCTAAATTACTTGCCACTTCTTTAAATCTTTCATAATTGTAATTCGCAGCAATTGTTAATACGAGCTCTTTCAAGTCTATCACACTATTCGTTTGAAGTTGTTGAACGACTTTTAAATACTTTATCGCTGGATCAATAACATGATTTAAGTTCTCTACTTTCATAAAATTATTTCGAATTAAAAAGTATATGATGAGATAATCCATTCTATAACTATAGTAGTTACTCACTTTTTCTTTTAAACCATTTAAAATGTCCATTGTTCTTTTTCTAACTTCAATGGCATCATTTAAATATTTTTCAATATTTTTGTAACTTGTCGCTACTATAGAATCTTCAATGCCTATGTTATATAAGTAAGCTGGATTATCTAATATTGTAATACGACTCTTTGACCAAGCTTTTAAATTAAAGGTATGCTCTTCACAAAAAGTAATATCTTCATCAAATCTAATATTTTCTAATATCTCACGTTTATACAATTTACCATAAGGACCTATAGACTGCGTAACTTCTGGTGTTAAGTTTAATGTCGTATGATCCACAGCTTTTAAATCATTGTAAGTTTGAATCGGCCTAATCTGATCACCAATTAAATGAGAAACTTTACCGACAACGATATCTGTATCATTTCTTTTTATCGCATCAATCATCTTGTCGATAATACCTTCACCTAATTTATCATCTGCATCACAAAACATAATATATTTACCTTTTGCGATACTAATGCCTTCATTTCTCGTTGCCGCAGCACCTTTATTTTCTCGATTTACAAGTACAATATTAGGATTATTAATTTTGCTAATTACATCTGCACTATTATCTTTAGATCCATCATTGATACAAATGATTTCATGCTCATAATGACTTTTAATTGATTCAATGGTTTGCTCTATTGTTTTTTCTGCATTATAAATAGGGATGATAACACTTACTTCCATATTGTTAAGCTCCTTTGTTTATAAAATCAACTAACTTTTGAGTTGCATCAAAGTTTGTATACTGATGCCACATTGGTTTAATTTTATTATTCATTTTATTCAGATTCACAAGTTTATAAAGTGTTGCTAAATCATAAGCTTTGTTCTCTTTCGTCATTTCATAATAGTATTGATTGAGTCCTCTCATTTCATCATACTTTGCTTCATCATAACTATAGAAAATAATCGTCTTATTTAATAGTGCGGCTTCAATACTTAATGAACTATAATCTGTAATGATGATTTCTGCCATTTCAACTAGATCTTGTATATCTCTCGGATCTGAATCATGTGAAGTAATGCTTGGATGTAATTTAGTCACAAGTTCGTATTCAGGGCACATTTTTTCAAATTTCTGTTTATCTATCGTATGAATTTCATTTGTATAGTCTCGATAAGTAGGAACATATAAAGCTATTTTTTTAGTTTTATTAGGATACTCATGTTTATGTTTATATTGGTCTAATCTTGGTAATCCAAAAGGTAATATTTGATTGGGCTTGGCATCTAAACTTTTAATAAAGACATCTTCCATAATATCTGAACTTACTAAATAATAATCAGTAAAATGATAAACTGATAAATAATTTTTTATCAGTTGTTTATGCTCAAGATTAATACTTTTATCTTCTAATCCAAATTTCTTCAAGGCACCGGCAGCATGCCAAGTTTGTATAACTTTTTGTTCTGGTGTTTTACTGATACTTCCTAATAATAAATAATATGTATCGATAATGATTATTTTACTACTTTTAATTGCTTTTAACTGTTGCAAGACATATTTATTACTTAAATTGATTACTTTATCTACTTCTAAATCATTCAAAAAATTAATCCACTTTGGATGTGCAATAACTGTAATATGATATTGTTCCTTCTTTAATGCTTCAATAATAGGTAATACATCTTCTTTAAAAGTCATAAATATTACAACATTTTTACGTTTCACATTACTTGTAAATAATTTATTAAATACAAAAATAATTGAAAGATAGACTTGTTTAATTATGTTTCTTACCACATTGACACTTCCTTACGTAAAATTTACTAAAGTTAAAAAATTGACCATGAGAAGCTCTAAATTGAGATAAAGGCTGAGACAATCATCGATGTCTCAGCCTTATCATTTATTAATCATTTTAAATAAAGTCAGCAAATCTTTGTCTAAATCTAACATGCAATATTGCACCTACTACAAAGAATAACACTGTCACACATATATTATAAAGTAATAATTGCCAATGATCTATGAAGTACCAATTATCATATAATATTGCCGCTCTGTAACCTTCTGCAAAAAAGAAAACTGGATTTAATTTCATTATCATTTCAATCACTGAACCTTTATCAGGTACCCAAAGAATTGGCGACATGTAAAATAGCATTCTCAAAATAGCTTGCATTGCCATTTGTGTATCTCGAATAATAACACCTAAAGTTGAAGTTAATAATGAAACTGAAAATGCAAATAAATACACTAAAGGTAAATATATAAATAATTGTAAAATATAAATCGAAGGTATAATACCAGTTGGTATACATAATAAAATAATAACTAAAACTAAAATAATATGACCATAAAATCTACTTGTTAAAACATAAGCAGGTATTGCTGACAACGGAAAATTCATCTTTGCAACTTGATTAAACTTAGTGCCTATTGACTTAGTCCCTTCAAGTATACCTTGGTTTACAAAGAACCACATACTAATACCGACTAATAAATATAAGATAAACGGTACACCATTTATCGGAGCATTCTGACGTATACCAAAACCAAATGCAAACCAATATACAAATATTTGTAGTATAGGATTAATAAGCTCCCAAGCTAATCCTAAATAATTATCATGATTCGAAATTTTCAATTGGAATTGTGCTAATCTTTGAATCAAATAAAAGTTTTTGACGTGCTCTTTTATTACTGTAAAAACAGCATGCATGAATATCACTCTCTCGCTAAGACATTTATAACTTAATCTTTAATATAGCATCAAATGAGCATAGATGATATATTAAACTTTAGGTTAATCTCGTAATTATAGAACATATATAATTTACATGATTCTAACAGAATTTACAATAAATTTACTAAACTCATAAAATAATGCATAATAGAACTGTTAATAATTATAAGGAATGAAGTACATATGAAAGAATCAGTTATCATTAATAATCTAACAAAAGAATATAAAATTTTCCGTAGTAATAAAGATAGATTAAAAGATGTGTTTTTACCAAAGCATCAATCACAAAGATTTTTAGCGCTGAATGATATATCATTCACTGCTTACGAAGGCGATATTATCGGTTTAGTAGGTATTAACGGATCAGGAAAATCAACATTAAGCAATATTATTGGTGGTTCACTACAACCAACAGACGGTGTAATCGAACGCCACGGTGATGTTAACGTTATTGCAATTAACTCAGGTTTAAACACTCAATTAAACGGTATAGATAATATCGAATACAAAATGTTATTACTTGGTTTCTCTAAAAAACAAATTAAAGAACTTACACCTCAAATTATAGAATTCTCTGAATTAGGTGAATTTATATATCAACCTGTTAAGAAATATTCAAGCGGTATGAAATCTAAATTAGGTTTCGCAATCAATGTAACCGTTGATCCTGATATTCTTGTTATTGATGAAGCATTATCTGTTGGTGACCAAACATTCACTAAGAAAAGTTTAGATAAAATGAATCAATTTAAAGAAGCTGGCAAGACTATTTTCTTTGTCAGTCACAATATAGGTCAAGTTAAAGATTTTTGTACAAAAATAGCTTGGATTGAAGGCGGCATACTAAAAGATTTTGGTTCTACTGAAGATGTACTTCCAAAATACCAAGCATTCTTAAAAGAGTTCAACAAAAAGTCAGCAAACGATAAAAAAGCTTTTAAAGACGAGTTAGATGCTACACGTTTTTATTTTAAATAACCAAAAGCACGTCACCTCCTATAATGAAGGTGACGTGCTTTTTTTATTCTACTCTATAGTTTCCTCTAATCATTGAGTTAATAGAATTTCTTCCAATTATAAATCTAGAAAGTGGTAAAAATGAAAGAACAACTGCTAAACCGACACTTAACGATAATGCAAAGATATACGTTGCAATATTATACATAAAGAATTGATCTATAAAATGAAATGTATATTTTGCCATGTAATAGACCATAATTTTATGTGTTAAGTATATAAAGAATGATATTTCTCCAATAAAATATAAAAAGCTAATATTAAATTTAGACAGCTTTTTAGAAATGACTAATATAAATATAAACGCTAATGAAGAATATAATAAAATGTCATAGCGATTAGATTGAACGACTGTTACATCATTTTGATAAATTGAATAAATAACTAAAAGTGTTACGGCAGCTAAACTTCCTACTAACCACATAAACTTCTTCTCCACAAACGTTAGAACTTCATTGTAGTACCTACCTAAGTAATAACCAAATACAAAATAGAATAACCAATAAAGAATATTCGTTCTATGGAATAACGGGTAAAATTCATTCCACCAATTCGTATACGCATCATTATCATACATTAAATATGAGTGCGCCAGACTGATTGCAAAGCTGATGACCAGCATAACAACTGGATTTGCTTTGCTTAATGCTTTATGGAAGATTAAATGTAGAATATAAAATTGGAATATGACAACGACAAACCAACCATACCAATTCCCAATTAATAAATTTTCTTTAAACAACTGCCAAAATGTTTCTTCATTTCCATCAACTTTATACTTTGTATACACATAAAATGTTCCAATTGAAAAATATGGAATCATAATATATTTAAAGCGTTTGACTAGAAAATTTTTCGGTAATTTATCTTTATAAACCATAGATATCAACGATTCTGACAAAATAATAAAGCACGGCGTCGCAAACAAAATTAATATTTGAAATGTTAATACAACCATGCGATTATGATCTTGTAATTCTACGTCTCTCAAGTAATTTGATAATATATGCACTGCTACTATAATTAAGCAAAATATTGCCCTTGCATAAGTAATTTCATGTTTTCTATTCATAAGTACTCCAACTCACAATTTTTTGTCACTTATGAAGATTACATGATTTTAAATTAATTGTAAAATAATTATATAATCTGTTTATAATTATACTTTTGTTAGAGATAAATTAAGTACGTACTTTATTGCTTTTCAATCATAATCTTTACCATCCCTTGTGCATTGATACATTTAATCTTATTATCCTGCAAAGATTTTTCTAATGTTTCATCTATATAAATTGGATTTTTGTATCTTACAGTAAAATGTTGCCACTCAACATCTTCTAACAACCATTCACATACAAGTTGCCCTGGTACAATTTCTTGATGAATCGGATTTGAATCATGAATAATAGATAAATATTGATTAACAAGACTAATATCAAATTTCATACTATACCTCACTTTCCAACGAATGTTTGGTTGAGCCTAGTGTATATGTCATCTCCGCTTTTAATCGTTAAACTAAATTCGTAAATCGTAAACGACTTCACTTTTTTTATTTTCTCATTTTTTAATTTTGCTTTATAAATTGTATCAACATCTAATGCTTTAAACTGTTCAACTGAGGTTTCTTTTAAGTAAATCTCTTTTTCTAAAAAACGTTCAAACAATGAAAATTTTGGCCATATACTTGCTAAATACAATACTGGTACAGAAGATGCATTCTTTTTTATAGTAAGTGTCTGTATATATGCTTCAACCTCTTCTTTGTTGAAAATAACCTCAATTATTTCGATGCCATCTTCTAAATAATGTTGCATGTCCCATGCCTCCTCCTATTCCCATTGTTGCTATCGATGTCTCAATATCTTTCATATGATATAAACGTGTAACGAGGCTTGCACCACTAGCTCCATATGGATGTCCAATAGCTAATGCGCCACCATACAAATTAAATTTATCGTCGGGAATATTTAACATATCTTTTGAAGCAAGCACTTGAGAACTAAATGCTTCATTAAATTCAACACAATCAATTTCTTTCATTGTTAATTGTGAATTTTTCAATACTCTTTCTACAGCAGGTACTGGTCCTATACCTAGTAATCTTGGATCAACACCTTTTACAGAACTATCGATAAATTCCAATCCTTCATGATAACCTAAAGCAGTCGCTTTTTCTTTACTCATAATTAAAAGTAAAACCGCACCGTCATTTTTCATACAACTATTACCTACTGTTACAGTTCCATCTTTAATAAGTGGTTTTAAACGTGATAACGTTCTTAAAGTTAATTTAGGTTTAACGCCTTCGTCATGTTGGATCCATTCATTCCCTACTTTAATCGGATAAATTTCATTTGATAAATAACCTTTTTCCATAGCTTTTATTGTCTTTTGATGGCTATTGTATGCAAATTCGTCCTGACTTTCTCTAGAGATTTGATAGACTTGTGCAACATTTTCAGCCGCTTCAATCATTGAAGGATCTTCTCCATCAGGTGCAAATGAAGCGCGCTCAAAAAATTCAGGTGCGTCATAAACTGATTGTGGTCTCTTGATTTTCCAAGGTGCTCTACTTGTACTTTCAACACCACCAGCAATATAAACTTCACCAGCACCTGCTTGGATCATTCTACAAGCATACGTTACCGCTTCTAGTCCTGCACCACATTGCCTATCTATTGTGACACCAGGAATATCAATTGATACACCAGCTTCTAGCAATGACTTTCTAGCAATGTTCCCTCCATTACCTACTATGTTTCCTAAAACAACATCACTTAAATGTTCAAGTGCTTCAGCATGATCAGCAAATAAATATTCATATAAAGGTTTCAAGAGCATTTCAGGTTCTAAGTGTTTAAATACCCCACCATATTTACCAAATGGCGTTCGTTTTGCAGCTACAATAACTGGTTCCATGCTTCTCCTCCTAATTCATAAATAGATTTCATCTTATATCTCGCTATCTTCCCACTAAATGTATATTTCATCTTTTTAACCCGTATCATCTGAGATGGTATTTCATAACGACTTAATCCACATGCTAATAAATACTTTTTCATGCTTAAATATTGCAAATGATCCTTACCTTTATATAATAAAATTGCTATTTCTCCGAATTTATTATGTTTCTTACTTATAATAATTGCTTCATCAATAATATCTAGATTTAATAGTTTTTGCTCAATAATCTCTGGATACACGTTTTTACCACCAATTATTAAACGGTCACTTTCTCGTCCAAATAATCGTAGTTCTTGGTCTGCAGAAATTGATGCCCAATCACCTATTTTAATCCACTCATCATGAACTTCTTCATTCAAATAACCACTAAATGTCATGTCACTTTTGACATATAATTTACCTATATCATTTTCATCTTTGTCTTTAATTTGAACTTGAACAGATGGAAATAGTTTACCTACAGATTCTGAATCAGCTTGTCCATTGATATTGTAGCTTATAAAACTCGCTTCAGAGCTACCAAAGAATTCAATTAAATCAATATAAGGATACTTATGCTTAAATTTTTCAAATATTTGAGTAGATAATTTTGCACCTGATGAAAAAATACTTGTAACATTCATTAAATGAACGTTATGATTCAATAAACTATATAGCATTGTAGGTACTATAAACATCGTTTGATTTTCACTAAATTTATTGATTAATTTATTAAGTATTTGAGTATTAAATTTCTTTTGCCCAATAAACGTTCTACCTGTATATAATGTATAAATCATAGCGTATAGTGTTAAAGAATGTGCATGTGGACCAGGAGCTATAATAATGTTTGTATAACCCTTAAGTAAGTCTTCATTATATTTAAATGACTGAATCCAAGATTGATGATTTCTCATATAAGCTTTAGGTATGCCTGTCGTCCCAGAAGTAAATCCAATATGTAAAATATCTCGCGGTAATGATGTATTATTTTCTATTTTTCGATACGTAACTTTACTACTGTCATCTACTAATAATGGAATATGATATAGCGTTAACAATTCATTCGTTTTCTCTTCAGATATATAAGGATCAAGGACACATGGTATTAGTTCACACTTTAAAGCTGCAATATACCATTTTATAAACTGAATGGGGTTTTTCATCGTAATACCAATCATAATATTCTTTGGATATTGTATTAACGCTGTGGCAATTTTTTCAGATTCTATCATTAAATCGTTATAAGATATATGCATCTCATCAATATACATGGCAATTTTATCTTCATTTGTTATTAATTGTTGATTTATGAGTTCCAGTACTCGCATTACAAAGTCACCTACTTTTATTGTTACCTACATCATAACATTTAGTTAACAATTAAATAGCTAAAAATCCTCATAAAATAAAACACCTTAATGTTAAATTTCAACATTAAGGTGTTACTATTTATCTATTCTTCATATAATCATATTTATTCTTTTTAGGTGTACATGATTTTTGAAATTGAACTTCTTTTAAAAACAGTGGGATTTTAAGTGCTCTATTCACACGTTTCAAATCAGTTATAATTCTATATAACCATTCTAAATTAAGTTTAATAAACATTTTTGGTGCACGCTTAACATTTCCACTTATAACATCAAACGAGCCACCCACACCCATCATTACCGTGTGTTCAAAATGATGACCGTTATAATAAATCCAATCTTCTTGTTTAGGAAAACCCATTGCCGCAAAAATAAAGTCTGGATTAAATTTCTTAATTTTCTTAGTTACTTTATAATCTAGTACATGTTTATATCCATGTTTATGATCAAACGTAATATTAGGGTATTGTTCTTCTAGAATTTTACGAGTCGCTTTAACGCCTTCTTTAGAAGATCCTAATAAGAATACTCTCTTGCTACTTGCGTTTGCAATATTCAACATTTCTTCCATTAACTCTATTCCCGGAACACGTTCTTTTAATGGCGTATTTAAATATTTAGCTGCTTTAACTATACCAATTCCATCTGGTACAATGTAATCTGCATGTTTAATACGTCGTTGATAGTGATTATTACTATAAGCATAATGTGCAATTTCAGGATTAGCTGTTACAATAAATAAATTATCATTCGTTTCCTGATTTACAAAATATTTAATACGTTCTACCATTTCATTTGCCGTCAGGTTTGCAAATGGCAAACCTAGAACATTAACGGTTGGAGGCTTAATCACATCATACGAATTCTCTCTATTTAATTCTATTTGTTCACTAATACTATTTAAATCTTTTTCTAGTACTTTTGCCATTTGTCTCACCTCTCATTCTTCACTATAATTTACACCATTTCCATAAATTTTACAACAAATTTACATTCTATATTTGATAAGTAGTACACATAATTCATTTAAATTGTTGAATTTTACTTGTATAATCATATATGATGTATAATATGCAAAAATAGATATTTCAAAACACAATACGAATAGAAGGGTAAATATATAATATGAAAAGATTCGCAAAAATAGGTTTACTTTTGATGTCAATAGTACTCATGATTCTACCCGTAGTATTTGGACTCATGCTTTATCTTGAAACTAAAGGTGCAATTAATGATTCATTTCTTGATTCTAAAAAAAGCAAATCATCTTTAAGAGATAAACCAGTAGATCCTAGTTTAGATCATGTATCGGTATTATTTTTAGGTGTCGATGATAGTACATCAAGACGTGAAGGTGGTCAAAAGGCTAACCAATCTCGCACTGATGCTATGATTTATACAACTTTTAATAGAGATAAAAAACAAATACGTATGGTTAGTATTCCACGTGATACATTAAGTTATATACCAGCCGTAAAATATTATGATAAAATCACGCATGCTCATGCAATAGATGGGCCAGAAGGTTCAATGGAAAGTGTTGAAAGTACATTAAATGTTCCAGTAGATTACTATGCAAGAATTAATATGGAAGCTTTTGTTGAAGTTGTTGATGAACTTGGTGGTATTGAATATAACGTACCGTTTGATTTAAATGAGCCAAACACTGAAGATAAAGGTCGAATTAAAGTCAAAAAAGGTAAACGTAATTTATCTGGTGACGAAGCGCTTGCCGTTGTTCGTTCAAGAAAACAAGATTCAGATTTAGAACGTGGTAAACGTCAAATGGAAATGATTAAAGCCATTATCAAAAAAGCTCAAGAAACAAATTCAATTAATAAATTAGATGACTTAGTTAAAATCGTTGGTAAAAATGCGAAACACAATTTCTCATTTGAAGATATCCAAAACTTAGCAACGACTTATTCATCAAGTAAAGTAAAAATTAAAACCGAACAAGTTACAGGAACTGATGCTAATTTTAATGGTGTTTACTTCTTCAATCCTGACTTAGATAATTTATTAGAACTGTCTAATAAACTTAGAAAAGACTTAAACTTGCCTAAGACTAAGAAAACAGAATTAATGAATTATTTGATGATTCAAGCATATGGAGATCTAACACCTTATATTGAAGTATCTAAGAAAAGTCTAAAGAGTGGAAACACATCTATTAATAGCGATTCAGCTGAAACAGTCGAACCTGCTATAGAGCCTGATACTGAAGAATCAACTCAGCAGCAAACTGAACAACCGTCTGAGCAGCCTGTAGAACAACCTATAGAACAAGCACCATCACAAGAAGTACCTCAACAAGAAGTACCTCAACAAACAACACCAGATCAAAGTGGTCAAGCACCGGATCAAAGCGCTCAACAACCTGGTCCAGAAGTTTACTAGGAAAGGAGGCAAATTATGATTCAACGTAAAACATATGAAAAATATGAACAAATCAATACAATGTTTGATGCACTTGAAAATCAAATAATTCATTCTGGAGATTTGTCTCACTTTAGACAAAATTTGTACTATGTTAATCACGAACATCATGAGAATTATGAAGCGTTATTACTATACTATAATCAAGCAAACAACGATCCAATTGTAGATGGCGCTTGTTATATCATTGCCATCCCAGAAATATTTAATGTTATCAATATCTTTGATAACCCCTTACCTTTTTCATGGGTATATACAGAAACAGGTTTAACAGAAGAAATGAAATCATTAAGTGTTCATTTACAATATCTAGTAGCAGCAGCACTAGAAACAAGCCAAATTCAAATATTTACACCGAGCGGATATACAATGGGTATGACAAATTGGAGTATTCACCAATTAAGATTATTCTGGCAATATACCGCAATCGTTAGAAGACAAGCAGTTCAAACAATATAAATTAAAAGCTGATCCATATAAAATGGTTCAGCTTTTTTGTGTGAACAGAAATAATATGGAACTCATTGAGAATATGTAACGTGAATGTTGCTAAATTGGGATGACTTGCAACATACGGAGCTTCTATGTTGCTAGTCAGCATCGTCTTGCAATTTTGGCAATGTCTATTTATCTTGTTTCACTAGTCTTGATAAATACAGCGTCCTTATTTATCTTGTTTCGTCTGTCTTGATAAATAAAGCGTCCTTATTTATCTTGTTTGATCAGTCTTGATAAATAAAGCGTCCCTATTTATCTTGTTTCGTCTATCTTGATAAATACAACGCCTCTATTTATCTTGTTTGCCCTGTCTTGATAAATACACCCCTATATTTACCAACTATTTATTATTTCTTGAGTTTTTAATTTACTACATCAATTAGAATAATCATAATGTATAATAAATTGAATCAAAACAATGGAGGTATCATAATGATCAAAATTGCAGAAAGCCAAAAAGATATACAAGATGGGTTAAATATTAGAAAAATTGTATTTGTTGAAGAACAAGGTGTTTCTATAGACGCAGAGATAGATGAATTTGAAAATGTTTCTAAGCATGTTGTTCTATATCACAATGATAAACCAGCTGCGGTAGGTCGTTTTAGAAATTATAAAAATGGTTATGCGAAAGTAGAGAGAGTTGCCGTTTTAAAACCTTATAGAAAATTTGGTTACGGTAAAGATGTGATGAATTTTATTAATCAAAAAGCTAGTGAAGATGGATATAAAGGTACAGTACTTAATGGACAATCACACGCTAAAGGTTTCTATGAAAAATTAGGTTACAAAACTGAAGGTGAAGAATTCTTAGAAGAAAAGATTCCTCACTATTTTATGAAATTAACTTTTTAGATAAATTATTAATATCTCAAATATTAAAGTTACATTACATTTCTTAAAAAGTTCATCTTTTAATATTAAAAAGCCTTATACTGATTATAAATAAATACCTATACAAAAGGAGATTGTTTATGGATAAAAAATTCTATTACAAAACACCCGCACTTGTAGCAATGACTTTAGCAGGTACTACGCTTGTATCACATCAAGTAAATGCAGAAGAACAAACCACAAACAAAGAAAATAAAAACATCATTGAACAACATGATAATGCTAGTCAGATTCAAGATGAACAAAAAGAATTAAAAAGCCAATCTTTAAACGTTTCAGGTACTAAAGAATATAAAGATCCATCTATAATTGATGAGCCTAACCAAAAAGTAGAAAATACAACTAATGAATCAGTACAGCCTACTTCTAATGAAGTAGAACAAGACACAGATATAACTTCTGCTGAGGATAATACTGAGGTTTCTGAAGATACTACTCAACCTACTTCTAAAGAAGAAGACCAAAACACAGATGTAACTTCTACTGATGATAACTCTGAAGTTAAGAATAACGACGAGGTTTCTGAAGATACTACTCAAACTACTTCTAACGAAGAAAATCAAAACTCTGATGTAGCTTCTACTGATGATAATTCTGAAGTTACAAATAACGACGAGGTTTCTGAAGATACTACTCAAACTACTTCTAACGAAGAAAATCAAAACTCTGATGTAGCTTCTACTGATGATAACTCTGAAGTTACAAATAACGACGAGGTTTCTGAAGATACTACTCAATCTACTTCTAACGAAGAAGACCAAAACACAGATGTAACTTCTACTGATGATAACTCTGAAGTTACAAATAACGACGAGGTTTCTGAAGATACTACTCAACCTACTTCTAAAGAAGAAAACCAAAACTCTGATGTAGCTTCTTCTGAAGATAATACGGAAGTTAATAACAACCAAGAAGTTTCTGAAGATACTACTCAATCTACTTCTAATGAAGTAGATCAAGATACTGATGTAACTACTACAGAAGACAATACTGAAGAAATAAACAATGAACAGGTTTCTGATGACTTAGCTCAGCCTACTTCTACTAATGATGCTCAAGATACTGAAGCGGCTAATAGTACGCAAAATGCCAAAGTTCAATTAGAAACTGCTAGTGTTCAACCACAAGTCAGCACTTTTGCATTTAGATCTGTAAGTAGTGCGCCTGTTGTTAAAAAAGCTGTCGCTACTACATCTAGTTCTTATAGTCCTACAGTAAGTTCGTCAATAAATAATCAAATTAGAAATAATAATTATGCAGTTCCGACATATGTTGAAGATTTTTCAAGTCATATTCCAAAAATTCCATATCGTAATGGTGTTGGTAAACCTGAAGGTATTATTGCACATGAAACTGCAAATCCTAATTCAACAATTCAAGGCGAAATTGCATATATGAAAAACAACTATGAAAGTGCATTTGTACATGCCTTTGTAGATGATAATAATATTATTGAAGTTGCGCCAACTGATTACTTAGCTTGGGGTGCTGGTGGCGTCGCAAATGAACGATTCATACATGTAGAATTAGTTCGTGTTTATGGCGGAGATCGTTTTGCTCGCTCTATTAACAATTATGCAGATTATATCGCAACTAATTTATCATATTACGGCTTACCATTTGATAGTGCTGAAAATGATGGTACTGGTACTTTATGGTCTCATGATGCTGTTTCTAGATATTTAGGTGGTACGGATCATAGTGACCCATATGGTTGGTTTGCTGAAAATAATTATACTTTTAATGAACTTATAGATTTAGTGCGAGAGAAATATTTATACAAAACAGGTAGTGTAACTCAACCCACTACACCTGTAGTTTCTAAGCCTAAGCCGACTACACCTGTTGTGTCAAAACCTAAACCTACTACACCTGTAGTCTCTAAACCTAAACCTACTACACCTGTAGTCTCTAAACCTAAACCGACTGCACCAGTAGTTTCTAAACCTAAACCGTCTACACCTGTTGTGTCTAAGCCTAAACCTACTACGCCTGTAGCGAGTCCTGCAAAAACAGTAGTTGTTAACTATAAAGGTAAAGTTAATACAAACGCATCAGGTGTTTATAGTTCAGTTTATGATACTAAAACTAAATCAGCTGCTAACAAAGTTGGTAAAACATTTAATATTGGTAAACAATCTAACTATAACAACCAAGTATATTATTTATTACAAGATAATAACGGCACTCCTTTAGGTTGGGTGAAATCTAGTGACATTCAACTGCAAAACAATACTAAAGTAACGCCGAAACCTGCTGCTTCTAACACAGCGAAACCTAAAGCAACGCCGAAACCTGCTGCTTCTAACACAGCGAAACCTAAAGCATCGCCGAAACCTGCTGCTTCTAACACTGTGAAACCTAAGGCAACTCCGAAACCTGTTGCTTCTAACACAGCGAAACCTAAAGCAACTCCGAAACCTGTTGCTTCTAACACTGTGAAACCTAAGGTAACGCCGAAACCTGTTGCTTCTAACACAACAAAAACAAATGCAGTTGCTAAAACGGTTCGTGTTAACTATTTAGGTAAAGTTAATAAAAATATCTCTGGTGTATATACTTCTGTATATGACCAAAAAACTGTACCTGCAATCAACAAAGCAGGAAAAACATTCAAGATTGGTAAACAATCTACTTATAATAATCAAACATATTATCTACTTCAAGATAATAATGCCATTCCATTAGGATGGGTGAATGCTAAAGACATTCAATTACAAAAAGTAACAACACAACCAAAAGTTGTTAATAAAGCAACTGTCGCTCAACCTAAAAAGACAAATGCTATAAAATCAAGTGCTGTTAACAATCAGCCTATTGCTTTAAAAGAAAACTATCAAAACTACTTAATTTTTGATAACAGTGGATATTTCTATAGTGAACCTTCAGTATCTAAAAAAACATTACTAGGTTCATTACAAAACTACCAATATTCATACTTTAAAGTTATTTCATCTCAAAAAGTTGGTAATGAATTATGGTATAAAGGTTTATTAAATGGTAAAACTGTATGGATTAATGCTAAGTATTTACAACTCGCTACAGAATCAACAAATGTTTCAACTAGCCCATATACGTTAGATCAAGCTGTCGATATTCAAATGGCATTAAGAAATGGTTCTGAACCTAAAAAAGTATTAGCAAGTGGTATTAGAAATGCTACGAGAGCTGAAGTTAAAGATGCTATGGATACAAGTAAATATGTAAATGACCCAGTTCAAAAATATCAATTTTTAGACCTAAACAAGTCTCAAAATATTTCAGCAACTAAATTAAATGAATTGTTACGTGGTAAAGGGATTCTTGAAAATCAAGGTAATGCCTTTAGCCAAGCAGCAAAAGCAGTAGGCATTAATGAAATATATTTAATTTCACATGCGTTATTAGAAACTGGTAATGGTACAAGTGATTTAGCTAATGGCGGATCAATCGACCAAAATGGTAATGTTGATTTAAATGCTCAAACAAAATATTATAATATGTTTGGGGTTGGCGCTATTGATAAAAATGCATTATATGGTGGTATTAAATATGCACAACAAGCAGGATGGAACACACCTGAAAAAGCAATCTTAGGTGGTGCTCAATTTATAGCTAATAATTACATTAAATCTGGACAAAACACACTCTATAAAATGAGATTTAATCCGCAAAATCCTGGCGTTCATCAATATGCTACAGGCATAGACTTTGCTAAGTCTAATGCAAAACGAATTAGCGACTTCTATCAACAGATTCAAACAGATGGTCAATATTACGATGTTGATCAATATAAAGCATAATACTAAAGTTAAAACGAATGCCTTTCATAAGGCATTCGTTTGATTTTATAGTATTAACGAAATAAAATTATTTGTACTTTTGAAAAATTTAATTTATAATCTACATTTCAAGCAAATTGTAGATTATCGTTTTAGGGGAGCACTTTTCATGGCAAACGAAAAAGAAAGAGACCATTATTTTGATAACGCGCGATTTTTCTTAATTGTGTTAGTTGTATTCGGTCATTTAACAAGATCTTATGTTAATGAAAGTCATATTTTCAAAGCACTATATATGTTTATTTACAGTTTCCATATGCCAGCATTTGTACTGATATCAGGATTCTTTGCTAAAGGTGTAGGAAAACCAGGTTACATAAAAAAAATTACAATCAAACTCTTATTACCTTATTTAATATTCCAATTATTTTATGGTTTATATTACTACTATATTGATAGAGATGATACATTAAATATTAGTCCCTTCGATCCACAATGGGCAATGTGGTTCTTAGTAAGTTTATTCTCATGGCATATTATTTTGCATTTTGTGAGAAACTTCAATCCATATATCACATTCACAGTAGCAATATTATTAGGTTTAGTTGTCGGTTATTTTGACTTTATTAATGCAAAACTTAGTCTATCAAGAACATTTGTATTCTTCCCAATTTTCTTATTAGGCTATTACATTAATAAAGAACAGTCATTTATTTTAAGAAATAAAAAACATATGTGGTTATCTTCCATTAGTTTAATCGTTATCTTTATCGCTTATTTACTAACTGACTATAACTTTGAATGGTTATTTGGTAGCAAACCATATTCAGCACTTGAAGGCGATGTAGATGTTTATAGTGCATTTAAAAGATTATTCATATATGTTGTCATTTTCGTTTCAACATTTAGTTTCTTAAATTTAATACCAGAGCGTAAGTTACCATTAACTTATATTGGCTCTCGAACAATGTTTATTTATTTACTACATGGTCTTTTCGTAGGTCTATTTCGTTCAAAAGAATGGGATCAAATGTTATTAGACCAACCCTATGTTTGGATTGCTATTATTCTTATAACAATTGCTATTGTGTACTTCTTTAGTAGCGACATTGTAAGACATTATGCAAATCCTGTTGTTAACATTAAAAAGCCACCAAAAAAGAAAAAATAAGCATTTAAAAGCCAATCCTTTGAGTACTTAACTTAAGGATTGGCTTTTTTTGTTTATCTAATTAATGTTTCATACGATATCGTACCTATAAATTTATCTTCACTATTTAATAAATATGCTGGTATTTGTACATGTTTATGTGTAATAGGTGCTAGCTTATGATTATTATTATAAAGATTTTCTAATACTTCATAACTCGCGCTTAATAAATATGTTAAATAATCTACCCACTCTTGCGTATAAGGTGTATCTGACTGAATAAATAATATTGGATTTTCTTTTTTAGATGTTGGTTGCATAAAGTCTGAAACAAATTTTCTTTCGTCTAATGATAGTTCTTCTTTCATTTTAAATTTGATATGAAATTGCGCATTCTTAATAAGTCGATTATCTTGCCCGAAATAATATCGATGAAAATGTGGTAATTGAGCTTCTGCTCTACAAATATGTATTGAATCTTCTTCAAATGAAACCATCCACTGTTCGTCATTATTTTGTATTAATACAAACGTTGGATGTGGTAACCAATCAAAAATATTTAAAGATAGTAGTAACTTTAATCGTTGATTCATATTAGCTAAATTCACCATATAAACATCCCCTATTATTGTAATGTTTCCCTTATTGTAATACGTTTTCTAAATTTTTGCTATATTCATTTATTTGTATGCTTTTTAAAGTTATAATTAAACTATCGTTTTGAAGAGGTGAAAAAAATGCAATTACCATTAAATAAATTTGCATCTCAACTTCAAGTGTCTGGAATTAGAGCGATATCTAACCGTATACCTGAAATTGATGATGTGATTAACTTAACAGTTGGTCAACCCGATTTTCCTGTACCAACAAGTGTTAAAGATGCAATGAAACAAGCAATTGATCATAACTTTACATCTTATTCTCATAATGCTGGGTTACCAGAATTGAGAAAAATCGTTGCACAATATTATAAAAATCGCTTTAATGCTTCATTTGAAACAGATGAAATCCTTATCACAAATGGTGCAAGCGAAGCGTTAGACACAACATTAAGAGGTATTCTTGAACATGGCGATGAAGTATTAATTCCTTCACCAGTATATGCTGGGTATGTCCCACTTATTGAATTGTTAGGTGCTAAACCTATATACATAGATACTACCCAAACTGGCCTCAAAATAACGCCTAAATTAGTTAAATCTCATATAACTGATAAAACAAAAGCTATCTTGCTGAATTATCCTAATAACCCTACTGGAATTACGTTGAATCAACATGAAGTAGAAGCACTTGTTGATACATTTAAAGACTACCCTATTTATGTTGTCAGCGATGAGATATATGCAGAGAATACATTTAATCAGACTCATACATCTTTCGCTTCGTATGACGCAATCAAAGATCAATGTATTTTACTAGGTGGTTTGAGTAAATCACATTCAATGACTGGTCTAAGAATCGGATTCTTATTAGGACCACAATATGTTATGAAACAATTAACCTTTGTACATGCTTATAATTGTATTTGTGCGAATGTGCCGAGCCAATACGCTGCAATTGAAGCACTAACAAATGCAATTGATTCGCCTATGGAAATGAATAAAGCATATATAGAACGTAGAGATTATGTATACAAGCGATTGATTGACATAGGCTTTAAATTAAATGAAAAACCTCAAGGTGCATTTTACATCTTTCCACAAATTTCACATTTCGGAATGGATGATTATGAATTCTGTATGAAGGCACTTGAAGATTACCATGTCGCGATTGTACCAGGTTCAGCTTTCACCCATATTGGTAAGGGCTATATTAGAATTTCATATGCTTATAATTTAGAAGCACTCGAAGAAGGACTGAATAGATTAGAAAGAATGATTCAAGAACTATTTTAAAGGGGCTGGAACACAATGGATTTATTATGGCAAACGTTTGAAGATAGAAGTCATTTACTTAAAAGTTTAGTCAGACATCAATCTATAACACATTCAGAAGGAGAAAAGACTTTTCCTTACTTTTTAAGAGATCAATACTTAAAGTTAGATTATTTTAAGCGTAATGCTCATCAAGTTATGCTGCAACCGACCGGGGATGGTCGCCATGCAGTTCTTGCATATTACAAAGCACCACAATCTAAAAAAACGCTCGTTTGTATAAGTCATTTTGATACTGTTGGTATCGATGATTATAGCGAATATAAAGATGATGCTTTCGATATGGATAAAATCACAGAAATATTTAGACAAGATATGAAATACTTAACGCCTGATGCTAAAAAAGATATCCAAACGCACAATTATTTATTTGGACGTGGTTCAATGGATATGAAACCAGGTCTTATGATACATATGTCTATGATAGAAAAAGCAATCCAAGAATCATGGGATATTAACATAATCGTTGTTTCAGTACCTGATGAAGAAGTTGAGTCTAAAGGTATGCATGTAGCCGTTCAAAAGCTCAATCAAATTCGTAAGGAAGATCATTTAGATATAGCTTTACATTTAAACAGTGAACCTACTTTTTCACAAGCAGAAAATGACCCAAATCATTATGTATATTCAGGGACAATAGGCAAAATTATGCCTTCAGTATTATGCTATGGTAAAGAAACACATGTTGGACAACCATTGAATGGTATTAGTTCGAATTTCATACAAAGTTTTATTAATAGCAAAATGGAATACTGTACTTTGTTTAAGGAAACATACAAAGATGAAACGACGCCGCTTCCAGTTTCTCTCATGAGTAGAGATATTAAAGATCATTATGACGTTCAAACACCATTTAGAACTGTTTCATTATATAATGTATTTTTATTTAACAGAAATGCAGAACAAGCTTTTAAAATTTTTAACGATGTAGTTAAAGATGCCATTCACAATTGTGAAAAAGCATATCAAGAAACATTAAAATCCGAGGGTTTTCATAAAACATTATCAATTAACCTCTTAACCTTCAAAGAATTAAAAGCACGCGCAATAGAAGAATATGGTAAAAGTAAAATCAATCAAATTATTGAACAAACGGTTCATGAAATTCATGATGAAAGAGCACAATCTATAGAAATTACAGATCGTTTTATGCATATGTTGAAAGGTTTAGGACCAAGTGTCGTAACATTTTTTGCGCCACCTTATTATCCAGCTGCGCACTCTTCTGAAGATGCATTTATTGATGAAATTGTTCAAACTGTTAGTGATACATCTTTAAGTCAGTTTGATAGAGTTTCAAAAAGACAATATTTCTTTAATGGCATTAGTGATCTGAGTTACGCAAAATATAGACAAGACGATTTAGGATTTGAAAGTTATATTGAACAAACACCTGTGTTTAATCAATCATACTTTATACCATTTAAAGATATACAAGAAATAAGTGCACCAGTTATTAATATTGGACCTATCGGTAAAGATGCTCATCAAGTAACAGAACGCATCAATATGAAAAGTGCGTTTGAAGAAATACCTGCAATTATTGAGCAAGTCATAAGAAAGCATTTATTATAACGAAAAAAAGAGAGGTTGAGACATTATGAAATGTCTCAACCTCTTGTTTTTATTTGTATCAATATTAAGGAAACTTAGGAAATTGATCGAAGTCTGGTTGACGTTTTTCTTTGAAAGCGTCTCTTCCTTCTTTTGCTTCGTCTGAAGTGTAATATAATAATGTTGCATCACCAGCGAATTGTTGTAAACCAGCTAATCCATCAGTGTCAGCGTTCATAGCAGCTTTTAAGAAACGTAATGCAGTTGGTGAATGTTGCATCATTTCTTTACACCATTGAACAGTTTCATCTTCTATTTTATCTAATGGTACAACTGTATTTACAAGACCCATATCAATAGCTTCTTTTGCATCGTATTGGCGACATAAGAACCAAATTTCACGTGCTTTTTTATGTCCAACAATTCTTGCTAAATATCCTGAACCATAACCAGCATCGAATGAACCTACTTTAGGTCCAGTTTGACCGAATCTTGCATTTTCAGCGGCAATTGTTAAGTCACATACGATATGTAGTACGTGTCCACCACCAATAGCATATCCTCTAACCATAGCTACTACGGGTTTAGGAATAACACGGATAAGACGTTGTAAATCTAGTACATTTAATCTTGGAATTTGGTCATCGCCAACGTAACCACCATGTCCACGAACAGATTGGTCTCCACCTGAACAGAATGCTAAGTCGCCTTCACCAGTTAAGATGATAGAACCTACTCTCTCATCATCTCTAGCTCTAGAGAAAGCATCGATCATTTCTTGAACTGTTAAAGGTGTGAATGCATTACGTACTTCTGGACGGTTGATTGTAATTTTAGCAATACCTTCGAAAAATTCATATTTAATTTCTTTATATTCTTTTATAGTTTCCCATTGTCTTGACATAATTTGCCTCCTAAAATAAATTCTATTATTATTGTATCAAATTTTGAGGGTTGTTCCACATGAATTGTGTGCCCAGCATCATTAACAATATAAAATTTACTATTTTTTATACTTTCGTTCATTTGTTTACCTATTTGAATAAACTTTTCATCTTTTTGACCGACGATAATACAAGTTGGTACATTCATTGTATTCAAATGATGCCAATTGGATGGTTGTGAACCTGTACCATAATCTTTAAGTGCTTTACTTAACCCATTAGGATTTTGAGAAAGTCTCATCTGTTTAATACGTTCTCTTTCTCCAGTAGAAAGTATAGACTGACTATTAAATAATGGTAGTTTAGACCATTCCTCGACAAACTGTTGTAATCCAATTTCTTGAATGCGCGTTGCTCTGTTATAATCGACTTCAATTCTATTCTGTTTATCTGATGAATCTTTAAGTCCAGGACTAGCACTTTCTAAGATCAAGCCGCTTAATAACTCTGAGTATTGCACTGCAAAGCTTAACGCAACACGTCCACCCATAGAATATCCATGCAAATAAATCTTATCAAGTTCTAAATAATCAATGACTTCTTTAATCTTTGAGACAATAAAATCCATTGACCATATTTCATCATAACTTGATTTATCATGTCCATGTCCAGGTAAATCAATGGTTATTACATTTAAGCCTTTGTTTCTCAAGGTACTCTCAACTATATGAAATGATGTATGATCACTGATGAAGCCATGTAACAAAATAATAGACGGTTTTTGTTCATCATATGACTTAACGTGGTGATTTAACATATTGAATACCTTTCATTTGTTCAAAGAGTTGTCTATGTGTTGCGGTATTTTCTTCTCTATTCGTTAGAATTTCGTATAAATAAGAACCGAATTGCGGTAATGTTTGTTTTTTATAATCAGAAACACTTTCGAATTTTTCGTAACCTAACTCATATAGATGCGCAACATGTTGAAAATCTAAATCAAGTGGTGTACCGAATAATTTCTCAAAATGTTCAGGTGCTTCTTCTTTAGGTGCTAAGTAATTGAAGATGCCACCACCATTATTGTTTAAGCATACAATTGTAATATCTAAATCATGAAGTTTACTCATAATCAAGCCATTCATATCATGAAAGAATGAAACATCACCTATGATAAGTGTAACTTTTTTATATACAGACATGCCAAGTGCAGTCGACACGACACCATCAATACCATTCGCACCTCTATTAGCTGCTATTTCAGCTTTTGAGTTTAAATTAAATGTATCGACATCTCTTATCGGCATACTATTACCAACAAATACAGTATCTTTAGAAGTCATTTTTTTCAATAAACTACCTACTGCAGCACCTTCATCTGTTTCTTCATCGATATATTTTTCAATCAATGCACTCGCTTCTTTATCCATTGTTATCCATTTTTCTAACCAATTCTTGTTTTGTGTGGGTGTTACATCTTGAGCTTGTCTGAAGAAATCATTTGGACTTAGTTCCACTGAAATCGTTGGTACTTTAGGATAGGCATCAGGTGTATCATTATTTTGCACAAGAATTTGTGGACATTTAACTTCTTTTAACCAATTGTTTAAATGTTTAGAAACGACTGGTTGCCCCACTCTGATGATAAATTGCGGTTCTATACTTAATCCGCCTTTGAAAAGTGCATCATAAGTAGAAATCACATTTGGATGATTTAATTTTCTCAAATTACTTAATGGATCAGCTAATATAGGAATATTATGAATAGCTGAATAAGTTAATATTTGAGATAAATCCTGACCTTGTGTATCTCCTACAATAACGACACCTCTTGGTTTTTCGATATATGTTTGAATACTCGTAAAATCAATCGATTTTTGATATTTTGTTTCTAATTTTCTTTTAGAGGACAAATATCTTCTTAATTTCACATTAGGGATTAATGGTTCTCTAAATGGAAAATTAAAATGTACAGGTCCTCTTTGTGGACCAACAAAATGTTTCTCAGCTTTAATCATATTCATATTAATTGCATTTAATGTACCTTCTGAGTCATCAGCTATAGGCATATCAAATTGAAACTTCGTGAAGTTTTGGAACATATTCACTTGATTGATTGCTTGAGGTGCACCAACATTACGTAATTCATGTGGTCTATCACTTGTAACAACGACAAGTGGTAATCGACTAATAAATGCTTCAGATACAGCTGGCATATAATTAGATGCTGCTGTTCCTGAAGTACAGATAATTGCGACAGGCTTTTGACTTGCTTTGATTATGCCAAGTGCAAAAAATGCTGCGCTTCTTTCATCTGGATGAACCCATGTTTTTAAATGTGGATGTCGTTCACAAGCTATCGCTAATGGTGTAGATCTTGATCCAGGACTAATAACAACATCATCGACACCATATTCATATAATTTAGAAACAAATGTAAATACTTGTTTAGTGAGACTTTCAATATGTGTACTCAATTCTACATCACTCCTAGTGCTTTCAACATTGGTTTAAATTTTAAGTCTGTTTCTTCAAACTCAGATATTGCTTCAGAATCTTTTACAATACCACAACCTGAATATAATGTTGCAGTATGATTATTCACTAACATAGAACGAATAGATACAACAAATTCACCATTATTTTCTAAATCTATATAACCTAATGGTGCACCGTAAAACCCTCTTGTTCCGAACTCTTCATGTTCTATAAATTTTATAGCTTCAACTTTAGGAAATCCTCCTAATGCTGGCGTCGGATGCAATTGATTAACAATTTCTAATACATTTTCAGATAGTAAATCTGCTTGTATTTTCGTATATAAATGATATAAATGTTTGTTTGTGAGTATGGTTGGCTTTTTATCGTATTCAATGTGTTTCGTAAATGATTGAATGTCATGAATGATACTATCCACTACATAACGATGTTCAAATTGATTTTTAGAATCATTTAGAAGTTCATCTTTTAATTCATCATTCTTTGATTCATCTTCTGTTCTTAAAATCGTACCAGCAATTGCATTTGTATATAGTTTACCATCTTCTATTTGGCAAAGTTGTTCAGGTGTTTGTGAAATAAATTGGGAATTACCTGATTCAAATAGCAATAAATAGCTTGATTCATTAGAATCTAATGATCTTTGTAATGCATCTTCAACATTAACATGATTTTCAAATTCGATTTGTCTTCTTCGAGATAGTACGACTTTTTGTAGGGCTACAGATTCATTCATTTGTGAAACAACTTTAGTAACTAATGCTTTCCATTCTTCACTTTGAATATCTTTATTATCCACTACTACAGGTTCACTCGATTCGATTTTTTCATTTTCTGTTTCTAAAATACTTATAACTTCGTGAATATTATCGATATCGAATTTGTTACCATGATCCGTATAAGTAAGATAATAATGACCATTTTCTTTTGTCACCAAATATTTAGGCAATACAAAATGACTCATCCCGTAATCTTTCCATTCATTCGTTAATGAATGCTCTGAAAATTGAAAGCCACCAAAGAACTTTAGATGGTGCTTTTCTTCATGTAACTTAATTGTATTTAATTGTTCTTTAATATTTTGCCAGTATTCATATATATCATCATGTTCTAGATGTGAATACCTAGCTTCTAATAAATATCCAATTCCACACATTTCTAATTTAGAATCCTTAGATTTGTAATAAAAATGTTGTCCTGTATAATTGATTTCTTCCCTTAATAAATGGATTAAATCTGGTTGATATTGAAGCTCAATTTCAACTGAAATATAATTTTTATTTCCATCGATTTCAGAAATTATCTGTTGCTTCAAATCCGTCCTCAAGGCCATTTCACTTCCACTTCTTTCCGAAAAATATCTATCTACTCATTTTATCATTTTTTAAGTCAACATGCGTTAATATTGTACTTTAAATACAGAATATAAATTAAAATTTTACACAATTACAGTGATTGACCAATTGATAGCGAAAGCATATACTAATACTGTCAAAAATATAAATTTAAGAGGTAAATACATGTCACAAAATTTATCACAGCATTCAGGCTTGAAAAAATATTATCATTTGATGAGACCACATACACTTACAGCATCATTTGTTCCTGTCCTATTGGGTACCGCTTCATCAAAGATTTTTTTAACAGGCGCTGAAGCATCCATTAAAATTTCAGTCGTATTAGCAATGTTACTCGCAAGTATTTTAATACAAGCAGCAACTAATATGTTTAATGAATACTTTGATTATAAGAGAGGATTAGATGACCATACTTCTGTCGGTATCGGAGGCGCAATTGTAAGAAATGGTATGTCTCCTAAATCCGTTTATAATTTAGCAATAGCATTCTATGTTATAGCTGTCATATTAGGTATTTACATATGCATACAAAGTACATGGCTATTAATACCAATAGGATTAGTTTGTATGGCAATCGGTTATTTTTATACAGGTGGACCAATCCCTATTTCATGGACGCCATTCGGTGAAATATTCGCTGGATTCTTCATGGGATTTGTAATTGTCATGATTTCATTCTATATACAAACAGGTACTTTAAGTTTTTATCCAGCATTATTAAGTATCCCTGTTTCTATTACAATCGGACTTATCAACTTGGCAAATAACATTAGAGACCGCGAAAAAGACAAACAAAGTGGTAGAAAGACTTACGCGATTTTAGTCGGTAAAAGACTATCTATCATGACTATGGCAATTCTTTATATTTTCGCATATGTCTTTGTTATTTACTTAGCATTATTTAAACCATACGGCTCTCTATTATGGTTGCTTGTCTTAATATCTGCACCATTCCCAATCAAAGCCGTACGTCGATTCAATAAAAATGACACACCACAAACTATGATGCCAGCAATGGCAGCTACAGGTAAAGCGAACACGATCTTCGGATTGTTATTAGCACTTGGTGTATATATTAGTGGTTTATTAGGTGGATTATAAAACACCATCAAAAAAGAGGCTTGGACAATGTCCAGCCTCTTTTTTGATTTATATAAGTTGGTTTAAATATTCAAAAGCTGTAATTCCATATATTTTCTTGAAATTTTTATTTAAATGCGATAAATCTACAAATCCACAATTTGTTACAGCAGCATAAATATCTTTAGTTATTTCTAAATTTAATTTAGCTTGCTCTACCTTTCTATTCAAATAATATTGATAAGGTGTAAAACCAGTATACTTTTTAAAATAGCGAATAAATTGATATTGAGTCATATTTAATTCTAGACTGATCATTTCTACATTTAATGTATCAAACAAGTGGCTCTCTATAATATTCTTCGCCATGTTTATGAGCCTGTTATCTTTAGGCGCTACATTTATATCATTATTCAACAAAGCATCATTAACTTGCAGCAATTGTTCTAATACATAAGCATCTTCTTGATTCGTTAAAATGGCATTAGAGAGATGGATAATTTTGTTTTTTAAATTTTGATCATTTGATATAGGTTTATTGAAAATTACATTTTGCGGTATGTTATCATTTCCAAGAATATGTTCTCTCTCTAAATAAATCATTGTGTATTTAAGGTCTTTCTTGTCAAAAGAACTACCATCATGAATTTGTTCTGGATTAAAGAACATAACATTATTAGGATATGATAAATATTGGTCACCATCTAAAGTATAGTGTTGTATACCATCTAACGTAACACCAAGTGCATATTCTTTATGCGCATGTTTTTTATATTTAAACTCGCTCATTTGAGCTAATAATGCTGTAACACCTATACGCTTTTTATACAAAAAATTATCCATATAATCCCTCCTTATCTATAACCAAATTAATAATGTCGCCATAACAAGTGCCATTGACATAATGACATTAAAAACTTTCAAATGTTGATCTATAAATTTTTTCAGAACTGTGCCGAATAAAAGCCAAGACGCAAATGCTAAAAACCCAATAATCGTTATTATAGTTACATTAAGAAACACATCGTTAAAAGTAGAGTCTGCTTTTAAAACAAAGCTTGGTAAGACCGTTAAACAGAATAAGACAACTTTAGGATTTAGAAATTGCATGACAAACCCAGAAGTAAAGTTACCGTAATTTGTATCATTATGTGATTTAGAAGCATTTAAAATCTGATATGACAAATATAACATATAAATCGTTCCAATTATTTTCATCGTAAATATAATATTCGGCATTATGTTTACGAGTACTGTATTAAATATTGCAGATAACAACAAAATTAAAAAGAATGCTACCGTTGAACCGTACGTATACTGCAAAGCTTTTTTAGTACCGTAATTTTGAGTTGTTGTTAATATTACGATATTTGTAGGTCCAGGTGTGAAAGTAATTATAAAACAGTAAAATAAAAATGATAATGTACTCATCGAATCCCTCCAGTATCTTTGTATTCTCTCAATAATGTCAAAATTGATATAGTACAAAATTGCATTCACATAAAAATAAGACCACGCCAACATTTTGTTGGCATGATCTTATTTTTTTAAGAACTCAAGTATATCTTTTTCAATTTGTTCTTTATCTTCACTTCTTGTCATTAAATGTGTTGCATTTTTATAAGCTGTTAATTCTTTATGTTCTGATGCTATATCATGATATATTCTTTCCGCACTATCTTGATAAAATGTTTGATCTAATTCTCCATACTTTATAGAGATAGGTATTTTTACTGCGTCTAAATGATTCATAATATCCTCTATAAATGATGTAAATATATGTGCACCTTCATCATAATCATCAATGAGTGCAAGTTGGCGTTTGCTTTCTTCTTCATCTAAACCTTGGATCTGATTAATTCTTTCTCCATAATGATAGAGTCTTCTTTTAATATCTTTATTTGTTCTATTATGAGGTGTAGACATTGCTATACATTTCTTCACATCAAATGTTTCGACAAGTTTTAAAGACATAAGAGCACCTAATGAAACACCGAGCACATGAATGCTTTCATATCCACTATCCTTTAAATAGTGATAACTCTCTTGTACTTGCTTCCACCAATCATTTGTTGTATAGGCTAATAAACCTTCTAAACTTAATCCATGCCCTTTATAAGCTGGAATATAGCAAGTGTATCCCGCTTCGTTTAGAAACTCTGCTAAAGCTTTTACATCTCTTACTGTACCTGTAAATGAATGCAATAATATAACCGCTTCATCTCCACCTTTAAAAAATACATTTTGAGATTCTTTCAATTTCAACAATCAAATCACTCCGATTTCAATTTCGATATCACTATTATAACGCTTTTTCCATATAATAGTTTGTCGTTTCAAATCCCATTTTTTTATATAACTCATATGCAATTTGATTATGACCGAAAACATGGAGTCGAATACTTTTAATGTCATGTTCCTTGCAATACTCATCTAAAGCTTGCATCGTCATTTTACCTAAACCTTTACCTCTATCAAATTCGTTAATTTTAATATCATAAATAAAACTTTTTAATACATGATCTTTCTCGAACACATGTAGCCATAAAATACCAACCTTATCCCCTTCATTAAAGATATTAAAAATTTTATGACCTTCCGTATGTAAACCATCAGGTAGAAGTTTCTTAAAATATGCTCTACCTCTATCATCCGCTTCTTCAACAGACCAAGAACCACTTTTCACTTGTTCATCAGCAAATTCTTTCAAAGAAACCTCATAAAAATCATTAAAGTCCTGCATTTCCATTAATTTTAATTCAACAGTCATATAATCCCCACCAATCTCTATATTTAGGTTCATTATACACTTCTAAAAATTAGAAACAAAAATGCAATTATTTGTTTAACCACTTAATAAACGTAATCCCCAAAATTAAAATACTCACAGCAACAAGTGATTCAATCTTCTCCTTCTTCGTAGTCTTACGAATACTTATACTTGCTTTCATATCAAACACCCCCCTTAATCATTAATTTTTCACAATAGACAAATATTGACAAATTGTGTTATAAATTCTTTGAAAAAGGACAACGTGTTGCTGCACGTTGTCCGATGAGCCCGTTTTAAAGACGGTGACCAAGTTTTAATGATTTAATAAATCATCTCTCTTTAGTCTAAAGTTGTAAGAGATGGTTTATTTTTTTACTTTTGTTCTTTATCAAAAATATCTTTCTTAATGATATATTCAAAAATAATTTTTATTATTACTACACCTATTGGTAATAATACATAGCGTGTATTATTGTCATGGTTGCCAATGTGCTGATCATACATACTTAATATAAAATACATAACAAAACAGTAAATAAGACATACTACAATTCCCGTTTTATTTATTTTTCTTTTCAACTTTTCTTCCCCTTTCTATAAAACGAAAATTAGCTCTTTTATTCATTATAATTTTTAGTTGTAATTTGTAAATACATTTTACATAAATTGGATATAATAAGGTATATGGCTAAGCTTAAATATATAGTGTGTTATTATCTTATTGGAGGGGTTATGATGAAGAATACGATAGACGAAGTTATCGAATTAAGATCAAAGAAAGAATATATAAAAGCAAAAGAAAAAATGGAAGATATATTAAGTAAAGATCCTAACAATGCATATTACAACTATCAAATGGCATGGTGTCTTGATAATTTAGGATTAGAACACGAGGCTATTCATTATTATCATAAATCTATTAATAACAATTTAGAGCTAATATATCTAAAAGATGCTTATATAGGTTTAGGAAGCACTTATAGAAGTATTGGCAAATACAAAGAAGCTGAGCATATTTTAAATGAAGGATTAACGAAATTTGATGACAGCCCTGTATTAAAAATATTCCTTGCTATTACACAATATAATATGAATAATAATCAGAAGTCTGTTTCTCTATTAATTGATACATTGCTAACAAATGTTGAAAATACTGAGATTCACGAATATAAAAATGCTTTGAAATTTTACAATGAAAATCTAGATAAAATATTCAACTGAAATAGAGAAAGTCACACGTAATAATCCGACTACAAAATAGACAAATTCTACCAAATTATGTTATAATCCAATTGAAAAAAGGACAACGTGCTGTAACACGTTGTCCTATGAGCCCGTTTTAAAGACGGTGACTAATTTAATGCAAATAAACCTTCTCAAACTAGTCTAAAGTTGTAAGAGATGGTTTATTTTTTTGGCTTAATTTAACCATTGCGATTACTAAATCTAATAATAGTACGATAAAACTACCGAAACTAAACATTAAGTTTAGCGCTTCGCTAATCGGGACCACTACGGCCAACTCCTTTCTAAAGATTTTGTTGATACTTTCATAAGCATCACCTCACTTTATACTAAGATTGGCCACCATCTATCCAACTTGCTCTGTTATATTATACCAAATTCCCAGTATTTGTTATATACATTATAGACAAAATATGCCAAGTCGTACTATTATATATACATACAATTAAATATTGCTCTATCACATTCTTTAAAAATTTTCTCTAAAGAAGATTACTTAAATCATTAGTTTTTATTTATCTTTATTTAATTCTAACGCCTATGAAAACTACATCTAAAGATTGGAGATATGTAATTTGAAAAACACTTTAAATAATCTTAATAACAATGGTACTTGGTATGAACGAAGTTGGTTTATAGTATTAACATTAATTATAATTAATCCGTTGGGATTAGCTTTAATGTGGGGATTAAAAAAATGGAATTTTTGGGTAAGAGTCGTTATTACTTCACTCTGTTTGATTTTCTTTTTTACTCACTTAATATCAGATAATGAACCTAAAACAGTTTATAAAACTAATCCTGTGGATAAAGAATTAAAAGAGCAACTTAAAGATGTTAAATCAGAAAATAAAAAACTAAAGAAGAAAATCGATGAGCTAAATGAAAAAATTGCTAAAGACAAAAAAGAAACTAAAACTAATAAAAATGATGAAAAATCTCAAGAAATAGATTCATCAAAAACTTCAAACAAAAATGAACAAAATAAAGATAATATTGTAGCAGGAGCATCTACTGAAGAAAATAAAGATAGTACAAATGAAAAGGAAAAAAATGTCTCTAGTGAGCAATCTAATACTATTGAAGCACCTCAACAAACAGAGTCACAGCCAGAAGTTCAAAGTAATAATACAGCTCCACAAACACAGCATTTCGGAAATTGTAGCAGCCTAAGACAAGTATATCCAAATGGTGTACCTGCCGGTCATCCAGCATATAATGGTAATTTAGATAGAGATCATGATGGATTCGCATGCGAAAGAGATTAACTTATTGACGTATTAATTTAAAATGCTAAATACAGGGAGGTATAAGAATGAAATTCGGTGTTCGAAAACCAAGTGTTAAAAAAGTTTTTAAATCAAAAACTACTGGATCAGTTAAAAGAAAAGTCAAAAGTTCTATTAATCCCACATATGGAACTAAGGGTTCTGGATATGTTATGTCTCCTAAGAAAGCTATAAATAATAAAATATATAAAAAATCTACTAAGAGTTTTTGGAGTTTCTTTAAATAGAATATCAATAATACTCTCCACTTAAATTTCATCGAATACTTGATAAAACTATTATTAAAATTTAATCATTATTTAGCCCCACGCATGTGGGGTTATATTTTATCCATTTTGTTAACTTTTGAACATTACAAAGATTAAATAAACATACTTATATACATAAAGCTCAATTAGAATGAATGAAAAATATATTTTTGCTATTACATCATTTAGTAACTGACATAAGGAGATAAGTCTATGAAAAATACCTTTAAAAATTATGAAAATGAATTTAAAAAATTGAACAAGCAATAAAAAAAACAAAAATATGCATGTAGTAATACTTACTACTAATACTAGATACTATCTAATGATATGAAAAATATTCCTACCTAGTAAAAATACTAGATAGGATTTTATAATGTACGTTGGTTTGGTAACCAAGTTATAGTTAAAGTATTTATATTACTTTTAGTTTAACTTAATAACCTATTTACTTCTTTCTTAACGGCACTAGGATTGTAACTAGTCTTTTTAAGTTTATCAATACGTGTTTGACCGTTTCACCACTTACCTACTATTACTTCTCTAGCAATCGTACCAACAGATTTTGACCTACTGAACTTCCGCTAATGATTTACATACAACAATGCAGAAAAATATCAAATATTAGGTTAAACTTTACGATGAACATCAATCACGATCACAAACTAAAAAAGCCCACCTATTTCATTTAGGTGAGCTTTTGGATATTCATATATAGTCACATTGTGACCAAAATATTAAATTCGCCTATAAAAAAAGAAAAAACCTTGAGTTATCAAGGTTTTTTCTTTTCACTATACGTGACTAATTAATCTGAGCGGAGATGGAGTCCTTTAATATACTTTCTGATGATACCAGAAAGCCTAATATTATAAGGTTTTTGGCGCTTATACTTTCAGATAAAAACATAATAAACTGGATTATTTTGACACACATTTGACACATCATATTTTATCTTCTCTTTACAAAAAGGAACACTTGTTCGTATAGTAAAACTACTAATTATACGAGAGGTGTTTAAGTTGAAAATCATTAACCCTGGTATTCCTGAGCCTTATAAGTATGAAACAGATTATCGCAAGATACCTAAAAAATATTTAAACAGTTATATTCCAGAAGGACGTAAGATGATTAAGTGGGCGCCATTTGCAACTATGCCACAACAATATGAGACTATTAATGGTTTTATCGAAGATCAAAACAAAGTAGATAAGCCTATCTTAGATGAATTAGCCTTACGTGATTTGAACGATGTGTTGGCGCAGAAATTATTTTATGATCCACCAGCAACTATTAAGTATTGGGATAATGGTTATTATAAAACGATTGAATGTGAGATTAATAAGTTTGATAGTGAACGTAACAAGTTAGAGGTATTGGAGAATGGTGAGAAAGTGTTACTAAGTATGGATTGTATTGTGGAGATAGAGTAATATGATGATAAACACTTATTGACGGTGAGGAATATACTATCAAAACAAGAATAAACTTGTTTCGCTCGTTTAACAAAAAAGGAGATAAAATGAATAAATTAATTATCTATTTTTTTATATCTAAATATAATCTATGCAACATATTTTTTAACTTCATAACTGCTAATTTTATCGAAATTATAAAAATTTTTATCGACTTTATGGCTGCAGCTGCCACAGTAGGAGCATTCTTATACACTTTCAAAAGCATAAGAGACAACTCGGTAAAAGAAAAAAATGATCAAATAATTAAAAACAAGAAAACTTTATATTTAATTGATCTCATAACAGAAAAATATCGAGAGGATATATCAGAAATAATAAACAACATATATGAAATAGAATACAGCGAGAAAATACAAGTCAATTTTGATAATACAGAATTCAAATATCAAATAATTTTTAAAGATATAAAACCTCCATTCCCTGGTGTTGAAACAATAGAAACAGAATTTGAAGACGTCTTTACAATCATAGAAACATATAAATATCTAAATGATCCATTTATTCAAGAAACAATAGAAAATTACATAAAAGAAATTAAACAAAATTTAAGTAGCCAACACCAAAATTTAGACTTAAATTCACTAGAAAAAATTAATAAAAAATTGAGGACTTTAAATAAATTAATAAAAAGTATTAAAATGTTTGATGTAAAATTAATAACAATGGTGTCTAACGCCAGATTAGAAGCAAGCACTCTTGGTCAAAAACCAAAAGAACCTACGAAAAAAGTAAATGAAGAATGGCTAAACAAAGTAATAAAAACCCAAAAAGAAGAAATTAAATCATTAATAACAGAATTGAAAACGGCTAAGGATAATCTTGAAGATTAGTGTTTATTCCAATTGCCTGAATGACTTTGAATGTTTAACTACTACTCATATAATCTATTTATTGTGAAGATAACATAAAAATTGCCACCCCAAAAATACGGGTGGCTTTTTAATTCTTTAACATGAAAGTGATATAATTATCTTGACCATATTTCTAAAAACTCATTCGCTGACTTAGATACAAGTTTTTTATCAACGTCAACTCTTATATTTTCATCATTTAAATTAGCATTATTTGTATAATTCGCAGATCCTCCTACAATTAATGAAAAATCAATTATAGAAATTTTATTATGAAGCATTGCATACTCCCCTTTATGATTTTTAACAATTTTTACATCACAATGTTCTTTCAAATCATTTAAATTATTGGTACTTTTATCGCTAACTAATATTTTTACATCTATTCCGTCTTTTGATTTCCTAATAATTTCTTTTTTTATTTCATCATTATTAATCCAGGCAACCATACACCAAATGCAATACTTACTTTCTCTAATAGCCTGAATTATGTTCTTTTGTATATTATCATAGTATATATCGTGTACACTTTCTTCTCTAAAATATCTTTCTGTGATAAGTTTTGGAGCGCAATATAAATTTAAATTACCATCAAACTCTCCATTACACACATGTCTTATTAATTGTTTTATTTCTTCCTCATGCATTTCAAAAAGTTCTAAAAGGAAAATAGGATATTTAAAAGTTAAATCATATTGTTCTGTTTTATAATTCCCTTTTCTATTCTTTAGAATCAAAGAGGAGTAGCGTAAAACTTGAACTATCTCCGCCTTTTCTTTCTCAGAAAATTCTAATGATTTCTCACAATATTTTCTCGCTGTTTCAATTATTCTTTCTTCAATATTCAACTATCTTATCTCCTTTTTTAGTAGCGTATTCATATAACTTAACACCTTTTTCAAAGCTTAAATTCTCTATCTTTCTTTCTCCTCTGCGTATGCGTCTAATAGAAGAAGCATCTACACCAGTAGCCTTTTCTATTTCTGTTGCACTTATTTCTGATTCCATTAGTTTTTTAACTGATTCTATAATCATAATTTTGCAGTGAACCGTTTATTAGTTTATTTGAACAATAAATATATAGCTATAGCTATAGCACTTAAACCAATTGCATAATTTAAAAATGTTCTAATTCTTATTTTTGTTAGATTTGTCATTTTTATCACCTCGATATATAATAAGGTGGAAGGGGATTAAATCCCCAACCAATATTTTAGTAGTGAAGCAATGGATGCTACGCCTAAGCAGTAATTTCGGAAGGTTCTGCTTTTGGTTTCTGCAATCGTTGCTTCTTTTTCTTTCCGTTCTAAACGGTTCACTTTTTGCCACCTCCTTACTACACTTCTTATTATAAAGGACAATTGTCCTTTTTACAAGTGAATAATCAAATTATTTTTAAATTTTTTCATAAAAAATAACCCCATCACACAAAGTGACAGGGCAAGCATTGGAAGTTATATTAAGAAACACTAGCACTAAAAAGTGCTTGTATATAGTAAGACTACACTATTGATATTAAAACGAATAAAAACACCCGACTAATGTGAGGCGTGATAGAAACTTTCTTTACAATTCGATTAAATCGGGAGAAATAACCAAATCTGAATTGATTATAGAATATTTTTTGAAAATCCATAAGACTTACATTCAAAGCCATTAGATATATAAAACTTATGTGCATTTTCTCTATCTGATCTAATTCCACTATTCAATGTCATTGATTTACAGTTTAACTTATCAGCCAATCTTTCGGATTCTTTTAACAATAATGAACCCAACCCATTATTTCTAAAATTTGAATTGATAACAAAAGCCAATATACGCATGTATTCTCCACTATTTTCATAGAACATCATCTTACACAAACCACTAAAACCAATAATATTCTCATCTTCAAACAGTAATATTATATAATAATCTTTGTGATTATTAATCTTAGTTAATCGATGAATAAGTTCTTTACGTGTCGTTGGATACCCCAACTCATTATATAATTGCAATAAATCATCGATTTGTTTAAAATCTCTTTCTTCAAATAATCTTGTATATATTGTCATAAAGCACCTACTTATTTGTAAAATAACATATGTGGTTTCGTATCTTTATAATAATTCATTCTATTTTCTAGTGTTCCAGTGTGTAACTCTAACTTATGTCCGTCAGGATCAATAAAGTAAATTGATTGCTTATCTCTTACATCTCTAGTACGTCCTTCTAATATATTCACGTTATTTTTCTTGAGCCATTGATACCAACTATTATATTCACTTTCATCTATAGTAAACGCTGTATGTGTGTATGAATACTGAATTTCATTTCGAGGAATGTCTTTTTCTTCATTTAAAGCCACCCATAAACCTCCAATATCAAAATATGCAGTTGTTTCCCCACTTAGCAATAAGTCACCGCATAAAATGTCTTTATAAAAATATATGGAATCATTTAAATTACTAACGGAATAACATATATGATTGATAGATTTTATCATTATAGTCCTCCTGTATTTTAGAACTTTGAAATAGTTGATTTAAATCCACGATTTACTTTGAATCTTATTAAATATTATAACACAAAAAACACCCTACCTAGTTTCCGCTAGATAGGGTCATGGGATAATGATATATCGGAATAGTAAAAATAGCTGTTGAGACTACCTTTTACTATTCTAATTCTAACACGATGTCTTTAAGTAATATTCCAAATTTCGGTTTTAGTAAAAAATAAAGTGCTTAAAGTAGAAAATAAAAAATAGCCCTACAAAGTTATGTAAATAAACAATACTCTGTAGGGCTTGGTTAGTTACGTTTCACTAATCATGATTATATATTTATTTAATCGCGATTTTCAAGTCAAACCACAATTTCTTTTCTTTAAGTAACTTTCCTTCCTTATCAGTGATAGGACCCAATGCACAGTAAAAACGCCCTGCTTTTGGATTCGTTGGATATTCAAATTCTGCCCACCAATAACCATCCTTTTTAGTTACAGAGAAGACATCGATATATTGACCTGCCAAAATATTATTTGAAGGTGCTAATACCGGTTCATTTAGTCCTGGCTTTCTCTTTGCACCAATTGGTGATACACCTTTTTTAGCTGTTGCTATACCAGAACATTGCCAAGTCGTTTTTACTACTTTACCACCGTTATAATAATGTTTAATGCGAGAAATGAAATAATCTTTCAATTTATTTTGATTATCAGCCGTATAAGGAGCTCCTTTACCAACATGTAATTCCCATGAACGATGAGGGCACGATGTACTAAAGAATTCATTGTGTAAACGAACTGTACTACGATTAACAGGTAGATCATAAGATTTCATTACAGCCGCTGCTACCTTCAAAGTAGCTTCTTCATTTTCTAAAAATGTTTGATCAGAAATATGACCTTGATAACTTTCACACACTTCAAAACCAATCAAATTACTATTAGCCCATCCATGACCACAATGCCACTCTACATAATTTGTCGGGTGATACCATAACACTTCATGCCTATTGACATAAACACTCGCCCATCCATTCACATATGTGCCGTTACTTTCTCTTGAATATAACCACGCTAAATATTGAGAAGGTGTCATCGAACCATAATCATTGTGAATAACAATACCTGCTATACTCGCTTTTTTACCTGTTAATTTACTACCTTCAATGTGTCTTGAATATATATCTTTCATCCTAAATTCTCCTTTTCTAAATAAAGTAACTCAAAATAAAAAGGACTAACGTATTTGTTAATCCTTCTTAGGGTTTGTATAGGTCATGGCTTTTTTACTATCCGTAAAGCCGTCTGTTGTCGGGTCAATCAATGCATTAAATACAGATACTAGTACTGTAAATATTACATATGGATTAGATACGGTTTTGACTATGACATACCCAACCATTGACCATGTTGTAATATCTTGCGCTTGAATACCAAAATATGCACCAATTGGTACTAACACTGATAATGCGATTTGTATCCAAAAGTACGGATTGTTTTTTCTCACTTTAAAATTAATATTCATATTTTCATCTCCTCATAATTATTTATACTGATCATAAATAAAATACTTACCTTTCAAATTAATTTTTGAATAGTAGTTTGAAATTGTTGTTGCTTGATGGCTTGCCCATCTTATATCGGTTGCGTATTGATGCGTACCTGGTCTTTTAGGGTTCCACCTCATACGGTTTGTCCTTGCCCGATATAACCTTTCCTCACAAATTCTGCACCACCAATAATCGCTTTTTCTGGCGTCGTCCAACCATGATTACGCGCAAAAGTAATCGCATCATTAGGATTACTATCAAATGCACCTATTCCAAAATAGTTATAATAGCCACTATTACCACTCGCAAAATGGCTTGTCCCGGCACCACTTTCTAAAATGGCATGAGCGATTAAATAAATTTCATTAATTTCATATTTTTTACATGCATCTTGAAATGCTTGTCCTTTACCGTTCAACGTGCCTTTACCTTTTAAGATTTCATTTAACTTATCAACTGACAAACCTTGATATCTGTCTAATTTCAAAAACTGGTAAACTTGTGTAGAACTTTTAAATATATTACTTGTATTCATCGCATTTTTAACTTGTTGTTTACTCGCATTAAACCAAGTAACACTATTACTCATTTGTGGCGCATGTCTCATTTGAATATTAACAGCTTCATCTAACGTATAGTTACTACGTTCTTTTGTAATATAAGATGGTGTTTGGTTTAAGCTTGTTGGTTTGGATTTATTCAAATTATTTAATTCACGCTTATTAACTTTCACAAAAGTTTTAATCCTGATTTTTTCGATAATATCTTTTGGCACTTCATTCAAAATCTTATGTTTATTCTCGTACAGTTTTATTAAATCTTGAGAAACATTTTGATGAAGCGATAAAGTTCTCCAAGCCTTTTTATCTATTAAAATATTACGACTTTCAAAAGTAATATTATATTTTGAACACACCTTTTTGATAAGTGTCATTGCTGCTAATTCATTTCTTTTAAAGGTATCATCAGATGTATTTAAATCTTCACAAATTACAACTACAATATAGTCATCATGTCCAGGTACCTTATAATTAATAGGTCTTGGCGACCAAATATTATACCGATCTACAAAATAATGTGGATAATCATCCTCTTTATAAATCGAGTTTCTATCTTGATATAAGGTATGAACAGAATCCATATTTACCGCATTTTTAATAAGTATCTTTTGAGGTGTATTCGTTCTTTTTTCACCATAAACAACATTTCCAAATATCTCTTTACTATCTTTATCATCTTTATGAACGACAGTGTATTTAATACGTGTTACGATTTTGGATACTGGTTTTGTGTCTTCTGCCTGTTTTTTTGGATTTGGATCAATCACTGGTGTTGTAGGTTTTGGTTTTTCAGGCTTTTCAGGTTTTTCAACAGGTTTCGGCTCTTCTTTATAAGCTGGTCGAATAAAATGTGTTACACCTGTATAACTATGTTTAACTTTCGCTGCAGGACTACCATTATAACTGTTTGCGTTATACCAATTCTGGTCAACACTATAAAAATAACTGGTAGTAGAAGGACCAACTACAATCGCAGTATGTCCCCATCTACTCCAGTTATAATTACCTTCTGTCCAGACTGCAAAATCGCCTCTCTGAGGCACAAAATCACGCGTGTTTTTTAACACTTTAAAACCAGCAGGATAATATTTATACCAAGCCATGTCTCTTGCGTTACCTGGCGTTCTAAAATGCCAGTAGCGCTCAAGAATGTAGTTTGGTAAGTCCCAACATTGAGAACCATAACCAGAGCCAGGTACATCGAAACGTTTACCAATTATAGAAATCGACCAATCTGCAACTTGATTGGCTGTAGGCTTTCCTGATGAAGGTAATCCCATAATTTCACCTTATTTCTTTTTAGAAAAATTGATTTAACACAAAAATAACAAGTGGGACGACTACAGATGTTAATAAGCCAATAACCCACTTCATATTTGTTTTATAATCTCTTAAATCATCCTTATTGTTCTCGGCCATACTTTTAGCTTCATGCGCAACATCATAAGCCTTATTTGTTTTGTCATTGATGTCTTTAACACTATCCAGCTTCCCTTCTATTCGTCCAAGGCGCTTGTAAATTTCATAACTAACGCCTCTGTTATTTTCTGGCATTTACATCCCTCCAATCATTTTAATTAGACAATCTATACAAGTTGTGTTAATTTATAAATAGAAAAAGGGCGATACACTTATGTGTATCGCCCAAGCGAGCCCGTTAAAAAGACGGTGGCCTTTCATAGAAAAATTATAAAAATAACCTTCTATTACTCGTCAAAGTTGGAGAAGGTTATTTTTTATGGTCTTGATTACTGATTAATAGTAAACCGATGATTGTCAATACAACCATTAACATTTCAAAATCAGACATGCTATTCCTTTCTAGGAGTAACAACTATAACCATAGGCATCACCCCTTTATTAAGAGATTAGCCACCATCTATCCAACTTGCTCACTTTCTTATTTTATAAACATTACACCTTATTGTCCATTAGTAAATACCATATCCTACTGCAATATAAGCATCAGAATCGACCGCATCGGCATCTCCTGTTGCGATTAATGTTTTAGAGACAACTAGATGTGTTTCGTCTTTAATAAGAATGCCAATCTCTTTTAAATGACCATTTTTAAAACCATTTCCAGACACTTTCAATTAGGTCATTCAAATATAGCAATTACTTTAGAAATTTATTCGCATCTTTTAGATGAACATAAAAAAGAGCAAGGTCAAAAAGTGAGAGAATTATTCTCTTGACACTTTTTTGACACTTGCAAAGAAAAAGCTTTCCACCATATAGGTAGAAAGCCAGTAATATCAATGGTTTCGCTCAATTGATATTTATAAGTTGAGCGGAGATGGAGGGATTCGAACCCTCGCGCCGCAGAACGACCTACACCCTTAGCAGGGGCGCCTCTTCAGCCAACTTGAGTACATCTTTATGGCTCCACAGGTAGGACTCGAACCTACGACCGATCGGTTAACAGCCGATAGCTCTACCACTGAGCTACTGTGGAATAATTAAATTTTTATCAAGCACAAATACTATTATATCAAGCATCTTAATATTTTCAAGAGAAAACCTAAAAAAATTAACGGAACATTTACACTTTAGTTGCACTTGTTCCGCTAATATTTAATTTAGTATGCTAATGTTGATTTTTCAAATACATCTTTATAACATCAAGTACACTATATCCATCTTGAGTTAAATCTATATTTGGTGTATTTAGCTGTTTAATAAAGATATTATTACGGTGATTTCTATAGTACAAACATAAACAATTTAAGTATTGGTGATTAATTACGTGGTATGAGATTGGAAAAACGAGGATTTGATCTTGTTCTAAAAATATCTTGGTCTTATTGCCATTATATTCTTTAAAATCTTTAACGTAGAGTATATTTATCCAAGTGTTGTCTATTGACCTTTCGGAACCTGTGCAGAAAAAATAAGTAGAAGTTACTGCGGATACTAAAATCGGGGGTTTGCTCGTGATTCTGGTTAGCCTTTTTGTAAAAAGCTTTCTTTCATTGAAGTGTTCGCTATAAAAGCGACATGACTGATTCATAATTTCTTGAGGTTTCTGCTTAACGATGAACGGTTCTTTACCCGCTTCAGACACCTCAGTATGAATAGTGTGATCATCTACTTTGACTCCTCTAATATACATAGTGTTTTGTTTAATAACATACTTACTCATAGCATGCTCCTTTCAAATTTTTATGTAATTACAACGAATATATTTATATTTATTGTAATTACATAAAATATAATACCTATTTAAATATAAGTCAATACTTTTCAAAATAAATTCTATTGTTTTTCTATAAATTCTAATCGATTTCCAAAAGGATCTAATAAATGGATTCTATTTGCGCCAGGAAAACGTTTATCTGCTTTGTACTCTATTTTTTCATTCGTTAAATGTTCTTTTAAATCTTCTAGATTTTCAACATTAATAGCAGGATGTGCTTTTTTTAATGGTTCGAACTCTTCTTCAATACCAATGTGTAAATCAATTTGATTAATATTAAACCAAACGCCTCCGTTACCTCTCAGTGATTCAGGCTTTTCTACTTCATTGAATCCCAATTGATTACAGTAAAAATATCGTGCTTTATCTTCTGACCCTTTAGGTGCTGATAATTGTACATGGTCCCACATTTTTAATTGATACATTATGATTCTCCTTTAGTATTTTTATTAAATATGATTCGGTTACTCAAATCTTTCACAACCGTATTCTGAATTGTGAGCAAAATAATTTAAAATTAGATTATAGTAACATATAATGAATTTATAGAGTAAGTTTATCACTGATTTCGAATTATAAATTTACTTTTTAAAATTTCTGAATATTCATTGCATTTAGAAAATAAATACGCTATAATTTTAACAAATAAAGTCAAGGGGTTGTTTAAAATGAAACAATATTCTCAAGTTAAGCACCAGAGTTTAGAAACTTTTGTTAATAACTTAAATGATTTATCAGTTGAGCTTGTGATTGACTCTGCTTTACGTGAAAATCGTAAAAGAGAATTAATGGTTTTAATTGATGAAGCACTTGCGAATCGTAATAATACTTTATTTGAACAATACAGTGAAGAATTAATTCAGTTGGAGGATTTGCAATCGTGAGTTGTCATTTAAAATTTAACACATAATAAGAGACTACTTTTGAAAACATTCAAAAATAGTCTCTTTTATTTGTTTATAGCATTAAATTAATAATTTCTTCTTTAGCAATATCTCCAAAATAGTGATAAAAATCAATATCTTTTAATGCTTCTTGAATTGATGATTTTTGATGTTGAACACCTATTAATGCTTCTTCAATATCTTTTACGTCTCCGACACCAAAGAAATCACCGAATATTGCTGCGTGTTCTATTTTACCTTTTTTAACGTCTAATTTAATTTGGACAAGTCCTCTATCAAATTTATGACTTCTTTCAAAATTGTATTTAGGATTCTTACCATAATTCCATTCCCATTTTTGGTATTTATTTTTACTTAATTCATTAATGTTATCCCAATCTTCATCAGTTAAGTGATATTCTTCAACATCTTCACTACCCTGTTGTTTAAAGATAGATGTAAGTATACGTTGTTTAAATGTTTCAATATCCATTGGTTCTTCTAAGAACTCTTGTATGTTTGCGACACGTGACCTTATAGATTTGATACCTTTAGATTTTATTTTCGCTTCGCTAACGCGAAGTGCATTTACAACCTCTTCGATTTCACTATTTAACATCAATGTTCCATGTGAGAACATACGATCTTTTTGTTTAACCATTGCATTACCTGATATTTTTCTTTCCCCGACTTGTATATCATTTCTACCAGATAATTCTGCTTTAACACCCATTTCATTTAAAGCATCAACAATTGGTTGCGTAAATTTTGCAAAGTTATGGAAACTGTCTTCGTCATCTTTTGTAACAAAGCTAAAGTTTAAATTACCTAAATCATGATATACAGCTCCACCACCAGAAATTCTTCTTACAACTTTGATATTATTTTTCTCAACATACTCTTGGTTAACTTCTTCGATTGTATTTTGATTTTTTCCTACAATAATGGATGGTTGATTAATATAGAATAGGAAATAACTATCATCTTTAGGAAGAGAAGTTAAGACATATTCCTCCATAGCTAAATTAATCATAGGATCATTAATACCATTATTACTTACAAATTTCATTATATTTCCTCCTTCTTTTCTCCCCAAATAGCCTCAAGTATATAGTACCATATGTTTGATTAATCATATGTATGATATGTTTATGTTAATATAAAGTATATTTGTTAATACTTTATAAACTGAGCATTATTTAGTATAATGTTTCATAGTATTATTTAGGAGGAATAAGATGACAATCGCAGAAGTTGGAAATATCATAGAGTTTCAAGATGGATTAAGAGGTAGAGTTGAAAAAATTAATGAAAACTCAGTTATCGTAGATATCACAATTATGGATAACTTTGAAAGTTTAGAGTTACCTGAAAAAACTGTAGTGAATCATAAGCGTTATACAATAATTTCTGAAGAGGGATAATAGTGAAGAGACAAATTAATCCTCAATTAATATGGTTCATATCTAGTTTCATTATTTTTCACATTATTTTATTCATTATGCAAGGGGAAAAAGAAGTATTCTGGTACTTATATACTGGTATTATGCTGATTGCGGGCATTAGCTATGTCTTTTATCAACGTGACATCAAATCTAAACGATTACTTCAATCAATTGGATATGGTCTCATTGGTGCCATTATATTAGTTCTACTTCAGCTATTATTATCACAAATTTATAATGGCTTGTCATATGCATCCTTATTAAAAGAATTAATGCATGCTGGCGTATTTTATAAGTGGCAAATGCTAGTAACAATTGTAATTGCAATACCTTGTCATGAGTTATATATTAGAACAATATTACAAAATCAGTTGCAACTGAAATTCTCACAACCTATTATTGCAATCGTTGTGAGTGCCCTTGCATCTAGTTCACTATTTTTATATTTAGATAATTTAGCTATATTTATGTTTATATTTTTAGCACAACTCATATTATCTACACTGTATTTCTATACGAAAAGAATCGTAACATCTTATGTTGCTCAAATTGCAGCAATCATCATACTCGTTATAATTTTTAGTTAATACATTTACTAAAAAATAACCCCAAAAAAGTTTAGCAATTATGCTAAATTTTTTGGGGTTATTTTATACTAGATAACTTTAAAATGATGTTCTAAATCATATTTACCCTTTGATTCTGTTAGTTCTTCAATCATATATTCAATGACTGTCTTCTTCGCTCTCTCATACGAGGATTCAGAAATAATTTTATTTACGTGTCTAAATAAATAATCTGTCATAATAACTGAATATGAATCTTCTAAATCAATATTATCTATGTTAACTCTACTGCCTACAGGTTTACTCAAATCAATCGTATATTCAAAGCCTTTCCATACAGTCATAAGTGTCGGTTCTAAAATATGGCCATTATATTTAACCGTGTCCCCTTCTTTATACAGTGCTGTAGCTGTTCTTTCTATAATGCGCTTTATTTCAGCACCAGATAAATTAATTTTGACCGGTTTATCAGTATGTACATATGATTGATAGACATCTTTAACTTGTAACTCGCCACGTAAACCGTTACCTGTCGGATTCCCAATTTGTGCACAAACAAAATCAGATTCTTTAAATGCTCTCGTCATACTCTGTTGAATACATTCCATGAACTTATGCGGTTTAATAAATAAGTCCGTTAAATGTTTATAATCTAGCACAACAGGTACGTCAACGACGCTTTGTTCAGACCAATGTTGGACAGCTTTTTGGTCGAAATACGTTAACTCTAATAAATCTCTATCTTCAGGATAACTTGAGATTTCTACGTGCTTAATAGACGTATCGATAATTTCTACTGAATTGGCTCTTTTCTTGAATTGAATTGACATGTCTACAATATTTGTAGCATCTTTACCTGGTTGTATAAACTGTGTTTCTTCGACTTTTAGATCGACGATATGTTCTTGATGTCCTGTAATAATAACATTTACGCCTTCCGTACTTTTCGTCATACTTTCTGCATTATTACTATAATATGATCTATAATTATTTTTATCTGTATAAGTGTGCAAACCACCATGGTATAACATAATTAAGAAGTCAGGACTTTCTTTTTCATGTAAATATCTCACCCATTTTTTAGCTGTGGTCATGGACTCACCAACAAGTACTTCATCTTCAAACTCAACATTTTTATTTTCCATAAGGCCACTTGATGTAAATCCTATAATACCTATTTTTATACCCTCTACATATTTAATCGTATAAGGTGTTGTAAAATATGGTTCACGTGTTTTACTATGTTCAATATTTGCTGCTAACCAAGGAAATCTGCTTAATGCAATAGACTTATTTAAGAAGTCTAAGCCAAAGTTGAATTCGTCAGGGCTAACACCACTTGCATCAAATTGCATTTCATTCATCACTTTAATCATTGGATTTCTTTTATATGGGGCAATTTGGGCATAATAAAAAGCAAACATTGAACCCGACAACATGCCACCATTATCTAACAATAAGACATGGTGATTTGTTTTGCGTTTATGTTTAACGTAAGTGGCCATCTTTAGAATGTTACCACTAATACCAGTTTTTCCTATTTGTCCATGTAAGTCAGAAGTAGCTAGTAAATCAATTGTTATGGTTTCATTCGTATTCAATGCTATCCCCACCTTTTTATTTATTTTACCATTTTTAAATACTGTTAGGGCAGTATAAGAACATTTGGATGGAAAATTTATTTAATATGTGTTGGCAATAATTGTTAATCATAATATACTCTATTAGTAATCAATAAACTTGGAGGCAATAATGAAATCATTTAATAAATTAATCATCATTAATTTTGCTATCGCTTTAGTCATTTCATTAATGATTGGTATTATTATAAGTAAAAATTATACAAATAGAGTTAATCAAAGATTAGAAACGACAAAAGAAATTGTAAACTTAAAAATTAATACCTTTATAAATGAATCAAATAGCATTTCTGAATCTTTAACAACCATTTTATCTAACAGCCGAAACGAAAAATTTATTAATCAGTTTTTAGAGGATAATCACACAAGGTATACTTGGATTGACCATATTTATATTTTGAATGATAAAAAACAAATCGTTTATGATTCTAAAGGAACTGATCATACCTCTCTTAAAGATTTTAACAAATATAAATTTCATTTTCCTTTTACAGCTAATTCAAGTTTAAGTAGTGAAAAAATTTCATTAAAAAATGCCAATACATTATTATTAACCAATCATTTAAAAGTACAAAACAAAGACTACACTGTTGCTTCAGAAATAAATATGTCATCATTTAAAAATGAAATTAATTTAATCTCTAAAAGATATCATATTCAAGTCAATGGTATCGATGGTACTGAAATTTATCAAGTTGGAAAAAAATATAAGCATTCTAAATCCATAAATTATTTATATGATCAATTACCTATCTCATTAACAATTAGCGGACAATATAATTTTATGACACGCATTATTTTACCGAGCATTTTTATATTTTTAGTTGTATTTTTATTATTATCTATTGTTACACTTATATTTAAAAATAGATCCGAACGATTAGAACATGAAAAAATAATTGAACAAGCAAATAATGAAAAGCTTAGACTAATTGGTACACTCGCTGCCAACACAGCACATGAAATTAAAAATCCACTTACAAGCATTAATGGATTTATTGAACTTACTAGAATGAAATACGATAAAGATAAACAAGACCATCACTTTAATATTATTTCAGAAGAACTAGATAGAATTAACAATATCGTTACACAGTTTTTATTTTTAGGAAAGCCAACTAACCTTGCCTATTCAAATGTCGACATTAATCAATCTATCAAAGAAGTTTCACAATTTTTGAAGTATGAGCTTGAACAACATAACATTAATATTGCTTTAACATTGCCAGATACCCCAATATTTGCATTTATTTCAGAAGATCAATTAAAACAAATTCTCATCAATCTTATTCAAAATGCTAAAGATGCCTTATTAGATATAAAACAACCAGAAATTGAAATTCAATTACAACGTACACATGCAAACCAAGCTACTATCATATTTAAAGATAACGGTGCCGGTATGTCTAAAGAAACACAACAAAAGATATTTGATCCTTTCTTTACAACGAAAGAATCTGGTAGTGGCCTCGGTTTATACTTAAGTAAGAAACTCATTGAAGATTGGGAAGGCGAAATTAGCGTATTTACGAATATGACTAAAGGTACTACGTTTATAATCACCATACCTACTATTAATCCATAATAAAAAGCAAGCGGCATAGTCGCTTGCTTTTTATATTTAACCTATTTGTATACGTTCTTTAGGATAATGGAATTTATCAGGTGTTGATTTTCCACCTAACATGACGACGAAACATAATAGTCCTACCCGACCTATAAACATCAACATCATGATAACGATTTTAGATCCTAATTGTAAGCCATCTGTAATGCCCATTGATAAACCACATGTCCCAAATGCTGACATCGTTTCAAAGAATATAGATAACAAATCATGTTTACCATCTTCAAACCGAACGACGGATAGTACACCAACAAACGTTATCGCTAATGCAAGTGAAATAACTGCAAATGATCTTTGTATATCAATTGGATGTATTTCTCTATTGAAAGCTTTTATCGTTGTTCGACCATTACTAAAGTTCACTAAATATAATATCAGTATCGTAAATGTTGTCGTTCTTATACCGCCACCTACTGAACTTGGTGAAGACCCTATAAACATTAGCCCTCCTAAAAAGAAGTTTGTTGCTTCAGTAAAATGACTTAAATCTATAGTTGAAAGTCCAGCACTTCTTGTAGATGAAGATTGGAACATTGCATAGAATAAAGCTTTATGCCACGAAACATCTTTAAATGCATTTGAAAACTCAAATAAATAAATCACGATTGTGCCTAGTAAAAATAAAAACAAATAAGTGGCACTCGCTATTTTAGTGAATAACGAGAATCTAAAGTTTGGAATTGTATTTTTCATGTATGTTTTGACTTCAATCAATACTGGGAAACCTATTGCACCTAACATAATAAGTAACATAATGATTGTTTGAACGAAATAATCATTCGCATAAGGCGCTAATGATTCACCCGTAATATCAAGTCCACCATTTGTAGTTGCAGAAACAGATGCAAAGATACCATGATGTATCGCTTCTTTCACCGATCCAATATCTTTATAGAAATAAAATGATAACAATATCGCTCCAATGACTTCAATCATTAAAATTGTTCTCACAATATCTAATATTAACTTAACAACACCATTCATAGCATTTGAATTACTATCTAACATGATTAATTGACGTTCACGTAAGCCGATATGTTTACCTAAAATAACCCAAAGTAATGTACCAATAGCCATTACACCTATGCCACCGATATTAAGTATAATCAAGATGATAGCTTGTCCAAATATGGTAAATGTATCTTCAATTGTAACAGGTGTTAACCCCGTTACACTGACACCTGATACAGCGACAAATAATGTATCGACTGGTGCTATTTTAACACCAGGTTTAACAACATACGGTAAATTTAATAATAAAAAGGCGACAATAATTGCGCCCAAATAATATAATACAATACCTTGTTGTGGAGTCATTTTTTGAAAAAAGTATTTTATAATGGACACAAATTGTCACCTCTATTTTATTTCAATGTTAATTTTTTCGTTATTTCTTTTCCATCTCGGATAAGCTTCAAGTTAACACTGTCGCCTTTTTTATGATTATTATATAATTCTTTTCTAAATTCAAGATTATTTTCAATTTTTGTATCGTTAATACCAACGATTACATCATTAAATTTAACGCCGGCTTTGTCAGCATTACCGTCTTTTGTAACACCAGTAATGGCCATTCCTGATTTATATTTATCGGGTAAAGATATTTGTGACTTTTCACTATCACTCATTTTAGAATAGTTTTGAGCCATGATACCTAATTCTGGACGTTCAATTTTACCGTTTTTCTCTAATTTATTAATGTAGTCAGTAGTGTCATTAGAAGGAATTGCAAAAGCCATACCTTCTACATTAGGCATATCGATTTTCAACGATACGATACCTATTAAATTACCTTGTGAGTCTAATATAGGTCCACCTGAGTTACCAGGATTGACTGCAGCATCTGTTTGGATAGCTTTAATTTCCCAATCATACTCGTCATCACCATTAAAATCAACAGGAACTTTTCTGTCTAGACCTGAAACAACGCCTGTAGAGATACTATTTTGGAATTCAGAACCTAACGGACTACCTATTACAATAGCTGTTTCACCTAAAATTAAATTGTCTGAGTCCTCAAATTTAATTGGTTTAAAATCTTCAGTTTTTTCGATTGGAATCGTTAAGACTGCAATATCAGACCATTGATCTGAACCTAATACTTTACCGTCATACTTTTTACCATTTGCTGTTGTAATAATTGGTTTCTTATCAGTTGATACAACATGTGCGTTTGTTACTATGTATGCTTTTTTATTTTCAACTTTATAAACGACGCCTGAACCGACGCCGCTATTTTCTTCTTTTTCCTTAGCTGAAGATTCTTTCTTACTAGATACATCTGAATCTTCATGAGATACACCCACGACTGAGTTTTTAGATTTCTCTACAGCTTCCATAACATTCGTAATTGGTTTTTGGAATCCTTTTTGAGATTGCTTTTCTTCAATTGTTTTTCTACTTTCGTTAGGAGGATTTACATTTTGGAATATACTCCACACTAAAATAAAAATTAATATGATTGCTAAAATGATCGCAATGATTGGCCAATGTTTTTCTATTTTAGTTAAAAATGTATTGAGAAAACTATTTTTATTTTGAGATTTTTGTTCTACTTTTTCATCATGTTTAGCACCGAGCTGTTTATTTATTTCAAAGTCATTATCTTTAGAAAAAGTTTTACCCGTCTCTGCCTGTTTTTGTTCACTTACTTTTTCATATCTAATCTCTTCAGGTTCTTCTTCAGAGTCTATTCCGTGGTGTTCATCATCTGTTTGAACTTCATCTTTATGTAATACTTCATCTTGTTCACTATATTCTTGATGTGATTCAGCAAGTCGGTCATCATCTAAATCAATTGTTGGATGCGATTTAGATTCTTCTTCTTGTTTTTTGATTTCTTCTTTTGTTAATTTTTCAATACGTGCTTTTTGCATATTTTCCTTAACACGTAATTCATTTTTCTTTTGAAGTTCTCGTTCATTCGCTTTTTTTATTTCATTTTCTTTTTTCTCTTGTTCGATTCTTTTTTCACGTTCTTCATTATGAAAAAATTCACGTCGCTGTCTCTTATATTCATTTCTAGGAATGACATGCTTTTTTCGTGACATTTATTGCCCTCCTCAATCTAAACACTTAATGTATCTATTATGCCATATAATACTAAATTTATTAACATAAAACCATTGTAATTCTCAATATTACACACCTATTTTTACATATATTTGCAAATTCATTCAATATGAATTATTCATTTTAAAAAAACATAAAAAACACCAACAAAGTCAACTATAAACTTTGTTGGTGTTTTGTCTAATAAATATTAATTTGTTGTCTTTTTATTATTACGTACTGAAGTGATCCAGCCAATAATAACGAGTAATAATAATACTGACCAGAATATTGATTGCCATAATATGCCATGTGGGAAATCATGAGGTAATACACCAATTTCATCATGTGCCAATACAATCACAAACAGTTTAATACCTACCCAACCTACAATAGCAAATGCTGCCGCTTCTAAATTTGGATATTTATTTAATAATTCAACAAAGTATGTTGCTGCAAATCTCATAATAACAACACCAATAATACCACCAACAAACATAACACCAAACTGACCAGCATCCATACCACCAAAGTGGATACCCAATGCTGGTAATGTTACTGCGATAGCAAATGCAGCTAACATTGAATCAATCGCAAATGCGATATCTGCAAATTCTACTTTTAATACCGTCATCCAGAAGTTCTTTTTCAATTTATGATGACCGTGTCCATCTGAAGGAAATTCTGATTCAGAGAAATCATCTTTAGCTTCTACGTCGTCTGGCGTCTTGAGCTCTTCACCTTTATGCTTTTTAAAATCTATCAAATTCTTAATGGACATATAAATTAAATATAATGCCCCTGCCGCTTGAATTGGCCAGAAGTTAGCTAAGAAACTAATTAAGAATAATGATAAAAATCTAAACACAAACGCTCCTAATAAGCCATAGAACAATGCTTTTTTCCTTAAATCTTCTGGTAAATGTTTGACCATTACGGCCATAACAACAGCATTATCTGCAGCTAATAATCCTTCAAGAAATATTAATACAACTAATACCCAGCCATAACTAATTAACAAACTCGGATCCATCTATTCACACTCCATTCTTTTTTTGTAAAAAACAAAAGAGACCATGCCTAATAAAAGGCAAAGGTCTCACTTAACATTTATATGATGTCCATATTACCGGAAACTTATGTTTCGTAATGACGATAATATGCTAGAATTTTTAAGTTCTAAAGTTACTCCCCTTCGACAAAGTCGTAGGTCTATTTAGTTTTACTTAATTATTATACAATGTTTTGTTCATTATAACAAACTAAATAATTTAATTTCTGGGAATTTATCTTCAAACCATCTTGTTGCAAATTCATTTTCAAATAAGAATACATATTGATCATAGCGGTCTTTAACTAAAATAGATCGACTTGAATTCATATTGTCTGTAATATCTTTTTCATTTTCAATCCATCTTGCTATTTTCTTACCGACTTGTTCCATAACAACATCAACATTATATTCATTTTTCATACGATGCTCGAATACTTCAAATTGTAATTGTCCAACTGCACCCAATATGATTTGATTCGTGTGCAACGTTTTATAAAGTTGAATTGCACCTTCTTGAACTAATTGTTCAATCCCTTTATGGAAATGCTTTTGTTTCATAACATTTTTAGCGCTAACTTTCATAAATATTTCAGGCGTAAATTGTGGTAATGATTCAAAATGGAATTTTTGATTTCCGCCTACAAGCGTGTCACCAATTTGATAATTTCCAGTGTCATATAACCCTATAATATCACCACTAACAGCATGGTTTACAGTTTGTGTATCATCTGCCATAAATGAAGTTGAACGTGTGATTTTTTGTTTTTTCTTATTACGTTGAAGTGTAACATCCATGCCTCTTTCGAATGCACCACTCACGACTCTCATAAATGCGATTCTATCTCTATGTCTTGGATCCATGTTAGCTTGTATCTTAAAGATAAATCCTGAGAAGTCTGGATCGAACGGATCAACAACATCTCCTTCTTCAGTCTTGCGGCCACTTGGCATTGGCGCATAATCAACATACGCATTAAGGAAATTTTGAACACCGAAATTCGCTAATGCTGAGCCGAAAAATACCGGTGTTAACTCTCCAGCTAACAATAATTCTTCATCAAATTGTTCACCGACTTCATCTACAAGCATTAACTCATCAATTGCTTGTGCAAATTGTGAATCATTTTTGATTGGATGCTCTTCTTCTAATTCATAGTCGTCATTTAAATGTAAAACATTCTCTTCATCTCTAAATGGCTCAATTGTTTTATCAGATCTATCAATAATTCCAAAGAAATTCTGTCCCATTCCAATTGGCCAGTTCATAGGATAAGTTTCAATTTCTAATGTTTTCTCAATTTCTTCTAAAAGTTCAAAAGGCTCTTTACCCATTCTGTCTAATTTGTTAATAAATGTAAAAATAGGAATACCTCTCATTTTACATACTTTAAACAATTTCAACGTTTGCGGTTCGATACCTTTCGCACAGTCAATAACCATTACAGCACTATCTACAGCCATTAATGTTCTATACGTATCTTCAGAAAAGTCTTCATGTCCTGGTGTATCTAATATATTTATGTTGTAATGATCATAATCAAATTGCATAACTGAACTTGTAACAGAAATACCACGTTCTTGTTCTACTTTCATCCAGTCACTTGTCGCAAATTTACCTGTCTTTTTACCTTTAACGGTACCTGCTTGTCTAATCGCACCACCAAAAAGTAATAATTTTTCAGTTAATGTTGTTTTACCAGCATCTGGATGGGATATTATCGCAAATGTCTTTCTACTTTCTACTTCTTGTTTAATCGTCACAATTCATTTCTCCTTATAATTCGGATGTCCATTGGCTAATTCTATTTGCTAATTCATTTGCTTCATCTTCATCAAGTACATTAAACAAATGCAAGTACAAATGCTCAATTAAAGATTCTCCGTATAAATCGTAATCTACTTCAATAGACCAAAATAAATCCGGAATCGAAATCACAAAATATTCTTCTTTTTTATTTTCATATATATAAACTTTACAATTTAAGTTTTGCGAATGACTTTCTCTAATCTTCACTTGGCTTTCCTCCATATTTTTCATATGCTGCCTCTAAACCGATTAAATCATCTCTATGAGGCACTTTAATATGTCCAGGCATGATTTGATATGGTTCTCTCCCTTTAGATGCGAGTACAACTGTATCACCTGGCTCAGAAATTTCTATTGCATGTTTAATGCCTTCTGCTCTATCTTCAAATTCTACATAATTATTATGTGTCGCTCCTTTAGCTAATTCTGCTGTTAACATTTTAGGATCATCATTTGCAGGATTATCTGGCGTAAATATCACATAATCTGCTCGACAACTTATTTTACCCATTTCTGGTGTTTTTGTTAAGTCTCTTTCTCCTGCCATACCAACTAAGAATATTAATTTTTGTTTTACAAATGGTTTCACAGCATCTATTAATTTATCCATTCCGTCCGGTGTATGTGCATAATCAATAATTAAATCTATTGGTAAGTTTCTATCTAATACTTCTAAACGCCCTTCAACTGCAGGCATATTTCCAACTGCTTTAGTAATATCGTTTAATTCATAACCTTGCGCCCACAAACCTATAATGCTCGCTAATAAATTAAGGACATTAAATTTACCTAAATAAGGTGACTGTACCTTGTAAGAACCAAATGGTGTTACAAGTGTAAAGCGCACACCCCTTATAGATTCTTCTATATCTTTAGCCATAAAGTCTGCTTCGTTATCTATACCATATGTAAATATTTCAAATGGTGATACAGGTATTAATTCTTTTGTATATGGATCATCTGCATTCAATATGACATATTTGTCTTTTCTGTAGTCTTGACCTAATTGACTAAATAATAATGACTTAGCATGTCCGTAAGCTTCCATCGTACCATGAAAATCTAAATGATCTTGTGTTAAATTTGAAAAAATAGCGATATCAAATTCTAAACCTCGAAGTCTTCCGATAACTAACCCGTGACTTGAGACTTCAAATGTCATACTTGCACATTCTTTATCAACCGCTTCAACGATATGTTTCGTTAAAGTAACGGTTTCTGGAGTCGTATTAACACCTTTAGTAACTGTTTCATTAATTTGAAAACCGTTTGTTCCTAAATAAGCACTATTTTTTCCTAAACCTCTTGTTAAATGATGAATCATTGTCGCAATTGTCGTCTTACCATTTGTACCAGTCACGCCAATTGTCGTTAATTTTTGACTTGGAAAATCAAATAAGACATGACTAAAGATACTTGCCACTTTCAATGTATCCTTAACCACAATTAATAATACCTCATCATTTAATTCTACATAACGGTCACTCACAATGACGCTACATCCTTGCTCTATTACATTCGGTATAAATTTATGACTATCTACTGTATAACCTTTTGATGCCACAAATATAGAGCCTTCTTGAGCATTTCTTGAATCTGTCGTAATATCATGAACTTCTTGGTCAATTTGACCGTAAGTTTGTTTAATTTTTATTTTATTTAATAACGTTTTAACATTCATCGTTATTGCTCCTTTATTTTCAATAGGTTTATTATACACTTTCTTATGTTGATTTTATAGCTTAGACTATAACTATAAACAATTATAAAATGAGTGAGCGTTTACTTTTAAATAAAGGGGTGCTTTTATGATTAATATTCAATCCGTATCCAAATCTTATGGAAAAACAGTTATTTTAAAAGATGTAACAACTCAATTTGAACCTGGTTTAATAACAGGTTTAATTGGCCCATCAGGTGCAGGCAAGACGACTTTAATTAAATGTATTTTAGGCATGACAACTATGGATTCTGGTACAATTACGATCAATGGCAATCGTATTCCTAACAGAGAAATTTTAAGGTCTATTGGTTACATGTCTCAAAGTGATGCTTTATTTGATGATTTAACAGCTGTTGAAAATTTGAAATTCTTTGCGAAATTATATATTCATAAAGCACTTAAATTAGATATCAACGAACAAATCGAACTCACTCTGAAAATTGTCAACTTAACACACGAAAAACATAAAAAAGTTAAAGCATTTTCTGGAGGTATGAAACGCAGATTATCTCTTGCAATTAGTATGATTCAAAATCCAGACATATTGATTTTAGATGAGCCAACAGTTGGCATCGACCCTAGATTAAGAAAATCAATATGGAATGATTTGTTTCATTTTAGAGATGAAGGCAAGACAATTCTTATTACAACACATGTATTAGATGAGGCTGATAAATGTGATCGTTTATTACTAATGAGAGAAGGCAAAATTATTTCTTATGGTACGCCAAATGAAATTAAATCATCATATAACGTAAATACGATTGAAGATGTCTTCCTAGCGTTAGGAGATGGTGCACATGATTAATATTGCCACGCGAATTTTCAAACAAGTCATAAGAGATAAACGTACCCTTATGCTCTTACTCGTTGCACCGTTATTAATAATGACGTTGATTTATTTTTTATTTAACTATTCAGATGAGTCAACTGATCTAAAAGTGGGTACATATCAAGTAAACGCTCAAATCATTTCAACCCTCAAAAACCAAGATATTAACATTCAGACTTATTCAAATCAACTAGATTTAAAACATAAATTTAAAGCTGATCATTTAGACGGTTTTCTATCATTAGACGATAACAAACTAAATATTACTTACGAAAATACTGATCCAAGCAAAACGAGTCAATTAAAGTTAACCATCAATAAATTAATCATCATGCAAAGCACAAAACAATTGTCATCTGTCGTTAATCAACAAGGGAAAATCATTCAGTCTATAACTCAACAATTACCAAAAGCCGAAAAGTCTCAAGTTTCGGCTAAATACCCAAATCATATAACAAAGTTAGATGCCAAAGAGTATTATTTACATGGTGATAAAGATACAAATTATTTTGATACTATAAGTCCTATTTTAATCGCATTTTTCGTATTCTTCTTTACATTCTTAATTTCAGGTATTTCATTACTCAAAGAAAGAACATCTGGAACTTTAGAAAGAACATTATCATCACCTATTAAAAAACATGAAATTATTTTAGGTTATATAATAGGTTATGGTACATTTGCCATCATACAAACAACTTTGATTGTTTTATATGCTATTTATGTATTACAAATGGTTACTGAAGGCAACATATTATTAGTATTTATTACGAATGTACTCGTGTCATTTATAGCACTTACACTTGGTTTATTGTTATCGACATTCGCATCATCAGAATTTCAAATGATTCAATTTATTCCTTTAGTTGTGATTCCTCAAGTCTTTTTCGCAGGAATCATACCAGTGGAAAGCATGCATAAAGTGCTCGTATATATCGCACATATCATGCCGTTATATTATGCAGGTGATACCATTCAAAATGTTATGTTAAGAGGCTATCACTTATCAGATATTTATATGAATTGGATAATACTATTAGGTATATTCTTCTTACTGTTAGTATTAAATATGATTGGTATGAATCGATACAGAAAAGTTTAACCAAATCACATGCATAATCACGTATAATTTGTTAAATATCTCCAACTAAAACATTGATATAGTATAAAGTTTTTATATTAATTTTGTAATTATATGCAATATCTTTTCACAAAATAGCTAAAATGCGTTAAACTATCATAGAAATTAAATACAAATACGGAGTGTGGCTAATGGTTTCTCAAAACAAAAAATTATTGATTATTACAGGTTCTTTCGGTAATGGTCATCTACAAGTTACGAATAGTATTGTGAAACAATTTGGTGAAATGAATTTAAATCATTTAACTGTTATTGAGCATGATTTATTTTTGGAAGCACACCCTATTATGACTTCAATTGCGAAACAATGGTATATAAACAGCTTTAAGTATTTCAGAAATATGTATAAGTTCTTCTACTATAGTAGACCTGAACAAATTGATAAATGTTTCTATAAATACTATGGATTAAATAAATTATTGAATTTACTTATAAAAGAAAAGCCTGATTTGATTTTGTTAACTTTTCCGACACCAGTCGTATCAGTTTTAACGGAACAATTCAATTTGAATATACCTATCGCTACAGTAATGACGGACTACCGTTTACACAAGAACTGGGTAACACCACACTCAAATAGATACTATGTAGCAACGAAAGATTTGAAAAATGAAATTGAATCTATCGGTGTAGAAAGCGATGCAATTAAAGTAACAGGCATACCTATTTCTAAACAATTTGAGCAACCAATCGATCGATATCATTGGTTAACGAAACACAAACTAGATCCAGACAAGAAAGTTATTTTAATGTCTGCTGGTGCTTTCGGTGTATCAACAGGTTTCTCAACTATGATTAGTAAAATAGATATGTATGCTAAAGACACTCAAGTTGTCATGATATGTGGTAATAGTAAAAGCTTGAAAAATGAACTTAGACATCATTTTAAAGATAATGATAATGTGCTGATACTCGGCTATACGAAACATATGAATGAATGGATGGCATCTAGCCAACTTATGATTACTAAGCCAGGTGGCATCACTATTTCAGAGGCATTCTCTAGACATTTACCTCTTATATTCTTAAATCCAGCACCTGGACAAGAGTTAGAAAACGCTGAGTATTTTACACAAAAAGGATACGGTAAAATAGCACACACACCAGAAGAAGCGACTAAACTCGTTATTTCACTCATGAATCAACCATCTAGACTAAAGGAAATGACAAAACTACTAGAAGAAAATTATATTGAAAAATCAACAGAAAATATTTGCAAAGACTTACTTTCATTATTAAGTGATTCACTTTCTTATAATGAAGTTTATGGAAAGGTTCCTATGTATGCCAAATACTTCATCAGATAAAACATTTCACAAAAAAGATTTTCGGTTAATGCTCATCATATTATTTATGATGGAATTTGCGAGAGGAATGTACATTTTAAGTTATTTACCAATTCTACCAACAACCACTGCTAAAGTGACTGTTGGTATTACTTCTTTAGCTATTTCTTTACACTTTATTAGTGATGCATTAACGAATTTCGTAATAGGTTTTCTTCTAAAACGATTTGGTCCAACAGTTATATTAACGTGTGGATTTATATTAGCATTTACGAGTTTAGCACTCATTATTTTCATACCATCACCTATCGTATTTATTTTAAGTGCCATATTATTAGGTATCGCAGTTAGTCCAATTTGGGTCATTATGTTATCCAGTGTTGACGAAGCATCTAGAGGTAAACAAATGGGATATGTTTATTTCAGTTGGTTAGTTGGATTATTATCAGGTATGATTTTCATGAATTTACTATTTAAACTACATCCTACGAGATTTACATTTATGATGGCTTTATGTGTACTTGTTGCATGGATATTATTCTATTTTGTTAAAGTACAGCTCACAAATTACGAAAGTAAATCTGTTAAAAAACAACTACGTGAAATCGTACAAGTGACAAGAAGACATTTATTGCTATTTCCAGGTATCTTTTTACAAGGATCTGCAATAGGCATGCTTGTCCCTATATTGCCAACATACGCAACAAAACATATGGGTGTTACAACACTAGAATATACACTTTTACTCATTGTTGGCGGTATTGGATGTACCATTTCGATGTTATTCTTTTCTAAATTGATGGACAAACATTCTAAAGCATTTACACACCTTGTTATTTTTGTAGGATTTTTAGCATATAGCTCATTTATATTTGGATTAACCGTATTAACACAATTATTTATCGTTCTATTGATTGCTTTACTCATTGGTACGATTTATGGGCTACTCTTACCAGCATGGAACACATTTATGGCTGGTCAAATTCATAATAAAGTGCAAGAAGAAACATGGGGTGTCTTCAATAGTGTTCAAGGATTTGGAACAATGATTGGCCCCGTATTAGGTGGGTTAATATCTGAAGTATTTAAAGATGTATATTATACAATTTATGCTTCAAGTATTATGTTCTTATTCTTAGCATTATTCTATGGCACATTCTTTATTATAAATTATAGAAAAAGAAAATCAGCATAAAATAAAAGGAAGCAGAAGAGATTTAATCAATACCTTCTGCTTCCTTTTTTATATGAGATAAATTTTGATTTATCCTAGTGTATATGAAGCTTCTTCAGACCATGTTTCGTCTTCATTTTGCTTCATAAGTTTAATTGTATCAATTGTTTCTGAATGATCTATACCAGCCATTCTTACTTGGCCATAAATATCTTCAAATTCTTGGCTTGAAAGACCTTGTGCAATTGTGAAGTGTGGTACGAATGGATGTGTACTCTCACCATAGAATGCTTCATTATTAAATTTACTAAATAAAGATTCTAATTCATCCGTTTTAGTCACTTTAAAATAAATAACGTTTTTAGTAGGTGCAAAGCTAGAGGCTTTAGACACTTGGATATTTAATGGTTCAAATTCCTTAGCTGTTGTTTCTAATTGTGATTTCACTTCATTTAGTTTACTATCTTCAATTTCAAATTTCTCTTTAATTGTAATATGTGGTGCAATTAACGCATAGTGTTTGTCATATCTCTTACGATATGCATTCACTTTTTCTTGGAATGGTTTAGACGGAATAAGTACGATGCCTAATTTCATAATGATACTTCCTCCTTTGTTTTTCTACATTATTATTATATCAAATTTTTTTGATTTTGATGACTTAAAAAGTAACTTAACATATTTGGTAATTCAGGCTTCCATGTTTTCCATGTATGTCCACCATCTAATTCAGTGTATTCATATGTTAAATCTTCCTGTTTAACTCGTTCACTGAATGATCGATTCGGTGTTAAAAAGTCTGCCATATCTCCACTAATAAGTTTGAAAGAATCTTCTTCTTTACCTATATAATGTTTGATTGTTAATAGATGTTTAGATGAACAATTGTTAAATACTTCTATTACTGTATCATTGATCATTGGACTGAAAAGCCCTGCTTGACTAAAATGATGAGGGTATTCTAAACATGTCATTAAAGCGATACTTGCTGCTAGACTATCGCCTAGTAACATTCTTGCATTACCTACTTTCAAAGTTGAGAATGTTTTATCAATATAAGGACATAGCTCTTTCACCACAAATTGTGACGTTTCTTTTCGGTATTCTCCATCGGGATGAAATTCTGTTCTTCTCTTATCTACATCTTCATAGTGAACACCTACAATGATTGCCCTTTCTATCTCATCATTTGTTCTTAATTTCTCATATGCGCGATGAATTTGACCAAATTGGAAAAAGTCCCTACCGTCAAATGTAATAATCACATGATGTTTATATAGATCTGTATAGTCTTTAGGTAAGTAAATTGAGATTGTCACTTCCCTTTTTAAAAATTTACTCTCGAGTTTAATTTGGTCAACAAGACCTATTTTTTTATCCATAAAAGAACGCTCCCAACTGTACATATAATTTTATTGTACAGTAGAGAGCGTATATTTGAAAGCGTTTGATATTGTTTAATTATTTATCATCTAAGTTATATTCTTTTAAACGTTTAGGATAATCTTCATGCCAGAATTTTGCAGTTGGCACTTCATCTGGTTCTGGTCTATATATCGCATAATAACCTGACCCTTTTTGTTTTTTCTGAATTTCAAAGTCACGTAATGCTCTTAAGGCTGGTTTATGGAGTATCCAAATTGCAATGATATTTAACCATGCCATCATACCTACACCTAAGTCACCCATTGCCCACGCAACATCAGCTGTTTTAACACATCCGTATATTGTAGCACCTATGAGAACTAACCGTACTAATATAATCCATATCTTCTGTTTATCGGACGGTATGATATAACTTACGTTAGTCTCTGCGATATAGTAATATGCCAGTATCGTTGTAAATGCGAAGAAGAACAATGCTAACGCAATAAAGTAAGAACCGAAACCTGAGTACGCTGGATCAAACGTGTAGTTATCTCCAGAGAATGCTTTATCAATCCCTGCTTGAGCATACATCGCTGTACCTGATACGTCTTTACTACCATCTGGGCCTTGTACATAAATTCCATTGTCATGAATTAAATGTGGTGAACCATCTTTATTTGTTCCACCGTCTGTTGTATTAAATGTACCTGACATTAAAATCATTAATGCTGTAGCTGTACATACTAATAAAGTATCTACATAAACTGAGAATGCTTGTACAAGTCCTTGTTTAGCTGGATGTGATACTTCTGCAGCTGCAGCAGCATGTGGTCCAGTACCTTGACCTGCTTCGTTTGAATAAAGTCCTCGTTTAACACCAATTTCAATCATCGCACCGAATATACCACCAAAAGCAGCTTCAACACCAAATGCAGATTTGAAAATTAATGCAATTAAACCTGGAACTTCTTGAATATTTAATATAATGATAACAATTGCTAAACCTATGTAAACAATAGCCATAAAAGGTACAACGGCTGTCGCAACATTTGCAATTGCTTTGATACCACCGAAAATGATAAGTGCTAATAATACAGCTAATACTATAGCAATAACCCAAGGATTTAATCCAAATGCATTTTTCATTGAAGAGGCAATGGCATTTGATTGAACACCCGGAAGCAATAGACCTACAGATAGTACTGTAACAAGTGCAAATATAATTGCATATATTTTACCAGCTTTACCTTTTATACCTGATTCTATGTAGTATGCTGGTCCACCACGATATTGACCATTTATTTCTCTTTTATAAATTTGACCAAGTGTTGATTCGATAAATGCCGAACTCGCACCTAGAAATGCTGTAGCCCACATCCAGAATACTGCACCAGGACCACCGATAAAGATTGCTGTTGAAACACCAACAATATTACCTGTACCAACACGACCTGCTAATGATACTGCAATTGCTTGGAAAGAAGAAATACCAGTTGGTGACTTTTCCCCTTGAAACATTAAACGAATCATTTCTTTAAAGTGCCTGACTTGGAAGAACCTCATCATAAATGAAAATAAAACACCAGTCAGTAAAAGACCATATACTAACGCTTTACTCCATACAATCTCATTCGCAAAGCTAACAATAGATTCCATAATTAATCTCCCCTTTGTTGTAAGCCTTAAGATAACTTCATGTTCAGAAAATTTTGAAATTACCTTGTTATGATTATACCATGTATAAATACACAATCAATATTTTTTTGAAATGCTCTTAACACAAATTGTAAGCGCTTACTATATTGTTAAAAAAGCTTTTTAGAAATAGTAAGTATAAATGCACACAAATTCATATATTCACAAATACGTTATAATTATTCTAATCCGTACAACTTAAAATAATATATAAAAATATAAACTTTTAAACATTACACGAATTCTAGAAACTATTTTATTTATCATTGTTAATTCTGTAATTTCGCTTATAATATAAAAGTATGAGAAAGTTTGATAAGGAGGACTTCTATTGTTAAATAAAGCATGGTTTCGTACAGGAATAGCTATTCTCCTTACGTTTCTAATTATAAAAATCTTTATGGAAATAAATGAAATATTTTATCCAATCATCATTATCGTAAAATCCATATTACTACCATTATTATTAGGTGGATTCTTATTCTATATTTGTTTACCTTTTCAAAAAATGTTAGAGAAAAGAAAAGTACCCAGATGGGGAAGTATTTCGATCATCATCGTTGCATTAATACTGATTGTTGTACTATTTATCTCAATCATTGCACCAGTTCTAACAAATCAAATTAATAATTTAATCAAGAATATTCCCTATATACAACGTGAAATTCAGCATGTTGTAGATTATGCATTACAACAAAGAGATCGATTACCAGAAAATATATCACAAAAAATTAATGATTCAATCGAAAGTATAAGCGGTATCGTAACAGATATGTTAACAAACCTATTTAGTTATATATCATCATTTGTTTCAACAATGTTCTTATTAATCTTAGTGCCTTTCTTCTTAATATATATGTTAAAAGATCACGAAAGATTTATTCCATTTATAGCTAGACCTTTCAAAGGTCGTACAAAATGGTTTGTCGTTAATTTAAGTAAAGACATTAATCAAACATTGCAATCATATATACAAGGTCAAGTTACAGTTAGTGTTATATTAGGTGTACTATTGTACTTAGGTTATACATTTGTAGGTTTGGATTATGCATTACTTTTAGCTTTATTGGCACTCATCACAAACATGATTCCATTCCTAGGACCATGGTTAGCATTTATACCAGCAGCAACAATCGCACTCATACAAGATCCTATGATGCTCGTTTGGGTAAGTATTATCACATTAATTTGTCAGCAACTTGAAGGTAACGTGATTACACCAAACATTATGGGTAAATCATTAAACATTCACCCACTTACAATCATTACTGTTATATTAGCTGCAGGTAATTTAGGCGGTTTCGTAGCTATCTTAATAGCCGTACCAACATACGCAGTACTTAAGACAATCGTTCGAAATGTATACACACATAGACAATCTATTAGTTCAAGTGCGAACCGTACAGTTGAAGACGATCCAATACATGATAACAACTTAAAATAAACAAAAAACTGAAACCAATGCGGTTTCAGTTTTTTTGTTTGGTGTGGAAGATATGCGGTGTATGTAATTATGGCCGCTCTTAGTTACACTTCGGCCAAGTTTTGTTACTATGGGTGCCCTTAGTTACACTTCCGCCGACTTATGTTACTATGGGTGCCCTTAGTTACACTTCCGCCGACTTATGTTACTATGGGTGCCCTTAGTTACACTTCCGCCCAGTTTTGTTACTATGGCCGCTCTTAGTTACACTTCGGCCAAGTTTTGTTACTATGACCGCTCTTAGTTACACTTCTGCCGACTTTTGTTATTATGGGCATCCTTAATTACAATTCGCCCGACTTTTGTTACTATGGGTGCCCTTAGTTACAATTCCGCCAAGTTTTGTTAATATAGACGTCCTTAGTTAAAATTCCCCACCTTTTTGTCACTACATATACAAAAAACCAACAAAATCATAGATTTTGTTGGTTCTCTAAATTATCTTACAACATGGTAACCTGAGTCTACATGAATATTCTCACCTGTTACACCGCTTGAGTAGTCACTTAATAGATAAGCTGCTGTTTTACCTACTTCTATAATATCTACATTACGTTTTAATGGTGAACGTTCTTCAATTTCTTTAAGGATCGCATTGAATCCACCTACACCTTTTGCACTTAATGTACGGATGGGACCTGCAGAGATAGCATTTACTCGAATGTTATCTTCTCCTAAGTCACGTGCTAAATATTTAACGTTTGCTTCTAAACTTGCTTTAGCTACACCCATCACATTGTAGTTAGGTACTGCATATTCTCCGCCTAAATAAGTAGTTGCAACGATGCTGCCACCTTCTGGCATTAATTTTTTAGCTTCTCTTGCAACGATTGTTAATGAATAAGAACTAATATCTTGTGCTAATAAGAAACCTTCACGAGATGTATCAGTAAATCTTCCTCTTAAGTCTTCCATATTAGCAAAAGCGATTGAATGGTAAACACCATCGATATGACCAAATTTTTCTCCAATTTGTTCAAAAGCATTTACAACGTGATCGTCTTTTTGAACATCACATTCAAAAATATGTTGTCCTTTTTGATTTTTTAATTCTTCAAATAATTTAACAAGTTGATCTTTACTACGTTCTTTTCTGTATGTGAATACTAAGTTAGCACCTAGTTCGTCTAACACTTTAGCTACACCAAAGCCAATACTTCTTTTGTTCGCAATACCCATGATTACATATGTTTTACCTTCTAAATTAAACATTCACTATACTCCTTTAATATGTATATTATACTAAACATTCACTCGTTATAATAACACTGGTCAGACCACCTGACAAGCATTATACTTTTATTTTATATTGAATAAAAAGTAAAAATGAGGTCTATAGTACAACCTCATTTTTACAAAGTTTATTAAATAAATTCCATATCTTGTTTTAATTGTGAAACATATTCTTTTGATCCTGTCACAATTAACTTATCTCCATATTGTAATTCAGTATCACCATGAGGTACGATTGAATCTTTGCCTCTAATAATACGTACAAAGATTACGTCCCCAGCAAATGGGAATGATCTTAACAATACATTATGATAACTATGGTTCTTCATCTCTATCTCATATAGAGAAGTTTCTACGTTACTTAATAAGTTCAGCATATTTGGAGATTCAATTAATCCTTTAAGTAAGATTTTATTACTTAAGAAACTACTAAAGAATTCAATATTTTTACCTTCAAATGCTTCATCTTCACTACCATTTTCTTGTTTACAAATAATTCTTTTAACGCCATGATTATGCGCCATTAAAGCAACTTGTTTGTTGATTTGATCATCATTTGCTGAACATACAATGATATCTGAATCAAATAAGCCTAATTCTAATAGTTCCTCTTCAATATAATCATCTAACTCAAATGTTTTAATACTTTCATCTAACTTTCTATTATCTGAAAGATCTTTTCTAAAGAACATTGAAGTTTGATAAATGTGAGAATGTATACTTTGAGCAACTGGGATCGATAATTGGTTTTTACCAATAAAGCTCACTTTAACAATTTTCTTAGTTTCTTCAGGCATTGGGAACATCTTCTTAAATACAATCGGTACAAAGACACATGTGATAACCGCACTTAGAATAAGTATGCCAGATATTTCTGAACTAATTGTTCCAAGTTGTTCAGCGATTTTTGCTGCTGCGATTACAAGTGACAATGTTGAAGTTAATAGGAATGCCGAAGAAATTGTCGTTTTACGGTCATACCATTTACCTATAAATGCTACTGGAATCAGCTTAGAAATTAAAAAGGCAATAAACAGTAAAGGTATGATAATTAATAAACCTGGCTCTTGCACAAGTGATGGAATGTTTAAATTCACACCTACCATAATGAAGAATATTGGAATAAAGAAACCATATCCAAATGAGTCTAATTTCTCTACCATATCTTGGTCAGGTCCTAATAACGATACGATAACACCTGCTAGGAAGGCACCTAATATATTTTCAGCGCCTACTCCTTCAGCTAAACCAACGAGTAGAATAATGAGTGCAAACACTGCACGAATACCTATTTGAGTTGTACCTGAAGTTAATTTTTTTAAGAATGGTGATTTTTTAAATAAACCACCCATAATATAAAAGATAAAACTAAAGACGATTAGAATACCTATAAGCCATAACGGTGAATCACCTTTAGCATTTATTGTACCGTAAACTGTTAATAGTAACATTGTTGCTAAATCTGCTACAACTGCAACTAACAAGATAAACTGTCCGATGCTTGTATGCATAATATTCATTTCTTTTAATGTTGGTACAACTACGCCCAAACTAATTGTCGAGATGATGATAACCATCAATAATACGTCGTCTATTAAACCAGTCCATTTGAATATAAAGGCTAATAAAATAGATAAAACCATAATTAAAGAAAATACGACGGCCGTTAAATATAAATTACTTGGAATATTATTTCCTTCTTGTTCATCAGAAGTTTGTTTCGTCTTAAACGCGTTAAAATCAATTTCTAAACCACTTAAGAACATTAAAAATATAAAACCTAACGTCGATAAGATAGATAACCATGCATCTTCTTTTACTAATCCAAATAAAGAGTCACCTATGATTATCCCCATTATGATTTCAGCAACGACAACAGGTAAGAAAGAAATTTTCAACCTATTTACAAGTATAGGTGTTAAAAATGCAGCAATAACAACAATAACTAGAGATGTAAAACTAGAATGCTCCATATTATTCTCCTTATATTAGATAAGACATAAATGCTGTTGCTAAACCAAAGTAGATTAACATACTGACAATGTCGTTTATTGTCGTAATGAATGGTCCACTTGCAACTGCAGGGTCAATATTCATTTTATTCATAAACATCGGTATAATTGCACCCATTAAAGTACCTACAGTCATCGCTATTGTTAAACTAACTGAAACGATAAGCGCCAATACAGGTTCACGATATAATAAGACAATTATAATGAATAAACTTATTGCACAGAAGAAACCAGTTAGTAGTCCTGAACCAGATTCACGAAGTGCGAGCTTAAATTTGCTTTGTTCATTTATTTCACCTGTTGATATATTACGTACAGATACGGCAAGAGATTGTGTACCTGAGTTACCACTCATACCACTAATGATAGGTATAAATGCTGCAAGAAGGGCAACTTGTGAAAGTGTATCTTCAAATTGTCCTAGTATGGATGCTGTGATCATGCCTAAAACCGTTAATATTAATAACCAAGGTAAACGTTTCATAGCTGTTTGGAAGACTGAATCATTTGTAGAGTCGATGTCAGATACACCCGCTAATTTAGAGTAGTCTTCACTTGCTTCTTCATCCATAACGTCCAAGATATCATCAATTGTAATGATACCTAATAAATGATCTTGATAGTCGATTACAGGTAACGCAATCAAGTCATAATCTCGCATTGTTTGTGCGACGTCTTCTTGGTCATCAGCTACATTAGAACTGATAACACGTTCACTCATAATTTCTTCAATATATGCATCATTTTCAGCGACAATTAAGTCTCTTAATGAGATAACGCCTGCTAATTTTTTATTTTCGTCTACAACGAAAATAACATATATTGTTTCCGCTTCAGGTGCTTGTTCTTTAACATAGAACATCGCTTCTTTAACAGACATTGTTGAATATACTGAAATAAACTCAGTGGTCATAATACCACCGGCAGTATCTTCTTCATAATGAAGTAATGCTTTAATTTCTCTAGCATCTTCACGATTCATGAGTGTGAGTAAAGTGGCTATTTTACTTTTAGATAATACATTCAAAATATCAACTGCGTTATCGTATGACATGTCACTTAACATTTGACTTGCATAATTAGCATTCATATTTTGAAAAATTTCTTCGTATTCTTCATCATCTAACTCAGTCGTTTCAAAGAAGTCAGCTACTTCTAACGGTGAAAGGAATTGATATATTTTTTGTTTGAGCTCATTATCACATATTTCAAAGTATTCACCTTGGTCATATGTATGCATATTTAAAAATTCTTCTCTAAATTGGTCTATTTCATCATTTGCTAATAGTTCGTCTAACTTTTCTTTATCAAAAGCTTCGTCTTCGATGTAATTTTCATTATTTTCATTAACCAACTTTGCCACCTCCTCATAAAAATACAATTTATTATATCATACCTACACCGCTTAGGTTATAGTGCATTTCATCAACAATATGCAATTGTTTCAAAGTGATTGGATGTATAAATTCTATATGATTGCACTGCAGTAATTGATGATCATATTGACCATCTTCATATCCATATAAACTATCACCTATAATTGGATAACCAATATGTGCAAGATGTACTCTTATTTGATGTGTTCTACCTGTAAAAAGTTGTAATTTAAGCATGCTATTTTCAGAATCACCATCTAAATATTCATATTCTGTATGTGCAAACTTACCTTCTTCAGAAACTTCTCTTTCTATAATAGAATGTTTAGCACGTGCAATTGGTGCTTTAATAACACCTTTCTTCGGTGCAACAACACCATGTACAAGTGCAACATAGTATTTACTTATTGTCGTATTTGAAACCATGTGATGTAATAATTGATGCTTCGCAAATATAACTATACCACTTGTACCGCGATCTAAACGTGTCACTATATGTGGAATTGTTCGTTCACCATTCATTAGCATATAGCTTAACACCGCTTCAACTAAACTATTATGAGGATGTTCTCTAGAAGGCGCTGTATTCATCATGGCAGGTTTAGAAACGATGATAAACCATTCATCTTCAAACAAAATATTTAAATCAAACGTAAATGGTTCTAAATTATGACTAGGAGATTCATTTGGTAAGTGAATCTCAATTTCGTCACCTTCATGAATTTCTTTTCTAACGGTAGCGTGTTCTTTATTCACTAATAAAGCGCCATTCTGCTTAATGGCGCTTAAACTCTTTTTAGAAATGCCTTTATCATATAAGAATGTCTTCAAAATCATTGAAGAAGCTGCTCGATATTGTAATACTTTCATGTTTAATCCTCATTTGAAATAAATGAATCATGTACTCTTTTCCAGAAAGGAAATGGTCTAAATCTCGCAAAGCGGACTTTTTCATTTGCTACTCTATATTGAATAGATTCAATATTTTTATGTTTAACATTTACATGATCAATCGTAACTTGTAATGTATCGTGATTTACTGGATGTATATGACAAACGTGATGTTTAGGTAATACAAGCGGAGAACCAACCGTTCTAAAGACACGGTTATTAATAGAAGCTATTTCAGCTATTTGCATAGCTTCTAGTGATGGATGTATAAGTGCCCCACCTAAAGCTTTATTATAAGCCGTTGAACCAGATGGTGTTGAAACACATAAACCATCACCTCTAAACCTTTCAAACTGCTCGCCTCTTAATACTAAATCTACAACTAGTGTTGCGCCATTATCAGTTTTAATAGTTGCTTCATTTAAAGCTAAATATCTCGTTTCATATCCGCCTTTTTTGTAGCGAATTATAACTTCTAATAATGGATATTCTATAACTTGATAAGTTGAATTGTTAATTTCAATAATGAGTTTTTCAACTTCGTGTGGCAACCAATCAGCATAGAAACCTAAATGTCCAGTATGTACACCTACGAAACTGACATCTCCTAACATATGACTATATTGGTGAAATGCTTGTAATAAAGTACCATCTCCACCAACAGAAATTACGATATCGGGTGATTCTTTGTCTTCAACCATATTAAAGTCATTCATATGATTTTTCATTTTATACATTAAAGCATTCGATTTTGAATCACCTTTTGATAATATATTATATTTCAAAGCATTCACCCCTAATCGTGTTTGTGTTTATTACTTTTCTGTCTGGAATAATATTTCTGTGCTTCTTGAATTTCTTCACGTATTTCAGACATTTCTTCATCTAATAAAAATGCTGCCTCAGCTGCTCTCTCAAGTCTATTTCTTATTTCAGGAGGATAATCACCATCGTACTTATATCTTAAGGTATGTTCAATCGTCGCCCAGAAATTCATCGCTAATGTTCTAATTTGAATTTCTGCCAAAATATTCGTTTGACCATGTAACGTTTCAATTGGATAACTGATAATTACATGATACGAACGATATCCACTTTCTTTTGTATATTCGATATAATTTCGTTCTTCTACAACTTCAAAATCTTGTCGTTGTCTTAAAAGTTCTACAACGATATCTATATCATCAACAAACTGACACATCATTCTTAAACCCGCAATATCATACATTTCCTCTCTTAATCGATCAAAAGGAATATCACGTTGATTTGCTTTATCTATTATACTTGAGATGGGTTTAACACGACCTGTAACAAACTCAATTGGCGAAGGTTTATCTGAAGATTCATATTGTTTACGTAACCCCTTCAATTTAATCTTTAATTCGTCAATTGCTTGTTTATATGGTGCCAAAAATTCTTCCCATTGATTCATAACCATCACTCCGCTTTGTTTAATTCAAATGCTTCCTCTACCGAAGCTACAAACGCTTTACCATAGTTGTGATTATCTGCGATGTTATCTAATAAAAATTCCATTTCTTCTTTAAATGAAGTTAATACTAAATGATCGTTGACGATGACCTCTTTGTCGAAGTGTTCATGAATCATTGACCATGTTTCCTCTACAAATAATAAATAATGGTATTGTTCACCGCTATCAAGCATATATACAAATGCATGATTATCGCTATCTACAATCATATGCTCTGCTGGTTCTAATCCCTCAGTTGGTTGGTCTGTATAACATTTGATTTGATTGTCATTTATTTTAATTTCATTTACATAAATACGCATTGTTGTTCCTCCTTATTCCAATCTATTTTAACACATTTTAATTTAAACATTCATATCATCAAGTCAATTTTGTATAATTACTTGTTTATCCGTAAATCTTCCATAATAATAGTGTAAAAGGAAGTGTATATCAAAATGGGACAAGAACTCGAAATTGAATTCAAGAATATGCTCACGCTTGAAGATTATGAATTAATCAAACAATATTATTTTAAACAAAGTGAGCCTTTTAAACAAACAAATTACTATATAGATACAAATAATCATGATATTATGTCACAAAAAATGGCACTACGAATACGTGAAAAGAATCATAATTATGAAATGACTTTAAAAGTCCCACAAGAAGTTGGTCTTCTAGAATATAACGAAATAGTTGAGGATATTCCTAAACAAGGTGAACGTTTAAACAAACAATATCTTCCAGAAAACATTACTGAAATATTAAATAAGTTTAATATTCCACTAAATGACCTGAGACAACTTGGTGATTTAACGACTTATAGGTTAGAAAAAGATATTGGCACAGGACTTTTAGTATTGGATCATAGTATTTATTTAGGTATTGAAGATTATGAATTAGAATTCGAAGTTAAGGACTATGATAAAGGCGAAATAGCTTTTAATAAAATTTTGAATGACTTGAATATAGAAAGAAATATTCCAAATAATAAAGTGGTACGCTTTTTCAATGCAGATCGCAAAAGAACATGAATTTACTTTCGTTACAAGTCGAAATACTTTTAAAAATTTAAGAACATGTTATATTAATATTATCGATAATGAAATAAGCAAGAAAAGGTGAAATTATGACCCCATATGAAGTAATCGACCCCCAAGATTTGTACGACATGATTGATCACTTTTATTATCTCGTAGAACGCGATAATCGTATTAATCATCTTTTCCCTGGTGACTTTGCAGAAACGAGTCGTAAACAGAAACAGTTTTTAACGCAGTTTTTGGGTGGTCCAGCATTATATACAGAAGAACACGGTCATCCGATGTTACGACAACGTCATTTACCTTTCAGAATTACGAATAAAGAAAGAGATGCCTGGCTAGAGAATATGCTTGAAGCCATTACCCATTCTCGATTAAATAAAGATATACAAGAATATTTATATGAAAGACTCAAGCTAACTGCAAACCACATGGTTAACGCTTAATATAGTTGAAGGTGGATAATATGGCCGAAGAATTAAGACTAATCCATGCTAATGAACAAAATAATATAGATTTAACACCTGTAAGCAAAATCGAAATTTATTCATTTTTTGATCCATTTTGCGAAGATTGTTTTAATCTATCAGCTACATTAGCAAAGTTAAAAATTGAATATCAAAAATATGTTAAAATTCGTCAGATTTTGAATCCCTCTCTAAAAGTTTTGACTAAATGTCAGGCTCAAAGCACATGTGAATTTGATAATGTAGCTTTAGCATTTAAAGCAGCAGAATTACAAGGACATAATAGAGCGAGCAGATTTCTAAACTTAATTCAGAATGAAATTATACCTCATGAAAAAATCATTACAACTGAGCTGATTAGAAAGTGTGCGTACAAATCTGGAATTGATTTATCTGTATTTATTAAAGACTTGAAAGAGCAGTCATTGACTGATAGTTTACAAACAGATTTGCATATTGCGCGTGAGATGGATATCAATATGACACCATCACTTGTGTTCTTTAATGAAGATGTACATTCTGAAGGACTTAAAGTAGAAGGTTTATACCCATATCATATTTATACGTATATCATTCAAGAACTTATTGGAACAGAAGTTGAGAAGCAACTTCCTCCAAAATTACTCGACTATATACAATCGCAATCAATTATTTCTGAACAAGAAATTGCGACAATATATGAATGGCCAGAGAAAATTGTCAAACGCGAATTAAAAAAATTACAACTCCAAAATTATATAGAACAACAAGATTCTGTACACGGAGATTTTTGGAAATTTAAGAAAAGAAAAGTAAATAATGATAAGTATTAGGATCTGTATCCTTACTTAAATTAAATAGCATCTCATTTCACTGGTTCATCCAGTTAAAAATGAGATGCTATTTTTATGTTTTAGAATAAAGTCGTAAAATAAAAAAACAGCAGTCATCCATCATTAAAGATGAATAACTGCTGTTTTTTTGGACTTTTATGCCCTACTCAATTTTTAGCATGAAAATTAAGTTTCATACTTTATGGTTAAATATACGTCCTTATAACTTATACTCACCATTTAATAGATAACTTTTGGGATGTTAACTATGAATGAACAAATAAATAAATAAAAAACACCGTGTCTGATTACACGGTGCTTAAACAAAGGGGATGGGAGAAATTTTTCACTTCAAACAAAGGGGTATGTTTGTTATGTGATTAATTTCATGTATGTAATATAACATGCTCTGTACACTAAATTCAACAAAAAACATCGGTTTTTTTAATTTGTCACACAGTTGTCATATTGGAAACGTCTACATACATTTATTTCTCTTTTACAAGCTTTTCAAAGGCATTTAGTTTCTGTTCAAAGACTTCCATTGCCTCTTCTATTGGTTGTTTAGATGTCATATCGACACCAGCTTTTTTCAATACTTCTATCGGATAATCTGAGCTACCTGCTTTTAAGAATTCATTAATATATCTCTCAACTGCTGGTTCGCCTTCTTCTAATATTTGTTTACTTAATGCTTGTGCTGCACTATAACCTGTAGCATATTGATAAACATAGAAATTATAATAGAAATGAGGAATACGTGACCATTCTTTGGCAATATTCTCATCTGTCACAACAGCATCGCCGAAATATTTTTTATTAAGTTCTGCATACTCAGAGTTTAAACGATCTGCAGTTAATGGTTCACCATCTTCTACAATTTTATGAATAAGATATTCAAACTCAGCGAACATTGTTTGTCTAAATAATGTTGCTCTAAATCTTTCTAACTCTTGGTTTAGTAAATATTTACGCTTTTCAGGATCTTCTAAGTTCTTATCCATATATTCACTTAACAACGCTTCGTTAGTTGTTGAAGCAACTTCTGCCACAAAGATTGAATAATCACTTTCATTTGATTGTTGATGTTTTCTACTGAAATAACTGTGTGCAGAATGTCCAAATTCATGAATTAACGTAAATAAATCAGAAATAGAATCTGTCCAGTTAAGTAAAATAAATGGATTTGTTAAGTGAGCGCCTGAAGAATAGCCACCAGAGCGTTTACCTTTATTCTCATAAACATCTACCCATCTATTATTTAAACCTTCTTCAACTACATCTATGTACGTTTGACCCATAGGTTGTAACGCTTTAACCATCCAGTCTTTAGCTTCTTCATATGGCATCTCAAATGAAGAGTTTTTAACTAGTGGTGTATACATATCATACATATGCATTTCATCTAAACCAAGTAACTCTTTTCTTAAATCAGTATAACGATGTAACAATGGTAAATGCTTATGTACAGTCGCAATTAAGTTATCGTATACTTCTTCTGGAATAAAGTTATTTGATAGCGCTTGTTCACGAGCTGAGTTATACTTGCGAACTTTTGAACTAAATATAGCAGTCTTAACTTTCCCACTTAACGTTGCAGTTAATGTATTGTTATGACTTCCATATGCTTCATAAACATTATCATAAGCAGATTTTCTTAAAACGCGATCTTCAGATTCTAACAATTTAGTATATGTGCCTTGTGTCAGTTCATGTTCATTACCATCTTTATCGACAGCTGGTTTAAATGTTAAGTCAGCATTATTAAACATACCAAATACATTACTAGGTGTTTGTAATGCTTCCCCTGCTTCAGCTAAAATCTTTTCTTCTTTATCGCTTAAAATGTGAGGTCTTTTCTTATTAAGTTTCTCAATATCAAATTGATATCTTTTTAAATCATCGTTTGATTCAACAAATTCATTTAATGTTGCTTCATCAATAGACATTAATTCAGGCAAAATGAAGCTCCATGCACTCGCAAATTTATTAGCAAGTGTTGCTGCCTTCGCTTCATATCCAGCGTATTTATCATTTGCTGTGTCTTGATCATGTTTCAAATGAGCATAAACATAAACCTTACCTAGTTTCTCATCTATTTCACTATCAAGTAATAACGCTTTATACAATGTTTCTGCACTATCTTTCAAGTGACCTTTGAATTGTTCTTCTTTACCTAAATAGCCTTCTAACTCTTTAAAAGCTTCTTCATATGCTTCGTCAGAAGAAAAGATAGTTGTTAAGTCCCATGTATATTGTTCTTGTTGTTCTTCCCTTGTAATTAACTTCGCCATCTTAATAGCCTCCTTAATATTTCATATTTATAATTTTCTCATTAATTAGTCCATTTTGCACGTGAAATAGCCTTTCGTTTTACAATTGAAATATATGAGTAAAAGGCGCTCAATAGGATTTCTTTCTTAGAATAATGACAATCATAAAATGATCTAAATTCTATGAACTGATAAAATTTTTCAAAAGTAAATGTCTTATTTTTCATTTCTAAAAATAAGTATGATTGCCATGTAATACAATGTGTTAAAAAATATATTTGTTCAGGTACAATAATGCCAATAATCGGGCGTCTCTTCTTATGTATTAAGCGAGCATTATATAATAACGATAGCGTCGGTTCTAATACATTCTTCTGTTTCCTACATTTAGTTAAATATTCTTGGTAAGCCATATCCGTTAATGCTAAATTTGGTATTTTCTTTAACGGGTAATCTTCTAATAAATGGTCCCATTGAATTTCCCGTCTATAACCGATAAATCTATGTTTATCAATTGATTGTAAACATTCATATCTTATTAATAAACGCTCTTCAGGATTATAAGTTATAAGTGTTCTTTCTTTATGATTAATGAGTGCTGCTTCAAAATAACTGAGGGTTAATATACCATTCAGATATTTAATATTTTTACCAATCCAAATCACTTTTATATTCATTAAACGAAATCCTTCACTCCTATACATTAATAAATCAAAGCTAATAGGAGAATATTGAAATTCGACAACAATATTTTTATTAATTATAATGTCGGGAATTTGTTCAATTTCAGATATATAATATTCCATATCTATGTTAACTTTCCCATTTAAGCATGCATAAATATGATGTTTAGATGATATGTGATCAAGAGATTCTTTCTTATAACTATTTCTTAAACAATAACTATCTACTTTATGAGCAAAGTGCGCTACAGTATGTTTTCCTTTCTTGATAACGAGTTCAGATAAACAATCCGGGCACCTATAAATTTCATTGGTCTTAGCGTGTTGTGCATATATTAACTGATTATGTTGATTAAGTCCCATTAACATAAAAAACACCTCTTTACTATATAAAACGTAAAGAGGTACTAAAATTACTTATTTAATTTTTAGGTTCAAAATATCTTCTCACTTGACCCGTAACATTATAACTCATGACAACTTTCGCATAATCATCTAGATATAATTTAGATACTTGAGTTGGATTTGCATATTCAAGTAATTGTCCGTAGAAGTCATTAATAATGTCTTCACTATCTATTTGATCAAATTGTACATAATAATAATATTTGTTATCTAACATGTATAATAAGTCTGTAAATACAATATCTTTATGTTCATTATAATGTGCATATTCAATAATATCTTCTAACTCTTCGAATCTTACAAGTAAGCCTATGTCTTTAGGGACAAATTGTTTTTCAGCTTCTTTCTCATCATTCAAGAGATCTCCAATATTCTGATCAGAATCGAGTGCTTGAGATAAGAAATCATTGACTTGATACTCTAATTGATCATTAGATTCCTCGTCAGTCATATTTAACAGTTCGTCACCTTTAGATTTAGAAACTGTTACTTCAACACCCTTTTCAAATGCATGCACTTGGATCCACAAAGGTCCTTCAACGACAAATTCTTCCTCATCATTGATTTCATCCATCATAGACCAGAAAAATTCTTCGCCACGTTTACGATTTGTCCATAAATCTTCACGTTTGAAACCTCTTGCTTCGATATCTTGATAAGTTATAAATAATTTTACCGTTGTTTCATCAATTCGTTCTATTCTCATAATGTCACACTCCCTTACTCTAGGAATAGTACATTCATTGTATTATAAACAAGTACATTTTAACAGTAATTTGTTCGAACTATTCACAATTAATTTATTGTACAAAAATAGCCCCTGTAAACAGGAGCTATAATGTTAATATTAGACTAAATTAGTCAACCATACGTTGTGCTTCCATTAATTGGAATGTACGCACTTTTCTTGGTAAGAAACGACGAATTTCATCTTCGTTATAACCAACTTGTAAACGTTTATCATCTAAAATAATAGGTCGACGTAATAAACCTGGGTTGTCTTGTATAATTGTATATAATTCTTGTAGAGGTAATGCATCGATATCTACATTTAATTTTTGATATGTTTTAGAACGAGTTGAAATAATTTCGTCTGTTCCATCTTCTGTCATCTTTAAGATTGATTTAATTTCATCTAATGTTAAGTGTTCTGAAAAAATATTACGCTCCGTATACGGAATGTCATGTTCTTGTAACCATGCTTTCGCTTTACGGCAAGATGTGCAACTTGGTGAAGTAAATAATGTTACCATACATCTCACTCTCCTAATTGAATATTATTTATGTTAAACGTCAGTGAACTTATAAGATAAAATACACTTAATTATATATACCCCATATATTACTAGGTTAAACATATATTGCTCACTTGGTTTAATCTTTATCTAATTGCTATAAATATATTATATAACTCAAAGATTAAAATTAAATGAGAAACTGCTAATAATTCATTAAAAAGCACATAAATTATAGATGAATATGTTTATGACGACATATTTATCTAATTACTAGAATAACACAACTTACAAATGAATAAAATACTGTTATAATGATATAAAGAAATTTTGTAGAAAAGAGGCAAGTTTAATGGAAACTTTATTTTCAGGTATCCAACCAAGTGGTATCCCTACTTTAGGCAACTACATTGGCGCATTAAAACAATTTAATGAGATTCAACACGACTATGACTGCTTTTTTTGCATCGTAGATCAGCATGCAATTACAGTACCTCAAGATAGACTTAAATTAAGAGAAAACACTCGTAAATTAGCTGCGATTTACTTAGCATCTGGACTAGACCCAGAAAAAGTAACGCTATTCATCCAATCAGAAGTACCAGCACACATTCAAGCAGGTTGGATTTTAACAACAATCAGTTCAATTGGTGAACTTGAAAGAATGACGCAATATAAAGATAAAGCACAAAAACAATCTCAAGGTATTCCAGCAGGTCTATTAACTTATCCACCATTAATGGCAGCAGATATTGTACTATATAATACGAATATCGTACCTGTCGGTGATGACCAAAAACAACATATTGAATTAACACGTAATGTTGTTGATCGCTTTAATACGAAATATAATGATGTTTTAATTAAGCCAGAAATTCACATGCCTAAGTTTGGTGCTAGAATTATGAGCTTACAGGACCCAACTAAGAAAATGAGTAAAAGTGATGACAATCAAAAAAACTTCATCTCATTATTAGATGAGCCAAACGTTGCAGCTAAGAAAATTAAAAGTGCTGTTACAGATTCTGATGGCATCGTTAAATATGATAAAGAAAACAAACCAGGTATCAGTAATTTACTCGTGATATACTCTAGCCTATCAGGTCAATCAATTGAAGAATTAGAAGCACAATATGCTGATAAAGGATATGGCGATTTCAAAGGAGACTTAGCTGAAGAAGTTAAGAAATTCCTTGTAGAATTCCAAGAAAAATTCAATTATTATTATGAAAACAAAGAAGTATTAGATGAAATACTTGATAAAGGTAGAGATAAAGCAAGTTTCGTAGCCAATAAAACATTGAAAAAGATGGAAAACGCTATAGGATTAGGTAGAAAAAGAAAATAATTAAAAAAAGAGATGGTCGTGACCATCTCTTTTTTTATGCTAGATTATATTTGATTATTATAACGCACGATATTTCTCAGTCTTCGTGCGTTACACCCCTTTTTCACCCTATAGCGCACGATATCTCTCAGTCTTCGTGCGTGCCCGACTACCAAATTCATCTCCAATATAAAAAGCAGTAGAAACTCACATTTAAGTGAATTTCTACTGCTTTTTTAATGTCCTATTTTTCAATATAAGCTTCTTTTAATGTAGAAACGCCTCCGAATTGGTGATTCACTACATTTTTAACGTTAGGTTTTTGAAGTTGTGCTACTCCGACTTGATAAAGTGGTACAATACCCGCTTCATTTAATAACATACCTTCAGCTCTTTGTAATTCTGAAAGTCGTTTGTCAGGATTGCTTGCTAATGATGAGTCTGCTGCTTTAATAATACTGTCATATTCTTTATTAGACCAGCCAGTATTATTATGAGAACCGTCTGTAACATAAAGTTCTAAGAATGTCATTGGATCTGGATAATCTGGAATCCAGTTTTCTAGTGACATTTCATATTCACCTTTTGACACGAGATCAAGTTTTTGTTTAAATGGTTGTTGTTTAATTTTAATCGTAACACCATCTAAATTCTTCTCTAATTGTTCTTTAAAGTATTCAGCATCTCGTTTAGCTGTATCTTTATCATAAGTCATAAGCTCAATTGTAAATTTATCTTTACCTAATGCTTTTTTAGCTTTTTCATAATGTTCTTTTGCTTCTTTAACATTATATTGGTTCGTATTTTTCACGCCATCTTGATATTCCTCACCTTTACTATCTTTAACAAAATCTTTTGGTACAAAGTTATCTGTTGGAATAGAACCGTTGTTCAAGTTATTTTTTACGTATGCTTCTTTATCAATTGCTTTAGCAAATGCTAGTCTAAAGTCTTCATTCTTGAATTCAGGTACTGTATCTTCATTTAATTTGAAGTAATACGTTACGGTATCTAATTCTGTATTAAATGCTTTGTCATCTTTATATTTCTTAACTTGCTCTGCTGGTAAATCTACAATATCCAATTTATTAGTTTCATATAAATTTACAGCTGTTGAAGCTTCTTTAACGACTTTGTAGTTAACTTTATTTAATTTAACTTTATCTTTATCCCAGTAATCATCATTTTTTTCTAACGTAACTTTATCATCTGTTTTCCAGTCAGTCATTTTGAATGGTCCATTATATAATGTTGTTTTGACTGTTGTACCATACTTGTCACCTTGTTTTTTAACGAATTTTTCATTTTGTGGCATAAATGTACCGAATGACAATAATTCTTTATAGTATGGTAATGATTTCGTTAGTTCAAATTCTAATGTATGATCATCTACTGCTTTAACACCAAGTTCTTCAGGCTTTTTATCTCCTGAATTAATTTCTTCTGCATTTTTAATATCGTATAAGATATATGCATATTCAGATGCAGTATCTGGATCTACAACTTTTCTCCAAGCAAAGACAAAATCATGTGCCGTTACTGGATCGCCATTTGACCATTTTGCATCATCTCTTAATTTAATCGTCCACTTCTTACCATCGTTCGTAATTTTCGGGTCACCTTTTGCTACTGCTGGTATTGCTTTGTCATCTTTATCTAATGTGTAGAGACCTTCCATTGTTTGGAAGAACATATCAAATGATAAACCATCTGTTGCCATAGCTGAATCCATCGTGGGTACATCACCATTAATTTGTAAGTCTAGCGTTTCATCACTCTTACCCTTACTACCGCCACCCGACGAACATGCACTCAATATGAGTACCGCTACTAACATCATTGTTAAAACTTTTAATATTTTAGACATGTAACTCATCCCCTAAGTTTATATTTAGTTAAACTACTGATTTGTTACTTTTGAACATAGGCATGTTTTAAATCTGTATCTCCACCAAACTTATGTCTTTCAATATCTTTCACATAACTTTGCGTTAATCTTGCATTCCCTTGTTGATAAATAGGTACAATAACCGCTTCATCTAACAATAATGATTCAGCATCTTGCATAGCTTCAACACGTTCTTGTTCTTTATCTAACAATTTATCTCCCGCATCGTTAATTTTGCTATCATATTCTTTATTCTTCCAACCAGTTTCATTCATCACATTATCACTTGTAAATAATTCTAAGAACGTCATAGCATCTGGGTAATCTGGCCCCCATCTACCGAATGAAATTTGATAATCCATGTTTGCTTCTAATTTTAATTTTTGCTTATAAGGCTGTTGTTTAACTTTGATTGTTACACCTGGTAAGTTTTGCTCAATTTGCTCTTTAAAGTATTCAGCATCTTTTTTAGCGTTATCTTGGTCATATGTTAATAATTCAAAAGTAAATTCATCTTTACCAAGTTCTTTCTTAGCAGCTTCTAAATGTTTCTTAGCTTCTGCTTTATTGAATTTATTATCTGTTTTAACACCTTTTGTATAGTCTTCTCCTTTAGTATCCTTTACAAATTCTGTAGGTACTAATGAGTTTGCTGCTTTAGAACCATTGTTTAAATTACTCTTAACATATTGTTCTCTATCAATTGATTGTGCGATTGCCATTCTTAAATCTTGATTTTTGAATTCAGGTACATCTTTTTGATTCATTCTCATAAAGTAAACTCTTGATTCAAGTTCTGTATTATAAGCTTTATCGTTTTTATATTTCTTAACATTTTCTGCTGGGATAAGTGCTTCATCTACATCCCCTGCGTTATACATATTTAGAGCTGTTTGAGGCTCTTTAACAACTTTAAAATTCACACTATCTAATTTCACATTACCTTTATCCCAATATTCTTTGTTCTTAGTTAAAGTATAATTATCTTCTGTCTTCCAGTCAGATAACGTAAACGGTCCATTGTATAGAGTATCTTCAGCAGTTGTACCGTATTTATCGCCTTTTTCTTTTACGAATTTTTCATTTTGCGGTAAAAATGAACCGAATGACAATAATTCTTGGTAATAAGGTAATTCACGATTAAGTTTAATTTCTAATGTTTTGTCATCAATCGCTTTAACACCTAATTCTTCAGGCTTCTTATCACCTTTGTTAATATCTTCGGCATTTTCAATATCAAACATAATAAATGCATACTCAGAAGCAGTCTTTGGATCAACTAATTTACGCCAAGCATATACGAAATCATCTGCAGTAACTTTATCGCCATTCGACCACTTTGCATCTCTTAATTCAATCGTCCATGTCAAACCGTCTTTAGACTTTTTAGGATCACCCTTTGCAATACCCGGAATCGCTTTGTCATTTTTGTCTAACTTATACAACCCTTCCATCGTATTATTTAATGCATCAAAAGACACAGCATCAGTTGCTAAAGATGAATCCATTGATGGAATATCCGAAATAGAAATTAATCGTAACTTTTTGCCATCCCCTGCAGAACTGTCACTTTTATCCTTTCCGTTTCCACCACTACATGCCGATAAAAGTAAAATTATCGACAGAAATACTAAAAAGCCCCACCTTGCATGTTTGTTTTTCATAAACATTTCCCCTTATTCATTTTTTGAAAATTCAGTCATTTCTGAACTTTCTTCAATTATAATGTTAATTTGTTTGTGTCGCAACATAAGTTATCAAGAAATACAATTTTTAGGATTTAATAAAGATTATGAAATAATATTATAAAATAAACCTTACAAATATTGTGTATTTGTAAGGTTTATTCCTAGTGTTTATTTTGCGCCTTCTATTTCAACGCCTTTTAATGTGTAATCTCCACCGTATTTATGATTTTGCCAATTTTTAATATATGGCTGTCTTAATCTTGCAGAACCTGTTTGGAATAATGGAGATATAGATGCTGAATCTAAAAATTCTGATTCTGCATCTTGTAATGCTTTAATACGTTTATCGCTATTTTCTGGTTTCAACATTTCATCTGAATTGGCTTCTTCTAACGCTTTATCATATGCTTTGTTAGCATACCCTGTTTGGTTATGCGGTGAATCTGATGTAAATAAATCTAAGAATGTTGTTGGATCTGGATAATCTGGGAACCAACCTGCAAATGAAATATCAAAGTCTTTTTTAGACTCAAGTGCGAGTTTTTGTTTAAATGGTTGTTGTTTAATTTTTAACGTTACACCAGGTAAATTTTTCTCAACTTGTTCTTTTACAAATTCTCCTGCTTTTTTAGATTCGTCTTCATCATACGTTAGCAATTCAATTGTAAATTTATCTTTACCTAAGTCTTTTTTCGCTTTTTCAAGATGGTCTTTTGCATCTTTTTTGTTATAGCTTAGAGACGACTTCACACCTTCTGTATAATCTTTATCGTCGCTATCTTTCACGAAGTCTTTAATCATTAATGTATCTAACGGTTTAGAACCATTATTCAACAACGAATTCACATAAGATTTCTTATCTATTGATTTCGCGATTGCTTTTCTTAAATCTTCATTTTTTAAGTTCTCATTTTTCTCTTTATTAATTCTGAAGAAGTAACTACCTGATGTTGCTTCAGTAGAAAAATCTTCTCTGTCTTTATATTTTTTAATGTTTTGTGCATCTAACCCAACCATGTCTAACTTACCTGTTTGATACATATTAATGGCCGTTTGCGTATTTTTAACAACTTTAACGTTCACGTCTTTAACTTTTACTTTATCTTTATCCCAATATTCGTCATTCTTTTCAAGCTTCCATTTATCTTCTGGTTTCCACTCTGTTAATTTATATGGTCCATTAGATAATGTCGTCTTAGCTGTTGTTCCAAATTTGTCACCTTGCTTTTCAACAAATTTTTCATTTTGAGGCATATATGAACCGAATGCTAATAAACTTTCCATCCAAGGCACATCTTTAATGAGTTTAATTTGAAGTGTGTGATCATCAATCGCTTTAACACCTAATTCTTCAGGCTTTTTATCACCTTGTGTAATCTCTTTTGCATTCTCTATATTTTCAAACATATATGCAAATTCTGCAGCTGTATCTGGGTCCACTGACCTTTGCCATGCATATACAAAATCATGTGCAGTTACTGGATCTCCGTTAGACCATTTAGCATTATCTCTTAATTGAATCGTCCATGTTTTCCCATCGCTAGACTTTTTAGGTTTATCTTTTGCAACACCTGGTATAGGTTTATCATTTTTATCTAATACGTATAAGCCTTCTAATGTTTGAGCAAAAGTTGTAAATGATACTTGGTCAGCCGCTAATGATGGATCCATAGTTGGTATATCATCACCTGATGATAAATTCAGCTCATTTTTAGATTTGGATTGTTTAATATTGCTACCTTTTTCATCTTTATCATTACTACACGCTGACAAAATAAGCATTAGTGAGACAACTATCATAAATATGACTTTATACTTTTTCATTTTTAATGCGCCTCCTCATTATTGTGTCAAACATCGTGAAAATATAAAGAAAAGCAACCAATGTTTCCATTGATTGCTTTCATTCACTTTTATTTAGCTCCAGCGATTTCTACTTCTTTAAGTGAGTAGTCTCCACCGAATTTATGTGGTTGCCAGTTTTTAACGTAAGGTTGACGTAAACGTGCGACACCTTGTTGGTAAAGTGGTCCAATTGAAGCTGAGTCTAAGAATTTAGTTTCTGCATCTTGTAATAATTTAGTACGTTTTTCACTATTTTCATCTTTTAACATTTCATCAGAATTAGCTTCTTCTAATGCTTTATCGTACTCAGCATTTGCATATCCTGTTTGGTTATGTGGACTATTTTTCTTAAATAAATCTAAGAACGTAGTTGAGTCTGGGTAGTCAGGACCCCAACCAGCGAATGAAATGTCATAATCGCCTTTAGATTCTAATGCTAATTTTTGTTTGAACGGTTGTTGTTTAATTTTTAATGTTACACCTGGTAAGTTTTTCTCAACTTGCTCTTTAACGAATTCAGCTGCTTTTTTAGATTCATCAGCATCATAAGTTAATAATTCGATGTTGAATTTATCTTTACCAGTTGCTTTTTTAGCTTTTTCTAATAATTTCTTAGCTTCTTCTTTGTCGTAACCTAATGGAGATTTAACGCCATCGATGTAGTCTTTACCATCTTCATCTTTAACGAAATCTTTAACCATTAATTTATCTGAAGGAACAGAACCATTGTTTAATAATGATTTAACATATTGTTCTTTATCAATAGATTTTGCGAATGCTTTTCTTAAATCTTGATTTTCTAAATCTTTGTTTTTAGTTTTGTTAATTCTAAAGAAGAAATTAGATGAGTTTAATTGAGTAGAGAAGTCTTCTCTATCTTTATATTTGTTTACATTAGATGAATCTAATGACACAGTATCTAATTTACCAGTTTGGTACATATTAACTGCTGTTTGTACTTCTTTTACAACTTTATAGTTAACTTCTTTAAGTTTAACTTTGTCTTTATCCCAATATTCTTTGTTTGGTACAAGCTTCCAGTTATCTTCAGTTTTCCATTCTTTCATAATGAACGGACCGTTTGATAATGTAGCATCAGCTGTAGTCCCGAATTTCTTACCTTGCTTCTCAACGAATTTTTCATTTTGAGGCATGAATGAACCGAAAGCAAATAGACTTTGCATCCAAGGAACGTCTTTAATTAATTTAATTTCTAAAGTTTGATCATCAATTGCTTTAACACCTAATTCTTCAGGTTTTTTCTTACCTGCAGTAATGTCTTTAGCATTTTCGATGTTTTCAAACATATATGCATATTCTGCAGCTGTGTCTGGATTTACAGTTCTTTGCCAAGCATAAACGAAGTCATGTGCTGTTACTGGATCACCATTTGACCATTTTGCATTGTCTCTTAATTTGATTGTCCATGTTTTGCCGTCTGCAGATTTTTCAGGATCTGCTTCTGCAACACCTGGTGCAGGATTATCATCTTTATCTAATACATATAATCCTTCTAAAGTTTGGTTAAACGTAAAGAATGATACTTGGTCTGTTGCTAAAGATGAATCCATAGTTGGAATATCTGATGTTGAAGCTAAGTTTAAGACGTTTTCAGATTTTTCGCTCTTAACGCCGCCTTTACCACCTTCGTCACTTTTAGAACCGCCACCACTACATGCTGCTAACGTTAAAACAGCTGCAACAAGTATTGACAATAAAACCGAAATCTTCTTCCTCATATAGCTTTTCCCCCTTGTTTTCTCTCTCCCGAATTATCAGAAGATTTGTAATTTTATTATATTTTAAAAATGTATGAAAAACAATAGTAATCCATACAATTTTCAAACAATTGAAATAATGCAAAATAAAACCTTCAGAAACTTTATAATTGCAAATAATGAATATAATATTATTTTTAATATAAAATTATGCTTCTGTTAAATCGAAGTCTTTATTATAGTTGGCCTTCTTCTCAGCGAATTCTTTTTCAGAACAATATACAAAGTGATCCGGACCTACTTCTCTTAATTCTAGTTTGTCGTCGTCTTCATATTTATGTATATCTGGATTATATGAAGATCTTGTTCTTGTTCGTTCAGAATCAGGATCTGGTAATGGAATTGCTGATAATAATGATTTTGTATATTCATGTTGAGGATGCTTATATATTTGGTCAGATGGGCCAAGTTCAACCAACTTACCAAAGTACATCACGCCAATTCTATCTGAAATATATTTAACCATTGATAAATCATGCGCGATGAATAAGAACGTAATACCTTTTTCATCTTGTAGTTTTTGCATTAAATTAACAACTTGTGCTTGTATTGAAACATCAAGTGCAGAGATAGGTTCATCTGCAATAATGAATTCCGGTTCTACAGCTAATGCACGGGCAATTCCTAACCTTTGTCTTTGTCCACCAGAGAATTCATGTGGATATCTATTAGCATGCTCTTTATTTAAACCAACTGTTTCAAGCAACTCGTAAACACGTTTTTTTCTTTCTTCTTTACTTGAAACTAGTTTGTGAACATCTAATCCTTCAGCAATAATATCCATAACTTTAAGACGTGGATTTAATGATGCATATGGATCTTGGAAAATCATTTGCATACGACGATTAAATCTTAATAAGTCTTTACGCTTTTTGATATTTTGTATATCAACGTTATCAAAGATGACTTTCCCGTCAGTTGCATCATATAGTTTAATAAGTGTGCGTCCCGTTGTGGATTTACCACAACCAGACTCACCAACTAAACCTAATGTTTCACCTTTAAATATTTGAAATGAGATATCATCTACTGCTTTTACCTCATTTTTCTTCCCTACGTTGAAATATTGCTTTAAATTTTGAACATCAATCAGTACTTCTTTTTTATCAGCCATTAGAACGTCACCCTTTCTACACGTTTTGGCTTGTCAAATTGATCTGGTGTTGCTTTTTGTTTTAATTTTACAGCTTCTGGTAATTCTACTTCAGGTGCTCTTTCATCTAACAACCATGACTTCACAAAGTGTGTAGGTGAAATTTGGAACCAAGGTGGCTCTTCCTTAAAGTCAATATCTAAGGCATATTCACTACGTCTAGCAAATGCATCTCCAACAGGTGGCTTGATTAAATCTGGTGGTGTTCCAGGAATAGCCAAAAGTTCTGTATCATGAGATGTTTCTAAACTTGGCATTGATGATAGTAAACCCCATGTGTATGGATGTTTAGGATTATAGAAAATTTCATCAACTGAACCTGTTTCTACAATTTGTCCACCATACATAACTGCTACTCTATCTGCCACGTTTGCTACTACACCTAAGTCATGTGTAATAAAGATAATAGAAGTATCTATTTTATGTTGTAATTCTTTCATCAATTCTAAAATTTGTGCTTGAATGGTTACGTCTAATGCTGTTGTAGGTTCATCTGCAATTAAGATTTTAGGGTCACAAGCTAATGCTGTTGCAATAACAATCCTTTGTCTTTGACCACCTGAAAATTGGTGAGGATAGTTATTAAATCTTTCTTTTGCTTTCGGTAAACCTACTAAATTTAAAATATCTAATGCACGTTTTTTCGCATCTTGTTTAGATAATTTTTGATGCTTAATAAGTGGTTCCATGACTTGCTTACCAATTTTCATTGTTGGGTTGAGTGAAGTCATAGGATCTTGGAATATCATACCAATCTCTTTACCACGTATCTTCTGCATTTCTTTTTCGCTTAATTTTGCAATATCTTTCCCGTCAAACAAAATGGAACCGTCTTTAATTCTACCTACTTTTTTCGGCAATAAGCGTGTTAATGCTTTAGTCGTAACAGATTTACCAGAACCTGATTCTCCAACTATTGCTAGTGTTTCCCCTTTATCTAAATAAAAGTCTACACCTCTTACTGCTTGTACTTCCCCCGCGTCAATGTCGAAGGAAACATGTAAGTTATTTACTTCTAATATTCTCTTAGCCATAATTAATTTCCTCCTTATTTACGCATTTTAGGGTCAAACGCATCTCTTAAACCATCACTGAATAAGTAGAAGAATAAGATTAATAAACTTAATACTGTTGCTGGTACGAATAATTCATGTGGGTAAATCAGCAACATTTTTCTACCTGTATCAACTAATGAACCTAGTGATGCTTGTGGTGCAGGAATACCTAATCCAATGAAGCTTAAGAATGCTTCGAAGAAAATGGCACTTGGAACAGTAAACATAGATGTTACAATAATTGGGCCAAGTGTATTCGGTAAAATATGTTTAAAGATTAATTTAAAGTTAGAAACCCCTAATGTTCTAGATGCCATTACGAATTCTTGTTCTTTAATTTTCAAGAATTGTCCACGTACAATACGACTCATACCGAGCCAACCTGTTACAGACATGGCTAAAATAATTGTCCAAATAGATGGATCAAATAGTAATACGAACAAAATTACGACAATTAAGTTTGGAATAGAAGAAAGTATTTCTACAATACGTTGTAAAATATCATCTATTCTTCCACCGAAGTAACCTGATACAGCACCATAAATAACACCGATAAAGATATCTAAAGCTGCCGCTACAACACCTATGAATAAGGATACTTGTGTACCTCTCCAAGTACGTGTCCATAAGTCACGTCCAAGTTCATCCGTACCGAACCAGTAATTTTCTTGAACGTTTTGACTTTCATATAAGTCAAAGCCATCTCTATCTGTACCATCAAATGGTAAGAACGGTACTTTATCTAATACTGGTATTTTCGGTGGTAAGTTCGCATGTGAAACGTTTTGATCACTAAACTTATGATCATTCATTAAAGGACCTACTAAAGAAATAACTGTCAGTAAGATAAGGAATATTAAACCAATAATCGCTAGTCTGTTCCCTACAAGTTGTTTCCAAGCATCTTGCCAAAATGTACGACTTTTTCTTTCAAATTTCTCTTCTACTACTTTATCTCTTCCATGTAATACGAAGCTTTCTGCTGGCATACCTTGTGTTGAGTGTGTAACAGAGGCGTTATCATAACCGCTATTGTTTAACTTGTTATCATCATTATTAGCCATTATTTTTTACCTCCTTCAACACGGATTCTTGGATCTACTAATCCGTAAAGTACATCAACTAAAAAGATTGAAATAATAAATAAGAAACTGAATAGTAGCGTTAAAGCCATAATGACTGGATAGTCATTTGTTTGTATTGATCGAACGAATTGGTCACCTAGACCAGGAACGCCGAATATATTTTCAATTGTCAAAGTACCTGTTAAGATACCGGCTAGCATTGGCACGATAATTGTAATAATAGGAATTAATCCATTACGTACTGCATGTCCAAAGATAACACGTGCACTTGACATCCCCTTAGCTCTTGCTAATTCTATGTAATCAGAACTTAGGACCTCAATCATTTCAGAACGAATATAACGTGCAATTGTTGCTGTTACACCTGCTGCTAATGCAATTGATGGTAATACAGCAGTCATAAATCCACTCCAACCTGCTACAGGGAATATTTGCCATTCAACAGCAAATACATATTGTAGTAATACAGCTAGAACGAATGATGGAACTGAAATAAATATTACCGATAGGAAGGTGGCCCCATAGTCTACTATTGTATTTTGCCTGATTGCAGCAACTATACCTAATAATAAACCAGTAATAGTTCCTAAAATCATCGCATATGTACCCATTTCTACAGATGGTCCAAGTCTAGGTTTAATTAAACTCCAAACCTCTCTGTTATCGTATTGGAATGAAATACCAAAATCACCTTTCGCGACATTTTTTAAATAGTTCGCGTATTGTACTGGTACAGGATCATTCAGACCATACTTTTCATTTATAATAACCTTCTGCTCTTCTGATAATTTCTCATCGTTGTACGGTGAACCCGGTAACAATTTCATTAAGAAAAATGTTATCGTCATAATTAAAAACAATGATATGAACATATAAATAATACGTTTCAAAGTATACCTAACCATTGTTTTGCCTCCAATCCCCTTATCGAATTCATATTTCTTTTAATATTCAGAAATATTTATATACATTATACAGAATTTATACAATGTAAATCAACACGAATATTCAGAATTTTGAATATGAAAGTGTTCAAATTAATAGATTATTTTATTACGATAAAGCGACAACGCGACAGTAATATTCACTTATAAGGAATAAATATACAGTATATTATTACTTATTACCTATTTTTTCTAATTTTCAGTCATTTACTATGTAGTAACATACAATAATTATACATAAGTAAAATTACACTTATTTTTTTATTAAGTTCCACAAAACATAAATATTTTTTTCTAATCTGTTATAATACACTTAAATCTAATAATAAGAGGTAGGTAATAATGAAATTTTGGGGTATTTTTACTATTGGTTATATTGGCCTATTCGCTGTCCTTTGTCTTATCTTTTTAAAAGATCTAGATCAAGCAGCTAATATATACTTTTACATCATGACAATTGCTTTTGCAGCGAGTTGGATTGTTGCGATGAAACAAGATGGCGTTGGAGAAGTTTCTAGACAAGCAGTCCGGAAGTTTAATTTTCATATGAAGTCTAAAGCGTCACAAGATTATTTGAAAGACGATGAAATCATGAATCCAAATATGAAAGAACTACATTTAAAAGAAAGAACAATACATAACTGGGTATTACCTTTTGTCGTATTAAGTACATTATTTTTTATTATCTCAATCTTTCTAGGGTTTATCGTTTAATAATTTTCATAAATAAAAAGCAGAAACACCAACTTTTATTGGTATTTCTGCTTTTTTTATAGTCTATTTTTGATATTTCTTGAATACTAATACTGCATTATGTCCACCAAAGCCTAGACTGTTACTCATAGCGTACTCTATATCTAACTTAGCCGCTTCATTAGGCGTATAGTCTAAATCGATTTCTGGATCTGGTGTATTTGCATTAATTGTCGGAGCAACAATACTATTTTCAATTGATAAAGCCGTTAAGATTGATTCAACTGCACCAGTTGCACCAAGTAAATGACCCATCATTGATTTAGTTGAACTTACTTTTAAGTTCTTAGCTGCATCACCGAAAGTTGATTTAATAGCTAATACTTCATATAAATCACCAATTGGCGTACTTGTTCCGTGTGCATTTAAATATTGGATATCTTCTGGTTTAATACCAGCATCTTTAATGGCTTCTTGCATTGCACGAGCACCGCCTTCTCCATTTGGAGATGGTGCTGTTATATGGAATGCATCCCCAGTTGATCCATAACCTACAACCTCAGCATAAATATGTGCACCACGTGCTTCAGCTGATTCTAATGATTCTAATACGACTACACCAGCACCTTCACCCATGATGAAGCCATCTCTTCCTTCTTGGAAAGGACGACACGCTGTATTTTTATCAGGATTTGTAGATAATGCTTTATTCGCACTGAAACCTGCCATAGCCATTTCTGTTATAGGTGCCTCTGTACCACCAGCTAACATAACATCAGCATCACCACGTTGGATGATTTTAAATGCATCACCAATAGAGTTTGTACCTGTTGCACAAGCTGTAACTGTACAACCGTTTGGTCCTTTAGCACCTAAATCTATAGATACTTGACCAGTTGCCATATCTGGAATCATCATTGGTACGAAGAAAGGACTTACACGTTTTGGACCACGTTTTAAAAGCATATTGTGTGAGTATTCGAATGTTTCCATACCACCAATACCTGAACCAATCCAAACACCTACACGATGACTATTTTCAACTGTAATTTCATATTTAGAATCTTTTAGCGCTTCACGCGCAGCAACAATTGCATATTGCGTAAATCTATCCATTTTACGAGCATCTTTTTTCGGAATATGATCATCAATATTGAAATCTTTCAATTCACCCGCTAATTTAGCTGGAAATTCAGAAACATCAATCCTTGTTACTTCGTCTATGCCGTTTTTACCGTTAATTGCATTTTCCCAAGTAGTAGGCACGTCATTTCCTAAAGGATTTAATGTACCTAAACCAGTCATTACAACACGTTTTTTCTCTGTCATTATCCAATTTCCTCCTATTTACCCCAGCGTAACGTTATGGCACCCCAAGTCAGGCCGCCACCAAATCCAACTAGGACTATTGTATCGTTATCTTTTATTTTACCTTGTTCTAATTCATATGCAATACTTAAGGGTATTGAAGCTGCAGATGTATTCCCGTATCTATCTACAGTTACACTCATCTTCTCTTTAGCAATACCTAATCTTTCACGAGCAGATTCCATAATTCTGATATTAGCTTGATGTGGCACAAACATATCGATGTCATCTGATTGTAGACCTGCTTTTTCTACTGCTTTAGTTGAAGCTTCACCCATAATTCTAACTGCAAACTTAAAGACTTCTCGTCCATTCATTTGGATTGTATTAGCATCCATATCTTGATATAGGTATGGTCCACCATTACCATCTGAACCAAGCTCGACACTTAGTATACCTTTACCTTCTGATACTTCGCCAATGATTGCTGCGCCAGCACCATCACCAAATAATATAGCTGTACTTCTGTCATTCATATCTGTAATTTTCGTTAGTTTATCAGCACCAACTACTAATACATTTTTATAAAGACCAGATTGTACAAATTGTTGTGCAGTTACTATACCATAAATAAAACCAGTACATGCAGCAAGTTGATCCATAGAAGGTACTTTATTTAAACCTAATCTCTTCTGTAACGTTGTTGCTACAGTTGGAAATGGTTTATCCCCTGTTGAAGTTGCTACGATGATCATTTCGATTTCTTCTTTATCTATACCTGAATCTTCAATCGCTCTAACCGCAGCTTCATATGCCAAATCACTAGTATCTTCAGTATCATCAGCAAAACGTCTTTCTTTTATTCCTGTCATTTTTGTAATCCATTCATCTGAAGTATCTAAATAACTTTCAAAATATCCATTTTTTACCACTTGTTTAGGCGCATATGCACCAAAACCTTTTATACCAATATCCATTATATTGACACCTTCTTATAATCTGTTGTTATTATCAGGTACTAATTTAACATACTTGTACCATTATACACAAGCACAGACTCACTTTTAAAAATATTTAAATCGTTTTCATCATATAAGGTATACAATTTATAAAAAGTTAATTATAATAAATGATATGACATTAACAGTTACGGAGGATAAAAAATGCAATACATCTTAACTTTTATATGGGCATTCTTATTATCACAAATGATAAACTTTGTTTTACATAGTTTAGGCGGTTCAGATGAAGCGCTAAATTTTGTTAGTCCAACTATTTATGCAATCATTTTTACAGTTGTTATTATTCTTTTAGATGCTTTAGTTGGTAAATCTACTTCGGACAAACAAAGTACACAACATTCATAAAAAATTTCCCGTCAATTATATGACGGGATTTTTTGTTTGTCATCAACTATATAATTTTTAGCTGATATTCAACGTGTGAACGTGGGCGTTGTGAACACTTCTTACCAAACTCGTTCATAACGGGGGCGTTGTGAACACTTCTTACCAAACTTCTTCACAACGAGGGAGTTATTTACAAAACTTGGCTGAACTGTTACTAAGGGCGGCTATATTTACAAAACTCGGTCGAAGTGTTACTATGGGCGGCTATAATTACAGAACTCGGTCGAAGTGTTACTAAGAGCGGCTATATTTACAAAACTCGGTCGAAGTGTTACTACAGACCGCTATATTTACAAAACTCGGCCGAAGTGTTACTAAGAGCGGCTATATTTACAAAACTCGGTCGAAGTGTTACTAAGGATACCCATAGTTACAAAACTCAGCCGAAGTGTTACTACAGACCGCTATATTTACAAAACTCGGCCGAAGTGTTACTAAGAGCGGCTATATTTACAAAAATCGGTCGAAGTGTTACTAAGGATATCCATAGTTACAAAACTCAGCCGAAGTGTTACTAAGACACTCGTTATTTGCACTTCTAACCAAACTTGCTAATAACGTCCTCAGTATTTGCACTTCTATCCAAACTTGCTAATAACGTCCTCAGTATTTGCACTTCTAACCAAACTTGCTAATAACACACTCATTATTTGCACTTCTCTCCTAACTTGCTAATTACTTCTTAACTATCTTATACACATCACCAAAAAAATCCCGCCAATTACATGACGGGATTCATTATTATGCATTTACTTCAAATTTAACTTCACCATCTACTAAGTGTACGTTTACTATTGTACCTTCTTTTAATTCTTGACCGATCATTAATCTTGCTAAAGGAGTTTCAATTTGTCTTTGTACAAATCGTTTCAATGGTCTTGCACCGAATTGTGGTTCATATGCTTCTTCAGCTATCCACTCTTTCACATCTTGATCTACACTCACTTTGATGTGTTGGTCTACTAATCGAATGTTTAAGTTTGTAATTATATGATCTACGATATGACTCATATCTTTAATAGAAAGTGGTTTGAATAATACAATATCGTCCATTCTGTTTAATATTTCTGGTTTAAAGTAAGCATGTAAGCTGTCGTTCACTTGTTTTTTAGCTGATTCTTCAATTTCACCATTTTCAGTAACACCATCTAATAAATATTGTGATCCAATGTTACTCGTCATAATGATAATTGTATTTTTAAAATCAACACTGCGACCTTTTGCATCTGTCAATCTGCCTTCATCTAATAATTGAAGTAGTACATTAAACACATCATTGTGTGCTTTTTCAATTTCATCTAATAAAATAACTGAATATGGTTGTCTTCTAACCGCTTCTGTTAATTGGCCACCTTCTTCATAACCTACATAACCTGGAGGAGCACCAATCAAACGTGCTACAGAGTGTTTTTCCATATATTCACTCATATCTATTCTGATCATATGTTTTTCAGAATCGAATAATGTTGCTGCTAATGTCTTAGCTAATTCAGTTTTACCGACACCAGTAGGACCTAAGAATAAGAAACTACCAATTGGTCTATTCGGATCTTTAATACCTGCTCTTGCTCTTACAACAGCATCTGACACTAAATCTACTGCTTCATCTTGACCGACAACTCTTTCATGTAGAATGTCTGAAAGTTTAAGTAATTTTTCTCTTTCAGTTTCAACAAGTCTTGATACTGGAATACCTGTCCATTGACTGACGATATAACCAATTTCTTCATCTGTTACAACTTCTCTAATAAGTCGGTCATGGTCTGAACCTGTTTCTTCAGCAAATGCTTCTTCTAATTCTTTTAATTCTGCTTCTATTTGTGGAATTTTTCCGTGTTTAAGTTCTGCTGCTTTAGCTAAATCATATTGATTTTCTGCATTTTCGAGCGCTTGTTTACTTTCATCTAATTCTGCTCTTTTATCTTGTAATGATTTGATTTGTTCTTTCTCTTGTTCAACTTTACTTTGTAATTGTTGTTGTTTTTCTTTTTCATCGGCTAATTCTTTTTGTAATTCTTCTAGACGAATTTGACTGCTTTGATCAGATTCTGATTTAAGTGCATTTTCTTCAATTTCTAACTGCATGACACGTCTATTTACAGCATCTAATTCAGTTGGATTAGAACCCATTTCTGTACGTATTGTTGCACAAGCTTGGTCTACTAAATCTATCGCTTTGTCTGGTAAGAATCTATCTGTAATATATCTATCTGATAATTCCGTTGCTGCTACTAACGCTCTATCTTGAATACGAACACCATGGTGTACTTCATATCTTTCTTTCAAACCTCTTAAAATTGATATAGTATCTTCTAAGTCAGGTTCTTTAACGCTTACTTTTTGGAAACGTCTTTCTAATGCTGAGTCTTTTTCAATGTATTGACGATATTCATTTAAAGTTGTTGCACCGATACAATGTAACTCACCTCTTGCTAACATTGGTTTAAGCATGTTACCTGCATCCATTGCACCTTCTGTTTTACCTGCGCCAACTAACATGTGAATTTCATCAATGAATAATAAAATTCTTCCTTCAGATTCTTTAACTTCTTTTAAGACTGCTTTTAATCTTTCTTCAAATTCACCACGGAATTTGGCACCAGCTACTAGTGCTGATAAATCTAATTCAAAAATTGTTTTATCTAATAGTGATTCAGGAACATCTCTTTTAACAATTCGTTGAGCAAGTCCTTCTACAATGGCTGTTTTACCAACACCAGGCTCACCTATTAATACTGGGTTATTTTTAGTTTTTCTACTTAATATACGAATCGTATTACGAATTTCCTCATCTCTACCGATTACAGGATCCATTTTCCCTTTTCGAACTTCTTCGACTAAATCTCTACCATATTTAGATAGTGCTTCGTATTGTACTTCAGGATTTTGTGATGTCACACGATTCCCTCCTCTTATTTTATTAATAATTTCATTAACGACTTCTTTTTTATTGCCTACCATATCGATTGTTGTTTGGTCAACTTCGATGGCTGCTTTTAAAATATGCTCCATAGACATATAGTCGTCTTGCATTTCTTCTTTAATTTTATCTGCTTTATTAAATAATTCATTAAGCTTTGGCGAAATATATTGTCCATATTGGACGTTATCACCTTTAACTACAGAATATTGTTTTAGCTTTTGTTCATATTTATCTTTTAAAATTTCTGTATCAATATTTGCTCTTTCAAGCGTTCTTTTATAAATACTTTCATCTTCATTTAATGCTGCTAGTAATACAGCTTCTATTTCAATATTTTGTAGTTGATATGATTGTGATAATTGTTGTGCTTGTTCAATTGCACTTTGTACGGAATATGTCATCTGATTAATATCCAAATGTATCACCTCTTTAAATTTTCAACGGTCAATAGTTTGACTATCTTTGACCTTAATTTGATTATATACCTTTTGACCTTCTTTGACAAATATAAAGCACCAAAATTACAAACCTTTTTTATGACATTTTATGGTAAACTATAAGTGAAATCATAAGGGGAAGTGATCTTTTGCAAACTACATATACAGAAGCAACTTCAATTATTGAGTATATAATTCAACATGGTCAACGACACCATTTTGATGCCCACCATTATATATACCATACTGGAGACTTATGTAATCATATTTATGTAATTGTAGAGGGAAAAGTCATTACACATCGCGTAATGGAAGACGGGAAAGAATTTAATACTAAACTATTAGGCAGGCATAGTATTTTCGGGTCGACAACATTATTTTGTGGAAGAAAGACACATAGCCTTTCAGCAAGAGTAAAAGAAGCAGCTGTCGTATTTAGTATTCCTAAAGTACAATTCGAAGAAGCCATTTTAAACGATGAAGTGCTTAAATATGAATGGTTACTATGGGTACAGAATGAAAACGAAAAAAATGAATATCAAATTAGAGATGTCTATACACTTGGGAAAACGGGTGCGTTCTATTCGATATTGATTAAATTAGCAAATACCTATGGCATACAAGGTGGTAATAGCATTTTGATCAATGTAGATTTAACAAATCATGAATTAGCCAATTTTTGTAATGTAACAAGAGAAAGTGTTAACCGTATGTTGAGTAATTTAAAGAAAGAGAAAATCGTCTCCATCAATCATAAAAAAATCACCATACACGACTTAGATTATTTAAAGAGAGCCATCAATTGCGAAAATTGTCCTTTATCTATATGTAGGATAGAATAAGTATTAAGATTTTAAAACCTTTATTCAATAAGGAGGATATCAATGAAAAACTTAATCTGGATTATTCTAGGTTTATGTTGTTTAGCCTATTCTATAGATTTATTTTATAATGCCATTTTTAATAACAAGCCTTTGAATCCTGTTACTACTATCATATTGATATTCGTTATATTTTATATCATTTATGCTTTGATTTCAGATAAGTATAAGAAAACAAAGTCTACTAATAATTAATTTCATTCAAGTAACTATAAACAACAAAAGCAGTAGAGATGCATGTTCTAAACATGATGCTCTACTGCTTTTTGATTACTTTTAGCTTACACCTAATGCAATTTTAGCGTAACGTGACATTTTGTCTTTGCCCCATGGTGGATTCCAGACAATGTTAACTTCTGTTTCTTTAATTTCAGGTAATTCTGCTAATGCAGTTTTAACCTGATCTATAATTTGTGGCCCCATTGGACAACCCATAGAAGTTAAAGTCATTTCTACTGTGCATAATCCTTCGTCGTCTAAGTCAACGTTATATACAAGACCTAAGTTAACTATGTCAATTCCTAGTTCAGGGTCAATTACATTTTCAAGTGCACCGATAATACTATCTTTCATTGCTTCTTCCATATTTTCACCTCATTCTAAAAGTTACTATATATAATATATCAAATTTAAAGCATGGGTTAAAGAAAATGATATGATATTATTGTATGTATCATAAAGAAAAAATGGTAAGGAGTTATCGATATGGAAAAACATTTAATTTGTTTAGATTTAGATGGCACATTGTTAAACGATGAAAAGCGCATCTCACCTTTTACTAAAAGAGTATTACAGTATTTAAAAAAATCCGGTCATGAAATTATGATTTCAACTGGTAGACCATATCGAGCAAGTGTGGATTATTACAATGCAATGAATATGAATACCCCTATCATTAATTTTAATGGTGCTTATATTCATCATCCAACAGATAATAGGTTCCCAACGAAACATGAGCAATTTGATACTCGTATCGCATACAAAATTTATAAAGATATTAGTCAACTTGATATTAAAAATATTATTGCTGAAGTTAAAGACCAAGTGTATATCAACAACTATGATCAATCACTATTTGAAGGATTTAGCATGGGTAATTCTGAAATAAAATATGGAGAACTTGATCAATTACTTCCTGAATCTCCTACGAGTCTATTAATTCAAGCAGAAGAAAGTGAGATTCCACGTATTAAAAGACATTTAAATAAGCACTATGCTGAATTTATAGAACATCGTCGTTGGGGTGCTCCATTTCCTGTTATTGAAATTGTTAAAAAGGGTATTAACAAAGGTAAAGCGGTAAAATATGTCGCTGAATATTTAGATATAGATTTTGATAATATTATTGCTTTTGGTGATGAAGATAATGATTTTGAAATGATTCAATTTGCCAATTATGGTATCGCAATGGGAAATGCTATTCCAGAACTTAAAGAAATTGCAACAGAAGTTACAGACACTAATAATAATGATGGTATCGGAAAATACTTAAACAAACATTTTGACTTAAATATGTAAGGGGGTTTTTACATGAAAATGATAGTAGATAGTGGTTCAGATATAACGTTATCTCAAATTGAAGAAAAAGGATTTTACTTCTTACCTTTCGGAATTGTCATTGATGATCAAAATAAAGTTGATCAATATGAAATCTCAAACGAAGAAGTATTAGCAGCAATCAAAAACAATAAACATCCAAAAACGAATCAAGCTACTATGGAACAAATGACAAAAGTATTTACTGAAGTTGCTGAAAAGAAAGAAAAAGCCATTTACTTAGCTTTTAGTAGTGCTTTAAGCGGGACATATCAAACGGCTTGTTTAGTTAAAGAACAAGTGAAAGAAACATACCCAGACCTTGATTTAACAATATACGACACACTAAGTGCATCAATGGGATGCGGTAAATTAATTCTCGATGTACAAGATAAAATTGAACAGTCATACACTTTTGAAGAGCTTGATGCTTATATTAAAGAACGCATTGATAAAATTAGACACCTATTTACAGTTAAAGATTTAAACTATTTAGCAAGTGGTGGCAGACTTTCTAAAGGACAAGCATTTTTAGGTAACTTATTAAATATCAAGCCACTTCTTCATGTTGAAGAAGGCAAACTTGTTCCGATTGAGAAATATCGTGGTTCTAAAAAATTATGGCATGCCATTATAGATAAAATGCAAAACGAAAATAGTGATTACTCTGATGATATTATTTATATGACACATGCTGATGATATTGAAGAAGCTGAAAAAATTAAAGCACTGATACAATCATCACTTTCACCTCAAGATGTTGTCATTTCAAATATTGGCCCAGTTATATGTTCACATACTGGTAGTGGCACAGTCGCTATATTCTATTATAAGGAGTGATGGTAAGTGGCTAAAATTATCGTAATCGGTGCAGTTGCTGGAGGCGCAACAGTTGCATCGCAAATTCGACGACTTGATCCGGATAGTGACATTACAGTTTATGAAAAAGATAGAGATATGAGCTTTGCAAACTGTGGCCTTCCCTATTATTTAGGAGAAGTTGTAGAAGATAGAAATATGATGTTATCAGCGACACCTGAACAATTTAAAGACAAAAAACATATTACAGTCAAAACGTATCACGAAGCCATTGAATTAAATGATACTAAAAAAACAATCGCGATTAAAAATCATGAAACTGGCGAAATTTTTGAAGATGCATATGACAAACTTATTTTAAGTCCGGGTTGTCGTGCAAGACATTTAGGTTTTCAATCTGACCGTGTATTTACATTAAGAAACTTAGTAGATACTGACAAAATAGAAGACTTTATTCAAAAAGAAAATGTCCAATCAGCATTAATTGTCGGTGCTGGTTATGTGAGTCTAGAAATTTTGGAGAATTTATATAATAGAAATATCCAGACAACTTTGATTCATCGTAGCGACCACATTAATAAGAGTATGGATAAAGATTTAAATAAAGTCATATTTGATGAGTTAGAAAAAAGACATATTCCATATAGATTAAATGAAGAAATTGCAGATATTTCAGGACGAGAAGTAACTTTTAAATCTGGGAAAACAGAATCATATGATTTAGTCATAACTGGAGTCGGAATTGAACCGAATAGTGATTGGTTAAAATCATCTTCACTTAAATTAAATGAAAAAGGCTATATCTCAGTAAATGAATATTTCGAAACGAATTTAGAAGATGTATATGCATTAGGTGATGTAATCGAAACATTCTATAGACATACAAAGAAACCAACTAGTGTTACTTTAGCTTGGGGTGCCCATAGAGCAGCAGCATTAATCGCCGAAAACATTACATCAAAATCATCAAGTTCTAAAGCCACTTTCAAAGGTTTACTTGGTACAAATATTGTAAAAATGTTTGATTATGCATTAGGCAGTGTTGGCGTTTCAGAAAGTGAACTCTCAAATTATGATTATGAGGTAGTTGAACAAACTCAAAAACAACATGCTGGCTATTATCCAAGTGCCGAACCACTTACATTACGTGTTTATTTTGATAAAGCAACACGCAAAATATTACGTGCATGTGCAGTCGGTAAAGATGGTGCTGACAAACGAATCGATATCATATCTACAGCAATAATAGGAAACCTAACAGTAGACGAACTACGTGATATCGAGATCGCTTATGCACCACCATTCTCTAGTCCAAAAGATATTGTAAATATGATTGGTTATAAAGCACAATCAAAATAAAAGCATGTAAATATTAGTAGAGCGACCTGAAAATGATGTTTTCAGGTCGCTAATTTATTTTATCGGCCTGGTAATCCTGTTTTCGGGTCGCTAATTTATTTTATCGGCCTGGTAATCCCGTTTTCGGGTCGATAAATTTTATTATCGGCCTGGTAATCCCGTTTTCGGGTCGATAATTATTTTTATCGGCCTGGTAATCCCGTTTTCGGGTCGATAATTATTTTTATCGGTCCATATTTCTGATTTCTGGACCGGTAATTTATTTTATCGGTACAGAAACACACCCCTTACTACTTCTAACAATGAAAAAAGCTGGGACACGGATGTCCCAGCTTTACAAATTATTGATTATTCTTATGTCTTTTACTTCTTCTTGATACTAAGAAGATAAATAATCCAAATAATAGGATTACAAGTACTGCTGCTACTAAATAACTATTATTCAGTCCTCTTTCATTAATTATTGCATATAGTTCACTTTCTTCTCTATCCGTAATTAAGTCATATCGATTATCTTTACCTTTAATATTATCTCCTAATATAAGACCCGATAACATTTTATTTTTTTCAATAAGCTTATCATCTAATGTAACTTTTTTAGACTTACTGCTATCGTTAATATTCAAGATATAATCAATTGTATTTGTGTCATAATAAAACAAGTTTGTGCCTTTGTCATGCGGCAATACTTTCACTTTACCTTCATACAATTCTTGATATTGTTTAAAGGTATCAGCAATTTTTTCTAAATATTTGATAACTTCTTTATCCGTTCTAAAGTTCTGTAGCTGATTGATTGTTTCGATTTTCGAACCGTTTACAGCTATTTCTGTACCATAGTTCATCATAACTGGACCTTTATATCCCCACATATATGTCATTAATTGTTTAATACGTGTTCCAGGGAATTTGTTCTCATCTGCAGCATGTTTTGTGAAACGTTCTGTAAACCAAGTATCTGCAATGAGTACTTCACCTTTCTGATTATAAGTAGGAATTTCAGTATTTTCAGTTTTAAATGCATTTTGAATAGCGGTACGAGTTGCATTTGTCGATAAATGTTTAAAGTTCTTTACGTTTATACCGTCTTTATTTATGATGCCGTATGTATCCAATCCTTCTGGTAGGAACGCTTCAGCATCTATACCATCTTGAACGATATTCATCGAAACACCATCGATATGATATTTATCAACAAAATTTTTAACTTTCGCTTTGTAAATACTTTGATTCTCACTATTCTTTAAATCTATGAACTGATCATTCTTGAAATATGATTTTTGAATTTGATTTAAATCACCATCTGTAAATTGCTTAAATTCATCTGTATATGTAACTGGCATATCAACGATGATTTTCATATCTTTATTATGTACTTTATCAACTAATGATTTAAATGCTTTTTCTCCACCTAGAACTTTGTCGATATCATCATAGTTTTTCACTTTATATCCTAAAAAATCTTTCTGATCATGTGAAAAGACTGGTGAAATATGTATCGTATTAAATCCCATATCATGAATATAGTCTAGCTTTGATTCAATCCCTTGGAAATCCCCTCCAAGTGGTAAATCATTCGATTGATTATTATTTTTAATCATCTTATTGTTGTCGTTATTTCCATTCATAAAACGATCAACCACTAAACTATAAATTCTAGGGTATTTAACATCCTCGTATTCTTTCTCTTTCGCAAAAACATAGCTACTAAAAAGTGGTGCGATTAATATAATCGATATGATTATCTTTGTCCATTTATTCATTTATTCAACCCTCTTTATTACCCAATTAATTCTATTATACTAAAACGTTTACTTAACTGATAGAACTACATGAAATTGTCATAAATAAATTCAATAAAAAAATCCACTCATGTCTTGTATATACAAAATCATGAATGGATTGTAAAGTGGCTATTAACCAAAGTGTAATACGCCCATTGGTAAATAACTACCTAATAAAATCGTTAATACCATTACAACAATTGTTGCAATGAATAATCCTTGGCTGTTTTTATTCTTTTTCTTCTTAGCAATTGTCACTTCAATTAAACCAAGAACTGCAAGTCCAAGAATAAATTTAATACCATAAAGCATACCGTTAATTCCCATAGCTTGCATGAAAATAACAAAACCAGAAATTAAAGTAAATACCATGAATAATCTTAAGACCATATGCACTGGTTTATTTGTAACTTTCATGTATACAACGAAGAATAAGATAATCGTAACTAACCAGCTAAAAATATGGAAATGTATCATATTTAGTTCCCCCCAAATATTCATATTTCTTTTCCAATAGCATTATAACATAGGAACTATTAGAATAAGCTCATTTTTTTAAAAGCAAATATTAAAGTTACCGCATAATTCACAATTTATTCAAATGTTCGTCCTACTAAAAAGAATACCCCCTATTCCAAGTTTCTAACACTCGGTTTAGAAGGTACTCTTATATATCACTTTAATTATTTTTCACTAATGAATGTTGTTAAAGTTCCGATACCATCGATTGTAACTTTAATTTCATCACCTGGTTGTAAAAATTGTGGTGGGTTCATACCAGCACCAACTCCAGCTGGTGTACCTGTAGCAATGATATCACCAGGATGCAATGCTACATATTTAGAAATTTCAGCAATTAATTCGTCGATTTTTAAGATCATTTCATTTGTATTACCATCTTGACGAATTTCATTGTTTACTTTAGTGACAATATTAACGTCTTCAGGTAATGGTAACTCGTCTTTAGTTACGATATATGGACCCATTGGGCATCCACCTGTTAATGATTTAGAAAGGAATGCTTGATCATGTTCCTTTTGAGCATTTCTATCTGTAATGTCATTGATGATTGTATAACCATATACATAATCTAAAGCTAATCCACGTGGGATTTTTTCTCCATGTTTACCGATTACAACGCCTAATTCACCTTCATAATCTAACTTGTCTGTTACATCTTTATGATTCGGAATTTCTGCGTTATCACCAGTTAAAGATGATGCTGCTTTAGTGAATACATATAATCTATTAACTTTATTATTTAATTCTTCAGCGTGTTTTTTGTAATTACGTCCGAAAGCAATTACATTATTTGTAGGTGTTACAGGTGGTAAAAACTCGATATCCTCAAAGCTATATTTATAATCGTCTTTCTCAGCAGATTCTTCTACTTTAACGACTGCTTTACGAACTGCTTCTTGGAAATCAACATTTATATTTAATTGTAAACCTTCTAATAATGTCTTAGGATTAAAACCTTCTTCTCCAAAGTCTGCAAATACTTTGCGTAAATCCCAAACCGCTTCTTCGCGTTTTACTTTCACACCGTATGAAGTGATATCTTTATGTTTAAAAGTTAAAAATTTCATTCACTCTGTCAACTCCTTCTTATTCTTAATTTCGATTATACCGAATTTTTAGATAAATCGCATGCTTTTCAATCGATTATTTTAAATATGTTACTTTTCTCCATAATTTTTCCAATGGTCCCTGTTTAAATTTCAATAAATACAGATAGCTTAAGATAAGTTGCACGCAATAAATAACAATACCTATGATATAAATGGTTAAGACAGGTAACTTACCGTAGTAATTTAAACCAACACCATAGAATATGATAATACATATTATGCTTTGTGAAATATAAGTCGTTAAGCTTAGTTTTCCGATAGATTGTAATGGCGTTAAAATTTTTCGAACTGTTTGATCTTCACATAAGATGACAAAGAACATAATATAGCTCAATGCAACAATTGGACCACCAATCATCTGACTCATTAATTGTGATGTTACAGAACCTTCTAACACGATTTGAATCATTTTAATTGCTAAACCTAAAATTAATACAACAACCCCTATCACCATATATAGATTTTTATGTTGTTTAATTTTGTTAAACCAATTAATTTGATGTGCATAAATGCCGAATAGCATAATCGGTAAAATAGAAAATGGTCCTACTAGAATGGCGTTCGCAATATTCATACCAAAATATTTCAAATTAAAGCCAATAATCGATACATAATCAGCACTTGATAATATATTATTAACTCTTTCTAATTCTTGTAATCCTACGAAGCTTTCTATTTGCGTGACATCTTTTAATAAAATCATTGGCAGTAAATATAACAGTACAAATATGCCGATTCCTATTGATAGTGCAACTAATGTATATTGTGGTTTTAAGCGCACAAATATGATTGCAATTAAACCTAACAATGCATATGTTGATAAAATATCACCATAAAAAATGAACACGCCATGAATGATACCTAGCAGTAATAAAAATAATAATCTTCTTGTAATCATTGGATAGTAGTTTAATCCCTTATCCAAACTATTTTGATACATGATGGATAAACCGTAACCAAATAGAAATGCAAATATTGGATAAAATGAAGCGATTATAAATAATGAACTGATTTTAAACCATGCACCATCTTGATGTTGAAAAAATTCGAACGGATTGATGATTTGATATGGATATGCAAAGGTTAAAATATTCATAAGTAATATACCTAGTAAACTAAACCCTCTTAATGCATCAATACTAAATATTCTTTGTTTTGCCATTAATGATTCTCCTTGATGTGTTTCGTTCCATATTGAAAGAAGTATAAATAACCTTCAACTGGTTTCTTCAATATTGTTTCTAAAGTATTTTGATAATAACGCATTTGAACGTCATATTTTTGTTTCATCGTTTCTGCTACTTCTTCTTTTGTTTTACCTCTACGAACGATAAATGCATCTGTTTTATAATCTATAAATGATACTTTATCTCCTTCAATAAAAATACAATCTATCATCCCTTGGATAATCGGTTTATTATCTTTTTCAGAAACATCGAAAGATAAACCTTGATCGATATCATCTTGACCAACTACAAAAGGTACCTCTCTCATAACTTTATCCGCATTGACTAACCTTTTGTATAAATCAGACTTTGTAAACACTTCTATTAATGATAAATCTAAATCTTGCATAGCGTCATCAGGTAGTATTTCTTTATCCATCAACTCGTGTACAAGATTTTGTAAATCTTCTACAGTTAAACCTTCTTGTTTTAAAGGAAGATGTTGCATAACTGCATGCATCAAAGTACCAATTTCGGCACTTTGTCTTTTTTGTTTTGTCATAAACTTAGGTCTGTCATATGATTTAGTACCAAGCTGATATTGTCTTACAATTTGATAATCCGTTCCTGCTTCTTCAGTTTCGCGTTGACGTTTAATTTCAGAAACAGATTGTTTTGCTGCAATATTTAACAATTGTTCATCAGGATATTTGTACACCATCTGATTATAAATTTCATCCTTTTTCTCAGAAGGTTTGTAATTCATGAGTGTATCTATTGTTGGCTTTTCGAATGAGATATCTTGTTCTTCATCTTGTTCTTCGTCACGTATGATATTGATATTAAAAGATTCACTTCGTTCAGATTTAAATGGCATTGAGTGTGATAGACCATTATCTTTCGATTTAGCAAGAACTGAGGAGATAAGATCAAATGGTGATTTCGCCTTCACTCTATATTCAGATTCAATCATTTCATCTTGATCTGCACTCACAAGCCCTATTTTTTCAAGTGCTTTATCACTTTTAACACGACCAATAAGATATAATCCTTCTTTGGCTCTTGTTAATGCGACATAAATCAATCTCATTTCTTCAGAAATCATTTCTGTTTCATTGATATTTTTAAATATAATAGATGCTAGTGTTGGGAATGAGACTTCTTTTTCAATATTGAAATATGATAAAGCTAATCCATATCGATTATTTAAGATAACATGCTCTCTTAACTCAGTACGGTTAAATTCACGTGTAATACCTGAATAAATAACAAATGGAAATTCTAGCCCTTTACTACTATGAATCGTCATCATACGTACAACATCATCATTAGGACCTATCACACTTTCTTGTCCGAAATCTTGGCCACGATCGATTAATTCATCGATAAATCTAATAAATTGGAAGATACCTCTTAAACTAGATGCTTCAAATTGTATTGCTTTATTTAATAAGCCGTATAAGTTCTGTCTTCTTTGAACACCACCAGTAAGGCCACTAAAGTAAGAAATTAAATAATAGTCATTATATAATTTATCCAACAGTTGCCATACCGGAACAGATTTACTGTATGCTTGATAGTTTTTCAATTGCGTTAAAAATTGATTAAGCTTTTCTACTAGTGCTGCATCCGCTTCTGCATTTGAAATATATTTATAAATAGAATCAATATAATAAATTTCTTGTGGCGCTTTATTTCTAATTTCAGCAAGCTCATCTTCTTTAAACTGAAAAGCTATCGACCGCATAACACCGACTAAATATTTATCTTGCAACGGATTATCTATCACACGTAAAAATGAAAGCATCAATCTAATTTCATTTTGTTCGAAGTAGCCTTTTTTCGATTCTACATAAAACGGAATATTCACTTCTTTAAATTGTTGTTGCAAGTGCATCGCATTACTATAACTTCTCTCAAGAATTACAATATCTTTGAATGTTGCTGGTCGATAACTTTGCGTTTTTCGATCATATACGCGTTTGTTATCTAATATATATTGCACTTTATCTACAATAGCCTTTGCTTCAATCAGATTATTATCTTCTACTTTAAAAGAATCTTGGACGATAATATCCATTTCTAGTGGCGTATGTTGTGAATCATAATCTGCACCGTAATACAATTTAGCTTCATCGTTATATTCAATTTCACCTACAACTTCATCCATCATATGAGAAAAAATATAATTCGTATTATCGAGCACTTCTTTTCTAGATCTAAAGTTCTTAGATAAATCGATCACTTCACCTGATGATATTTCCTGATTATTAAATCGTTTATATTTTTCTATAAATAATTCTGGCTCAGCTTGCCTAAATTTATAAATGGATTGCTTCACATCACCAACCATAAATAAGTTACCATTATGCTCTTCTCCGCGTTTAATACAACTGATAATAGCCTCTTGTACTCTATTGGTATCTTGATATTCATCTACTAAAATTTCATCAAAGTAATCTCGATATTGCAAAGCAATTTCTGAAGGGTTGCCATCATCATCTGTCAAAATATCTAAAGCTAAATGTTCATAATCAGAGAAATCAATAATCCTTTTTTGTTGTTTAAGTGATTGGAAATATTTAATGACATCTTTAGTGATATCCGCAATCACTTTCACTCTTGGTCCCATATCTTTCATATCTTGAATTAAATCTTCTCTACTTCTGCTGAGATAACCTTCAGTCAGTTCTTTTAAGTGGTCAAGATAGGATTTATGATAGTCTTTACCTAGTTCCAGTAATTGCTCTGATCCTTCATTTTCAGACTTAATCTTCGCACTATTTGTCGGTAATTTCTTTGCTGCCATATCTAAATGTATTTGATCAAGTAGCTTACTACCTTCAAATACGCGCTCTAACCAAATGCGTTCACCTTCAAGATACGTCACATGTTTATCGACTTCATTCAAGTGTTGATAGCAATCTATTGACTGATACAAAGCATTTTTAGCACTATCTAATTTACGATAAATAAGTTGGTCAAACATTTTAAAATAAGCGTGATTTTCATCAATTTGATCATATGGTTGAGCCAATTCATTTAACCACACGAAAGGATCTGCATGTGCAATACTAAATCGATACAGACGGTTCAATAATGCTCTTAAAGGCTCGTCAGAACGGTCATTTGATAGATGCTCAACGATTTCTAAAAATGTCTGTTCATTCTTTTCATAATAGCTTTCTAACACATCATCTATTGCCTGTTCTAATAAGACAATACTCTCAACTTCATTTGCAGTTCTAAAGTTTGGGTCAATATCAATCGTGTCATAATGTGATTTAATTAATGTTAAACAAAAGCTATGAAGTGTAGAAATTTGAGCTTGATGAATTTTAATTCTTTGTGACTTCAAATGTTCATCTTCAGGATATTTAATACTTTCTTTTTGAATCGCAGCATTGACTCTTGCTTTCATTTCTCTCGCACTTGCGTTAGTGAAGGTTACAACAAGCAGCCTATTAACGTCTTGTTTGTTACGCATAATTTTTTGAATTATACGTTCAACGAGCACAGCTGTCTTACCGCTTCCCGCTGCTGCTGCAACAAGGATATCTTTCCCTTCGCTATATATCGCTTTCCATTGATCATCCGTCCACTGTGCATCTATCGGTTTTTCTGGCAATGTCATTCTTCCGCCTCCTCTCTCAACATTTCGATGATTTCATCTTTCGTTAATGAATGTTCGATTTCTCTATATTGCTCCGTATCAGTTATAGGATCGATGTGACAAACTGATTTAAATTCACAAAATTGGCATGGTAACCTCTTTTGATATCGCATAGGCGAAACTTCTGTATGCCCATCCATAATTTGTGTAGCTGTTTCAACAAAGTTTTCTCTATTTTTATTCATTAATTTGAAAAATAGTTCTTCATCTAAAGCTTTACTATAACTATTTAATTCACCATTTTTCTTTTTCGTAACAGGGATCATGTCAGATTTTAATTGGTCTATCAATTTATCATCAAGCGCATCGACTACTTCAGGATTTCTATTCACATATCCATCCATTTTGAATTTTTCAATAGTTTGTTGATAAATATCATCTACTTCTGGAATTTCTCCCCAACTTGTCGCTTTAATTTCAGGTTCATGTACATGGAAATACAATAATGCACCAGGTGATACGTTATCTTGTAGATTTAACAAAGCTTTATTTTGGAGTACGACATCTAAATACGTAAACATTTGCATTTGCATACCATACATTACTTTAGTTAAATCTAAACTTGTCTCCGATGACTTATAGTCAATAATGGACACATAATCTTTATCTTTACCTTTATATACATCCAATCTATCAATTTGACCTCTAATATTAATTGGAATTTTTCGTTTCGTTGATAAAGGCGTCGTTTTTAATTGATGTTTAGATGTTGCACCAAAGTTTAATTCAAATTGATAGGCTTTGAATTTTGAATGACTTGTTTGATACTTCATTGCTTCTAATGTAGATTTCAAAATATTTTGGATGCGTAATTTTAAATATCTATAATGAGCAGTACGATGTAGTACATCAAATTGAATTTTAGGCAAGCTTTCATCGATAGCTTCGTTTATTAATTTGGCCATGGATTGTGCTGATAACTTACTAAAGTCACCATTTACTTCATCTGAAATATATTTCAATGTTTGATGGAATATATTACCGATATCGACACTTTGAATTTGATATTTCGTACGTTCGTTTAATTTTAAACCATGTGAAACATAATGTTTAAACGGACATTGATTATACGTTTCAAACCTTGATACACTGGCATTTATTTTCTGACCGTAAAGAGATTCTGATACATCTGTATTTAATTGGACTGTATCATTTTTATACGTTAAAGCTGATGTTAAAAATTGAACAGTATGGTCTAAATGATGAATATCTAATGAAGCATGATACGCATCTAGCCATATATCATTAACAATCTCATCATTCATCCAATCATTTAAATGTTCAAATATATGCATTTGACTTTGATGTTCATGTTCTAATAGTTGGATAGGATTGTGCTCTATATTTGATTTTAGAGATTGAACTTCAAGATTTGTAAATAATGATTGAATCGTATTGATAAATGGACTCTTTTCTCTAATTTCTCCACCATCGGACATTAAACTATATGTGAATACAACTTCTTTCTTAGCTCGTGTCATCGCAATATAACATACAAACGCTTCATCCATCTGTAAAATATCACTCGTCGGGCTTAATTCTAAACCGCTTGAAGTTGCTAATTCTTTTTTCTCATCGTCTGTTAATAACAACATTTGATTAGATACTTTCGGTAAGACACCGTCATTCATACCAAGCAAGAATACAATTTCTTTATTATCCACTTTGGCTAAATCCATATTACCGACTGTTACTTCATCTAATGTTTGCGGAATCATTGAGAATTCTAATTCATCTAGTCCTCTATCCAATATTTCAATGTATTCATTTAAAGAAAGTGTTACATCACCTAACACTTCTACGATGTCATCAAATATGCGTATTGTACCTTCCCATACTTGGTCAATTTCCTCTGCTTCTTCAAACTGATGCTTTATTTCTAATTCGTCGCGCATCGTCATTAAGTGCGTAGGTAAATCAAACTGTTCGATAACGCCATATAATCGACTCGTGAAATCTTCCACTGTTTGACTATCAGCTAAAGCTTCGTTCAACTTTTCAATTCGATTCACAACATAATCTTTCAAGTCGATAACACTCTGAATTGTTTTTCTATCTTCTTCTATAAATGTATCTTCTTCTTTTCTTAATGATTTTTTTCCGAGTTTTTCAAAAGATTCAACTGTGAAAAATTCTGGATTCGTCCATCTCTTACCAGATATCCCTCTTTCAAATGCATAGTTTTCTAATATATCAATTAAGTATGACGCATTTGGGATATGGCTTGTTAAGATACCTGTCTTCAACATGCGCATGACAGGTTCAAATCTCCATCCAGTTTGAATAACTTCTAACATTGATCTTAAACATTCAATGAACGGATGATATGCCATTTTCTTTTTCGCGTCATGATTATAAGCAATATTAAAATGTGGTAATACCGTTTCAATCAACTGCTCATAACCTGGATCACGATAAAGTATCGCTATGTCTTTGTAAGATAAATGTTCTTCTCTCGAACGTCTTAATATCTCTCTCGCAACGTATTGCACTTCGTCTCTCATATTGGATGTTTCAATAATTTTCAAATCTTCACTATCAATGGTATTCGGTAGCAATGCATCAAATTGACTTTCCAAATGCTTTAATACTTTTTGATTATTGAATCGATCCGTTGTCTTAAAGTGCATATAATTAATCTTAATTTGTAATGCATCCGCAATGTCTTCAACGTGATTGAGAGATTCGGATGTTTTTCTAAATAAGCTAAATGGATCTTTGTCTCCATCTGTCGTTAAACCGATTGTAACCGACTTACTATATTTAACTAAGGCTTCAATAACGCGATATTCGAGTGTTGAAAAGTTATGAAAACCATCTATATAAATATCTGCTTGTTTGATGTAGTCTGAATTTGGTATTTTCTCAATTAATTTATACAAGACATCTTCAGCTTGTACATAGCGGCCGTTTAATTGATCCTCTAACGCTTTATATATTGTTTCGATATCACTAAGTTTATCTTTCATTCTTTTAGGAATGGCTTCGTTATGTTCTATATAATGTGTTAAATCATCAGGACTTACATTATATTTTTTAAAGTCTTTAATTTCGTTCATCATTTTATGACTAAATCCATAATGTTGAATAGTAGACTGATATAAATTTAATTGTTTTTTATGTGTATGTAATAAGTGATATGTCAGCATTTCTAATGCTTCATCTGAAATTTGTTGTTCAACAAGACCACCTTCATCACTTAAAACTCTCCAACTTAATCTTTCAAATCCGAATACTGAAGTACGTATACTTCCTTTTAAATTAGGATTTTTAACAAATGCTTGTTCATATTGGAAGGTATTTTGAGTTGGTGTCAAAAATATAATTGGGTCTCCTAATGGATCATCAATCATCGCTTTAGTCATTTGGTTAAGCATTTGATTCGTTTTCCCGGTCCCACTTCGTCCAATCCATACATTTAATTGCATTTATTTCTACCTCCCTTACGTTCTCTTATTCATTTATTTTAACATAAAAAGAACACCTCACTTAATTTCAAAGCAAGGTGTTTAAGATCTTTTATATTAGTTTGTAGATGGATCAAAATTATAATGGAATTGGTTAATTGGCCAGAATCTTAATGCAACTTCACCAACAATGACATCTTTATCAATCAAACCAAATGAACGACCATCTTTACTTACTTCACGATTATCTCCTAAGACTAAATATTCATCTTTAGGAATTTTATTGGCACCATTTGAATTCACTAAATCTTTCACTTCAAAATTCTCTGTCAATAAATCACGTGACTTATTCGCTTTGTTTGCTTTTAAGTATTCTTCAGGTACTTTTTTATCATTTACATATAATTGATCATTTTCATATTTCACTGTATCACCAGGTTTACCGATAACACGTTTCACATAATCATCATTCTTGTTTGCGTGGAATACAATAACATCTCCGTTATCAATATCTCCCACTTTATATCCAATTTTGTTAACGATTACTTTTTCACTATTTTTTAAAGTTGGGTACATAGAATCTCCAGAAACTGTATATGTTACAAATAAAAATTTCTGTATCAGTAATACACATACAACTGCTACTGCAATCGCCACAACCCATTCAAATATTTCTTTTTTCAAAAATGCCACCTCATTATTATTATTTATCAAAATTCACATCTATTTGATTAAATGGATAATATCTTAAATTCACAGTACCAACGATATCATCTTCATGTACAAAACCAATTTCTCTTGAGTCTCTGCTATTGCTACGATTGTCACCTAATACTAGATATTCACCATTAGGAATAACATCACTTTTAGAGCCTTGAATGGTTCTTGTACTAAAATCATCAGTCTTTATATTATCATTTAAATAACGCTCATTTACATGGGTACCATTAATATACAGTTTGTTGTTTTTCATTTCAACTGTGTCGCCTGGCAACCCGATAACTCTTTTAATATAATCAGCATTTTTATTCGCATGAAAAACGATAACATCACCGTTATTAATTTGTCCAAAATTCTTAACAAGCTTATTAACAATTACTCTATCATTATCATGAAAAGTTGGTTTCATTGAGTCTCCGTCTACAACATAACCGATGAATAAAAATGTTCTTACAATAAATAATAATACTAACGCAATTATAATTGCAATTATCCATTCGAATATTTTTTTCATTTTTGACTCCTATTTTTTAAGCGTTTATCAAAATATTTTTCTAAGCCTTTTCCAACTAGCCAGAGCACAAATATAATCACGACTACTATTATACTCTTTTTAGGACTTGCAAAAAAGGAATTTATATCGGCACCAATGAAACTTAATGTAAATATCATAATGGCTTTTGATAAAATTAACGCGATTAAATAGACTTGTTTACTAATGTTTGAAAAGGCACTAACCATATTAACTAAAGCACCTGGCGTAAATGGAAAGCACAACAAAATAAACAGTGGTCCGAATCCATGTTCATCAATCCACTGAATAAACCTTACAACTCTAGGCTGTTCAATAACCCTTTTCATAAAAGGCTTTTTAGAAATTACTCTAAAGATTATAAAGACTATATAACTTCCCGATACAGTACCAGCCCATGTAATGATAAAACCTAACAATAATCCATAAGCATTTACATTAGCAATTACAAATAGAATGATTGGCAAAAACGGTAAGAATGCCTCAATAAATGGTAATAAAAATGCTATGAATATCCCGAACGATCTAAACGTTTCAATTAATTCAGTAATGTTCTCTTCACTGAACCAATTCATTAAATCTTGTATTAACATGTAACGCAACTTCCTTCTTAAATTTAGATTAATTATACCGATAAATGTGTAAATAGAAAAGTAAATTGACATCATACAAAAGTCGTATCTTTAGGAATGAGAAGGAATTCATTGGTTTGTAGGGGGTAATATTTGAAGGAAGTTGGTTTGTTGGTATGGGAATCTACTAGTTTTGAGCTAGTAAATTTTTTTATCGGTCCTTATTTCTCATTTCTGGACCGGTATATTTTTTTATCGGTCCGTATTTCTCGTTTCTGGACCGGTATATTTTTTTATCGGTCCTTATTTCTCGTTTCTGGACCGGTATATTTTTTTATCGGTCCTTATTTCTCATTTCTGGACCGGTATATTTTTTTATCGGTCCGTATTTCTCGTTTCTGGACCGGTATATTTTTTTATCGGTCCATATCTAGTACTTTTTCTATTACCGCTTCTTATAAAGTACTTATATAGGATTCTCTTTATGGAACTTCTGTAGACCCCTGTCCACATTTCTGCTTCTTTTACTGAAAATGGTGCGCCTTTTAATAAATATAATTCTTCTAATGATTGAATAATAATATTCGTTCTATTCAATTCTCTCTTACAATGATGACATTTTAAATATTTTCGTTTATTAAATAATTCATCTACTCGAATCAACTTTCGACAGTTTGTACATCGTACGCCTCTTTTTAAATCTTTATATTCTATATTCAAATTTGGTATTTGATTTGTATTTAAAAATGCTTCGTGTAGGCTTTTTAGTTTACAGTATATCCATTTATTCTCTTCATATTTAAAGTTTTGTGATACCATATCTTTTATTTTATGTACCTCACTTTTTAAAATAATATTCATTCGTGATCGTAAATCACCATGTAACGTGAAAGTTGGATGTATAAAAACAACATAGCTTTCTACTTTGCGTTTTAATTTATATTTCTCAACGATTCTTTTTAAACCTTCTTGAGCGACTTCATATTGATTAATAAGATCTTTAGATACAAAACCTGTACTTCTATATAGTTTGTGATTTTCAAAATAATAGTCACCTGTATAATTTTTAATTTCAAATTGGATGATGGCATCGTCTGTTATGACTACAAAATCAAATTGAATGTGATTATAATTTTTAATCTGTAAATCATATAGCCACCATTCTGCCCCATAGCTTTCAAGTATTTGAGCGAATGCTTTTTCGCCTTCGTACCCTTGCTTTGTGACTTGGTATTGTTCATCTATATTTTCAGGTAACTCATCCACCCTATTTTGGAATGCATCAATATAAGCTAAAAATAAATTTTTACGTATTTTCATAAAATATCACTCATTTCTTCAAAAAATTCAAATTCAAAATAAAAAAAGTCCTCCAAATTAAATTTGGGGACTTTTTTCTAAAATACGTTTCATATTATAGTCTATCTTCTAATTCTTTTTTCAAGTCTTCGAATCCTGGTTTACCAAGTAATGCGAACATATTTTGCTTGTATGCTTCAACACCTGGTTGGTTAAATGGATTCACGCCTAACATATAACCACTCATAGCACATGCTAATTCGAAGAAGTATACAACATAACCGAATGTATATGCATCTAATTGAGGAACTTTAACAACTAAGTTTGGTACGCCACCATCTGTATGTGCTAATAATGTTCCTTGGAATGCTTTCGTATTAACGAAGTCAACTGTTTCACCTGCTAAGAAGTTTAAACCGTCTAAATCATCTTTGTCTTCTTCAATTGTAATATCATGTTTAGGATTTTCAACTTTTACAACTGTTTCAAATAAGAAACGACGGCCTTCTTGTACATATTGACCAAGTGAATGTAAGTCAGAAGTGAAATTAGCACTTGATGGATAAATACCTTTGAAATCTTTACCTTCAGATTCACCGAATAATTGTTTCCACCATTCACTGAAGTATTGTAAAGCTGGTTCGTAGTTGATTAACATTTCTGTTGAATACCCTTTTGCATATAAGATATTACGAATTGCTGCATATTGATATGCAATATTGTCATCAAGTTCTGAAGATGATAAATCTTCACGCGCAGCTGCAGCACCTTTCATCATATCTTGAATATCAATACCACTTGCTGCGATTGGTAATAAACCAACTGCTGTTAATACTGAATATCTACCACCAACATCATCTGGTACGACAAATGTTTCATAACCTTCACCAGTAGCTAAATCTTTTAAAGCGCCTTTTTCTTTATCAGTTGTAGCAAAGATACGGTTTTTAGCTTCTTCTTTACCGTATTTTTCTTCTAAAATTTTCTTAAAGATTCTAAATGCTACTGCAGGTTCAGTCGTTGTACCTGATTTAGAAATAACGTTAATAGAGAAATCTTTACCATCTATATACTCAATTAAATCATGTACATAAGATGAAGATAAATGATGCCCTACAAATATAATTTGAGGATTCTCACCTTTTTCATAATTAGCAAATGTAGAATTTAACATTTCAACTGCTGCACGTGCACCTAAATATGAACCACCAATACCAATAACAAGTAATACTTCAGATTGTTCTTTGATACGTTTAGAAGCAGCTAGAATTCTATCGAACTCTTCTTTGTCATAATCTACAGGAAGGTCAACCCATCCTAAAAAGTCGCTACCTGCTCCAGTCTTTTCATGTATAACATGATGTATATTTTTTACTAGATCACGTGATTGTTCTAACTCATGTTCACCAAAAAATGTTAAAGCTTTTTTATAATCAAATTGAATATGTGACATAATATCCTCCTATGTAATCTATATTTAATTTCAACAACGTCTTTATTTTACTCTAGTTTTCATAGGCTTTCAATTGAAATGCAGCGATATACTTTTACATGCATAAATATTTAAAATAACTATTGAACATTCATTTTTAATATGATATTGTATGTTTATCGATTAAATATACAAAATATTAAATATTAATACAAAAGCGAGGTTTTTTTAATGACTAACAAAGTTGTATTGGCATACTCAGGCGGATTGGATACGAGTGTTGCAGTAAAATGGCTAATTGAAAAAGGATATACAGTAATTGCATGTTGTTTAGATGTTGGTGAAGGTAAAGATTTAGAACTAGTTAAACAAAAAGCTTATGATATGGGTGCAGAAAAATCATATGTAATAGACGCAACAAAAGAATTCAGTGAAGATTTTGTTGGTTATGCAATTAAAGGTAATACAATGTATGAAGGTAGTTATCCACTTGTTTCTGCATTGAGTAGACCACTTATATCTAAGAAATTAGTTGAAATCGCTCAAGAAGAAGATGCGATTGCAATAGCACACGGATGTACTGGTAAGGGGAATGACCAAGTACGTTTTGAAGTAGCTATTAAAGCATTAGCGCCTCATATTGAAGTATTAGCGCCAGTACGTGAATGGTCTTGGAGTCGTGAGGAAGAAATTGATTATGCTAAAAAACATAACATTCCAATTCCTATCAATTTAGATTCTCCATATTCAATTGACCAAAATTTATGGGGTCGTAGTAATGAGTGTGGTATTCTTGAAGATCCATTTGCGACACCACCAGAAGATGCTTATGATTTAACGAAACCAATTGAAGAAACACCTGATACACCAGAAGAACTTGAAATTGTATTTGAAAAAGGTTTACCTATTTCAATCAATAATAAATCATATCCGTTAGATGAATTAATCTTACAACTTAATGAAATTGCTGGTTTACATGGTATCGGCAGAATCGATCACGTAGAAAACCGTTTAGTTGGTATTAAATCACGTGAAGTCTATGAAACACCAGGTGCAAAGGTTATAATGGAAGCACATAAAGCATTAGAAACGATTACTTTAACTAAAGACGTTGCACACTTTAAACCTGTAATCGAAAAACAATTAGCTGAACAAATCTATAATGGATTATGGTTCTCTCCATTAACAGATAGCTTAAAACAATTTATCGATTCTACACAAACTCAAGTAACAGGTACAGTACGTGTTAAACTATTTAAAGGAAATGTAATCGTTAATGGACGTAAATCTCCATTTAGTTTATACAATGAAGCACTTGCAACGTACACTAAAGAAGACGCATTTAACCAAGAAGCAGCTGTAGGATTCATTGAAATCTTCGGTTTACCTACTAAGGTTAAAGCATTATTAGAAACAGAGGGTGTTTTAAAATGACAAAAAAAGCATGGGGTGGAAGATTCGAGTCTAACCCTGAATCATGGGTAGATGCATTTAATGCATCTATCCATTTTGATAAAAATTTAATTGATCAAGATATTCAAGGTAGTATTGCACATGCAACAATGTTAGCGGAACAAAATATTATCAAAACTGAAGAATCAAATCAAATTATTCAAGGTCTAAAAGATATCCAAACCGACTATTATAACGGTAATCTTGAGCTTTCTGAATCACTAGAAGATATTCATTTAAATATTGAACATGCTTTAATTCAGAAAATTGGTCAAGTAGGCGGTAAATTGCATACTGGTAGAAGTAGAAATGATCAAGTTGCAACGGATATGCACCTTTATACGAAACAACATGTTCAAGAGATTCTCACACTTATAGAATCTCTTCAAAAATCAATTCTTCGTATTGCTGATGAACATGTGCATACCATCATGCCCGGTTACACGCACTTACAAAGAGCGCAACCTATATCTTTCGCGCATCATATCATGACTTATTTCTGGATGTTAGAGCGTGATAAATCGAGATTTAATGATAGTTTAAAAAGAATCGACATCAGTCCACTAGGTGCTGCAGCTTTAAGTGGTACAACCCATCCTATTGATAGACATCGTACACAAGAACTTTTAAACTTTAGCAGTTTATATGAAAATAGTCTTGATGCAGTTAGTGACCGTGATTATATCGTTGAAACAGTGCATAATATTTCATTAACGATGGTTCACCTATCAAGATTTGCTGAAGAAATTATTTTCTGGTCTACTGATGAAGCTAAATTTGTTACATTATCAGATAGTTTTTCTACTGGATCATCGATTATGCCGCAGAAGAAAAACCCTGATATGGCAGAATTGATTAGAGGAAAAGTTGGCAGAACAACAGGTCATTTAATGAGTATGCTCGTTACTTTAAAAGGCTTACCATTAGCATATAATAAAGATATGCAAGAAGATAAAGAAGGTCTGTTTGATGCTATTCATACTGTTAAAGGCTCATTGCGTATTTTCGAAGGTATGATATCTACTATGCAAGTGAATAAAGAGCGTTTAAATGAAACAGTGCATAAAGATTTTTCTAATGCTACTGAGCTAGCTGATTATTTAGTAGAACAAAATATACCTTTTAGAGAAGCACATGAGATTGTAGGTAAAATTGTATTATGGTGCATTCAAAATGGAAAATATTTATTAGATGTACCATTAGAACAATATCAATCTTACAACGAACGTATACAAGAAAATGTATTTGATTACTTAAAACCTGAAAACTGTTTAAACCGTAGAAAAAGTTATGGTTCAACAGGTCAAGAGTCCGTCCAACATCAAATTAATGTCGCTAAAAAACTCATATAATCAAAAAACACACCATGCAAAATGGTGTGTTTTATTGGTTAAGGCTTATGCCCAACCTCTATATCTAGCCGCTTCAGCTGTACGTTTAATACCTACAATATAAGCTGCTAATCTCATATCTATTTTTCTATTTTCTGCTAAGTTATAAATTGTATCAAAAGCTTTAACTAATTTTTCACGTAGTTTTTCGTTAACTTCTTCTTCAGTCCAGTAATAACCTTGGTTATTTTGTACCCACTCGAAGTATGATACTGTTACGCCACCAGCACTTGCTAATACGTCTGGCACAAGAAGAACGCCACGCTCACTTAATATTTTAGTTGCTGCCATTGTAGTTGGACCATTAGCTGCTTCTACTACAATTTCAGCTTTAATATCATTAGCATTATCTTCTGTAATTTGATTTGAAATCGCTGCTGGAACAAGGATATCACAATCAATTTCAAATAATTCTTTATTAGAAATTGTATCATCAAATAAATTTGTAACTGTTCCGAAGCTATCACGACGATCTAATAAATAATCGATATCTAAACCTTCAGGATCATGAAGTGCACCATAAGCATCTGAAATACCTACTATTTTAGCGCCTTGATCATATAAGAATTTCGCTAAAAAGCTTCCTGCGTTACCAAATCCTTGAATAACGACTCTTGAACCTTCGATTGTTTTTCCACGTCTCTTAGCTGCTTCTTCAATTGCAATAACAACACCTAATGCAGTAGAACGATCTCTACCTTGAGAACCACCTAAAACAATAGGTTTACCAGTAATAAATCCTGGAGAATTAAATTCATCCATTTGACTATATTCATCCATCATCCAAGCCATAATTTGTGAGTTTGTAAATACGTCTGGTGCTGGAATGTCTTTTGTAGGACCTACTATTTGAGAAATAGCACGAACATATCCACGAGATAATCTTTCTACTTCATGAATACTCATTTGTCTTGGGTCACAGACAATACCACCTTTACCACCACCATAAGGTAAATCTACAATTCCACATTTTAACGTCATCCACATAGATAATGCAGTTACTTCTTCGACATCAACATCTGGATGGAAACGAACCCCACCTTTAGTTGGTCCAACTGCATCATTATGTTGTGCACGATAACCAGTAAATGTCTTAACAGAACCGTCATCCATTCTAACAGGTATACGCACTGTTAATAATCTCATTGGTTCTTTAATTAAATCGTACATTCCCTCGTCAAAACCTAATTTATTAAGGGCTTCACCAATAATTTCTTGTGTCGATGAAACTAAATTTAAATTTTCGCTCATGATCCTCTTCGCCTCTTTTTTAAATACTTTTAATCTCTAAATAATTGTAACATAATTGATTATTTTTAAAAGGTCTTAAACGTTTTTTTGTAAACGTTATCAGATTTTTTATTTAAAAACAGACTTAACTTGATCAAGTGCCCAATCTAAATCTTCTTTTTCGATAATAAGTGGTGGTGCAAAACGAATAACTGTATCATGAGTTTCTTTACATAACAGACCTAATTCTTTTAATTTTTCACAATATGGTCTTGCATCTTCAGTTAATTCGATACCGATGAATAAACCTTTACCTCTTACTTCTTTAATTGATGGATGATCAATTTTTTGTAATTCTTCTTTGAAATAAGTTCCTAATTCTAAAGAACGCTCAGATAATTTTTCATCAATTAGTACGTCTAATGCTGCAACAGATACCGCACATGCTAGAGGGTTACCACCAAAAGTAGAACCATGTGAACCTGGGTTAAATACTTCTAGAATTTCTTTATTACCAACAATACATGAAATTGGGAATACGCCTCCACCTAAAGCTTTACCTAAGATATACATATCTGGTTGTACATTATCCCAATCTGTTGCGAATAATTTACCTGTTCTACCAAGACCAGCTTGAATTTCATCTGCAATGAATAACACATTGTTTTCATCACAAACTTCTCTAATTTGTTTTAAATAACCGTCTTCAGGTACATTAATACCCGCTTCACCTTGAATAGGTTCAATTAATACGGCTGCTGTATTTGGTGTAATAGCAGATTTAATTTGTTCAATATCACCGAAATCAACAAGTTTGAATCCACCTAATAATGGACCATAACCTCTTTGGTATTCTTTTTCTGAAGAAAGTGAAACTGCAGCCATTGTACGACCATGGAAGTTACCATTCATCGCAATGATTTCTGCTTTGTTATCTTCTACACCTTTCACATCATAAGCCCAACGTCTTGCAGCTTTAATCGCTGTTTCAACAGCTTCTGCACCTGTGTTCATTGGTAATACCATTTCTTTGTTTGCTAGTTTACAAATTTTTTCATACCAAGGACCTAATTGATCACTATGGAATGCGCGTGAAGTAAGTGTTACACGATCTGCTTGATCTTTTAATGCTTGGATAATTTTCGGATGACGATGACCTTGGTTAACTGCAGAATAAGCAGATAACATATCTAAATAGCGATTGCCCTCTGGATCTTTAACCCAAATACCTTCCGCTTCTGAAATTACAATTGGTAATGGCAAATAGTTCGGCGCACCAAATGTATTTGTTTGTTCAATGATTTCTTGTGACTTTGTCATATTAAATCTCCTCCCATTAAAACAGTAGAGCATGTAAACGCCCTACTGTATTTTTATTATTTCAACAATATTATAACATTTCTGATGTCGTACGTCCTTGTAAGTGAAGTACTAAGTAGTCTGGTCCACCTGCTTTAGAATCTGTACCTGACATTTTAAAGCCACCAAATGGTTGGTAACCTACAATAGCACCTGTACATCCTCTATTGAAGTATAAGTTACCTACCATAAAGTCTCTACGTGCTTGTTCTAATTTAGAGCGGTTATTTGTAATAACGCCACCTGTTAAACCGTATTCTGTATCATTCGCAAATTCAATTGCTTGATCAAAATCTTTTGCTTTGCTGAAACCAACAACTGGTCCGAAGATTTCTTCTTGCATGACTCTGTCGTCATGTTTTAAATCAGCAATAACAGTTGGGTTAACGAAATGTCCTTTTTCTTCGTCAGTTGTACCACCTGCTACTATACGGCCTTCTTTTTTACCGATTTCGATATATTTTTTAATTTTGTTTAATGAGTTTTCGTCAATTACTGGACCCATATAATTAGCTTGATCAGTTGAATCACCGACAGTTAATTTTTCTGTACGTTCAACTACTTTATCTAATAATTCATCATAAATATCTTCAACTGCAATGACACGTGAACATGCTGAACATTTTTGACCTGAGAATCCAAATGCTGATTGTACAATTGAATCAGCTGCTAAATCTAAGTCACCTTCTGAATCAACAATAATTGTATCTTTACCACCCATTTCAGCAATAACGCGTTTAAGGTGTGTTTGGCCTTTTTGAACTTTTGCAGCTCTTTCATAAATAGAAACACCTACATCACGAGAACCAGTGAATGAAATAAGACTTGTATCTTTATGATCAATTAAATAATCACCGATTTCACTTGATGAACCTGGAATGTAGTTTACCACCCCTTTTGGTAAACCTGCTTCTTCTAAAACTTTCATAAATTTATAAGCGATAACTGGCGTTTTAGATGATGGTTTTAATAACACAGTGTTTCCTGTTACGACTGGTGCTACAGTTGTACCAGCCATGATTGCAAATGCGAAGTTCCAAGGTGAAATAACAACACTTACACCAACTGGCAAATAATTATATTTATTATATTCTCCTGGACGACTTTCTACTTTTTTACCGTCTTTTAATTCAAGCATTTGACGCGCATAGTATTCCATAAAGTCGATTGCTTCAGCAGTATCTGCATCTGCTTCTTTCCATGGTTTACCACCTTCTTTAGAAAGTAAAGCTGAGAATTCGTGTTTACGACGTCTCGTAATTGCTGCTGCTCTGAATAAAACGTCAGCACGGACACTTGGATCAGTATCTCTCCATGTTTTAAAGGCTTCTTTAGCAGCTTCCATTGCTTTTTCAGCATGTTCTTTGCTTGCTTTAGAAACTAATCCTACTGTTTCTTCAATGTTTGATGGATTATATGAACGTGTTTTATCTTCTGTAAATATACGTTCTCCTCCAACAATAATTGGATACTCTTTTCCTAAATATCCTTCAACTGTTTTAAGACCTTCTAAATAAGCAGCCTTATTCTCCTCTTTCGTAAAATCAGTAAATGGTTCGTGTTTGTATGGAATCATTAAAGTAAACCTCCCTATGTTTATACGGGGTATTAAGAAACCCCTTACATTCCTATAATGACACACTTTTATAGATTACTTCAAGCTATTTTTTTCTGAATTTTTACAATAAAAATAAGTTGTAAATTTACTTCAAATAATTATTCAAAAAGCCGTTTAAATGTTCATTCAATGAAGTGATTTTTCGTATAAAAAAAGCCGGATTATCATGTAAGATATCCAGCTTATAAAGACGATAGATCATTTATTCGTCTTCAAAATGTTTATTTGATTGTTTAATCCACTTAGGCAACCTTTCTTCTAAAGGTTGAAACCCGTATTTTTCTGTCTCTCTAATTTCATCTAGAACTGAGCGCTTTTCTTTCTTACGTTCTTGTCTTTTGAAATATTCATTATCTTTAAGTGATAAATTCAACTTGCCATCCGCTTCAACTTTAATTATTTTAGCTTTTACTATCTGGCCAACACTAACAAATTGATTAAGGTTGTGCACGTAATCATTCATCACTTCAGAAATATGAATGAGACCTTCCACATGATCAGGGGTTTCAACAAAGGCGCCATATGGCTGAATGCCAGTCACTTTTACCTTTACAAACTGACCAACTTTATATTGTTTTCTCACTTTTAGAAAACCCCTTGTACTTGAAGTTATTAACTATTTCATCATAGCATAGTTATTTTTATTAAACCATTAATTTGATATATAATTCTGAAAATATTATGCATAAATATAAATCATCTATAAATTCATGAATTTATTATTAGATTAAGAAATAAGTATTCTATGGCGAAAATAGATTAAAGATTCTTTATTTGTTGTAGGATTTGTATGGGGATTTTGTGAGATATGTTGGGCGCTAACGATATTGTTTTTGAGTCTTGATCGTTAGCGCCCACCCCTCAACTCAACATTACATATAAAAAAGAGACTTCGACATACATATGCCTCAGTCTCTTCCTATATATAGTATTCGTTTGGAATGCTTTATTTACTTCTTATTGTTCTTTTTCTCCTCTTGCTCTAAATGATCCATTACTTGTTTTTCAAATGATTTCATTTTTTCTTCGTCTTTTTTAGATTTTTTACGGAACATCATAAATACGATATACGCCAAAATCATAAATAATATCAACGTAGCAACAGCAGGAATATATTCTAATTTATTATCTGGAAAATAAAGAAATTCCATCATAAGCCGACCACTCCCTTAGCAACTAAATTATACCAAAGATTGAGTCGAATGCATTGATTTTTTTATGACAATTGAATGTCGGTTTATTTTATAATTTCAATTGTTTCAATTACTACGTCTTCAACTGGTTTATCGTTAGCGCCAACTTTAACGTTTGCGATTTCTTCAAGAACTGATTCACCTTCAACAATTTGACCAAATACAGAGTGTTTTTGGTCTAACCAAGGTGTACCGCCTTTTTCTGCATAACGATCAACGATTTCTTCAGGCCAACCACCATCTTTAAGTTGAGATAACATATTTGCTGGTACTTCTTTCATTTGTACAATGAAAAATTGTGAACCGTTTGTGTTTGGTCCAGCATTAGCCATAGATAACGCACCGTATAAGTTAAATGCTTGTAATGAGAATTCATCTTCAAAAGCACTTCCATAAATACTTTCGCCACCCATACCTGTACCAGTTGGGTCTCCACCTTGTACCATGAAGTCATTGATAACTCTATGGAAAATGATGCCATCATAATATTTTTTCTCAGCTAAACCGATGAAGTTTTCAACAGTTTTAGGTGCTAATTCAGGAAATAACTTGAATGTCATGTTTCCTTTAGTTGTTTTAATTTCTACAACTCTTTCACCTTCTAATATTTCATTTGTTAATTGAGGATAGTTTGTCATTTAATATTCTCCATTCATGTTAAAATAATTACAATAGTGATATCATAACATAATTTTTTAGAAAGGGGATATCAACATGTATTATCAATTTCCACACAAAACAGGTCAATATGTCGTAGAAATAGTTGAAGAAAAAGGAGACCAGTTTCTTGTTAAAGTATTAGCTGTTCTCAAACATCCTAGACAAGGAGATTTACATAGTCCAAATGAAGTTGAAAATGTCTTTTTCCATGAAAGAAAAGCTTTAAGCCAATTCGAAAAAAGATATACAACTGCACAGTTTTTAAAAGACTATCCGCACGATGTTCCGAACTATATTGATTCATTAAAAACATCATTAGCTGAACTTGAAGAAAAAATGATTAAAAGAAATAATGCATATAGTGAACAAGCTTTGAAGTGTATTGAACAATTAAAAATAGATTATTCACGTCAATACAAGGCAAATTTTTAGCAAACTTAAAAAAAATTATAAAAATTTATAACGTGTTTCTTCATATTTAAAAATAGCCTAAAAATTCTGAAAGATTGACTTGATAGTATTTTCAAGCATTAACTTTATTGTGTATAATAATATTTATAAGATTTTTGGAAGGAGGTTATTAAATGAGTTTGATACATATTATGATTTTGTTACCTTTAATTTTTGCAATCATAATACCAATTTTATACAGATTTTATAAAGGTATACATCTAGGATGGTTTGTACTACCTATTCCGATTATTATTTTTAGTTATTTTATGTCATACATAAATGTTCCAGATTCGGATAAACCATTCATTGTAATATGGGATTTCATGCCTAGATTAGGTATGAACTTCTCCGTTCATTTAGACGGACTAAGTTTATTATTCGCATCATTAATTACAGGAATTGGTGCGCTCGTTGTATTATATTCCATTACATATTTAAGTAAAAATGAATCACTCGGTAATTTTTATTGTTATTTACTTATGTTTATGGGGGCTATGTTAGGTGTTGTATTATCAGATAATCTATTAATGCTTTACCTATTCTGGGAATTAACATCTATTTCAAGTTTCTTACTAATCGCTTATTGGCGCCATAAACAATCGTCAATATATGGCGCGCAAAAATCATTATTAATAACTGTGTTCGGTGGCTTAATGTTACTAGGTGGATTTATTTGTATTGCAATTGCAGGTAATTCATGGAGCATTACCTCTTTAGTACAAAATGCCGCTGAAATTCAAAGTTCACCTTTATTTATTTTTGCGATGATATTAATTTTAATTGGTGCTATGACTAAATCTGCACAATTTCCATTTCACATTTGGTTACCAGATGCAATGGAAGCACCTACACCAGTCAGTGCCTATTTGCACTCAGCAACAATGGTTAAAGCTGGTATATATTTAGTTGCTCGTACAACACCAATTTTTGCAGCAAGTGCTGGATTTGTTTGGGCGGTAACTGCTGTCGGATTAATCACATTATTCTGGGCATCATTTAACGCTGTTAAACAACAAGATTTAAAAGGTATTTTAGCATTCTCAACAGTTTCACAGCTCGGTATGATTATGTCCATGCTTGGAATCGGTGCTGTCAGCTATCATTATTCTGGTGAAGAAAGTCAATTATTCTTAGCTAGTATTATCGCTGCAGTATTCCATTTAATTAACCACGCAACATTTAAAGGTGCATTATTCATGATTACGGGAACAATCGATCATGAAGTTGGTACAAGAGACATTAAAAAATTAGGCGGTTTAATGACCATCATGCCAATTTCTTGTACGTTCACAATTATTACTGCTTTAAGCATGGCGGGTGTTCCACCATTTAATGGTTTCTTATCTAAGGAAATGTTCTTAACAGCAATGTTTGATAGTCATCAAGCTGATATATTTGGTTTATCAACACTTGGTTACTTACTACCTATCGTTGCGATTGTTGGTAGTATCTTTACGTTTGTATATTCATTTAAATATGTACATGAAATATTCTTTGGAGACTATAAACCTGAAGCTTTACCTAAGAAACCACACGAAGCACCGTTACTTATGTTATTGCCGACAGGTATTTTGACATTCTTAGTCGTGTTATTCGGTTTATTCCCAAATATATTGAGCAACAGTATTATTGCACCAGCAGTAAGAGCAATTGCACCATTCGCTGATGCGCCAGATGTTCATATATCTCATTGGCACGGTATAACACCAGCTTTAATAGGTACGTTAATCGTATTTATTATTGGTTTTATATTATTTAAATCAGTAGAAAAATGGTTCAATATTTACAGTATTCAACCTGAATACTTAACTTTTAATTATTATTACGACAGAGGTATTCAATTAAGTTCTTATATTTCAAACAAAATAACGCAAAGCTATATGACTGGATTTATCAGATCATATTTAATGTATATTTTCGCATTCTTTATCATTATGACTGCACTCACGTTATTTACACATCCTGTAAGTGTTGCATTCGATAATATAAGCGAAATTAGACCATATGAAGTCATTTTAATGGGCTTAATTTTAGTGAGTACATTCTGTATCGTATTAGCTAAATCAAGACTATTTAGCATCATAATGCTAGCTGCAGTTGGTTATTCAGTTGCTTTATTCTTCGTATTCTTTGGTGCGCCAGACTTAGCACTGACGCAGTTATCAATTGAAACAATTTCAACTGCCCTATTCTTACTATGTTTCTACCATTTACCTAAAATGAGTAGACATGATGAAAATAGAAACTTTAAAATCGGTAACTTTATCATTGCGATTTGTGTTGGAATTGGAGTTATTACAATCGGATTAATTTCATATGGAAATAGACATTTTGATTCTATTTCTCAATATTATATAGATAATGTATACGATCTAGCCGCTGGGAAAAACATGGTAAACGTTATTCTTGTTGACTTCCGTGGATTCGATACATTATTCGAGTCAGCTGTTTTAGGTATTGCCGGATTAGGTATTTACACATTAGTTAAATTAAGAGACAAGGATAAAGATGGAGGTGAAGAACATGAAGAAACAATCAAATGATGTATTCTTTCAGTTTAATGCCATTATCATTTTCCTAATTATTATGATGTATGCTGTTTCTATCTTCTTTGGGGGACATTATACACCAGGCGGCGGTTTCGTAGGTGGATTATTACTTTCATCTGCAGTCATTATTATCGGTATAGCCTTTGATACTAAAACTTTAAAGAAAATGTTCCCATTTGACTTTAAATTAGTAACAGCAACTGGTTTGTTCTTCTGTGTTCTAACACCAATCTTAAGTTGGACATATAACAAAACATTTTTCACACATAAATTTGGAGAATTTCATCTTCCTATCTTTGGTGAAGTTCATTGGCATACAGCAATGCTATTTGATTTAGGTGTATTACTAGCTGTTGTGGGTACTGCCATTACTATCATATTAGCGATTGGAGAGAATGAATAATGGAAATATTAATGATTTTCGTTGCAGGTATTATTATATCCGTATCAGTGTACCTTGTTCTCTCTAAAAGTTTAATTAGGATTATTATTGGTACTACATTACTATCCCATGGCGTACATTTAATGTTACTGACAATGGGCGGATTGAAAAAAGGTGCCTTACCTATTGAAGAAGAAGGTATTAAGAACTATGTTGACCCATTACCACAAGCATTGATCTTAACTGCCATCGTAATAGCTTTCGCTGTTACAGCATTCTTCTTAGTATTAGCTTTTAGAAGTTATAAGGAATTGGGAACTGATAATTTAGAAGAGATGAAGGAGGTACCGAAAGATGAGTAATTTGATTATTGTACCTCTTGTCATTACATTTTTAACTGCCGTTACGTTAATTTTTGTCGGTCACAGACCTTATGTTAAACGTAAAGTGGTATTAACAGGGTTCTCGTTAGCATTATTAGTGAGTTTATACAACCTCTACCACATATATATGAATGGAACACAAACTTTAAACTTAGGTAGCTGGCCCGTTCCATACAGCATTGTTATATATGTGGATATGTTAAGTGCACTACTCGTAACTGTGAGTTTACTGATTACGCTTATCGTACTCATTTACTCTCACCAATCAATTGGTCTCCATCGTGAAAGATATTTTTATTACTTTGGTGTTTCAATGATGGTTACAGGTGTTAACGGCGCATTTATGACTGGTGACTTATTTAACTTATTCGTATTTTTCGAAGTGTTTTTAATGTCATCATATTTATTACTTGTTATTGGTGGTACTAAAATCCAACTACAAGAAAGTATTAAATATATACTCGTTAATGTATTAACATCTGCATTCTTTGTATTAGGTGTCGGTATGCTTTACTCAATTACTGGCACATTAAATATGGGAGATCTACATGTTAAATTCGCAGAACTTTCAGGAACAAATTTAAATATCGTTGTTATTACATTTATCATGTTTCTATTCGTATTTGCGACTAAAGCAGGTATGTTCCCACTGTATTTCTGGTTACCTGGAGCATATTATGCACCACCAATTCCGATTATCGCACTATTTGGTGCTTTATTAACTAAAGTTGGTGTATATGCAATTATGCGTACGTTTAGCTTATTCTATTCAACGAATAGTGAATTTATTACGCAAACGTTAATTGTTCTGTCAATCCTAACAATCATCATGGGTTGTATTGGTGCTATTGCCTATTACGATGTTAAAAAGATTATCATTTATAATATTATGATCGCGATTGGTGTTATCCTAATTGGCGCTGCAATGATGGATAAAAACGGCATGATGGGAAGTATCTATTACTTGCTACATGACATGATTATCAAAGCTGCTTTATTCTTATTAATTGGGGTCATTATTAAAATAACTGGTACGCCTGATTTAAGAAAGTTCAGTGGATTAATCAATCACTATCCAGTTCTTGGTTGGATTTATTTTATAGCTGCCCTGTCGTTAGCTGGTATACCACCATTAAGTGGATTCTATGGTAAATATATCATCGTAATGTCTACATTTGAAAATGGTTATTACATAAGTGGTATTATCGTTCTTTTATCAAGTTTATGTGTACTCTATTCTGTAATGCGCATTTTCTTAATGGCATTTTGGGGTGAAGAAAAAGGTTATATTTATAACCCTAAACTACCAATCAATAAATTAATGATTGCATCAGTAGCCATTACAATAGTAGCCATTCTATTTGGACTTGGAGCAGACTACTTATATCCATTAGTGGAAAAAGCTGCATTACCATTCTATAACCCAGAAACTTATGTTAATGCGTTAGGAGGCGATTATTAATGGCGATACAAGTACTCATAAATGTTCTTTTAGCTGCATTATGGATGATGCTTTCAGATACTTATACATTTGGTGCATTTGTATTTGGTTATCTATTTGGTATATTGTTCGTCTTAGTAGCCTTACCGCTTCTTCCAGGCAAACATTTATACTTACGTCCTGTTTGGAAATCACTTATTTTAGCAGTTATATTTATGAAAGAATTAATTTTAGCGAATATAGATGTTATTCGAATAGTTATACAAAAAGAAATCCATAATAAGCCGGCATTTTTCGCTTATCCTACAGATTTAGATAAGGATTGGGAAATTAGTTTATTATCACAATTAATCACTTTAACACCAGGAACAATCGTCGTAGCAATTTCAGATGACAAAAAAACACTTTATATTCATTCAATTGATTTTTCAGATATTGATTCTGAAGTTAGTGCGATTAAAGATTCATTTGAAAAAGCTATCAAGGAGGTGAGCATACGATGACAAATATATTCGTTATTATTGCGATTATCATCGTTGCACTCTCTATGATTGGTATGCTGATTCGTGTCATTATTGGTCCTACTCTAGCTGATAGAGTCATTGCGCTCGATGCATTAGGTATTACATTAATGGCCATAATAGCTTTATTCTCAGTATTAACTCATACTAGATATTTATTCGTTATACTTTTATTAATAGGTATATTAGCATTCTTAGGTACTGCAGCATTTGCGAAATTTATGGATAAAGGAGAGATCATTGAAAATGATAGAAACGATTCTTATTAGTATCTCAATTTTTATGATGGTCATAGGTGCTTGCTTTAGCTTTTTCGCAGCGTTAGGTATTCTAAGATTACCAGATGTCTTTTCTCGTGCACACGCCTCAGGAAAAGCTTCTACATTAGGCGTTATGCTTATCTTGTTAGGTGTATTGATATACTTTATCGCTAAAGAAGGACATTTCAATGTTCAACTACTACTAGGTATTATCTTTATATTCATAACAGGTCCGTTAGCAGGTCACTTAGTTTCAAGAAGTGCTTACTATATGGGCGTTAGACCTAGTGAAAGAACAATTCGCGATGATTTAAAAGATGCAAAATAAATAAAAAGAGCATGGGACAGTTAATTCCATGCTCTTTTTTTGTTTGAATTCACAAAATTTTGGTAAGGAGAGATTATACTGTCACCTCAGTTACAAAAGTGCTGAATTTTGTTACTAACAGTACCCTTAATTACAAATGTACGGAGTTTTGTTACTAACAGCACCCTTAATTACAAATATACGGAGTTTTGTTACTAACAGCACCCTTAATTACAAATGTACGGAGTTTTGTTACTAACAGCATCCTTAATTACAAAAGTACCAAGTTTTATTACTAACAGCACCCTTAATTACAAATGTACGGAGTTTTGTTACTAACAGCACCCTTAATTACAAATGTACAGAGTTTTGTTACTAACAGCACCCTTAATTACAAAAATCCTCTAATTTGTAATTAACATCACCTTAGTTTTAACACTTGAGCTTAATATAGATAAAAAAAGAGCATGGGACAGTTAATCCCATGCTCTTTTTTGTTTATCTTTTCTTTTTAATAGCAATTGTTGCGCGTATAACGGATATGAGTTCGTCTTGTTCGTTCGTTACTTTGACGTCCCATACTTGAGTTGTACTGCCAATATGAAGTGCTTGACCTATTGCTCGAACTGTACCTGATCGAGTTGACTTTATATGATTTGCGTTGATTTCTAATCCTAACGGAATTTCGTCTTCACTTGAAGCGTAATGAGCTCCCATTGATGCAGCTGTTTCTGCTAATGCTATTGTTGCACCGCCATGTAAGAATCCGAATGGTTGTTTAACTTTATCCGTTACTGGCATCGTCATTTCGATATAACCATGTCTTGATTCGATTGTTTTTATTCCAAAGTTCTCTATTAAATCCATATGATTAATCCCCCTTAATCATACTATAATACCATTGCTGCAATAAATCCAAAAATAATTAGCGGGATATTATATATTAAGAAGTTCGGTATACATGTATCTCTAATATGATCGTGTTCACCGTCAACATTTAAACCAGCTGTTGGTCCTAAAGTTGAATCACTTGCAGGGCTTCCTGAATCACCTAACGCGCCTGCTGTTCCGATAACTGCGATTAATGCCATAGTGCTAAGTCCAATTTCTTGTCCAAATGGAATAAATAAACTAGCAATAATCGGGATTGTCGCAAATGATGATCCTATGCCTAGTGTTACAACAAGACCAATAACGTACATCATTATAATACTGAATGCTTTATTATCTCCTGTAATTGATGCTAGACTTTCAACTAGTGAACCTACTTCATTTGTAGCGCTCATCACACCTGCAAATCCGTTTGCTGTTAAAATCACAACACCAATGTATGCCATGATTTGAATACCTTCAACTAATTTAGCATCTAAATCTCTCCAGTTATATAATCCTGAGAAGAAGAATATTAAGATCCCTGCTAATGCACCAAAAATCATAGATTCCGTTAATGTTTGAACAACGAATGTTCCTAAAATTGCTAAGCCCGTCACAATTAATGGATATGGCTTTAATGTCTTCGTTTCTTCGTCTTCTTCTACTTTAATTGTTTTATATGTTCTAGGTTTCCAATACATAATAATCGCAACGATTAATCCAAATACATAGCCCATTGAAGGAATTAACATCGCTTTCCAAATACTATTGAATTCTATATCTACATTTGCTTTTCCAAATGCATCAAAGATAATAGATTGGAATATATGACCATAACCATAAGGGAATAAAATATAAGGGAAACATAGTCCGAAACCAATAACTGTAGCAATTAATCTTCTATCCATTTGTAGTTCATTAAATAAGCTTAGTAATGGTGGTATAAGAATAGGTATAAATGCGATATGGACAGGTATAATATTTTGACTGAGTACTGAAATTACAAGTAATACAGCTACTAATAATATTTTTATTTTTAATCTACTTTTCTGTGAATTTTCTTTTTTCATTGATGTAATGATTTTTCCTACGATGTAGTCAGTTATACCACTATAAGAAATCAGTGCTGCAAATCCACCTAATAATGCATAAGACAATGCAACTTCTGAACCATCAACGATTGTTTTACCAAATGTGGAAATGACTTTATCAACAGACATTCCACTTAATAAACCACCTGTTAATGCACCTATGAATATACTTAGTACAACATTTAAACGCATTAAACAAAGTATAATCATCACAATAACAGCTACTAATACTGCATTTATTTCCAAAAAGACCCTCTCCATTCTTTAGTTCTCTACCACGATAAAGTGAAATAATGAATTTATCATATCAGTTGAGAAATAGCATGTCAACATCTCAATAATTAGTCCGAATATTCAGAATCAGATTTAGTCATAATTAAAGCGGGATCCAAACCTATCATAGTCCATAGATTTTTTATCCCGCTTTATATATGATTAACTGATTTTATTTATTTTTTAAGAAATGAAGTACTGTTGGTATCATAGCACCTGTCGCACCCTTTGGACCTTTGAATGAATCAGTCTCTGTTTCCCCTGAACCGGCAATATCAAAGTGTAAGTGTGGTATTTCATCACTAAAATGTGTTACAAATGCTGCTGCAAATAAAGCTTTACCGTTTTTATTTAAAATACAGTTAGTTAAATCTGCAACTTCTGAAGATTTAATATCTTGTTTCTCTTCATCTGTTATTGGTAATTCAAAACTTACTTCATTTGAATATTTTGCAGCTTGTTTCACATCATCAATGTATTGATCAGCATCGCTTGAGAATATCCCCGTTTTTCCTAAACCTAATGCTGCAACGACAGCTCCTGTTAATGTCGCAAAGTTCATAATAAGTTCTGGCTTATATTGTTTAACGAATGAAACGGCATCACCTAATACTAATCTTCCTTCAGCATCCGTATTTGTTATTTCAACTGTTTCTCCACTTAATGCAGTATATACATCATCTGGTTTCATTGCATTGCTTGAAATCATATTTTCAGCTAATGGTAATACTGCTACTACATGAATTGGTAATTGTAATTTGTTGATAGCATGCATCATACCTACTACGTTACTTGCACCACTCATGTCATATTTCATCGTTGGCATACCTGTTTTAGATTTAATTTGGTAACCACCTGAATCGTATGTTACACCTTTACCTACAAGCGCAATTGGATCTTGTGTTGAACCTTTATATTCAAGCACGACTAAACGAGGTGGATTTATAGATCCTTTACCAACTGCATCTAATAAACCAATACCTTCTTCTCTAATTTCATCTTCATTTTTAATCGTGACATTTACTTGTGAATCTTTAAAGTGTTGTTCAATTTCGTTTGCGAAATAATCTGGTGTTAAAATATTCGGTGGTGTTTGTGAATATGTTCTCGCTAAATTAACACTCTCTCCTAAAATTTCACCTTGATTAATAAATGTCGTGACATCTTCAGTTGTCATTGTAACATAGTTAATAACTGTGTTAACATTTGCTGATTTGTTTGATTTATACGTATCAAATACAAATGTAGCTTGTGTGAATAACCAACCAAAACGATAAGCACGTTCTTGATTAGATACATTTTGTGATACAAACGTATCATCTAATAGATATACTTCTTCAATTTTATTACTTTGTAAATATCTGCTTAAATTTCCGTACACAACTTGATAGTCATTTTCTTTAATTTCTTTTAAGTTACTTAACCCTACTGCAATTAATTTAACGACTTGTCCATTTACGATAATCGCTGTACTTGTGATTTTACCAAGCTCACTACTAATAATTTGTTGTTTTTTTAAATTTTCAAGTTGTCCGTCTAAAATTTGATTAATTTCATCAAAATTGTGCATTTGATTTAAGTGACTTGGACAACCGATTACAATCGGAAGTTCATTATAAGAATATGTTTCTTTAATTTTTATATTCATCATTATTATCCCCTTTGTTAAAACATTGAATAACCGCTTCTTCGTAAATTCCTTATAACAAATCCTGCGACAATAGCGCCAATCCATCCTGAACCAAGCATTAATATATCCGCAGTATGTATATGTATTAAACCTGTAATAAGTTTTGAAAATGCAGTTGCTGGATCTGTAAAGTACATAGCAGTGGAAATTTTATCTACAATTGCAAAAATAACAAATGGATAAAGTACGACCATTAACCAAGTACCTTTTAATAGCATATTTAATATAAAAGCGATTCCAAAAAACAGAACAAAAAATAATGCCATTGATATAATAACTTGCGGTAAAGATATCATAGCTAACCTCCTTTAAAAAAAGAGACCCGCCTAATAGCAGGTCTCTACACTTAATAATGAATCAATTAGAATTTACCTTTTTTATAGGCTAATCCGATACCACCAATTTTGAAAATTGCACGAGTATCGATAACTTTTTTCATGAATGCTGCTTTTTTACCAGTAATTTCACGACCCATAACAACACCAACACCATCATGGCTACCTAATGAACATACAGTACCTTTGTCATCGTATGCGAATGGCTCTGTTTTCTCACCATTGAAGATGTTTTTAATGTTTTTAGCAAGGTGTTCACCTTGTTGCATAGCGATTTGTGCTGTTGTTGGAAGTGGACGCTTGTTGTCTCCTTCACCAGCCATAACAGCTGAACAGTCACCAATTACGAAGATATCATCATAGTTGTCGATTGATAAATCATCTTTAACTACGATACGACCACGTTTAACGCCGTCAAATGATTCTTCCATTAATTTACTACCTCTAACACCTGCAGCCCAAATAGCTGTGTTAGCTTCTAAAGTTTGTTCTTCGTCATTAACTTTAACTACGAAACCTTTTTCATTACAAGCAACGATTGGAGTAGAAATTTTGAATTCAACGCCACGTTCTTCTAAATATTTAACAACGTAGTTCACTAAGTTTTCAGAGAACATAGGTAACATTTTTGGAGCAGCTTCAACACAAGTGATTTTAACTTTAGATTGATCTACACCGTATTTTTTACATAATTCAGGAATACGTTCTGTTAATTCACCTAATAATTCAACACCAGTGAATCCAGCGCCACCTACTAAGATTGCTAAATCATTTTCATCTTTTTCTTTAGATGCAGCATAATTAGCAAATTTATCTTCGATATGTTTAGCAATACGACGAGAAGTGTTAATGTTTTCGATTTGTAAAGCATGTTCTTTCATACCTTCAATACCGAATGTTTCACTTTCAAATCCTAATGCAACAACAAGAATATCATATTCGAATACACCGTTAGATGTTTCAACTGTTTTAGCATCTTTGTTGATTTTTGTTACTTCTGCTTTAACGAAGTTTACTTTATTTCTGTCGATTACATTTGTAATTGGGTATAAAGCATCCTCATAGTTTAAAGTACCTGCAGAAGCTTCGTGTAACCATGTAGCTTCGTAGTGATAATCGTTTTTGTTGATTAATGTAACATCAACGTCTTGGTTTGAAACTAATTTTTGCAATTTAGTTACTGTTTGTAAGCCAGCGTAACCTGCCCCTAATACTAGAACTTTTTTACGTTCAAATCCCATTATTTTCACCTATACTTTCTAAATTTTGTTTGACACTTATAGGAAAGTTGTGTCACTTTGTGTTTTTCCTCACAAATAAAGATAATACTATTTACATACAAGTTTTATTGTATATTTTTATAAAGATAAATTCAAGTGTGACATATCAATTCCTTAGCATTGTTCTGGCGTACCTGAAACATCTCTTGTCTTAAATGAACTTCCGCAACCACAAGCTGCAATAGCATTAGGGTTTTCAATCGCAAATCCGCCACCCATTAAAGATGTCTTAAAGTCAATTGTTGTACCATTTAAAATTGGTGCATCGTTTTTATCTACTAACACTTTCACACCATAAAACTCTAGAACTTCATCATTCTCAGCCGGTTCTTCTTCTGCTGACATTCCGTAAGAAAGTCCTGTACAACCGCCACCTTTAACAGATACTTTCAAATAACCATTTGGCATATCGTTATTTTTCATCATATCTTTAACTTCATAAGCTGCTGCTTCAGTTAATATAACAGTTGACATATTTATTCCTCCTAAAAAATCCAATTTTCTTCTATATGACTATATATATTTTCAAGTAATTCTTCTGGTGTTTCTCCCTTGACCATATCTCCGTTGACTAATGCATATAACCCTCTAGCACATGGTCCACAATTTTGTAGACAACCGTATTCCAATACATCTACTTCTGGATCATTGTCGAGCTTGTTAAACACTACATCAGCACCTTTGGCCAAGTTTGAAATACAAAATTCGACAATTGGGTTCAATGTGTTCACCTACTCACTTTTTATTCATTAAACTATTTTAACATTCATTGTAGTTTATGCCAAAAACGATTATACTAAAAGTATACTTATATATTATAAAATATATACATACAAATTTGTAGAAATTTGATTTATGGACAAAGGAGAATAACGATGAAAAGCTTAGTATTATTAGGGGGCGGATACGGTAATATGCGCTTAATGAAAGAAATACTTCCTAGCACATTACCTTCCGATTATTCAATTACGCTGATTGATCGTATGCCATTTCACGGTTTAAAAACAGAGTTCTACGCATTAGCAGCAGGCACAAAACCAGATAAAGATATTCGTGTTCAATTTCCAAAAGATAAAAAAATTAATACAGTATACGGGGAAATTACTGATATTGATTTAGACAATCAAATTGTTTCAGTTGGAGATACACGAGTTGATTATGATGAACTTGTAATAGGTCTAGGTTGTGAAGACAAATATCACAACGTACCTGGCGCAAAAGAATATACCTATAGTATTCAAACTGTACAAAACGCACGCAAAACATACCAAGCAATATGTGACTTACCAAGTGATGCAACTGTTGGTATCGTCGGTGCAGGATTAAGTGGTATAGAACTTGCAAGTGAATTACGTGAAAGTAGACAAGATATTAAAATTAAACTTTTTGATAGAGGTTCACGAATTTTACCTGCATTCCCAGAGAAATTAAGTAAATACGTAAAAAAATGGTTTGATAAACATAGTGTAGAAGTTGTACCAAATTCAAATATCACTAAAGTTGAACCCGGACAACTGTATAACAATGAAGATATTCATAACGTTGATTTAGTTGTATGGACTGCCGGTATACAACCAGTTGAAATCGTTAGAAATCTTCCAGTTGATACAAACGACGGTAGAAGGGTTATCGTAAATCAATATCATCAAATTCCAACATATCCAAATGTATATATTGTAGGTGATTGTGCAGCATTACCTCATGCACCAAGCGCATATTTAGCAGAAATACAAGCTGATCAAATCGCTGAAGTCATGAAATTACAATGGGCAAACAAACCATTACCTGAAAAGATGCCAGAATTAAAACCACAAGGATTTGTAGGTTCACTTGGTGAAAAACAAGGCTTCGCTTATTTAATGGAACAAACCGTAACAGGTCGTTTAGCAAGAGTCATTAAATCAGGTGTTCTATGGTTATATAAATATCATAACGGATAAGAAAAAAGTAGCAGATTACTCTGCTACTTTTTTTCTGTTGTATGTGGGGGTGGTTGGAAGTGAAGATGTGAGTTTACTGCCTCTTTAACTCACATCTTTGGCTATCTCTTGGCTATACTTACTCATTAAGCCACGACTTCGACTATCTCTTGGCTTTATTCAGGAGTTAAGCCACGACTTCGACTATCTCTTGGCTTTACTCGGACATTAAGCCATGACTTCGACTATCTCTTGGCTTTATTCAGGAGTTAAGCCATGACTTCGACTATCTCTTGGCTTTATTCAGGAGTTAAGCCACGACTTGACTTTTCTCACATCTATACTCTACCCAACTCAGCTGTCCCAAATAATCTCCCCAACTTTATTCATTTTTTTATTGTTCTACTGCTACGTGTTCATCTATAAATTTTGTTACTGGCTTTAATTGAACATAACCATCTGCTACGTATTCATCATTGATTGTTACAAGTGGATAGAAAAGTTCGTCTTCGTTTATTCTTTCGATAAATTGTTGGTCGTGATCTGTTAAATTTTCTGTTTGTTTCATAATATCAATATATGTGTATTCAAGGTTTAACTCTGGATATTTTCTTCCTAAAATTGCTTGTAACCATTCAAATGTGTCTTTTGATGATGGTGCATTTACACAACTTGCACATACAACATCAGCCCCATAAATTACTATACTTGCCTTGGACATTTTAGCATCCCCCTAGTTTCATGAATAGATTTTTTACCTTATTTCTATTATAATAGATAAATAAGATTAATGTATCTAATAACACTTGATGAGAGGAGTATTAATATATATGGCTACCGAACAACAAACAATGTTTGATCAAGTTAGTGATGTACTCGAAAAGTTAAGACCATTCTTATTACGTGATGGTGGCGACTGTGAATTAGTAGATGTTGATGACGGGATTGTTAAATTACGTCTACTTGGTGCTTGTGGTACTTGCCCAAGTTCTACTATTACGCTAAAAGCTGGCATAGAACGTGCTTTATTAGAAGAAGTACCTGGCGTAGTGGAAGTAGAACAAGTATTCTAACTTCATAATTAATAAAAAACAGGACATCGTTTATAAACGATGTCCTGTTTTTTATTTCCTAGGTAATATTAATGATACTGTCTACTCACTTTTCCATCATATGTTCCATTGATGTGTTGTATCATTTGTTCATTAATATATACCCAGCCTTTCCATCCTATATGAACGGCGTCTGTTATTACATACGGTTCATATTCTTTATCGGTTAAATCGTATACTTTCATATCATTCTTTTGAATCATGTGATTGATTTTCTCATATACCGCTTCACGTTTTTCTTTATCCACATGAATATGATCATACCATTTTCCATTTGCTGGAATCACAATAAACAATGGGTCTGCTTTAGCTTCTTTTAAAGTATCGATTAATAATTGTAAATCATCAAATTCTTTCGAATGCATATTAAACTCGTAATTACGATTATATCTTTTACGTTGCTGTTTTAATAAATGCCAATATTTATCATTCATACCAAATTTGTTTGTTCTTGAATGTTGTGCGCCATATTCTGAAGCGTATAACTTCAAGTCATTCCAATTCATATGATTAAAATGATGGCGTTCTTTTCTATGTAACTTTGCTTTTTCTTGTCCAAAAATTGATTTCAAAGCGTCGTGTTTTTCATAGATATTTTTTTCAAAATCATTCATAAATGTACCTTCATTATAATGATGATTTTCTTTTTCTATGACTGATTTCAAGTATGGGTCTGATTTTAATTGTTTAAATTGCGCTAATCTTTTAGCAAAACGATCTTTAATTTCTGGACTTAACACTTTATTTTTAAATAAGTGATCAGCTTGCAATGGTGAAAAGCGAGCACTAAAGTTATCATTTGTCAGTCCATGATCTGTAAACCATTGTGGCGAAATAATAATCGCTATTTTTTTACCTTTTAGATTATGTGCTTGGCTTCCCATATTAATTGCATGAATTAAATCAGTTGATCCACCCGTACCTATTAGATATGGTTGCAATTTCGCTTTTTTGTCATTCAAGATATACGCTGGATGGAAGATGTCTTGTTTTTCCAATTCACTTGACCCAAAGATTGGATAGAAATTTTTACTTAATAACATTTCTTCTTGTGAGTGCACACCTTTTAGTACTGTATCATCTAAAGATATCGCTTCGTTATTAATACTGTCATACTTTGAAAATGATTTAATCCATTCTACTGGTACGAGTAAAAATAAACCGAATAATAAACCACTTATTAATAATGGTAACAATAACTTTAATTTCATTGTAATTCCTTAAGTACTGCTATAATTTTATTTGGTGTTGCCCACTCATCTCTATCAAAATCAGTAATTGTTACATCAATGCCTAAATTATTTTGAATTTCTAATAATAACCCTACTGTCGCAAATGAATCGATAATGCCTTCTTCAAATATTTCAATATCAGGATTTTCTTTAACGATATCATTTTCTGCAACTTCTGCTAAAATATTTAAAACACTCTCTTCAAAATTCATAATATAACTCCCTTATTTAATGTATTAACTTGCCTGAGAAAAGTAAAAATCCAAATGCTATACAATGGAATGTAATTAAAATTGCTACTATGTTCATAATGCTTGGATTCATCTTTATAGGATGTTTTTTACGCCATTGTTCGTAATAGCCATACCCAATAAATAGCAATGCATGATATAAACCATACAAAATATAATGCAATTCAATACCATGCCAAATACCCATAATAAAGAAATTCAAGAAAAATCCTAAATTAGATATTAATAATTTATCTTTTAATAATTTTTCTTTAGATACCCAAAATACAAATCGCATATATACGCAATCTCTAAACCAAAATGATAAACTCATATGCCATCTATTCCAGAAATCTTTAATATTTTTAGCTTTAAATGGTTGGTTAAAGTTAACAGGTGTTTGCACACCAAATAAATAACTAAATGCAATTGCAAATAAACTGTATCCTGCAAAATCAAAGAATAAATAGAAACTATAACCATACATATAATATAAGTAATTTAAAAATGTTGGATCCGTGTCTATTGGTACAACTTTTATCACATACTCATTTATGTAATAAGCAATGATATATTTATACAAGAATCCCATAAACACCATATGTATCGCTTTGATAAGCATGTCATAGTACTTTTCAGGTTCTATTGTCTTCTCTTCATCTTTAATAAAGCGTTTATATCGATCTATTGGACCAGATGAGATTGTTGGAAAGAATGTAATAAAATCGATTAATTTCATCGTATCAATAGACTTAATTCGACTATCACGAATTTCCATAATGAGTTGAATGCTCTTAAATGCAATATAAGAAATTCCTAAGAATCCAATAAATTCAATGACTCTATTACCATGTATTGTAAGTTGATGTGTTCCAAGCCAACTACTTTGTAATACTTTGACAATAATTAACGGTAATATAGATAAAAATATTGCACTCACATATAACTTAAAGTTGTTTGTTTTCTTTACGAGCGTGTTATAAGTTCTAATCAAAACAACTTGATAACATACATACAGTGCAAAGAAAATGAGTTGATAACTTAAATATTGATTATCGAATAAATTTTTACTGTCATCCGAAAATATTAAAACAAGCATAATTAAGGTTATTAGCCTATTGTATATAAGACTTTTCTTACCGATTAATCCTAAAATAATAACGGGTAACATTAAGATTAAACAGATGTAGAAATAAGTAAATTCTCCATATGGTGTCATGAATTTAACCTCTCTAATACTTTGTTGCGATCTAATTTACCGTTAGCCGTTAAAGGTAGCTGTTTAGCATAGCTGAATTTTCTAGGAATCATGTATTCAGGTAAATGTAATTTCAATTCATGTTTCAAATGCATTGTCATATCATTTTCACTTGCTAGCACATCAGCTATTGGCACAATTGTTGCATGTAAATATTGGATTTTCTCACCCTGTTTGATTGGTGAAATGACAGCTTGTTTAACATCTGGTAAGTGTTCAAGTACGCTTTCAATTTCTTCAAGTTCCATACGATAACCATTGATCTTAATTTGAAAATCAATTCTTCCGTTAATGAACCAATAACCATCTCGATAGGTTGCTTTGTCACCTGTATGATAATTTAATTGGCCATCAATGATTTTAAACACTTTATTATGTTTTTCTTCATCTTTTAAGTAACCTTGGCTCACACTTTTACCAATAATAATTAATTCACCTTCATCTGTTAACTTCAATTCACTATTTGGGCGTACTTTGCCTATTGGTAAAGGTTTAAATTGATCCAGTATTTCTTGCGTGATTTGTATACTCGTTACAGCAACTGTAGCTTCAGTTGGTCCATATGTATTATAAATAGTTGATGTCGTAAACAAATCATGTAATTTCTGTGCTGTTTTATGACTCAATATCTCTCCACAGAAGAAGAACTGCTTTAATTTCGGATAATGTGTTTCATTAAAATTAGGCAATAACAGACACATTTCTAAAAATGAAGGTGTAGATACCCAGCTTTCTACTGCTTTATGTTCGAGCAATTCATATAATTGTTTAGGCTTTTCAATCATCTTCTTATCGACAAGTTGAAGTGTACCGCCAGTCATTAAACATGGATAAATGGCCATGACAGACAAGTCAAAAGAAAACGGCGCTTGATTTAACCACATTCTATGCTCGCCTATTTGATTTAATTCCAGCATCCATTCTGTAAAATCAACAAGACTTTCATATCTTATTTGTACACCTTTTGGAAATCCTGTAGATCCAGATGTAAATATTGTATAAACAATGTCTTTATCAGTTATTCTCTTGAAGTCTTGATCCACTGATTCAACAGCAAGTATTTCTTCTATCATTATTTGCTTTACATGTAAATTATTCAATAAATTTCCAGTTGTATTCAAAATAAAAACAGGCTCAACCTTATCAATGATATGCTCTATTCTTTCTAATGGAATAGAAGTATCAATTGGAACGTAACCAATGCCTGCTTTCATACTCGCAATCATTCCCACAATCATATAAGGTGACATATGACCATAAAGTACTATAGGCTTTCCAGAACCTTTAATTAAAGTAGCTAATTTATTAGAATAAAGATCTAATTCACCATAAGTTATTACTTCATCTCTATAGTTTATAGCAACCTTATCAGCATGCCACTTATTCATAAATGTTACTTTTTCTAAGATGTCCCTCATAAACTTTCTCCTTTATTAAAATTCATTATATATAAAATCATTACTTGCGCTTCCACCAGCATAAATCCAAAATAACACAATCATGATTAGTAAATAGAAAATCGTCAAACCAATCAATTTAAAGTTTTCAGAGTTTATAATATCCCTAATTTTTTCCATTGTTAATCTCCTTGTGTTTTAATTTTGTAATTATTCTATTTCATCATTATATTCTATACATAATCGAATATCAAGAATTATATGTAAAAAATTAGCAATATATGGCAATAAAAAGACAAACCAAAAATTTAATTCTTTTGGTTTGTCTTTTTATTTATTAATTTCGTTTGATTATTTTAACTTAACCGGTGTAATTGGTTCTTCGTTAAACATAATTTGTTTAGCATTATCAACGCATAGCTGCACCATTTTATCTCGTGTTGCAATTGAACTACTGCCGATGTGTGGCACAACGATAACTTGATCCATTTTTAAAAATGTATGGTCATCTGAAATGGGTTCACTTTCAACAACGTCTAATGCTGCACCTAAAATTTCTTGTTGTTCAATTGCTTCAATTAAATCAGATTCTACGATGTGACCACCACGTCCAATATTAATTAAAATTGCTGAGTTTTTCATTTTTTTAAAAGTTTCTCGATTGAATATACCTTTTGTTTCAGGTGTTAATGGCGCCGTACAAACTACGAAATCACTCTCATTAAGCAATTCATCCATTGTACGATATTCAACATTTAATTGCTGTTCAGCTTCTTCTTTTCTAGAGCGATTATGATAAAGTACTTTACAATTAAAGCCTTTCAATCTTCTAGCAAAAGCTTCTCCAATCGAGCCCATACCATAAATACCAACTGTTGAGCCGTGGACATCTTTTCCTGCTAAAAGATATGGACCCCAACTTTTCCATTCACCATTATGTACATATTGAACCGCTTCAACAATTCTTCTTGCTGCTGTTAACATTAACGTAAAGCCTAATTCGGCAGTCGTTTCTGTTAAAACTTCTGGTGTATTTGTAACAACAACACCTTTTTCTTCAGCAAGTTTCACATCAATATTATCAAAACCAACAGCTAAATTGACGACACCCTTTATGTGCGTTGCATTGTTAAAAAATTCCTCATCAATTTGCTCGCTTAATGTCGTAATGACAATTGTAGCTTCTTGAGAACGTTCTAAAAATGCTTCTCGAGGCATTGGTTCTAATTCGCTGTTCCAAACATCTACTTCTGCATATTCTTTAATCTGATTGATAAACTTTTCTGGTAATTGTCTTGCAACAAGTACTTTCTCATTCATGTTCTCAGCTCCTTATGTGAATTTACTTAATAACTTCAAATAAATTCTTAACGCTATATGTTGGTAATACTTCTTTTTTATTAATTTCTTCTAAAGAAGTTACACCAGTTTGTACATGTAATGTATCAATGCCACTATTGATTCCAGCTAAAATATCAGTGTCATATAAGTCACCAATCATGACACAATCTTCTTTAGCATGACCAATTTTTTCAATTGCTTGTTCCATAATTATTGTTTCTGGTTTACCGATGAATACTGGCGTCTGTCCAGTCGATACACTTACAACGCTTGTCAACGAACCATTTCCAGGTAAAAATCCTCTTTCATTTGGAATCGAAACATCTTTATTTGTAGATATGAATTTCGCACCATTTCTAACGGCTAAACATGCTACTGAAAGCTTTTCATAAGAAATATTCACATCTAAGCCCATTACGACATAATCAACATGTTCATCTTCTTTCACAACTAAGCCAGCATCTTTTAAAGAAGTTTCTAATCCACTTCCGCCTACCATATATACTGATGCGCCAGGAGAAGCTTCACTTATATATCCAGCAGTTGCTATTGCAGAAGTAATCACATGTTCACTTGAAGTATGAAAACCCATATTATTTAATTTTTCTGCTACTTCAGCAGGTGTTTTTGAAGAGTTATTCGTAACGAATAAATAATCTTTATTATTTTCATTTAAATAATTTATAAATTCGATTGCACCTTCAATAACTTCCGTACCTTTATACATTGTACCGTCTATATCAATAAAATAACCTTTATAATCTTTCATTTTTATCTCCTTCACCAAAAGCTGTTACGGGAACATTTTCATTTTCTAAAAAATGTTTTGTATCTTCAATTGCTTGTTTATAAAATGGCGTCGCTATTTCAAAAGCTTTTCTTAATTGATCATGATCAAGATTTTCATAATTTCTAATAAGTTCTTTTCTGTAATCAATAGATGTTCTAATCGCTTCAGCAGATGAAGGTTGGAAGACTTTTTCAAGTTCCATAATATCAATCACATCTTTATAATTACCAGGATCTCTTAAAATAAATGCATCAATAATCAAATTCCCAATATCAACTACAGATTCAATCATCATATGTGCGATTCTTTCTAAAGCGTATGGAGAATTTTTCTCGGTTTCAAAATCTACCGTTAATTTTTCTAAATAATTTAGTTTTAAAGTTAAAGTTTTGCTATCTACGAAATACATGTAGAAGACCTCCTATCCATATATCATCATATCATAATTTTGAATTGTAGGGCATTGCTCTGTATACTATACAAGTAAAGAAAGATTTTTAAAAAGGAGTCGCTAAACATGATAGATATGTTCTTATATGACGAGCAAGATGAAGCGAAAATACAATTTGTAGGATTTGTCGGTGAACACAGTCGCTATGACTTGACACTGATTTATACAGATAGACATTATGGAAAAACAATGGTACTTAATACCCAAAACAATACATTTGGTATTATCGGTAAGGATGACTTAGAAGAAGATGGCTATATAAGTCACATCCTCGGTTTAACAAAAGAAGAAGGCGAAGAAGTAACAGAATATTTACATGATGTTATAGATATATAAAATTGAATTGCGTTTGTAATTAATATAGTGTGAGCGTTATTTGCAGTTCTGGTCGAAAGTGCAAATACTGATGCCGTTATTTGCAGTTCTGGTCGAAAGTGCAAATAAGAAGTCCAGTAATTACAATTCTCAGTAGTTTTGTAAATAAGACACTCCATAGTAACATTTCGACTGACTTTTGTTACTATAGACACCCTTAGTTACACTTCGACCGATTTTTGTTACTATAGACACCCTTAGTTACACTTCGACCGATTTTTGTTACTAACGCACCTATATCATATAAACAACTTCATACAAAAATATTCACAATCTCGCTATAGCTCAATACAAAAGAGCCCGGAAAAATTCCGGGCTCTTTCGTTTATAAATAATCTTTTAAAGTATTTTTAGATGTAGGTTGTTCTTCAATTACGTCTTCTTCTATTTCTACTGTTTCAGCTTCTTGTTGTTTGTTTTGTTGCTCTTGTTTAGTGTTTTGCTGAATTGTTGGCTCTATTTTAACATCTTCTAATTTATGTTCTTCATCTATGAAAGTTGCTTCTTCTGCTGTTAATTTAGATATCTCAGATTTAGATAATCGTCTCAACACAAAATATTTACATCCAAAATTACAATACTCTAATATATAATCTTGAATAGCAGAGAATCGCTTATTTGCATCACTTTTTTTATTAGAATCATGATAAAAGCCTTTTAAACGAAGTTGCTCGTAACCAAAGTCACCAACAATAAAATCATATTTATCTAGAATTTCAGAATAACGTGATGTAAATTGTTCTTCATTGAAAGATTTCTGATCATCTTTAATCACTTCAAAATAGTTATTTTCTATTTTAGTTAACATTCAATCACCTTATTAGTTATTAAGTGCTTGTTCACCTAGAATATGTTTTTGTTTAGCAGCTTCATTAACTTGTTCATCTGCGTGATAAGAACTACGTACCATTGGACCAGCTTGGCAATGTTTAAAGCCTTTTTCCATAGCTACTTTTCTTAATTTACCAAATTCTAAAGGTGTGTAGTATTTTTGCACATTTAAATGTTTACGTGATGGTTGTAAATATTGACCGATTGTCATAATATCTACGTCGTTTGCACGTAAATCATCCATTGTTTCATAAATTTCTTCAACTGTTTCACCAAGTCCAACCATTAAGCTAGATTTTGTAGGAATATCTGGGTACATTTCTTTAGATCTTCTTAAGAATTCTAATGTACGATCGTATTTTGCACGTGCTCTAACTCTTGGTGTTAAGCGTCTAACTGTTTCGATATTGTGGTTTAAAATATCTGGTTTAGAAGCCATTAATGTTTCTAATGCTTCATAACTACCACCCATATCTGATGGTAAAATTTCAATCGTTGTATATGGATTTAACTCTCTTACTTTACGTACTGTTTCTGCATAAACGTTAGAACCAGCATCTTTCAAGTCATCTCTTGCTACTGCTGTAATAACAACGTGTTTTAAGTTCATAAGTTGAACTGATTCTGCTACACGTTGTGGTTCATCTAGATCTAACTCATTTGGAAGACCTGTTTTAACTGCACAGAAACGACATGCTCTCGTACAAACTGCACCTAAAATCATAAATGTAGCTGTACGTCTTTCTCCCCAACATTCGTGAATATTTGGACATTTAGCTTCTTCACAAACTGTATGAAGATTCTTCTCACGCATCATTTTCTTCAAGCCTGTGTAATTCTTATTCGTGTTTAATTTTATTTTTAACCAGTCTGGTTTACGTAATATTTCTTCATTTTTAGTAGCCATATACGTGAACACCCTTCTATTATTAATTTTCATCTTTATATATTATAACGAATATACATATAAATTTAAATGCTCATTACACTTTCTTTTTATGTTGTAATAACTTTTGTTCAAAAATATTTCTTAAAAACTCTGGCATAATATAATTTACATTCATATCTTTCAATATTGGGAAGTATCTTCCGAATGTGTACATATCAATTGTACCGAGCTTATATTGTTCGTGATCTTCTATTTCTTTTCCATTCACAAAACATTGACCTGTAGACTCAATATAGCCGATATTTTTAAATACATATCCTCCAAAAATATCTCCTCTAAAGCCAAATCCAAATGCTACTTCATCCATATAGGACTGTTCCATCGGTTTATATATAATTTGTTTAAGTTCCGCGCCTCTTAAAACTACTGAAACAGTGTTTATAGGATGCGGTAACATTTGATGAATATCGTATTCTGTTAACTCATTACCCGTCTTACCTTTAACAATAAGACCTGCATTAATAATTGCACAGTCTGCTCCTGTAAATTCTAATACACTTTCGCATAATAAGTCCGTTGTATAACTTGCACTGTTAAGACGACGTGGTAATGAAAAATTACCTTTAAGTATCGGTTTATTTAATAATGCCTTACCTTTTTCTTCATAATCATTTGGTACTTCTTCAATTAAGTCAGAATTAATAATTTCCGCTTCTTTATGAATAACTTTTTGATTTTCAATAACTAAATCTACTTTACCAACATAATGCCCATATTTACCAGCTGCAGCCATCAACACACCATTTTGTTCTTCACCATTTTCAAAATAATGATGTGTATGTGCGCCGAAAATAATGTCTACTTCCGGACATTCTTTGCAAATTTGCTCATCAAAGAAGATACCAACATGACTTAATACGAGCAGTACGTCATATGATTCTTCCACTTGTTCAATTTCATTCTTTAGCGCAAGTAATGGTGACGTCACTTTCCAATCAAGTCTTTCATAAATATGATTAAAAGGTGCTGTCAAACCAATCATGCATACTTTAATACCATTAATATCTTTAACAACATGAGAAGTTATATGATTCGGTAAATTACCTTCTAAATCAAATAAATTACAGCAAGTTACATCGAACTGAGCTTCATCATATAAGTGGTTCAAGGCATCATGAGATATTGTCATACCTTCATTGTTACCTATTGTTACAACATCTACGTGACTGTCATTTAAAATATTAACATTTTCTCTACCTTGTGATGCTTCTGTTAAAGGATGAAATAAATCTATATGATCACCTATATCAATATAAAGTGTATCATGCTGATAACGACTTCTTTCATCTTTAATATACTGAGATATTTTGGCATATGTATTTAAATGACTGTGTATATCATTTGTATGAAATATCGTGAGCTTCACAAATCCAACTCCTTATAAAACACTTTTTATAATCAAATATATACCTAAGATTAACATTGTAAATCTTAAAATTAAAACGACAGTGTCTGACTTCATTCTACTATTTATTCTTACACCAATTTTTGCACCAAAGTAACTTGAAATAATCAATACAATCGCATGTACCCAAAGTACATTACCTTGCACAATGTGGCTGACAGAACTTGATAAACTTGAGAAAAATATCATCATCATACTTGTACCAACAGCAACATGTGGAGGGAATCTAAATACAATAATCATCAATGGTGTCATCAATGCACCACCACCGATACCGAATAAACCAGTCGTTATACCAACAATAAATGATGAAACAATAGCGACAAACGGTGGTACACCGTATTTATGATGTTCACCATATCTATCTGTAAATGATTTTAAATACTTTTCTCGTTGGAAGTACTTTATTGGTTTCATATGATTACGTATCATTAATACGATAGAAATAAAGATTAAGAAAATACCAAAGTATAAATTAAATGAATCTAAAGTAAAATACTTACTTAAATATGCACCAAGTAAAGCACCTGGAATGATACCAATCAAGAATATTAATCCATTTTTTACATCAACTTGCTTCGTTTTCAAATAACCTAATGTTGCTGTTAAACCCGTTGTAATTAAAATAACTGATGATGTACCAATCGCTCTTTGTGGTGTCATACCAGACAATAATTGATGGTCTATACCAAAGTATACGAGTGAAGGAACAATAATAATTCCGCCACCAATTCCAACTAGCGCCCCTAATATTGCAGACGATACACCTATAATAATTAACACTAAATATGCCATACCTGTCACCTCTAAAATAATTTAAGTTGCTTAGGCGCTAAACCTTCGTATTCTATATCTAATAACTTTTGGTAAGTTTTGGCATTTTGTGCAGCATGTCCACCAGAATTATTATTAAATACTACATAAACATCTTTCGCTTTATGCTCTAAAATTTTAACTTTATCAGCTAACTCTTTAAGTTCTGCTTCATTATAATCATATAAATATCTGACATCACGCCACTCTTGATCTGTCATATCTTTCTTCGTCCATCCGTTTACATTTCTACCATGGTAACGGACGAAAGCAACATCATGCGTAATACGATTTATTAGTGGTATAGACCCTTCCCCACTCTGCGGTTCATCACAAACGCTATGAATAAATTTCATTTCGGTTAAAAATTCCAACGTATACTCTTTAACATCTTCTTTAAACCAAGTACGATTACGGAATTCGATACAAACATCAAAATCTTTTAATTGCTCACGTACATAACGTAAATAATTAATATTTTGAGGTTGTAAATCAAACCAAGGTGGGAACTGTACGAGAATCATCGCTAACTTTCCTGATGCTTTCAACGGTGCCATCGAATCTTTAAATAAATTAAATAATGTCATTTTGTCCTCAGCAAAATCAGTAACCTCAGCATGACCTGTTAACGCCTGATGAATCTTAACAACAAACTTAAAATTATTAGGCGTTTCCCGAATCCATTTTTCAATATTTCGTTGCGGTTGAATCGCATAATAAGTTGCATCTAATTCCACAATAGGGAAATGAGCAGCATATGCTTTTAACTTATCTTTTTTATTAGACAGGTCCTCATATAAAGAATCATGATCTCCCCATCCAGTTAGGCCAATTTTTATCATATTTCATCACCATACTCATCATACCACACAGAGTATTTATAGTTCAGTTTGTTTGATTAAAATTATGTAAAACTATGAATGAGCAGTAAAGAATTTTATGTCGTTCGTTACACTTCTAATACGTTTTGTAATTATAGGCCTCCTTAGTTACACTTCGTACGATTTTAGTTACTATGGACCTCCTTAGTTACACTTCCTACGACTTTTGTTACTATGGACGCCCTTAGTTACAGTTCCACAGACTTTTGTTACTATGGACGCCCTTAGTTACAGTTCCACAGACTTTTGTTACTAAATCCACCATTCTTTTCAACTCATAAAAAATAACGGCTATGACAAATAATAATGTCCTAGCCGTTTTATATGTGTATCAACTCATTCATGTAGCAAGTTGTATATTTCTATCACAATATTTCATAACTTCCTCGTCATGCGTAACAATTAATATAGTAGATTTACCTTTAAATTCTGATAAAAGTTCAAGTATTTTATATTTATTATCATTGTCTAAAGCACCTGTTGGCTCATCTGCAAAAATTATTAGAGGTTCTTTTAATAGTAACCTAGCAATCGCGACTCTCTGTTGTTCTCCTCCACTTAACGTATAAATCTTAGTATTAAGTGGTTTATTTAATCCTACTTTTTTCATGACCTCATTTTTCAATACTTTTTTCTGTGATTTACTCAATTTTTTATAAGTTAGTACGATGTCCAAATTATATTCAATCGTTTCATGTGTAATAAGTGCGTAGTTTTGAAACAAATAGCCTAACTTATTTCGATATAAAAGCATCTTATGTTTACGTTTCATCTTAGTTATGTCATCACCATCAATATAAATAGTACCACCATCAATTTTTTCTAAGCCACACATACAACCCAATAAAGTGGATTTTCCCGAACCACTTCTCCCAGTTATGGCGACCATTTCACCTTTGCTAATATTCAAACTCAAATCACTAAATAAATTAACACCATTAAATTGTTTTCTTAAATTATTTACACGGATCATTGATTAATCATCTTCTCATACTCAGATTTACTGATATATTCTATAAAATAAACCCATTTACCTTTGTGATCAATTTTGACATATTGTTCAGAAGGGCTATAACCTTTAAAGTCCAATAAATAGTTGTTTTTATGACCATTTTCATCATAAGATTCAATATCTTTATAATCTTGGATATTTATAATTTCTTGTTTACTTAAATGTTCAGCATCGCTACTATATGGAACCTTAGCATAACTCCAACCTCTTTTAACAAAGGGATTTACTACATCTAATTTTTCATCAATATTTTTCATCGTAAATAAAATTACACAAATTATCATAATGCTTGCTATTAATGTATAAATTAACTTTTTCATTATTGAGTCTCACCTCTTCTTGCATCTTTCAACAAATGATATTCATATCGATTAATAAAAATCATGACAGTAAGTAATTCGAATAGAATAATTGAAATCATTAATTTGAATGAAATTTCTACAATATCAAAAAAATTCACAATAAATAATGCTATAAATGTAGAAACTAAACTATTTATCACAAAACTTATATGCTTTTTAAAAAAAGAATCTCCATGAATAGTTCTTACAAATATCACTTTTTTCTCTCTATCACAATAAATATTAATAATAAATAGATATACTGAAATTAATATTATGATTCCTAGTATAGAGGTAGTAACAGAAACAAATAGATTACGTTTTATTTTATTATATTCAGTCAATACACTACTATAAGCATTAGTCAAACCTTGAATTTCTGTATCAAACTTATTATTATCTAGTTTACTTTTAATTAGATCATAATCATTAAAGAGCAATAACCCTTGTGATGTAGCAGAACTATAGAAAGAAATTGGATAATAACCTTTAGGTAATATTATTATTACTGGATTATAAGATATAACCTCTTTACTATATACACCTGTACTATAGTTAAATAAATTATAATTATTTTTTATTTTATGAACTTTGATATCTAGATACCTTTGTTTATTAGGAACTTTCTCAATTTCATCATAAAATTCAATCTCTTCTTGTAAATCTTTTTTTATTTTATTTATATTCTCTTTGGAAAATCCTTTATCAGGAATTAGTGCTGTAATTTTTGAAAAATCTACTGATTCTTTGTTTTCTATACTAATTTTATTTCTATCAATAAAAGTCTTATTTACATAGATAGCATTATCTAAATCATATTTCTCCCCAGATTTTTTCCAATTATAATGTCTATGAAATGTAAGCATCCAATTCTTTTCAGGAATTTTGTTTAATAAATTTATCACTTCTTGATCTGAATATTTAAACTGTTTCTTACTTGTTTCTATTTCATTTGTTGTCAATTCAGCAATATATAAATCTTTATTCTTAAACCAATGCTTTTCACTGTTAACAATGTCAACCGCTTCTATGTAGTTATGTATTGAAATCGATATAACATTGAGTAAAGTTAAAGTCACTATTAACTTAATTATATTTGGCAAGTATTGGAACCTATTGCCGACACCTTCAAATTTTATATATTTTTGAATATTAAAAGTTTGTTTAGATACTAGCCAGTAAGACATTAGCGATACCATAATCAAAATAATATAAAAAATTACTACACAAATTAAATATGACCAAAAGATATATCTGATTTGTGCCAATTGATTATATAAATATAATCCAATAGTTGCTATTAAAGTTATTATTATGAAATGTGAAACAAAGATTTTTGTAATTTTTAATAATTGTAAAGCTATATTTTTTGACGATGTGAATCCATGTATTCGTTTAATAGACATTTCTTTCACTGAAGCAAGTTGATCATATAAAATAGCTATGAAAATTATTACTAATAAAATTATGAAAGTAGAAGGTAATTGATGGGTACTTATATATTCCAATATTATTAAATGTAATGGAAATTCATAATCTTCAATTGTTAAACCTTTTTCTTCTAATGTTTCATAAAAATCACTTTTGGGATTCTCTTTTATAAAAAAAGTTGTTCCAACCAAATTTAATTTACCCAAAATTTTATTATCTGGTTTTATAATTTGATATTTCTTGTTACGATTAAATGCTTTTTCATTAAAATTAAGTTTCTCGTTCAAATTATATTGAGATAAATATTTAGTTTTACCATTATCATCATAATTCCCATTTACTCGAATCATCGAAATATTATGTTCAGTAGAAAGTTTAACTAATAACCTATTTATTTCTTCTTTATTATGTTTCTTGTCCCACTTTGCTATGACTAATGCTTTGTTGTATCCTGGCAATTTAATATCATCTATATAATTATAAAAATTTAAGAATATAAAAGTTATAATACCGAATATAAGAAATATAGTAGTCTTTGTAATTTTTTTCATTTATCAGCCTCATTGATAAAATTCATTAATAGAAGCCGTAATATGCTTTATTTGCTTTCCAAATTTGCCAACCTGGTCTTCTTACAGATGATGCCTTAGACCATCTTCCTTTAGGTGTATAACCTGAAGAAAACTTATTAGCACCAATAACAGTTGAATAATGCGCTTTCTTTCCATGATAATAATTAGACCATACATACGTATCAGATACACCATAGTTCCAACTACCACCATCAACATTAACTTGGTATGCTTTAACAATCCCTGCACCAGAAGCAATTATAATTGTTAATAATAAAGTTATAAAAAATTTTTTCATTAATAAACACTCCCATTTTTCAAAATTCAAGACGTCTTAAGAATAATATATTTAATTCATAATATTCTGTCAATTACTTTTTATACAATTTTTTACATTTAAAACCCTCGCTATTTGTTTGTTGATAGCGAGGGTTTTGTGGTATATTTAACTTATTAGGATACCTTACATAATTTTATTTAATGATGGCCGTCATTGTATAAATTTTATGGTTAAGGTATTTTTTTCTGCTTTTTTATTCATCGTTTTGTCTCCTATTTTAATTTCAATACTTGTCCGATTTGTATGACATCTGATGTTAATCCGTTCAATTTCTTTAATGTTGCTACGGTAACGCCAATTTTTTGACTGATACTCCATAGTGTATCTCCGGCTACGACTGTATAGGTTGTTGGATTCGTATTGATGGCTCCTCCATTGATGGCTTCTGCTAGTGATTTTGTATATGCATTTAAATTATTTTTAATGTAATTCATATCTTTTGTTGAGGTAATAAATCCTAACTCTACTAATCGATAATTGATATATTCTGCTTTAGCTACGTTGCAATGTAATAGGTCACTTATTTCTGTAATGCCTCTAATAGTACCTACATGTTTTTTCACGGCTGCTTGTAATGCTTTATCAATACTGTCTGCTGCTAATCCACTTGGAATAATAACATGACCTCCTGTAGCTGATGCGGCTGCTGAATCTAAATGAAATTCTACTACAATTTCATAACCTTGTGATTTAACCCAGTATAATCCGTAATCTTTTTTATTTCCGACCTGATCACCGTATGCTGTATCTTGATACATATCTTGGTCTTTGCCGTATACTGCAACTGTATGGCCAGCTTGTTTTAAATAATTTGCTACTCTGTCTACGATATTCGTTCTAATAAAATCTCTTTCATTTGTTCCATTTCCTACTGCGCCTGGATCATTATACCCGTGCCCTGCTACAATCATAATTTTTCTACTCATTTTAACGGCTCCTTTATTGTTAGATTGATCTAATTTTTGATTGAGTTTGGATATGTCATAATTTTCAATTGGCATACCACTACACACTCTTGTTACTTCTTTAGAAATGTCTTCACCTTTTTGACGTAATTGGATATGCAAATGTTCACTCATCGGATTATTGTCATAATTACTATTGCCTTGTAATCCAATAATGTCACCTTGAATGACTTTATCACCTTTAGAAAATTGCAATGTATCTCTTTGCATATGCCCGTAAATCCAATCATTGCCATTATTATCTCTAATTTCAATTGTGCCTCCGAAATTACCAAATGGTTCACTTAATATAACTGTTCCACTAGTAACTGCTGGAATTTGATTCGTTTCATTACTATAGACATCAAATGCTCTATGATAACCACTACAATAGGCATCATAATTTATGCCATCTTCTGTGTAATTTCTATATCCATAGTTTTTTGGATATTGATCGTACGTTCTTGGGTCTGATGAAATTTCCCATCCTTTTTTAGTTAAATATGTTATAGCTGTTAACATTCAATCATCCTTTCTTATTTTTATTTTTTACCAGATTGTTTTAAGAACTTTTCTTGTTCACGTGATTGATTTGTAAAAATGAATGTGTTTTTCCAAATACCATAAAGCACAAATACAATAGGTATCCCTGTGTTTAATACGTTCATCCATGCATTTAACTTTTGAGGGTTCAACCATTCTACCGAAATTCCAGATGCATTCAATGCTAAATATAGTGCACCTAAGAACCCACCTATCATTGCGATAAATTGTTTAACTTTGTCTGGATCAATTGGGATTCTGTTATCTTCTTCGGAATAATTCAAATTTACTTTATCTGTTTTGAAGTTCATTTTAACCATGTGTATCACCTCCTTGGTTACACTATAATATAACTTTCGGTTGACGTCAATAACTTTTAGTTATATTTTTATGCAAAATTATTGATAAAATATAACTATAGGTTATAATAATAGTATCAATCATATAAGGAGCGGGAAACTTATGGTGTCTCAAAATAAACTCTCTGAACAAATAAGTTTATTAAGAACGAAAAATGGATGGACGCAACAAAAATTAGCAGATGCGTTACAAGTTTCAAAACAATCCATTTCATATTGGGAAACAGGAAGAAAAGCACCAAAGATGAAGAAAATAGAAGAAATGGCAAAGTTATTTGATGTAAGTGTCAGTTATATTTTAGACGGGGAAGCTAAACAAACTTATAACTCTACTGCAGAAACGATTGCCGCACATTTAGATGGAGAATTAACAGAAGAAGAATTGAAGAAAGTATTAGAATATGTTGATTTTCTAAAGCATCAAAACAAATGATTTATTAAACGGAAAATATGGTGGGGATAATTTGAATAGATATGAAAAAACACTTATCAATAATGAACACATCGTGATTAAAGAAACAAGTAACCTTCCGAATCAACTGAAAGGTTTATATGTAGATGGATTAATTTTATTGAAAGATGATTTATCTAACAAAGAAAAGTTAGAAGTGCTAGGAGAAGAGTTAGCCCATCATGATATATCTTATGGAGATATTCTCGATACAAGTGAATTATGGAAATGGAAATTTGAGCATAAAGCAAGAAGATTAGGATTTGAAAAAATTATACCTCTAAAAAGTATTGTGCAAGCGTACCAATCAGGCGTCCATAATAAATTTGAACTGAGTAATTATTTAGACGTATCTGAAGGGTATATAGATGAAGTTTTAGAACATTACAAACAAAAATATGGATTAAGCACATGGTATGATCATTATTTAATAAAGTTCAACCCACTTCAAGTTTATGAATATAAAGAAATCAATTAAAGGCTGAGACAATAACGTCTCAGCCTTTAATGATGTTATGAACATACGTTATATTTACCATTCTGCAATGCTTCCATCTTTGTGTCTCCAAACTGGGTTATGCCAATCATGCCCGACTTCCGCCATTTTTTTAACATGTGCTTCATCTATTTCTACACCAAGGCCAGGCTTTTTAGGAATATCTACATATCCATCTTTAAACTCAAATACTTCTTTGTTCGTAATATAATCTAGAATATCACTGTCTTTATTGTAATGAATGCCTAGGCTTTGTTCTTGAATAAAAGCATTGTGACAAGTTGCATCTACTTGTAGACATGACGCTAAAGCGATAGGTCCAAGTGGACAATGAGGTGCAGCACCTACATCATAAGCTTCTGCCATAGAAATAATTTTTTTACATTCTGTTATACCACCAGCATGTGATAAATCAGGTTGAATGATATCGACAAATCCACTTTCTAAAATAGGTTTGAAATCCCATCTAGAAAATAGCCTTTCACCAAGCGCTATTGGTATAGTTGTCGTTTGACTAATTTCTCTAACCGCTTCTATATTTTCACTTAATACAGGTTCTTCTATAAACATTGGATTGTATGGCTCTAATTCTTTAGCTAATACTTTAGCCATTGGTTTATGAACACGCCCGTGAAAATCAATTCCAATACCTAACTGATTGCCAACTGCTTCTCTAATACCAGCAACACGTTGAACAACACTTTCTATCTTGTCATAACTATCTATATACTGTAATTCTTCAGTTGCATTCATTTTGATTGCTTCAAAACCATTTTCAAAAGCTTTTTTAGCAGCGTTTGCAGTATCTTGAGGTCTATCACCACCAACCCATGAATATACTTTCATAGATTCTCTACATGCCCCACCTAATAATTCATGAACAGGCGCGTTATAATATTTACCTTTAATATCCCACAATGCTTGGTCTATACCTGAAATGGCACTCATTAAAATTGGACCACCTCTATAAAAGCTACTTCTATACATCATATTCCAGTGATCTTCAATATTTAAAGGATTCTTACCAATCAACTGTTGCATAAATTCATCAACCGCTGCACCGACAGTCTGAGCTTTACCTTCAATTACAGGTTCACCCCACCCTACGATTCCTTCGTCCGTCGTAATTTTTAGAAACAACCAACGTGGTGGTACTTGAAACAACTCATAGTCTACAATCTTCATGTTAGCACTCCTCTTTAATGTACTTTGTTATAAAATGCTTGTGCTTTTTGTTCTAGTTCCTCAAAATACGCTTTATTCGTTTCTACTTTCGTATTAACTAATGCACTTCCTAAACCGACACCAACTGCTCCCGCTTCTATAAAATCAGTAACATTGTCTATACTTACACCACCTGTTGGTAAAAGTGGTATATGCGGTAATGGTCCTTGTAAATCTTTAATATATTCAGGACCTAAACTTGTTGTTGGAAAGACTTTAATAATATCTCCACCGTATTCATAAGCTTCTAGAATTTCTGTTGGTGTTAAAGCACCTGGTATACTTACCGCACCATATTTTTTACTCATGCGAATCGTATCTTTATCTACCGTTGGCGACAGTATAAACGTTGCACCGCTTAAAATAGCTAACCTTGCCGATTCTGCATCTAAGACTGTACCTGCTCCAACTACAACTTTTCCCTTCATTTCATTAGAGATCAGTTCAATAGATTCTAACGCTTTAGGTGAATTCATCGTAACCTCTATCGCACGAATACCTGCTTTATATAATGTTTCTACGATTGGTAAAATATCATTGGGATTTGCATTTCGTAAAATTGCGATTAATTTAGTTTCTTTGATTGTTTGTAATGTATCTATTTTAGACGCCTCCTTATCTAATCACATCATCTACATGACCTGTATGTTTCATTTGTTCAATTTCTTCTTTAGTTGGTAATCCTTCAACATCACCTTTAACCGTTGTCACGAGTGCACCTGCATTACAAGCCTGTTCTGTTGCTTCATGAATGGATAACCCTTCGATAATACCTGCGATTAAACCTGCCGCAAAGCCATCTCCAGCACCAACAGGATCAACGACTTCTATTTCTTTTGAAGCTTTTGCATAACCTGAAATATCTTTATGTACATAGTAAGCACCTTTACTTCCTAATTTAACAACTACTGTTGATGCACCTAAATTAATAATTTCTTGAGCGATTTCTTCTTCAGATTGTGTATTGAATAAAAATGCCCCTTCACTCGTTCCTGGTAACACAATATCGCTTAAAGCAATTAATTGTTTTAATGTTTCTTTCGCTTCATCTTCAGACCATAATTTGAGTCTTAAGTTTGGATCGAAAACAATTTGTAAGCCTAATGATTTTGCTGTCGAAATGAGTTTAAATATTGTTTGTTTACAAGATGCACTTAAAGCAGGTGTAATACCTGTGACATATAAATATTTAAATTGAGCGACATAACTTTCATCTATATTTGCTTCAGACATTAGACTGGCTGCTGAACCTTTTCTATAATAATGGACGCGTGTTTGATCTTGTCGAAATTTCTCTTTAAGAAAAATGCCAGTCGGTGCTTCAGATATTAATTTTACAGAATCTACATTAATACCTTCACCACGAACAAAATTTAAAATCTTCTGCCCTAATTCATCATTACCTAATTGACTAATCCAGCCAGTTTTAACACCAAGCTTTTCTAACCCAATAAGCGTATTTGTTTCAGCCCCAGCTATATGCGTTGAAAAGTCTTGAGCATATCTCATTGGTCCTACTTCTTTAGGTGCAAACACAACCATCGTTTCTCCAATAGACAATACATCCATCTTCATGACCCTCCTTATAACTTAATAGCCGTCTGCGTTGTATAAACGTGCAGATAAACCACCATCAATGACTAAGTGTTCACCTGTCATCATTTCAGAATCATCAGATGCTAAATATTGCGCTAATTTACCAATATCTTCTGGTTCATTAATTCTTGATGTCGCGTGTAAATCTAAGACGCCTTGTCTCACTTCATCTTCGTTTTCCATTGAATCAAACCAATTTTTTAAATGTGATGTGTTTGTAAATCCTGGACATATCGCATTTACACGAATATTGTATTTACCTAAACTTAATGCCATACCTCGTGTCATCGCATTAACGCCACCTTTAGCAGCAGCATATATATCAGTGTCTGGTAAAGTCGCGATTGAATGGTTTGAAGAAATATTGATAATTGAACCGCCACCTTGTTTCTTCATTTCAGGGATGACATGTTTCGAACATAAGAATGTTCCTCTTAAATCAATATTGATAATAGAATCCCAATCTTCCACTGTTGCTTCTTCAATAGATTTAAACACTGTGATACCTGCATTATTAACAAGTGTGTTGATTTTCCCATAATGATTCACTGTTTCATTAACCATATTAATAATACTTTCTTCTATAGATACATCTGTTTCAACAAAGTATGCGTCGCCACCATTATCGATTATTTCTGCTACTGTTTCTTTACCAAACTCTGGATCAATTGTAGCAACAACAATCTTTGCACCTTTACTGCCAAGTTGTTTTGCAATACCTTTACCGATACCTTTTCCTGCGCCAGTTACAATAATGACTTGTTCATTTAATTCACTCATTTATAATTCCTCCTTATATTCATTTATTTGGTTTTGGTAATGAGAATATTTCTTCTACTATTAAAGATGCTGCGCCAATCGTATATAAATCGTCCCCTAAAGCAGAAGTTACGATTGGCGTCTCTTTCGCATCTTCACCCATTACTTTTAACCGAATGATTGCTTTAATTTCTGGTAGTAAGAGATGACTAATTTTTGTTAAACTACCACCTAATACAATAAATTTTGGTCCAAATAAATTGATTAATATTGCAAAGCCTAAACCAAGGTTTCTACCAACTTCTCCAGCAATTTGGACACATAATTCATCACCTTGATTCACTGCCTCATAAAAATCTTCAATACTTAAATCATCAATTTCAGACTGCATATTTAATATTTGACTTTTACGACCAATTTTTAATTGACGCTTAATCATTTTTAAAATTGCTGTTTCTGAAGACAATGTTTCTAAACAGCCATAATTACCGCAAGAACATAATGGACCATCTGGATCTATCGTGACATGTCCAATTTGACCTGTAATGTGGTGATTGCCTTTTAAAATCGATCCATTATTGATAATACTTGCACCTACACCATAGTCCACGATGACCGATATAAAGTTTGTTTCTTCTTTACCTTGGCCAAACCACATTTCCGCAAGTGCTGCACTATTACAATCATTATCAATTACGACCATCAAGTCTGTTTCAGATTCTAATATCGATTTAATTTCGATATTTCTCCATCCTAAGTTTGGCGCAAAGATATTTGTACCATTTTGAGTATCGACCAACCCGTGCATACCTACTCCAATACCAAGTACTTCAATTTGTAGTGCTGAATATTCTTCTGCAATTAAACGAATTTCTTGTCCTAAATAAACAATCATGTCATTCGGACCTTTTTGTAAATCCATTTCTATTTGTTTCTCAAATAAGATTTCTGCTCTCAAATTGCTGACAATTATACTCGTTCTATATGCACCAATTTCTAAACCAATCATCACTTTTTTCTCTTTATTAATATCAAGTGGTATCGGTTGTCTGCCTCTAACTTTTCTTTCCATTGCCTTCTCTTCTATCCATTGTTCATCAATTAATATTGAAACAATTTCTGAAACTGAAGGTCTTGATAAGTCAATTCTATTCGCAATTTCTACTCTAGAGATTGGTCCATACTTTTGAATCGTCCTTAATACAAGTTGCTTATTATAATCTTTCATTAAATTAATATTGATCCGAGATGATTGCTTCACGACAACCCTCCTTAACTTTAAGTAATTTATAATAACTAAAATAAATATTTTTATTCGTATTTTACTTGATTTTCTATTTGAAAAGGCTTACATTAATAATTAAATCAGATTCAAAGAGTAATTACAACTTTTTAGTTATCTTAAATAATTAAATATCATCAACGAACCTCAAAATTTTATTTTAACTAAAGTTTCTGATGGCATTATTCAAATTACATGGGGGTAATAAAATGGAAGCAAGCAATTATAGAACGAAGTTAATTTTCTTCCTAGGTGCTCTAGGAGGATTGCTTTACGGGTATGACACGGGTGTTATATCTGGCGCGTTGCTTTTTATAAAAAATGATATACCACTCACAAGTTTCACTGAAGGTTTAGTCGTGAGTTCAATGTTAGTCGGTGCAATATTTGGTTCAGGATTCAGTGGACCACTATCGGATAAACTTGGACGAAGAAAGCTCGTATTTGTTATTGCGATTGTCTTTATCGTGGGCGCATTAATTCTATCATTAGCACAATCAATGGTTATCCTAGTCATAGGTAGATTTATAATCGGATTAGCAGTCGGAGGCTCTACTGCAATCGTGCCTGTCTATTTATCAGAAATGGCACCTACTGACACAAGAGGTTCTTTAAGTTCATTAAACCAACTGATGATTACTATCGGGATTCTCGCTTCATATTTAGTTAACTATGCTTTCGCAGATATGGAGGCTTGGAGATGGATGGTTGGATTAGCAGTTGTACCTTCTGTCATCTTAATGATCGGTGTTTACTTTATGCCAGAGAGCCCTAGATGGTTACTTGAACATAAAAGTGAAAAAGCCGCTAGAAAAGTTATGGCAATTACAAGAAAACAATCAGAAATTGATAAAGAAATTGACGAAATGAAAGAAATCATTCATATATCAGAAAGTACATGGACAGTCTTAAAATCTGTTTGGCTAAGACCCGTACTTGTTATAGGCTGTATATTTGCACTACTCCAACAAATCATCGGTATTAATGCCATCATTTACTATGCACCAACAATCTTTAGTAAAGCAGGTTTAGGAGATGCAACAGCTATTCTTGGAACAGTCGGCATCGGATCAGTCAATGTAATTGTAACGATATTTGCAATATATATAATGGATAAAATTGACCGTAAAAAACTACTTATTACAGGTAATATCGGCATGGTTTGCTCATTACTTATTATGGCAACACTCGTATGGACAATCGGATTACACTCAACAGTCGGTGCATGGATTATTGTCGCATGTTTAACATTATTCATTGTCTTCTTCGCATTCACTTGGGGACCAATCTTATGGATCATGTTACCAGAACTATTCCCAATGAGAGCAAGAGGCGCAGCAACAGGTATCGCGACATTATCCTTATCAATAGGCAGTTTATTAGTCGCACAATTCTTCCCACTACTCACATCAGTGATGGGAATCGAACAAGTATTTCTAATCTTTGCAGTCATCGGTATACTCGCAATGATATTTGTCATCAAATACTTACCAGAAACAAGAGGCAGAAGCCTTGAAGAAATCGAAGTAGACTTAAGAAATAGAACATCATCCGTTACATTATCTAAAATAGATTAAGGAATAGGAAAACCCCGTAGAAATTCTACGGGGCTTTCTTTATCTGGTAGTATTATAAATCCAAAATTCACTTCTTTTCTATCATCATAAATAAGACATAAAACAATAAGAGAACTGAAAAACCTAATATAATAAAAAAGATTGATAATATAAAATTAAAATCATAAACTAAATCTCCAGCAACAATCAATACTGTTCCCAAAAATAAACAAGTAGAAAATATGTATGAGATTTTAGCTATATTTTCTGGATTTACTTTATCATGTTCTATAGAAGCAATAATATTTATATTTTTAGATATTGCAACGTATATAGAAATGGTTAAAGAAACTACTAATATACATATATCTAGTACAATATTAAACACTGTCTACCTCCATTTACTTGTTAGCTTTATTCTTTTTATAATCATTGATTAAACAAAATAAATGTGAAGCACCTAAGCAACAAAAAATGACTATAACTATATTAACAATTATACATATCATATTCGAATTAGGTAAATACGAAAACAAAAACATAAATGGTATAAAGCATATAATTTCTAACATTGTTATATTTTTAAAAATTTCTTTTAAGTTATTCAACGTTGACCACCTCATTATGATAACCTAGTTAGACTTTATTTTATATTTCCTTAATTTGTAAAAATAATACCATAAATAGGTATATATTTTCTATATCTAAATATCTCGCATCGATTTTGTTAAGTGCTGACGCCTGAGGGAATAGTATGCGTGAGAGACTACAGGCTCGAACCATACCCTAGGCAAGCATGCACGAACAAAATCGTAGATTACTTTATAAACACATTATCTAAAATAGATTAAGAAATAGAAAAAACCTGTATAAGTTCTTATGACCAAGAACTTATACAGGGTTATTTTATCTATAAATATTGTCTTACACAGTCTAATCGGTATTATCCAATTGAACCTTCCATTTCGAATTTGATTAGACGGTTCATTTCTACTGCGTATTCCATTGGTAATTCTTTTGTAAATGGTTCGATGAAGCCCATTACGATCATTTCAGTTGCTTCTTCTTCTGAAATACCACGGCTCATTAGGTAGAATAATTGTTCTTCAGATACTTTAGAAACTTTCGCTTCGTGTTCTAATGAAATGTTATCGTTCATGATTTCATTGTAAGGAATTGTATCTGATGTAGATTCGTTATCCATAATTAATGTGTCACATTCAATGTTTGAACGTGCGCCAGTTGCTTTACGTCCGAAGTGTACTTGACCACGGTAAACAACTTTACCGCCATTTTTAGAAATTGATTTAGAAACAATTGTTGATGACGTATTTGGTGCTTTATGAATCATTTTTGCACCAGCATCTTGAACTTGTCCTTTACCTGCAAGTGCGATAGATAAAGTCATACCTCTAGCGCCTTCTTCAAGTAAGAAACAAGATGGGTATTTCATTGTTAATTTAGATCCTAAGTTACCATCAATCCATTCCATCGTACCATTCTCATATACGAAAGTACGTTTTGTAACTAAGTTATAAACATTGTTAGCCCAGTTTTGGATTGTTGTATAACGGCAGTATGCATCTTTCTTAACGATAATTTCAACTACAGCTGAGTGTAATGAATTAGTCGTATAAACAGGTGCTGTACAACCTTCTACATAGTGTACTGAAGAACCTTCATCAGCAATAATTAATGTTCTTTCAAATTGACCCATGTTTTCAGAGTTAATTCTGAAGTAAGCTTGAAGTGGTGTTTCTAATTTTACGCCTTTTGGTACGTAAATGAATGATCCACCAGACCAAACTGCTGAGTTTAATGCTGAGAATTTATTATCTGCAGCTGGAATAACACTTGCGAAATATTCTTTGAATAATTCTTCGTTTTCACGTAATGCTGAATCAGTATCTTTGAAGATAATACCTTGTTCTTCTAAGTCTTGTTCCATGTTATGGTAAACAACTTCTGATTCATATTGCGCAGATACACCTGCAAGATACTTTTGTTCTGCTTCAGGAATACCTAATTTATCGAAAGTATTTTTGATTTCTTCTGGTACTTCATCCCATGAACGCTCTGAACGTTCTGATGGTTTAACGTAGTATGTGATTTCATCAAAGTTTAACTCTGTTAAATCGCCACCCCACATTGGCATTGGCATTTTGTAAAATTGTTTTAATGATTTCAAACGAAAATCAAGCATCCATTGTGGTTCGTCTTTCATTTCAGATATTTTTTTAACGATTTCTTCTGTTAAACCTCTACCTGAACGGAAAATAGAAACGTCTTCATCATGGAAGCCATATTTATAATCTCCAACTTCTGGTGATTTTTTAGCCATTTTCTTCACTCCTCTTTTATAATAGCGTTCGCCCATTTTTCAAAAGTTACGCGTTATTTTGCTCTTTTGTTCCTTTTTCAAATGCTTTCCATGCTAAAGTAGCGCATTTGATTCTTGCTGGGAATTTAGATACACCTGATAGTGCTTCTATATCTCCCATTTCTTCTGTAATTTCGTAGGATTCACCAAGCATCATGTTTGAGAATTCTTGACTCATTTCTAATGCTTCTTCAATTGTATGACCTTTAACCGCTTCAGTCATCATAGATGCGCTAGACATTGAAATAGAGCAACCTTCACCTTCAAACTTAGCATCTTTAATAACATTATCTTCTACATCTAATGTTAAGCGGATGCGATCTCCACATGTAGGATTGTTCATATCTATTGTTAGAGAGCCATCTTCAAGAACGCCTTTATTACGAGGATTCTTATAGTGGTCCATAATGACAGAACGGTATAGTTGATCTAAATTGTTAAAATTCATAAGAGAAAAACTCCTTCGCGCCATTTAGTGCCTGAATGAGTTGGTCAACATCTTCAGTAGTATTATAAATATAGAAACTTGCTCTTGCTGTTGAAGATTGGTTTAACCATTTCATTAATGGTTGTGCACAATGGTGACCTGCTCTTACAGCTACGCCTTCAGAATCTAATGCTGTTGCTAAATCATGTGGGTGAACACCTTCTACATTAAATGTAATTAATCCAGCTCTTTTTTCAGGTGTAGGTCCATATATTTCAAGTCCATCAATTTTAGACATTTCATTGTAAGCATAATTCACAAGATCATACTCATGTTGATGAATGTTATCTAAACCGATAGCATCAATATATTTAATCGCTTCAGCTAAAGCAATTGCTTCTGCAATAAGCGGTGTACCAGCTTCGAATTTCGTTGGTAAGTCTGTCCATGTTGCATCTTCTAAACCAACAAAATCAATCATATCTCCACCAAATTCGATTGGTTCCATCTTATCTAATAAATCACGTTTACCATATAAGACACCTATACCAGTAGGGCCTAACATTTTATGACCACTAAAGCTAAAGAAGTCTACATCTAAATCTTGAACATCCACTTTCATATGTGGTGCTGACTGCGCACCATCTACTGCAATAACAGCATTATGACGATGTGCGACTTCTGCAATATATTTAACATCATTGATTGTACCTAATACGTTAGACACATGAGCGACTGCGACAATTTTAGTTCGATCATTTATCGTACTTTCGATTGCGTCTCTTTCAAGTTCGCCACTTTCTGACATTGGAATAAATTTAAGTTTAGCACCTGTTCTTTTAGCAAGTTGTTGCCATGGCACGATATTCGCATGATGTTCCATTTGTGTGACGACAATTTCATCACCTTCAGAAACATTTGCATCACCGTAACTATGCGCCACTAAGTTGATTGCAGTTGTAGTTCCTCTTGTGAACACAACTTCTTCAAAATATTGTGCATTTATAAATCTTCTAACAGTTTCTCGTGCTTTTTCATAAGCATCCGTAGCAAGTGTACCAAGTGTATGCACACCTCGGTGAACATTAGAATTATAACGGTTGTAGTAATCTACAATGCTATCAGTGACTTGAGTAGGTGTTTGACTTGTGGCTGATGAATCTAAATACACGAGTCTACTACCGTTAACTTGTTGTTCTAATATCGGAAAATCTTTTATAATTTTTTCTACATTAAATGTTGATTCGGCCACATTATCAGACCTTTCTGTGCCTTTTTTATATTTGTGTTGTTACTTTTAATTCAATAACTTCACGTAATTGACGTTTAACGTCTTCGATTGGCAATGCAGATACAACTGGATCAAGGAAACCGTGAATAACTAAACGTTCTGCTTCTTCACGAGAAATACCTCTACTCATTAAGTAATAAAGTTGAGTTGGATCTACTCTACCTACTGAAGCTGCGTGTCCTGCTGTTACATCATCTTCATCAATTAATAAGATTGGGTTTGCATCTCCACGTGCTTTTTCAGATAACATAAGAACACGAGATTCTTGTTGAGCATCTGCTTTCGTACCACCGTGTTTGATATAACCAATACCATTAAAGATTGAAGAAGAACTATCTTTCATAACACCATGTTTCAATATATGGCCATTAGATTCTTTACCATATTGAATAATTTGTGTTGTAAAGTTTTGTTTTTGTTCTCCACGACCAACTACGACTGTTTTTAAGTTACAGTTTGAACGGTCACCCATTAAATAAGTCGTGTTGTCGTTAATTGTACTACCGTCATTCATTAAACCTAAAGCCCAATCAATTGTAGCATCAGCTGCTGCTGTACCACGACGGATAATGTGACCAGTAAAGCCTTTATCCATGAAATCAACTGTACCGTAAGTAATGTTTGAGTTTGCACCAGCAATTACTTCAGAAACGACGTTTAATTGACCTTCGTTTGAAGATACTGTAGATAAATAGTTTTCAACGTATGTTAATTCTGCACTTTCTTCAGTTACGATAATCGCATGGTTGAAGAAACTTGCATCACTATCATCATGTAATACAACGTATTGAACAGGATCTTCTACAACAACATTTTTAGGTACGTATACAAATACACCACCGTTAACTAATGCTGCGTGTAAAGCTGTTAATCTATGTTCATCAACTTTAACTGCGTCAGTCATGAAGTATTTTTGTACTAATTCACTATTTTCAATTAAAGCTGTTTTTAAATCTTTAATAACAACGCCTTGTTCGACTAATTTTTCATCTACTTTAGTAAAAGCAGGTGTATTATTATGTTGAACAATTAAGTTTGTAGCATTTTCAGTATCGATAATTTTACGAACTGATTCTGGTAAATTGTCGATAGTATCAAATGTTTCACTTGTAACAGCATGTGTTTTGAATGAATCAAAATCCCATCTGTCAATTTTTGTTTTGTCTGGTTTAGGCATTTCTAATGTATCTAATTTTTGAAAACTTTCTTTTCTTAAATCAGTCATCCATTGTGGTTCATTTTGAGATGCTGAATAATTAACTAAGTCTTCAACGTTAATATTTAACTTTGTTTCAGTTGCCATTTATACTCCTCCTACTTGACTATCATGATCATATATTATTCAGCGTTAATTGTTTCGTCTTCAATATTAAGTTCTTCTTTAATCCACTCGTAACCTTCTTCTTCAAGACGTTTTGCTAATTCTTCGCCACCTGATTTAACAACTCTACCTTGCATCATAACGTGCACAAAGTCAGGCGTAATATAGTTTAATAATCTTTGATAGTGAGTAATAATTAAACAACCAAAGTCTTCTCCACGCATTTTGTTAATACCTTTTGATACAACTTTTAATGCGTCAATATCTAAACCTGAGTCAATTTCATCTAAAATTGCAAATTTAGGTTCTAACATCATTAATTGAAGAATTTCGTTACGTTTCTTCTCACCGCCAGAGAAACCTTCATTTAGGTATCTTTGAGCCATATCTTGGTCCATTTCTAATAGATCCATTTGTTTATCTAATTGCTTAATGAATTGCATTAAGTTAATTTCGTCGCCTTCTTCACGTTTAGCGTTAATTGCAGAACGTAAGAAATCAGCATTTGTTACACCAGAAATTTCTGATGGGTATTGCATAGCTAGGAATAAACCAGCTTGTGCACGCTCGTCAACTTCCATTTCTAATACATTTTCACCATCAAGAAGAACTTCACCTTGTGTTACTTCATAACTAGGATGGCCCATGATTGCTGATGATAAAGTTGATTTACCAGTACCGTTAGGTCCCATGATTGCGTGGATTTCACCTTGTTTGATAGTTAAATCTACACCTTTAAGAATTTTCTTACCTTCGATTTCTACGTGTAAATCTTTGATTTCTAATATTGATGCCATATTATTTTTCCCTCCAGAGAATTTATTCACATTTAAAAAAGATAACCCTACATTATCTTTTCTAGTTTATAATAATTTTAATGTAACGTCAAAGTTTGCTGTGAATCTTTACCCTTAATATTATAACGTAGTTACACGGGCAAATAAACATTTTCGCTTTATTTATATAGAAGAAACTGTTCATATAAAGTATTTTTCTGAAATGTTTTTCAAATGATAATCATTTCAATTAATTCTCAATTTATAAATATTCTATTTCAACGTCTTCCGAATGCCTTTCTATCCAATATATACTATAATGATGATAAATAAATATGCAGTTTATGAAAGGAAAATTACATGAAACGCTATGAACAATTTGCATTCGTTATAAGTGCAATATGCGCATTTATACTTTTATTAAATTTAGTCAATGTTATTAATTTGAGTAGTCTCTTAAACACATTATTAACTGCTGCTACTATTATTACAATCGCTACATTCAACGTTAGGAATTACAGATTTGTCGGTATCATATTATATGCCATTGCGGTATTTATGCTGATTATTTATTTCTTTAACGGATATATTTAAGTTTTGATTATCTCACGATATTTACCAGTCTTCGTGCAGTTCGGCTTTATTTTTACCCCTTTCGCACGATATCTCTCAGTCTTCGTGCGTTTTGCCCTATTTTCGTACCCTTGCGCACGATATCTACCAGTCTTCGTGCAGTTGGTCCTAATTTTATACCCTTGCGCACGATATCTACCAATCTTCGTGCAGCTTCCCCCATATTTTCATCCTTATCAAAACAAAAAGCGGTCGACTCTCCATTTACCAAGGGAGAACGACTGCTTTTTATAAAATATTATTCATAAACTCGGTATGTTTGACCGGAATGAATACCTTCTACACTTTTCAAGTATGCTTTAGCGGCTTTTTTAGCTGGGACTGCTTGATAACCTTTAAAGAAATCACCATAATCTTCGAGTGCTTCTTCAATTACATTTGGACTTACATTATTAATTCTTAAATCACGTTTTAATTCATATGCAGCTGATTTCACAAATGCTTGAATACCACCACCAGCCATTGCTGATGAAACGCCACCTTTGATTGGTTCGTCCATAATAACACCAGTTGTTAATGTGAAACTTCCACCATCATTAATATAATGTTGTCCGATCAGTACTAAGTTGATTTGTCCAAGTAATTTACTTGTAACTGCAACTTCATTTGATTCAGGTGTTAAGTCAGATAAATCATCAAAATTCGCTGCACCTGCAGTAGAAACAACTGCATCTACATTTTGAATTTGTTCAAACATTAACTTAATATCTTCTACATTCGACATATCCATTTGATAGTCACCTGAATGACGTCCAACTTTCACAACTTCATGTCCATTTGACGCAAGTTCTTCTGCCACTGCTGAACCAATAGTACCATTAGCACCAACTAATATAATCTTCATAATTTACCACCTTTTCATTTAATTAAATAAATTTTATCTATAAATGAAAGCATACACAAACATAATGTTCAAAGATGAGTAATTATACAAAAAACATCTAACCTTATGGCTAGATGTTTTTTCAAACTTATTACTTAGCTGCGATTACAGCTCCGTCGTATTTCTTGTTGATGAAGTCTTTAATTTCTTTAGATTGTAAGACTTTCATTAAAGCTTTAATTTGTTTGTCGTCTTTATGACCTTTTTGAACTGCAATTAAGTTTGCATATGGTGAATCTTTTCCTTCTACTGCAATTGAATCTTTAAGTGGATTTAATCCTTGTTCGATTGCAAAGTTAGAGTTGATGATTGTAGCGTCACCTTCGTCTGCTTGATAAGATTTAGGTAAAAATTCTGCTGATTGTTTATTGTTGAATTTAATATTTTTCTTGTTTTCTACAATATCATCAAATGTTGCGTCAACTGGTTTAACGCCATCTTTAATTTTGATTAGTCCTTCTTTAACGAAGAATGATAAGAATCTACCTTCTTCAGCTGGATTGTTTGAAACATAAACTGTTGCATTTTTTGGTAAGTCAGATAATTTTTTATATTTCTTAGAGTAAACTGCCATTGGCTCTAAATGTACGTTACCTGCTGATTCAATTTTATATCCTTTTTCTTTTGATTCAGTTTTTAAGTATGGTGTATGTTGGAAGAAGTTAGCATCAAGTTCACCTTTATCTAATAATTTGTTAGGTGTTGTGTAATCATTGATTGTCTTGATTTCTAAGTCATAACCTTCTTTTTTTAGAAGTGGTTTAGCTTCTTCTAAAATTTCAGCATGAGGTGCTGGTGATGCACCAATTTTAATTGTTTCGTTCTTTTCTTTCTTGTCGCCACTACCGCCACCACATGCTACTAGTACGACTGTTAAAATTGAAATAAATAATAACCCAAATACTTTTTTCATTAAAAACACTCCTTAACGTTTATCAATTCTTTTTACAATTAAATCTCCAATAAATTGGATGACAAAAACAATAATTAAAATAAAGATTGTTGAAATTAAAATGACGTCATTTTGATTTCGTGTAAATCCAGTTAGGTAAGCTAAGTTACCTAACCCCCCTGCACCAATTACACCGGCTATAGCAGTTGATCCTACTAAAGCAATAGCTGTAACTGTGATTCCCGATACTAAAGCAGGTAATGATTCTTTTATTAATACTTTTCGAACGACTGTCCAAGTAGTAGCACCCATTGAAACTGCCGCTTCAATAACACCTTTATCAATTTCTTTCATGCCGATTTCAACAAGTCGCGCATAAAATGGTGATGCACCAATAATCAATGCTGGTAAAGCGCCTTTAGGTCCACTAATTGTACCTAGTAAGATGTCCGTAAAAGGTAGTAATAATAATATTAAAATGATAAATGGAATAGCTCTAAATAGGTTCACAACAAATGAAACGATTGAATAGAATACACGTGAACTTTTAGATGTTCCTCTTGATGTTAAAAATAGTAAAGTTCCTAAGATTAATCCAAATACTAAAGTAAATACTGTAGAAATAATCGTCATATATAACGTTTCATACAATGCTTCCCATACAGCATCCCATCGTACGTTAGGCATCGTGACCATTTCTGTTATGATATCTCCAAATGATTTATTCACCTACGTTCACCTCTACTTTCACGCCTAGATTATTCAATTCTTGCTTAATTGCTTCTTTAGAATAATCTCCTTGAGGTAAATGAACGATCATATGTCCAAATGTACCATTTTGAGTTAATTTAACGTCACCTTCGATAACGTTAATATCGATATTATAAGTTTTTATAATTTTCGCTAACACTGGATCAGAACTTGTTCCACCAACGAAGTTTAATTTCCAAATTTCACCATTTGATTGTTCTTTCTTAAAGTCTTGTAAAGTTCTTTGTAAATCATCTGCTTTAAGATCATCTTTAACGAATCGTTGTGTAACATAAGTTTGAGGGTTATTAAATACGTTAATAACTTCTCCCTCTTCAACAAACTTACCGTTCTCCATGACTGCTACGTGGTCACAAATTTTTCTAATGACATGCATTTCATGTGTGATTAATATGATAGTTAAATCCAGTTCTTTATTAATATCTACTAATAAATCTAATATTTCATCAGTAGTTTGCGGATCGAGTGCACTTGTTGCTTCGTCACATAATAAGACATGTGGATCATTAGCTAGTGCACGGGCAATACCAACTCTTTGTTTTTGCCCTCCTGATAATTGTGAAGGATATGCATTCTCGCGTCCTTCTAATCCAACTCTTTTAATGAGTTCTTTTGTTCTCTCATTAATTTCACTTTTAGATACACCAGCGATTTCTAATGGAAATGCGATGTTATCTTTAACTGTTCTAGACCAAAGTAAGTTGAAATGTTGGAAAATCATGCTTACTTTTTGTCTTTTTAATCTGAGGTCTTGCTTTGATAATTGACCGATATTCGCACCGTCTACAATTACTTCTCCCTCAGTTGGTGTTTCTAGGCCATTAAACATACGTATAAGCGTACTTTTACCTGCACCAGAAAAACCAATTACACCATATATACTTCCTTTATCTATGTTTAAGTCAACATGGTCAACAGCTGTTATGTCACCTTTTTTTGTTTTGAAAGTTTTAACAACTTTATTTAATTCGATCAAATCTGCTGCCTCCTAATCTCTAAATTAAAAACGCCTCACTCTTTAAAATAAGAGAAAGGCGTCAAAAATTGTCTTTCTCTCATCTCCAAAAGTTAACACTTTTTGTGAATTGGCACCATTTCATATTTATATGACGGTTGCCGGGCTTCAAAGGGCACATCCCTCCACCACTCTTGATAAGAGTTATTACGTATTTAATTAAATTCATACTATCATGATAAGTTTTTATCGTCAATAACTTTTTGAATATTCTCTACAATATACGGAACAGACTGAAAGGCATAAATGCGACGGATAACTTGATCTTTATGCATGATAAAAAGTACGGGTACTGACATGATTTCAAATTCTTTACAGAATTCTGGGTAAAAATTCAAGTCACACTTATTAATAGGTAATTGTGTCACTTGGTTTGCAATATCTAACATGCGTTCTGATATTTTGCACGTTCCACATGTTGGCGTATATCCAAATAATAAATGGATATCTTTATCAAAATGCTTGTATATATCGTTCAATATTTCTGTGTGTTTCATGGTAACGATACTTCCCTTTCAATACAAAATCATTCTTAACAATAAATCCATGATAGTTTAACACATTCGCTAAATATTGTCTTGGACAGCGCGCTACTTCAGAAAATGTAGAATCTATATAAATATGCTGACTTTCACTTGCATATTTCTTAAACCATTTTCTAATTTTCTTGCCTTCTTTATCTTGATCTACTAAGACATATACTTGAGAACCGTATATCTCTTCAAGTAGCTCATCCATTTTTTCGACACCCATCGTTCCATGGGTACAAATGATATGAACATGATCATTTAATACTTCTTCCACTCGTTTTTTATCAGAAATACCTTCTACGATTATAACCTTTTTAATCATCGCCACGAATATCACCTTCTACAAATGAGATAGTATTGCTGTTCAGTTTCATAATAAATATTTCAAAAAAACTCCATGACACATCAGTATCGTGGAGTTTAATGTTATGTTATTCACCTATCATTTCACTATAAGCGTCTGCATCTAATAATTCATCTAATTGAGCTTTATCAGATAGTTCAACTTTGACCATCCAAGCTTTATCATATGATGATTCATTAACAAACTCAGGGCTGTCTTCTAGTTCTTCGTTTACTTCAACGACTTTACCAGATAATGGTGCATATAGTTCAGAAACTGTTTTAACAGATTCTACACTACCGAATGAATCTCCACTAGTTAATTCGTCACCTTCTTCTGGCAACTCAACAAACACAATGTCCCCTAATTCTGATTGAGCAAAATCAGTAATACCGATTGTTACGATATCTCCATCTACTTTTACCCATTCATGTTCTTTTGAATATTTTAACTCACTAGGCACTGTCAAAGTAATCCCCTCCTATATGTAATTCAATTATAATCATGACATAAAGCCATTATTCAAGCAACTATTTTTATAACCAAGTTTGACGATATTCGTCTTCATTAAAACCAAGTGTCACTTTATTTCCTAAAACGGCTAAAGGTCTTTTAATTAACATGCCATCAGATGCTAATAAATCAAACTTTTCGTTGTCTGATAAATCATCCATTTTATCTTTTAATCCCAATTCGCGATATTTAGCGCCTCGAGTATTAAATAATTGATTTACATTGATGTCTGTCCCATCAATGATATCTTTTAATTCTTTAGCTGTTGGTGTTAATTGAGTAATATCAATCGGTTCAAAACTGGCACCGTTCATTTCTAAGAACTTTGCTGCTTTTTTACAAGTTGTACAATTAGGATATTGATAAAATTTTATCATGTCTTTACCTCCATATGTCTATTTAATTTCATTATAACAATATTAGTACAGAACATGTAGTAATGAGTTAAATATTTTTTTAAATATTAGAAATAAGATATACTTACCTTATAATCATTATTTCTAAGGAGCAGAATAAATATGAGAACAATAAGTCAATATGCTGAATTTGAAGAGATTACACAAAGTGATGAACCAGTTGTCGTTAAATTCTTCGCAGATTGGTGCCCAGATTGCACTAGAATGAATCAATGGATCGATCCAATTATTGATGAATACAATCAATACAATTGGTATCAAATTAATCGTGACCAAGTTCCTGAAGCAGCAACTGAAAATGATGTAATGGGTATTCCAAGTTTATTAGTATTTAAAAACAACGAAAAACTTGCACACTTACATTCAGCAAATGCAAAAACACCAGAAGATGTTAAAGCATTCTTAGCTGAGAACTTAAAATAATCATATTAAAACCCACAACTGAGCTTACGAACTCATTTGCGGGTTTTGTTTTTACCATTCAGTAATTAATGATTTATTTTTTCTTTCCATCACTTTCACACTTGAATCTTTTTCAGTTAAATATAAAAATCCACATACATCTTCATCATCATGAGCGCCGACTGTTTTTCTAAATGATGGATTAAAGATAAATGCAGGTGTTTTCCAACATGAGCCCATTCCCTCATCATGCATTAGTAACATTAAGTTTTGTACAAATGCGCCGATTGCCATTTGATTTTCAAGATTTTCTTTTTGTCTTGAATCTCTTTTTGACAAGATGACAAACATGCCACCAACTTTAGTCACTTTATTGATATATTTTTCTTGTTTAGCTTGATCATTAACAAATGCCGTTTGTGCAACTTCTTCAGCAAATTCAGGAATTTGTTTTTTATTAATATACACAAGTCTCCAAGGTTCTCTCATACCATGGTTCGGCGCGTATGTTGCTAAATCAACTAAAGAAAATACTTTTTCTTCGTCTATATACATTTCATAATCATAATTTTTGACGCTTCTTCTTTCTTTAATCGCTTTCTTTAATTCCATTATTTACACTCCTAATTCATTGATAATTATTATCAATTGTATCATAAAATAAAGAAGCGAGATAGAAATCTAAAATTGTCTCAAAAGATTTCTACACTCGCTTCATCATTATTATGCATAATGCAGTGATTAATTTTGATATAAAGCTAACTGCTCTTTAATATCTTTAACATGAATTTGACCTGGTGCTGCTTCTTTACCAACAAATCCGTAAGTAAATTTAGATCCAAACATACCACCAGTAATTCTTGTCATCTTACCTAATTCACCCATCGAGATACCGATCACATCAATATCCAACTTATGATAAGCTCTGTTCATAGCATTTAACATCGATAATAAATGACGTTCATTTTGTGGCATCACGGCTAACTTGCCAATATTCGCACCTAACTCTGCCATTTTCTCATATGTGACAAACATTTCTTCAACATCTGGCGTCGACTTAAAGTCATGATGTGAAATAATAATTTTAACATCATTATGCTGAGCTTTTGTAATACAATTCATAAGATTATCTTCATACGTATCGAGTTGAATATCGACGTATTCAGCTTTTTTGTTACATATAATATCTTGCATAATCTTGTAATATGTTTCATGATCAAAGTCACCATGACCGCCTTGTCCTACTGAACGATAAGTGAACAAAATTGGCGCATCATGATATGCACTTTTAAATTGCTCTAATGTTTCGTTAATGTTTTCAATTGAAGTATTTTTTAAAGTATCTGCTCTAAATTCAACAATATCTATTGAATCTTTGTGAGCATTGAGTTCTTGCACTGTTTTTTCAATATCATCTTGAGTTTCTAATGAAATCGTTGCAACGATATACGGAAACGCTTTCTTTTGTCCATCAGTCATAGTCATTCCTCCAATATGCTTCTATTTTCATTTTACATGAGTCGAGGACTTTTTTCTATGAAACGATGCATGATGATTCAAGAAATCTATTACTTAAATCAATATACTCTTACTATTTAACAATTAATACAGGAATTTTAGCTCTTTTAGCTACTTTATGGCTGACACTACCTAATACCATTTTATCTGTGTCTTCTGCTTTTCTATTACTTAACACAATAATATCAAAATCACCACTATTTGCTCTATGCACTAATTCTGTTTTAGGATTTCCTTTCGCAAATTCAATTTTATATTGAATGTTGTGTTCATGAAAATAGTCTAAGATATGCTTCATCGATTCTTGACGTTTTTCTTGTATTTCATCTAAATGAACACCCATTCTAACTGAAGCTTGTAGGTCTTTATCAGCGACCACATTAAGTAATGTAACTTCAGAACCTTCTCCGACAAGGTGATTAATTTGTTCTAAAACCTTTTGATTTTTCATTTCTGTATCAATGCCAAACAAAATATTTTTATACATATTTATCACTCCTTTATAACTATATTACCCCTTTTTGCATAAAATTTACAAATATTCATATTCTACAAAATCATTAAATATTAAAGTACTATTAAATTTTTATAAATTTAATAGTAAGTCTAGATTTATTTCCCAGTTTACTATAAACTAAAAACAATTAATAATTAACACAATTGTTTATCAATAGTTGAAAACTTTCGCACAAGAATTTCGATTATATGAAAACAATAATTTTTTATTAAAATAAAGTAATGAATAAGGGGGAAATATTATGGCTAATTCTAATCAATCAGATCAGAATCCTTTTAATCAAAACACCTCAGAACAACAAAATAATCCATTTAACGAAACAAATGGTAATAATCAGCAACAACAATCGGGAGACGGTAATGGCTCTAGTATGAAACCTTGGTTATTCGGCTGTGGTGGATGTTTAGTTATATTCATTATTTTAGCTGTTATTTTAGGCGCATGTGCTGCTGGTCCAATCAAAGACCAAATCGATGAGTTTACGAACAAAACAGAAGAAAAATCAACTGAAGAGAACTCAACAGAAGAAGAAACAACTGAGGAGTCTACTGAGGAAGAAACGACTGAAGAGTCTACTACTGAAGAATCTACAACAGAAGAAAATACAGATGAAGATGATAACGATTCATCTATCGTCGATAGACAAACATCAGTTGGTAACGGGATTAGTGCAATCGGTACTAAGATTACAGTTGAAAGAGCCGAATATGTTAACCCACCATCTGATGGTACTAAACCATTAAAAGATAAAATATTAAAAGTTAACTACAAACTTGAAAATATTAATAACTCTAGCTTAATCGTTGGAGATGCTAACTTCGGTGTTACAGCTGATGGAAGCAGAGTTTCAAAATACTATGGTATGAATGACAAAAATGACGGATTCTCATTCAGTCTTAAACCTGGAGAATCTGACACTGGGTATGTATACTACGATGTTCCTGAAGCAGATCAATATGACGTACAATTACAATTACGTTCATCAGATAAACGTTACAAAATGAAATGGGAAATCGATAAAGACGATGTAAAGTAAATAAAAAGCCATTAGACAGTCAACGTGTCTAATGGCTTTTCTTATGTTAAAAATGTTTTATTTCTTAAATTTATCGATAACTTCGTTTGCTTTATCTTTAACATTTTCTACTGCTTCTTTAGCTTTACCTGAAGCTTTATCTTTTTTACCTTCAGTTTCTAAGTCTTTGTTATCTGTTGCATTACCAACTGTTTCTTTAATGTTACCTTTTGCTTGTTCGAATTTGTTTTCGTCTGCCATTTTATATCACCCTTCATTAAACTTTATTGAATGATTGACCATTCATTTATATTTTACCCTGTGAAAGGACTTTTAAACACCTCACGTCATATTTTTTTGAAAAATTTCCCAAAAGAAATATGATCGATAAAACTATATATACACATACCTATTATAATGAGCGCTACACCTATCATACTTAAACCATTTGGTAACGGTAAGCCTAGTAGTATCATTTCACCAATAATGGCAAATACAACTTCTAATGACTGCGTTGCTTCAACTGCTGCTAATTGTTCTTGGTTATCCTTTACAATATTTGTAGCATAGAAAAATAGAATTGTTGCGATAATGCCTGAAAATAGTGCGACGATAAATGCTTGTACAACTTGACTAGAAGAAGGTAATCCTTCTTTAAGTACGCCAACAACAAATATAACAATCCAAATAGGCAATGTGACTAAAGTCATACCAAATACACGTTCAATTGTACCGAGCTCACCGTTCACAACTTGCATCATTTTTCTATTTCCCAAAGGATAACTAAATGCTGCAATTAATATCGGTAAAAAACCTAATAAAAATAAGTTCAGTTTAATCTGACTTGCTTGAGGAATTTGGATAATGATAATACCGATAAACATAATGCTTGAAATCAATAATGATCGCCATGGGATTTTATGTCTAACGATTGTTTCTTTACCATTTATCACAACTGTCTCTACAAATAATGGCGCCAATATCATGCCACAAATAATTGTTATTTGCCAAGTACCTGAAATCAACCACCCCGGGCTATACTCTGCTGAAAAGGTTATAGGTACATAAAATAATACAAAACCTACTGCACTCCATATGAACCAAGCCTTCTTCTCTTGTTGAATATGCTTTAAAACAAATTTTGTTCTTCCCTTAATGAGTACAAACAAATATAAAAATGGCAGCATAAAAATAAAACGTAAAGAGGAACTAAAATACCAACTTCCGCCATCATTAGCCATCATATGATTAACGACAAATGTAACTGCAAAAAATAAAGCTGCCAAGACACCTATTAAGATTGCTTTCATGTTGTGACCTCTCTTATTTTGATATTGTATATTATTTCATATTTCCGACAATTTATATATGCTAATTTATAATTTATAGATGATTTAAAAAATAATATACGGGTAAATAGATAATATACTTTAAAGGAGGTATTTTTTTATGGCAACTCATTATGAAACAAAAGCTACAAACACAGGTGGACGTAAAGGTCATGTTTACACTGACGATAAAGCAATCGATGTAGATGTATTACCCCCACAACAAGCAGATGGTAATGCCACTAATCCAGAACAACTTTTCGCAGCAGGCTACGCTTCATGCTTCAACGGTGCTTTTGATTTAATTTTAAAACAAAACAAAGTTCGTGATGCTGAACCAGAAGTTACGTTAACAGTTCGTTTAGTAGATGACGAAAATGCTGAAAGTCCTAAATTAGAAGTAGATATTGCCGCAAAAGTAAAAAACGTATCTCAAGAAGACGCAGAAAAATATTTAAAAGCAGCGCACGATTTCTGCCCATACTCTAAAGCAACACGTGGAAATATTGACGTGAATTTAGAAGTAGAAGCTGTTTAATTGAATATAAGTCACATAAATAAAGACTGAGACAAAATTTTGTCTCAGTCCTTACTTTTTTATGATTTATTTGTTTCTTCGTGATTCCACCAAAGTGCATCTTTCGGATTTTCATATACTTCTTGTAAGTCTTCTTTATTATCAACATTTGGATAAGATCCTCTTAATGACTTATTAGACGTTGTCTTAAACATAAATAAGAAGATAACAAGTCCAACGACATTAATCAATGTTAAATAATAGGATGGTGCAATTTTTTGACCAGTTGTTTCGACTAAAGTTGTTAAAATAAATGGTGTTAAACCGCCAAATATCGCTGCACCAATATTGTAAACAAGTGATAATGTTCTTAGTCTCACTTTTGTATAGAAAATACTTGGTAATACAGATGGCATAACGCCTTCAAATGTAGACATAAACAGTGCAATGATAAACAGTCCTAAAATAACAATTGGTATTGAAGGAATACTCATTAACCAGAAGGCTAATACTGAGAATAAACTAAATCCTATTAATCCAAATAAAATGGTATTTTTATTCCCTACTTTATCACTGTACCAACCAAAGAAGAATACTGCTGGGATCATTGCTGCCATCGTTAACGTACTTAATAAACTACTCATCGTACCACCTAAATCTAAAGTGCCATTTAAGAATGACGGCATATATGATAATACCATGTAATTAGCAACGTTTAAAAAAGCTACACCAGCGAAACATACGATGATATCTCTCCAATATTTTCTGAAAATATCTTTATAAGAGTACTCAAGTTCTTCTTGTTCCTCAAGTGTTGTTTCATAAGCTGGACTTTCATCTAAATTATTTCTTAAATACACACCTATAATACCAAGTGGTGCAGCTATAATGAATGGGATTCTCCAACCCCAAGCTGCCATTTGATCATCACTCAATAGTGCATACATAATTCCTACTAAAGCAGCGGCTAAAATACTACCGGATAAAGTACCAATTTCAAGTCCACTACCGAGTCTACCTCTCGTCTTATCAGGTGATATTTCTGCAATATATGTCATCGCACCGGCATACTCACCACCAGTAGAGAACGATTGAATCATTCTAATAATTAATAATAAAATTGGTGCCCAAATACCAATTTGGTGTTGTGTCGGTAATAATCCTAGAGCAAGTGTAGATAAAGCCATCATAATTATTGTAGTTGAAAGGACGACTTTACGACCATGTTTATCTCCTAAATGACTAAAGAATATACCACCAATCGGTCTTACTATAAATGCAAAAGCAAATACCGCAAATGTTGATGCAAGTTGAATTTCTTTCGGCATATTACCAAAGAAATTCATACTGATAATGACGGCTAGCTGAGCGTATAGACCGAAGTCAAACCACTCTATCGCATTACCAATACCTGTTGCAACGACCGTTTTTTTCGTTTTACTGGCGTCGACAACATTAACGTTCTTTCTTTTAAACTTCATAATTATAAACACTCCCCATTTTGTCTATATAATCATATAACCTAATAAAATGGTTTTAATCAGAAAATTCAATATTTTATTAGTTGAACAGTGTTGAGCCCTATCATTATGCAATTTAAAATTTTAATTTTTTCATAATCAAAACCACCCGTTTAACGGGTGGTTTGTTCTGCGGCTATAAGCCTCTATT
>NZ_PPQD01000003.1 GCF_002901825.1 Mammaliicoccus sciuri | reverse complement strand
ACCAATCAAAAATGAGCTTATCAAGCTTACTTCTTTTATGGAGAGTTTGATCCTGGCTCAGGATGAACGCTGGCGGCGTGCCTAATACATGCAAGTCGAGCGAACAGATGAGAAGCTTGCTTCTCTGATGTTAGCGGCGGACGGGTGAGTAACACGTGGGTAACCTACCTATAAGACTGGGATAACTCCGGGAAACCGGGGCTAATACCGGATAATATTTTGAACCGCATGGTTCAATAGTGAAAGACGGTTTCGGCTGTCACTTATAGATGGACCCGCGCCGTATTAGCTAGTTGGTAAGGTAACGGCTTACCAAGGCGACGATACGTAGCCGACCTGAGAGGGTGATCGGCCACACTGGAACTGAGACACGGTCCAGACTCCTACGGGAGGCAGCAGTAGGGAATCTTCCGCAATGGGCGAAAGCCTGACGGAGCAACGCCGCGTGAGTGATGAAGGTCTTCGGATCGTAAAACTCTGTTGTTAGGGAAGAACAAATTTGTTAGTAACTGAACAAGTCTTGACGGTACCTAACCAGAAAGCCACGGCTAACTACGTGCCAGCAGCCGCGGTAATACGTAGGTGGCAAGCGTTATCCGGAATTATTGGGCGTAAAGCGCGCGTAGGCGGTTTCTTAAGTCTGATGTGAAAGCCCACGGCTCAACCGTGGAGGGTCATTGGAAACTGGGAAACTTGAGTGCAGAAGAGGAGAGTGGAATTCCATGTGTAGCGGTGAAATGCGCAGAGATATGGAGGAACACCAGTGGCGAAGGCGGCTCTCTGGTCTGTAACTGACGCTGATGTGCGAAAGCGTGGGGATCAAACAGGATTAGATACCCTGGTAGTCCACGCCGTAAACGATGAGTGCTAAGTGTTAGGGGGTTTCCGCCCCTTAGTGCTGCAGCTAACGCATTAAGCACTCCGCCTGGGGAGTACGACCGCAAGGTTGAAACTCAAAGGAATTGACGGGGACCCGCACAAGCGGTGGAGCATGTGGTTTAATTCGAAGCAACGCGAAGAACCTTACCAAATCTTGACATCCTTTGACCGCTCTAGAGATAGAGTCTTCCCCTTCGGGGGACAAAGTGACAGGTGGTGCATGGTTGTCGTCAGCTCGTGTCGTGAGATGTTGGGTTAAGTCCCGCAACGAGCGCAACCCTTAAGCTTAGTTGCCATCATTAAGTTGGGCACTCTAGGTTGACTGCCGGTGACAAACCGGAGGAAGGTGGGGATGACGTCAAATCATCATGCCCCTTATGATTTGGGCTACACACGTGCTACAATGGATAATACAAAGGGCAGCGAATCCGCGAGGCCAAGCAAATCCCATAAAATTATTCTCAGTTCGGATTGTAGTCTGCAACTCGACTACATGAAGCTGGAATCGCTAGTAATCGTAGATCAGCATGCTACGGTGAATACGTTCCCGGGTCTTGTACACACCGCCCGTCACACCACGAGAGTTTGTAACACCCGAAGCCGGTGGAGTAACCTTTTAGGAGCTAGCCGTCGAAGGTGGGACAAATGATTGGGGTGAAGTCGTAACAAGGTAGCCGTATCGGAAGGTGCGGCTGGATCACCTCCTTTCTAAGGATATTACGGAATGACCATTAGGTCATGGAATAACGGAGACATATTGTATTCAGTTTTGAATGTTTATAACATTCAAC
>NZ_PPQD01000016.1 GCF_002901825.1 Mammaliicoccus sciuri | reverse complement strand
GTTTCTGAAGATACTACTCAACCTACTTCTAAAGAAGAAAACCAAAACTCTGATGTAGCTTCTTCTGAAGATAATACGGAAGTTAATAACAACCAAGAAGTTTCTGAAGATACTGCTCAACCTACTTCTAAAGAAGAAAATCAAAACTCTGATGTAGCTTCTACTGATGATAATTCTGAAGTTACGAATAACGACGAAGTTTCTGAAGATACTACTCAACCTACTTCTAAAGAAGAAAACCAAAACTCTGAT
>NZ_PPQD01000015.1 GCF_002901825.1 Mammaliicoccus sciuri | reverse complement strand
GTCAGAATCTGCATCTGAGTCACTGTCTGCGTCTGAATCAGAGTCTGCATCTGAGTCGCTATCTGCGTCTGAATCACTGTCCGCATCTGAGTCAGAATCTGCATCTGAATCACTGTCTGCGTCTGAATCGCTATCCGCATCTGAGTCACTGTCTGCGTCTGAATCGCTGTCCGCATCTGAGTCAGAATCTGCGTCTGAGTCGCTGTCCGCATCTGAGTCAGAGTCTGCATCTGAATCACTGTCTGCATCTGAGTCGCTATCTGCGTCTGAGTCAGAATCTGCATCTGAGTCTGAATCTGCATCTGAGTCTG
>NZ_PPQD01000014.1:1796-2178 GCF_002901825.1 Mammaliicoccus sciuri | reverse complement strand
ATCAGTACCGATAAGTTTTTCATCTTCGTTACTTACGCCATCACCATCGATATCGTTATCATCTTTGTCAAGGATGCCATCTCCGTCAGTGTCTTTGTCTGACTCAGCATCAGAACCAGTATCAGAGTTAGAATCAGAACCAGAATCTTTATCAGATTGGCTATCAGAACTACTGTCTGAGTTAGAACCAGAATCGCTATTTGAATCAGAGTTCGAGTCTAAATCAGAAGTACTATCAGTACCAGAGTTAGAACCACTGTTAGTGTCTGAATCAGAATCTTTATCAGATTGACTATCAGAACTGCTGTCTGAGTTAGAATCGGAACCAGTATTAGAGTTAGCGCCTGAATCGGAATTACTATCAGTACCAGAGTTAGAACCG
>NZ_PPQD01000014.1:1441-1705 GCF_002901825.1 Mammaliicoccus sciuri | reverse complement strand
AAGTACTATCAGTACCAGAGTTAGAACCACTGTTAGTGTCTGAACCAGAATCTTGATCAGATTGACTATCAGAGCTGCTGTCAGAGTTAGAACCAGAATCGCTATTTGAATCAGAGTTCGAGTCTAAATCAGAAGTACTATCAGTACCAGAGTCAGAACCGCTGTTAGTGTCTGAATCAGAATCTTTATCAGATTGACTATCAGAGCTGCTGTCTGAGTTCGAATCAGAATCGTTATTTGAATTAGAGTCAGAATCAGAACTAC
>NZ_PPQD01000014.1:0-1431 GCF_002901825.1 Mammaliicoccus sciuri | reverse complement strand
TCGAGTCTAAATCAGAAGTACTATCAGTACCAGAGTTAGAACCACTGTTAGCGTCAGAATTAGAATCTTTATCAGATTGGCTATCAGAACTGCTGTCAGAGTTAGAACCAGAATCGCTATTTGAATCAGAGTTAGAACCACTGTTAGAGTCTGAATCAGAATCTTTATCAGATTGGCTATCAGAGCTGTTGTCTGAGTTCGAATCAGAATCGCTATTTGAGTCAGAGTTCGAATCAGAACCAGTATTAGAGTTAGCGCCTGAATCAGAACTACTATCAGGTTGGCTATCAGAGCCGCTGTCAGAGTTAGAACCAGAATCACTACTTGAATCAGAGTTTGAGTCTAAATCAGAAGTACTATTAGTATCAGAGTTAGAACCGCTGTTAGTGTCTGAATCAGAATCTTTATCAGATTGGCTATCAGAACTGCTGTCTGAGTTAGAACCACTGTTAGTGTTCGAATCAGAACTACTATTAGGTTGGCTATCAGAGCCACTGTCAGAGTTAGAACCAGAATCACTACTTGAATCAGAGTTCGAGTCTAAATCAGAAGTACTATCAGTATCAGAGTTAGAACCACTGTTAGTGTCTGAACCAGAATCTTTATCAGATTGGCTATCAGAACCAGAGTCAGAACTAGAAGTATCCTTTGGAAGGACAGAAGCTATAGCATGTATTTCTTCGGAAGAACCATCTGGATATTTCACCGTTATAGGCATGTTTATTTCAGAACCTAATGTATCACGAGACGGAGCTGTAATTGTTACAGTACCGCTATTTGGGTCAACTGCTACAGTATATCCTTCTGGGATCAAAATATTTTTAGTAATTTCAAATGTTGTACCATTAGGTAAATTTTTATCTCCTGTTTGAGGGATATCAATTTTTTGGCCAGGTTTCATATAATTTGATTTATTATAGTTTGGTGTATGCTCCTGAGCTTGGTTCGGAATAACTTTTACAGGAATAGATGTATCATCCACAGAACCATCCGGATAGTTAACTGTAACTGGAATGGAAACAGTTTTACCAAGTGTTTCATTAACCGGTGGAGTTACAGTAGCATTACCAGTTTCATCAAAATTAACAGTCCAACCAATCGGAAGTCCATTTTTTTGGACTTCAAATGTTGTACCTGGAGGTAAATCTTTATCTCCTGTTTGAGGAACAGTAAATTTTAAACCAGGTTTCACATTAATAGGTGTATCACCATAGTTTGGATTATTCGTTATAGAATTTTTAAATGTTGCACTAACTGGTAATGAAGGTACTGATGTATTAGGATGTTCCGCTTTATCAGTCGCTTTAGCTGTAATATTACCTTCAGGTAAAGGTGTAGTTAATGGTATATGTGCGATACCATCTGTTCCAGCGTCCTTCTCACCAAGTTTATGTCCATCTTTATCAAATAATTCAACTTTAGAACCCGGTT
>NZ_PPQD01000013.1 GCF_002901825.1 Mammaliicoccus sciuri | reverse complement strand
AAATGGTGAGCCATAGAGGATTCGAACCTCTGACCCTCTGATTAAAAGTCAGATGCTCTACCAACTGAGCTAATGGCTCTAAAACATGGTGCCGGCCAGAGGACTTGAACCCCCAACCTACTGATTACAAGTCAGTTGCTCTACCAGTTGAGCTAGGCCGGCAAAAATGGTGGAGAATGACGGGTTCGAACCGCCGACCCTCTGCTTGTAAGGCAGATGCTCTCCCAGCTGAGCTAATTCTCCAT
>NZ_PPQD01000002.1 GCF_002901825.1 Mammaliicoccus sciuri | reverse complement strand
CAACGGTTAAACCATACTGTACCATACGCATAGCGTATGGTTTTAATTACACAAGAAGAAGCCGTTCAATTTTGAAGATTGAACGGCTTTTTTATGTAGTTCGGATGGAGTTGGATGATCTCTTGGCTTTATTCAGTCGTTAAGCCATGACTTGGACGATCTCTTGGCTTTATTCAGGCATTAAGCCATGACTTGGACGATCTCTTGGCTTTATTTAGGCATTAAGCCATGACTTGGGCGATCTCTTGGCTTTATTTAGTCGTTAAGCCATGATTTGGATGATTTCTTGGCTTTATTCAGGCATTAAGCCATGACTTGGGTGATCTCTTGGCTTTATTCAGTCGTTAAGCCACGACTTGGGTGATCTCTTGGCTTTATTCAGTCGTTAAGCCACGACTTGGACGATCTCTTGGCTTTATTTAGTCGTTAAGCCATGACTTGCGCGATCTCTTGGCTTTATTCGCGACTTAAGCCACGACTTCGGCGATTTCTCATCTCAGCAGCCTGTTTATACGTCTTCTCCTTTATATCAATCCTATCCACTTCCAATATGTCATGCTGAACAAGATAATTAATAAGTATCCAATAACTGTGAGTGGTACACCTGTTTTAATAAAGTCTTTAACGGTAAATGTTTCTGTGCCGTATGCCAGCATATTTTGTGGTGAACTAACTGGCAATAAGAAACCAAAGCTAATCACGAATTGTTGTATAAGTACAAACCCGATAGATTGGTCACCTAAATTTAATGTTTGTGTTAAAGCTATAAATACAGGTATTAATGCTGAAGATAAACTCGTTGCACTCGCAAATCCTAAATGTATTAAAATATTAAATATAGAAATGAGTGCAATGGTTGAGATTAGTGGCATATGATTAAGTCCCATCAATCCAAATGTTTTATCACTTAACCATTGTGCCGCTGTTGTTTCCAACAATACTGTTCCTAGTGAGATACCAATTCCAAATACGATAACTGTACCCCAAGGAATTTTCTTCTCAACATCTTCCCAAGTAAAGACACCGATTTTAGGTGTTAACATAATTGCTAATGCAATGATTGTTATTGAAGATGAATCAATCGGATGGAGCACTTTTTCGGTAGACCAGAAAAATAATAATAAGATAGAAATCGTAATGAGTCGCCACTCTCTTGCTGAAACTGGTCCTAATTCTTTTAATTGTGCTTTAACTAATTCATTTCCACCTTCTATTTCTTTCTCTTCAGGTTTAATGACAGTAATCATCACAAAGTATAAGACGACTGACATGATAATCGCCCATGGTGCTGCATACAAGAACCATTCACCCCAAGAAACATCTTGTCCCATTGATTTATTAATGAACCCTATCGCAACGATATTTTGAGCGGCGGCAGTCTTAATACCTATATTCCATATTGAGACGGCATGCACGGCTGTAATAATCAATAATGCTGCTAATTTACTGTTCTTAGATGTATTAAATGCAGCAATCATTCCTAATAAGATGGGTACAACAGCACCAGCTCTTGCAGTAGCTGAAGGTACAAAGAATGCTAAAATAATAGAAACTACAATTGCACCGATAACAATTCTATTTGTTTTGTTTCCTACAATAGAAAGTACTTGTAATGCTAAACGTTTATGTAAATTGGTTACTTGCATCGCTGTAGCTAAGAATAATGCTGCTGCAACGAGTGCCACTGCAGATCCTGAAAATCCGCTTAAAGCCATTTGTAACGCATTGCCTGTACCTAGTAATGAATCCCCTTCTAAAGCTTTTCCATTTGCTGACGGATTGCCTAAAGCATCTCCTAAATTTTGAACTGGACTAAATCCAATGAGTACAACGATCAGTCCAACAATCATGACCGCTGACACAGGATAAGTTACGGCTTCTGTTACCCACATAATAACTGCAAAAGCTAAAATCGCTAGCGCACATTTTGCCATAACAGGTAAATCATTTGAAGTCGGTAATAACAATATTCCAATTAATACAACAAAACTAACAATAATCCAAATTGGTTTAAAAGCTTTTTTCTCAGTATTATTAGACATATCTAACAGCTCCAATATTAATTTTTATTGTTCTAATTTCCTAAATAATAACATATTTCTTTTTTGCATATAATACTTTTCACAATTAATACAATAAATACTTGAACTTTCTGTTATTTACATGTAATGTATAAAGGGAAGTGTGACGGTTGTCTGCCGACAGACAACCCTACCTATTAAATTACTGTCAAATAAAGGATGATTTATAATATGTTAACTAAAGAATTCGCAACTAAAGTAGGTCTTAGTGAAAAGCAAGTTAGAAAAATTGTACAACACTTAGAAGACAGAGGATATCAACTTTCTAAGACAGAATATCGTGGAAGAGAAGCGACAGACTTCCAAGAAGAAGATATTGAACTTTTCCAAGAAATAGCAGAAAAGGTTAAAGAAACAAATAGTTATGACCAAGCATTCGAAACACTTGAACAAGAGAAAGACTTTTTACAAGTTCTTGTTAAAGACGAACCTGCTAATCAAACACCTGAACTACAACATTTAATTGAAGAATTAAGATTAGAAGTTCAACATATGCGTAGAGAAAGACAAATGCTTGGTGAAATGTTGCAACAAGTTCATATTCAACAACAGAAACTAGAACAAACTTTAGCATTACAAGCACCCCAACAATCAGAGGCTACTGCTCAAGAGAATGATACTAAAGTTGAAACGAAACAAGCTGAACAACCACAAAGTTCTAAAGTAGTTTCAAAAGACAAGACTTCTAGTGAATCAGTTGAAACTAAAAAACAAGAAGATAAAGAAGTAACAAAAGTTACTGCAGCTGAAGAGCCAGCTAAATCTGAAACACAAGCTGAAGTGAAATCAGAAAATAAAGAAACTGCTGTTAAACCAGAAACGACTACTGATAAAGTAGTAGAATCTAAAGAAGAAGATACAACTACAGCTAAAGAAGAAACTACTGACAAAGCAGCATCTACTGAAGAAAAAGCACCTGAAACGACAGTAGAACAAACTTCAACGCTTTCAGAAAACAAAGAAGAAGAAGTAAAAGAAGAAATCAAATCAGAAACTGAAGAAGAACCTAAGAAAAAAGGATTCTTCCAAAGATTATTCAATATTTAATCCCTTTAAAAAGAGGTTGGGCATGATGCCTAGCCTCTTTTTTGTTAAGTTTTTGTAAATTTCCACTATATAATTGTTAATTGCTAGAGTACTTTGTTATATTGAATTTTATATTAAGTATTTGTAATGAATATTAACCATTAGGAGTGTTTCACATCATGGAAACATTAAATTACGAAGATTTGAACAATGACCTTTTATGGGCGCATAATAATCAAGTTGTGAAAATCATGAAAGATGAATTAGACATCTATATCAAGTTAAATCTTAAAGAAGATAATCATAAATTAGTTGTATTTTCAAATGGTGCGATTGATCCATCTAAAAGTAAACCACCTGTCTTTATGAGAAGTAAATGGCATGAAGATTTTAATGCAAATTGTCTTTATATAGATGACAGAACTGTTCATTATAAGCAATTACGTATTGGTTGGGGTGTTGGAAGAGAAGAACGTCATTTCTTAAAAGACTATTCTGAAATTGCGCAACAAGTCACGCAAGCACTCCAAATAGAACCTCAAAATGTCGTCTATTGTGGTTCATCAGCAGGTGGCTTTATGTCTATGTATTTAGCAACATTACATAAAGGCACAACTGCTGTAGTGAACAATCCACAATGTTACGTAGATCGTTACGATAAAGTGAACGTCGAAAAATTATACACTAAAATATTTCCCAACCGTTCACGCGATTATATCAAGAAACAATATGCACTTAGACTATCGATCACGAGCTTATTTCGCAAACAAAAATATGTACCTAAAATTTACTACATCCAAAACAGATTATGTGAGACTGATATGACTAGACATTTCAATCCATTTTGTAGTTTCTTAAATAAATACGAAATAAACAGTTCAAACATAAAGTTCATATTATACAACAATAAAAAGCTAGGACATAACCCTATATCAAGAGAAGCAACAGTAAACTTTGTAAACCAAGTCCTTGAAGATAAACTTGTCATAGCAGAATTTTAAGAATATCACCACCTTTATATCAAATCTAGAGGTGGTGTTATTCTTTAGATACTATTTCAATTTTCATTTTATCTGGATCTTCAAAATAAACAGCATAATGATGATTACCTCCAGCATATGGATATAAATCATCATACAGTCTATTAATATTTTTTTGTTCCAAAATAATATTGATACCATCCACTGTTACTCTGTCTTCAACTGTAAATGCCAAATGATTTAATCCAATCCTTTTACGATGATATCCATATTGTTTAAATGAATCGTCCACTTGTACAAATACTATGTACGTTTCATTTAATTTAAAGCTAAAACCTTCTCTCCATTCTTGATACAAACTATATCCTAGCAGTCCTAATAACCAACTATAAAAGTTTTTAGATTTATTTATATCACTAACATAGATCTCTAAATGATGTATAGAACCATTCATCTTCCAGTCACCTCAAATTCAAAATTATATTAAGACAATTTTTAATAATTCCCATATCTTCTATACATTTTAACACTATAAAGAAAATCATGATGTACATGAATAAAATAGTATATAAGAATTTTCAAAATTAATAAAGCACTTTCATGACTATTTATGTTACCCTATACGAGTACTGTAAAAAGTGAAAAATTCTTAAGTAAAGGAACTCATTATGAAATTCACAAAAGAAGAATGGCAAAACACAAATTTTAAATTAGATATGGATACAAGTCATTTAAACTTAGAAGAAATTATCAGTTTAAATGATAACTTAACAAATTCAGAAATTAATGAACTCTATTTGCCACTCATTAATTTTTTGACAAACAAAGTTAAGTTCCATAAAGATTATTCATCTAACATTAACAACAAATTACATAACAAAAATAATACACCACCTTTTATTATTGGAATATCAGGAGGGGTTTCTGTAGGGAAAAGCACTGTCTCAAGACTGCTTTTAAACTTACTACAAGAATATAACGCGGACTGGAAAGTTGATCTGATTACGACTGATGGTTATATCATGCCTAAACAAGAACTCATCGATAAAGACTTACTTTCTAAAAAAGGATTTCCTGAAAGTTATGATACAAAAACATTAATCAGTCACTTAAAACAAATTAAGAACAACGAGCCTAACATTCCAACATACACGTATTCACATATCACATACGACCGTCTTAAAGACCAGTATCACAACATAGACTGTCCGGACATTCTTATTATAGAAGGCGTGAATATCTTCCAAGTAAGTCCACATGAAGAAGAACTCGTAAGTGATTATATTGATTACAAAATATATTTACACACAACAATAGAAAATATGAAGAAATGGTATCTCAATCGCTTCTTACTACTTCAAGAAGAAGCTTTCCAGAAGCCAGACTCACATTTTTATAAATATCGAGACATCCCAAAAGAAGAAGCCTTAAAAATAGCAACAGATCTATGGGACAATATTAACGAAGTCAATTTAATAAAAAATATCTTGCCAACTAAAAACAGAGCAGATCTCGTACTATATAAAAATCACGACCATGTTATAGAAAAACTGAAATTTAATAAATTTTAAGGTATACGAATTGAGGTATAGTTATGAAAATATATCCTACTGAACAAATACTTAAACATTGGTCTGAAAATTACTATAATAATTTTGATTTATTTTTTGTTAATGATATCCCTTTTGAAATTGAAGATATAGTTATCACTCATAAAGATGCATTTAAGACAACAAGTTCATTTAATATTGATACAAATAACCTATATGAGTTTTGGAATTTAGGTGTCTACAATTATGTAATTAAAGCTTCAAAAGGATGGTTTGAAAATCTTAATGAAGATTCAAAAACATATATTCTTCAGGAACAAGAAAGAGTTAACAATCCACTATTCATAGAAGGCAACCTCATTACTTCACAAAAATGGAGCCAATTAACAACGAATAAACAAAGACAGTTTTTTAAAAACAGAATAGATAGATATTATGATAATCACGTAAAGCACCTTTCAACTTTACAATTACCCAATCATTTAAGTTCAATCGTTTCTACTTTTCCAAAACATCAAGGATCAAACTGTCTTTCAACAGTCCTTTATGCTATTACTAGTGATAAAAATATATTACACCAGTGGATAAAAGAAGATGCTTTTCTAACTAACCTTAAATCTTTAAACTACGAATTAGTTTCAAAAGGTAATCAAAATGGTGATGTAATTGTTTATTTAGAAAATAATGCTGTAGTACATGCAGCATATCAAATTGATGATGATTTATTCGTAAATAAAAATGGACAAACCATTTTTAATCCATATAAAATTGTAACTAAATCAGAGCTTGATTATGAATGGGGAAATTATCAAGAACTCTACTATAGAAAAAACCAAAGCCCTCTCTAGTCCTTGTCTAGAGAGGGTTTTTAGTGTTCCGGTAGTCTAAATGATTATAATTCTATTTTTAATTCTTTAACATATATTGCACTACCTGTAATCTCAATATTAAGCTGATTGTTTATATTATTCACATGCACATACACTTGTCCATCTTTTCCTATTTCTTGTCCTTGTTCAACGATTAGTTCAAGCGGATATTTAGCAGATGTATTTATATATTGAGCATAGTATGCGCCCATCACGCCAGAAGCTGTCCCTGTAACTGGGTCTTCAGTCGTTCCTGAAAATGGTGAGGAAAAATGTCTTGCATGCATATGTAAGCCTTCTTTGTATGTTTCCATACAGAAAGGATGAATTGAAGTTTTGGGTCTTTCTTTTAATATTTCTGGAAATAATTTATTTTGAGGAGACATTCTTTTACATACTTCTAGATCCCTAACAGGTACTAATAATGTCCATGCTCCTGTACTCCCATAAACAATCGGATAATCTGTTACTATATCTTTCTCATCAATTCCGATAGCATGAGCCAAATCTACTTTCGATCCATTGAACGCTTCAAATTGAGGGCTAGCTTGTTGCATCGTTATATAAATATTATCATTTTCAACATTTAAAGTAATTGGTAAGATACCTGCATTCGTCTCTATTGTAAATTCATTATTATCTTCTAATAATCCATGTTGTTTCATTGCCGCGATTGTTCCAATAGTAGCATGTCCACACAAATCCATTTCGTGACCTGGCGTAAAATATTGTATCCTAAAATCAGCACGGCTTGATTTTAAAGGGAATGCTGTTTCATTAAATCCAATTTGTTTCGCAACTTCTTGCATATCTTCATCTGTTAATCCTTCACTATCTAATACCACACCAGCAGGATTTCCTTTATTCGCTTCTAAACTAAATGCATCATAATGATATACACTAACCGACTTCATGAAACACCATCCTTTATTTATATTTAAATCATGACCATATTATTTCACAGATTCAATAATACCTACAACTTCTTCATATACATTAACCCTATCAAGTTGCTTTCGATAAACATTTTCCAGGAAATAAAATGTAACTGCATTGTCAGCTTCAAATATTTTTTCATTTTGTGCTAATAATAGAATAGGTTTATTATGTCCTATTGCAATACCTATTTCTGTATGTGTCCCTTTACCTCCGGGCAATATAGCTAACAGTATATCTGAATTTTTTACTGCATCCGCTTCAGATTGACCAATTTTTCTTAAATCCTCTTTATTAATTGCTTTATCATTCAGCGTCCAATTATAAGTATTTTGTAAGCCGTGTTGTTCTAAGCTCTTTATAAGTTTATTTACAACATTCTTATTTCCAAAACTACCTGCTACATAAAATTTTATCCCCATTTTTATTCTCCTTGTTGTGTTAATTCTAAGTATAACTTATTAAGGATTTCTTCTATTTTATCTTGGGTTACCTGACATTTTTGATTAAATTTTAGTCTAAAATACAATGTCTTCAAGAAATCTTTTATATTTTTCCTTATTCTAAAATAACTTAAATATACTTCTTCAGATTGATTTAAATCTGTTTGATTAACTGTCACGAATAACTCGCTTATCCAATTACTTAATTCTTGATCTGTAAGTCCTTTTTCAAGTAATGCTTCAATGATAAATGCTTGTCGCTCATCTTCATCATCTATATAGCAAGATAAATCAGTATTTAACTGATAAAGTTTTTTAGAGATGACCTTTAAGATCACTTTATTACAGTCACTTGAATAATTTTTAGATCTAACACATGTTGCAAGTAAATCTGATCCATGCGCAACACTATGCATCCATCCTGTCCCTTGTACATATCCTCTAACATCAGATTCCTTATCCATGTATTTAATCGCTATGTTTATAATCTTCTCGTAAATATCCTGAGGTAACTGTTCATGTTCTTCTAAAGATTCAACAATGATTCCGATAATAAGTGCACTGAAACTTCTATCCAGCACAAGATGTTCAGTATCACTTTCGTTAACACTTTTTAAAACAAATTCACAATGCTCAAGTAACTGTAGCATTTGATAATCTTCCAATTTCCCACTTATAATTAAACGCGCAATTAAATCAAAATTATCTTCACGAATATTGGCATTAAGATTTCCAATATTGGACATCATTAATTTAAAATCTTCTTCAGTTATTTGTTCATCAGGTAATGTATTTTTATATTTTTCAATTAATCCTTCGATTGTCATTAAGAACACATCCTTTAAGAATTAAATCTTTACTTAAATTCTAATTATCAAATTTTAAATTTGGCCATTGCTTATGCCATTGTTTTCGATTAATTCTATCCAAATAAACGTCATATCTACCAGAGTCATGATTAAAATATTGAGTTGGTGAAACAATACCGTTAAACAAGTCTTGAACACTGTAGTTATAATGTACTTCTAACTCACCATTTTTTATCCTAGCACAAATAGCTGTTGGCGCTTCTGTATAATGATCCACAGCATCCTTCGAATCAATATATTGATTAAAATCATTTTTCAAATGCATTCTCGCTTGATTTTTTACTGACCAAGGTATGCTAGAATCAATATCTCTTAATTGCTGTTCATATCGCTTCTCAATAAATTCATCTAGACAGTCAGCATTATAAAATATAACATCAACATCATTATATGGTGTCTTATCTGTATAACCATAAATCGTATCCCAAATTTTATTTCTTATAAAACCCGCGCTAACCCACGAATCATTTAAATTCAGGCTTTCTACAACCTCTAAAATATAAATCATATCCGCATCACTTTTAATAAGGTCATAAATAGCCTTCATAAACACACATCCTATAAATTCTATTATTCATTATTATATTGTATTTTTACAATGAATGAAATGAGATGCATTGAAAACAACTACAGAAATAAAGAAAAAGCCAACATAACATGATATATGAAATGCTGGATTATTATTATATAATCTAATCAATATAAACGATCAAAAGATGGCCAGATATAAAGGATAAGGAGTTATGTATGAAAAGAAAACCAAAATTGAGCTTTGAAGAGCAAATTAAAAAATTAAAATCATTAGGTATTTTATTTAACGAAATAAAAGAGGATGAAGCTAAAGAAATATTGAAATATAATACGTACTTATTTAAATTATCTTCATTCAGAAAAAATGTACCTAAAGATGATAGTGGAAATTATAATTTCGAATTTTCTGCATTATCAGATCTTGCGACTTTAGATATGAGATTACGTTACATATTATTACCTATGTGTTTAGATATAGAACATTCACTAAAAACAGACATTCTCAAAAAAATAACTAATGACGATACTTAAGATGGATACCAAATTATGCAAGATTTTATTAATAATCATCTAGGAAAAATTTATGATAATGAATCATACTTAGTATACACCACAGGTATAGGGGAAGATGTTATACTTGATTATATTGATATTATAAACAATAAGAAAGATGCACCTGATAGCTTTCAAAACGTAGTAAAAATCAATTAATATATTGGAGCTTTTTAATGTATAGAAAAATAAATTTATTCATCGTATTTCTCATTTTATTATTATCTATAATAACGACTTTCTTGGATCAAAAGACATCTTTTTTTAATAATTTAACCGCTTTGCTATATATACAGTTTGTTTTCTCTATTTCAGTAAACATATTTTTACTAAAATATATCTTTGACTTTGAAATTATTAGAAGATTATTAGATAGAACACACATTCTTTTCCAGTACTTTATTTATACAGCCTTTTTATTTCTGACAATGTTTATGATTATTTCTTTTAATTTTACAAATATTAATTTATTAAGACTAATCTTTAGTTTATTATTCTTGTTTGTATTTAGTTTTTTAACTCAATTATTAATTTGTGAAACAATATCTAAAGTATATATAAGAAATAAGAAGTCTATTTACTTCAGCGCACTAGTAATGTTTATACTATTTATACTTTTAATAATTCCAAATTATTTACAATAATATCGTTGTCATTATAAATAACAACTTTTCTATAAATCCAAACACAAAAAAACCCTCTAGCCTGATTGCTAAAGGGTTTTGCTATACGTTATATATTATTGTTCCTCTTTAACGTATGGTAATAAAGCCATGTGACGTGAACGTTTGATAGCTACAGTAAGCATACGTTGGTATTTTGCTGAAGTACCTGTTACACGACGTGGTAAGATTTTACCTCTTTCTGAGATAAACTTTTTAAGTAAATCTGTATCTTTGTAGTCGATATGTGTAATACCGTTTGCTGTGAAGTAACAAACTTTTTTACGACGACGACCACCTCTTCTTGGTCCACCTGCCATGATTGTGTTCCTCCCTTCTCGTTAAATGTTTATCAATTTATATTCGTTTCAATCAACTATTAGAACGGCAAATCATCATCACTGATATCAATTGGACCATTAGCGTTTGCAAATGGATTACTTGATTGTTGATTATTTGACTGTTGATTTGAAGGTGCTTTTTGTCCTTGTTGTTGGTTACCACCAAAGTCTTGTCCATAATTTTGGAATTCGTTATTATTTTGGTTATATGATTGATTATCATTACCAGATTGACGTTGATTTGCGCCTTTTGGTTCAAGGAATTGAACACTATCACAAACAACTTCAGTTACATAAACACGACGACCTTCTTGGTTCTCGTAGCTACGAGATTGTAGACGACCTTCAACTCCTGCCAGACTACCTTTAGATAAGTAATTGTTTACATTCTCTGCGGGACGTCTAAATACAACACAGTTGATAAAGTCAGCTTCTCTTTCACCTTGCTGATTCGTATAAGTACGATTAATAGCTAAAGTAAAAGTAGCAACTTGAACGCCTGAGGGTGTTACTCTGTATTCCGGATCTTTAGTTAATCGACCGACTAATACAACACGATTAATCATTTAATCTCCCCCATTTTATAAGTTAAATTATTTTTCTTCTTCGCGTACTACGATGTGACGAATGATATCATCAGAGATTTTTGCTAAACGATCAAATTCACTGATAGCTTCGTCATTTTCAGACTTAACTCTAACGATGTTGTAGAAACCTTCTGTGAAGTCTTGGATTTCATAAGCTAAACGACGTTTACCCCAATCCTTTTCTTCGATGATTTCTGAACCGTTTGAAGATAAGATTCCTTTAAAACGCTCAACGACAGCTTTTCTAGCTTCGTCTTCGATATTTGGACGTACTACGTACATTACTTCATATGTTCTCATCAATTTACACCTCCTTGTGGTCTATGCGGCCTAATAACTCAGTATTAAGCAAGGAATAATTTTCATTACTCACAATCAAGAATTATAGCATAGAGTATTACTTTTTACAATCATTTTCTCAATGATATCACAGAAAAAGCCAATAGTGCATAAACACTACTGGCCTCCATCTTACACATTAAATCTAAAGTGTACAACGTCTCCGTCTTTCATAAGGTATTCTTTACCTTCTAATCTTACTTTACCCGCTTCTTTAGCACCGTTCATACCGTTATTTGCTAATAAATCGTCATAACTTACGGTTTCTGCTCTTATGAAGCCTCTTTCGAAGTCTGTATGGATGATTCCTGCACATTGTGGTGCTGTCATGCCTTCTTTAAATGTCCATGCTCTTACTTCTTGTTCACCTGCTGTAAAGTATGTTGCTAATCCTAATAAGTTATATGATGCGCGGATTAATTTGTCTAATCCTGCTTCTTCTACGCCTAAATCTTCTAAGAACATTTCGCGGTCTTCGTCATCTAATGTTGCTAATTCTTCTTCGATTTTTGCTGAAATAACGATAACTTGTGAACCTTCGTTACTTGCGTATTCTTCGATTTTTTGTACGTATTCGTTATCTTCTGGACTTGCTACTTCATCTTCTGCTACGTTTGCTACATATAACATTGGTTTAGAAGTAAGTAAGCTTAAATGTTTCACGATTGCTTTTTCTTCTGGTGTGAATTCTAAACTTCTTACTGGGTTATTGTTTTCTAATGTTTCTTTAATTTTTGCTAATACTTTTTCTTCAGCCACTGCATCTTTATCTTTTTGTTTTGCCATTTTTGCTACTCTTTCATAGCGTTTTTCTACTGATTCTAAGTCAGCTAATACTAATTCCATATTAATAACTTCAATATCATCGATTGGATCTACTTTTCCTGATACGTGTGTTACATTTTCATCAACAAATGCACGTACGACTTGGCAAATCGCATCTACTTCACGGATATGTGATAAGAATTTATTTCCTAATCCTTCACCTTTAGATGCACCTTTAACGATACCTGCAATATCTGTAAATTCGAATGCTGTTGGTACAGTTTTCTTAGGTTTTACTAATTTCGTTAATTCTTGTAAACGATGGTCTGGTACTTCTACAATCCCTACGTTAGGATCGATTGTTGCGAAAGGATAGTTCGCTGCAAGTGCTCCTGCTTTCGTAATTGCGTTAAATAATGTTGATTTACCTACGTTTGGTAATCCTACTATGCCAGCTGTTAATGCCATATTTTATTCACCTTGTCCTTTTACTAATATTTTTTTAATTTTTTTATTAAACTCTTGTCTTGGTAGCATGATACTTCGAGAACATTCTTCACACTTTATTCTAACATCTGCACCGAGTCTTATAATTTTAAATCTATTATACCCACATGCGTGTTGTTTTTTCATTTCAACGATATCATTTAACTCATATGATTTGATCATATTTTTGCCTCCCGATTAGATGATTATTGAATGTTATTTGGATTATAAGAAACCATTGTTGGAATTGGCGCTTGAATACCTTCTTTATCGAAGAAAGATTTCACTTCTCTTCTTAAGATTCTTGCACCCGATGCATGTTCATTTGGTTCTGTTTCACCTGCTATTTTAATCGTTGCTTCCCCTGCCGTCACAGTTTCTACACCTAAAATTTCAGGATCTTTAATGAATATTTCATATCTTTCTTTAACTGTTGGTAAAAATTCATTTAACTTACTTTCAACTTCATCTAAATCTTCTTTAATAGATACAGGGATTTCTACGATAGCCATACCATTATGAATTGAGAAGTTTACAATCTCATTCATTGTACCATTAGGAAGTATTGTTAAATCACCAGCAAATGATAATATTCTTGTAGATCTCATTCCTATTGATTGTACAGTACCTTCCGCAACAGTGGTACCTGTTGTATTAATTTTTACATAATCGCCAACATCAAATTGATTTTCGAAAATAATAAAGAAGCCCGTAATGACATCTTTCACTAAAGTTTGTGCGCCGAAACCAATTGCTAACCCTACAACACCGGCACCAGCAATAATACTTTCAACTCTTATGCCTAAATTGCTTAAAATCGTTGTCGCAACTATAAACCATACGACATAGGAAATAACATTTTGTAGTAAGTTAACCATTGTTTTAGCACGCTTGTTAGACTTCCCTACCCTCTTAGTTCCGTATTTCGTTGTAAAGAATTTCTCTACAACTTTGTGAAGTACTTTAATAATGATGTAAGCTAATACAATGTAGAATATACCGATTAATATTTGTTCTATCCACTTCTGCCAATTTTCTGGATCCATAAATGGGTCTATCAATTTATGGATGATGTTCATAATCTTATTCACTTTTACACCTCTTATTCTTCTAACAATAATTCTAATATTCTCTTATATTCATCTTCAGAATTAAATTCAAGAGAAATTTTACCTACTTTTTTAGTCTTAGAAATATCAATATTCGTTCCAAACTTTTCTTTTAATTGATATTCATGTTTAACTAAGAAATTAGGTTTCGGTTGTTTGGATTTCTTTTTCTTGTCTTGGCCATGAGCATTTAACTGTTTAATATATTCTTCTAATGCTCTAACACTCATATGTTCTTTTACAACTTTTTTAGCCACTTGATCTAATTGATGTTTCTTATCTAAACCAAGTAATGTTCTACCATGTGCACTTGATATTTTTTCTTCGTTGATTAAATTTTTTACACTTGGTGGTAAGTTGAGCAACCTTAAGACATTTGCAATGTATGATCTTGATTTCCCTAATCTATCTGCTACGTCTTGTTGTTTTAAGTTCAGTTCTTCCATCATCGTCGCATAACTTTTTGCTTCTTCTAGAGGTTTTAAATTTTCACGTTGAAGATTCTCTATAATAGCAAGTTCTAACATTTCTTCATCGGTTAAATTTTTAATGATTGCCGGTACTGAATCTTTGTTAGCTAATTGACTTGCTCTAAATCTTCTTTCACCTACTACGATGTCGTAACCTTTTATCGTTTCTCTTACGACGATAGGTTGCAACACACCATGCTGTGAAATAGACTGAGTTAAATCTCTCAAAGCTTCTTCATCAAAATAATCTCTCGGTTGATACGGATTCCTTCTTAATTTTTCTAAAGGAAGTTCAACAATTTTATCATGACTATGGTTATAAGAAATCTTATCTGTTAATGCTTGATTTCTTTCTTTCATTTCATCACCACGTTATTTATTCTCGTATGTTTCACGTAAAACATCCAAATTAGATTATAACAATTTTGAAAGGGATATGCACAAAAGAAAAGTTGAGCGATAAATTAAAATATTCAGAAAAGTTGTTGACAAAAAAATATACGCATAGTATTGTGTAATATATCAACAACGAAAACAAATAAAATCACGATAAAAAGGAAAGTAAATCTTACACTGCAATCATCAGAGAGTTCCCATTTGCTGAAAGGGGACATTGAAAGAAAGATTGAAAATGGCCTTGGAGTGGTGGCATCGATATTGAGGTGTCAACGGGATCGCCCGTTATAGCGATACAGTATTAAAGTCTCTTTAGCGATGATGGCGTACTGGAATTTGTTCACCAATTTTACTGCCATTATATCTTCTTGTAAGAGACTCGTACTTATAGAGGTAATGTCAGTAATGTCATTGCGAACAAAGGTGGTACCGCGAGCTAAGCTTTCGTCCTTTACATCCGATTTATTTCGGGTTTAAAGGACGGAAGCTTTTTTTATTTTTATTTTTAAATTCATTAGGGAGGAAGGCTATTATGAAATCTACTCAACTCGCTCAAATTTCATTAACTAAAGACCATACTGGGGCTACTACAAACCCAATTTATCTTTCTACAGCCTATCAACATGAAAAATTAGGTTGTTCGACTGGTTTTGATTATACAAGAACAAAAAATCCAACTCGCTCAAACTTTGAAGATGCATTTGCCAAACTTGAAGGTGGTAAATACTCATTTGCAACATCAAGTGGTATGGCTAGTATCCAATTAGTTTGTAACTTATTTAAACCAAATGATGAAATCTTAGTGTCATTCGACTTATATGGTGGCACATTTAGATTATTTGAATTTTATGAAAAACAATACAACATCAAATTTAAGTACATAGACTTTTCAAATATTGATGAAGTAAACGCATCTATTAATGAACATACACGTGCATTCTTTATTGAACCCATATCAAATCCGTTAATGTTCTCAGTAGATTTAAATCCTTTATATGAAATTGCACAAGCAAGAAATATATTAACGATTATAGATAACACGTTCTTAACACCATACTTATCAACACCTTTAAAAGACGGTGCTGACATCGTCTTACATTCTGCTACAAAGTACATAAGTGGTCATAATGATGTGTTAGCTGGCATTGTCACTGTATCAGATGACTACTTAGGTGAAGTGCTTGGCCAATTTCATAATATGATCGGTGCAACCCTTTCACCATTCGATAGTTATTTATTACTGAGAGGCTTAAAGACATTACATTTACGACTTGACCGTTCTACTGAAAATGCTCAAAAGTTAGCACATTCACTACAATCTGTTGAAAGCATTGATGAAGTCCTTTACTCAGGTCAAACCGGAATGTTAAGTATCCGTTTAAACAATGCATATAGCGTTGATAGCTTCTTACAAAATATTAAATTATGTATATTTGCTGAAAGTCTTGGCGGTACTGAAACATTTATCACTTTCCCATATACACAAACACATGTAGATATGGCAGATGAAGAAAAAGATAAACGCGGTATTGATGAATATTTACTCCGTTTATCTATTGGAATAGAAGATTACGAAGATATTTACGAAGACATACTACAAGCCTTAAAAAATTCAAGAAAAGAAGGAGTGTCAATATGAGCTATTCAAAAGAAACGTCTTTAATATTGGATTCCACTAGAGGTAACGAGCACTTATCAAGCAATCAACCATTATACTATTCATCGACTTACCATCAAGAAACTTTAGGGGGCAATCAAGAATTTGACTATGCACGCAGTGGTAACCCTAATAGAAAGTTACTTGAAGAAAAGTTAGCAGATTTAGAAGGCGGTAATTACGGATTTGCATTTAGTTCAGGAATTGCTGCAATAACAGCTGTCTTCTTAACATTGAAACCAGGAGACCACGTGATTCTTCCAGATGATGTTTACGGCGGAACGTTCAGACTAACTGAACAAATTCTTAAGAAATTTGAAATAGAATTTACAACTGTCGATCAAACAGACTTACAAAATATCAAAGAAGCTGTTCAAGATAATACGAAATTGATCTATGTTGAAACACCTTCTAACCCACTCTTTAAAGTGACAGATATTGATGGAGTTAGCCAAATTGCACGTAAACACGACGCACTATTAGCTGTCGATAATACATTTATGACACCGTTAGGACAATCACCATTGAAACTAGGTGCTGACATCGTCGTTCATTCAGCTACAAAATTCTTAGGTGGTCACAGTGACCTCATAGCTGGAGCAGTAGTCGTGAATGACCCAGAACTTAAAAATGAAATTTACCTTATTCAAAATGGTACAGGTTCAGGATTAAGTGTTTATGATTCTTGGACACTTGCTAAACATTTAAAGACATTACCAATTAGATTTAAACAATCTGTTTATAACACAGAACAAATTTATAGATATTTAATCGATAATGAAGCAATTGAAACAGTCTATTATCCAATCACAAATGACACACATTTAAGACAAGCTAAAAATGGCGGTGCCGTGCTCGGATTCAGACTTAAAGATGAATCAAAAGCACAAGCATTTGTTGACCATCTTAATATCCCACTTGTATCTGTAAGCTTAGGTGGTGTAGAAACGATTCTTTCTCACCCAGCTACAATGAGTCACGCAGCCATCCCTGAAGAAGTGAGAGCTAAACGTGGTATCACTAACGGATTATTTAGATTGTCAGTCGGCTTAGAAGATGTCAAAGAATTGATTACAGATATCGATTGGGCATTAAAGGAGGCTACATATGAGTCTAAAAGAAGCGTTAAAGAACCAAATTTTATTAGCTGACGGAGCAATTGGAACCATCCTCTACTCTGAAGGATTGGATACTTGCCCAGAAAGTTATAATTTGACACATCCTAACAAGATAGAACAAATTCACCGTTCATATATTGAAGCTGGTGCAGATATTATTCAAACAAACACGTATGGTGCAAATTTTGAGAAGCTTCAAGATTTTAATTTAGAACATCGCGTAAAAGAAATTCATCGAGAAGCTGTTCAAATTGCTAAAAGAGCGAGCAACGACCATACGTTTATTCTAGGTACGGTAGGCGGTTTTCGTAATATCAAAAAGAGTAACTTATCAATTGAAGCTATTCAATATCACACAGAGATTCAAATTGAAACACTTGTTAATGAAGGTGTAGATGGTATTTTATTTGAAACATACTACGATTTAGAAGAATTACTTGCTGTCTTAAAAGATACAAAAGCAAGATACGACATTCCGATTATTGCTCAACTAACAGCTAGTAATACAAATTATTTGAGAAATGGCACACCTATACCAGATGCATTAGAAACATTAGTGAACGCCGGTGCAGATGTCGTTGGTTTAAATTGTCATCACGGTCCATACCATATGATTAAGACATTTAAACATATTGACTTACCTGATCATGCTTACCTTTCATGTTATCCAAATGCAAGTTTACTGGATTTAGAAGACAACGACTTGAAATACAATAACAACTCAGATTACTTTTCAGATGCAGCTAAAGAGCTCGTTAACCAAGGCGTCAGATTAATAGGTGGATGTTGTGGTACTACACCGGAACATATTAAAAAAATAAAGAATGTCGTCAAAGATTTAAAGCCTATCAAGCATAAAAATGTTATACCAATCGAAACAAAACAGTACAAAAAGCAAAATAAAGAAGAACCTAGTATTAAAGAGCTTGTTCAACAAAGACCAGCCGTTATTGTTGAATTAGACACACCTAAACATTTAGATACGAATAAATTTTTCGATGGGATACAAGCCCTTGAAGATGCAGGTGTAGATGCGGTCACGCTTGCTGATAATTCATTAGCGAGTGTAAGAATTTCTAACATTGCCGCAGCAAGTGTCATTAAACAAAAATATAAAATTAGACCACTCGTACACTTAGCTTGCCGTGATAGAAACTTAATCGGCTTGCAATCTCACCTAATGGGCCTTTCATTACTTGGTATTAATGACATCTTAACGATTACGGGCGACCCCTCTAAAGTGGGTAACTTCCCTGGCGCAACAAGTGTATTCGACGTTAATTCTAGCGGATTAGCTGAAATCATTACTCAGTTTAATCAAGGTATAAACGCCGATGGAGACACATTGAGAAGCAATACGAACTTCTCTGTTGCAGGTGCATTCAATCCAAATGTAAGACGACTAGAGCCAGCAGTCAAAAGATTAGAAAAAAAGATTGAATCTGGAATGGAATACTTTATTACACAACCGATTTATGAACCTGAAAGAGTTAAAGAAATATATGAAGCAACTAAACATATAGAAGCGCCGATTTTCATTGGTATTATGCCAATTACGAATTACAATAACGCACTCTTCTTACACAACGAAGTACCTGGTATTAAACTATCAGATACGGTGCTAAACGCCTTTGAAAAAGTCAAAGATGACAGAGATGCAACAAGAGAGCTCAGTATTAATTTGAGTAAACAATTGATTGATGCAGTACACCAATATTTTAATGGCTTGTACTTAGTTACACCATTTTTAAAATATGATTTAACAGTTGAATTAGCAAATTATTCACAACTAAAAACTGGAACACAAACCAAGGAGGCAATATTATGACAATTAAAACATCAAATTTAGGATTCCCAAGACTAGGTAAGAAAAGAGAATGGAAAAAAGCCATCGAAAGTTACTGGGCTAAAAAAATAGATAAAGCCGAATTAGATCAAACGTTGCAGGATTTACACAAAGAAATTTTAACAATTCAGAAAGACCATCATGTTGATCATATCCCTACTGGTGATTTCTCACTATATGACCACGTGTTAGATACATCATTACTATTTAACATTATTCCAGAACGTTTCCAAGGACGTCCTGTAGATGACGATTTATTATTCGATATTGCACGTGGTAACAAAGATCATGTTGCAAGTGCGTTAATCAAATGGTTCAACACAAACTACCACTACATCGTACCTGAATGGGACAACGTGTCACCTCAATTAAATAACAATGTGTTACTTGAGAAATTCAACTTTTCTAAAGAAGTTGGTGTAACATCTCATCCAGTTATTCTTGGACCTGTTACATACGTAGCATTATCTAAAGGTGGCGACCAAAGTTTCGACGAAAAAGTAAGAACACTTTTACCATTATATAAAGAAGTATTCGAGCAATTAACTAATGCTGGCGCTGAATACATCCAAGTAGATGAGCCAATTCTAGTAACAGACGGTGCAGCTGATCTTCAAGATATTACGAAAGAAGCATATGAATTCTTTAACGAAGCGGCACCTGCTGCGAAACTTGTCTTACAAACATATTTCGAACGCGTAGATTTAAACTTTATTGGTCAACTACCAGTCTATGGTTTCGGTTTAGATTTTGTACATGACAATGGCTTTAACTTACAACAAATCAAGGATGGCTTATTCCCTAAAGAAAAAGCTTTATTCGCTGGTATCGTTGATGGTAGAAATGTTTGGTCAACTAATATTGAAGAGAAGAAAGCTTTAATCGAAACATTACAATCTTATACAGATGAATTAGTTATTCAACCATCTTCTTCATTATTACATGTACCAGTTACTTTAGAAGAAGAAACATTAGACGACTCAGTTCGTGAAGGTTTAAGCTTTGCGACTGAAAAATTAGACGAACTATATGCTTTAAAACAATTATTTAACGAAAATGATGACACTTTATATAACGAATTAAAAGCGCAATATGAACGCTTTGAAAGTCAATCATTCAAACAACTAGAATATGACTATGATTCAGTTAAATCAGAACGTACAACACCATTTAAAGAAAGAAAAGTCTTACAAGATCAAGTATTAAATTTACCAGACTTACCAACAACAACGATTGGTTCATTCCCTCAATCAAGAGAAGTACGTAAATACCGTGCTGATTGGAAAAACAATCGTATTTCAGATGAAAAATACGAAGAATTCGTACAAAATGAAATTAAACGTTGGATTGAAATTCAAGAAGAAATTGGATTAGACGTATTAGTACACGGTGAATTTGAACGTAATGACATGGTTGAATTCTTCGGTGAAAAGCTAAACGGATTCTTAGTAACTAAGTTTGGTTGGGTTCAATCATATGGTTCTCGTGCCGTTAAGCCACCAATCATTTACGGAGATGTTAAATGGACAGCACCATTAACAGTTAAAGAGACATTATATGCTCAAAGTTTAACTGACAAACCTGTTAAAGGTATGCTTACAGGTCCAGTTACAATCTTAAACTGGTCATTCGAACGTGTGGATATCCCACGTAGCGAAGTTCAAGATCAAATCGCATTAGCCATTAATGAAGAAGTTCTAGCACTTGAAGAAGCGGGTATTAAAGTCATCCAAGTAGACGAACCTGCATTGCGCGAAGGCTTACCTTTACGTTCTGAATACCATGAAGATTATTTAAATAAAGCTGTACATTCATTCAGATTATCAACTTCTTCAGTACAAGATTCAACACAAATTCATACACATATGTGCTACTCACAATTTGGTCAAATCATCCATGCAATCAAATCATTAGATGCTGATGTTATCTCAATCGAAACTTCAAGAAGTCATGGTGACTTAATCAAAGATTTTGAAGATATCACATATGACTTAGGTATCGGTTTAGGTGTATATGATATTCATAGCCCTCGTATACCTACAGAAGAAGAAATTACAGTTGCAATCGATAGAGCACTTCAAGAAATTGACCGTTCTCTATTCTGGGTAAACCCTGATTGCGGATTGAAGACAAGACAAGAAGAAGAAGTAAAACAAGCTTTAACTGTATTAGTAAATTCAGTAGAAAAATTACGTCAAGACAATACAGTTAAACAACCTAACTAATAAATGAGGTGATGTTATGTCATATCCATTATGGAACTCGCTAAATCAACTGAAAGAATATAAATGGGTAGATTTAACGCATACATTTGATTCAGAATCTCCACATTTTTCAGCTTTTGAAAATGCAGAAACAAAAACATTATATAAAGTTAAAGATGACGGTTTCTTTGCCCAATCATGGCAATTTCCTACACAATATGGCACGCATATAGATGCACCTATACATTTTGTAGAACATAAACGATATTTACATGAACTCGGTTTACAAGAAACAGTCTTACCTTTAATCGTGTTAGATTTCTCAAAAGAAGTAGCCCAAGATTCAGATTTCAGACTAACTAAAGAACACATTCTTCAATGGGAATCTGAAAATGGACCAATTGAAAGTGGAACGTTTGTCGCATTTAGAAGTGACTGGTCAAAGAAATGGCCAGATAAAGAGCAATTTGAGAACAAAGACAATGATGGTCATGAACATCTCCCAGGATGGTCATTAGACGCACTTAAATACTTGTTTGAAGAGAGAAAGATCAAGTCAATCGGACATGAAACATTTGATACTGATGCTTCAGTAGACATCCGTAAAAATAATGACATTGTCGGTGAACGATACGTACTTGGTTTAGATACTTTTCAAATAGAACTGTTAACCGGATTAGACGAACTACCAACTCGTGGTTCAGTTATATTAGCCATTAGCCCTAAACCTAAAAATGCACCCGGATTCCCTGTCCGCGCATTTGCTATTACCCCTAAATAATAGCACTGCCATATGATATTTTTGAGCGAGTATCGTATGGCAGACTACCTTCCCTATATTAAATATATAAAAAGCACCTTTCGATGGAGATCGAAAGGTGCTTTTACTGTTTAATATTTAGATACGGGTGATCCACCGATTTGATAATCTATTTCTATCGCATTTTCACTGTTTTTACGATATAAATAATAGAAATACATAGACCATAAAATCGTCAAACCAGCTGACAACCAATAACTAAGTGATAAATCCATCCCAAATCCAATTGGTTGGCTTAATATATACGTGAATATATTCCATGTCATAAATAAAGCAGGTATTAAAGCGACATAGAAATTCTTTTTAGATAGTAATAAATACATAGCGCCTATCCATAGAGCGATAACAGCTGTTGTTTGGTTTGCCCAAGAGAAGTATCTCCAAAGTATTGTGAAGTCTACTCTCGTTAAAATAAAACTAATAACAAACATAGGTATCGCAATTGCGAAGCGATTCATTACTTTTTTCTGACCGAAATTAAAATAATCAGCTAAAATCATTCTCGCACTTCTAAACGAAGTATCACCACTTGTTATTGGTAATACAATAACACCTAGAATCGCTAATGTTCCAAATACAGAACCTAATAACATAGTAGAAGCCTCACTCACTACAAGCGCCGCTTCACCTTTCGCTAACACTTCTTGTAGACCACCATAGCCACCAAATAAACTCATAGCAGCCGCAGCCCAAATCATCGCAATAATACCTTCAGCAATCATCATACCGTAGAATATTTTACGACCATTTTTCTCATTATTCGTCGTTCTAGAAATAATCGGTGATTGTGTCGCATGGAAACCAGATAAAGCACCACAAGTAATCGTAAAGAATAATAAAGGAAAAATTGGCGCCGAATCAGGATGCATATTTTTCAAAGTTAGTTCCGGAATTTCTGCACCAGTCATAATTAATCGTACAAAGATTCCTACTGCAGAAATCATCAAGATGAAACCAAATATCGGATAAACTTTACCAATAATTTTGTCGATAGGTAGCACTGTTGATAAGAAATAATATAAGAAAATAACAAAAATAATAATACCTAAAGCCACTCTACCATCCATTAAAGAATGTAATAGTAATGCCGGACTCGTAACAAATACCGTACCTGTTAATAACAATAGTAATAGTGTAAAGACGTTTACGAGATGTCTCATCACATTACCTAAGAACTTACCAGCTAATTCAGGTAAATGAGCCCCCTTATTACGGATAGAAATCATACCTGTTAAATAATCATGAACAGCACCAGCAAATATAGACCCTAATACAATCCAAATAAAAGCAACTGGTCCATATAAAGCACCCATAATCGGTCCAAATATCGGTCCAACCCCTGCAATATTTAACAATTGAATCAATGAGTTCTTATTTGTCGACATCGGAACAAAATCAATATTATCCCTTTGATCATGAGCAGGCGTCGGACGTTCATCCTTAACACCAAACATTTTTTCAATATACTTGCCATATGTAAAATAACCTATAACTAATAAAACGATAGAAACTAAAAATGTAATCATTAAAATCCCCCTTTTAAATGAAAACGTTTACAGAAAAGTATAAATGACTTTTTTACAAATAACAATAATATATCGGAAATTTACAGAAATTCTATATGTAAACATAAAAAAGAGTTTGGGATATTATATAATGTCCCAAACTTTATATATTATTTCTTCTTATAAACTTTAATCGTAATTTCATAGAAGTCTTTATGTTCTTCATCAATTCGCTTGATTTTAATACCCTCTTTTTCAACATTTTTAATGCTTTGTCCGAGTGAATCTAGTGCTTCTGTGATGTCTTGTTCGAATTGAAATTGTTTTGCTTTTACTTTTTCAGAGCCGCGTATTTTCTTAACGCGATCTTCTGTTTGTTTGACGTTTAAGTTCTGAGATTGTATGGATGTTAAGACTTCTTGCTGCCCTTCATCATCTAAACCTAACAATGCTCTTGCATGTCTTTCTGTTATTTCACCTTTTTGTAATGAAATAATAATAGGTTCTGATAATTTGAGCAGTCTTAATTTATTGGCTATAAATGATTGGCTCTTACCCATACTAACTGCTAAATCATGTTGTGTAATATCTTCTAAATCCAGCAATTTCTTATAGGCTTCCGCTTCTTCTATAGCTGATAAATTTTCTCTTTGTATATTTTCAATTAGTGCAACGGCTGCTGTTTCTTTGTCATTTAATGGTTTAATAATAACTTCAGTTTCTGGTAAATCGTTATATTTCATTGCACGAAATCTTCGCTCACCTGCTATGATTTCATACATACCTTCTTCAATTGGACGAACAACAATAGGTTGTAATAATCCATGTTCTTTTATAGATTGTGCGAGTTCTTTAATTTTAGATTCATCGAATACTTTTCTCGGTTGATAACGGTTTGGCACTATTCTTTCTGTTGATATGACTGCCACATTACCTTCAGCTCGTGCTTCTTCTATGTGTTCTAATTCTTTGTCTTTAAGTCCAAATAATTTAGAAAAAGGCTTTTTCATCTCAATATACCTACTTTCGTTCATACATATTTCCCAGGAATTATTTTGTTAAAGGTTCTTTGTTTGGTGTTCCTGGCTTTCTTGGATACTTCTTAGGTGTTTGTCTTAATTTATCTATCGTAATGATCTGTCTCATACTTTCTTCAAGAGGTAGCGTAAATTCATTTACTGTTTTTACTTCTCCACCTAATACAGAAATTGCAAATTGTGCATCTTCTAACTCTTCATTACCTTGTGAGCCTTTTAATGCTACAAATTGACCGCCCTTTTTCACTAAAGGTAGACATAATTCACTTAATACAGATAATCGTGCTACTGCTCTTGCAGTTACAAGATCAAAGCTTTCTCGGTACTGTTGTGATTTACCGAATGTTTCTGCTCTATCATGTACAAAGTTTACTTTATCTAAGTCTAATGATGCAGCTAATTCATTTAAAAATTTAATTCTTTTATTTAATGAATCTACTATCGTAATTTGCAAGCGTGGATATACGATTTTTAAAGGGATACTCGGAAATCCAGCGCCTGCCCCTACATCACAGATCGTTTCAATTTCATTAAAATCTATATAAAAGCTTGGTGTCACTGAATCAAAGAAGTGTTTCAAGTACACTTCTTCTTTTTCAGTAACTGCTGTTAAGTTAATTTTTTCGTTCCACTCTACTAACATCTCAAAGTATGTTTCAAATTGACTAATTTGTTTATCTGATAATGTTATACCTGAATCTTTTAACGTATCAATAAAAGTTTGTTCATTCATGTTAGTTCACCTTCTGAATTTTACCTTGTTCAATGTACACAAGTAAAATCGAAATATCTGCAGGGTTTACACCTGAAATACGAGAAGCTTGTGCAATATCAAGTGGCTTAACTTCTTTAAGTTTTTGACGTGCTTCAGTCGCTAAACTATTGATTGCATCATAATCGATATTTTCAGGAATTTTTTTATCTTCCATACGTTTCATTTTTTCAACTTGTGCTAATGATTTTTGGATATAACCTTCGTATTTCGTTTGAATTTCTACTTGTTCTTGTACGTCTTCATCTACTGGTGAAGTTTCTTGTAAGATTTCCATAATAGCTGCGTAATCCATTTCTGGTCTACGTAATAGATCTAAAGCTAATATACCGTCTTTAAGCGCTGTTCCACCGCGACTTTCGATAACACTTTGTGTATGTGCATTCGGTTTAATACGAATACCTCTTAATCTTTCTTGTTCAGCTGAAATTGCTTCACGTTTTTGATTAAATTTAGCGTAACGTTCTTCAGAAATCATACCAATTTCATAACCGATATCTGTCAGTCTTAAGTCTGCATTATCATGTCTTAATAATAGACGATGTTCTGCTCTAGAAGTTAATAAACGGTATGGTTCGTTCGTACCTTTTGTAACTAAATCATCAATTAACACACCGATATAAGCATCTGAACGACGTAATATAACGTCTTCTTTACCTAATACTTTACCAGCAGCGTTGATACCTGCCATTAAACCTTGTCCTGCCGCTTCTTCATATCCTGAAGTACCATTGATTTGACCCGCAGTAAATAAGTTTGTAACGACTTTCGTTTCAAGTGTTGGCCATAATTGTGTTGGCACAATTGCATCATATTCAATTGCGTAACCGGCACGCATCATGTCTGCTTTTTCAAGTCCTGGAATTGTTTCTAACATTTTACGTTGAACATGTTCAGGTAAACTTGTTGATAGACCTTGTACGTATACTTCTTGTGTCTTACGTCCTTCTGGCTCTAAGAACAATTGGTGTCTTGGTTTATCATTGAATCTAACAAATTTATCTTCAATTGAAGGACAATATCTTGGACCTGTACCTTTAATCATACCTGAGTACATAGCAGATAAATGTAAATTATCGTCGATAACTTTATGCGTTTGTTCATTTGTATATGTTAACCAACAAGGTAATTGATCTAAAATGTATTCTGTCGTTTCATAACTGAACGCACGTCCTACTTCATCACCTGGTTGAATTTCTGTTTTGCTGTAATCTATTGTATTACCATTAACACGTGGAGGCGTACCAGTCTTGAATCTCACGATATCAAAGCCTAATTCTTTCAAGTGTTCAGCTAATTTAATAGATGGCATTTGGTGGTTTGGTCCACTTGAATATTTCAAGTTACCTAAAATAATTTCACCACGTAAAAATGTACCTGTCGTTAATACAACAGCATCCGCTTCATAAGTTGAGCCGATAACCATTTCTACACCTTTAACTTTATTATCTTCTATAATTAAACGTTCAACCATACCTTGCATAATATCAAGATTTGGTTCATCTTCAATCACACGTTTCATTTCTTCTTGATACAATACTTTATCTGCTTGTGCACGTAATGCTCTTACAGCTGGACCTTTACCAGTGTTTAACATACGCATTTGAATGTGTGTCTTATCGATAGTCTTAGCCATTTGACCACCAAGCGCATCGATTTCTCTTACAACAATTCCTTTAGCTGGACCACCAACTGATGGATTACATGGCATAAATGCTACACTATCAAGGTTAATTGTAAGCATTAGTGTTTTTGCACCACGTCTTGCAGAAGCTAAACCAGCTTCCACACCTGCATGTCCAGCGCCGACAACAATAACGTCATATTTTTGTGTCAAAATTTTTCCTCCTTTTTATTTTCCGAGACAGAATTGACTAAACAGTTGGTCAATTAGTGAATCACTTGCTTCTTCACCAATTACTTCACCGAGCAATTCCCAAGTTTTGATTAAATCTATTTGTACGATATCTATAGGTACACCGTCTTCAGCAGATTGAATTGCATCATTTATAGATGTCTTAGCGTCTTTTAATAATGCTATATGTCTTGAATTTGAGACATATGTCATATCTTGTGCTTGTACTTGTCCACCAAAGAATAACTCTGAAATCTTCTGTTCAAGTTCTTCAATACCTTGTTGTTCAACCATAGAAGTTTGAACTAAAGGATGGTCACCTATCATTGCTTTTAATTCATCAATATCTAACTTCTGTTCTAAGTCCATTTTGTTTATAATCACAATCACATCTTCATCCTTAATGACATCAAATAGCTGATAGTCATTTTCCGTTAATGCTTCATTATAATTAAGAACAAATAAAATTAAATCTGCTTCTGATAAAGCTTTTCTTGATCTTTCTACACCTATTTTTTCTACGATGTCTTCTGTTTCACGAATACCTGCAGTATCCACTAATCTTAATGGTACACCACGAACATTGACGTATTCTTCTAATACATCTCTTGTTGTACCAGCTACTTCAGTAACAATCGCTTTATTATCTTGAATCAAGTTGTTAAGCATAGAACTTTTACCTACGTTTGGTTTCCCAACAATGACTGTTGATAGACCTTCGCGCATAATTTTACCTTGCTGGCCAGTTCTTAATAATTGATCGATTTCATTTTCAATATGCCTTGATTCTTTTAATAAGAATTTAGTCGTAGCTTCTTCTACGTCATCGTATTCAGGATAATCAATATTCACTTCTACTTGAGCAAGTATTTCTAATATGGACTGTCTTAAGCCTTTAATAAGACTACTTAGACGTCCTTCCATCTGACCTAAGGCTACCTTCGATGCGCGTTCCGTCTTAGAACGGATGAAATCCATAACCGCTTCTGCTTGAGACAAGTCAATACGTCCGTGTAAGAATGCTCGTTTCGTAAACTCACCTGGTTCTGCCATTCTAGCACCATTAGATAACGTTAACTCAAGTACACGATTAACTGTTACTAAACCACCATGACAATTTATTTCAACGATGTCTTCTCTCGTAAAAGTCTTTGGTGCTTTCATAACAGCAACCATGACTTCTTCTACGACTTCATCAGTCTCAGAATCAATAATATGACCATAATTAATTGTATGTGATGCCACTTCAGTAATTTGTTTCTTACCTTTATATATACGATTAGCAATATTTAAGGCATCCGGACCACTTAATCGTACGATTGCTATTGCACCTTCACCCATAGGCGTTGAGATACTTGTAATTGTATCTAAATCCATGATATTCTCCTCCACCATTGATAACTATTCTATTGATTGTAAATGGTTTTGTAATATTTTTCGAATATATTGTTCGAAAAAATGCGGAGCGAGATGACTCACTCCGACTATTTTTATTTATTCTTAATGACTAAATATCGATGTGGTTCTCTTCCTTCAGAGTATGTTTCGATATTTTCAATTTTACTGACTGCTTGATGCATAATTTTACGTTCAAAGTTTGGCATAGGTTCTAATTTAACCGGTCTCTTTGTCTGAGTTGCTTTCTTAGCCATATTAAGCGCCAATTTTTCTAACGTTTCTTTACGTTTTTCTCGATATGATTCGATATCTAATATAAGCGTATAATAACCTTTAACAAATTGATGCATATAATTTTGACCTACTATTTGTAAGGCGTTTAAAATTTGACCACGCTTACCTATTATATAAGCAGCATTGTTGGAAGTCATATTAATATAAATTGTATTAGACTTAATTTCATATGAACCATCTACATCAATATCCATTTCTCTTATGATATTAAGTACATAATCTAAAGTGTTTTGTGCCACTTCATTTAATGAATCTTTTTTCTGATTGCGATCTTCACGTATGCCTGTTTCTGACTGAATATCTTTTTCTTCTATTATTGTGTCTTCTTGATGTGTCACTTCATCTGTTAATGGGCTATCGTCCTCTTCGACCGACTCGTGACGATTTTTTAATGCTTCAATTGATTCAAACTGTTTAAGTTCTGGATCGATTACAGTTAGTTCAATTTGTGCATCTTGTTTCATAAATCCAAAAATACCTTTTTTACCTTCATTAATAACATCAATTCTTACTTGTTGTTCTTGAACATTCAAATCTTCTAAACCTTGTTGTAGTGCTTGTTCTACTGATTGTCCTTCATAGCGCGATTTAAGCATGCTGCAACCTCCTAGTAATATATCAATACTTAGGGAATACGTTTATTAAAAACTTTAGCAATCTTCAATACATGCTCTAGACTCTTCTGTGTTTCAATGACTTTTAAATCAACAGCTTGGTTTCGAGCGATAACAATGATGTCTTTAGGAATAATATTTTCTTTATGATTCTTAAAACATTCTCTAATGGACCTTTTAATTCTATTTCTTGTAACAGCATTACCCATTTTCTTTGAAACACTTATACCTAATCTAAAGTGATCAAGATCATTTTCAGCTGTGTAAATAACAAATTGTCTATTAGCGACTGACTTACCTTTTTTATAAATTCTTTGAAAATCATTATTTTTCTTAATTCGATAAGCCTTTTCCACAAACATCCACTCCACAATACATCACTTAATTATTGTTTATTATACAAAACAATTCCTTCAATTAAAACAAAAAAAAGACCACTGCTCTTCAGTGATCTTAAGCTGATAATACTTTTCTACCTTTACGACGACGGCGAGCTAATACTTTACGGCCGTTTTTAGAACTCATGCGTGCACGGAAACCGTGTACTTTACTATGTTTACGTTTATTTGGTTGATACGTACGTTTTACCATTTAAGAACACCTCCATTAATTATTCTTAACATCTAATTCTACATTAGATTATCATTTGTATGATATTCATTTATATATATCAGAAGATTAGTTTCAAAATTATTTATACCATACGTGTGATTTGTCACAATTTCAATAACTACTAAACTATAACAAATCAGATTTTAAAAATCAAGAAGAAATTTACAACTTCTATTTATTAAGTTATCCACTTATTCACAATGCATAACCAACTTTTTGTGGATAAATTGATTAAGATATATTCTTATTCACAGTACAATCTCATCAAACTGCACATATTCACAGGTATTTGACAACTCGATTTGTTTAAAAGTATAATTGTGTGGATAAGTTATACAAAGCATTGATATTACTGTGATTATTTCATAAATATTTACGTGTAAAGATTGTGGACAAGAGAATTATAAAGTGTAGTTATCCACCGTTTGTGTGTAAGTTGTGGATAATAATTCACAACCTGTGATTTTCTTTATCAACAATCTTATTTTATGTGTATAACTCAATAAATTTAAATGAGAAAGAGGACTTTTATGAATTCAAAAGAAGAAATTTGGGAGCAAGTGTTATCTATTGCTGAAGATCAAATCGCTTCTGCTGGTTATAATACATGGTTCAAAGGGACTTACTTACATCAAATTGATAGTAAGCGCGCAATAGTTGTTGCACAAAGTCCTTTTGTCGCTGAGTGGTTAACCAATAAATATCATGAACACGTCACAAACTTTATATATGAAGTGATTGGAGACAAAGTTCAAGTTAAATTTATATCAGAAGAAGATTTACAAAGTGAAGATTTCACTGAACAGCCAGAAAAACCTAAAGAAACTGAAGCATATGAAGAAGTTACAAATAGTCAGCTGAACAGTAATAACACTTTTGATACATTCGTTATTGGACCTGGTAACCAGTTCCCGCACGCTGCTTCACTAGCAGTAGCCGAAGAACCAGCCAATGCTTATAATCCGCTTTTCATATATGGAGGCGTCGGTTTAGGAAAGACACATTTAATGCATGCAATTGGTCATTATGTGCTTGAACAAAATCCAAATGCTAACGTTCTATATACATCTAGCGAAAAATTCACAAATGAATTTATTAAGTCTATACGTATGAACGATACGGAAAGCTTTAGAGACAAGTATCGAAACATCGATGTGCTCTTAATAGATGACATTCAATTCATTCAAAAGAAAGAACAAACGCAAGAAGAATTCTTCCATACTTTTAATGATTTACATCAAAATAAAAAGCAAATCGTCATCTCAAGTGACCGTCCGCCTAAAGAAATTCCAACTTTAGAAGATCGTTTAAGAACACGTTTCGAATGGGGATTAATAGTAGATATTACGCCTCCTGACTTTGAGACGAGAATGGCTATTTTACAAAAGAAAATCGAAGAAGAAAACTTAGATATACCTGTTGAAGCTTTAACTTATATCGCTAATTCAATTCAATCCAATATACGTGAATTAGAAGGTGCTTTAACGAGAGTATTAGCGTACTCCAAACTTAGAAATAAACCGATTAATACAGATTTAGTAGCAGAAGCACTTAAAGATATTATTTCATCACCAAGATCTACTAAAATCACGATTCAAGACATTCAACAAGCTGTTGGTAAAATGTATAACGTTAGAATCGAAGACTTTGCTGCTAAGAAACGTACAAAATCAATTGCATATCCGAGACAAATCGCTATGTATCTATCAAGAGAACTTACTGATTTTTCATTACCTAAAATTGGTGAAGAATTTGGTGGACGAGATCATACAACTGTCATCCATGCACATGATAAAATTAAAAAAGATTTAGAAAATAACCCAGAACTCAAAAATGATTTAGAACAACTGGAAAAACAAATTCGTGGATAATGTTGATAAGTTGTGCACATTCATACACAGTTTATCAACATGTGAATAACTTTTATATCACCATTTAAGGCGAGTTATCCACCAATCCACAGCCCCTATGACTATTACTATGATTTTAAAAGATATATAATTAAATATATAACGACTGGAAGGAGTTTTATAAGTTATGAAATTTACAATTCAACGAGATTACTTTCTTAATCAATTGAATGATACATTAAAAGCAATTTCACCAAGAACTACATTACCGATACTTACAGGAATCAAGATAGATGCTACAGATAAAGGCATCATCTTAACAGGATCAGACTCTGAAATATCAATAGAAATAACAATAAATCAAAATATTGATGGTGAAAAAATTGTAGATATTGAAGAAAAAGGTTCTGTAGTACTTCCAGGACGTTTCTTTGTAGATATCGTTAAAAAATTACCAGGTAAAACCGTTAATTTATCAACTAATGATCAATTTAAAACACTGATCACATCAGGACATTCTGAATTTAACGTAAGTGGCTTAGATCCAGATCAATATCCATTATTACCGCAAGTATCTGAAGACGATGCAATTAAATTACCAATTAAAGTATTAAAGAACATTATCGCACAAACGAACTTTGCAGTGTCCACGTCAGAAACACGCCCTGTATTAACAGGTGTTAACTGGCTTATTCAAAACAATGAACTAATCTGTACTGCAACAGATTCACACAGACTTGCATTAAGAAAATTAAAATTAGAAGACGAAGAAATCGATGATAAAAATGTTATTATCCCAGGTAAAGCTTTATCTGAATTAAACAAAATCGTTTCTGATTCTGAGGAAGACATCAATATCTTCTTTGCAAGTAACCAAGTATTATTTAAAGTTGGTCACATTAACTTTATTTCAAGATTACTTGAAGGGAACTATCCAGATACAACAAGACTATTCCCAGAGAACTATGAAACTAAAATCATCTTAGATAATAGTGAGTTCTATCATGCAATAGATCGTGCATCGCTATTAGCACGTGAGGGTGGTAACAACGTCATTAAATTATCTACGGATGTTGATAAAGTTGAATTATCATCTACTTCACCAGAAATCGGTACAGTTAAAGAAGATGTATCTACAGACAATGTTGAAGGTGAATCATTAAAAATCTCATTTAACTCTAAATACATGATGGATGCATTAAAAGCTATCGACAACGATGAAGTACAAGTAGAATTCTTTGGTACAATGAGACCGTTTATTCTTAAACCTAAAGACGACGAAACTGTCGTACAACTTATCTTACCAATCAGAACATATTAATAAACATGTAATGGCTGGGACCTAATTTGGGTCTCAGCTATTTTTTTGTGTCAAGTTTACTTGACACGGTGTAAAAATTCATATATTGTAAAGTTAACTTGACAGGAAGTGATGAATTGAAAAACAAAGTTTATGAATATCGCACACAGAAAAACATGACACAAAGTGAACTCTCTCGATTGGTTAAAGTGTCTAGACAAACAATCAATTCTATTGAGCGTTACAAATTCAATCCCACGTTAGTACTAGCACATAAGCTTTCTCAAGTGTTCGAAGTATCTATAGATGAATTATTTATTTTCGAAGAAGACGAGAATATAGATATTTCAGAAATAGAATCTAAAGAAAAGGAGTAAACATTATGACATTACTAATTAAAGATGTTTCCAAAAAATTCAATGACTTTACGGCTGTACATGATGTTAATTTGGAAGTTCCTAAAGGTACGATGTATGGATTTTTAGGCGGAAATGGTGCAGGTAAAACGACAACATTTCGTATGATTTTAGGTTTATTACCAAAGACAACTGGAGTTGTGACATTTAACGACAAGCCAATTGACTATAATATGACCAATACGATTGGTTATTTACCTGAAGAAAGAGGATTGCATCCAAAATTAAAAGTTTGGGAGCAAGTGCAATATTTAGCTGAACTAAAAGGCATGAAAAGAAAAGATATTTCAGAAGCATTAGATTATTGGTTGAAACGATTTGATGCATTTGAAAATAAAGAAAAAAAGATCGAAGCATTATCGAAAGGTAATCAACAAAAAGTACAACTGATTGCTGCAATCATTCATAAACCTGAATTATTAATTCTTGATGAACCATTTAGTGGACTTGATCCAGTCAATGTTGAATTGCTTAAAGCTGCTGTTAAAGATTTAAAAGAACAAGGCACAACGATTATATTCAGCTCACATAGAATGGAACATGTAGAAGAACTTTGTGACTATATTTGCATTATGAATAAAGGTAAAGCAGTCGTTGCTGGTTCTCTTGATCAAGTTAAAGATGACTTTGGTAAGAAAGATGTATTTATCGAAGGTGACTACGATTTAGGATTCTTAAAAGACTTTGAAGGTGTAGAAGCATTTAAAACGACTAAAAAAGGCGTTAAAATCACAATTTCTGATGAAAAACATGCAGAAAGTATTTATCAAAATGTGACGAAGTTAGGTTACCTCAAACGATTCCAAGTTGCAGAACCATCTCTAAACGATATCTTTATAGCTAAGGTAGGTGATAAGCATGAATAAATTCTGGCCGACATTTAATTTAACGTATATACAAAAAGTGAAAAGTAAATCATTTATCATCATGACTGCAATTTTTATGATTTTAATCTTTGCATTAAGTAACATCGACAAAATTATTGATTTCTTTGATAACGATAGTAAAGTTGTTGCGATACAAACAGATAACGATATGATCTATAAAGTATTAGAAAAGCAATATAAACAAAACGATGATATTGAAAAAGTAGAAAAAGTTTCACTCGAAAAAGGTAAAAAAGGTGTTAAAGACGAAAAGTATAAACGTTTAATTCAAGTAAACGTGAATGGTGAAAAAGTAGATGGCACAATTTATGAAAAAGGCAATGTAAGTGAAAGTGAGAAAATGACCTTACAATCAACGCTTAGCCAAATGCAATCATCATTAACAGCACAAAAATTAAATCTATCAGAAAAAGATTTGAAAACGTTAAATACACCAAGTGATGTGAAGACAGAAGAAATTAAATCGAATGATGAAAAACAATCTAGTGATGTTAATCCGAAAGTTCAAGCATTAAACTCAGCTGTTGTTTACATCATCATTTTCTTATCATTCTTTATCACAATCAATTACGCTAACCAAATCGGTTCAGAAATTGCGACTGAAAAAACAACACGTGTGATTGAAATGATCGTTACAAGTGTGAAACCGTCGATTCATGTATCCGCGAAAATACTCGCAATCATTGCAGTAGCCTTTACACAAATATTCTTTATCATACTTGCGATTGTAATTAGTATATTCGCATTTGATTTGAAAGGATTATTTGAGTCAGCTGGAGTTGAATATGGCCCTGAGACGACGAGAATCATTATTTATGGCGCAGTTTACTTAATTTTGGGTGTTGTATCCTATATTTCATTAGCGGCTATTCTAGGGGCATTAACGAGTCGTATAGAAGATCTTGCTCAATCTATGATGCCAGTTACATTTATTTCATTAGCAGCATTCTATATTGCGATATTTAGTATTTCAAACCCAGATACAATGCTTGTAAAAGTGACAAGCTTCATTCCGATGTTATCACCAATGGTCATGTTATTAAGAACTACATCAGAATCAACACCTGAATGGCATTTACTTTTAGGAATTGTCATTTCAATCGTTACATGTATCATTCTACTGGTGTTTGCAGCGAAAACGTATCGTGGTAGCGTGCTCACTTATGAAAAAGGCGTTATCAAAAATTTAAAAAATGCATTAAAAATTACTAAATAATTTTTACGAAAATATTAATCACCATTTTGTCACAAAACCTTAATGAATTTTTATTGAATGATATAGAATTTCTTTAAGTGATAGTATAAAATTTATATTATCAACAAAAGAGATTGAGGGATTAATATGGCGAATAAAAATAGTAACAGTAATATTATGTTTTTAATGATAGCAATACTTGTTGTTGTCGTAGGTATCGTATTGCTTGTTGTGTTTGGTGGAAGCGGAAGTGACAACAAAGAAGATAGTCTATTTGATAGAACTGTTAAAGCCACAGACTTATCAAAAGAGACAAAAGACAATCCAACACATAAAAAAGATAAAGCTAAAGTTCAAATAGTTGAATTTGGAGATTTTAAATGTCCAGCATGTAAAGCATTTGAAACGAATTACATGGATCAAATAGAAAAAGATTATATCGATAAAGACAAAGTGGAATATAGATTTGTGAACGCACCATTCCACGGTGAAGGATCTGAAATTGGTGGTGCATCAGCACATGCTGTTTATAAAATCGCACCTGATGCATATTGGGATTTCCATAGAGCATTATTTGAAGCACAACCAGATGACCACAATGCAGAAACAGATGACGAATGGTTAGATCTTAAAGTAGTCCAAAAAGCAGTAGACGGATTAGATATTAATAAATCTAAAAAAGATCAAATCATGAAATTAGTGAAAGATAGAAATTCAGAGTCTTATAAACAAATGAAAAATGATTCAGATTTAACAAATAAATACGATGTAGACGTTACACCTACAATTGTAGTAGATGGTAAAGTATTATCAGATCCAATGGATTACGACAAAGTTTCTAAAGCAATCGATCAAGCTATAGAAAAGAAAAATAAATAAAAATAGGTGATATATTTGAAGCAACAATATGCACTATTTATTTCCTGGGTAATAGCTTTAGTAGCTATGTTAGGTAGTTTATACTTTAGTGAGATACGACAATTTGTCCCATGTACAATGTGCTGGTATCAAAGAATCTGTATGTATCCACTCGTGTTAATACTCGGAATTGGCTCATTCCAAAATGATTTTAATGTTAAAAAAATAGCCCTACCGTTATCAATCATTGGACTATTGATATCCACATGGCATTACTTAGAGCAAAAAGTACCAGGATTTGCAGAAATCAAACCATGTACACAAGGTGTTCCATGTTCATCAGAGTATATTAATGTATTTGGCTTCATCACAATTCCATTTTTAGCAGGAACAGCATTCCTGTTAATCAGTTTGATTTTAATTTTTACAAAGAAAGATAAAGTAATATAAATATTTAGAAAGCTGAGACAAAGATCATTGTCTCAGCTTTTTCGTGTGAAAGTTTAAGGATAGGGCGTCTATAGTAACAAAAGTCGCGTGAAGTGTAACTAACAGGCGCCATAGTATCTCACTATGCTCGTTAGCTATACTTTTTTGATTTTATTATGAAAATAATGTTTAAGTTCCGGACTTAATTTTTCACTTAGAATATAAATATTTTGAAGATTAATTTATCTTAAAATGAATTGTGCGTAAAAGCATGATTTTTTGGTGAAAAAAAGGTATAATATAGAGATGACTAATTAAGATTGGAGTGAAGATAGTGGTACAAGATATCTCAGTAAAAGACGATATTACTTTAGGTCAATTCCTAAAAAATGAAGGCGTCATTGGAACGGGTGGTCAGGCTAAATGGTTCCTCCAAGATGAAGAAGTATTAATAAATGGTGAACGTGAAACTCGTCGTGGCAAAAAATTACATGATGGTGATTTAGTCGAAATTCCTTCTGAAGGTCAATTTCGTATTAACCATCTCAGTGAATAGATTATGATATTACAGAAACTTACTTTAACTCATTATAGAAATTATGATAAATGTACACTTGATTTTAATTCCAATGTTAATATATTAATTGGTGAGAACGCGCAAGGTAAGACGAATTTATTAGAATCTATCTATACTTTAGCACTAGCTAAAAGTCATAGGACTTCGAATGATAAAGAACTCATACAGTTTGGTGAAGAGTATGGTAAAATAGAAGGTGAACTAAGTTATCGCCACGGCTCAATGCCTATTTCTTTAATCATTACGAAAAAAGGCAAAAAGGCGAGAGTTAATCATCTAGAACAGAGCCGATTAACGCAGTATATTGGTCACTTAAATGTGGTGTTGTTCGCACCAGAAGATTTAAATATTGTAAAAGGTAGCCCGCAAATCAGACGACGTTTTATTGATATGGAACTCGGTCAGATGTCTGCGGTCTATTTAAATCATTTATCTAATTATCAAAGATTACTTAAACAAAAAAATCATTACCTCAAACAATTACAAATTGGGAAAATGAAAGATCGAACGATGTTAGAAGTATTCAATGAACAATTTTCAGAAGCGGCAGCAAATGTGACTTTGAAACGTGCGCACTTTATTCGTGAATTAGAAAAGATTGCCGAAGTGATTCATCAAGGCATTACGAGCGAAAAAGAAAGTTTAAAGGTTCAATACGAGCCGAATATTAAACTGTCAGAAACATATCAAGATGTATCTGGACTTAAAAATGCTTTTTGTTCGTTGCTTAATGATTCAATGGATAAAGAGATTGAGCGTGGAAGTGCACGGTTTGGACCGCATAGAGACGACATTAGTTTTCATGTTAATGATATGAATGTACAAACTTATGGTTCTCAAGGACAGCAACGTACGACAGCATTATCCATAAAGCTTGCTGAGATTGAGTTGATTAATCAAGTTGTTGGTGAATATCCAATTCTACTGTTAGACGATGTGCTAAGTGAACTTGATGATAATCGACAAACCCATTTATTAAGTACAATTCAAGAGAAGGTACAAACGTTTGTAACAACAACATCTGTTGATGGAATAGAGCATGAGATTATGAAAGATGCCAAGGTATTTAACGTATCTAAAGGCAATATTATTGAGTAGATGAAAGTGAAGGTGGAAATACGTGTCAGAACAAAATAACGCTTCAAGTTATGGTGCAGATCAGATACAAGTATTAGAAGGTTTAGAGGCAGTCCGTAAACGCCCTGGTATGTATATAGGTTCTACATCTGCAAGAGGATTACATCATCTCGTTTGGGAAATTGTAGATAACAGTATCGATGAAGCATTAGCTGGATATGCAGATCATGTTGAACTTGTAATAGAAAAGGACAATTGGATTAAAGTAACAGATAACGGTAGAGGTATACCTGTTGATATACAAGAGAAAATGGGACGTCCTGCTGTAGAAGTTATCTTAACAGTACTTCATGCCGGTGGTAAATTTGGCGGTGGCGGATACAAAGTATCTGGTGGTTTACACGGTGTAGGTTCATCTGTCGTAAATGCGTTATCTTCTAATTTAGAAGTTTACGTTCACCTTAACAATAAAATTTATCACCAAGCGTATGAAAGAGGTGTACCAGCATTTGATTTGAAAGTCATTGGTGACACAGATCATACAGGTACAACAATACGCTTTAAAGCTGACGGTGAAATCTTTACTGAAACAACTGAATATGACTATGAAACATTACAAAAACGTATTCGTGAATTAGCATTCTTAAATAAAGGTATCCAAATTTCTTTGAGAGATGAAAGAGATGACGAAAACATTCAAGAAGATTCATACCACTATGAAGGCGGTATTAAATCTTATGTTGAAATGTTAAATAAATCTAAAGAAGTACTATATGATGAGCCAATTTATATTCACGATACTAAAGATGACGTAGAAGTTGAAATTGCAATTCAATATAATAACGGTTTTGCGACAAATTTATTAACTTATGCGAACAACATTCATACTTATGAAGGTGGTACGCATGAGGATGGATTTAAACGTGCATTAACGCGTGTTATTAACAGCTATGGTATTAAGAATAAACTTCTTAAAGAAGGAGAAGAAAAACTTTCTGGTGAAGACGTACGTGAAGGTATGACTGCTGTTGTATCTGTTAAACACGGTGATCCTCAATTCGAAGGTCAAACAAAGACTAAATTAGGTAACTCAGAAGTACGTCAAATCGTTGACAAATTATTCTCTGAACTCTTTGAACGATTTTTATTAGAGAATCCAAACGTGGCAAGAATTATTGTTGATAAAGGTGTCATGGCTTCTAGAGCACGTCTTGCCGCTAAAAAAGCGAGAGAAGTTACAAGACGTAAATCTGCATTAGAAGTTTCAAGCTTACCTGGTAAACTTGCAGACTGTTCAAGTAAGAAACCTGAAGAATGTGAATTATATATCGTTGAGGGTGACTCTGCCGGGGGCTCTGCTAAATTAGGTCGTGACTCTAAGACACAAGCGATTCTACCGTTACGTGGTAAGATTTTAAACGTTGAAAAAGCACGTTTAGATAGAATTTTAGGTAATAACGAAATTCGTGCCATGATTACAGGACTAGGAACAGGTATTGGTGGAGAGTTTGATATTAGTAAAGCGAGATATCATAAATTAGTTATCATGACAGATGCCGATGTCGATGGTGCCCATATTAGAACGTTATTATTAACATTCTTCTATAGATTTATGAGACCGCTTATTGAAGCGGGTTATGTATACATTGCACAACCACCTTTATACAAAGTTGAACAAGGTAAGAAAAAATATTATGTATTTAACGATAGAGAATTAGATAAATTAAAAGAAGAACTTAGCTCAACGCCGAAATTGTCTATAGCACGTTATAAAGGTCTTGGAGAGATGAATGCTGATCAATTGTGGGAAACAACAATGAATCCTGAACATCGTTCAATGCTTCAAGTAACACTAACAGATGCGATAGAAGCTGACGAAACTTTTGAAATGCTTATGGGAGATGTTGTTGAGTTTCGTCGTCAATTTATTGAAGAAAATGCCGAATACGCAACGTTAGATATATAAAGCATCATTTACGATTTAAGGAGGATATGATTAATGGCTGAAATACCACAATCAAGAGTTAGTGAACGTAACATCAGTAAAGAAATGAAAGAATCATTCTTAGACTATGCAATGAGTGTAATTGTATCTCGTGCATTACCCGATGTTAGAGACGGTTTAAAACCAGTTCATAGACGTATTTTATATGGTATGAATGATCAAGGTATGACTTCAGACAAACCTTACAAGAAGTCTGCACGTATTGTTGGTGACGTAATGGGTAAATATCACCCACACGGTGACTCATCTATTTATGAAGCAATGGTACGTATGGCACAAGACTTTAGTTATAGATATCCATTAGTAGATGGCCAAGGGAACTTTGGTTCTATGGATGGTGATGGTGCTGCTGCAATGCGTTATACAGAAGCACGTATGGCTAAAATCACAAGTGAATTATTAAGAGATATCAATAAAGATACGATTGATTTCCAAGACAACTACGATGGAAATGAAAGAGAGCCGGTAGTCTTACCTGCAAGATTCCCTAATTTATTGGTGAATGGTACATCAGGTATCGCAGTTGGTATGGCAACAAATATTCCACCTCATAACTTAAATGAAGTTATAGACGGCGTATTAGCGCTTAGTCATAACCCAGAAATTACAACAAATGAGTTAATGGATATCGTTCAAGGTCCTGACTTCCCAACAGCTGGTTTAATTATGGGTAGAAGCGGAATTAGACGTGCATACGAAACTGGTCGTGGATCAATCTTAATGAGAGCTCGTTCTGAAATTGAAGTTATGAAAAATGGTAAGGAACGTATCGTCGTATCTGAAATACCTTACCAAGTTAATAAAGCAAGATTAATCGAGAAAATTGCTGAATTAGCGCGTGATAAGAAAATTGAAGGTATTACAGACTTAAGAGATGAAACAAGCTTAAAAGTCGGTGTACGTATTGTTATAGAAGTTAGAAAAGATGCAAATGCTAATGTTATTCTGAACAATCTATATAAACAAACACCATTACAAACATCATTTGGTGTGAATATGATTGCACTAGTTGATGGTAAACCTAAATTATTAGGCTTACGTGCAGTTCTATATCATTATTTAGAACACCAAAAAGATGTCGTAACAAGACGTACGAAATATAACTTGAAAAAAGCTCAAGATAGAGCGCATATTCTAGAAGGATTAAGAATTGCGTTAGATCATATCGATGAAATCATTACATTAATTCGTGAATCACAAAGTGACTCAGAAGCGATGGAAGGTTTACAAAATCGTTTCAACCTATCTGAAAGACAAGCGCAAGCGATTTTAGATATGCGTTTACGTCGTTTAACTGGTTTAGAACGCGGCAAAATCGAAAAAGAATATCAAGATTTACTTAAACTTATTGAAGAATTAAAAGAGATTTTAAGTGATGAAGAAAAATTACTAGAAATCATCCGAGAAGAAATTACTGAAATAAGAGATAAATATGGTGATGAGCGTCGTACAGAAATTACGGCAGCGGGTCTTGATCAAATTGAAGATGAAGACTTAATCCCAGAAGAACAAATCGTTATTTCATTAAGTCATAACAACTATATTAAACGATTACCGGTATCTACATATCGTTCACAAAATAGAGGTGGACGTGGTGTACAAGGTATGAATACGATAGAAGATGACTTTGTTAGCCAACTCGTAACTTTAAGTACACATGATAATGTCTTATTCTTTACGAATAAAGGTCGTGTATACAAACTTAAAGGTTATGAAATTCCTGAAATGTCTAGACAATCTAAAGGCTTACCAATCGTTAATGCTTTAGAAATCGATAAAGATGAAATGATTAGTACAATGATAGCTGTTAAAGACTTATCAAGTGAAGAAGATTACTTAGTCTTTGCTACTAAACATGGTACAGTTAAACGTTCTAAATTATCTAATTTCTCACGAATTAACAAAAACGGTAAAATTGCAATCAACTTTAAAGAAGGCGACGAGCTTATTGCGGTTAGACTGACGGATGGTACGAAAGAAATCATTATTGGTACGAAACATGCATCATTGATACGCTTTGATGAATCTAAATTACGCCCATTAGGAAGAACAGCAGCTGGCGTGAAGGGTATTACATTAAGAGAAGATGATGAAGTTATTGGATTAGATGTAACAGATGAAGATCAACAAGATGAAATACTTATCGTAACTGAAAAAGGTTATGGTAAACGTACTTCAGCTGATCAATATCGTATTTCTAATAGAGGTGGTAAAGGTATTAAGACTGCCACTCTAACTGAGAAGAATGGTAACCTTGTTTGTATCACAACTGTCAACGGTGACGAAGACTTGATGATTGTTACAAATTCAGGTGTTATTATTAGACTACACGTAGCGGATATCTCTCAAAATGGTAGAAGTGCTCAAGGTGTAAGATTAATTCGTTTAGGTGATAATCAACATGTGGCAACAGTAGCTAAAGTTGAACCAGACGAAAATGAAATTGCAGAATCACCAGTTGAAGGTGTGTTAGAAGAAACAACAGAGACTGAAGTTGTTGAAACTGAAACACAAGATGGTAAAGAAGATTTAAGAGAAGACTTCATTGAACGTGTGAATGAAGACATCGAAGAACAAGATAATAACGAAGAATAATATATAAAAGAAGCATATCACAATCTTACTGATCATCATCAGTAGCGTGATATGCTTTTTTATTTTGAATATTTATGCTTCGAATGATTTCATAGCATATGGAATTTCATCTATAAGTTTGGATGGCGGTACGATATACATATCTTTAGAAAGCTTTTCACCAATATAACTGTGAATATAAGTTGCGTTAATAACCGCTTCTTCTAACTCAAATTGTCCAACGAAACTTGTGATCATACCTGCTAACGTATCTCCCATTCCACCTGTTGCCATAGCAGGTGTACCGATAGATAATTTATATTCATGATCTTTAAAGAATAATTCAGTACCATGTTTTTTCAATACGACTGTTGCATTTAAAGCATCAACCGCTTCTTTATTGTTTTCATATGTTTGTTCTTCAATCGGGATATTACTCAGTCTTTCCCATTCTTTTTGATGAGGTGTAAAGATAATCTCACATTCAGGTAAAGTATGCTTTAACTTACTTAAAATTGTAATAGCATCTCCATCAATAATTAATGTTTGGTGTGGCTGAATATTCTGAAATAGAAATGTTAATGTGTTATTCCCTTTAAAATCTAAACCGAGACCTGGACCAATTAATATACAATCCGATTGCTCAATTAATTTAGAAAGCTTTTTTAAATCAGTGATATCTGAAACCATTGCTTCAGGACATCTTGAATGTAATGCAGCAAAATTTGATGAATGTGTAGAAACGGTTATAAGCCCACTACCACTAAAAACACATGCCCTAGCTGCTAAAATAATAGCCCCACCTAAATTAGCATTACCTCCGATTAATAATATCCTACCATAATCCCCTTTGTGAGATTCTTGTTCTCTTTTTGGAATTGTGACAGATGAAATAGTCTTCATATTAACCCACCTTCAAATAATTGTACGATTTATTATGCCACTTAAAGTTGAAATTGAACAGTGTATTTTCTAAAAGATCACAAAGAAATTACTTTAACAGACTAATATATTAATCAATCACTGAGTTATGGATGTTCTAAAAAGTATTGTCAGAAAATTTCCGAAAGCGTATACTTAAAATAAATATAGACATTAGTTATTAGATAAGATAGGAGCTTTCACATGACTGAACAAATATCAATTGGCAAGTATGCTACGTTATTAACAATCACAGATGAACAAACAGCAAAGCAGTTAATGCCTCAATGTCATGACATGCGATTTATTGTAGGCAAAATTGGTACGATGTCATTAAATAAAATTATTTCATCTGTTGAAACAGCAGCTAGAAGACAAGGGATTATTTCGGAAAGTCAGTATAGAGAAACACACGCGTTATACCATGCGATTTTAGAAGCGGTGAATGGTATTACAAGAGGTGAATTATCTATTGGTGAAATTATGCGAACGGTTGGTTTGAAATTTTCAATAGTAAGAGGTTATCCTTACCAAGATAAAGCAGAAGGTGAATGGATAGCTGTAAGTTTATATGGCACAATCGGCGCACCTATTAAAGGTAAAGAGCATGAAACAATTGGATTAGGTATTAATCATATATAAGACATAGAAACACCTATTAGATACTAGATAGAAGAAAGGTGCAACAAATTTAGGTTTGTTGTATTTTTTGTGTCCTAAAAAGGAGTGCTTTCAGTGAATTTAGTATTGAATGGTAAAGAGTTAACAATTCAAGACATTAAACAATTCTTAAAAGAAAATGGTCAAATATCCATTTCAGAAGAGGCGTTAGTTAATGTCAGAAAAAGTCGTGAAACAGTTGAAAAAATCATTAAAAATAAAGAAACGATTTATGGTATTACGACTGGTTTCGGATTATTTAGTGATGTGCTAATAGAACAAGAAAAATATAACGATTTACAAGTCAATTTAATTCGTTCTCATTCATGTGGTACAGGTAAACCATTTCCTGATAATGTGTCATTAATCATGATGGTTTTAAGGTTAAATACTATGTTAAAAGGACATTCAGGTGTTACTGAGCAACTTGTAGCGTTACTTGTAGAATTTATTAATCGAAGAATTATCCCTGTCATACCTGAGCAAGGATCATTAGGTGCTTCAGGAGATTTAGCGCCATTATCTCATTTAGCTTTAGCCTTAATTGGCGAAGGAGATGTCCATTATAAAGGTGAAACAAGAAATGCGAAAGAAGTCTTACACGAAGTAGGATTAGAGCCACACTCATTACAAGCAAAAGAAGGATTAGCCCTTATAAACGGTACACAAGCTATGACATCTCAAGGTGTGATTGCATATATTGAAGCTGAAAATATTGCGCATCATGCAGAATGGATTGCTGCTTTAACGCATCAAGCACTGAACGGTATTGTAGACGCATATGATGAACATGTGCATATCGTAAGAAACTTTAACGAACAAGTTGAAGTAGCAGAGCGTATGAGAAATTGGTTAGAAGGTTCTAAATTAACAACTAAACAAGGTGAAGTGCGCGTGCAAGATGCATACACATTGAGATGTATACCTCAAATTCACGGTGCAAGCTTCCAAGTACTGAATTATGTAAAAGAAAAATTAGAATTTGAAATGAATGCAGCTAATGATAATCCGTTGATTTTTGATAATGATGATGAAACTCTTGTAATATCAGGTGGTAACTTCCACGGGCAACCCATTGCATTTGCCGTTGATTTCTTAAAAATAGGTGTCGCTGAGTTAGCGAATGTATCAGAAAGAAGACTTGAAAGATTAGTTAATCCACAACTCAATGGAGGCTTACCAGCATTCTTAAGTCCAGAGCCAGGATTACAAAGTGGTGCTATGATTATGCAATATGCAGCAGCATCACTCGTTTCAGAGAATAAGACATTAGCACATCCAGCAAGCGTTGATTCAATACCATCATCTGCAAACCAAGAAGACCATGTATCAATGGGAACGATTGGTGCTAGACATGCTTATCAGATAATCCAAAATGTAAGAAGAGTCATTTCAATAGAGTGTATCATCGCTTTACAAGCTGTAGAAATTAAAGGGGTAGAGAAACTGTCGCCTAAGACAAAAGAGAAATACGATGAATTAAGAGCGATTGTTCCTTCAATAACACAAGATAGAGTATTCCATCATGATATAGAGAAAGTTTGTGAATATTTAAGATAATCATTTAACAAACAAAGGGGTGTTGTGATGAATAATCAACAACTAAACAACAAAGGTAAGGATATGTGGAGGTTTTATGTATTTAGTTTATTAGGAATTATATTATTTTTTGTTCCTATAACGATTGGTAAGAATAATACGATACTAGTAGACCATATACATTTATCATTGCGTTCATTATTAGGAGGATATACTGCTTATTATGCTTTAATCATTATATTAATTGGCGCAATATTACCTATCATAAGAATGGATTTTAAAAAGTCAGTGACAGATTTTATTTTAGTTGTCGTGAAAATCATCGGTGCAATAATAGGGTGTATGTACGTCTTTAATATAGGACCGAAACTATTATTTCAGCCTAACTATGGGCCATTCTTATTTGAAAAGTTAATGTTACCACTAAGTATATTGATTCCTGTAGGTGCCATTGCATTATCATTTTTAGTAGGTTATGGACTCTTAGAATTTATTGGGGTCTTTATGCAACCTATTATGAGACCAATATTTAAGACACCTGGAAAGTCTGCTGTTGATGCAGTAGCTTCATTCGTTGGAAGTTACTCATTAGGCTTATTGATCACAAATAGAGTGTATAAAGATGGCATGTATAACAAGAAAGAAGCAGTTATCATTGCGACTGGATTTTCTACAGTGTCAGCAACATTTATGGTAATTGTCGCAAGGACACTAAATATAATGGATATGTGGAATTTATTCTTTTGGTCGACATTAGTTATTACATTTGCTGTGACTGCAATTTCTGCACATCTACCACCGATTTCAAGAGAATCGGAAGCATATTACAATAACCAAGAAGGTCAAAAAGAAGTAAAAGTCCAAGGTAGTTATATTAAAACAGCTTATGCAGAAGCAAAAAGACAATCACACCAATCATTAACATTATTTAAAAATATCATGACCAATTTAAAAGATGGTATAGAGATGACAATGGCTATACTACCCTCTATCCTATCAATCGGATTTCTAGGTTTAGTATTAGCTAATTTCACACCTATTATTGATTGGCTAAGTTATATATTTTATCCATTTATTTATATTTTTCCAATAGATGATAAACCGTTATTAGCAAAAGCTTCAACGATTTCAATTATAGAAATGTTTTTACCTTCTCTTCTAGTTGTTAAAGCATCAATTGAAGTGAAGTTTGTTACAGCAATTACAAGTATCTCAGCAATTATATTCTTCTCTGCTTTGGTACCTTGTATTTTAGCAACAGATATCAAAATTCCAATATGGAAGTTAGTAGTGATTTGGTTTATCCGTGTTGCACTTACTTTATTAATTGCAATACCATTTAGTTTATTAATATTTTAGAAAAGGGGAAATGAGATATGTCTAGAGCAATTAAAGCGAAAAAAGGTTTAGAAATTGAGTGTAAAGGTTGGGAACAAGAAGCGGTTCTAAGAATGTTATACAACAACCTTGATCCTGAGGTTGCGGAACATCCTGAGAAGTTAGTTGTATATGGTGGTATTGGTAAAGCTGCGCGTAACTGGGAAAGTTTCGACGCGATTGTTGATACGTTAAGAAGATTAGAGAATGATGAAACGATGCTTGTTCAATCTGGTAAGCCAGTTGCTGTTTTCAAAACGCATGAAGAAGCACCTCGTGTATTATTATCAAACTCTGTATTAGTACCTAAATGGGCTAACTGGGAACATTTCCATGAATTAGATAAAAAAGGGCTTATGATGTACGGTCAAATGACTGCTGGTAGCTGGATTTATATCGGTTCTCAAGGTATTGTTCAAGGTACTTACGAGACGTTTGCTGAATGTGCGAACCAGCATTTTGGAGGATCATTAAAAGGTACGATTACGTTAACAGCTGGATTAGGCGGTATGGGTGGTGCGCAACCATTAGCTGTAACGATGAATGGTGGGGTCGCTATCTGTGTAGACGTCGATCCGTCTAGAATTGAAAAACGTATCGAAACAAGATATTGCGATGTTATGACAGATTCATTAGATGAAGCTTTAGAAAAAGCAGAAGAAGCTAAAAAAGCGGGTAAACCTTTATCAATAGGTTTAGTAGGTAATGCTGCTGAAATTCATCATGAAATCTTAAATAGGGGATTTAAAATTGATATCGTGACTGACCAAACTTCTGCACATGATCCATTAAACGGTTATGTGCCTGAAGGATATTCACTTGAAGAAGCGGATAAACTTCGTGAAAGTGACCCTAAAAAATACGTAGAATTGTCTTCAGCATCTATGAGAAAACATGTAGAAGCAATGTTATTATTCCAAAAAAATGGTGCTGTTGCATTTGACTATGGTAATAATATTAGACAAGTAGCATTAGATGAAGGTTTAGAAAATGCATTTGATTTCCCAGGATTTGTACCTGCATATATCCGTCCATTATTCTGTGAAGGTAAAGGACCATTTAGATTTGCTGCTTTAAGTGGCGACCCTAAAGATATTGAAAGAGCAGACGAATTAATGCGCGAACTCTTCCCTGAAGACGAAAAATTAATGCGCTGGTTAGATATGGCAAGTGAAAAAATTGCTTTCCAAGGTTTACCTTCAAGAATTGCATGGCTTGGTTATGGCGAACGTGCAAAAATGGGATTAGCATTAAATGAACTTGTTAGAAAAGGTGAAATATCAGCACCAATCGTTATTGGACGTGACCACTTAGATTCAGGTTCAGTAGCATCACCAAACAGAGAAACAGAATCAATGAAAGACGGGTCAGATGCTGTAGGTGACTGGGCAATCTTAAATGCACTTGTAAACACAGCTGCAGGTGGTTCTTGGATTTCAGTTCACCATGGTGGCGGTGTAGGTATGGGATACTCATTACACGCTGGTATGGTCGTTGTAGCAGACGGTAGTGAACGTGCTGATAGAAGACTAGGCAGAGTATTAACAACTGATCCAGGTATGGGTGTAGCAAGACATGCTGATGCAGGGTATGACATTGCAATTGATACTGCAAAAGAAAGAAACGTAGATATTCCAATGTTAAAGGAGAAAGATAACCATGAATGATATCATAATCCAAAATATAGGCGAATTAATTTTACCGAAGAAGACTGACGGACCTCTTAAAGGGAAAGCTTTAAATGAATTAAATATTATCAAGAATGGCACAGTTGTTATAAATGAAGGTAAAGTCGTTTATGCAGGTGATCATACTGAAGAATTTGAAGCTAAAGAAGTCATTGATGCCACTCATAAAGTCGTATCACCAGGCTTAGTAGACGCACATACACACTTAGTGTTTGGTGGATCTAGAGAACATGAAATGGCACTTAAACAACAAGGGGTAAGTTATCTTGATATCTTGAAACAAGGTGGCGGTATTTTAAGTACGGTTGAAGCGACTCGTGAATCAAGTGAAGAAACACTATACGAAAAATCTAAAAAAGAAATTATTAGAATGATTCAATTCGGTACGACAACTGTAGAAGCTAAAAGTGGTTACGGTTTAGATAAAGCAACTGAATTAAAACAATTAAATGTGGCACATCAATTAGCGCAAGACTTACCGATTCGAATGAAACATACATTTTTAGGACCACACGCTGTGCCTAAAGATGCGAAAGACAATTCAACATTCTTACAAGAAATGATTGATTTATTAGATGATGTGAAAGATAAAGCTGACTTCGCGGATATCTTCTGTGAAACAGGTGTGTTCACAATTGATGAATCAAGACGTTATATGCAAGCAGCTAAAGATAAAGGTTTAAAAGTTAAAATTCATGCTGATGAAATCGATCCACTTGGTGGACTAGGGTTAGCGATAGATGAAGGTGCAATATCTGCAGACCATCTCGTAGCTTCTAGTGAAGAAGATAAGGCAACGTTAAAAGACAGTGACACTGTAGCTGTATTATTGCCAGGCACAACGTTCTATTTAGGTAAAGATCAATATGCAGATGCAAGAGGTATGATTGATCATAATGGTGCTGTTGCAATTGCGACAGACTTCAATCCAGGTAGCTGTGTTACGGACAATCTTCAACTTGTAATGAGCATTGCGGCATTAAAGCTTAAGCTTACGCCTAATGAAATTTGGAATGCTGTTACAGTTAATGCAGCTAAAGCAATTGATGCAGAAGCAGGTACACTTGAAGTTGGCGATCAAGCTGATGTAGTTGTATGGGATATTCCAAACCATGAATATTTACCATATCATTACGGTGTAAATCATGCCGAAACAGTCATCATTAACGGCAAAAAGGTCTATGAAAACGCAGGTCTCTTGACTGAATCATAAGTATAGCTTGAAAATATGATATCAATTTGATATATTTATGTTAATTTAATAACTATATTGTTTAGGAATAAGTAATTTAAGCGTACATGTATAGAGAGCTTGTGGTTGGTGTAAACAAGTCATGAAACTTAAACGAATCTATCCTTTTAAGAAGAACAATCGGTAGAAACCGTTATATGACTTAGAGTGCAGTTTTTAATAACTGTTAAATAGGGTGGCAACGCGTAAGCACCACGTCCCTTGTGTAACAACGAGGAACGTGGTGCTTTTTTCTTAAACAATTATAGTATAAGAGGGAGGAAATATTATGTTAGACATAAGATTAATTAGGTCTGAACCGGAATTTGTTAAAGATAAAGTAGCCAAAAGAGGTGACGATCCAAAGGTCATCGATGAAATTTTAGAATTAGACAAAAAACGCCGTGAACTCATTGCTCAAACAGAAGAACTTAAATCACGTCGTAATAAAGTAAGCGGTGAAATTGCGCAGAAGAAACGCAATAAAGAAAATGCAGACGATGTTATTTTAGAAATGCGTCAAGTTGGCGATCAAATTAAAGAAATCGACCAAAATTTAAATCAATTAAATGAAGATGTTACGTACAGATTAGTAAGAATTCCCAATTTAATTAGTGATGAAACACCAGTCGGTAAAGATGAAGATGATAATGTAGAAGTACGTAAATGGGGTACACCACGTCAATTTGATTTTGAATCTAAAGCGCACTGGGATTTAGTTGAAAATCTTAAGATGGCAGACTTTGAAAGAGCTGCTAAAGTATCAGGTGCACGCTTCGTATTCTTAACAGGTCAAGGTGCACAACTTGAAAGAGCACTTATGAACTTCATGGTAACAATGCATACAACGCAACATGGTTATACTGAAATGATGGTGCCTCAACTTGTAAACGCAGATTCTATGTTTGGTACTAGCCAATTGCCTAAATTTGAAGAAGATTTATTTAAAGTAGAAAAAGAAGGGTTATATACAATTCCAACTGCTGAAGTACCTTTAACAAACTTCTATCGTGATGAAGTGTTACAAGATGAACAATTCCCAATTAAATTTACAGGGCAATCTGCATGTTTCAGAAGTGAAGCTGGATCAGCAGGTAGAGATACAAGGGGTTTAATTAGATTACACCAATTTAATAAAGTTGAAATGGTGAGATATGAAAGACCTGAAGATTCATTTAAAGCACTAGAAGAATTAACTCAACACGCTGAAAATATTTTACAAGCTTTAGAATTACCATACAGAACTGTGAACTTATGTACAGGGGATATTGGATTTGGAAGTTCTAAAACATATGATATAGAAGTATGGCTACCAAGTTACAACGATTATAAAGAAATCAGTTCATGTTCAAATATGACAGATTTCCAAGCACGAAGAGCAAATATAAGATTTAAACGAAGCAAAGATGCGAAACCAGAATACGTACACACACTAAACGGAAGTGGATTAGCAGTAGGTCGTACATTTGCTGCAATCGTTGAAAACTACCAAAATGAAGACGGTACAATCACTGTACCTGAAGTATTAGTACCATTTATGGGCGGCTTAAAAACAATTGAATTATAAGTGAGTTAAATCTCACAAAAAGGGTAATCATATATTGGTTACTCTTTTTTTGATTTAATGCTTGAATATACTTTTTATATTTGATATACTAAGTATACAAAATAAATAAAGGGAGTTTTGACAGATGACTAATTTCAATTTCGACAAAGCACACAGTAGTTTAGAATTTACAGTAAAACATTTAATGGTATCTCGCGTTAAAGGTACTTTTGAAGATTATAACGTAGAAGTATCAGGAGATATTAATGACCTTTCTACATTAAAAGCAACAGTTACAATAAAAGCAGATTCAATCAATACTAAAAACGCTGACCGTGACGCTCACTTAAAATCAGCTGACTTCTTTAGTGCAGATGAAAATCCAAATATTACATTTGAATCAAAATCAATCAGTGAAGATTCAATTACAGGTGATTTAACAATCGCTGGCGTAACACACGAAGAAACATTTGACGTTGATTTCAACGGCGTAAGTAAAAACCCATTAAATGGTGAAACAGTAACAGGTTTCGCAGTAACTGGTAAAATCGACCGTGAAAAATACGGCGTATCATTTAACCAAGCATTAGAAACTGGTGGCGTGATGATCGGTAGAGATGTTAAATTCGAAGCAAGTGCAGAATTCGGTTTAAGTGAATAATTTATATAGATAATCAAACAGTAGAAATTCATTCAATTGAATTTCTGCTGTTTTTTATATGGTTTGAGATATAAATATAAGTGCACGAAGACTGAGAGATATCGTGCGCTAAGGTACAAAATAAGGGCATAACGCACGAAGACTAGATCATCTATGGCCATCTAAGCCCAAATGATTAATCCAGTATCAAATTGATTAATTATTTTCCGAATATTTAATCAAGTGTTATTGATAAAGTAATATAGGTATGATAAAACTAATACATATTAAAATTCTTTAGAGGTAAGTAAGATTGAGGTTAGACAAACGTTAGACTTACCTTTAACTGTAGATTGGAGGCATCGTTGTGACAAGTACGAGTATTACGAATAAAGGTTTGTTTCTTCAAGGTGTTAAAGATTGTATACCAACTATGCTTGGATACTTTAGTGTTGCATTAGCTTTTGGTATCGTCGGTATTTCATCTGGTTTATCTATTTTGGAAATTGCATTGTTGTCTATATTTGTCTATGCAGGTGCTGCTCAATTTATTATATGTGCGTTGGTTGCCATTCATTCCCCTATTTCAGCAATTCTATTGACGGTATTTTTTGTTAATTCAAGAATGTTTCTTCAAAGTTTGGCTTTAGTTCCAGCATTTAAAGGTAATGGTTTTTGGTCGAATATAGGAATAGGCACACTTGTAACGGATGAGTCATTCGGTGTTGCGATTACGAAATATGCGAAAGAGAAATCGCTCAATGCGATTTGGATGCATGGTTTAAACATTTCAGCATATTTATTATGGATTGTGACATCTATTATCGGCGGATTAATCGGAAACTTAATACCTAAACCTGAAATGTTTGGACTAGATTATGCTTTGACAGCGATGTTTATATTTTTATTGATTGCTCAGTTTGAAACAATACATAAAAGCAAAATTCTAGTATATATTTATTTAATTCTATTAACGATTGTATGCATGCTTATTCTGACATTATTTATGCCAACTTATTTATCCATTATTGTGTCGACAATTATTGCTTCTGTCGTAGGGGTGGTGTTTGATAAATGAGTATATCGATGTATTTAATTTTAATTACGATAAGTTGTTTTGTTTTAACTTGGATTATCCGTGTTTCTCCATTTGTATTGTTATCAAAAGCGGACTTACCTGAAAGTGTGATCAAGTGGTTACAATATGTGCCGGTATGTCTCTTTACGGCATTAATACTAGAAGGCATGTTAAATCAAGAAGGCAATGCGGGGTTTACGTTAAATTTTGAGAGTATTATAGTCGCGATACCAACAATTCTAATAGCACTCATATTTAGAAGTTTAACGATTACAGTTATAGCTGGTATGTTTATTATGGCGATTGTGAGATTAGTCTTTTAATTTCATTCGTTAACTTATTGAAAGAAATGCTCATTTCTAGTATTCTTAATATAAATTACATAGCAAAGCTTATTCAGAGAAGTTGAGGGAATTGGCCCGACGACACTTCAGCAACCGGTCATAATAGATACGGTGCTACTACCAACGAGTATACTCGCATAATAAGGATGATGAGGACTTCTTACTTCTTTGACGAGTAAGAAGTCTTTCAATTTAATTAAGAGGGGGGTTTTAATGTGATTATTTCTCGAGAAACAGGCATAGTAGATCTTGGACATTTTGAAACAGAATCTGGTGAAGTGATTGATAACTTGAAACTTCAATATGAGTATGTGGGTTATAAAGGCCAGCCACTCGTTGTAGTTTGTCATGCGCTAACAGGCAACCATTTAACATATGGTGATGATGAGCATGCAGGTTGGTGGCGTGAAATTATAGATGGCGGTTACCTTTCAATTAATGATTATCAATTTATAACATTTAATGTAATTGGCAGTCCTTATGGATCAAGTTCAAGATTGAATACTCCAAATTTCCCGGAACATTTGACGATGAGAGATGTTGCGAAAGCAAACATATTAGGATTGAAACAATTTGGCTACGAAAAAATTGATGTATTAATTGGTGGCTCTTTAGGTGGTATGCAAACGTTAGAAATGCTTTATGACGGTTCGATTGAAGTGAAAAAAGCAGTCATATTAGCTGCTACAGAGAAGACTTCATCATATAGTAGAGCGTTTAATGAGATTGCAAGACAAGTCATTCATATGAACGGACAAGATGGTTTAAGCATCGCAAGACAACTTGGCTTTTTAACGTATCGTTCAAGTAAAGATTACGAATCAAGATTTTCTGCAGATGATGTTGTAAGCTACCAAAAATATCAAGGCAATAAATTTAAAGAAGTATTTAACAAAGACTGCTATTTAACATTGTTAGATGTTTTAGACAGTCACGACATATTTAGAGGACGAGATGATGTTGAGGAACGTCTACTTCAACTAGAAACGAAAATATTAACATTAGGATTTGCGGATGATTTATTATATCCAGATGACCAAGTGAGAGCTTTAGGTCGATTCTTTAAGTATCATAGACATTTCTATGTGCCAGACAACGTGGGCCATGATGGGTTTTTATTGAATTTTGGAGATTGGGCACCTAACGTTTATCATTTCTTAAAATTATATAAATTTAAAGCACGCTGATATCAACTTAAAAGTCACCTACATTGTTTTAAAGGATAAAAATCTGTAAAATAGAGAAAGATGTTTAATTTAGATTGGGAAGTGAAAAATTTGTCTTTTAAAGTCGATATAAAAGCGACAATCATAGCAACACTTATACTAGTTCTAAGTGCCGCTATTATAAATTTTGTACCATTATTAGCAATATTGATCATACCATTTATTACGATACCAGGAACGATTCTTTGGTATCGCTCTAAACCGTCCTTTTTTGTGACGGTTGTCATAACGTTATGTGCAACTGTGTTATTTAATCATGTATTCTTATTAACTGCCATGACACTTGTTATTTTTATGAGTGTATTTATTGGGCAGTTACTTATTGAGCGTACATCTAAAGAACGTATTTTGTACTTAGTGACAACATTTATGAGTATTTTAACGATAGGTAGTGTGTTAATTTTACAAATTACGGGAAACTTACCTTTAACGAGCAAGTTCTTTAATCAGTACCATGATGTATTAGTGTCGTATTTTCAAATGGGTGGTAATATAACAACTGAAATTGAAGAATCTTTACAAGTTTCATTAGAAATATTACAAGCGAGCATTCCTGGGTATATAGTATTATGGGTATTCTTATTAGTGCTTGTGAATTTAGTTGTGACGTTTCCGATTTTAAGAAAATTCAAAGTCGCAACACCTGTGTTCAGACCATTATTTATGTGGCAAATTAACAGGAGCGTTGCATTCGTTTTTGTGATTACAGTACTTGTGAGTTTGTTTGTAACGAAAGATAATGTAGTGGCGTATGGCATAGTCACTAACTTACAATTTGTGTTAGAATGGGTTATATTTATACAAGCATTATCGTTGTTCCATTTATTTGTAAAAGTTAAAAAATTACCAATTATAGTAGGTGTCATCATCTTTGTATTGGCATTTATATTTAAACCGTTTGCGTACTTATTCGGATTAATGGACATTTGGTTTAACTTGAAACAACGTATAAAAAAGTAAATTGAGGTGAGTTTATGAACCGTCAATCTGTTAAAAAAGCCCTAATATTTCCGTACATTATTATGATGATATTAGCTTTGGTGCTAGTCGTATTCAGTTTTTTTAATTCAATATTTTGGGCGATTATTTCGACGGTTGCTACGATAATTCTAATTGCAGTAAGCATATTTTTTGTTAGACAGAGCTTTTTGAAATTAGATTTATATATTGGGAGTTTAGCCGGTAGAATTACGAAAAGTAAAACAAGTGCAGTCAGTGACTTACCAATAGGCGTCATATTATTAGACAAAAATGACCATATCGAATGGATTAATAATTTTGTTAATAAACGATTAGAACGAGACGTTTTAGACGAACCAATTAACGAAGTATTTCCGAATATCTTAAAAAGATTAGAAAATACTTCAGAAGTAGAGATTGAAGAAGGATCATACAAATATAAAGTCACTTATACTGAAGATGAACAGTCTATTTATCTGTTTGATATTACTGAATCTTCCCGTGTATATGAATTATATGAAAATGAAAAACCAATCATAGCAACTATTTTCTTAGATAACTTTGATGAAATTACACAGAACATGAATGACTCTCAACGTTCAGAAATCAATAGTCTGATTACAAGTGTTATAGATGACTGGTCATCACGTTATCAATTGTTTATTAAACGTTATAGTGCTGATCAATTTATAGCGTTATTAAACAAGAGTATATTAGAAGATATCGAAACGTTGAAATTTAACTTATTAGATGATTTAAGAGATAAGACAAGAGACATCGGTCACCAATTAACACTGAGTATCGGTATTGGTGAAGGTAGTGAGAACTTAATTGAGTTAGGTGAACTATCACAATCAAGTTTAGACTTAGCACTCGGCCGTGGTGGTGACCAAGTAGCCATTAAAAATAGTAATGGTAACGTGAGATTCTACGGTGGTAAGACTGACCCGATGGAAAAAAGAACGAGAGTACGTGCGCGTGTGATATCCCATGCGTTACGAGATATCTTAATTGAAGGCGACAAAGTGATCATTATGGGTCATAAATCACCAGATATGGACGCAATCGGTGCAGCAATCGGTGTATCACGTATTGCGAAGATGAATAATCTTGAGTCATATATTGTATTAAACGATTCGGATATTGATAGTACATTAGAACGTGTGATGGCTGAAATAGACGAGAAGCCTGATTTGAAAGAAAGATTTATTACATCAGAAGAAGCTTGGCATGAAATGACACCTCGTACAACACTCGTTGTCGTGGATACACATAAACCTGAACTTGTAATTGATGAGAACTTGCTTAATAAAGCAAATAGAAAAGTCGTTATTGACCACCATCGTCGAGGCGAAAGTATCATCTCAAGTCCATTACTTGTTTATATGGAACCTTATGCAAGTTCAACAGCTGAGCTTGTTACAGAGTTGTTAGAATATCAACCAACAGAACATCGTTTAACGAGAATCGAATCAACGATTATGTTAGCCGGTATTATTGTGGATACACGTAATTTCACATTAAGAACAGGATCAAGAACATTTGATGCTGCGAGCTTTTTAAGAAGTCATGGTGCAGATACCATTCTTTGCCAGCACTTCTTAAAAGACGATATCGATACGTATATTAAACGTTCAGACTTAATTAAGACGGTTAAATTATTCCACGGTGGTGTCGCAATTGCGCATGGTGAAGATCATGAAACGTATCACCCCGTTACAGTTGCACAAGCAGCAGATGAGTTGCTTGGCTTAGAAGGTGTAGAAGCATCTTATGTAGTAGCAAGAAGGTCAGAAGATACAATTGGTATTTCTGCCCGTTCATTAGGAGAAGTTAACGTACAATTAACGATGGAAGCGCTTGGTGGAGGCGGCCACTTATCCAATGCTGCAACACAAATTAAAAATACAACAGTAGAAAAAGCAATCGAGTCATTAATTCAGGTTGTTGAATCAGATGAAAAAGGAGTGGAAGAATAATGAAAGTTATTTTCACACAAGATGTTAAAGGTAAAGGTAAAAAAGGTGAAGTGAAAGACGTACCAGTAGGATATGGCCAAAACTATTTAATTAAAAATAATTATGCTGTAGAAGCGACACCTGGAAACCTAAAACAATTAGAACAACAAAACAAACGTCAAGAAGAAATCAAACAACAAGAAATAGAAGATGCTAAAGCACTTGCGGAAAAACTTAAAGAATTAGAAGTTAAAATTCCGGCTAAAACAGGTGAAGGCGGTAAATTATTTGGATCAGTAAGTACGAAACAAATTACGCAAGCATTAGATAAACAACACCAAATCAAAGTTGATAAACGTAAAATGGACTTACCAAATGGCATTCACAGTTTAGGTTATACAAATGTACCAATTAAACTACACAACAAAGTTTCTGGCACATTAAAAGTACATGTTGTTGAAGAATAAAGGCATCAATAAAATGGTCGGTATTTGATTTACCGACCTATTTTAATGCGTTATAATAAAAATTATTAAAAAATGGAAAGGAGTAATCAGTATGGATGGTATGGATAATATGATGAACCCAAAACAAATGCCCCATAGTATAGAGGCTGAACAATCTGTTATCGGTGCAATCTTGATTGATCCTGAACTGATTAACTCAACAGGTGAAACATTAATACCTGAAGCTTTCTATCGTGCAAATCATCAACACATATTTAGAGCGATGTTAATGCTAAATGAACAGAATAAAGAAATTGACTCTGTTACATTGATGGATCAGTTAGCAGCAGAATCATTATTAGAAGAAGCGGGCGGTCCAGCCTATTTAGCAGAATTAGCAAATAATGTCCCAACAACAAGAAACATACATTTCTACATAGATATTGTGTTTAAACATGCAGTGAAACGCCAACTCATTCGTGTGGCGGATAGTATTGCTGAAGATGGGTATAATCCTGAACTTGATTTAGAATCATTGTTAGGAGATGCAGAAAAGAGAATTTTAGAGATTTCTGCTTCAAGAGGTACGGAAGGCTTCAAAGATATTAAAGATGTATTAAGTATTGTGTTTGATAATGCCGAACAGCTCGATCAAAATAATGGACAAACACCAGGTATACCAACTGGTTATCGAGATTTAGACCAAATGACAGCAGGGTTTAACCGAAATGATTTAATCATTATTGCGGCACGTCCATCAGTAGGTAAGACTGCCTTCGCATTAAATATCGCACAACAAGTTGCAACACACCAAGATTTGTATTCAGTTGGCATTTTCTCTTTAGAGATGGGTGCTGATCAACTTGCTACACGTATGATATGTAGTACGGGAAATGTAGATTCAAATAGATTACGTACAGGTTCAATGACCGAGGAAGACTGGAGCAGGTTTACAGTTGCAGTAGGTAAACTATCTAGAACGAAAATATTTATTGATGATACACCAGGTATCCGAATTACGGATATTCGTGCTAAGTGTCGTAGGCTCAAACAAGAACATGGATTAGATATGATCATGATAGACTACTTACAATTAATTCAAGGTAGTGGTTCTCGTAGCTCAGATAATAGACAACAAGAAGTATCAGAAATTTCTCGTATGCTTAAAGCAATCGCAAGAGAATTAGAATGTCCTGTTATTGCGTTAAGTCAGTTATCTCGTGGTGTTGAACAACGACAAGATAAGAGACCAATGATGAGTGATATTCGTGAATCTGGTTCGATTGAGCAAGATGCAGATATCGTTGCCTTCTTATATAGAGATGACTATTATTCAAGAGGTGGCGAAGATGAAGACGGAGAAGCGGTTGATGCGGGTGCACAAGACGAGAATGGTGAAATTGAAATCATTATCGCTAAACAACGTAACGGCCCAACAGGAACCGTTAAACTACACTTCATGAAACAATATAACAAATTCACCGATATTGACTATCAACATGCTGGAATGGAATTTGGATAAAAAAAGTTTTTGAGCTAAAAGACGTACATTTATTGCATGTTAAGCAAAAATGTACGTCTTTTGTTTTGTGTAAAGTAACACTTATGTGCTTAAGTTTGTGTTTTTGAAAATGAATAAAACAATTATAATCCTTTTAAAAACTGTGGTTAAGGTGTTTTTTAGCAATTCCGGTATGAATGAGAATTGTAATTTAACACTCGTAATCAATGTTCGTTTTTAGTTTGCAATTTAAGGATAGTACTGATAGAATACTTAATGGTTAATGAGAAAAAGCGGAGGTGCTCACATGTCATCAATCGTAGTCGTTGGGACGCAATGGGGAGACGAAGGTAAAGGTAAAATCACAGATTTCTTAGCAGAGGATGCAAACGTTATTGCACGTTTTTCAGGTGGTAACAATGCAGGTCACACAATTAAATTTGATGGGGAAACTTATAAATTACATTTAGTACCATCAGGTATTTTTTATCAAGAGAAATCAAGTGTTATCGGTAACGGTGTAGTTGTTGATCCAGTAGCTTTATTGAAAGAATTAGATGCTTTAAATGAACGCGGAGTTGCAACAGACAATTTAAGAATTTCAAACCGTGCGCAAGTCATCTTACCATATCATCTTAAACAAGATGAATTAGAAGAAGAAAAACGCGGTGATAACAAAATTGGTACAACTAAAAAAGGTATCGGTCCAGCTTATGTAGATAAAGCACAACGTATCGGTATCCGTATGGCTGATTTATTAGATAAAGAAACATTTGAAAAACGCTTAAAAGAAAATCTTGAATATAAAAATGAATTATTCGAAAAAATGTTCAACGCTGAAGGTTTCACTTTTGAAGAAATTTTTGAAACTTACTATGCAGCAGGACAACGTTTGAAAGATTATGTAACAGACACAGCTAAATTATTAGATGATGCTTTCGTAAACAATGAAAAAGTATTATTCGAAGGTGCTCAAGGTGTTATGTTAGATATCGACCACGGTACATATCCATTCGTTACTTCAAGTAATCCAATTGCAGGTAACGTTACAGTAGGTGGCGGTGTTGGTCCAACATACGTATCTAAAGTAATTGGTGTATGTAAAGCTTATACATCTCGTGTAGGAGACGGTCCATTCCCAACAGAATTATTTGATGAAGATGGTCACCATATCCGTGAAGTAGGTCGTGAATACGGTACAACAACTGGAAGACCACGTCGTGTAGGTTGGTTTGACTCAGTAGTTCTACGTCACTCACGCCGTGTAAGTGGTATTACAGATTTATCAATCAACTCAATTGACGTATTAACAGGATTAAAAACAGTTAAAATCTGTACAGCATACGAAATTGATGGTGTTGAAATCACTGAATATCCAGCAAACTTAAACGAATTAGAACGTTGTAAACCAATCTTTGAAGAACTACCAGGTTGGGAAGAAGACATTACAGGATGCCGTTCACTAGAAGAATTACCAGATAACGCACGTCGTTATTTAGAACGCATCTCTGAATTATGTAACGTTAAAATTTCTATCTTCTCAGTAGGACCAGATAGAAACCAAACAAACCTACTAGAAAACTTATGGGACTAATAAATAAAGAGAAACCAGCAGATATGTAGCGTATCTGCTGGTTTTTTCATATTGGGAAAAGGTGTTGTAAGGTTTGGAGTGAGTTGAGTTGTTGGGGGTGTTTAGGGAAACGGACGAGATTGGGGGCAGATGTGAGTTAAAGGCGGAATAAACTCACGAGATTGATGAACATGTGAGTTAAATGTCAATGTAAAAATGTACATAATTGATTGTTTGGGAGTGTAAAAAGTAGAAATACTGTTTATACTAGCGAATTTAAATTATCTGTTTTAAAATTTAGACAAGATAATAAACAAAAGGAGGAGCTTGAACTATGGCTAAAAAACGAACTAAATCAAATAAGAAAAATTTACCTTTAAATGAAAATGAACGCGAAGAACTTGAAAGACTTAGAAATGAAAATGAGACGTTAAAGGCAGGTATAGCCTATCAAAAAAAGTTACAGGCCTTGACCGATATATATGGAAGCAACAATCAGAAAAAATAAAGGTCATTAAGGGACTACATGAAACATATAATAGACTCATTAAGGTTTATATTTTTGAGTTCTGTTCAAAGTCATAGCTTAACTCCCGAGTAAAGCCAAGAGATCGTCCAAGTCTTAGCTTAAGTCCTGAGTAAAGCCAAGAGATCGTCCAAGTCTTAGCTTAAGTCCTGAGTAAAGCCAAGAGATCATCCAAGTCTTAGCTTAAGTCCTGAATAAAACCAAGAGATCATCCAAGTCGTAGCTTAAGTCCTGAGTAAAGCCAAGAGATTATCCAAGTCTTAGCTTAAGTCCTAAGTAAAGCCAAGAGATCATCCAAGTCGTAGCTTAACTTCCCAATAAAGCCAAGAGATCGTCCAAGTCGTAGCTTAAGTCCTGAGTAAAGCCAAGAGATCGTCCAAGTCTTAGCTTAAGTCCTAAGTAAAGCCAAGAGATCGTCCAAGTCATGGCTTAATGCCTGAATAAAGCCAAGAGATCACACAAGTCTTAGCTTAAGTCCTGAGTAAAGCCATGAGATTTTCCGCGAACCCTAAATCAACCTCACCTTGACCCAACTCAATCCTAACCCGTCGTCCCTCATACATCGCCCGACTCTCCCCATACATCCTCAACCACATACATCCACCCCAACAAAAAAAGCATAAAAACTTATCATTTCAAGTTTGTCTACCAACTGCGCTCTAGACACTAACTTAATCAGGCTTCCTAATTAAGACTGTCCGCAATCATAGACGTCTATCTATACTTTGAAATCATAAATTCTTATGCATTTTACTGTGATTTAATGTATTTCTCTTTTCTTAAAGCGTCCACCTTTTACTTCGCTCACATCACCAATTGATAGGAATGCGGTGTTATCTATTTCTGTTACGATATCTTTTAGTTTGGATTCTTCTAATCGTGTGATGACACAGAATACGACTTTTTTATCTTCGCCTGTATATGCGCCTTCTCCATTCAGATATGTCACACCTCTACCAAGTCGGTCATTGATGGCTTCTCCGATATCTCTATATGTATCGCTGATGATCCATACGGCTTTTGATTCATCAAATCCTTGAACGGTTACATCAATCATCTTAGCAGCTATAAAATAAGCAATAACGGAAAACATCGCTGATTCCCAAGTGAATACAAATCCTGCAGCTGTAAATATGAAGAAGTTAATCAACATGACGATTTCGCCTACTGAAAATGGTGCTTTACTGCTGATTAAGATAGCACTGATTTCAGATCCATCTAAAGATCCTCCATATCGTATTACGAGGCCTACACCTAAACCAATAATTGCGCCTCCAAAGATCGTTACTAAAAACGCTTCTTTAATAAAAGGATCAAAATGATGTAAGTAGGCTGTTGTAATAGATAATATTGTAATTGCGTAAATTGTAGAAATCGTGAATGTCTTACCAATCTGCTTGTATCCTAAAAAGAAAAACGGAATATTTAGTAGAAAGATAAATATTCCAAGCTTTAAATTGGTGAGATGACTCAAAATAATTGCGATACCGACAATGCCACCATCTAGTAGATTGTTAGGAACTAAAAATAATTCTAACCCTACCCCCATTAATATACTGCCGATGGTGATAAATATGAATCGTTTGAGGATTTCTCCTTTACGTAATTTACGATGTCCTTTTCTAATAGCTTGTGCTTGTTCCATATTATCATCCCTTTTTAGTACTTCTATATTTATTATATAAAAAATTTAAAATAAAATCTTGTCTTCTGTATATTAGTCATGCTATAATCAATCTTGTGTTAAACAGAGGCCCCTTGGTCAAGCGGTTAAGACACCGCCCTTTCACGGCGGTAACACGGGT
>NZ_PPQD01000012.1 GCF_002901825.1 Mammaliicoccus sciuri | reverse complement strand
TTGTGTAATTAAAACCATACGCTATGCGTATGGTACAGTATGGTTTAACCGTTGTATTAAAAAATGCATCTCTACATGCTAGAATAATATTTGGTCAGCCAACCAAAATTAACAACACGAGGAGATGCATTAAATGTCATCAGACACAAACAGTTTAGCACATACAAAATGGAATTGTAAGTACCACATTGTGTTTGCACCAAAATATCGTAGACAAATTATTTATGGGAAAATTAAAAGAGATATTGGTATTATTTTAAGACAATTGTGCGAAAGAAAAGGTGTAGAAATAATAGAAGCTGAAGCATGTAAAGATCATATTCATATGTTAGTTAGTATTCCACCAAAGTTAAGTGTTTCTCAATTTGTAGGTTATTTAAAAGGTAAGAGCAGCTTAATGATATTTGATAGACATGCCCATTTAAAGTATAGATATGGTAACAGAAAATTTTGGTGTAAAGGATTTTATGTAGATACAGTTGGTAGAAATAAAAAAGTGATAGAAAATTATATAAGAAATCAATTACAAGAGGATATAGTAGCAGAACAATTAACAATGATAGAGTACATAGATCCTTTTACTGGGGAAGAAACTCGAAAGAAGACAAAATAAAACAACCCTTTTAAGGGTTGCTGGGAAAGTAGTACATTTGGCTGATCTTCTCAGTGCCCTTTTAGGGCTGGTCAGTAATAGA
>NZ_PPQD01000011.1 GCF_002901825.1 Mammaliicoccus sciuri | reverse complement strand
TACAAGCGAGTCATTAAGTACAAGCGAATCATTGAGTACAAGTGAATCATTAAGCACGAGTGAGTCATTGAGTACAAGCGAATCATTAAGCACAAGTGAGTCGTTAAGTACAAGTGAATCATTAAGTGAAAGCGAATCGTTAAGCACGAGTGAATCATTGAGTACAAGTGAGTCTCTAAGCACGAGTGAGTCATTAAGTGAAAGTGAGTCATTGAGTACGAGTGAGTCATTAAGCACGAGCGAATCATTAAGTGAAAGCGAATCACTAAGTACCAGCGAATCGTTAAGTACAAGCGAGTCATTAAGTACAAGCGAATCATTGAGTACAAGTGAATCA
>NZ_PPQD01000010.1 GCF_002901825.1 Mammaliicoccus sciuri | reverse complement strand
CGATGCCGACGCTGATGCCGACGCAGACGCCGATGCCGATGCCGACGCCGATGCTGATGCCGATGCGGATGCTGATGCTGACGCAGATGCAGATGCAGATGCAGATGCAGATGCCGATTCCGATGCGGATGCTGATGCCGATGCGGATGCTGATGCCGATGCTGATGCAGATGCAGATGCCGATTCCGATGCGGATGCTGACGCAGATGCTGACGCTGATGCGGATGCTGACGCTGACGCAGATGCTGACGCAGATGCTGACGCTGATGCGGATGCTGACGCAGATAGCGACTCAGATTCAGATAGCGACTCAGATGCGGACAGCGATTCGGATGCAGACTCTGATTCAGATGCCGATAGTGACTCGGATGCAGACAGTGACTCCGATGCCGACGCAGATGCCGACAGTGATTCGGATGCGGATTCTGACTCCGACGCAGACAGTGATTCTGACTCAGATAGTGACTCAGACTCAGACAGTGATTCCGACGCAGACAGTGATTCTGACTCAGATAGTGATTCCGATGCAGACAGTGACTCAGACGCAGATAGCGACTCAGATGCGGACAGCGATTCTGATGCCGACAGTGATTCAGATGCCGATAGTGACTCGGACGCAGACAGTGACTCGGATGCCAAAAGTGGTTCAGGCGCCGACAGTGATTCGGAGGCAACTTCTAATGTCGATAATGACGCTGGCAGTGGTTATGATTCAGATGCAAATGATAACTTAGTTGATGTTAGTGACTTAGATGGAGATTCTGGTTTAGCTACAAACAATAATGAATATAGCCAAGATCTAAGAAATGTTAATTCGGCTAATAGTAATGTTTCTACTTCTGTTACAAGTACTGACTCAGAAAGTCAAGTTACTGATAACGAGAAAAATGATGATAAATTACCGGATACGGGAGAAGAAAAATCTAACAATGGTACTTTATTTGCAACATTATTAGCAGGATTGGGATCGATTATCTTATTCAGTAGAAGAAGATATAAAAAGAAAGAATAATGATTGCTGAATCTTGATTGTGGCTAGGACAACATAGTTTGTCCTGGCCTCAATTTTTATAACAATTGAATTTATAGTTACATATAATCTAAACCTATGATTGCTATTATCTATTAATATTTAGGGGTGTTTATTTAATGAAATACACAATAAAAGAAATTTCTAATATTCTTAATTCACCTATACTAGATCCTTCAGGTAAAGAAGAACAAATTATTACTAATTTTGAATATCAAGCTATCCATTTAAATAATACAGAAACAGCTTTCTTTTCAATTAGTTCAAATTCTTGGTCAAAGTTTCTTGGAAGAACAAGTAAATTAACAGATGGGAATAAACAAATTAATAAAAACATTAAAAATATCGGTCTTATCATAACCGAAGAATACATAGAGGGACTCAATTTCAAAATTCCTCAAATCATAGTTGAAAATAGTATTGAAGCACTCAAAACTTTGGCTGTAATAATAAGTGAAAATTATAAGAATCCGATTGTAGCTATTACAGGATCAATGGGTAAAAGTTCTACAAGGCTTATGGTTGCGCAAGCTTTGAAAAATTATAAAGTATTAGAAAATAGAGCTAATAGTAATACGAGAAGTGCTGTTTTATTGCAAATGTGCAAATTAGCAAGTAATCCTGATTTTGCAATATTTGAAGTTTCGTTAAATGCTTTAAATAATAGAGGCAATTTTTCATTAATATTAAAACCAGATATAGCTATTGTAACGGGAATAGGTTCTGCGCATTTATCGACTATAGGTAGTGAGGTTGATATAGCAAACTTTAAAAGTAGAATCTTTTATGGATTGAAGGATTCAGGTATAGCAATCATTAATCAAGGTACAATGCATTCAGATATTTTAATAGAAAATGCACAGAAAGCAACAGATAATATCATGACTTATGATCTGGAGCAGAATAAAGGAACTATAGAAATTTTAGGATACTCAATTAAGAAAGGTTACGCAGATATTAAATTAAAAGTTAAAGAAGAGAACATTAATTATGAATTATCATCTTTAAGTTTAGGAATGATTGAAAATTCATTAGCAGTAGTTCTGTGTTTAATGAATTTAAAAGTAGATTTATCAAGTTGTTTAAACCATTTAAAAGAATTTAAATCATTCAAAAAAGTACTTGAAATAAAAGAGGTAGAATCACAGAATAATACAATTACTTTGATTGATGATACACACAATGCGTCATTACCAGCAATGATTAATGCAATTGAAGCTTTTAACAGTCAATGTAAGTATTTCTCAGGTAATAAAATAATAGCTATTGGTAAAATAAGTGACTTAGGTGCTCAATCAAAAGAAATCCATAAAAAGTTAATTAAATATATCGAAGAGTCGAAAGTAGATTATGTATTATGTTTAGATGATGAAACGAGAGTAATTGTAAATAATACAAAGAATAAAAATATAACGTGGTATAACGATCCTGATTTATTGTTGAAAGATTTATTATACATGGCTAACAAAGATTCATTGATTTTACTAAAATCATCAGTTACTGATACTCAGTTTCCTAAAATTGCTCAAAAGTTACCTATAGAACTTAAAAAATTTAATACAGATTTGTCAGAGAATGATTATCCTACAGGTAAGAAGTTCAATCAATACGCATATCTAAAAATTTCAAATAAAACTGATCAAATAGTCGAAACATACAATGCTGAAAATTCTTCAACAATAAGTGGAATAGCGTCAGTACTTTATTACATCTATGCAAAAGGTAAAAATATTGAGAATAAAAATGTACAATTAAAAAAATGGCCAACTAATAAAGGGCGTTACTTAGAAGGTGCATCATTTTCAGTGAATGATGTTATTAATGCGATGTCTGATTCTCCTCATCCTTCACTAATTTATCAACTGTCAGATTTATTATTTGATAAAGAAAAGGATAGATTGAAGGTTATAAATGAATTTGTTCATAATTATAATTTGTCAAAATCTGCAGTCGTTAATTTAACAGGTAGGTATAGAAAAAAAGAAAGACAATCCTTCACTGTTTATGATTTATACAACTTATATATTAAACATAAAGATATTTTATTAAGTAACGATCATAAATTTGTTTTCGGAGATCAATACAAACACGGAATTATTAATAAAGGTGATTATACGTTAATTTATACTTCAGACAGCAGTGATAAATAATATAAAAATATTTAAAGGTTATTGAATAGAATTGCTATAATAGTATAAAAGCACAAATAATGGGGGATTAAATATGAATTTAAGTAAAGATATAGATAGAATTCTTGAGATGCATAAAACATATCCTAAACATGATGTTAGCTTTGTAAGTATAGGCAATCAGTACCAAAAGGCAATCGTAAGAGTTTTTAAGACTCAAAATAATATTAAAATAAATATTTTGAAGTTAGCGCAAGAATTTCGAAAGAAAACTGGAAAGAGCGCTAACTGGGTAAAGCTTGATTTTGTTATAGAAGAAGAAGTGATAGATTTTGATATATTAAAAGACGATTTAATCAATACAAGAAGAAACTATATTGATTACGGAATAGCATTAGATGACAATTGGGAATATGCTTTTTTATCAGATGAAATTAATGCAAATGCTTTTGTTAGACTATCAAAAGATAAAAAATCATTCATTTTATCTGAAGACAATATTAATAATTATTTGAAAAAGTATAAAGGTATTAAAGTACGTTATAGTCATCAACAATACGAAGGTGAACGTGTACGAAAATTTTATACAAAAGGTTATATTATAGAGGATAATGATGTGTATGCTCTTGATGAGCGAGGTTACACAAAAGGTCTAAGAGAAATAGACAACTTAAGTAGTGAAATCGATATGATGATTGAACATAGTACACATTATTTAAGTAATGAAATTGGTGAAGATGGCAAGTACCATTACGGGTATTTTCCACATTTCGATAAAAACATAGCATTTTACAATAACTTAAGACATTCATCATCAACATATGCTTTAATAGAAGGCTTAACATATTTAAATGAAGATATCACAATTGCAGAAAAAGCTATAGATTATTTAATCAATCATTATTTATATGAAACAGATGGCTTAGGTCATATATTTGACGATACTAAAAATGTAAATGAAATTAAATTAGGTCAGAATGCTGCGTTTATATTCGCAATTTGTGAATATTTAAAACATAATCCAAATAAAAAAGAATATCTTGAAGCTGCTCAAAAAGTGGCATGTGGTATTGAAACGATGATAGGCGAAGATGCTAAAACAGTACATGTTATTAACTACCCTGAATTAACTGTAAAAGAACAATATAGAATTATATATTACGATGGAGAAGCAGCATTAGCTTTATTAAGGTTATACCAAATAGATCATAATGAAAAATGGTTAAATATCGTTAAAAATCTATTTGAACGTTTTATTCAAAAAGATTATTGGAAGTATCACGATCATTGGTTAGGTTATTGTACGAATGAACTTGTACAAATCGATCCACAAGAAAAATATTTTAAATTCGGTATACAGAATGTGTCTAGCTATTTAGATTATATGTACCAAAGAGAAACAACTTTCCCAACATTTTTAGAAATGTTGATGGCTACATATCACTTAGTTGAATATGCTAAAGAATCAGGTTATGAATCTTTAGTAGAACAACATTTAGATGAAAAGAAATTTATAGCTACCATTCATAAACGTGCAGATTATCAAAGAACAGGGTTTTTCTATCCAGAAGTTGCGATGTATTTTAAGAATCCTTCAAGGATACTTCATTCATTCTTTATTAAACACCATGGCTATAGAGTAAGAATTGATGACATTGAACATTACTTATCTGGATATGTACAATATCAGAAAGTTTTTAAAGGATAAAAGTAAAGTAAATAAGTGATTTTTATAAAGGAGCAGATTATCTGCTTCTTTTTTTATTATTGACAAAACAAATAAACAGATTTATGATTTATATGAAATCGATTTCACAAAAGTAGGTGTATCACAATGGCGACAATAAAAGACGTTGCAAGGCATGCTGGATTATCTGTTACAACTGTCTCACGTTATTTAAATAATCATCCATATATATCGGAAGATAAAAAAGATAAGATAAAGGCAGCTATGAAAGAACTGGATTATACGCCTAATTCTGCAGCAACTCAATTAAGGTCTAATCGATCTTTTACTATTGGCGTTATTGTTTCTCGTATTACAAATCCGTATTTTGCATATCTGATAGACGCGATAGAAAAAGTTGTAAAAAAAACGAATTATCATCTCCTGATTATGCAGACTTATGATGATAAGGATGAAGAATTAAGACTACTTGATATGTTAAAGCAAAAACATATTGATGGTATTATAATGGCTTCTATTGAAAATGATTTAAGTGTCATTTCACAATATAAACAATATGGACCAATTGTATTAACAGGTGATAAGTCTTTAATCGATTCAAATTTACCTGTTGTTTGGACTGATCAGGAGAAATCTACTTATCAAGCTATACAATTTTTGATTAATCAAGGTTACCGTCATATTGCATATTGTACGGGTGGTGCTTTTGATAAGACTAAGCACGGTTCATCGAGAAACAGAGGTTTTATTAAAGCATTAGAAGATAATCAAATAGATCTGAAAATGGAATGGATTTATAAAAATGTTCATACAATAGAAGATGGTTATAAAGTAGCAAAGGATATTGTTGATAATGAAAAATCTAAGTGGCCATCAGCGGTATTTTCAGGAAGTGATGAAGTAGCTGCTGGGATGATTAAATATTTACTAGAGCATAATATTAATGTTCCTGGAGATATTGCAATAATGGGTTATGACAATCAGCCACTATCTGAAATGTTAAGTATACCACTGACGACTGTCTCGCAACCGATAGAAGGGATAGGTTATGAATCAACAAATTTATTGATGAGTTATTTGAATGAGAAAGAATATACAGTAAATCAAGATGCATTAGAATTAAATATTATTGAGAGAAGTTCTACATAAATAAGTGAGACACATATAGCTGTCTCACTTACTATATCGAAAATATGGTATCGATACCACAAGGAGGAAACACTAATGAAAGATAGAAAATGGTGGCAAAAGGAAATCATATATCAAATATATCCGAGAAGTTTTTATGATGCTAATGGAGACGGTATTGGTGATATTAAAGGTATTACGAGTAAATTAGAGTATTTAAAAGATTTGGGTATAACGATGATATGGATTTGTCCAATTTACAAATCTCCAATGGTTGATAATGGATATGATATATCTGATTATTTAGGGATTAATTCTGAATTTGGAAGTATGGAAGATTTAGATGAATTATTAGAAAGAGCACAAGCTTTAGGTATAAAAGTTATGCTTGATCTTGTCATTAATCATACTTCAGATGAACATCGATGGTTTAAAGAAGCTTTGAAGAATCCAAATAGTCCTTATAGAGATTATTATATATTCAAAGAAGGCGTTGAAAATAAAGAACCAAATAATTGGCGTTCTATTTTCGGAGGAAGTGTTTGGGAAAAGTTACAAAATGAAGATAAATATTATATGCATGTTTTTGATAAAAAACAACCAGATTTGAACTTTGAAAATCCGAGATTACGTAACGAAATATATAACATGATTAATACATGGTTAGATAAAGGGTTAGCAGGATTTAGAGTGGATTCTATAACGTTCTTAAAAAAAGATCAACAGTTTGAATCTTATCAACCTGATGGAAGTGATGGATTGGTCACTTGTAAACATGGAACTAGAAATCAACCTGGAATTGATATTTTTCTAAATGAATTAAAGGAAAACACATTTAATAAATACGATTGTGTCACAGTCGGAGAAGCCCCTGGTGTGAAGTACGATGAGCTTTCAGATTTTATAGGTGAAAATGGTTACTTTTCTATGATATTTGATTTTAAATATGCTGATATTGATGTTGAATCTGGCAGCGATTGGTTTAAAAGAACGAATTGGACGACTCAAGAATTTAAAGAACTATTGTTTAATAGTCAAAAAGAAATACAAAAAGTAGGATGGAGTGCCAATTTTATAGAAAATCATGACCAACCTCGTGCATTATCTAAGTATATAACAGATGAGAAATATCAGAATTATATTGGTGGCAGTGCATTAGCGATGATGTATTTCTTCTTAAGAGGTACACCATTTATCTATCAAGGGCAAGAATTGGGCATGACGAACTTTAAACGTAAGTCTATAAAAGAATTTAATGATATATCTAGTATTGATAACTACTATAGAAGTATTGAAGAAGGCTTTAGTGAAACAGAAGCATTAAATTTCGTAAATTTAAGAAGTAGAGATAACACACGAACACCTTTTCCTTGGGACAACTCTGAGAATGCTGGATTTACAAATGGTACACCATGGATAGGTTTAACTACCAATTTCCCGAGTGTTAATGCTAAAGATGAAGTGGAAAATAACCAGTCATTATTTAATTTTTATAAATATATGATCGAATTGCGAAATCACTCTAAGTACAAAGAAGTATTAACTTATGGGACATTCGAGGAAGTTAATCATGTTTCTGAAAACATTATCAGTTATTATCGACACAACGAAACACATACAATACAAGTCATAATAAATTTATCAAATAAAGAGGATCAAATAGAGATTAAAAATGATCGTTTTGAAGTTTTAATGCAAAACTATGAAAAAGTAGATAGAAACGATCGAAAGTTATTATTAAAACCTTACGAAGCAATAATGATTGAATTATAAATTTAATATTAAGCAAAGGTGAGATTATATGGGGAAAGATAACAATAAATATAAAAATATTTCTGAACAGATTGTTAAGGTTATTGGTATTGAAAATATCGAAAGTGTTACACATTGTGCTACGAGATTACGTTTATCTGTTCATGATAGAGAATCTATCGATGATGATGCCATCGAAGAAATTGATGAAGTGAAAGGTGTATTTTATACAGGTGGCCAATATCAAATTATATTAGGTACGGGAATTGTTAATAATGTTTATGATGAAATGACAAATGTACATCAATTTGATGAAGTTAGTAAAGAAACGATGAAAAATCAAAACCAAGGAAACATTCAACGTGCAATTAGACTATTAGCTGACGTATTTATTCCAATCATTCCAGTACTGGGTGCTACTGGTTTGTTCCTTGGTTTAAAAGGCGTTGTATTTAATGAATCGGTATTAGGTGTATTTGGTGCTACACCAGAAATGATTCCAAATTATATTCAAACGCTTATAACAGTGTTAACGGATACCGCATTTGCATTCTTGCCTGCATTTATCGCTTGGAGTGCTTTTAGGACATTTGGAGGGACACCTGTCATAGGATTTTTGATTGGTTTAATGTTAGTATCTCCAGCTTTACCAAATGCTTATGATGTCGCAGGGGGAGATGCTAAGCCGATAATGGTTGCTGGATTTATTCCGATTGTTGGTTATCAAGGAAGTATTCTAACTGCACTATTCACAGGTTTAGTAGGTGCGAAGTTAGAAAAAAGATTAAGAAAAATAATGCCAAATGCATTAGATTTAATTTTCACACCATTTTTCGTTATTTTACTTATGATGATATTCTCATTATTTATCATGGGTCCGATTGTTCATGGTATAGAATCAGTAGGGATTACAGTTGTTAAGTCATTTATACATTTACCATTAGGTCTCGGTGGATTGTTAATTGGGTTTATTTATCCATTAGCAGTTATGACAGGGTTACATCACATGTTTATTATTGTTGAAACATCATTGCTGGCATCAACAGGATTTAACCCATTAATTACATTAGCAGCGATGTATGGTTTTTCAAACGCTGGTGTATGTTTGGCTTTATCTTTAAGAAGTCAAAAATCCTCATTTAAAACTGCCGGTATTAGTGCAACGATTACTCAATTGTTAGGTGTTAGTGAACCAGCACTATTTGGTGTTGTATTACGTTCAGGTATAAAACCATTAAGTATCATGTTATTATGTTCAGCGCTAGGTGGCGGTGTGCTGGCTTTACTTAATATTCAGGCGAATTCTTATGGATTAGCAGTGATACTCTCACCATTAATGTATATATATGACTTTAGTCAATTACTGACATATATTATCGTTGGGGTAGCTACTTTTGTATTAGGATTTATTATTACACAATTATTTGGTATTCCTAAATCATCAATGTCCGATATTGATTTGAATGATGAAAAAGTCTCTGACAATTTAACGGATAAGCATGAATTAAAGGCAATCAATTTAAAAGCAGTGACAAATGGAGAAATTCTTTCATTAGCTGACGTGGATGATCCAGTTTTTTCTCAACGTATGATGGGAGAAGGATTTGGTATCATTCCAAATACTGATGAAGTATATGCACCCGTGAACGGTAAAGTTACGCTTATTTCAGATTCGAAACATGCTATAGGATTTGAAACTGAAGATAACTTAGAAATACTCGTACACATGGGGATTGATACAGTAGAAATAAAAGAAGACGTCTTTAATGTTTTAGTTAAAGAAGGAGATATTGTACAAGAAGGGCAATTAATAGCGAAAATGGATATTAACCGAATACTTGAATTAGGAAAGCAAACAACAATTTTAACAGTTATAACAAATAGTAATGAGAAGGTTAATGAACTAAACTTATTAAAGACTGGTCAATCTCAAAGTGAAGATAATATTGCAAAAGTCATTTATTAAAATCACTACACTATCTGTCATCATCATATTGCTATCATCTTTTGTATGTTATAAAATATTGTAAAAATGACAATTTTTGTATAAAGGAATGGTTAGGGATATGGTGATTTCAGCTGATGGTATTATTGCTAAGATGAAAAATCAAAAGATTAACTATGATAAGGTTATGCGTAAAATGATTTCTGAATGGGAACGTTCTGAAACAAGACCTTCTATTTTAATTCATAGTTGTTGTGCACCTTGTAGTACTTATACGTTAGAGTTATTAACACAATATGCAGATGTTGCGATTTATTTTGCGAATCCAAATATTCATCCGAAAAGTGAATATGAACGTAGGGCGAGAGTTCAAGAAACGTTTGTTGAACAGTTTAATGAGCGTACAAATTCAAATGTTAAATATATTGAAGCGGCTTATGAACCTCATGAATTTATGAAAATGGTTAAAAGTAAAGATTTAGCTGATGAAAATGAAGGTGGGCTAAGATGTACGGCTTGTTTCGAAATGCGTTTAGAACTCGTTGCAGAAGCGGCAGCTGATCTTGGATATGATTATTTCGCAAGTGCGTTAACGTTATCACCTAAGAAAAATGCACAATTGATAAATGAACTTGGTATGGATGTTCAAGATTTATATCATGTTTACTATTTACCGAGTGATTTTAAGAAGAACAAGGGGTATGAAAGATCGATTAAAATGTGCAATGAGTATGAAATTTTTAGACAATGCTATTGTGGTTGTGTGTTTGCAGCTATGAAGCAAGGTATAGATTTTAAAGAAGTGAATAAACAGGCTAAAGCTTATTTAGAATCATGTAATAAAAGTTGCATGTAATTTTATTTGCAATCCCATGATAAAACAGATATGTTGAAAGAGTGTAGAAATTAAATAATTTTAAACCACTGGGGAGCGGGACAGAAATCTAATTTATATAAAAAGATTTCGTAGTCCCGCCCCGGCAAGGATGACTAGAGTTGAAAAAGCTTGGTACAAGCGCATTTCGGGTTCAGTCATCTACTGCCAATATATATAATAAGTCTGGGTATCTATATTATGTCCCAGACGTTTTTATTATTAAGGAGGATTTATAAATGAAATTTACAGATAGAGTATTCAATAGAGTTGAACCCATATGGCAATCTTATATGGAACATCCTTTTATTATAGGATTAGGTGATGGCACGTTAGATCAAGATAAATTTAAACATTGGTTGAAACAAGATTATATATATTTAATAGAATATGCGAGACTATTTTCAATCGGTGCAGCTAAATCAACTGACTTAAAAATGATGGCGACTTATGCTGATTTAGCGAATGGTACATTAAATACTGAAATGTCATTACATCGAGGTTATGCTAAGCAATTTGGTATTACAGAAGCGGAATTAGAAGAGACAGAACCTGCTCAAACGACTGTTGGCTATACGAGTTATATGTTGAATATGGCACAACAAGGTGGTATAGAGAATGTTATTGCAGCTATTTTGACATGTACTTGGAGTTATAATTATATAGGGTTAAAATTAGTTGAAATTGAAGGAGCATCAGACCATCCTTTATATGGAGAATGGATCAATATGTATGCTTCAGACGAATTTAGTCAGTACAAGGAAGATTGTATACAGTTGATGGATCAAGTTGCAGAAGGTAAGACTGAAGCAGAATTACAACGCTTAGAAGACATTATCGTTAAAACAAGCTACTATGAATATATGTTCTGGGATATGGCTGAACATTTAGAAACATGGCCAGTACCGATTAAATAAATAATTAAGACAGAAGCGTGCACAACGCTTCTGTCTTTTTAATACTATTATTTGCCTTCATAGGCTTTTATTAAAGTTTCTACATCGAATTTCTTCATTTTAAGAAATGCTTTTGTAACGTTACTGATTTGTTCTGGTGTACCTTCTTCTGCCATTTGGTCCATGATTTTAGGGACAATTTGCCAAGAGACACCGAATTGATCTTTAACCCATCCGCATTGTTCTGCTTCTGGTACAGTAGATAATTTATCCCAATAATAATCAATTTCTTGTTGGTCTTCTAAAAATAGCATTAACGAAATACCTTCATTTAAGTTGAATTCGTGTTTATGTGCGCTATCAAGTGCGACAAAATATTGGTCTTCTAATTTGAATTCGGCATGAGCGAGTGTATCTGGCTTGTCTGGATCCATGCCTTCTGGATAATAAAATTTACTAATACCACCACTATTTTTAAATACGCTTGTGTAGTAGTTAATCGCTTCTTCAGCTCTACCTACATTATTATTAATGAACATAAATGATGGTCTAATACGATCGTCGAATGGTTGATCTGTAATGAGGAGTTGCCATGAAACACCAAACTGATCTTCCAACCAGCCATATTTTTCACTAAAGTCATAAGTATCAAGTTCCATCATAATTTTCCCGTTGTGTGCAAGTGCAGTCCAAACTTTGTCGAGCAATGCTGCTTCAGATTGATTGAAAAGAACTGTAAATGATATGGAAGGATTTTTTGTGAAATAAGGACCTGCATTGATTGCCATAAATTTATAACCAAAAATATTAAAAGTGAGCTGTTTTGCATCTCCGGATGGTGTATCTGTAAACGTTACATCTGAAATGATTTCTGATTCTGGAAAAGTTTGCATATAATAATCGACGGCTTCTTGCGCTTCATTATCGAACCATAAATGCGGAACAATTCTTTGATTATTCATTTCTTCATCTCCTCAATCCTTTTTACTTATTATACCCATCGTGATAAATATAAACATTTAGTTCATTGAGAGTTTATTGATTTGTGTACCATCATGGTTAAAATTACTTTCATCTAGCCATTCTTCATAATGTTTTTTGATAGATGGCCATTCTGTATCTATGATAGAGAACCAATTTGTATCGCGGTTTCTTCCTTTATATACGAGTGCTTGTCGAAAAGTACCTTCATATTTGAAACCAAGTCTTTCGGCAGCGTGTTTTGAAGGTGCATTATAACTATCACATTTCCATTCATAACGTCTATATTTTAAAGTTTCAAAAACGTATTGAGCAAGTAAATATTGTACTTCAGTAGCAATTCGCGTTCTTTTTAGTAGTGATGAATAATGAATGTGGCCAACTTCTATCGTTGAAGCTTTAGGATTAATTCTTAAAAGTGACATTATTCCTAATGCTTGATGTGTTTCTTTGTCGACAATCGCAAAGAAATAAGGATCTTTAGAAATAATTCTTTCTTCGATTAATAGAGTAAATGAAGCTTTATCATGAATTGGTTCATGAGGTAAATAAGTCCAGTTTGCATCATTTTCTGATGAACATAATAAAGCAAATAACTGATCGATATGACTTTCATTTAAATGTTCAAGTTTACTGTACTTACCTTCAATCATATCAATACTAGGCATATTTGGTTCTTTAAATGATTCGATTTCATCACCAATTGGTTGATTAAAAGTATTATATCTCATAAAAAATCCTCCTTTATTTTTTATCATAGCATAAAATAAAGGAGGTGAAATTTACAAGCGCGAGGACTGATGCATAAATTTAGTAACGCTTAAGTAAACTAAATGAACAATGATTAGACTTGCGACAGTATCAGAAAAGAAGTGTGCACTTAAATAAATTCTTGAACACATCATAGATAAAATTAATATAGCAGTAATCCATTTGACCGTTACATGATTGTATAACGCAAGTATTAGAAAAATAGCTACAAATAACGTTAGTGTATGCATGCTTGGAAAGCTGTATCCATCAATTAAATCAGATGGTCTTGGTCGTTGAATAATATACTTTAACGCTGTTCCGATAAATAGTGATGAGAAAGAGAAGATGAAATACTGAAGCAAATTTCTTCTATTATAAAAGTATAATCCAATTAATAATATGCATATTAATATACCACTATGTAAAGGTGAAAATAAAAATGAAATAATCGATAAGTAATTATGTAATCTAAATGCTAATGTTTCGGTTTGAATAAATTGATAGACATACTGATCAATAGGATTTATATAATTTGTAAAAATCAATGACACGATTAAAATTAATAAAATAGCATAATAAATAATGAGCTTGGAATCTTTCTTCATTGTGCGTAAAGCTCCTTTGAACGTAAATATTTAGACTTTTTTTCTATTGTAAATATAAAAATAATTTTAGACAATAGGACTTTAGGACTACCTAAATATCATTTAGTAATCTACTTAAAAGTGCTATCATGGTAATTATAAATAAAAAATAGGAGTGTGACTATGAAGCTAACAAGAAAAGGTAAAGTAACAATTATAATTGCAGCTCTCGTCTTAATTGCTGGTATATTTGTAACAGTAAAAGCGATTAATATAAATAACAAAGTTTATCAACCGATTAATAAACAAGATACAAAACACGTGAAAGAAAAAATTAAAAACAATAAGCCGATTTCTATCGCGATTTTTGGTGTAGATTCTAACAAAGAAAGAGAATCTGAAAATATAGGTGAACGAACGGATTCAATTATGTTAGCTTCAATCAATCCTAAAACTAAAACAACTAAACTCGTTAGTGTTCCACGTGATATGGCAGTAAATATTCCTGGATATAGTAGTCATGATAAAGTCGCACATGCATATGCATACGGTGGCTCAAAAACAGCAGTACAAACATTAAAAAATGAATTCAATATACCGATAGATGGGTATATAACAGTAGATATGGATGGCTTTAAAAAGACAATCGATGCCCTAGACGGTGTAAATGTTAAAAGTAATAAATCATTTACTTTTAACGGTACAAAATTTAAAGCTGGAGAGAAAGTGAAATTAAACGGTCAAGAAGCATTAGACTTTGTACGAAGTCGTAAAGAAGCGGGTGCTGGAGATGATGAAGGAAGACAAGAAAGACAACGTATTGTAATAGAAGCAACAAGTAAAAAGCTTAAAAATAATTTAAATGTCAATAATTTCAACGAGTTGATGAATGTTGCTCAAGATAACATTACAACAAGCTTTAATTTAAATGACACAAGAAAACTAATTACTGACTATAAAAGTGCAACAGAACATTTTGAGAAGATATCTATCGATGGTGTGAATCAAATAGAGAATGATGGTATTTGGTATTTCGAAGCAGATAAAGATGCGAAACAACAAATTGTCAAAACGTATAAAAATAATTTAAAAAGCTAGCATATTTATGTTTCAATATACTTAATATGAAATGGGGCTATCTAAGTGACTTCAATTAATGAAATGAAAATCAAACAAAATATAAATCATCTTATTCAAAATTACGGTATTCAGTTATTAAATTATATGAGTGATTGTGAAAGAGAAGAAAAAGCATTACTTTCAGTGTTTGATAAAGTGGATGATCAAATTATTAAAGCATCTCTAGAATTGTTGAAGCAAAATAATCTTATAAATATTAGAACTGAAGAGATTATGCCCCCGAACATCTATTATCATCTTACGAAAGATGGCGAGTTGATTTTACAGATGATTTATAAGTTCGAATCATTAAACTTTGAGTAGGGTACATAATAATAAAATTGCTGTTGTTTTGAAGTTTGATTAATTTTTAATACAATAACACATAGGAGGGATCGTCATGAATAAAGATTGGCAATCACAATTACCTATAGATGATATTAAAGAACTCATACCAGTTAGTGGTGGAGATGTGAATGAAGCATATAGAATTGAAAGGCAAAGTGGAACGGATTTTCTACTTGTTCAACATAATAGAAGCGAAGATTTTTATGCTGCAGAAATTGCTGGATTAGAAGCATTTGAAGAAGCGGGCGTTACGGCACCTGTTGTTAAAGGTTATGGTCAAATTAACGGAGATGCATATTTAATATTGAGTTATCTTGAAGAAGGTCGTCGAGGTAGCCAAAGTGAACTCGGCAAACTTGTAGCGAAATTGCATAGTCATTATCAACAGGATGGTAAATTTGGATTTCATTTACCTTATCATGGTAGTGATATTACGTTCGAAAATGGTTGGAAAGATACATGGATTAATATATTTGTCGAGCAACGCTTAGATCAACTGAGAGACGAAATTGTAAGGCGAGGACTTTGGTCCAAGGACGAACTTCAACAATTTGAACAAGTACGTACAGTCATTATTGAAGCCTTAACAGAACATAAAAGCAAACCTTCATTACTACATGGAGACTTGTGGGCAGGCAATTATATGTTCTTATCTAACGGGGAACCTGCATTATTTGATCCTTCTCCATTATACGGAGATCGTGAATTTGATTTAGGAGCAACAAGAGTCTTTGGTGGTTTCACGGAAGCCTTTTATAAAGCTTATGATGAAGCATTACCATTAAGTAAGGGTGCAAATGAAAGAATTAAATTTTATGAACTATACTTATTAATGGTTCACTTAGTGAAGTTTGGTTCAATGTATGCAGGTAGTGTTCAGAGAACAATGGATGACATATTAAATGATAAGTAAAAAGGATTGGGATAAAAATTTATCCCAATCCTTTATTTATGTTGTTGATATTGTATAGTTGCTGTTAAATGAACATCCTCTTTACCGATATTACGATAAGTATGTGTTACGTCAGATTCAAAACGGATAGCATCATCTTGACGAACTGTGTGTTTAACGCCATTGATATCGACTTCAAGTATGCCACTATGAACAATGATATATTCTTCAGATCCATTGTGATGTCCTTCTGATATCATTTCAGCTCCACTGAGTAAAATCATATTAAACATTTCAAAATTTTTATCTATATTAAATGGGAAATATGGGTATATTGTGACGGATTGATTATCGTTATATATAGGTGTGATGTCTGATTTAGACACGCAATTAATGTTATCTTCTTTGTTAGAAATTAAATCGGATATAGGTAAATGTAAGCCATTTGCTATTTTCCATAAAGTTGTAATGGTAGGATTAGATTGTCCATTCTCAATTTGATTGAGCATTGTTTTACTAACGCCTGTCAATTTAGATACTTTACTTAGGCTTAATTGTTGCGATGTTCGGTACTGTGATAAATTATGCGCAACAATTGTATGGATATCTTTCATAAATATAAACACTCCTATTTACTTTATAACGAACGCGATGTACAATATAATGTGTTCTTTATAACGAACGTTAAGAACAGTATAACAGAAATTCAGTTTAAGGAGATAATAAAAAGATGGATCATATAAATAGAAATAAAAAACAAAGTTTAATATTATTTATTGGCATCTTATTAATTGGAGCAAGTTTAAGAGCACCTATTACTTCAGTAGGGATTGCGCTACCTTCAATTAAAGATACTTTAAATTTATCCAATACATCTGTCAGTTTAATTACGATTATTCCGTTACTTTCATTTGCGGTTATTTCACTATTCGCTGCTAAAATTAGCCACAAATTCGGATTAGAGCGTACAGTTTTTGGAGCACTTATATTAATATGTGTAGGTATTGCTTTAAGAGCGATTACAGGCGTGTCTTGGTTATATGTCGGTACGATATTAATAGGTGTAGGTATTGCGTTTGGAAATGTGTTAACGCCAGGTATTATTAAAATGAACTTCCCTTTACATATAGGTATCATGACAGGTTATTACACAGTTGTGATGAATATATTTGGAAGTGTTTCATCATATGTTACAGCACCACTTGTTAAACATTTTAACTACAACATAGCAATCAGTTTAATAGGTATTGTAACGTTTATAGGTATTATTACATGGTCATTCCAGTTAAATAAACATGAAACGGTTAATAGTTCTCAAACCACGACAAATATAAATGTTTGGAAATCACCATTGTCATGGCAAATTACGCTATTAATGGGTGGTCAGTCAATGATATTTTATTCATTGATAAATTGGTTACCTGAATTTTTATTAAGTCATGGTACACCGATTAATGAAGCGGGGATTTATTTATCTATTCTTCAATTAGCCATTATTCCATTAACTTTTGTCACACCTATATTTGCTGAAAAATTGAAGAACCAAGTTCTGATTACTTTTGTGACGGGATTACTCTTCGTATTAGGTATATTAACATTAATGTTACAACCTAACTGGGCATTTTTAGGTATTATATTGATTGGTGTTGCCAGTGGTTTGGCATTTGGTCTTGTAAATACATTCTTTGGATTAAGAACAGAAAATGGTTTAACGGCAGCCAAATTATCAGGTATGTCACAGTCTGTAGGTTATTTATTTGCTGCGATTGGTCCATTACTATTCGGTATACTGCACGATGCTACAAACAGTTGGAATACGTCGTTTGGAATACTGCTTGTTACTTCAATTATCATTATGATTATAGGATCACGTGCTGGTAGAAACATCACAATAGAACAAACTTTAGGAGCGAGACATTAAATTAATGTCTCGGTTTTTTTCTATTTATTAATTATAAATAAATTACAATATTATGAACAAAATACATATAATTTTATAAAAAAAGGAAAACGCTTTCTAGTAGTGCTTTATTTTCTGATTATTTATAGTATAATTGTCCCATGAAGTTTGAATAAAATTAAATAGATAAATCTTAACTGAAAAGTTTTAATGAGGAGTGACACGAAAGAATGGAAGACAATCATTTAAAAAGGGGTCTGAGTTCACGTCAAGTACAGATGATTGCACTTGGTGGAACAATAGGTGTTGGTTTGTTTATGGGTGCTTCAAGCACTATAAAATGGTCGGGACCATCTGCAATACTCGCTTATTTAGTAGCAGGCCTTTTCTTGTATTTAGTAATGAGAGCAATGGGAGAATTAGTTTATTTGTATCCAACTACAGGATCATTCGCCAACTATGCGAGTGATTATTTACATCCAGTAGCTGGTTATGTGACAGCTTGGAGTAACATATTCCAGTGGATAGTAGTAGGTATGAGTGAAGTAATCGCTGTTGGTCAATATATGCAATACTGGTGGCCAGATTTACCAACGTGGATACCAGGGGTAATAGTAGTTGTAACTTTAGCTGCAGCAAATTTAGCGTCAGTTAAAGCTTTCGGTGAATTTGAATTCTGGTTTGCAATGATTAAAGTTGTAACAATTATTTTAATGATTATAGCTGGTTTCGGTCTAATCTTCTTTGGACTTGGAAATGGCGGGAATGCTATAGGATTAGGAAACTTAACAGAACATGGTGGTTTCTTCCCTAAAGGTATCGTAGGTTTCTTCTTTGCATTATCAATGGTTGTAGGTTCATATCAAGGTGTTGAATTAATAGGTATTACAGCTGGTGAAACGAAAGATCCACAGAAAAATATTAAAAAAGCCGTTAATGGTGTAATTTGGCGTATTTTAATCTTTTACATAGGTGCAATTTTCGTTATTGTAACAGTTTATCCATGGGATCAATTAGGTAACGTAGGTAGTCCATTTGTTGCAACATTTGCAAAAGTAGGTATTACGATTGCTGCAGGATTAATTAACTTCGTTGTTATAACAGCAGCAATGTCAGGTTGTAACTCGGGTATTTTCAGTTCAAGCCGTATGGTTTATACATTAGCTCAAAAAGGACAAATGCCTCGTATTTTCACTAAAGTTATGAAAACAGGGGTACCATTCTTTGCAGTATTAGCCATTTCAATTGGTATTTTTGTAGGTGTTATTTTAAATATCGTATTACCATTAGTAATTGATGGTTCTGAAAATATCTTTGTATATGTATACAGTGCATCAATACTGCCAGGTATGGTTCCTTGGTTTATGATTTTATTTAGTCATATTCAATTTAGAAGACATCATTCAGATGAAATTAAAGATCATCCATTCAAGATGCCGTTCGCACCATACTCTAACTATTTAACATTAGGATTCTTTATCTTAGTATTAATCGGTATGTTGTTCAATTCAGAAACACGCGTTTCTGTTATTATCGGTATTGTATTCTTATCAGTAATGGCAATCGTATACTTCTTAAGAGGATATCATAAAGAAGACAAAGGTGAATATTAAGCCTTTAACATAAAGCGTCTAGAACAGAAATGTTCTAGACGCTTTTTCGTATTTTTCAGAAATATGGGGTGAGGGCGATGCTGATAGGAAGGAGAACATTGCAAGTGGGCTGCGACAAGCAATATTCAGGACCTCGTATTTATCAAGACTGGTGAAACAAGATAAATAGACGCCTTGTATTTATCAAGACTGGTGAAACAAGATAAATAGACGCCTTGTATTTATCAAGACTGTGCAAACAAGATAAATAGACGCCTTGTATTTATCAAGACTAGTGAAACAAGATAAATAGACGCCTTGTATTTATCAAGACTGTGCAAACAAGATAAATAGGAGCCCTGTATTTATCAAGACTCCCCAAACAAGCAACATAGAACGCCTGTATGTTGCAAGACTGCCCAAACAAGCAACTTAGAGCCTCTTCACTCCTCATCCTCACATTTTCCATATGAAAGAGACTGGCACATTTAATGCACCTGTCTCTTTTTTTAATATGAATAATGTATGGTCATTGATTTTGATGTATTGCTTTAATAAAGTCTACAAATTTTTCTCGGAATTGTTTATTTTGTGCATGCATACATACTTCGACTTTTCCTTCATCGCTAAATTCAGTGTATGTACATCCCGCTGCTTGTCCTTCAGTTATGACAGATACATTGGCACGTTGTGTTGTAAACATTTCTGGATATAATAAGTAGAAGATTGTACATAAGTCATGAATGATATGTTCATGTTCTTCACCGGCATTTACATCGTTGTATGAAGATAACATATCTATAATGACCTTTCCAATGTCTCCTTGTGTTTGAATGATATTTAAATCATCTTTATTGATCATAGTTTCTCTCGTTACATCAAGTCCACACATTACGATTGGAATATCTTGATCAAAGACAATTTTTGCTGCATGTGGGTCTACAAAAATATTAAATTCTGCAACTGGCGTAGCATTTCCACCAACTGCTGCACCGCCCATTAACACGATTCGTTTAATGTTTTTTTTAGTTTCAGGAAATAGTGAGAATAACAGCCCTATATTAGTTAGTGGTCCAATTGGTACGAGAGTAATAGGTTCTTCAGAATTCAAGATAGTATCTCTCATTGCGATAACAGCATGTTCTTCTAGTAATTCATTATGTAAAGTGGTCTTAATTTGAGCATTACCTATACCATTTTGACCATGTACATGTTCTGCTGTTTCAAGCTTATTGATGAGTGGTTTATCTACACCTTTAGCGACTGGCGTATTTGAATGAAAGTAATTTACAATATCTAATGCATTTTGAGTTGTTCGTTCAATGCCTACATTACCTCCAATAGTTGTGATTAATCTAACATCTAATTCTTTACTATGTAGTGCTGCAGAAATCGCTATAATATCATCTATTCCAGGGTCCGTGTCTATAATAATCGGGATTGTCATGTTGTTCGCTCCTTTATCGGTATGATATATATAGTATAACAAAGTACAATTATAATTACGGAATGAACGATTAATAACCCTTTTTGAAAATAAGACAGAAGGCAGAGTACCCTCTTAAAAATAAATGACGTATTGTTAAAAAAGTATATAATGGTGTTAAAGGTTATTATTATGCGTTTGCAACTTCAAGTTGCTTGGGGTGCAAACTATAGTATCGGGATATTTTAAAGTAGTCGTTATATAGTAAACATAAGGAGTTGGTTGATATGAATATTGGAGCTAAAATTAAAGAAGAGAGAGAAATTAATGGATGGTCTCAAGAAGAACTCGCTAACAAATTACATGTCACAAGACAAAGTGTTTCTAAATGGGAACTCGGTAAAGTATATCCAGGTATAGATATATTGGTGCAAATGAGTGATATCTTTGATGTATCTTTAGATGAGTTAATCAAAGGGGATAAAAATTTAAAGCACACGATTATTGAGACTTATCGAAATGAACCTAATCATAATCAAAATTATTATGATCGTCCGATGAATGGATGGGAGTTCTTATCAAGATTTTGGTGGCTCGTATTTCCATTCGGAGGTATTATAATAGGTATCATTAATGCACTCGTACAATAAACAGAAGAGGTAATGAATATGGATAAACAATTATATATAGCACATGGCTATACTGCAGACAGTAAAAAGCATTGGTTTAAATGGTTAACAGAACAATTTGAAGATATAGATAGTAAAATTTTAGACTTTCCTAATTCATCAAACCCTGTGTTAGAAGATTGGAATAAAACTTTATTAGATGAAGTAGATATATCGAGTGGAAATAATGTAATCGTTGCACATAGTTTAGGTGTAGTGACGGTATTAGATTATCTATCTAGATATGAAGGAGAATGGAATGTTAAAGGACTTGTTCTTGTAGCAGGCTTTTATGAAAAGATTCCTAACTTAAATAAAATTGATGCTTATATGGATCAAACACAAGTAGATTTTGAAAAGATTATTAAACAAGTCCCAAACATTGTAAGTGTCATAGCATCTAATGATCGTTTAGTTCCACGTCATTTAAGTGAGCGATTAGCAGAAAGACTTCAATCTGAAGAAGTTATCATTCAGCATGTTGGCCATTTCTGTGATTCAGACGGTTATACTGAGTTTCCAGAAGTTGCTGAAATCGCAAATGATATGTTTAATAAATAAAATATACAAAAAACGCCCCCGGCTATTGCCGGGGGCGTTGGATTAATGTGTTGAATAAAATTTTAATACTGCTTTTATATTATGCAGTTACCCATTGTGAAGCGCCTGCAGTGTTATATAATTTAACAGCTGCTGCATCTTGTACTGATTCTGGAGCTTCTGTTGGAGATACACCTTTATATTCTGCTGGTGCTACTGAATCCCAAGTGCTTTGTAAGAATTGGTATTTACCTGCTGCACCTGAAGATGGGTTAACAGCTTTTAAGTCTCCGCCAGATTCACGTTGAGCAATAAGTTTTAAGTGATCATTAACATTTACATTTGAACCTTCAGAAGCTGAAGATGAACTAGTAGATGTTTGAGTTGTTTGTGTAGTAGTTTCTTGTGTTTGTTGTGTTTCTTGTTTTGGTGCTTCTACTTGTTGAGGTGCTTCTTGAGTTGCTTGTTCATTAGCTGTGTTGTTTGCTGCTGGAGCTGGAGTTTGTTCAGCTACGTTTTCTTCAGCTACTGGTTGTTGTTGCTCAGCTACAGGAGCTTGAGTGCTTTCAGAGTCAGCTGCATTAGTTGCATGGTATTCCCAAGTAAAGTTTTGACCATCTGATTGGAAGTTATACTCGTAACCTTCTAATGTGAAGTTAATGTTATATGCGCCTTCTTGAATCGCATGTTCATTAAGTTCTGGTGCATTAGATTGAGCTAATTGAGCTAATTGCTCTTTATTTACGTCCTGTTCAGCTGCGTCTGCTACTTGTGTAGATGCAACACCTGTTGCTCCGATTGCTACTGCTAATGATGAAGTTAAAAATGCTTTTTTCATAATTTTAAAACCCTCCGAATAATTTTTTATTTATAGTATCTTTTTTAAGATGATAATTTCTTTGTTAGTTAAAAATTCTTCCCTAAAAATGGGACAAGACAACAATAACATATATAGAGGCTTTGTAAATTACAGTCAAATAACAAAAGATTACAATGTAGAAGAAATAATGTAATAATGAATTACGCTCGTTATATTTTGTAATGTTACACTTATATTTACCAATTGTATACAATTGGATGATAAAATAGTCGAATTTTATATAATCAACATGAATACTTTCATGACGGTTTTGAAAGGAGGTATATAAAATTTTAAATTCGATATAATTACTAAGAAATAAGTTCAGAGAATAAAAATGTAAAATTTTAGATGTGTAAAATTAATCAATATTTTTTGTTTATAAAAAGTTCATAGTAAGAACTGGATGTTTCCTATAATGCTTCTATATTTAGTCCGCGTATGCTTCAGAGTGATTATGTCGACAATAGACTGAATTGTCAGTAATATTACTGATGGTATACCTACAATCTCTTTGTGTAATACTTTTGATAACTTTGTAATATTATTGTAATATTAAGGTGTACAATTATACCAAAAGGGAGTGATGATAATGAATAAATTAACTAAATTAACAATTGCAGCAGGAATTTCTTTCGGAACAATTTTTGGTATTGTAGATTTTCCTGGTCAAGACAGTCATGAGGTTGAAGCAGCAACAACACCTTACTACACTTATAAAGGTTACACCGGCCATGACGGTAGTTTTATTTTAGATTCAGCTTTCATCAATGCTTTAGTGTATAAGAACGTTACAATGAATAATTATAGAATCGTTCAGCCACAATCTTATGAAGGAAATATTTATACGCATAGAACATCATATGATCAAACATTCTATTTCGGTGGAAAATATGAAGAAGAATATGCTGCAAGTGCTAAATTCCCAGTGAAAAAGCATCACATTTCAAAAGCACAAATTCTTAAAGCTTACGGAAATGATTATACTATAGAAGAAACTCGTAACGGAGAAGAATATAGATTTCTAGTAGGTGGCAATCTTATCATATTTACAATAGATAATAATTACGTCACAACTGTTAATATTGGTGAGAATTTAAAATAGCATAAAGACATTGAATTATTATTTTCACAACTATATAATGAAACTAACTTAAACGAACGGAGGTGTTTTAGATGTTTCTTTTAGCTCATAGTTGCAGATTTTTCTTAATCGTACGCAACAAATTTGCGGATGTTCTTCCAAAATTGGCGGAGTATGTCTTTTTTGAAGAAAAATATAGCTATAAGGAATGTCTAACACCAGCTTCCTTATAGACCGATTTTGGAGGAAGCAAAATGAATATTATTAATATGTCTAAACTATCAAAGTCTTACACAGGTGATCTCATCTTTGAGGATATTAAATATGACTTAAATGAAGGAGATTGTGTAGGACTAGTTGGAAGAAATGGTGAGGGTAAGAGTACATTATTGAAATTGATGGCTGGTATCGAAGTGCCGACAGAGGGGCAAATAAGCTGGCAAAAGAACATTTCAATTGGTTATTTAAACCAGTTACCACAGTATGAAGAAGATAAAGAAATTTATGAATGTTTATCAGAAGTATTTAAAGAAATTAATCACATCTCTCAAAAAATGAAATTTTTAGAAGATGAAATGGCAAATAATACGAATGATTTAGAACGATTATTAAAACAATATGGCGCATTACAAGAAACATTCCAAGAAATAGGTGGGTATGAAAGAGACGCACTCATAAGAAGAGTCAGTCATGGTTTGAAAATTAATCAATTATTAAATCAAACGTGGGGGAAACTCTCTGGAGGAGAACGTACTAAAATTGGCCTTGCTCAAATATTATTGCAACAGCCTAAACTACTATTATTAGATGAACCAACCAATCATTTAGATATTTCCTCTGTTGATTGGCTATCAGATTTTATTAAACAATATAATGGTGCAGTTATGATCGTATCACATGATCGATACTTCTTAGATGAAACAGTCAATCAAATATTAGAAATCGATCAAGGACATCTGCACATTTATCACGGTAATTATAGTTATTTTGTTAAAGAAAAAGAAGCACGCATAATACGTGAATTTGAAGCATATCAGACACAACAGAAGAAAATTAAAAAAATGGAAGATTCCATTAAACAATTAAGGTTATGGGCGAGTCAAGCAAAGCCACCCAATGCAGCAATGTATAAACGTGCGAAAAGTATGGAAAAAGCATTAAATAGAATCAAGAGGTTAGATAAGCCAGTACTAGAAAATAAAAAAATGAATGTAAACTTAACAGAAGGACAACGTGTCTCAAACGATGTGATTGAATTCAAAAAAGTTTCTAAAATGTATGAAGATATACTATTCGAAGATATCGATTTACTTATTAGAAGAAAAGAACACGTATCCATTATAGGTAACAACGGTACAGGGAAAAGTACACTATTGAAAATGATGATGCAGCAAATAGAACCAGACGATGGAGAAGTTCATTGTGCTTCAAACTTAAGAATAGGTTACTTATCTCAACATACATTTGAAAATATAGAAAATCAAACAGTCATAGAAACCTTTAGAGATGTTGTGCATGTAACAGAAGGACAAGCAAGACACATACTTGCACAATTTATGTTCTATGGAGAAGATGTATTTAACACAGTTGAAAGTTTAAGTGGTGGAGAAAAAATGAGACTAAGGTGGGCACAAATCGTTAATCAAGACTTTAACGTGCTCATACTTGATGAACCAACAAACCATTTAGATATAGATTCAAAAGAAACAATAGAAGAAGCACTGTTAGATTATGAAGGTACTGTAATAGCCGTATCACATGATCGATATTTCTTAAATAAACTATTTGATATAACGTATTTACTACAAGATAAACAACTAACAAAATATGAAGGAAATTATGATTACGTAAAAGAGAAGTTATCATGATACAAATAAAGCGACGCCCGAAATAGGCGTCGCTTTTCATATTTTGTATAGGATTTTGGACCTGCTAACGCTCAAGAGTGGAAAACAAGATCGTTAGAAATTCTAACGTCCAAGAAACCGAAACAAGATCGTTAGAAATTCTAACGCTCAAGAAACCGAAACAAGATCGTTAGCGCGTGAGAACCAGCACAAAAACAGAAAAAATGTCGCTCTAACGCTCAAGAATGAAAAACAAGATCGTTAGCGCAACATTTTTATTTAAATTTAATGCGAAGTAAATGTATTTGTAGCTGTTTCTAAGATGATTTGAACAAATCATGTTTCTAGTCTATTATATTTTTTAAGAAGTAACGATTTTATATGCTTATGTATAATCAAATAATTTTTTTATGTTATATGCAAACGTATATGTAAAATTAAATATATAGTTGGAATATAGAGAAGTCTAACGAATTCAACAGGCTGATAACACTCACTTTTATCAGAAAGGGAGCGAGTATATATGAAGAAATTTTTAAAAATTAATGATTTTTATTTGATATTATCTTCTTTAGCTATTACGAGAATTAGTGAATCTTTATTAGGCATAGCTGTATTGTGGAGCTTATATGTTTATACAGATTCAGTGTATTTAGTGGGCTTATTAACACTTTTTCAAGTTTTACCAATTATAATCTTTTCTTTTTATTCTGGTGCACTGGCTGACTCATATAATAATAAATCAATTTTAATCATAACGAATCTATCACGCTTTATTCTTCTAATGCTATCAGGGCTAATTTTTTATATTATTCAAAGTGATTTGTTAAACATTATATTGTTATACATATTAGTTTTTATTTTGGCTATACTAACTTCTTTTTATCTTCCAAGCTTCCAAGCAACAATTAAGAAAACGATAAGTAATCAAAAACTTATAAATGCTAATAGCTCGTCTGAATTTATCAAACATATTTGTAATATTTTTGGATTATTATTAGGGGGATTACTTGTTGATTCACTAGGATTAATTAACACACTTTTTCTAGGTGGCTTATTATTTTTAGGTGGAGCAATACTTATGAAAATAGCATATATTCCAATTTTTTCTCAACAAATCATTGATAAAAAAATTAAAGGAAGTATATCAGAATCTTTTAGTTACTTAAGAAAAAGTTCAAATTTATTACAACAATCTATATATTATTTAATCATTATTAATATATCTGTTGCTCCTATTAGTTTAATATTTGTCTTAATGTCTGATCAATTAAAATTAGGGTCAATAGGTTTATCAGTTTTAATGATTAGTTTTTCTATAGGCTCAATAATAGGAACAATTTGCGCATCATATATTTTAAAAATAGTTGAAGAAAGCAAAGTAAATTATTTATTAATCGTGATGTATTCAGTATTAGTGATATTAACAGTATTAATATCTAATACAATACTTGTAGTATTGTTAATATTTTTAACAGGTATAACTTCAAGTTTAAGTGTCATATTTATTAATACCTTTATTCAAAGAGAAACAAGCAATGAATTTATAGGTAGAGTTAGTAGTTTTAGGTCACTAGCACTAAGAATACCGCCTCCAATAATAGTTATGATTTTTAGTTACTTAGTCGACATTTTAAATATAGCTTACGCTGCAATTATTATAAATAGTATTACCATAATTTTAGCTACATTTGTATTTATAAAAAGACAAAAAAAGATGGTTGGAAATGAATAACTCTTAATAATTAATTTAAGAGACTAATCATTTTCAACCATTTATTTTATGTTTGAATAAAACAAAAACAAGATCGTTAGCTCAACATTTTTCATTTAAATTTAATGCGAAGTAAATCTATTTATAGCTATTTCTAAGATAATATCTTTTTCTAGTTCTTCTGGTGTCCATGGAATATAGTGGTCTACTGGTATACCTGTTTTTCCCATACTTTTACCTAAATCTACATTTCCGTCTTTAGAGTGTGGGACGCTTAATTTATATTTACCGTTAATATCGATAAACATGATATTACTATAATCGTTCATACCTTTAGTAGGTCTACCTATAATTTCGATATTTTTAAATTCATGTGCAATTTTTACAAAGTTATCTCCTGAACTTCCGCATTCAAAATCCGCTAGTACCTTTACATCTGGACACTTTTCTTGAATACCTTTAATTGTGTCAGATTCTGGATTGTTATTGATATTAACAAACCCTTTATCGTAGTTATCTTTATATAGATTTAAAATTGATTTATATTCATCGAGATCATCTGAATCTGGCATTTGTTTTATGAGTTCAGAAATTGTATGTATTCTTTCGTCGCAATAAGATTTTGTAAATCTATGATAATAAGGCGTTTCATCAGTTATTGTAATACTTTCGGTTGTTAAATAAGGTAATAACTTTAAATAAGCTAAATCTGAACCACCGCGATTACCTCGCACATCAATAATGATTTGTTTCGCATTTAAAAGTAGGTTTTTATGCTTATCTATTAAATTAGAGATTTTTAAATGATCAATAAAGTCGGTGAATTTTATATAAATATAGGTGCTTTTATTTTCGATAATGTATGATTGTTCAAAGAAATCCGGTTTATCTTTTTGTAAAATAGATATTTGTTTAGAATCCGATACGATATATTTATATTTTTTAAGTACGTCTGACCATTCCATTCTTTCTGGGTTACTTGATTTTAATAAATCATGATCATTTTCAAGTATATAATCGATTGAGTATGAACCTAAATTATGAATTACAGTACCCGTTGGAATTTGTGAATTTCTAGAGTCTATCACATATAATTGATCATTATATAATTGGACTCTTATATTTGGATAAAGTCCATTAAAATCAACTAATTTAAGATGTGGATCGTGAAATTTATTCAAATATTTAGTCATGTAAAAATAAAATTCTTCTTCATTTATATTAGAAAGTTTAGATGGAAATTGTGTTATAAGTTCTTTTTTATCAAAGTAACCTGCATATTCATTAATGAGTTGATTTTCAATGATGTTAAATTCTTTTAATGTCATATGATGCACTCCATTCATTTTAATATAGTTGATTATTGTTTATTACCCTTCTCCCCACACTATTTCTTCCTATGATTTCAAATAGTATAGACTGAATTCTAAGTCGTTTAATAAGTGTTCTTTCATGAGTTCTATTGCCGCTTCGGTTTGTCTTTTTTCTAGCATTTCTGCTATTTTTTGATGTTCTTCTATAAGACCTGGGCGCTTTTTATTGATAACTGTTTTGCTGAATAGGTATATATAACTTTTTAATTTACTATACGTATCTATTATAAAACTATTTTTTGTAGCGCTCATGATTTTTTGATGGAATTGATCGTTGATTTGTATGATTTCTTCTTCTGTTTTATCGTCTCCGATTGTTGCGTAACTTTTTAATTCTTCGATATCGTCTTGAGTGAATACGATACTCGCTTTTTTAATTGCGTGTGTTTCTATTAAAATACGCATCTCAAAGATATTTCGATATTCTTCTACTGTTGGTACATAAATATAACCGTCTCTTATGAAGTATTCTAATTCTAGTTGTTTTATAGCTTCTCTTATCGGCGTTCTACTAACATTATATCTCTGTGCAAGTTTGCTTTCTGTTATTTTTTCATTTTGTGTTAAGTCACCATTTATAATGTCATTTCTAATTTTTTGATATATGGATAATTCCTTATTTGCCATCGTTCTCACCTCGTTAACTTCATCTTACTATAAAAAAAATTGAAATAAAATGTATACATTTATTAATTTTTGGTATACAATACCTGTAAACGTTTACAGAAGAGGAGCATAAAAATGAAAATTGGATTTGTTGGATTAGGTATTATGGGTAAGCCAATGGTGAAGAACTTAATCAAAGCTAATAAAGATGTATTAGTAAATGATTTAAATAAAGAAGCTGAAAAAGAGGTAGCAGCATTAGGTGCGAAAGTTGTATCTATTGAAGAAATGGCTAGAGATGCTGAAGTGATGATTACGATGTTGCCTAATGGCGCTATTGTTAAATCAGTTTTATACAGTGGTGAAACGGCAGTATTAAACCAAAATGAAATTAATGTCAAAATGGTTATTGATATGAGTTCTTTAACACCTAATGAATCTTTAGAAATTAGTAAAGTACTTGAAGAAAAAGATATTCAGTATGTAGATGCACCAGTTAGTGGAGGAGAACCACTTGCGATTACAGGAGAACTAGCTGTAATGGTAGGTTGTGATGAAGGATTATTAGAAGATATTAAAGAAGTGCTTCGTCCAATTGCTGGATCTGTTGTAAGAGTTGGTCACGTTGGTTCTGGTAGTGTCGTTAAATTGGCGAATCAAATTATCGTGAATACAAATATTGCAGCATTGTCAGAAGCAGTTGTACTCGCTAAGAAATTTGATATTGATTTGACAGAAATGCATGAAGCAATCAAAAAAGGTTTAGCAGGTTCAGCAGTTATGGAAGCCAAATTCCCTAAAATGATTAAACAAGATTATAAACCAGGTGGCACTTTAAATATTAATTTAAAAGATTTGAAAAATGTATCGTCAACAGCAGATACAGCAGGATTAACATTACCAGTTATTAATCAAATTAAAGAAATTTATAAATCAGAAGTTGCACAAGGCAATGGTTTAAATGACCATTCAGGTATCATTCAATACTTCGAAAAAATAAATAATATGTAGGTGATAATGATGTTAACAAAAGAATTAATAAATGAATTTAAGCATGATGATATAAACAAGCATTTAGCAGATTTAAAATATAAAATTATCGTACTAGATGATGATCCTACAGGCACTCAAACAGTTAAAGATTTACCTGTATATACGAAGTGGACTGAGGAATGGATTGAAGATGGCTTCCTTCAATCCCATAATATGTTTTACATTTTGACAAATTCTAGAGCGTTAAACGAGCAAGAGACGATTTCTTTACACCAAGAGGTAAGCGCTAACATACAAAAAGTAGCTAATAAATTGGATATTCCTTATTTAATTATTAGTAGAGGAGATTCTACATTAAGAGGTCATTTCTATATAGAACCTAAAGTGTTAAGTGAGTCTAGTGACCAAGCTTTTGATGCTGTATTCTATATTCCAGCTTTCTTTGAAGGTAGTAGATATACATATGAAGGCATTCATTATCTTAAAGAAGGCGAGCAATATATCCCGGTATCTGAAAGTGAATTTGCACAAGATACAACATTTGGATTTAAGTCTAAACATATGAATGACTTTATAAGCGAAAAAAGTAATGGCGAAATTCAATCTGACGAAGTTTATCACATCACATTAGAAAACATACGACAAAGAGATAAAGAAACGATTTTTAATGTATTTTCAAATTTAAATGACTTTGATCAAGTCGTTGTAGATGCTGTGAATGATGAGGATATGGATTTCTTTGTAGCTTGTTTGACTGTATTTTTAGCACAACATGATAAACGCTTTATCTTTAGAACAGCAGCATCTTTTGTTAAAGCGATTTGTGAAACGCCTGGAGAAATTATCAATTTAAATTCGTATAAAGAAAATGATAATGGTGGCATTATTGTTGTTGGTTCACATGTTAAAAAGTCATCAGATCAACTGAAATATTTATTGGAAAATACTTTTATTAGTGAAATAGAATTTGACGTTACGCAAATAGCGTCATCCAATTTACAAGCTTATGTTGATGATATGACACAACTCGTTGAAAGATACATTGATAACGGTGAAGATGTTGTCATTTATACGTCAAGAGATGTTATTAGAACTGAGAATTTGCAACATAATTTAAGTATTTCTACTGCAATTTCAAATAGTTTAGTATCAATCGTTTCAAATTTAGATGTACAACCGAAGTTTATTATCGCTAAAGGTGGTATAACTTCAAGCGATGTTGCGACAAAAGGGTTAAAAATTGAAAAAGCAAAAGTCATCGGTCAAATTACACAAGGGGTTCCAGTATGGCTAACAGGTCCTGAAGCGAAATATCAAAATATACCTTATGTTATATTCCCAGGAAATGTCGGAGATGAAGAAACTTTAAGCAGTGTATATGAATTAAATCGTTAAATATATAAAGAAAGAGGGATTTAAATGTTGGGAGAATACTGGCCACTGATTAGTGTTGTAATTGGTGTATTAATTTTATTAGCGCTTATTATGTACTTTAAATTAAATACGTTTGTTGCTTTAATTATCACTTCAATGTTAACAGGTATTATTTTAGGTATGCCACTTGATAAAATTGTGGAAACCATTGAAAAAGGTATGGGCGATACACTCGGTCATATTGCGATTATTTTTGGATTAGGTTCGATTTTAGGAAAGTTATTATCTGACGGTGGTGGTTCAACAAGAATTGCAGATACACTGATTAATACGTTTGGTAAAAAATATGTAACTTGGGCAATGATTATTGCATCATTTATTATCGGGATATCTTTATTTTTAGAAGTTGCATTTGTGTTATTAATTCCTTTAGTGTTTACGTTGGCTAAAAGAATGAAAATTTCTAATTTACAAGTTGGTATTCCAATGGCGACTTCAATTGCTGTAACGCACGGATTCCTACCGCCGCATCCAGGTCCAGTAGCGATATCAGAAGCGGTTAATGCCAATATTGGAGAAGTGCTGATGTATGGTCTTATCATCGGTGTACCTTTAGCAATCATAGTTGGAGGGATTTTCCCTAAATTTGCTTATGCTATAGCACCTGTAGCATTTGAAAAGAAAGGAAACACAGCAAGTATTGGGAAAATTAATGATTTTAGTAATGAAAAATTACCGAACTTTGGTATCAGTTTATTAACAGCATTATTCCCAGTTATCTTAATGTTATTTGCTACGGTAGTTCAACTCATAACTGGTCATGATCAAGAACCAACAAACTGGTTTGAATCTATCGTGTACCTACTAGGTTCATCAGTTACAGCAATGTTATTAGCTGTGTTATTTGCGATATATTCAATGGGTATTAAACAATCTAAGAATATGACAACGATTATGAAATCATTTGAAGAAGCTATTGGACCAATAGCAATGTTACTTTTAATTATCGGTGGGGGCGGTACATTTAAACAAATCCTCATTGATGGTGGAGTTGGTGACACAATTTCAGAAATATTCCATGGTACAGAAATGTCACCAATATTTTTAGCATGGCTAGCTGCTGCTTTATTAAGGGTAGCACTTGGTTCAACAACAGTAGCAGCAATATCTTCAGTAGGTATTGTATTACCATTATTACAAGCTTCAGATGTGAATATTTCACTTGTCGTACTTGCTATTGGTGCAGGCAGTATATTCTGCTCACATGTGAACGATGCAGGATTCTGGATGTTCAAAGAATACTTTGGTTTAACAATTAAAGAAACGTTCTTAACATGGACACTTCTAGAATCTGTACTTTCTGTATTAGGTTTGATATTAATATTAATCGTCAATTTAATTGTATAATTTTGAAAAAGGCTGGGACATACAGATATGTCTCGGCTTTTACTTTTTTCATTATTACAAATTAATGTACAAAAGTTGTATTAAAAGGTAATATGGTAGCGATTACATTAATAAAGGAGCATGATTATGTGGATTGATATTACACAACAATTGACGAACAATATTGCACACTGGCCAGGTGATGAGCCTTTTCATTTTAAACTTTCAGCGACTAAAGAAGAAACGGGTTCTGTAAATATTGGTAGCATTTCAACAAGCACACATATAGGCACACATATGGATGCGCCATATCACTTTGATGAAGAAGGTATCAAGATTCATGAAATTGACGTCAATCGTTTAATTGGCGATGCAACATTAATTGAAATTATGGATGAAACATTAATAACCCAGGAAATACTCAAGCAATTTGAGATTAAAGGGACTATTATTATGATTAAGACTAAATCAGAAGCACATTCTGAAGTGTTCCCAGAGTCAGTACCTGTCTTAACAGAAGACGCCATTCAATATTTATCTTCAATAGGGATTAAAGTATTTGGTATAGACGTGCCATCAGTAGATGATATCGACTCTAAAACTTTAGACAATCATCATGCATTTAATCAATACGACATCATTAATATTGAAAATCTATTATTAGAAAATGTTTCAGAAGGTTATTATAACTTCATTGGATTACCTTTAAATATAGTAGGTGCAGACGGATCGCCAATAAGAGCGGTCATTTCTAAAAAGGGGGAGTAGTTGTGAGCGAATTTCAAGATGAATCACTTAAAGGGGAAAGTGTGAAGACGGATTTTTCGAAGGACATGACTTATAGTGAATATTTAGGTTTAGATAAAGTATTATCAGCACAACATACATTAACAGATGCGCACGATGAGAAATTATTCATAATTGTCCATCAAGTATCAGAACTGTGGATGAACTTGATTATTCATGAATTAAATTCTGCAAGTGATGATATTAAATCTGATCAATATAAACAAGCATTTAAAAAATTAGCTCGTGTAGGTAATATACAAAAACAACTCATTCAAGTATGGGAAGTATTATCAACCATGACACCAAGTGATTATTTGAAATTTAGAGATGACTTAGGAAATTCTTCAGGATTTCAATCTTTTCAAAATAGAATGATTGAATATAGCTTAGGATATAAAACAACACATGCTTTAAAAATCTATGAAAAAGACCCAAATATTTATCAGCAGCTGAAAACACAACTAGAACGACCAAGTATTTATGATGAAACAATTAAAGCAGTACATAGAGCAGGATTTGACATAGATTCAGAAGTGTTAAATAGGGAAGTTACACAGAATTATATGAGAAATGATTCAGTCAAAGAAGCTTTTAAAGCAATATATTTACAATCAGACGCATACTTTGAATTGTATGAACTACTAGAGAAATTAACAGATGTAGAAGATAGATATAGTCAATGGCGATTTAGACATATGAAAACCGTACAAAGAATAATAGGGTTCAAAACAGGAACGGGTGGAAGTTCAGGCGTAAATTATTTAAAGCGCGTTATTGACCAGAACTTCTTTCCTGAATTGTGGGAATTGCGTACAGAACTATAAGTTGAGAATGGAAGTATAGGGATTTCCAGGCCGATAAAAATAAATACCGGTCCAGAAACAGAAAATATGGACCGATAAAAAGAAATAACGACCCGAAAATGGAGTTTCTGGACCGATAAAAAATATTACCGGTCCAGAAACAAAATGAAGCTGAGGCAATTAACGTTGCCTCAGCTTTCTGCTTTCAAAGTCCTTCTAATTCTAGCTCATTTCACTGTCTTTAATATCTGTTATAAACATATGTCCGGGTGCGTGCGTAATCATGATGTCTGGTTTGGCATCTAATGCTACGGATTGTGGTGTTACACCGCATCCCCAGAATACAGGAACTTCTCCATCTTTAATTGTTACAGCTTCACCGAAATCAGGTTGGTCAATGTTTCCGATACCGATTTCACTTGGATTTCCAATATGTATTGGTGTACCGTGTACTTCTTTGAAATGTGTTGTGATTTCAGTAGCTTTAATTGCTTCTGCCATCGTCATAGGTCGCATGCTTACTGTAATGTTTCCTTTAAAAGTACCACTTGGTTCAGCAGGTATATTTGTTATGTACATCGGCACGTTATGATTTTCTTCAATATGACATACTGGAATACCCGCTTCAAGCAAAGCATGTTCAAATGTAAAGCTACATCCAATTAAGAAGCTGACCATATCATCTGAATACAACGCTTTAATATCTTCGTATTCTTGTACGAATTTGCCATCTTTATAAAGTCTGTACAATCCAACATCTGTTCTAATATCCGCTTCTTTTCCATATTTACTAAATGACGGTGATCCTACTTCGGATACATCAAGTAATGGACATGTCTTAGGATTTTTAAAGCAAAATTTCAAAAAATCATAGGCATATTTAGAAGGCAAGATGACGACATTTGCTTGGACATACCCTTTAGCCATCCCACTAGTTGGTCGTGTTAATGCGCGTTGTCTTATACTTGCTCTAATTTCATTTGGTGATGCAGTTTGTAAATTCATCATATTATCCCCTTTCTGCATGGTTCATCTTATTATATCATTTAAACATTATTCCGAGATTTCTAACAATCATATGGTAAACTATTTGTTGGTATGAACGTATAGAATAGTAAAGAAACGATAGGTGTTTATATGTTAAATTTATTTGTCTTATTATTAGAACGTGTTGGTTTAATTATACTCGTCGCATACATATTAATGAATACCACTTATTTTAAAAATATGATGGGTGAGCGTGATAAATGGTATGTAAAATGGAGATTGATTATTGTATTTTCATCATTTGCATTACTATCTAATTTTACAGGTGTAGCGATTCATAATGGTGAAATTGTTTCGAGTATGATTTATTTACATCTCGGTCCAGAAGTGTCTCTTGCGAATACACGTGTGTTAACTATAGGCGTTTCAGGATTGATAGGTGGTCCATTTGTAGGTCTGTTTGTAGGTGTGCTATCAGGTATATTTAGAGTTTATATTGGCGGTGCAGATGCATATACATATTTAATATCATCTATCGTCATTGGGCTTGTCGCAGGTTATTTTGGTGCACAAGCAATGAAGTCTAAAAGTTATTTATCCGTGAAACAAAGTGCATTAGTTGGTGCATCTACGGAAGTTATTCAAATGATTTGTATATTGATATTCTCATCTCAAAAAGCAGATGCATGGGAACTTGTTCAACTCATTGCATTGCCAATGATTATCATTAATGGATTAGGTACTGCGATATTTATGTCTATAATTATTTCGACAGTTAAACAAGAAGAACAAATGAGAGCAATCCAAACGCATGATGTTTTAAAGCTCGTCAATCAGACATTGCCTTATTTTAAAGAAGGATTAACAGAATCATCTGCACATCAATCCGCAAAAGTTATCAAAGATCTCATGAAAGTTTCTGCTGTTGCTATTACAAATAAGACGCATATATTGGCACATGTTGGTGTAGCTAGTGATCATCATACACCTGATAAGACGATTATTACCGATTTATCTAAAGAGGTTATTGAAACAGGTCAACAAAAAGAAGTCTATTCTAGTAAAGATATAGGGTGTCAACATCCGAACTGTCCACTTGAAGCGGCGATCGTTATTCCGTTATATGTTCACGATGATATTGTAGGGACATTGAAGTTGTATTTTACAGATCATCATGATTTAACATTTGTAGAGAAACAACTAGCTGAAGGATTAGCTAAAATATTCTCTAGTCAGTTAGAACTTGGTGCTGTTGAAACACAACGAAAATTATTACAAGATGCTGAAATTAAGTCGTTACAAGCTCAAGTTAATCCGCATTTCTTCTTTAATGCGATTAATACAATTTCAGCATTGGTTCGAATTGATCATGAGAAAGCACGTCAATTACTATTACAATTGAGTCATTTCTTCCGTTCGAATTTACAAGGTGCGAGAAATAATACAATTACTATTGAAAAAGAATTAGAACAAGTACGTGCTTATATTGCTTTAGAACAAGCGAGATATCCCGATCACTTTAAAATTGAATTTGATATACCCGAAGAACATTATTCTGCACTTGTACCACCTTTTGTTATACAAATATTAGTGGAGAATGCGATTAAACATGCCTTTACAAGTAGAAAAGATGATAATCGTATTTGGGTTAAAGTAATTCGTAATCATCAATCGATTCAATTATGTGTAAGAGATAATGGACAAGGTATTCATGAAGATAAAATCGCTATTTTAGGTAAGACAACGGTTGCCTCTCAGTCTGGAACTGGAAGTGCGTTAGAGAATTTAAATAGAAGATTAATAGGATTATTTGGAAATCATGCAGAATTACAATTCGATTCAAGTGATAAAGGAACGAAAGTATGTACGATTATTCCACACAAATATCGAGAGGAGGAAATGTAATGCATGCGTTAATTGTTGATGATGAACCTTTAGCACGTAATGAACTGAAATATTTATTGAATCAAATTGGTTCATTTAGTCAAATTGAAGAAGCAGAGAATGTTGAAGAGACATTGGAACAGCTATTGTCATACGAATTTGATGTTATATTTTTAGATATTAATTTGATGGAAGAAAGTGGATTAGATTTAGCGAAGAAAATCAATAAAATGAAACATGTTCCGCATATTATCTTTGCAACTGCTCATGACACATATGCTGTACAAGCATTTGAATTAGAAGCAACAGACTATATCTTGAAGCCATTTGAGAAATCAAGAATTGAACAAGCGATTAACAAAATTACGAATATCGAGACACAACAATCGGTTGATCCGAAACCGGTCAATCATGATGAAGTCTTACCTATTGAAATCGATGATCGTATTTATGTATTGAATGTAGATGATATTATTGCGATATCTGTCAACCAAGGTATTACGACGATTAATACGACTGACAATGAATATACGACAAACGAGCCACTCAGTTTCTATGAGAAAAAGCTCAGTCACGCTAAATTTATTCGTATTCATCGTGCTAGTATTATCAATAAATGGCATATACAATCGGTTGAACATTGGTTTAATTCGACGTATCAAGTGACGTTGACGGGGAACATCAAATTACAAGTTAGTCGATCATATATGAAGTCGTTTAAATCAGAAATAGGGTTAGTATAATTTTCAGAGTATAAATTTTGTAACTTAGAGGTCAATTATTGCATTTCGCATTGAAAACGCTTTAAAAAATGATTTTCATATTAAGATAACCTTAAGAGATTACTTCGGGAGGTTGTCAAAATGAAAAAAGTCAATAACTTCTTTCATCAAGTATTAACAATATCAATTGTATTATTAATTTCACATGTCATAGAAAGCTTTATGCCTATACCAATGCCGGCATCTGTTATCGGATTAGTGCTGATGTTTATCGCATTGACGACAGGTGTTATCAAGTTAGAACAAGTAGAAGCGGTTGGTACAGCATTGACGAATAATATCGGATTCTTATTCGTTCCAGCGGGTATTTCAGTAATCAACTCATTAGGAATTTTAAGTACGAGTCCAATACTTATCATATTACTGATTATTATTTCTACAATTTTATTACTTGTTTGTACGGGTATCTTTTCACAAATGATTATTAAACCAAGTGAAAAATCAGCTAAACGTACGAAAGAAATTAACAATAAACGCGTGGCAGGTGATTATGCATGATGGAACATTTTGGCCTTAATACACCATATTTCGGTATCGGATTATCTGTAACATTATTCTTAGTCGGTACTTATTTATTTAAAAAAACAAATGGATTCTTCTTGTTTGCACCATTATTTTTCAGTATGGTTGGTGGCATTGTATTTTTAAAAGCGACAGGCATACCATATGAAAATTACAAAATAGGTGGAGATATTATTAATTTCTTCCTAGAACCAGCAACAATTTGTTTCGCAATTCCTTTATACAAAAAACGTGAAGTACTTAAAAAACATTGGCATCATATCATGGGTGGTATAGCTATCGGAACAGTAGCAGCACTTGTTATTATTTATATTGTAGCGAAATCATTCCAATTTGGTGATGATATTATCGCATCAATGTTACCACAAGCAGCAACAACTGCAATTGCATTGCCAGTTTCTGAAGGTATTTCGGGTATTAAAGAACTCACATCATTAGCCGTAATTTTAAACGCCGTTATTATTATGGCATTAGGTAATAAATTATTGAAACTCTTTAATATTACAAATCCGATTGCGAGAGGATTAGCCTTAGGTACAAGTGGACACACACTCGGTGTCGCTGCAGCAAAAGAATTAGGTGAAGTAGAAGAATCAATGGCCAGTATTTCACTCGTTCTAGTTGGTATTGTAGTGGTAGCAGTCGTTCCATTCTTTGTTATGTTCTTATTATAGAATAAAACCACAAGCGCCTTGGTAACATAAACATGTTACAGGCGCTTGTGGTTTTATTTATCTACTAATATCCATCTAGATAATATAAACGTTATAGGAATTGTAAAAATTAATCCGATAAATGGTGCAAAAGTTTCGTTTACATGAAGTAATTGTACAAACACAAATAATAATAATGTTTGTAATCCCATATTTACAACTTGTGTAATAGGAAATTGAATGAATTTTTTCACGGTAGGTTGAACATGATAAACAAAATAACAATTCAAATAAAATGAAATGATAAAGCTTATTATGAAACTCAATATATGACTCACTAAATATTGAATGTCGAGCACTTTTAATAATAATAAATATATCCAATAATAATTAATTGTATTGATGCCACCTACAAGTATAAATCGAATCATTTCACCGTATTTCTTGAACATATAGTTACTCCTTAAGTACGCGATTTATTATACGACCAGGCCACGTTTAGTACTATATTGTTCGTATAAATGATCTTGTGCAATTTCTTCTAAAATCTCAACGACTTTATATACTTCTTCATAAGATGTATATAAAGCAATAGGTGCTAATCGAATAACATTTGGCTCTCTGAAATCAGGAATGACGCCTTTATCTTTTAACGCTAAACTGATTCTATATGCTTCATCATGCACTAAACAAATATGTCCACCTCGTTTAAAATCATCACGTAAGTTCCCAATTGAATAACCATAGTCGGTTAACTTTTCATCAATTAAATACATTAAGTATGACGTAATATGAAGTGATTTTGTTCTAATAGCATGCATGCCAACTTCGTTAAAAATGTTAAGTACACCTTCTAACGGTGCCATAGATAGAATATTTGGGGTTCCAACTTGCCACCCTGAAGCATCTCGTTGATGTTCAAATGTATGATTAAGTTGGAATTGTGTTTCGTCTTTATTCCCAAACCAACCGGCAGTACCAGGACTGCGATTAAAGTGTTTCTTATTGATATATAATCCGGCAGTTGAACCAGGTCCGCCTGATAAATATTTATATGTACACCATACAGCAAAATCTGCATCAATTTGAGTTAAGTCCATTTCAATCGCGCCGATTGCATGACATAAGTCCCATCCAATGATGATTTGACGTTCCTTTGCAGCCATTGTAATTTTTGCCATGTCTAATACTTGGGCACTTCGATAGAGTACAGTAGGCAATAGAATAAGTGCAACATCATCCGTCATTGCTTCAATAATGGCATCTTCATCAATGAATACACCATCTGAACTTTTAACAACTTTAACTGCGTCGTCTGGATCTAATCCTTTTAGGCGCACTTGACTATCTACTGCATAACGATCAGTAGGGAAGTTTAAGTCATCAACTAATATTTTGTATTTATCTTTAGTTGGTTCGTAAAAAGTACTGATAGCTTGATGTATATTGGATGTCGTACTACCAACGACAACTACCTCTTCAGGACTGGCACCAATTAATGGCGCCATGTTTGAAGCAATGTGCTTAGAATAATGATAGTATTTGCTGTCTTCAATATTCCAAATTTTGATACCTTCTTTTTTCCAATCTTCTAACGCATTGAGTAATGATGCCTCAGCATCTTTAGAAGCAAGACCTAAAGAATTCCCATCCATGTAAATTTCGTTAGGTTGTATATAAAATCGATCACGAACATGATATAACACATCCGCTTTATCCAAAGCTTCGGCAAATTCTTTTGTTGTATTAAATGAAGTATCCATTTGTTCATCCCCTTATAAATAATGAATCATTCTTTAAATATAATTGTATACTTTCCATGTAAAAGTCACAAAGATAATGATATATGTGATGGGTGGATGTAGGAGAGAGGTGTGGGCAGGAAGTGTGAGGTTGGGATTGGGATTTTCAGGCCGATAAATAAAAATAGCGACCCGAAAATAAGATTTTCAGGCCGATAAATAAAAATAGCGACCCGAAAATAGAGTTTCTGGACCGATAAAAATAAATACCGGTCCAGAAACGATAAATATGGACCGATACGAAAAATTATCGGTCCATATTTTGTATCTCAGTTATCAATTATTCATTTTGACTACTAATCTTGCGGCGTCTCCTTTTGCTAGTCGGTCGAATCCTTCATTAATTTCATCTAGAGGCAACGTGTCTGTTAGTAATGAATCAATATCTAAGCGACCTTGTTTATAAAGCGCGATAAATCTTGGGATATCTCTCATTGGTACACAGCTACCTACATATGAACCTTTAATGGTTCTTTCTTCTGCTGCTAAAGTAACTTGTGGAAATGAAAATTCATGTTTAGGGTCTGGTAATCCTGTTGTTACTGTTGATCCACCACGTTTAGTGATTTTGTAAGCAACCTCCATTGCTGGCACTACACCGGCAGTTTCAAATGCATATTCAACGCCGCCTTTTACATATTCTTTAACTTGTTCAACAACATCATCGTCTCCTGAATTAAAAGTTGCAGTTGCACCGAGTTTTTTAGCTAATTCAAATTTGCCTGGATTAATATCTAATGCAATGATTTCTCCTGCTCCAGCTAATTTAGCGCCTAAAATTGCATTCAAACCGATACCGCCTAATCCAACAACTGCAACTGAGCTGCCAGGTTTTACTTGTGCTGTATTAATAACTGCACCTATACCTGTAATAACAGCACATCCAAATATGGCTACTTTTTCAAAAGGAATGTCTTTATCAACTTTAACGATAGAGTGTTGCGAAACAACAGCATAATCTGCAAAGCCAGAAACGCCTAAGTGATGATGCATATTATCTTCATCATTATGTAGTCTTATGCCACCATCAAGTAGTTCTCCTTGCTCATTAGAAGCGGCGCCATTCTCACATAGTGCAGGTCTACCTTCACTACATGGTAGACAATGACCGCAGTTTGGAATAAATGTACAGACAACATGATCACCAACTTCAAAGTTTGTTACGTTGTCTCCAATTTCAATGATTTCTCCTGCCGCTTCATGTCCAAGTGCCATAGGAGTAGGGCGTGGTCTACTTCCATTAATAACAGATAAATCTGAATGACATAAACCTGCCGCTCCAATTTTAATGAGCACTTCATTTTGATTCGGTTTATTTAATTCAAGTGTTTCAATTTTTAATGGTTTACTTTCTGAGTATGGACTAGGTAAACCCATTTCGTGCAATACCGCTGCTCGTGTCTTCATTAGCTTTCACTCCTATATGATTAACATTATTCGTAATATCCATCTGTTGATTTTCTAAAGCCTTCAAATTGATTGCCATCATGGCCGAACCAAATTTGTGCATTTTTCTCTTTAGCGAGTTTTTTAATCTTTTCAACAGATCTTGCCCAACCAATAGAATCATATAAAATACCAGGTGGCTTTAAAATGTCTCCCATACTTTCAGCTGTGTAAATAGCATCTGAAGCCAATATCAGTGTTCCGAGTTCCTGAGTTTCTACTTCTAATCCAATCATGCCCCATGCATGACCACTACCAAAATTCAGTACTTTAACTCCTTTAACAATTTCTAAATTATCTTCATAAGGTTTAATCGTTTTCCATGTTAAATCATTTTTAATCCAAGCATCAATATCCGCCCAAATATAAGCACCAGCTTTTTGGTTACGCGCATAAGTCTGCATCGTTCCATTAAGTTCATCATCGTGCACAATTACAGTTGCGTTTGTAAAATATTCAAGACAACCCGCATGATCTAAATGAAGGTGAGAAGCTACGACATAATCAACTTCGCTTGGATCGACATTAATTTGTTCAAGTCTATTAGGTAAGTAGCAAGATTCATCAGCAGTATACGGGAATGCTTTTTGAGTTTGGTTAATCCATCTACCGTTTTCCCCCATAGAGTTAGGATTACAAGCTGTGTCGAACAAAATCTTTGCTTCAGGATGATCAATAAATACGGTGTAAATAGGGAATTCAAACATTTCATTAGGTGCATTAGGATTATCCAAAGTAGCTTGATTAGACCCAGCAATCATTAGATTCTTGTCCATTCTCATACGACCATTATCGAGCACATAAAGCTTTATTCCTTGATTATTTACATTTACCATAAATCATCACCTCAATCTTTAGTGTATAATTACATTATAGTTGTAATCGTTTTCAAGAACAATCAAAAAGACAAGTGTAAAAGAGATTGAATAGGGTGATGAGGTTGGAATACGGACCGATAAAAAAATTTATCGACCCGAAAAAAGGATTACCAGGTCGATAAATGAAAACCTGAGTCATCGCATGATGACTCAGGTTCAATATTACAATATTAAATTAGAATGTTTGTCCTAATGCTTTTGCGCGTTCGATTGCGTCTGCTTTGATTTCTTCTGCTTTTTCTGGGTTAGCATTATGGCCTTCAACAATTAAACCGTCAAAGTCAGTAATTCCGTAGAAGTTCATCATTTGTCCGATGTAACGGTGACCCATTTCTAAGTCAGCTGCTGGACCTTCACTATAGTATCCACCACGTGCTTGAATGTGTAATGCTTTTTTATCTGGTAATAAACCAACTGGACCTTCAGCTGTGTATTTGAATGTTTTGCCAGCTACTGATACTGAATCTAAGTAAGCTTTCATAACTGGTGGGAATGAGAAGTTCCAGAATGGTGTAACGAATACATATTTGTCTGCATTAACAAATTGATCACTTAATTCGTTTAAGCGACGTACTTTACCTTGTTCGCCTTCTGAAAGTTCTTCGAAGCCTTGTCCTGATTGTAATTTACCCCAACCAGCAAATACATCTGCATCAATTTGTGGAATGTATGAATTGTATAAATCGATATGAACGACTTCATCATTTGGGTTTGAAGCTTTATAACTTTCGATAAATGATTTAGCTGTTGCCATTGAAAAAGAAACAGTTTCATCATGTGGATGAGCTGTAATAAATAATACTTGTGACATAATAATATTTCTCCTCTGTGATAAAAATTAAACTAACTATAATTATTATACTTAAATTTTTAAGCAAAGCAATAGGAATGCTCATGAAAATAAATGTTATTTTACACTTAAGTTTTAATAATGGTAGGATAAATGTAATGAAAGATAATTTGATAAGAGGGATGATGGTTTTTGAGTAAGAAATTATACTTAATGAGACATGGACAAACATTATTTAATGAGAAGAAAAAAATTCAAGGTGCATCTGATTCACCTTTAACACAATTAGGAATTGAACAAGCACGTATGGCAAAAAAATATTTCGATGAATCGAATATTACATTTGAATCGTTATACTCATCTACACAAGAACGCGCGAGTGATACGCTTGAAATTATATGTCCAGAAAGGCCATATATAAGATTAAAAGGATTGAAAGAATGGAACTTTGGGCTTTATGAAGCTGAAAGTGAGACATTAAATCCACCACATAAGCCGGGTGAAACTTCTTATGGAGACTTCTTTGTTGATTATGGCGGTGAGTCTAGTGAAGAACTGCAAAGTAGGATGAATGAAACATTAACAGAAATTATGAATATAGACGAAGCCAATACAATTTTAGCAGTAAGTCATGGGGGAGCATTATATATGTTTTTACAATTATGGTTACCATTTGAAAAAGTTAAAGAAGTGAAATTCTCCAATTGTTGCATACTAGAATTTGAATTTGAAGACAATACATTTAAATTTGTACAAGCCATTAATCCGACAGAAATGGCATAAAAAACCGGGACAGCCATCGTACATGATGACTGTCCCGTTCTATTATTTAATTGAAGGTATATAGAATCTAGAATTTTCATAATGGAATATGATTTTAGAGTAGTCGAAAGGAATACCTGTGCTAGTGTAGAATATTTGTTCATATTCTAACGAAGGATCACCTTCATTTAGTTCTAAGTGTGTCGCATCTTCTTTATTTAATTTACCAATATTGAAATATATATCAGTGAATCCTACTTTGACTTTTAAGTTATTTTCAATGTAATGAAAGATCGAACCATTGGCAATTTCTTCATTCATGTATAAGACAACATTCTTACTAAAATAAGAAGTTTCAATACAGAATACCTCTCCATCAAGATATCTAACGCGATCTACAAGATAAACAGTATCATTGTCTTTTAACTTTAATTGTTGTTTAATATCATCTTCAGGTTGAATTTCCGCGACTTTTAAGATTTTACTCGTTACATCGTGCCCTTTAAATTCATCTGAAAATCCATCAGCAGTAAATAAGTTAACAAATCCATCTCTTTTCGGATTTCTTACATAGATGCCACTGCCTCTAGCTTGATAGATTAAACCTGTTTTTTCTAGATTTTTGAGAGCATTGATAATCGTACTCTTGCTCACGTTAAATTCACTTCTTAAAACTTCAACACTCGGTAATTTATCTCCAGCTTCATAATGCCCATTATTGATAAGCGACTCAATACGTTCAGCAATAAGCTCATACTTAAGCATATTAATCCCCACTTTATGATAGATATTACCCATATTATAGCACTTGTTAAATTAATAACACCAACTAAATCTATACCTATCTTTACAAATTGTACCGGTATAATTATAATGTAAGTGTATACAAAATATGCGGAGGTATTTAAATGGCTAAATTAAACAAAGACTTTTTATGGGGTGGCGCTTTAGCTGCTAATCAATTTGAAGGTGGATATGATCAAGGTGGTAAAGGGTTAAGTGTTCACGATGTGATGACTGCTGGTGAGCATGGTAAAGCACGTGAAATTACTGAAAAGGTTGAAGCGGACAAATATTATCCTAATCATGAAGGTATTGATTTTTACAATAGATATAAAGAAGATATTGGTTTGTTCAATGAAATGGGATTAAAGTGTTTAAGAACATCTATTGCATGGACGCGTATCTATCCAAATGGTGATGAAACAGAGCCGAATGAAGAAGGTCTAAAGTTCTATGATAATGTGATAGATGAGCTTTTAAAATATAACATTGAACCTGTATTAACGTTATCTCATTTTGAAATGCCATTACATTTAGCAAGAGAATATGGTGGCTTTAGAAATCGTAAAGTTGTAGACTTTTTCGTGCATTTTGCTGAAACTGTCTTCAATCGTTATAAAGATAAAGTGAAATATTGGATGACATTTAATGAGATTAATAACCAAATGGATACAAGTAATCCAATATTCTTATGGACGAATTCTGGTGTCACTTTAACAGAAGAAGATGATGCTGAAGAAGTATTATATCAAGTTGCGCATAACGAATTAATCGCAAGTGCACTTGCTGTATCAAAAGGTAAAGAAATTAATCCAAACTTTGTTATTGGGAACATGATTTCTCACGTACCTATTTATCCATATTCATGTAATCCTAAAGATATTTTAGAAGCGGAAGTTGCAAGTCGTTTGAGATATTTCTTCCCAGATGTTCAAGTAAGAGGATATTACCCAGGTTATGCATTAAAAATGTTCGAGAAAAAAGGTTACGACATTAAGTGGCAAGAAGGCGATGATGAAATCTTAAGAAATGGTACGGTTGATTATATCGGCTTCAGTTACTATATGTCTACAGTCGTTAAACATGATGCAGAACAAAGTGTTGATGGTAATGTTGTGAATGGTGGATTACCAAATTCAGTAGAGAATCCTTACATTAAAGTTAGTCAATGGGGTTGGGCAATAGATCCAATTGGTTTACGATATACTTTAAATGCTTTGTACAATCGCTATCAGTTACCATTATTTATCGTTGAAAATGGCTTTGGTACAACAGATGAATTTAAAGAAGACGGTACGATAGATGACCAAGAAAGAATCGATTACTTGAGAGAACATATTCAAGCGTCAATAGAAGCGGTTGATGAAGACGGTGTTGAATTAATGGGTTATACACCATGGGGCGTCATTGATATCGTGTCATTTACAACTGGTGAAATGAAAAAACGATATGGCTTAATTCACGTAGATCGTGACAATGCAGGAAAAGGAACATTAAAACGTACTAAGAAGAACTCATTCTATTGGTATAAAAATGTCATCGATACAAACGGTGAAGAACTTAAATAATAAAATAGTTTAATGAATTAATCTCTTGTTATATTAAATGACAAGAGATTTTTTTATGTTGTAAACAGGAAATTTTGTAAATATGTTCTTACTTAAATTTATAAGAAAAATATATGTTGTATTAAACAACGTTGTACAATACAAAATATATTTATTGATATTTTCTTTTGAATTTAAATATTGTTTTATTTAAATTCAAAAAGTATAATTACACTTGATAAGTGCTCTAAAAATAAAAAACTTATCAATAGAAAATGATATAGCATAGGAGGAATGTAGAATGAAGAAAAAGCCGAAAGCAAGTAAGGGAAAATTAGATTTTATCCCTAATAGGCTTAATAAGTATTCTATTAGAAAATTTACTGTAGGAACTGCTTCTATTTTAGTGGGAGCTACTTTACTTTTCGGGATAGGTGAAGAAGCAAAAGCGGATGAACAACAAAATAATTCTGTACAATCACAGTCAAATAATTTAAATGATGATGGACAATCTGAAGAGACTATAGAAAAACAAACATCAACAGAAAAACAAAATGTAGATCAAGAGAGCACAGAAGAAATTGCAACTAATGAACAAGATGTCGCTAAAGAAGAACAAACAGAAGAAGTACCATCAACTGAAGAAACAAACAAAGTAGCAACAGAAGAAGCGCCAACAACTGAAGAAACAAACAAAGCAGTAACAGAAGAAGCAGTAACATCTGAAGAAGCAAACAAAGTAGCAACAGAAGAAGCGCCAACAGCTGAAGAAACAGACAAAGCAGAAACAGAAGAAGCGCCAAAAGCTGAAGAAACAGACAAAGCAGCAATAGAAGAAGCGCCAAAAGCTGAAGAAACAGACAAAGCAGCAATAGAAGAAGTGCCAAAAGCTGAAGAAACAAATAAAGCAGCCACAGAAGAAGCACCAGCAGTTGAAGACACAAATGCTAAGGGCAATTCAAATGCTCAACCAGCAGAAAATGAGAGAACTCAAGTTGTAGATACAGTTGCTAAAGATTTATATAATAAATCTGATGTTACAGAAGAAGAAAAAGCTGAAATTGAAAAAGTATTACCAAAAGATATTTCAAATTTATCTAATAAAGAAATTAAAAATATAGCATTAAGCGAAGCACTTAAAGAAACAGCTAACAAAGAAAACGCACAACCAAGAGCAACATTCCGTTCAGTAAGCAGCAATGCTAGAACAACAAATGTTAATAATTCAGCAACAGCATTAAGAGCAGCTGCACAAAACTCAGTTACTAAAAAAGGAACTGGTAATTTTAATGAATACGGGGATATCGTCCACAGAGAATATCCAGAAGAGTTTCCGGGAGAGGGAGTTTTAACAGCGATAAATCCTGTTAATAAACCGAATACAGGAACTAAAGGTGCATTAGAATATAAAGATAAAATAAATTTCAACAAAGACTTTACAATTACTGTTCCAGTAGCGAACAACAACCAAGGTAATACAACAGGAGCAGATGGTTGGGGCTTCATCTTTACTCAAGGAAATGGCCAAGACTTTTTAAACCAAGGTGGTATTTTAAGAGATAAAGGTATGGCAAATGCATCTGGGTTTAAGATTGATACGTCATACAATAATGTTAATGGTAAAGCCGATGAAATCGATGCAGATAAGAAAAATAATCTAAGTCAAATTGGTGGAGTCAAAATTGGTTACGGTACATTTGTAAAAAATGATGCAAGTGGATTAACAAAGCAAGTAGGATCAAATGCGCTCAATTCTAAAGACAAGCCAGTGAACAAAATTCAATATGCAGATAATACAACGAATCATAATGATGGAAAATACCATGGTCAAAGATTAAATGATGTAGTATTAAATTACGATGCAGCAACAAGTACATTAACTGCTACGTATGCAGGTAAGACTTGGCAAGCTACTACATCACAATTAGGTATTGATAAAACTCAAAAGTATAATTTCTTAATTACTTCTAGTCATATGCAAGATAGATATTCTGTAGGAATGATGAGAACAAATCTTGAAGGTGTAACAATTACGACACCTCAAGCTGATTTAATTGATGATGTGGAAGTATCGAAAGAACCAATTCCTCATAAAACTATTCGTGAATTTGATCCAACATTAGAACCAGGAACACCTGATGTTATCGTACAAAAAGGTGAAGATGGAGAATCAACAACAACTACACCAACTAAAGTTGACCCAGATACAGGAGATGTAGTTGAACGCGGTGAACCAACAACAAAAGTTACAAAAAATCCAGTAGACGAGATTGTACACTTTGCACCTGAAGCAGTACCACAAGGACACAAAGATGAGTTCGATCCAAACTTACCAGTAGACGGCACAGAAGAA
>NZ_PPQD01000009.1 GCF_002901825.1 Mammaliicoccus sciuri | reverse complement strand
ACATTCAAAACTAGATAGTAAGCAGATTTTACGGCTAAAACCGATTTAAAATTTGATTAAGTCTTCGATCGATTAGTATTCGTCAGCTACACACATTACTGCGCTTACACCCCGAACCTATTAACCTCATCATCTTTGAGGGATCTTATAACCGAAGTTGGGAAATCTCATCTTGAGGGGGGCTTCATGCTTAGATGCTTTCAGCACTTATCCCGTCCATACATAGCTACCCAGCTATGCCGCTGGCGCGACAACTGGTACACCAGAGGTATGTCCATCCCGGTCCTCTCGTACTAAGGACAGCTCCTCTCAAATTTCCTACGCCCACGACGGATAGGGACCGAACTGTCTCACGACGTTCTGAACCCAGCTCGCGTACCGCTTTAATGGGCGAACAGCCCAACCCTTGGGACCGACTACAGCCCCAGGATGCGATGAGCCGACATCGAGGTGCCAAACCTCCCCGTCGATGTGAACTCTTGGGGGAGATAAGCCTGTTATCCCCGGGGTAGCTTTTATCCGTTGAGCGATGGCCCTTCCATGCGGAACCACCGGATCACTAAGTCCGTCTTTCGACCCTGCTCGACTTGTAGGTCTCGCAGTCAAGCTCCCTTGTGCCTTTACACTCTGCGAATGATTTCCAACCATTCTGAGGGAACCTTTGAGCGCCTCCGTTACTCTTTAGGAGGCGACCGCCCCAGTCAAACTGCCCGCCTGACACTGTCTCCCACCATGATCAAATGGTGCGGGTTAGAAAGTCAACACAGCCAGGGTAGTATCCCACCAGCGCCTCCACGTAAGCTAGCGCTCACGTTTCAAAGGCTCCTACCTATCCTGTACAAGCTGTGCCAAATTTCAATATCAGGCTACAGTAAAGCTCCACGGGGTCTTTCCGTCCTGTCGCGGGTAACCTGCATCTTCACAGGTACTATGATTTCACCGAGTCTCTCGTTGAGACAGTGCCCAAATCGTTACGCCTTTCGTGCGGGTCGGAACTTACCCGACAAGGAATTTCGCTACCTTAGGACCGTTATAGTTACGGCCGCCGTTTACTGGGGCTTCGATTCGTAGCTTCGCAGAAGCTAACCACTCCTCTTAACCTTCCAGCACCGGGCAGGCGTCAGCCCCTATACATCACCTTACGGTTTAGCAGAGACCTGTGTTTTTGATAAACAGTCGCTTGGGCCTATTCACTGCGGCTCTTCAAGGCTTGCACCCTAAAAAGCACCCCTTCTCCCGAAGTTACGGGGTCATTTTGCCGAGTTCCTTAACGAGAGTTCGCTCGCTCACCTTAGAATTCTCATCTTGACTACCTGTGTCGGTTTGCGGTACGGGCACCTATTTTCTAACTAGAGGCTTTTCTTGGCAGTGTGAAATCAACGACTCGTCGGATACATGATCCAACTCCCCATCACAACTCAACCTTACGAGTGCCGGATTTGCCTAACACTCAGTCTTATTGCTTGGACGTGCACTCCAACAGCACGCTTCGCCTATCCTACTGCGTCCCCCCATCGTTCAAACAATCATAGGTGGTACAGGAATATCTACCTGTTATCCATCGCCTACGCCTATCGGCCTCGGCTTAGGTCCCGACTAACCCAGAGCGGACGAGCCTTCCTCTGGAAACCTTAGTCAATCGGTGGATGGGATTCTCACCCATCTTTCGCTACTCACACCGGCATTCTCACTTCTAAACATTCCACATGTCCTTACGATCATGCTTCAACACGTTTAGAACGCTCTCCTACCATTATCCTTACGGATAATCCACAGCTTCGGTAATATGTTTAGCCCCGGTACATTTTCGGCGCAGTGTCACTCGACTAGTGAGCTATTACGCACTCTTTAAATGATGGCTGCTTCTAAGCCAACATCCTAGTTGTCTGGGCAACGCCACATCCTTTTCCACTTAACATATATTTTGGGACCTTAGCTGGTGGTCTGGGCTGTTTCCCTTTCGACTACGGACCTTATCACCCATAGTCTGACTCCCAAGTTAAATTATTTGGCATTCGGAGTTTGTCTGAATTCGGTAACCCGAGAGGGGCCCCTCGTCCAAACAGTGCTCTACCTCCAATAATCATCACTTGAGGCTAGCCCTAAAGCTATTTCGGAGAGAACCAGCTATCTCCAAGTTCGATTGGAATTTCTCCGCTACCCACACCTCATCCGCTCACTTTTCAACGTAAGTCGGTTCGGTCCTCCATTCAGTGTTACCTGAACTTCAACCTGGACATGGGTAGATCACTTGGTTTCGGGTCTACGACCAGATACTCATTCGCCCTATTCAGACTCGCTTTCGCTACGGCTCCACATTTACTGCTTAACCTTGCATCAAATCGTAACTCGCCGGTTCATTCTACAAAAGGCACGCCATCACCCATTAACGGGCTCTGACTATTTGTAAGCACACGGTTTCAGGTTCTATTTCACTCCCCTTCCGGGGTGCTTTTCACCTTTCCCTCACGGTACTGGTTCACTATCGGTCACTAGAGAGTATTTAGCCTTGGGAGATGGTCCTCCCAGATTCCGACGGAATTTCACGTGTTCCGCCGTACTCAGGATCCACTCAGGAGAGAAATGACTTTCGACTACAGGACCTTTACCTTCTATGGTTGGCTTTTCCAAAACCATTCGTCTAATCATTTCCTTTGTAACTCCGTATTGAGTGTCCTACAACCCCAATAGGCAAGCCTATTGGTTTGGGCTCTTCCCGTTTCGCTCGCCGCTACTCAGGGAATCGAGTTTTCTTTCTCTTCCTCCGGGTACTAAGATGTTTCAGTTCTCCGGGTGTGCCTTCTCACATACTATGTATTCATATGCGGATAACATGACATAACTCATGCTGGGTTTCCCCATTCGGAAATCTCTGGATCAAAGCGTACTTACAGCTCCCCAAAGCATATCGTCGTTAGTAACGTCCTTCTTCGGCTTCTAGTGCCAAGGCATCCACCGTGCGCCCTTAATAACTTAATC
>NZ_PPQD01000008.1 GCF_002901825.1 Mammaliicoccus sciuri | reverse complement strand
AAATTTTAAATCGGTTTTAGCCGTAAAATCTGCTTACTATCTAGTTTTGAATGTACAATACATTCATCATAAGTTATTACTATTTGTCTGGTGACGATAGCAAAGAGGTCACACCTGTTCCCATGCCGAACACAGAAGTTAAGCTCTTTAGCGCCGATGGTAGTTGGGCTTACGTTCCGCGAGAGTAGGACGTTGCCGGGCAA
>NZ_PPQD01000037.1 GCF_002901825.1 Mammaliicoccus sciuri | reverse complement strand
CACTCGGTTTTTTGCTTGGTAAAATCTATTGCTTACTTATCTAGTTTTCAATGTACAATATAATATGGTGGAGACTAGCGGGATCGAACCGCTGACCTCCTGCGTGCAAAGCAGGCGCTCTCCCATCTGAGCTAAGCCCCCTAATTGGGAATTAAAATTTAATGGTGGGCCTAAATGGACTCGAACCATCGACCTCACGCTTATCAGGCGTGCG
>NZ_PPQD01000036.1:520-34440 GCF_002901825.1 Mammaliicoccus sciuri | reverse complement strand
AACGGTTAAACCATACTGTACCATACGCATAGCGTATGGTTTTAATTACACAAACAAAAAAACCTAACATGACATTAAAGTCATGTTAGGTTTATAACTTCCGCTTCTGCCTCGTTATCAAAGTGATAACCGATTGTATATGTTGTGACTGTTTTTTCCATTGCAGTAATAAAACTATTTTATGTACAAATTTCTAAAATCCCTTTTTTATTAAAATTTTATAAAAACATTCTATAATTTTTATTGACCAAAATTTAGTTGAGTAATTTTTTCCAGATTATAAATAATATCTTAGATTTGATGGTATAATGAACTTAAAACCAAAACTGTTAAATTACTATATTCTCGAAAGAATATTGTTGTACAAAAGTTACTTATTTGTTAATATTATAAAGTTAAATAATGATGAGGGCGGTGATCTAATTGACATTTAAAGTGATTGAAACTTTTAGCGGAATTGGTGCTCAAGCAAAAGCACTTGATAGAATAAAATTTAAAAATTCTGCTTTTGATTATGAAATTGTTACAACAGTTGAATGGGAGATTGCTGCGCTTTATTCTTATGATATCATACACAACGGAAATCAAAACTTGGAAAAGTATGATAGTTATTCTAAAAATGACTTAATTAATATTTTGTCTAAATTTAACTTAAGTGGTGATGGTAAAACACCACTTTTACAAGGTTCACTTAGTAGAATGAGTATAGATCAACTGAAATCTATACTTCATAGTATTCAAAATAATAAAAACTTAGTTGATATATCATCTGTTACAGCAAGTGATTTACCATACTCTGATTTATTAACATATAGCTTTCCTTGCCAAGATTTATCAATAAGTAGTTATTGGCATGGTAATTTCAGTGGTATTGATAAATCAATTCAAAATCGTTCAGGCTTATTATGGCAAATTGAAAGAATATTAAAAGAATATTTAGATTTAGATAAACCGCTTCCTAGATTCTTATTAATGGAAAACGTTTCAGCCATACATGGACCACTACATATTAATAATTTCAATTTATGGAAGTCCGAGCTTAATGATTTAGGATATCAAAACTTCGACTTTGATTTAGATGCACAGAACTTCGATATTCCTCAACAACGAATAAGAACATTTATGGTTAGTGTCTATACTAAAGATTTGGATATAAATACAAAGGAAAAAATAGAAAAATTCTTTAAAAATTCTCGTTTAAACCAAAAGAAAAAACCACCAAAAATCGATGGTTTTTTACGATTAAACTATAAAGATAAAGTCTATCACAAAGAAGCATTGGAAAGTATACCAAATAATACACCTTCCCGGAAAAAAATTTATGAGTCATCACGTAAACTAGCAGAAGGTCAAAAAACAAACGGTCTTATAGCAAAAACAATAACAACTAAACAAGACAGAAATCCTAATGCTGGTATAATTATACACAATCTTGATTTACCAACCTCTAAAGCACCGTATAGAAATTTAACATCTAGAGAAGCATTCTTATTAATGGGATTTGATGAAGAAGACTATGAATTATTAATGAACAATAACATTAAAGTTAGTAGCAATAGATATTTTTTAAGTAATTCTAAATTACTAAGATTAGCAGGCAATAGTATTGTTGTTAATATACTTGAAGAAATTTTCACTGAACTAATTCATATTAAACAGAATATAATCAGTCATAAAACTATTGATGACCACAAGTCTTGCCAATTAACCTAAGATACCGAAGAGGAGTCCTCAATCGGTATCTATTTTATTTGGGAAAACTTTCTGTTCTAGCTTTCTCTAAAGTATCTAAAATTTTTATAGCTTGTTTATCTGTTGGCACTTTTTTGTCAATATTCATGCCTAAATTGAGAAAATCTATATCTACTTTATTCCAAATTTTTTCATCATTACCCCAATTATATAATTCAGTCCAAAATTCAGACCCATACTCAAATACTTTCATTAATGCATCTATTTCATTATTCTGTTTGTCATTTTTAGTTGAAGATTGCTCAATAGTCTTATTATATTGAGAGTCAATTAATTCATTTAAAAAATCAGAGTTCAAATTAAAATCTATTTTTTTTGCACTATTCCAACTTACTTCTCTTTTTGCCCATTCAGTAACGTTTTCAACCGTTCTATCACTGCATGTTAAATGTTCATACATTATTTTGGATACTTCTTGTATTTGACTAATCCATGCATCAGTCAAATCTTGATTTTTCCAAATCAAATTAAAGTCTATTTCATAATTAGAATCTAAGTTTTCAACCTTATGAAAAATACTAGATAGAGTATATGCAACTATATTCGCTTTATAACTATCATACCAAGGTTGATGTCTAACTATATAATCTGATTTCTTAAATAGAATAGTAAGGGCAACTGCTTTTTTAAAGAATACTTCATTAACAAAGTTGCTGTTTTTATCCCATTTACTAACCATCCACTTACTAAAAATATTAAAACTTTTTTGTGCTCCTGCACTAGCAATATGTGGTTTTAACATATAGATATTATAATACTTTGCTAAATCTACTTTTTTAAACATTTGATTTTTAGGGTGCGTCATCTCAAATTGTTTCTTTACAGATTTTGTCGATTTATATGTTTCTTGTCTATATTGCCCATTTGCTCTCTCATAGTACCAATAAGTACCAAATTGTGCTCCTTTGGTAGGTGGTGCTACGATACTCCTAGATAAATTTTCAAATTTAATATGGAATGGATGATTGGATGCTAAATCTGCATCACTCACCTTATTTTGACTATTAGCAAATTTCGAAATATTCGGTATAAGTTCCTGTGCATTATCATAAGAAACTACTGATAGTTTCATAGGGACAACAATTTTTTCAATCTGCTCTCTTGAATTATGTCTTGTATCATTTAACCAAGCATTAGCTAAGGATGCAGTTGTCTGCCCTCCATTAACAATTTGTAAATCTTTAACCCCCGTTATCATTACACCATGATCTGTATTTATAAAATCAATTGACTCTGCTGTTGCTGCAATTCCATTATTATAAGCAAAAAACATACTTGGATCATTTAAAATAGTATTTCTGATACCTTTATTTACTTTACCTCTTGTTTGTAAAAATGACCTCACATTACCTTCTAAAAGTCTAGATTGATACTTATCATATAATTTAGCTAAAAGTACTCCTGGAATATTACATAAATATGCTTTGTATTCATTAGTCTCAGAAGCCGGTAAAGCTGTTATACCATTGAACCCAAATTCATCTAAATTTATATATAATTGCTCTTTGCCATTTTTAGACTCATCCATTAATTGAATTCTAGAGATATCAAATATTGAGTATTCAACTCTTATATTCTCAGTATAATCATTATCTATTTTGTCAATTTTATCAGATTTTTTCATATCTGTTAGAATTATTATATCTATTATATTAATTTCCATTTTATTTTCTTTAATATCGTATGCTAGACCATAACCTTCAGAGCTTTCTTCGGAATTTATTATGATTTTGTTTACATCTTTATAAAAATAAAACGCCTTATTGAACCATGTTTTTGCTTCTGTAGCTGTAATAACTCGTTCTTCAAAATATGTTAATTCTGGTATAATAAATAATGTTAATTTTTTATCTAATTCATTGTAAGAATAACCATCTATTTGAATATTTCGGTTTCTTGAACCCTGTCCAGAAAAATATAAGTAATTATAATCTTCTATCAATTCAGCTTCTTCCAATTTTTCGACATAGGTTTGGAAGAAAGCTTCTCTGTCCGATATATTTTCAGAAATAGCTAATGATTTTATTTCATTAACTAGTTCTTCTCTAAATTTGACCATTTTTTTCCTCCTTAGAAATATACTCTTTAATACTCGGAAGATGCATTTCATACTTAACATTAACAAATGGGTCAATAGAATTGGATGATTTTAAAATTGGAAATGTATTATCTACCTTGTAATATACTACTGAAGTTATATAAAAATTATAATCTTTATATAAATCATTAGGTACAAATCCTAAGTATGCCAATTTTTTCTTAAATTCTTCTTGAATAGATTTATCTTCTATTTTTCCTAAAATCTTCTCATATAATTTAATTAAATTCACTGATTGTTCTGATATATCACTTGCTTTTTCAACATTAATAATTACCAAAGAACCATCGCTATTTGATTTGAATTGGTTTTGATTACTGATATAAATTTTTTCTTTATTAAATGATTTAGTTTTTATCTCGTACCAAGTATTCTCTATTTGAAAATCTTGATTTGCACCTAAAGGTCCCATCCAAGACTTTATAGAATTTTTAATTCCATATTTTCCAAACATTTTTTTATCTAAAAAGAACAATTCACCAACTAAACCTTGAATTTTTTTATATGTCAAAGTTTCCAAAACTTTGCTATCAAAAAGCTTTTGCCACTCATTATACCTATAAATCAAATTTTTCTCTGCTATCTCTTGAATGCTTTCATCATCTATTGTACTAATTAAATCATCTGCTAAAACTTTAAATACACCGATATATTTATTACTTAATAGTGAAATTTCTAATGCCCAAAGCTTATCTTTTCTTAAAAATATATTTGTATTAAGTAACTTAGATTTTATATTTAGCTTAGGCTTATTTTTCAATTTTATATAAATACTAGGTAAAAATTCGTCGTTTTCTCCGTAATATATCGCTATAACTTCGGTTCCTTTGATTCTATTATAACTATTTCCCGGACTACTATACATTGTAATCCACCTCATCCTCATCTTCGTCCTCGTCTTCATATAAAGGTATACCTAATAATTCTCTTTGCTTTGTAACAGTAATAGCATATTCATAAGTTACCATCTCGCTGCCTTCTATGTCTGGGATACCAATAGATATCCCCGTTACAAGTTCAGAGTTATTTTCTATAAATTTTTGAGTATTACTATCATCACTAGGTTTTAATTTAATTGGATATATAACTAATAATGGGTTTCTTTCTATTCCTGTATTAAAATACATATACTCTGACGGACTTTTATATGTCCCATTTTTCCCTTTCCCTAAATGTTTTCTTTGTTTATCTACTTCTACCTTAATTTCGTTATACTGATTATCTGTTAAACCACCTCTAGCATATGAAACTTGACCTAACCTTTTCTTACCTTTACTCATTCTGATAAATTTTTCCCCATCACCAAAGAAATCAAATGACCTCTCTAATGGATTAATTTCAAATGGTCCAAACTGTACAATTTTTTCTTCTTGGCCATTAAATTTATTACTAGCAACTACAACATCCCACTTTTCAAATAATTCTGAATTATTTTCTTCCATAGTATTAATTATGCTTTTTATGTCATTTATAGTCGGAATCTCAATTGAATTTAATAAATGTACAATTCTTTCCTTTCCTACATCCTTTAATGTAGGTTTTTTTAAACTTAAATTATCAAAGTCATTGTATTCATAAACTTGATTTTTTACAAGCCACTTTGTAATTACTTGATTATTGATTTTCAACATATTGGAATCTTTATATAGTATAGCTGTCTCTAACATTTGACCATTAACACTTCTTCGAAGTGTCATTTGATCTGCACTTCTCATTTTATTTCTTGCAGTTATTATTAATGGTGCATCTTCAGCAGATCTCACTTTTAATCCAAATTCAATAGGTTTTTTATTTTGTGCATCCATCTTTTTAATTTCATATCTCAATTCTTCAGTAGCTAGTGCAATATGTTCGTACCAATCTGCAGATTCAGATGAAGTCCAGAGTCTACATATATCTGCATAACCATCTCTATAACCAAACCATCTGCCCATTTGCATCAATGTATCATACATTTTAGTATTTCTATAAAAATAGCTTGTCATTAATCCTTCTAAAGTTAAACCTCTTGCTAAGCTTAATCCCCCAATAGCTATTAATCTTAAACCATCATCTTCATATCCATCATAATCAAGATTCTTTGAGGCAACCCCACTATTCACAACTTTTACTTGTATAGGCATTACAGCTTTTAATAACGCATTTTTCACATCGTTCCATTCTTCTGAGATTTCTACTTTCTCAATACCATCTACTTTACTTTTGCCAAATTCTTTCTCAAAAATTCTATGTATTTCACTAATTATTTCATTTTCTCTATCATCATAAATATAATTTTGTATTTTCAATTGTAAATGTTTAACATAACTATCAACTTTATCTCGTATATTATCTTGTACACTAATAAACCTTGATATATGGATTAACATTGCACGGTGTTTTTTCTCATCACCTCTTAGATCTCTGATAGCATTACTTAAAAAGAAGACTATTATTGCTTCTTTTAAACTATCAGGAAGCCTAGTAGGAAATTCTCCATTTTTGTGTTTAATTTTCAAAACATTTTCAACATCATCATTATTTCTTATCATATAATGATATTTTCCTTCACTACTATATAATTCTGTAGGTCCAATATAATTTGATGGTTGCTCTAATAAATAGATAAAATCTCTAGGAAACAAATCATCTCCATCATCCGATTGATATTGTGGATCTATAAAAATATTCGCAAATGGTGTTGCAGTAAACCCAACATAACTAGATTTAGAAAATAATTTTAATATATTTCTAATTAGCTGATTAATCGTAGTAGGATCTCTATCTTCAGCTGCAGTATTTACCGATGCATTGTCGGCTTCATCGTCAATTAATAATAAAGGAGATTCAATTGTTCCAGTTTGTTGATTAATATTATAAATTTCTAGCCATTTTGTTAGCTTTTCTAATACTGATTTATTCTTTTTCAAGACAAATACAACTGGCCCTTTGTTACCTTCAATTTTTAAACTTGCTTTTATATTAAAATCATCAGATGTTGTAGTAAACGGTGATACAGATAAAGATTCACCATATAAGTAGTCAAATTTTCCAACTCCTACATGTCTACTTTTCTTATCGTTTACTATTGCACTACTATCAATGCCAATAAAACCTTCATCTATTCTTTCTTGAGTTTGCTTTCTTAATTTTTCAATTGTTCCAGTTAATACAATAATAACTTTATATCCACTATCAGCTGCCTTGTTCATCAAACCTATGTAATTAGAAGTTTTACCAGATTGAACTGCACCAATAACTAACCCTTTTCTTGAAAAATTATTTTCAGTTTTCGGGTTAGCTAAATTATCCATTATTTCATCTGCAGCATAATCAATTTGGTCTATTACTTGAGAAGGCGTTCTTACAACCTCTTCTAGATATCTTCTGTATCTATTCCAAAATGCTGTTCCATTTTTACGTTTTGAACCAAAATACCATTTTTTATAATTTTCAGTCCCTCTTAGTATCGACCCTTGTTCCATAGTAATGTTAAATCTAGTTTCTAAATTTATAATAGTACGCTCAATTTCTTCCTCTGTTATACCTTTTACAAGATTAAGAAATGGTTGAATAGCTTCTTTTATATCTTCTTCAGAATAAGTAATTTCTTCTGCCTGTGTATTTTCATCTGAATGCGTATTTTCTTTTAAATTATCTAGATAATTTGCTGCATATTTTTCTAAGGCTTCTACATTTTTATTGTTCATATAAAATTTCCTCCTCAATTGTCTTTAATACTTCTTGATATTTTTGAAATATATCCGTATTCTTCAATGTATTCAATATATTTACCTTTTTCTCTAGTGAATAATTATTAGCGTTAATTGTAGATAAAGCTAAATTATATGCTTCTTCATTATCGAGTGATTTCTCTTGATATTCCTCGTTTTTTGCCAAGTCATAGTATACTGACGCATATGGAAATGCATCTTCAAGACTTTTAATAAAACTTTGAAGTAATTTATGTTGCTTATCATCTAACGAACTCTCTAAAGCTTGATAAATAGGTATATCTTTATTTATCATATATTGAATTTTGTCTCTATTTACTACTTTATTCCATATATGATGAAAATTATCTTGATTTTGTTTTCTTCCACGATATTTGTACACTCGTTCACTTTTACCGACTGCTCTCATAATAATCTGTTTTAACTGTTGTTTAGCAACACTTGGTATCTGAGCACTTGATTTTCTTACATCTATTTTCCAATGATCATCAATATTATTAGGCAAGTCTATTCTAATTCTAGCTAATTTGTTCAATTCATTGTCGCGCAATAAATAAAACCATTTCCCCCACACAATCAATCTTTTATTTCTATATATATATAATCCTTGATTTAAATTTAAATCACCATATTGATTTTGTATAAACTTTTCTTTCGAAGTTAGTTTGCTCATATATGGAATAATATAAGGTTTTATTTCTACTTTATTTTTCTCTATGAAAATTGCTTCTTTTTCTAAAGGCTGTGTAAAAGAATTATCCAGCATAAATGGATCTATTGGTTCTATCAGCCTATTATTAAAATAAAGCTCAAAATAGTTATTACTTTTTTTGCTTGCTAAATACCTATGAAATACTAACCCCAAATGTTTTGATGCAAAATCAATTTTATGATCGAATTCTTTTTCAAAATGGATACTTGACTCTGTTATTTTATCTAGTTTCTCCCATAAAACTATTGTTCCACTCTCATACTCATCAATCATATGGAAATATGGGTTATTTTTCACTTCATTATTAGAATAAGTTATAAGTGTCCATTTTTTTGTTTCATATATATAATCCAAGTCCCAACATGCTCCAGCATATTCATCTTTATTTTTAGTAATTACAGTTAATTTTCTACATTGAGATAAAGATGCCATTTTTAAACCGAGTCCAAATCTTCCTAAGTCTTCTTTATTTCTTTCTTCAAGAGAATTAGTACTCCCATAACGCATAGCTTGTTCTAGTGTTTCTTTAGACATACCATTACCGTTATCTATGATAGCTATGTATGGATTCTTAACAGATTGATATTTTACATCTACCTTACTTGCATTATTGCTGATTGAATTGTCTATAACATCTGCTAAAGCGGTTTCAAAAGAGTATCCTATTGACCTCGTTGATTCAACTAAATTTGGTGCATAAGGTGTAAGCAATATTTCTTCCATATTTAACAAATCCCCTTTTTAAATATTTTCCTTTTACTTAAAGTAGATATATATCAAATTACACACTTTATTATTAATATTTTTATTAATATAATTATACAACATTGCTTTAAAAAGTAATAACCTTTTTACATGTAAAAAAATTTACTTTTGAGACAATATAATTGTCCTTTATAAAATCTTTTTTTTATTATCAACATATTTAATGTAAAAAGTCAGTATATATCCCACAAAAAACCCAACATGACTTCAATGTCATGCTGGGTTTATAACTTCCGCTTCTACCTCGTTATCAAAGTGATAACCGATTGTATATGTTGTGACTGTGTTTTCTAATATAGGGCTTTCGCTATCTTCTCTGTTATGTCGTACGTTCTTGTGTGCTTCTTTGAATACGTCTGATTTTAACCAGTTTTTAAAGTTTTGTTCTGATTCCCAGATTGTAAGTATTTTTACTTCGTCATATTCTTCGAGGTTGTTTGTTTTTGTAACATACATTTTCTTGAATCCTTCTATTGTTTCTATTCCTTGTCTCATATAGAATCTTTCTATTGTTTCGTCTGCTGTCCCTTTATAGAGTTGTAATTTATTTTCTGCCATAAACATGTTATTGCCTCTTTTCTATTTTATACTTTTTCGAGTTTGGCTACGACGACGATTCGTCCTGATGTGAGTGAATATGGATCTTCGCATGTTGAGAGTGTGACGATTTTGTCGTCTTTATTAACTTCTGTTGTTGTTGAGATTTGTGATTTTTTTAATGTTTGTTCTAGAAATTGTTCATATGTTGCTTTGTCTTTAAAGTCTGTTTGTATGTAATTATCTTTTGTTGTCGTTTCATAGGCGCTAATAACTTCTAATTGATATTTGCCGTATTGTGTATCGTACTGGATCGTTTTATGTTGATTATAAAATGATTGATCTAAATATTTTTCTACGACGTCAAACATGGTATTATCTCCTACGTGATGTCCATATATGACGGTATTCATTTTATCGTGCTTAGGTGTATTACGATAATCCATAAAGATACTACCTTTTCTGCTATCTTGTTGTTCAAAGTCTTTCTTTAAGTAGTCCTTGTTGTCTTTAGATTGTAGTATTGGATAGTTCAATGATGTACCTTCTAGATGTATCCATCCTATGATATCTTTATTGATGTTACTGAGTTGTTTGAATTGTGGTCGCACGGTATTAGTGTTTGTCATTTGTGTATAATTTTGTTGTAAATGAATGTAGCGTTCTTCCGCTTCTTTATCTTCTTGCTTATTGTGATACATGACATATCCAGACCATATGATAACAGCGACTAATGCTATTTGAATGATTTTAATGATGATTTTCATGCGGCGCTCTGCCCTTTCTCTTACAAATCAGCATGCCACATTCTGGGTCATGGATGATTTTCGCATCGATATTATATACGCGTGAAATAAAAGATTCTGTTACGACTTCTTCTGGTGGCCCTTGGATGACTTGATTGTTATGTATACATAAAATTTCATCGCTATATTCTATCGCTTGGTTAATATCATGTAACACCATGATAATGGTGATATTAAAGTTCTCTTTAAGTGACCTGATAATATCCAATACTTGATATTGATAATTTAAATCTAAGTATGTCGTTGGTTCATCTAGCAACATATATTGTGGTTCTTGCGCAAGTGACATTGCGATAAACACACGTTGTAATTCTCCGCCTGACAATTCACTAATTGGTTTATCTTGAAAGTCTTCTAATTCTAGTTGATGTAACACATGCTGAATGACTTCTTCTTGTTTGATATCTTTCTTCAATATGGATTGGTAACTATATCTTCCACACTGTACGACTTCTTTAACTGTAAAATCTTCTGGCGCACGGTTATTTTGATGTACGGTCGCTAACTGCCTTGCTAATGTTTTTCTATTTAATGATGAAATAGCTTGATTATCTAAGTAAACAATACCTTCACTCGGCTCTAAATTACGTGATAATATTTGTAACAATGTTGATTTACCCGATCCATTAGGTCCAATGATAGTTGTAATGGCGTGCTTTTTGAGTTGTATGTTTAACGATTTAAAAATATGCTTTCTCTGGTATTTGAAACTAACGTTCTCTGTTCGCATGGACATACGCTCCTTTACAAATAAGGTAAATCAAGAATGGTCCACCTACTACAGTCGTAATCGTACTAGCTGGTATTTCTAAAGGTGGCGCTATTGTTCGACCTACCGTGTCTGCTAATAATACGAGCCATGCACCAAATATAATGGAATATGGTATGACCTTTTTATAATTCATTCCAACAATACGTCTTATAATATGTGGCACGATTAAGCCTACAAATGCTAATTGACCTACGATAGCTGTTGCGCTACTTGCTAAAAATACAGCAACTAAACCGATGATAAGTCGATATTTCGTAATATTAAAACCAATATTATGCGCTTGTTTATCTTCAAATGATAACAAGTTCACTTTGTTTACTAACATGAGTGCAAATATAATCCCTATTGTTGAAGTGACGGCAATTATATAGACATCTTGCCATACTTTCATCGTTAAACCTGTTGGTAACTGCATAACAGGACTCATAGATAAAAGTTCTATTACACCATTTAACATGGCGTATATCGCAACACCTACTAATATGAGTCTTATCGGAGTAATCTGATAACGTGATACTAATAGGAATAATATAAGAAACGGTATAACCCCACCAATAAAGACGAATATCGGTAAATAGAAATACAAGGTAGGTAAAAATATAAGTATGACACCTCGTGCAACAAGTGCACCAGATGTCACACCAATAATATTCGCTTCAGCTAGAGGATTTTGTAATACCGCTTGTAGCAAAGCCCCTGATACACTCAGAGCAGCTCCAACAAATAACGCGATGAATATTCTTGGCATACGTAAATCAATAACTGCATCTACTTGAGGTTCAGTACCTGTTGTGAGTTTCGTGATGATTTGTTCTATACTTAAAGGTAACTTTCCACTTACAAGCGATATATAAATTGTTATGACAAGCATACATAACATGATCCAGAACGTGAGTTGCGAATATTTTTTCATGTTTTAACCTCTTTACTTATGATATAAAATGTCATAAAGCTGTACTAACGCATCGTCAGCTTTAATACTTGCTGTTATGCCAAATGGTATTTCTTCTAAATCATAAACTCTATTATTTTTAACTGCGTCAAAGTGTTTCCATATATCATTTGTACTAAACTCTTTCTTAAACATTTCTCTTACTTGGTCTGGAAAACCATGTGGCAATCTTAAAATAATATCAGGATTGACTTTATAAAGTTCTTCCGTATTAGAGGCTAAATATGCTCTTGATTCATTTTGTATAACATTCTCTCCTCCGGCAATTTTCACTAAATCACCAATATAAGAGTGTTCTGTTGCTACAAGATAACTACCGGGTACACCCATAAGAATCAGTACTTTAGGGCGTTTTTTACCTTGAATCTTAGCTTTAATTTCAGCTTCGGCATTATCAAACTTTTTATTAAGTTTTTTAGCCTGTTCTTTACGATTGAACGTATTACCCATTTCGGTGATAGATTTCTTCAAACCATTTAAACTGTCGTAATCATAATAAGTACCTTTCATTTTAAGTTGTTCAAACACTGGATCCATCTCAGATTTAATTGTTGTAACAGTTAATACATGTGTTGGATTAAGTGATTTCACAACTTCAACATTCGGTTTCTTAGGCTGACCAATTTCAGGTACATCTTTGTATCGCTTCGGTAAATCTTTATAAGTTGTCGGTTTACCTACGATATCTAAATCTAATGCATCTAAAGTTTCCGTTAAAGCTACAGTAGTTGGTACGATTCTAAATTCTTCTTTCTTTTGTTTACTTGAAGGTTCTGATGATTTACTAAAGTTGATGTTACAAGCCGCAAGTAGACAGCTACATATAATCATTAAAATTAATAGCGATTTGATTTTCATTTAGATGCTCGCTTCTTACCTAAGAAGAATGAACCAGCTAATAACAATACTGCACCACTGAATATAAGTGCATATGTCATCGCATCTCCACTGCTACTTGTTGAAGGATTAACGAGTTTCATGTTTGTTGAACCATCTGCATTACGATCGAAACTTGGACTCACTTTATCTGCACTTGTAGTACTTGTTTCATTGTTACCACTTGTCGCAGCTTGATTTGAAGGTGTGACAGGTGATGAACTATGATTTGTTGAACTATTTGCTCCAGATGAAGCATTTGAAGATTCGGATTTTTGGTCATCTGTCGGTGTTGTCTGATTGTGTTGAACATTTTGAGAGTCATGACCTTTAGTGTCATCATCTTTACTTGGTGTGTTGACAAATCGTTGCTGTTCATCACTTGTGTCTGTATTTACATTGACAGATGCCGCTTCTTTATCAAATTCAATACGTGTTGTGTAATGATTGTCGTAGTTAATCGCTGGTACAACAATATGCACTTTAGATGTTAATACTTTTAAATCTTTCGGCTTTTCAAAGCGAATGATTTTTGTATCTGCAGATTGATCTTCTGAAACGATTGTGACATTTAATTTCTTATCATGATCGAATAATTCAAATGACTTCCAATATGAAGCTGATTTCAATGTTAGTTCAACATATTGTTTACCATTTTCTTCAACGATACGTGCAGGTTTCACCATATATTGGTCCATATAAGATATTTCACTTGAACCATTTTTATAGACCATGTAACCTAACGTTGAAGTTGCTTTTTCTTGAATAGTTGATCCTTGGTTGGAGCCAGTCGGATTTTTAACTTTATCAGGAATTGGCACTTCTTTTTTTGTTATCGGCTTTTCATCGTTCTTTGGTGTATCTTGCTTTGGAAGTTCTGTTTGTGGTTTCTCATGATTCGAATCCTTTGCAGGTGCTTGTTGTGTATCTTCATTATTCTGATTTGCATTATCCTGCTTTTGGTCAGTCGTTGATTGGTTTGAATCGTCTTTCTCTTTATTGTTTGAATCTATTTTTCCTGTATCTTGTTGATTTGAATTCTGAGTTGTCGGTGCACTAGGAATAACTTCTTTAAAATTTACATGAGTCGTATATTTGTTGTCATAATTGATTGCCGGTACAACAATGTGAACTTTTGAAGTAAGCGATTGGCTACCTGGTTTAACTTTAAACTTTATGACTTTTGTATCAGCTTGATGATCTTCTTTAACTGTTTGAATGGCAATTGCGCCTGATTCATCATACAGTTCAAATGACTTCCAATAAGAAGCGCTTTTCAAAGTCATCTCAACATACGTTTCCCCATTCTCAAAATATACCTTTGCTGGTTTCACCATATATTGATCCATATAAGATATTTCATTTGATTTATCTTTATTAACTACAAAATCAATTGTCTTACTTTCCACTGCTGATGCTTGTTCTTCTGCTGCTTCAACTTTTTTCATTGTTGTATGACTAAGCGGTTCATAAGTGTTGAATGAAAGAGTTGAGAATAATAAAGAAAACGCTAATAATGACTTAACACTTTTCTTCATTAATTATGACCTCTTTTCAATTTTTTATTGAACATAAACGTAGCAATTAATAACATACCTGCAACAATTGGAAGGACTGTAATCATTACCGGTGTGCCTGCGCTCGTTTGAGGATTTTTCACATCTTGTGAAGAAGTTGCAGATCCATTAGTTGGTGTACTACTATTTGAACTAGAAGATGCTGCTGTTGAATTCTTTGAAGCATCACTAGATGAAACTGCCGCAGCTTGGCCAGAAGGTTCTTTCACATCAAATGTGATTTTGTATTTGTTATCGTATAAGAACGGTTTACCATCGACTTTTTCATTGATATAAACATCAATTGTTCCAGCAAGTTGGCCAAATGTAGAATTCACTTTAAAGCTAGACGTTCTAACGTCTGAACCTTTGTCTTCACTTACGATACTTTCAGCAGAACCATCAACTGTAATACCTTTAATCCAATGGCTGTGATTCATCGTTAATTGAAGTTGCTTTTCGCCATTCTTAACTACTAACTTACCTGGTTTATTAAAATAATCATTTGCAATCGAAACATCTGAAGTACCATGTTTCAATACTGTGTAATCAACGTCATAAGTACCATCCTTAACATCAGCAGAAGCCACCTTACCTACGCCTACTGATAATAAAATAAGTACTAATAACCCAATATTTAAAACTTGTTTAAACCTTTTCATAATATACCTCCTTTGTAAATTTCTTGAAATTCTCCTTCCACCTTATAATTTAATTGATAATGGTTATCAATGTCAATATTATTTTCTATTTTAATAAATAGTTAGTTATCAAAATTTTATTTCGCAAAATTTAAAAATTAATAGAATGGAATAATTTGGGTTGTAACTAAATAACATATAAATTTGAACATTCTTACTTTTATATGTACAATGGATGTAATAACTGAATAAATGTCCACTGGAAGTGCCTTATTATAGGCTGAGACTGAAGTAGTGACTTCGGGATTCCTTGAACCTGATCCAGTTCATACTGGCGTAGGAAAGTGGCGTATATAAGCTTACTTATACTTATAATTAAATTTTTACGCTATTTTTCTATCCAGAAAAATAGCGTTTTTTATTTGGAGTGATTTCATTGTTTATTGCTGTTACACCGTATAAAGACTTAGATGTTGATGATTTAGAACATTATATAGAGATTGCAGAAGAGATTGATTTGTTATTACTGAGAGTGCCTATGACACATGATGATCTATGCTGGGCGCTTGATTATTTATTAGCAAATGGCTTTTCGCAAACGAAATTAATGATTCATTCTGATATGACCATACTTGAAAAATATGATTTAAATTTTATTCATTTTCGTGAAGATGACGTGCAAGCATTTGAATTTAAAAAGCTTCACCCTCATATATCCGTTAGTATGTCTACACATTCAGTTGAAACTGTGAAACGCGCACGTGAGTGGTCTTTAGATTTCGTATTCTTTGGTCACGTGTTTGAAACGTGTTCTAAAGATGGTCTTAAACCAAGGTCTTCTAAAGACATAAAGGATGCAGTATCTATAGATATTCCTGTTTATGCAATTGGTGGCATAGATACGCATTCTATTAAGTCGTTGCCTCATGGCTTTGAAGGTGTTTGTGCAATATCATTTTTCAGAGATCGAAGTTCGCGTGAAATTCAGTTATTAAGAGAGGAGTGGCTTGCATATGTATGACATGTTAATTGTTGGCTCTGGCGTCATGGGGATGTCTATTGCGCGTGAATTAGCCCTTAAAAATGATTCGTTGTCTATCGCTGTGATAGATCGAGATGTTCCTGGATTACACGCATCTTATAAAGCTGGTGGGATGTTAGGTGCACAAAATGAATTTATTGAAGATACACCCCTTTATCAACTTGCATTACGTTCGAGAGATTATTTCGAATCACTCAGTCACACGTTATATAAAGAGACGAATATCAATATTGATTATCAAGCACACGGTTTAATTAAAATGGCCGCATCACGAGATGATATCGACAGCTTAACTGAGCAATATCGTTTTTTAAATAAACGTGATCGTTCAGTTACTACATTAAATAGTCAATCACTTCGTCACCTTTCAAATCATACGATTTCCTATAATCATAAAGCGATTTATATTCCATTTGATGGCCAAATTAATGCCAATCAATATGCTAAAGCTTTATTGAAATCTATTGAGTATAAAGGAATTGAACGCATTTATCATACTGAAGTTAAATCCATACATCGCTTAAACGATTCGTTTAAAGTGCTCACTGCAAATCAAATTTTACTTTCCAAAAAGGTCATTGTTGCTGGAGGTGCATGGAGTCATCAGTTATTAGCAGACTATGAAATTGAGCCAAAAGTAACAGGTGTTAAAGGCGAAGTTCTACTGTTAGAACATCCAGACTTAAAATTAGAACAAACACTTTTCATGACGAATGGCTGTTACATTGTGCCGAAACGTGGCAATCGATTTTTAGTGGGTGCAACGAGTTATGTAGATGACTATACTGTTGGCACATCAGTTGAAGGAGAAAATTGGTTAATGCGTCAGGCATGTAAATACATTCCATTATTATCAAGTAGTCGACTCATTCATAAATGGTCGGGCATTAGACCATACACTGATAATGAGTGGCCCATTATGGATGAAATCGATGAAGATTTATATATTGTTACGGGCCATTATCGTAATGGCATATTACTGTCACCTATAATCGGCAAATTAATGGCTGAATGGATTGTTTATGAAGTAAGACCTACGTTATTAGAAGCGTTTAAAGTGAGGAGGTGTGTCCATTTATGAAATGTATCATTAATGGTGATGAATTTAATTTTGAAGATGCGTTAACGTTGTCAGATTTACTAGACTCTCTGGAATTAGATAAAGATAGAATCATCGTCGAGTGGAACGATACACTCATTAAAAGTGAACAATTTAATGATATTACTGTTAGAGAATCAGATAGATTAGAACTACTAGAATTTGTTGGAGGCGGATAAAATGTTAAAAATAGGACCATATGAACTCAACTCAAGATTATTATTAGGTACTGGTAAATTTAAAGATGAAGAAATACAATCTAAAGCAATCCAAGCATCAGGCGCAGAAGTGCTGACTTTTGCTGTTAGAAGAATGAATTTATATGACAAATCATTACCTAACCCATTAACAAATGTTGATTTAAATCGCTTTATTACTTTTCCTAATACTGCTGGTGCACATACTGCAGAAGAAGCTGTACGTATTGCAGAAATTGCCAATCATGCTGGGCTTTGCAACTTAATTAAAGTAGAAGTCATTGGAGATGATAAAACTTTACTGCCAGACCCAATCGAAACTTATAAAGCATGTGAAATATTATTAGATAAAGGCTATACTGTCTGTCCTTATATTTCGTGTGATGTTGTGTTAGCTAAACGACTTGAAGCATTAGGTGTTCACGCGATTATGCCACTAGCTTCTCCAATTGGAACAGGCAGAGGCATTAATAACCCACTTAATTTAAGATATATCATTGAACAATCTAACATTCCCGTTATCGTGGATGCTGGTATTGGTTCACCGAAAGATGCTTGTTTCGCGATGGAACTTGGCGCAGATGCAATTTTATTGAATACTGCCATTTCTAGTGCGAAAGACCCTGTAAAAATGGCTGAAGCGATGAAATTAGGTATTGAAGCCGGTCTATTGAGTTATGAAGCAGGAAGAATTCCTGTTAAATATACAGCACAAGCATCAAGCCCAACTGAAGGATTAGGATTCTTGTAATGGAACGTTACGGGCGACAAATGAAGTTTCAACAGTTCGGCGAGCATAGTCAAGAAAAATTGCAGAATACCAGTATAATGATATTGGGTGCAGGTGCATTAGGCAGTCATGTTGCAGAACTACTTGCTCGCATGGGCGCCCATCAATTAACGATAATCGACATGGATATTGTTGAGCTTTCTAATTTACATCGTCAAGCACTCTATGATGAACATGATGCACAGGAAATGCTCCCTAAAGTCGTTGCTTTAAAAAGGAAAGTTACACAAATTAATCATCATGTTGAATTGAATGCTATCAACCAAGAATTAACGACACAAAACATTGAAACCATTATTAAAAATGTCCAACCAGATATTGTAATCGATGGCATGGATCAATTTGATATGCGCTTTTTAATCAATGAAGTTTGCCATAAATTAAATATACCATGGATATATGGCGCTGCAGTCGGAAGTAAAGGGACCGTTTATGCAATTGATTATAGTGGACCTTGCTTAAGATGTATTTTGCAAAGCGTACCTCAAACTGGAGAAAGTTGTGCTATAAACGGCGTGCTACCACCAGTCGTTCAACAAGTAGCCAGTTACGAAGTGTCAGAATTACTCAGATATGTTGCAGGAAAATCTTTTTCTAAAAAGCTCATAACAATAGATACATTTGAAATGAACATACGGTCAACAAATATCAATTTATTAAAAGACAATGACTGCGTTGTATGTGAACAAGGGATATATCAAGCATTAAACACACCACCCCTTTCATCAATAGAAGCATTATGTGGAGATACGTTCCTGTTTAGATTTAAACAACACGCATTTGAATTAGCACATCATTTTCCAGGACAAATTGCTAAAGAAAACGCATATGTAAAATTTATAGAATATGATGATATGACCATGACCTTATTCAAAGACGGTCGTATGAACGTACGCGGTATAGAATCACAAGAAACCGCAGAAGATATATATCAACAGTTTAATAGGTGTATAAAGTAGGGAGAAAGATGGAGTTGGACCAAGACTAGGAGGCAATTGCGGGTGAAGTCTTGGCTTTATTCGGTACTTAAGCCATGACTTCGGGCATCTCCTGGCTTTATTCAGTACTTAAGCCATGACTTGGGCTTTCTCTTGGCTTTACTCAGTACTTAAGCCATGACTTGGGCTTTCTCTTGGCTTTACTCAATACTTAAGCCATGACTTCGGGCATCTCCTGGCTTTATTCAGTACTTAAGCCATGACTTGGACTATCTCTCGGCTTTACTCAGTACTTAAGACATGACTTGGGCTTTCTATTGGCTTTACTCAGTACTTAAGCCATGACTTGGGCTTTCTCTTGGCTTTACTCGGTACTTAAGCCATGACTTGAGTCATCTCTTGGCTTTATTCAGTACTTAAGCCATGACTTGAGTCATCTCTTGGCTTTACTCGGTACTTAAGCCATGACTTGGACTATCTCTTGGCTTTACTCAGTACTTAAGCCATGACTTGGGCTTTCTCTTGGCTTTATTCAGTACTTAAGCCATGACTTACCCTATCTCTTGGCTTTACTCAGTACTTAAGCCATGACTTACCCTATCTCTTGGCTATATTTAGTACTTAAGCGAAGACTCACCCATCCAATATTTCTTTCAACACGATTGCTTGATTGTGTTTTTCGTCTTTGGCGCCATACAGTATGATGAGTGTTTGTTTATTTTCTTTATAAATTTCTTTTAGTTTATTTAAAGCTTCTTGTTGATCTCCTGATTCGAGTTCTTGTTTATATTTTTCTTTAAATGCTTTAAATTTACTTGGTTCGTGATTGAACCATTTTCTTAATTCACTAGATGGCGCGATGTCTTTTAACCAATAATCTAAATTTGCTTTGTCTTTAGATAACCCTCTCGGCCATACTCGGTCCACTAATACTCTTACACCTCTTTCATCAAGATTATTATAAATTCTATCTATTTTACATACCATGAATGATCGACTCCTTTATATATATTTAGACTAGAGAAGTGAATCTTAAACCATAAAAGAAAACGCTTAATGTGTTATACTATATCTTAAATGGTAGGTTTAATTTCTAAATAAAAAATCTCGAAATGATGAACGGAGTGAATTTTTTTATGACTCAATACGACATCCAGAATTTAAAAGCAAAATACTTAAATTTATTAGCAGAAAAGTTTGATGAAGAAGAAAAAGTAGCAACTGAAATTATTAATTTACAATCTATTTTAGACTTACCTAAAGGCACAGAACATTTCGTAAGTGACTTACATGGTGAATATCATGCATTCCAACATGTTTTAAGAAATGGTTCTGGTAATGTGAGAGCTAAAATTAATGACATATTTAAAGATACACATTCTGAAGAACATATTAGCGACCTTGCTGCACTCGTTTATTATCCAGAAGAAAAATTGAAACTTGTTAAAAATCAATTTGCATCGAAATCGGAACTAAATGAATGGTATATTGAAACAATTCAACAGATGATTCATCTTATTTCATACGCTTCAAGTAAGTATACACGTTCTAAGTTACGTAAAGCTTTACCAAAACAATTCGTATACATAATCGAAGAGTTACTATATAAAAGTAATGTTTATAACAATAAAACGACTTACTACGAAACAATTGTTCAAAAAATCATTTCACTAGGCCAATCAGATAAACTGATTATTGGTTTAGCATACACGATTCAAAGATTAGTCGTTGACCATTTACATGTTGTAGGAGATATTTATGATCGTGGTCCTGAACCCGATAAAATTATGGAGACGTTAATCAATTATCATTCTGTTGATATCCAATGGGGTAACCATGACGTATTATGGATTGGCGCTTATGCTGGTTCAAAAGTATGTTTAGCTAATATTTTAAGAATATGCGCACGTTATGATAATTTAGATATCATTGAAGATGCATATGGAATTAATTTGCGACCATTAGTTAATTTAGCTGAAAAATATTACGGCGACAATACTGCATTTCATCCAAAAAAACATGCCGACAAAGAACTATCAGAAGAAGAAAAACTTCAAATCACTAAGATTCATCAAGCAATCGCCATCATTCAATTTAAACTAGAAAGTCCAATTATTAAACGTCGTCCTTCATTTGATATGGAAGAAAGACTTCTACTCGAAAAAGTAAACTACGATAACAATAAGATTACTATTTACGGTCAAACGTATCAGTTAGAAAATACATGCTTTGAAACAGTTGATCCAACAAATCCAGCACAACTAAACGAAGAAGAAGAGGAAGTTATTAATAAACTTCTACTTTCTGTACAAGAATCCGAAAAACTGAAACGTCATATGAACTTTTTAATGAAAAAAGGTAACTTATACTTAAAATATAATGGCAATTTACTTATCCATGGCTGTATACCCGTAGATGAACAAGGTAATATGGAAGAAATGGAAATTGACGGTAAAGTCTATAATGGGCGAGAGTTATTAGACCAATTCGAATATCATATTAGAAATTCATTTAGTCGTAAACATGAAACAGATGATTTATCTACAGATTTAATTTGGTATTTATGGACAGGTAAATATTCTTCATTATTTGGTAAACGTGCCATGACAACGTTCGAAAGATATTTTATAAAAGATAAAGTATCACATAAAGAAGAAAAAAACCCTTATTATTATTTAAGAGAAGATAGCGATATGTGTCGCAAAATGTTAGAAGAATTTGATTTAGACCCTGAACAAGGTCGTATTATCAACGGTCACACACCTGTTAAAGAAATTGATGGTGAAAATCCAATTAAAGCAAATGGCAAGATGATTGTTATAGACGGTGGATTTTCAAAAGCTTATCAATCTACAACAGGTATCGCAGGCTATACATTATTGTATAATTCATTTGGTATGCAACTCGTTGCCCACAAACACTTTGGTACAAAAGAAAATGTACTACTCAACGGTGCTGATGAACTATCCGTTCGACGTGTTGTAGATGAAGAACTCGAAAGAAAGAAAGTTCGAGATACAAACATCGGCGCCAAACTCCAAGAAGAAATTCAAATGTTACAAGAATTAATGTCATATCGTTATATAGATTAAAAAAACCGCGAAAACTTACGTAAGCTGTTAGTTTTCGCGGTTTTTCTTATATGTTATTTGAAAAAGAACATATGACTTTTCAAATATTAGCGCACGATATCTCTCAGTCTTCGTGCGCTATTCTTCTATTCAAATTTCATCTTCAAGTAAAATCCCGTTCTATTTTCTTTTTCCATGTTTTTGAGAAGCATTGTTCGCCTTCATTATAAGCTACGACTTTATTATATAAGTAATAATAGTCTTCATCGCATGTCATTGTACTAAATGTTTCTACTTCAGTATCTATATCATCATCTTTAACGATCACTTTCCAATCACATTGGACTTTGGCTGATAATGGATCGTCTTCTTTAATTGTGTAGATATTTAAGTTCTCTGTTCCATATGTGATATGACTATCTTTTAACGTTCTCAATCCTTCATCTGAATAATCTCTTAATTCCCATTCATTGGTCGTTAACCGCTTCGTCACATCTCTCGTTCGAGACCCTTCTCTATGAATGATTTTTTCTAGAGGCCGGGCTGTTTCTGATAAAGGATAATCTAATTGAACTTCTTCAAAATGATTAACTAAAGGTAATATCAATTGTGAATACTCTAAATCCAATTTTATATTTGCTATCTCTTTGCTCGGCCAAATTTGTGGCCAATATGTAGGTGAGATAGACACTTCTATTTTATGTCCTGCTGGTACTTGATAGCCTATAACATCTAGTGGTACTTCTGCATTGATATACTCGTTAATCGGTAGTGTCTCTGGTGTTTCATGACTCTTATAGTGATTTAGATTCAGCTGACCTTTCGTAATCAATGTCTTCTTGCCGTTAGGATGCACGTCGGAAATACGCACATGTATATTGCCATAAGCACAATCTGATTTAACGTGAAGCTTTGCGACAGGTTGTCCAATGACATTCAATGTTTCACCATACGTTTCAACCATAAATGAGCATGCTAAAGCATTATCGATTGTTTGATCATCAGGTAAGTCCCCTTCTTGGCCAAAAGGACAGAACACGCCTGAATAAAGACCATGTTGTTGATTATTTTTCAATGTGATTTCTTGCGTCATACTACTAAAAATATCTTTCGACTTGATGTCTTCTTTTAATAAATCTAGCCATTTTCCTTCTCGATAGTCGTATGAAGTTTGTGGTTCTACACTATCTTGAACATAAACAAGAAATTCATCTTTATGGTTAATATGTTCATCCGCTTCCATCCATTTGTCTAACCATGCGACAACTTCTTGTAAATATCCAAATTGAGGTCCAGGAATTGCGACATCTGGAAATTCATGTGCCCAAGGTCCTATAATACCTTTCTTTGGAACATTCAAATGACGCATTAAACGAAACACAGCATTTGTGTAGCCGTCAGCCCAACCACTCATCGTTAATACCGGAATGGAAATGTTTGAATAGTCTTCATTGATAGAACCGTGCTTCCAATAATCATCTCTTGTTTGATGACTAACCCATTCTTCCACAAACGGTGGTGTATGTTCTAAACGATCTAACCAATTTTCATACCAATTATCACCGAAATATTTCGGAAAAGCTGGTCGTGCATTATATGCAAACATCGTTGAAGCCCACCAAAGCATATCAGAAGCCATAAGCGTTCCGCCTTTATAATGAACGTCATCCGCATACCGATCATCCGTTGAACATAATGAGATAATGGTCTTCAATGCTTCTGGTTGTCTCGCAGCAACCTGTAATCCGTTAAATCCTCCCCACGATTTACCGATCATTGCTACTGAGCCATTTGACCATTCTTGGTTTGTTATCCAATCTATAATGTCCAATGCATCATCTTGTTCTTGTAACGGATATTCGTCTTCGATAATACCTTCAGAATCCCCAGTTCCTCTTATATCAACTCGAATAGCAGTATACCCAAACCCCGCAAAATATTTATGTCTAATTTCATCCCGTAAAGCTGTAAATTCATCTTTTCTATATGGTAAATATTCTAATACCGCACCTTTAGTCTTAGTGTCAGTCTTAGGTTGCCAGATTTTAGCTGATAATTTCGTACCATCTTGCATCATTATCCAAGTGTGATGAATCACTTCGATTTCATATGGAAATTGTGTTCGCTCAGTTATTTTATTATAATCTACATCAAAAACACCCATGTAAAATCCTCCTCTATTTATCTATTACTGTTTATTATACATAATTACATATATAAAAACTGACCAGACACTTTCGTCTGATCAGTTCGTACTTTTATCCATTTTGAAGTAAATACATTTTGTGATAAATACCGTCTTGTTTAATCAACTCGTCATGTGTGCCTTTTTCAACAATTTCACCTTTATTCAATACAAGTATTTGATCGGCATCTTGAATAGTTGATAGTCTATGCGCAATCGCTAATGTTGTTCTGCCTTTTCTCATTTTTTCTAAAGATGCTTGAATTTGCGCTTCTGTTTCTGAATCAATATTAGCTGTTGCTTCATCCAGTATTAATATTTTTGGATCACTTGCGATTGTTCTTGCAAATGCTAACAATTGTCTTTCTCCACTTGAAAATGCACTACCTTTTTCGATTACTTTATGTTCATATTTCCCAGGTAATTTATTGATAAATTGATCTGCATTTACAAATTCAGCCGCTTCTTGCACTTTTTCAAAAGTCATCGCCGGGTGATACAATTTTATATTTGATGTAATCGTTCCATAGAAAATAAATGCATCTTGAAGCACAAGCCCAATATTAGATTTCAGTTCCTTTTTTGGTATTTGCTTAATCGATTGTTGATCGATTAAAATATCACCTTGTTCAAATTCATAAAATCTCATAAACAAATTAATAATTGAACTTTTCCCGGAACCTGTATGCCCAACAAGTGCAACTGTTTCACCTGGGTTTGCGGTAAATGATATATTTTTTAATACATCTTTTTGGCCATCGTAACTAAATGTTACACCTTTAAATTCAATTTTACCATCAGTAATATGAAAATCTTGACACTCTTGTTGCTCGGGTTCAAGCATATCATTATCGATAAGTTTAAATACACGACTCGCTGATACGAGTGCTTGTTGAAGTACGTTTAAATTTTGACTGACTTGGTTAATCGGTTCAAAGAAACGCTCCATATATTGTACGAATGCAAATACAACACCTGCTGTAATGCCACCAGAAAAGCTCAATATACCGAAGTAACTTAAGATCATAATGACCGCAAATACAGAAATCATACTGATTGCCGGTCTCAAAAGTAAGCCATCAATTTTGACAGTCTTCATATTAAATTCATAGTGATCATCGTTAATTTCATTAAATTCTTTTTGTAATCTCTTTTCTTGATTAAATACTTGAATAATCCTCATACCTTCGATAGATTCAGCTAACTTCGCATTTAAATCTGATAAAAGCTGTCTCGCTTGAGAAAAGTATATAGCAGAATATTTTCTATAAAGTGCTAATATGACAACTATAATGGGTACAAATACAAGTGCCATTAAAGCCAATTTAAAATCTAAAATAAACATCATGACATAACTTGAAATAACCATAAATAATGCCATTAAAAATGATGAAAATACACCAATAAACATTTCTACAATGGCTTCCGTATCATTCGTTAACCTTGATACAATACTACCACCTGGCTCTTTATCAAAATAGCGCATGCCTAGTTGGCCAATTTTATCAAAAGCATCAATTCTTAATTGTTGAATGACTTTAAAAGCTAAATATTGAAATAAGTATACATTCCAATATGTTGTTACAGCACCGATGATTTGAACGACAAAGAATATCACAATAAGTAATGTCATATCAGATTCTGGAAATACACGCGGTGTTAAATAATCATCGATAAATACTTTTACTAAATAAGGTGTTGCGACACTTGCAACTGTCGAAATCGTCAGCATCAAGAAAGCAAGTGCAATGATACCTTTAAAGGGGAACGTATATTTAATTAATCTTTTGAGTACATCAAACTGATCTTTGGCAGTTAAATTATGATTTTGTGCCATCGTTGTCATCCCCCTTTGCCAATTCATCTAGACTACTCGCAATCTTTTCATGTAATGCTTGTGATTGATACGTGTCATAATACCAACCTTTAAGATTCATCAACTCGTGATGTGTACCTCGTTCAATGATTGTGCCTTCATCCATCACGATAATCATATCAGCATGACTGACAGCACTCATTCTATGAGCTGTAATAATATTTGTCTTACCTTGTCTAACGTTCTGCATATTTTCAAGTATATGTTCTTCAGTTTCTGCATCTACTGCTGATAATGAATCATCTAATATCAGTACAGTTGGATTCATAATTAATGCCCTTGCGATAGATATCCTTTGCTTCTGACCACCTGATAATGATACACCTCTCTCACCGACAACTGTATCGTATCCTTCAGGAAAGCTTAATATATCTTGGTGAATATAACTAATATTACTTGCGTTATGAATGATGTCATCATCGATAGTAGGATCGCTAAAAGCAATGTTATTTCTTATCGAAGTCGAAAATAAAAAGTGGTCTTGAGGTACATAACCGAATTGCGCTCTTAAATGACGAATATCAAAATAACTCAATGGATGACGACCGTATATGATTTCATCTGCTTCTTTCGTATCAAATTCGCGTAATAATAAACGAATGATTGCACTTTTACCTGATCCTGTTCGACCGACAATGCCTAATGTAGTACCTTTTTCAATCGTAAAATGAATGTCATGTAATGCCACATTATCATCGTTTGGAAATTTAAAAGATTGAATGTCGACGTGAATATCCCCTTCAGGAATCATATCAGTCTTAACTTCCATATCGACATCATTTTGAACATTGGTAATTTCATTAATTCTTTCATATGATGCATGACCTCTTTGAACAATATTAAAGAATAATCCAAGTGCGAGCAGTGGCCAAACCATCATTCCTAAATAAGTTGTAAATGTAACAAGTTGTCCAATTGTAATATCATCTTGAATCACCATTCTTGCGCCAAAGAATATTGCTAAAAAATAACTGACACCAATTACTGACATAATGGTTGGATCAAACAACGCATCAATTTTAGAAACTTTTAAATTTTTGTATACGACATCATCACTAAGTTGCTTAAAATCTGCTTGATCATCTTTTTCATAACCGAATGTCTTTGTGACTTTTATCCCAGCAATACTCTCTTGAGTCTTATCATTCAATTGACTAAACGCAGCCTGTGCTTTTTTGAAACCGCGGTTAAGCAACTTTCCATAATAACTCGTTAATATAATCATAATAGGAAGTGGAATCATAACAATTAAAGTTAAACGCCAATCAACTGTAATCGCCATAGTAATCAGAACAGCACCACCAGACATCAGTGAATCAGCAATTGTCAGAACGCCACCCCCTGCAGTATTCTGAACAGCTCTAATATCATTTGTAGCATGTGCCATTAAATCCCCAGTGCGTCTTTCTTGGAAAAAAGAAGGACTCATCGACGTATACTTGTGATACAGTCGCTCTCTTAATATCTTCCCTAATCTCATACTCGCCCCGAATATCATAATGCGCCAATAGTATCGAAATACATATGTTAATACAGCAGCAAGAAATAAAATGATGAGATAAATAAGAAGCGTCTTTCCCGTTAAAGTATTAAAGCTAATACCATCAATTACACGACCAATAATTTGTGGAGGCAACAAATCAATCAGCGCAACAAGTAATAAAATGAGAATGCCAAAAATATAATTTTTCCGTTCTTGTTTAATAAACCAGCCCAATTTTGCAAATACCTTCATAATCGTCCACACTCCCCTTATAACTACACATTTAAAATTTTAGCACAAAAAATTCATATAAAAATTGAAAGTTCGTAATTTTCATACATTTATATAAAAATCATCCGAATGGCGTATAGGGGATTTTAGAGGTGAGGGAGATGAAGTGGGGAGGGTTCTGAGGTTCGGGGGTTCGGCGGTTTGGAGGAGGTATGTTGCTTGTTTCGGGAGTCTTGCAACATTCACAGCTCCAATGTTGCTAGTCATGCCTCACTTGCAATATTCAAGGCTCCAATGTTGCTAGTCGTGCCTCGCTTGCAATGTTCACGGCTCCAATGTTGCTAGTCGTGCCTCGCTTGCAATGTTCACGGCTCCTATTTATCTTGTTTCACATGTCTTGATAAATACAAGCCTCCTATTTATCTTGTTTCACTCGTCTTGATAAATACAAGCCTCCTATTTATCTTATTTCACTCGTCTTGATAAATACAAGCCCCTTCATTCCACCTACTATTCCTCAATATAAAAAAATGGCCGGGACATCATTCAATGTCCCGAGCCATTTTATTCATCTTTATGATTTTGTACCGAATAGACTTATTCCTAATATGACAAATACTGCTCCACTTATTTTATTAATAATTTTTTCTGCTACGATATTATCTCTTAATTTTGTTGTTAAACTACTTGAAAAGATAGCAATGATAAATGATGTTATCGCACCCATTACTGCAAAAATACTGCCCAATATTAAAAATGGTATTGGTCCATACTGATTATCCACTGAAATAAACTGTGGAATAAAGGAAATAAAGAATAGTGCTACTTTAGGATTCGTAACGTTCGTGATCACACCTTGTACAAATAATTTTCTACGAGACTGATACACGGTCTTATTTATAGAGATTGAAGATTGTTTACTTATAAACATTTGTATACCTAGATAAATTAAATAAACTGCTCCGACAATTTTAATAATCGTGAACAAAACAACGGAAGTTTGTAAGATAACGGACAAGCCTAATCCTGACAGTATAGTATGAACGACTGCACCTACCGAAACACCTAATGCTGAATATATACCTGCATCTCTACCTTGTGAAATACTTCTATTTAGTATAAACATCATATCAATACCGGGTGTGATACAGATGATTAGCACTGTGATTAAAAACAGTTGAAAAGATACGATATCAAACATCATTTACCCCCTTTAAATTAATCGTTAAGATATACTAACATATAATCTAAAGTTGTAAAATGAAAATTTTAATTTATTTCAATTTTTTCAATGTCCAAGTCTATATTTAACTTTTCAAGTATGGATTCAAAACCTTCTATAGTATAGTTCTCATTTTCGGTTACTAATGTCTTAATCGTTCCATGGCCGTTGGAAGTGTATGATTCTGCTTGTTCAATAACAGTTTGAGCAGGATCAATAAACATGATATGTGGATATAATTCCTTAAAATAACTATACAACCACGGTAGATGTGTAGAAGATAATGTGAATATATCAATTTCTTCATGTTGGTCTAAAATATCATCCATAAAATTCTTCACAGTTATTAAAGTATGGTATTTATCTGATATAAATGATCCGTCTTCAACTAATTCAACTAAAGAAGAAGCATTAAATTGATATACATTTCCTGAAGAAACTTCATTGGCTATAAATTCATTTAATGCATCACTTTCAATTAAAGATTGAACACCTAAAATACCTATTTGTTTAGTAGAAGATTTTTCTAATGCTTCTTTCACTGGTGGATACACACCTATGATTTCAGTATCAAATTCATCTTTCAAATCATCTAGAATTGTAATCGTTGGTACATTAGATGCCACGATAATCAAACGAGGATTCCACTTTTCTAAATAATGAATGGTTTCCGTAATCAAAGTTTTTAATTCATGGATAGATTTTTGACCATAAGGAAACTGATTGCGATCTGCCAAATATATTAAATCTTGATTTGGATATGTCTTTTTTAACAATTCTACAATTGAATAACTGCCAATTCCCGCATCAAAAACAGCAATAGGTTTAAATAACGTATCTTGATTATTTGTCATATATGCCACCCTAACTTAAATTTCTAAAAATACTTTCGGTGTTTGTGCTATTTTCTCATCCACCACATTATAAAATCCACCTTTTTGATATCCTGTACAATGCACTTTGTCTTCAGTAGCAATTTCGAATTCTAGTTCCCACTTCATTCTACTCACTTTAACTAACCAACATCTACCAACCGGTTTGTCATGAATCGTCAATGGTACTTTGTAGTCTGCCTCAGTCCTCATCAATATTGGTGATATATTAAATCTCATCATTTCTGAGTAAGTCATATATTGGTTGATAAAAGCCGTTCTTAAATCTTCAAACCATCTTACATAGACAATATTACTCACAATGCCCATAGCATCAATATCATAAACATTAATTTCGATTTCTTTTTCAGCGACTAATTTTCTCTCTTGCATTAAAAAGACTCCTTCATACATCATATTTTATTATTTCAAAATAACTTTATACATATTATCACTTAAAGTTACTCATTAAATCAACCTTTAGCAATACTAGGAATCTTTAAATACTTTTTGGTATTGAACATACCCTGATAAATAGTGTTCAATATCATCTATTCTTACTCTGTAACCGTGATGTTTAATGAAGAACGAATTCACAATGCGCGACGGATTTTTAAAGTACATTGCAATTTCAGGATAAAAGTAGCCCGTTCTTTCATAATCTGCTCTTAAATGTATTGTCTTAATGAATTTCTCTTCATCTAAATAAGTTTCAACAAGTTCAGCATAGCCTGTCTTTTTAGCTTTTTGCACTAAGTGATAAGTCGCCATTAACATTTCTAGAAATGTTGGGAATGTCGTTTCCCTTTGTTGCATATAATCTAAATAACTCGATACATTCTGAATGCCAAATTTATAATACTTCTCTTGCGGATCAATTTGTACTAATTCATTTGTACAATATCCTAACCAGTGATCATGATACTTCCAATATTTTTTCTCTATAAACATTTCGAATAACAATTTGACAGTATTCAACCATTCTTCATTATGATCAATTTGATAAAGTCTTAATAACGCTAAAGCAGCTTCACCGTCATAATATACAATTCTGAATTGTTCTTTAGTCGTTAGATCAGGATAATTTAATACATGAATGGTTTGTTTTTGATCATCAATCATCGTCAATATTCCTTTAGCAACCTTCTGAGCAGCCTCTAAATATTGATTTTTCTCAGGTACATGCTTTAAATATTCACAAATCGCGAAAATAAATGCAGCATTTTGACCTAATTTTATTTCATTCATACCTTCTGTATCATCAAATATATATCCAGCACCATCAACTTCATATAAATAATATTTGATTAAATAATCAATCGCGTTTTCTACAATAGTAACATCTTTATTTAAATAACTCAGACCTTCTATTAATGCATATGTTGAAGATGAATGACGTAAATTATTATAAAATCCTATTTCTTTATCGAAATGTGGAAAATAACCATAAATATACTTCCCGTTATCTTGAATTTGATTTTTCAAAAAGTGAGTACTTGTTTCAATTAAACGATCGATTTCTTCATAAATATTATCAATTTTTCTTAGACCTTTACGGTATCCCTTTTCTTCTAATTCAATAAGCTGATCATTTTCAATGAAATAACTTTTCGTATAGAACTTATAAACATCTTCATTTTCATAATTACGATGTGTGAAATATTTTCGAATCTTTTTGTACTTTTTAATATAGTTGTTAATGTTCTTCTCAGACATGAAAAGCTCTTTACTCTTAGGTTCAGGTCTTATAAATGCATTGGTATTAATTTCTTCAGGTAAGAACGCTAACTCCCAATTATTATCTAATGAAAAGCCATATTCTACATAATTTCTACGTGTATGAGTTAAGTCATGCTTTAATTGTTCATATTTAATTTTCTCAATTGAAGTAACGAAATCTATTTTAATCCATTCAGCATTTTTACCAGTATTTTTTCGAAATGATTCGATATATTTTTTAATATTTCGTTCAGCATTATACGCTTTAAACATTTTTACTATAGCCTTTTGGGAAGGATGACCAACACTAACAAATATTTTTTCTGCATCTGAATTACTATTGAATAAATTCTTTAGTTGAATAGAAATCTTCATACATTACATACCTTTCTGTATTAACTTATATAAAATAACCCTAAATCCATTTTATTAATGAAAATTATGACACTACCCTAAAAATCATAGAAGCTGGGACAAAAATTTGCCCCAGCCATAAAATTTCAATTATATAATTCTAGTTATTTTCTTTGTTGTCTTTTTTACGACGACCAAGTAAGAATAATGATCCAATTCCAGCAAATAAGCCGCCGAATAAAGCTCCGTTTGTTAAAGCTTGTTCCCCTGTATCTGGTAGGTATTTATCGTTATTAGATTTGCTGTGGTCATTTATAGTAGCCGCTTGTGCGACGTTGCCGCCACTATTGTTGCTTGAATCTTTAGAAGGCATACCCATTCCTGCATCTGAGTCAGAATCCGCATCTGAGTCAGAGTCTGCATCTGAGTCACTGTCTGCGTCTGAATCTGAGTCTGAATCCGCATCTGAGTCAGAATCCGCATCTGAGTCAGAATCCGCATCTGAATCGCTGTCCGCATCTGAATCGCTATCTGCATCTGAATCGCTATCTGCATCTGAATCGCTATCTGCATCTGAATCAGAATCCGCATCTGAATCGCTATCTGCGTCTGAGTCAGAGTCTGCATCTGAATCAGAGTCTGCATCTGAGTCAGAATCCGCATCTGAGTCAGAATCCGCATCTGAGTCAGAATCCGCATCTGAGTCAGAATCCGCATCTGAGTCAGAATCTGCGTCTGAGTCGCTATCAGCATCTGAATCGCTGTCCGCATCTGAGTCAGAATCTGCATCTGAGTCACTGTCTGCGTCTGAATCAGAGTCTGCATCTGAGTCGCTATCTGCGTCTGAATCACTGTCCGCATCTGAGTCAGAATCTGCATCTGAATCACTGTCTGCGTCTGAATCGCTATCCGCATCTGAGTCACTGTCTGCGTCTGAATCGCTGTCCGCATCTGAGTCAGAATCTGCGTCTGAGTCGCTGTCCGCATCTGAGTCAGAGTCTGCATCTGAATCACTGTCTGCATCTGAGTCGCTATCTGCGTCTGAGTCAGAATCTGCATCTGAGTCTGAATCTGCATCTGAGTCTGCATCTGAGTCTGCGTCTGAATCAGAATCCGCATCTGAGTCAGAATCTGCATCTGAATCACTGTCTGCGTCTGAGTCACTGTCGGCATCTGAGTCGCTGTCGGCATCTGAGTCTGAATCTGCATCTGAGTCGCTATCAGCATCTGAGTCAGAGTCTGCATCTGAATCACTGTCTGCGTCTGAGTCTGAATCATCTTTTGAACCATGGATGATTACTTCATCTTGTGGTTCTTCAATGATTTCTCCAGTTTCAGGATCTTTCAATCCATCTTTACCTGGGATAACTTTAGTTTCACCTTCTGGTAAATTTGGATCATTTTCTTCACGAGTACCATGAGGAATAATTTCAGGTGCATAGTTAACAATTTCGTCTATTGGTTCTTTTGTTACTTCTTCTGTTGGTTCACCTTCGCCTACTTTTTCTCCCGTAATTGGGTTAATTGTAGTTGGTGTTGTTGTTGTTTTTTCACCTTTTTCACCTTTTTGAGCTACTTTGTCAGGACTACCTGGTTCCATTGTTGGATCCAATACACGTTTAGTTTCAAATGGAATTTCTTCCTTAGTAACCTCTGGTTCA
>NZ_PPQD01000036.1:137-510 GCF_002901825.1 Mammaliicoccus sciuri | reverse complement strand
TATCTGCGTCTGAGTCAGAATCTGCATCTGAGTCTGAATCTGCATCTGAGTCTGAATCTGCATCTGAGTCTGCATCTGAGTCTGAGTCTGCATCTGAATCACTGTCTGCATCTGAATCGCTGTCCGCATCTGAGTCAGAATCTGCGTCTGAATCGCTATCCGCATCTGAATCGCTATCCGCATCTGAATCGCTGTCCGCATCTGAGTCAGAATCTGCATCTGAGTCACTGTCTGCGTCTGAATCAGAGTCTGCATCTGAGTCAGAATCTGCGTCTGAATCACTGTCCGCATCTGAGTCAGAATCTGCATCTGAATCTGAGTCTGCGTCTGAGTCAGAGTCTGCGTCTGAATCGCTATCCGCATCTGAATCACT
>NZ_PPQD01000036.1:0-127 GCF_002901825.1 Mammaliicoccus sciuri | reverse complement strand
ATCGCTGTCCGCATCTGAGTCAGAATCTGCGTCTGAATCGCTATCCGCATCTGAGTCGCTATCTGCATCTGAGTCGCTGTCCGCATCTGAGTCAGAATCTGCATCTGAGTCACTGTCTGCGTCTGAA
>NZ_PPQD01000001.1 GCF_002901825.1 Mammaliicoccus sciuri | reverse complement strand
CAATTATTGGAATTAACGTTGACATATTGTCATTCAGTTTTCAATGTTCATTTTGTCTCACAAGAAACTATTATACACACTTCTTAATTCGAAGTCAACAACTTTTTAAAATTAATTTTCAAAGTGTTTTGATGTTTTATTTATCTCTCGCTCACAAGATATAACTATACACGCTAAATACCCTTTACTCAAGCATAAAAATTACACCAAAACACTCAATACTCTCAAATATACTTAATTCTCAACATATTCTTTTAGTTTTTCGTATATTTTTTCAGCATCTTTATATCCTTGTTTGTATAAAGCATCTAATTTTCTAGGATTTTTCTCGATTCTATCTACAGATAATGAATCAGAAGGTCTGATAACAAACAAATTACCTTTCTCTTCTTCCGCTTCTATCCATTCTAAAGTCTGATTATAATGTTTATATCTTATCGCCATTAAATGATTGATTTTAGGATATGCTTTCAATCTGAATACTTTTGAAAATTTACTTTGTTTTTTACGATAGCCTTTCGGTCTTGTCAAAATCAAAACATTTTTCTTATAGCCTTCTTCAATTGCTTTATCAATCGGAATAGGATTGACGATACCACCATCTAATAATGTATGACCTTTATATTGAACTGGGTTGGCCATCATTGGTAAAGAACTTGTTGCCTCTAAGGCAGTCAATATAGAGCCTTCTGTTTCTTTCTTATTGAAATAAACCGCTTCTCCTGTGTCACAATCTGTCGTTACAACAACAAACTCTTCCTCTGCTTGATCAAACTTTTCAAAGTCAAAAGGTTCCAAGTAAGTCGGTATATGATGATACACAAAGTCCATACCAAATATCTCTTTATTTTTTACATAATTTGATAACGAAATATAACGCTTATCTTTAATGTATTTTGTTGTGACACGATGATTGCGTCTAAATTGTCGAGATATATAGCTTGCAGCCATAGATGCGCCTGCTGAAACGCCAATATTATATTTAAAATATAAATCTTTCTTAATGAAGAAATCTAGCACACCAGCTGTGTACATACTTCTCATTCCGCCACCTTCTAATATTAATGCTGTGTCTTTTATCATAGTTACACTTCTTTCTATACTATTAGTTGAATGAAAGCGAGGCTGAGACATTATTCATTGTCCCAGCCTCAAATATCGTTATTAAATTTCTGTTCTTCCAGTTATAGCTTTCGAAAGTGTTACTTCATCAGCGTATTCTAAATCTCCACCTACTGGTAGACCATGTGCTAGTCTAGTTGTCTTGATACCAATCGGTTTAACAAGTCTAGATATATACATCGCTGTTGATTCACCTTCTATATTAGGATTAGTCGCCAATATAATTTCTTCGATTTCATCATTCTTCAATCGTTCTAATAACGAAGGAATATTAATATCTTCAGGTCCAATACCTTCCATTGGAGATATCGCACCATGCAATACATGGTATAACCCTTTATATTCACGCATTTTTTCCATAGCTATGACATCTTTAGAATCTTGAACAACACACACAACTGAACGGTCTCTTTGTTTATCTTGACATATATGACAAGGGGAAACATCCGTAATGTGTCCGCAAGTTTCACAATAAGTCAGTTCTCTCTTAACATCTACGAGAGATTTGGCAAAAAGTACAACGTCGTCTTCCTTCATATCTAATACGTGGAAAGCTAAACGTTGTGCAGTCTTCGGACCTATTCCCGGCAATTTCATAAAGCTATCAATGAGTTTAGATATTGGTTCTGGGTAGAACATCATTACATCATTCCAGGAATGTTTAGACCTTTTGTATGTTTACCTAAACGATCTGCTGTTACATCATCTGCTTTAGATAAAGCGTCATTTGTTGCTGCTAATACTAAATCTTGTAACATTTCAATATCTTCAGGGTCTACTACATCTTCTTTAATGATAACATCTAACACTTCTTTATGACCAGAAACAACGACTGTAACCATACCGCCACCAGCTGTTCCTTCGATTTTTTCTTCTTTTAGCTTTTCTTGTTCCTCAGCCATTTTCTTTTGCATTTTTTGCATTTGTTTCATCATTTGTTGCATATTTCCGCCACCGCGCATAATTTCGTCCTCCTAATTTCTAATTTATACATTTAAGATTATTAATTTTTGTCATATTTATTATACATGCCTTTAGAGGTGATGTCATGTATTACTCATCCGTAACATGTACGGTATCTTCACCAAACAACTCTTGAGCTTTCTTTACAACATCCGCTTCTTCTGGCTTTTCTTCTTGCTCAACTTCACCTTGAGCCGTATTCGCTTTTTTAGATTGAATATACTGTTGACGGACTTGTAACCATTGTGAATTTGGTACGCCAACAACTTTTACATTCTTGTTAACTATCTCGCATACAATCGCTTCGATATGATTTCTTTTTTCATCATTCTTATTCACGATTTCACAATGAATATCTTCATCAAATTTCACGAGCACATGGTCTTCACTTGCTGCAACGGGTTCCGAGTTTAAGAGAAGACTAACTAGCGCTCTTTGCTCTTTCTCTTTAACCGATTCTATCACTGCTTGCCATTTTTCTTTAAGTAAATTCAAATCATCACGATTAGCATGGTCAAGCACACGTTCGATTTGTCGAATAGAGAAGACATGCTTAGATTGTTTACGAGGGATATTTTGTTTATTTTCAACTGGTTTAGCCTTTTGACTTACACCGTTTTGAGCTAGTTGCTGAATCGTCGCTTCAAGTTGTTGGATTTTATCCATCACTTCACTAGAGCCAGCGTTTTGATTTGAACTAACAGAAACCGTTTGTCCGTTATTGTTCTGATCAATTAATTCCGTTAACTTAACGATTAGTATTTCTATATGAACATTTTGGTTAATTGCAAATCTCATTGAAACTAATGTGTCGTTAATACAATCAATCATTTTGTACATTGTATTTAAGTCTACTTGATTCAGTGCGTGGTCGTCTTCAACTTGTTCAGTTGTCTTAGCGACAATTGAATCTCTTATGAAATAAATCATATCATTTACAAGTCTATTAACTTCTTTACCCGCAGAAATAAATTCATGATACCTAGTAAAAGCTTGTTTAATATCTTTAGCAACCATGTCATTAAACAAAGCATTTAAAGCCGCTTTATCTACACTACCCGTTACATTTAAAGCATGTTCGAGTGATAAGTGTCCATCTCCAAAAGCTATTGCTTGGTCCATGATACTTAATGCATCTCGCATACCACCTTCTGAAACCTGAGCGATAAATGCCAAAGCTTCTTCTTCGTAGGTAATATTCTGCTCATCTGCGACAAACGCGAGTCTGCTTTCTATTTCACCAGAATGGATGGCTTTAAAATCAAATCTCTGACATCTAGATATAATAGTAGGTGGTATCTTGTGAGGTTCAGTAGTTGCGAGTATAAAAATAGCATGACTTGGCGGTTCTTCAAGTGTCTTTAAAAGTGCATTGAAAGCACCTGTTGTAAGCATGTGCACTTCATCTATAATATAGACTTTAAATTTAGATTCACTTGGTGCATATTTTACTTTATCTCTAATATTACGTATTTCATCTACACCGTTATTACTAGCAGCATCAATTTCAATGACATCTGAATTTGTTCCTTGTGTAATGCCTTTACAAATTGCGCATTCATTACAAGGTTCACCATTCGTATTCACTGTACAGTTAATTGCTTTAGCGAAGATTTTAGCAATACTTGTCTTACCAGTTCCACGTGGGCCATTAAACAAGTAAGCATGTGATTGCTTTTCTTTTTGGATGGCGTTTCTTAATGTTTTTGTGACATGTTTTTGACCGACAACATCTGCAAATGATTGCGGTCTATACATTCGATACAAAGCCTGGTAGTTCAAAGTGGCACCTCCAAAATTTAATAAGATATTGGCTATATTATATCATGAATCAATAGGTACACCCTATTATTAATTATCAAAAGCTTCTGGATAATGAACTGTGCCTTTAATTTCTTTTGTTGGGTGATCCCATAAATATTTAAACATGAAATTTTCATCTGGCACTTCAAATGGTGGGTATATATTAAACTCTGACGCTGCATGATAACCTAATTTATGATAATAAGCTGCATGACCTAGTACGACTACACCGACATAGCCATTTTCATAAGCTCTATATTCTAAAGCTTCTATTAATGCTTTCCCTATTCCTTTATTTTGATACTCTGGCAAAACAGAAACAGGCGCAAACGCTAATACTGTATGTGTTTCTTCATCAGAACTAACGGTGACTTCTGACATCATTGCATGCCCCAGAATTTTGCCTGATTCTGTCTTCGCTACAACTTCAAGTTCTGCATTATAATTCATTGATTTTCGTATTTTACCGATTAATTCGTGTTCTGTTCCATCAGAATAACGTTCATTTTTGAATGCTTCTTTAACGACTTCTTTAGCTAATTCATATTCCGATTCTATGATCGTTCCAATTAGTAATTGGGTCATGTATAAAATATCCTCCTGATATAAGAAAAAGGGTGACCGCGGTCACCCTTTTGAATTTATATATAATTTGATAAGTTTATAAAATTTAAAACCGTGCACCTTTGCTTTGAACAAACATCACAAGCGTTACCTCAGTCGTTAGCTAAACTTCGGCTACCCTACGGCACATACAATGATCCACTTAATGCTGCTTCCTTCCGGACCTGACATGATTCATGGGTTTGTATTGCATAGGACCGACGTCTTCAGACACCACGTGCTGAGGGCAGACCTCACAATAATATGTCCGCGGCAAAGGAATTCAGTCTTGCATAAGCGGATTTCAAGTACAGGGAACCGCTACCTCCCCACTTAGCACGGCAATATATATACTACAACAAAATGTTACGATTTGGCAAGAAAAAACTACTTCAATCAAAGTGTTTTATGAATCACCCTGCGAGAAAAATCTACAAACTTGAATTCCGTCGCGATGTGTCTTGAAATATTATATTGAAATTTTTCTGCGTTATTAAGATATACAGTACCTCTAACTGTTGCTGTATAAGGCGGATTTAATTTTCCGAAATATAATATTTCATTCTCTGTCATCTCTTCAAATGTAATAGACTTATTCGAGTAACTGATTTCTACATTCATTTCTTGTTCAATAAATTTATAGATAGATTCAGCTGCAACTTCTTCAGTCAGCTTAGGAATAATCTGACATATAAAGTAATCCTCATCCATAATACGCACGGCGTCATCTTTTGTTCTCGTTCTGACAACATGCCACAACTTATCTTGGTCTCTTAACTCAAGCGCATGTTGAACGACAGGAACGTCTTTAGCATCTATAACCTCAAGTAATTCAACTTTAGTTTCATAATCAAGTCCTAATCGTTTATTAATTTCTTGGAAACTCACCATTTCCGATATTGGAAATTGAATAACATCTTCATAAATAACGACAGACCCTTTGCCTCTTAACTTTTGAATATAACCTTTTTCTTGCAATAAATTTAAAGCTTTCCTTACAGTCTCTCTAGAAGTTGAATATATCTTTGTTAATTCATTTTCTGAAGGTAGTTGCTGTAAATGAGCATATTCACCATTTAAAATTTTTTCACAAATAGATTGGTAGATTTTCATATACTTGTTCATGCGTTCACCTCTATACCTTCAACATCAATTAGTCACCACTTACTTTTACGACAAAAGCATCAAATGGTTGCAAAGCGTTACCATTTAAATCATTATTTGCAATCATGATTTCACCCTCTAAATCGATATCTTCTGGGATATCAACGATTTGATCAGAGTAGTTTGCAACAACTAACCAAGTTTCATTATTTAAATGTCTCTTGTAAACGAACAGCTCTGGATGTTCCATATGAAGTGGTTCAACTTCTCCATACGTTATCACATCGTGTTCATGACGTAATTGTATTAACTTTTGATACGTATAGAAAATAGAATCTTTATCTTCCAATGCCGCTTCAACATTAATATGCTTATAATTTTCTGGGATACCAATCCATGGTTCTCCAGTTGTAAAGCCTGCCTCAGTATGTGCATTCCATTGAATAGGCGTTCTAGAGTTATCTCTAGATTTCTGACCTATTACTTTCATAATCATTTGTTCATCCATACCACGTTCTTTTAATAATTTGTATGCATTAAGTGATTCTACATCTTTATATTGATCAATATCCGTGAAACCTGGATCTGTCATGCCAATTTCTTCACCTTGATAAATATACGGCGTACCTTGAAGCATGTGTAATGATATCGCAAGCATCTTAGCAGATTTAACTCTTTCCGCTTCTGTATCATCTTTACCGAATCTCGTTACGACTCTAGGTTGATCATGGTTACACCAGAAAATAGCATTCCATCCGTTACCTTTTGCGATGTTCACTTGCCAATCCATTAAGATACGTTTCAGTTCAAGAAAATCAAATTTCATATCTGACCACTTTTCACCATCTTTGTAATCTACTTTTAAATGATGAAAATTAAATACACTACTTAACTCATGACGTTCTGGATTTGTATATTTAATACAATTATCAATTGTTGTTGATGACATTTCTCCAACCGTCATAATGTCTTTATTGCCAAATGTTTGTTTATTCAGTTCTTGTAAATACTCATGGACTTTTGGTCCATCTGTATAAAATTCTTTACCGATTGCTGTTGAATTTTCGAAAGCACCTTTGGAAATTAAGTTAATGACATCAAATCTGAAACCATCTACGCCAAAATCAATCCAATAATTAATCATTTCATATATTTCAGCCTTCAATTTGTCATTCTCCCAATTTAAATCAGCTTGAGAAACATCAAACAATCTTAAATAATAACTTTCTGTTTGTTCATCATAAGTCCAAGCATTACCACCGAACTTAGACTCCCAGTTCGTTGGTGGCTCTTCTTTAGTGCCTTCTTTCCAAATATAATAATCACGATACGGATTATCTTTAGACTTGCGAGATTCTACAAACCAGTGATGAGATGTCGAAGTGTGATTGATCACAATATCGAGCATTACTTTAATACCTAAACTGTGCGCTTCATCTAGTAATGTTTTGACGTCTTCCTTTGTACCAAAATCAGGATTAATTTGATAATAATCACTAATATCGTATCCATTATCGTTCATTGGTGATTGATAAATGGGTGTTAACCAAATGTAATCTACACCTAACGTTTGTAAATAAGGTAATTTTTCTATAATACCTGGTATATCACCTTGCCCATTTCCAGTCGTATCATTGAATGACTTTGGATAAATTTGATAAACAACGGACTTCTTCCAATCTGAAACTGCCATATAGGTATACTCCTTTATTTATATATATTATTCTTGAACCATTTCTTTAGCTTTTTCATTAGCAAAGTTTGAAAGCACAATCGTTAGTATAGCTGGTAACACGATCGCAATCAATGTCGCAATACCGAACACACCCCAATATTCTCTTTGAATCGAGATAATTGCAGGAACGCCACCTACACCTACGCTACCTAACACTTTATTAGCACCAATAAATGCACCTAGTAAACTAGACGAAATAATTGCTGCAAAGAACGGATATTTCAATGGTAAGTTGACACCGAACATTGCCGGCTCAGTTACACCTAAGAATGCTGAAATACCAGATGTAGCAGCTAAACCTTGTTCTTTAACCATTTTACGTTGTTTGTATACTACCCAAGCGCCGAACGCTGCTGAACCTTGACAAATATTAGATATTGCCACAATTGGCCATAAGTACGTGCCGCCTAAAGGACTTCCCATGAGTTGGAAATCTACCGCTAAGAACATATGGTGTAATCCTGTAATAACAAGTGGTGCATAGAATAATCCATACACTGCGCCACCTAACCAGCCAGCAGTTTCGAAAATTGCTTTAATACCGTTCGTAATTAACGTACCTAACTCTAACGCTAATGGACCGATAACGATAAACGCTAAAAATCCAGTAATTAATAACGCTACAGGACCTACTACAAGCATTTTGATAGAATCATGTACACGTTTAGCTAAGAATTTCTCAATAATAGATAATATCCAAGTTGCGAATAAAATCGGTAATACTTGACCTTGATAGTTTAATTGCTTAATTTCTAAACCAAACATGTGCCATACAGGAATTTCACTCGATTTACCGCCACCTAAATCATATTGAGAAGCAAGTTGCGGATGTAACAAAATTAAACCTAATACTAAACCTAGAATTGGGCTACCACCAAATACACGCATAGCTGACCAACCAATTAAAGCCGGCAAGAAGATAAATGCTGTACTTGCGATAACGTTTATAATGTTTGCAAAGTCTGCAAGCCATGCATATTGTTCAACAAGTGGCTTAGCGCCAAATAAATCTTTTGCTGTTAATACATTGTTTAAACCTAATAGTAAACCTGCTGTTACGATTGCAGGTAAGATTGGAATGAATACATCACCCAACAATTTAATTAAACGTTGAAATGGATTCATCTTCTGTTCAGAAGCTTTCTTCACATCATCTTTCGAACTTTCTTCAACACCTGTTTCTTGTTGGAAAATTTCATACGCCTCATCAACAGTTCCCGGTCCAATTACGATTTGAAATTGGTTGTTTGCTGAGAAGGACCCTTTCACTAAATCTATTTGATCTAATGCATCTTTATTTACTTTACTTTCATCATTTAATACAAGTCTCAACCGTGTGACACAGTGGGTTGCGGCATTTACATTGTCTTGCCCACCAATAGCGTCAATAATCTGTTTTACATCTTCTCTATTCACAGCCATTAAACTCACTCCCCTAACTTTATTTAGTTGAATTATAACTTGTATATACAAGTATGTAAAGGCTTACAATTAATATTATATAAATAATGTAGTATGATTGTGTAAAGGAGGTTTTTCATATGTCTTTTTTAACACATGAATATATCGATCATGACAATGTTGCACTCGATTTTGCAAAAGGAGATTCTATCATTTTCACAAACCATCACCACGAAAAAATATTTGAATCAGCAAGTTTAATTAAATTACCTATTATGATTTATATTTATGAAAGTACGACTCAAGAAGATAGAAAAGCACTCGTTCAAATCAATCATAAAGTTGGCGGCAGTGGTGTTCTAAAAAATATGAATATCGATCAACTGAGCGTTCAAGATTTAATCTACTTAATGATTGTTGTTTCAGACAATACGGCAACTAATACATTAATTGATCATTTCGGACTTCAACATATTAACTTATTTATTCAAGAAACATTGCAATGTGAACAAACACAGTTAAATCGTTATATGATGGATGCAGAAGCTATAAGTGAAGGTAAACAGAATACAACATCTTCTCAAGATATGATTCATATACTACGTTATATTGCAGAGCATAAACATCATCAAGAGATGTTGAACATCATGAATGACCAACATTTAAACGATAAAGTTTCAATCTATCGATCATTTTACGAAGATACACTGAATTTCTACTCTAAGACAGGGGAGTACGACAACGTTGTCAATGATGTAGGTATCATCCAACATGAAGGCGAGTTATATTATTATTGTTTCTTATCCAACACAAATAAACCCAAAAAGGCGATCGATTTCTCTCACCAATTTGGGTCATATATTATCCAATCTATATTAGATATTTGATAATCGTGCAGCTTTAGCTAATATCTTTTGATAATAACTACCTGATAACTTAATGATTTCGATACTTTTCGGTGTATGAGGCGCATGAATCATCATGTCTTCTCCCATATATATGCCAACATGTGATAGAAAGCCTTCATCTTCTAGTTTACTGAAGAACAGCAAATCACCTGGCAAAAAGTCATGTGATGCTATCGAAACATCCGTCATTGCTTCATATTGTTCATCGGCATCTCGGGGGATGTGGAAGTTTTGACTTTTGTACATTTGGAAACATAATCCTGAACAATCATAACCATAACTAGACATCCCTCCCCATAAATAAGGCAAGTCTAAAAAGCGCTTCGCATTTTCAATGACACCTGCCATTGTACCAATTTCGAATGCGCCAGATTCATCACTGAATTCTACATCATTCGCACTAATGAGCCCTTTGCCTTCAGGTGTGTCAACTTCAATAAAAGGCTCATCTTTCTTAATAATAGGTAAAATCGTATTAAATGACAGAATTTGTTTCGTTGTAAAGTCTAAATTAAACAATGTCGTCTTAGGTACATTAACACGAAGGCGTGGATGTGTATCGTACGCCTTCATCTCACCTAATTGACTCGTCGGAATAAATCCTGGATATCCCTTTGGATTCTGTTTAGACGTTTGCTCTAAACAGATAACGTAACTCCAACCATCTTGTTCTTCTACTACTTCTACTTTTTCGCCATAAAGAATTTGCGTATCTATTCTACTATCTTCCGTAAAAGATAATTTCTGTTCTAAATTAAGTTCAAGTAACCAACGTTGAATATCTGCTGGATACATGATACCGTCTCTATCAATTTCTCTAGCTTTATCAAAGCTTCTCCATATTGTCCCGACATTTACTCTGCAATATTTAATCATGAGCTCACCTTCTTATATAAAGATTCACGATCTATTCCTAACCCTGTCCCTTCTGAAACGGTTACTTTAGCACCTTCATAAGTAATACCACCTTCAACTTGTCGCTCAACTACCATTAAAGGTGCATCAAAATCAACACGGTTCACTTGTTCTGCTGCTAAACTAAAATGTAAAGCCGCCGTTACAGATACATGTGTTTCCATCATACATCCAACCATGCAAGGTATCGCTTCACCTTTAGCAATATCATGTATCTTTAATGCTTGATGAATACCACCAGTCTTCATCAGTTTAATATTCCATATATTTGTTGCACCAACTTCTACAAGTCTCTGTGCATCATGTAAACTAAACAATCCTTCATCTACCATTAAAGGAATTTTGAATTCTTGAGATAGCTCACCTAGTACCTTATACTCATATCTTCCAACAGGTTGTTCGATGCTCTCAATATCCAAATCTGCTTCATCAAAATGTTTCAATGCATGACGCGCACCTTTTTCATCCCATGCTTGGTTTGCATCCGCACTTAAAATAACCTCACTCGGTAAAGTAGAACGTAATGCCTGTAATCTATTTAAATCTGTAGAGACATCATCTTTCCCCACTTTTATCTTCAAATGGTTAAAGCCATCTTCTACATATCTCAAACCATCTTCTACCATTTCATCAGCATCATTTAGACTCACGGTATAACAAGTTTCTAATGATTTATTTCCCGGGTTATGATTGATATATTGATATAAAGGCAATTCTGCTTCTTGAGCTAATAAGTCATAAAGCGCGATATCTATTGCAGCTTTGGCACTTGTATTACCTACGATGACTTGATGAATTTCATCTAGTAAGTCTTTCGTTAATGGTCGGTTAATTAATAGTGGCTTAAAGACCTCTTCAATCGCAGCTTCTATACCACCTTTTGTATCACCCGTAATAACATATGTAGGTACAGCTTCACCAACACCTATAACATCTTCATAATTCGTTTCAATAAATACATATATACTTTCAATCACTTCTACTGTTCTCAGTGCTGTTTTGAAAGGTTTCTTCAAAGGCGTTTCATATCTATAGTATTTTATATCTGTTATAAACATATAACTTCCCCTTTATTCTATAATTACACCTGACGCTATATTTAATACTTTATTGTCCACATCTAATGTAGCTTGCGTTCCAAACGGTATCGCAAAATGCGGCGTGCAATGTCCAATATTCAAATCATACACTGCCGGTTTATTTAATGGCGTTATAAAATCATCTAACACTTCTTTCATCGTTAAAGATTTCTTTGGATTTTTAGGCTCGCTATCTGTGAATGTCCCGAAAATAAATCCAGAAGCATCATTTAACTTGCCAGCAGATTTGAGTTGTTGTAAAAATCCGTCTACCTTATAAGGCACTTCACCAATATCTTCTATAAATAAAATTTTGCCCTTAGTATCGATTTCATATGGTGTTCCTAGACTTGAAACAAGTAAAGATAAACAACCACCAACAATTTCTCCTTCAACGCGGCCACCAACCAACGATTTAAACGTTAATTGATCTGTAGGATAAGACACAGCTTCACCATTAAATAACTGCTCAAAGCTTCCAATAGAAATCTCATTATAAGTATCTCCTATATCTGATGCGATCATAGGACCTTGAAATGTTACCAATCCCGTTTGTTGTCTAATAGCATTGTGTAAGCATGTAATATCACTATATCCCCATATAATTTTAGGATGTGCTTTTACAAGATTATAATCAATACGTTCTACAATTCTAGGTGTACCATAACCACCGCAAGCACATATTATGCCTTTCACTTCATCATCTTCTAACATGTCATGCAAACTATCTAATCGTTCATCATCCGTTCCCGCTAAATGACCATGAACGCGGTCTATATTTTTCGCTAGTTTAAACCGAATACCATATTTCTCTTCTAAAAGTTTCAACCCGTTCTTTAAATGCGTTTGGTTTGGCGGACTCGCTAATGCTACAACCCCCACCACATCTCCTCTATTTAATCCCTTTGCTTTCATTAAGACACGACCTTTTATCAGAATATTCTTATATTATAACAAAGTTGTTATCCTTTTGTGAAAACAAAAGAAATTGTCATAATCGCATGACGATATGAGGTTGGAATTAGGTTCGAGTGAGGTTGGAGTTAGTTTGGAGTCCGGTCCGAGTAACTGTCATTATTCGGAATTCTGGTAATTAGAATGCTGTAACTTCCATTATTTCGAATTCTGGTAGTTAGAACGCTGTATCTTCTATTATTTCGAATTCTGGTAATTAGATAGGCGCTCATTTACGGACATTTCTCAGAATTCTGTCCCTAACAGCACCTCTTATGGACATTTCTCAGAATTCTGTCCCTAACAACGCCTCTTACGGACACTTCTCAGAATTCTGTCCCTAACGTCACCCCTTAGAGACACTTCTCCGAATTATGTCCCTAACAACGCCCCTATATTTCCACCTACTATATTTTCACCGCAATATTCCACCCTGCAACTTAATCTCCACTCCGCTCCCAAATATACATCCAACCATTATATTTTTTCACAACAAAAAAACACTGCCCACAAAAGTGGACAGTGTTCTTTATATATATAGTCTTGGATATTTAAAAAATAATGGCGGAGGAAGAGGGATTCGAACCCCCGCGAGCCGTTAAGCCCCTGTCGGTTTTCAAGACCGATCCCTTCAGCCGGACTTGGGTATTCCTCCAAATAAGACATTATTTATCTTATAACATGCCATTACTGATGTCAACAAAAATCACAAAATTTAAATTGTAATTTTTTTCTTTAAGGATTCATCTACAGCTTTTGCAACTGCACGCCCTTCTTTTATTGCCCAAACGACTAAACTTTGACCTTTTCTTGCATCTCCAGCTACAAATACTTTATCTTGATTTGTTCTGAAGTCTTTTTCATTTGCTATGATTTTGTTTCGTTCTGTCTTTAAGTTGAATGAATGTGGCACTAAATGTTCTGTACCTTCAAAACCGATTGATAATAGGACTAAATCTGCTGGCCAATGACGTTCTGTACTTTCTACAATGACCATTCCGTCTTCAGTTTCTTCTAACACTTGCGTATATAAACCGCGAATATTACCATTTTCATCAACATCATAACGCATTGTTTGAATACCATATGCTCTTGGTTCAAATCCGAACTTTTCACGATATTCTTTATGCGCATAGTCTAACTTGAAGATTGGCATTGGTAATGGCCATGATGTATTTTGTTCCATTTTATCTGTTAGTCTTACATATTTATTAAATTGAACGACTGATTTACAGTCATCTCTTAATGCTGTTGCTACGCAGTCAGCACCTGTATCACCCGCACCGATTACAATCACATTTTTACCTTTTGCTGTTATAGTTGGTTCGTCAATTTCTCCCATTTGTAATTGCGTTTGCTCTGTTAAATATTCCATCGCAAAATGTATACCGAAGCTCATACGTCCTTCTAATGGTAGGTCACGCCCTTTTTGTGAGCCTGTACAAACAATAATTGCATCATACTGTTCATCTAGTTCCTCTTTCGTGATGTCTTTCCCCACATTAACATCTGTTTTAAAGACGATACCCGCTTCTTCCATTAATTTCACACGACGTTCGATAACTTCTTTATCTAATTTCATACTTGGTATGCCGTACATAAGCAAACCACCTGGACGATGGTTACGCTCATATACAGTCACATTATAGCCAAGTAAATTTAATTCTTCTGCAGCTGTTAAGCCTGCTGGACCACTACCGATAATGGCTACTTTTTCTTCTAAGCGATGTTCTGGAAACTTAGGTTTCACAAGTCCCATATCATACGCTTCATCTATAATTGTACGTTCTATACCTTTGATAGCGACTGAATCATTATTAATCGCTAATACACATGAAGATTCACATGGTGCAGGACATACACGACCTGTAAATTCAGGAAAGTTATTTGTTTCTGATAATCTTGCATATGCTTCTTCATAATCTTTGCGATACACTAAGTCATTCCATTCTGGTATATAGTTACCTATTGGACAACCTATTGTATCTCTACCGAATGATGAGCCTGTTTGACAAAATGGTGTTCCGCAATCCATACAACGCGCACCTTGTGTAGCTGCGTCTTCTTTAGTAAAACGTTGTTGGAATGCGTCATATCCTTTAATTCTATCTTTTAACGGCAACTCATCAAGTTGTTGCTTAGGATACTTCATAAAACCTTTAAATTCACCCATAATATGCCCTCCTTCTTAATATACCGAAGCCAGTTCTTCTTCATCACCAATAGATTTTCGATCATCAAAGAATGCATTTAACAGTGCATCTTCTTCGTTTTCTAATTTGTGTAGTGAAATCTTCTGCATCATGAGTTTGTAGTCTTTCGGAATCACTTTAACCACTTTGTCGACAATTGTGTCAAATGACGTTAGCACTGCTTTTGCTTTTTTACTATTTGTATATCGAACATGTTCTTCTAACATGTGTCTTAAATTCGCAATTTCATCTGGATCTTTTAATGTTTCAAACTCTAAAGTGTCAAGTTCATTATCTTTTTTGAATGCTTCAACACCTGTTGGCAATGCGTAACATACACCACCACTCATACCTTGACCGAAGTTACGCCCTACATCACCTAAAATGACGACACGTCCACCAGTCATGTATTCTAAACCGTGGTCGCCGACACCTTCAACAACGACGTTAACGCCACTATTTCTTACACAGAAACGTTCCCCAGCTCTACCGTTAATATAAGATGTTCCACTTGTCGCACCGTAGAAACAAACGTTACCGACGATGATATTGTCTTCTCTATCTTCGTTAGGTGCATTTAAGATCAATTTACCTCCAGATAAACCTTTACCAAAGTAATCGTTAGCGTCACCAGTATGATGTAACGTCATACCTTTAGGCGTGAATGCACCATAACTTTGTCCAGCATGTTTAAACGTCTTAACACTTATTGTATCTTCTGGTAAACCAGGTTCACCATGCACTTCTGTAATATAACTACCTGTAATAACACCAACATCTCTTTCAGTATTTCGAACGTTATAACTACCAACAAATTTTTCACCATGATCAATTGATGCTTTTGCATCTTCATATAATTTCGTTAAGTCGAATCCAACATCAAGGTGATGATTTTGATTCATAGAGCGGTATCTTTCACCTTCATTTACAAATAAAAGTGCCTCTAAATCAAGTTCTCTCGCTTTAGGGTGAGAGTAATATCTGTTTGATACTGATAACAAGTCCGTTCTACCTACAAGTTCGTCCATTGTTTTTAAGCCTAATGAAGCTAGAATTTCTCTTATTTCCTCGGCAATAAAATACATGAAGTTTACGATGTGATCTGCTTTACCTGTATATAATTTTCGTAAGTCGCCATTTTGAGTCGCAATACCAACTGGGCATGTATCTTTATGGCATACTCTCATCATAATACAGCCAAGCACAACTAAAGGTGCTGTCGCAAATGCAAACTCTTCTGCACCTAACGCACAAGCGAGTGCAACGTCACGACCAGTCATTAATTTACCATCTGTTTCTAATGTTACACGTGAACGAAGACCGTTTAACATAAGCGTTTGATGTGTTTCAGATAAACCAATCTCCCACGGTAACCCAGCATGTTGAATACTCGTCTTAGGTGATGCACCTGTACCGCCGTCATATCCACTGATGACAATCTTGTCGGCAAAAGCTTTAGCAACACCTGCTGCAATTGTACCTACACCAGATTTAGAAACGAGCTTAACACTGATGTCTGCTTTTCTATTTGCATTCTTTAAGTCATGAATCAATTGTGCTAAGTCCTCAATAGAATATATATCATGGTGAGGTGGTGGTGAAATTAATCCGACACCCGGTGTTGAACCACGTACTTCAGCTACCCAAGGATAAACTTTTGTACCAGGTAATTGTCCACCTTCACCAGGTTTAGCACCTTGTGCGACTTTAATTTGAATTTCTTTAGCGTGTTGTAAGTAATCGCTCGTTACACCAAAGCGACCTGATGCGACTTGTTTAATAGCACTCATATAATTTGTGCCATCCGGCTTAATAATAAAGCGTTCTGGATTTTCTCCACCTTCACCACTATTACTACGTCCACCAATTCTATTCATCGCTTCTGCTAAAGTTTGATGCGCTTCTTGAGAAATAGAACCGAAGCTCATCGCACCTGTCTTAAAGCGTTTCACAATTTGGTCAGCAGATTCTACGTCTTTTAAATCAATTGCGCGATTTGATTTAAAATCAAGTAAGTTTCTTAAGTGACTCATACGTTCACTATCTGCAGCTTCAGAATACTCTTTAAACATTTCAAAATTATTATCTCTACATGCATGTTGTAATAAATGAATTGTTTTAGGATTGAATGCATGATATTCACCTTGTTGACGCCATTGGAAAGTACTACCTGAATTTAAATATTTAATCTGTTCAGACTGTCTAGCTTTATTCTCTTTATCAATCGTATCAATTGATATACCAGAAAGTTTAGACGGTGTACCTGTAAAGTATTGATCGATAACATCTTTACCTAATCCAATTGCTTCAAAGATTTGTGCACCTTGATAACTTTGAACAGTTGAAATACCCATTTTAGCCATTACTTTAATCACACCAGCTGATAACGTTTGACTAAACGTATCAATATTCTGTTCAACTGTACCTTCAAGACGTCCCGCAGCAGTTAAATCTTCAATCGTATAATGTGCTAAGTATGGCACAACAGCATTGGCACCATAACCTATTAATGTAGCTAAATGATGTACTTCACGACACTCACCAGAATAAGCCACAATACTTGTATCTAAACGTTGACCCGTTCTAATCAAGTGTTGATGAATGTGACTAACCGCTAATAATATCGGCATTGCAAACGCCGCTTCTAAATCTTCAACAGACTCATCTTCTAAGACAATAATCTCAGCACCATTTTTAACGGCTTTCGATACAGTTTGTCCTAAGTCATCTAACACTTCTTTAAGTGAACCTGTGTAAGTCGTCGGAATCACCGCAACATTAAATTCACTATCCTGAATTTGCTCAAGTTGCGCTTTCGATAATACTGGATGATTTAACTGAATTCTTCTCGTGTTATCTTGATGCGGTTGTAACAAGTTACCTTCTTTACCTAAGTAAACCAATTCACTTGTAACGATTTTCTCTCTATATGAGTCAATTGGTGGATTCGTTACTTGAGCAAAATGTTGTTTAAAGTAATTAAACAACGATTCTGGTCTCGTACTTAACACGGCAACTGGCGTATCAAAGCCCATCGCACCAATTGGATCTTTCTTTTCACTCACGAGTTCTGACATATATTTATTAATTTCTTCTTTTGTATATCCGAAACGACGTTGTAATTGGAATAATTTTTCTTCTTCAACATGTGATGGTGTCGCCACTGTATCATTTACGTTTAACGCTTTATGACTTACCCACTCATCATAAGGATATTCACTTGCGATACGTTGTTTTAATTCATCATTTTCGATAACTTTATTCTCTTTAAAATCCACTAATAAAAGTTTACCTGGGTTGAGTTGCCCTTTATAAACAACATGTTCTTCTTCAACGTCAATAACGCCTACTTCTGAAGAAAATATAATTTCATTTGAATCTGTAATTGTGTAACGACCAGGTCTTAAACCATTACGGTCTGTTAATGCGCCAAGTTTATCTCCATCACAGAAACTAATCATTGTCGGACCGTCCCACGGTTCCATTAAATAACTGTAATATTCATAGAAAGCTCTAATTTTAGGATCTTGTGTTTCGTTATATAACCACGGTTCAGGAATCAATAGCATTGCAGCTTGTTCTGGAGGAATACTTAAACTTAAGAACTCGAGTGCATTATCAACGATTGATGAGTCACTTCCTGATTCATCTAGCACTGTTCCAATCTTATCTTTCACATCACCAAAGATTGTTTCAATTAATCTATCTTGTCTTGCACGCATCCAGTTAACATTACCTTTAATCGTATTAATTTCACCATTATGCATTAATAATCTATTTGGATGTGCTCTTTTCCAACTTGGAAATGTATTCGTACTAAATCTCGAATGTACAGAACCAAATTTAGAAACATAATCCTCATCTAACAAATCAATATATAAACCTTTAATTTGGTCAGAACGCAACCAACCTTTATATACGATTGTGCGTCTAGATAAACTTGCAAAGTATAAATCTAAATCTTGTTCATCGCCATATCTTTCAATTTGTTTACGTGCAATGAATAACGAACGATCAAAGTGTTCACTTGAATGATTTTCAACAAACACTTGTTGAATACAAGGCATTGTCGCTTCGACATGTTCTGCCAATACTGACGTATCTAATGGAACATCTCTGTATCCAATAACTTTTAACCCTTCTTCTTCAAAGTACGCATTAAACTTCTTTTCATGTTCACTGCCAGCTATTTTTTCATCAGTGAAGAACATACCTACTGCATAATGTTCTTCTTCAGGTAAATTTAATTTTAATTTTTGTTTAAAATAGAGGTGAGGGATTTCTGTCATAATACCAGCACCATCACCAGTAATTCCGTCAGCTCCAACTCCACCTCTATGATCTAACCTACAAAGCATTTCAATTGACTTTAGTACAATTTCATGTGACCTTTTGTTGTCCATATTGGCGTAAAAGCCAATCCCGCAAGCATCATGCTCGTCCATCGAATCATATAGGCCAAGTTGTCTTCTATCTTTCTTAAATGACATTCGACATCACCTCAACAATAAATTTCAGAATCTTCAATAATTGATAGTCTATATCATACTTTACAAGGACTTATCTTAACAATATATAAAATAGATGAAATATATCTAAAAATTAGATAATATAAATAATGAGGTGTTGAATATGGAGATAAAACAATTAATTTATTTTAGAGAAGTTGCTTTGAGAGAGCATATTTCAGAGGCTGCGCTCGAACTAGAGATCGCCCAATCTGCGGTCAGTAGACAAATCGCGAATTTAGAAAAAGAATTAAACACGACGTTATTTTTAAGAGAAGGCAGAAATGTAAAATTAACAGACAGTGGCGAACTGTTACTTACACAGACAAATAGAATTTTAAATTTAATAGAAGAGACGAAAGATTTATTTATACACCAAGAACATTCAGATAGACGTTCTATTAAACTCGCTTATACAGAAAGTTATGTATCACAAGCTTTACCGGCTATTATTAAGACTTACGAGCGAGATTTTAAAATAGAAGTTAGACCTATGATGATGACACCATTAGAAATCGAAGAAGGTTTATTATCTCATCAAATAGATGTCGCGTTATGCGAACTCACACCGAAACTAACAAACAATAAACATACTATTAAACATACACTATTCGAAGAAACATATAATTTATACGTACACAACAACAACGATTTATCAATGAACCCTAAACCGCCTTTATCACAATTGAGCCAACAATACATTTACCATTTCAACACATTACCTGATCAGATATCACATTTAATACGTAAACATGCATCACAGAAGACTTACCCGATTTCAAACTTTGCATTATTACGACAAACTTTACTATCTGAAAAAGGCGTACTCATCGTGCCTGATTATTTAAGTAATGGTATTGAAAATGAACAACTTACAAAAATCCCGTTAACACATACCGAACTTAAGAGAACCATTAACATTGTTTATCAAGACAATAATCAAAACAGTAAATTGAAGACTTTTATTGAACATACACGTTCTTTATTACAAAGACAAGCAACATATCATTAAGGAGGATATTTTCAAAATGGATTTTATCAATAGAACGACTGAAGAAATTGCTGCCGACTTACTTGGCGTCAAAATCATTCACGAAACAGAAGATATCGTATATACAGGTTATATCGTTGAAACTGAAGCTTATATTGGTAAACACGATCAAGCTGCCCATTCATTCAATGGTAGAAATACTAAAAGCGTGAAATCTTTGTACTGTGAGGGTGGAACGATTTATGCACACTCCATGCACAAACAACTACTGATTAACTTTGTTACACAAGTTGAAGGTGAACCTCAAGGTGTCTTAATTAGAGCGATTGAACCTGAACATGGCACTGAGCAAATGGCATTGAACCGTAACGGCAAAACAGGTATAGAATTAACAAATGGACCTGGCAAATTCACGCAAGCGATGCAAATATCTAAAACATTAGATGGCACTAAACTTAATGCTAATTGCTTAAAAATTGATACAACAAATAGAAGATATCCTAAACAAATTGAGCGTTCAGCAAGAATCGGCATCCCAAATAAAGGTATTTGGACAGACAAACCTTTACGTTTCACAGTAGCAGGACATCCGTATGTCTCAAAAGCTAGAAAACGCGATTCACTACCTTGTGCTGAAACATGGAAATAATTGAAGTACACCACTTATGTACGTATACTATAGTATGTTCAAATCAAAGAAAAATGATGGTGGCAAAACATGAATTCAAAAATCAAACAACAATTAACGAAACCATTTAATGTTGCGATACTCATATTTATTGTATGCGTTGTAATAACCTATATATTCACCCAACATAATGCGCAATATTACAAAACACCGATTGGTCAAATTACGGATATTACACACCAATCTTCACAAACAACGGTTGACCAAAATAAAAATAAAGATACGTTACATAAAGAACAAATCCATTTAGAGATTCAGAATGGCCAGCATAAAGGAGACCGCATTACAGTTTCTCATAAATACACGGATTCTTTAACGGACTCTGAGAAATACCATGTAAACGACCAAGTCCTCTTATCCTATAAAGGTGAAGAAGACACTGCTATTATAAAAGGTTTAAAACGAGATGGTGCTGTCACGTTAATGACTGGTTTGTTCTTATTAACTTTACTTATCGTCGGTAGAAAATCAGGACTATATTCCATTATTTCACTCATTATTAATGTCACAGTTCTACTATTAATGATTGATTATTTCATGAAACATAATAATCATCACTTCTTTATATTAATGACAGCAACAGTTATATTCTCAACAATCGTATCCTTACTGCTCGTAAGTGGCTTTAAGCGGAGAACTTTTGTTGCGATTATTTCAACTTTATTCGGTACATTTTTAAGTATCGGTATCGCTCAACTTGTCATGATGTTTACGAATGGTGACGGCGTTAAATATGAAACGATGAGTTTCTTAACGATTCAGCCGACACAAATATTTCTTGCGTCTGTGCTGATAGGTTCGCTTGGTGCCGTTATGGATGTTGCAATTACGTTAACAAGTTCCTTATATGAGATTAAGGCACAACACCCCGAAATTTCATTGAAACAATTGCGTCAATCTGGCACAAACATTGGTAAAGATATTATGGGCACAATGACGAACATCTTATTCTTTGCTTATTTATCTGGTAGCATTCCGATGATTATTCTTTACTTTAAAAATAGCAATACAATCACGTACACCTTATCCATGAATTGGTCATTAGAAATTACAAGAGCACTCATGGGTGGTATTGGTATTGTGATTACGATACCTATCACAATATTTGTTGCAATGATGTTCATGCAACGAGAGGAGGCTAAATAATGACGACATTTATTTTAGCCAGTATATTACTCATTCTTATGATCATCGTTGGTGGAAAGAAAGGATTTAGATCGTTCGTAACGTTATTTTTAAACTTGCTGACGTTGTTTATTGCGTTATTACTCATCATTTATAAAGCGCCTATATTCATCGTATTAATCATCTTCTGTTTAATTATTACGTGTATTAACTTGTTCTATATTAATGCATATAATACTAAGACAGTTGCTGCCTTTTTCGCGACCATTATATCTACGCTTATCTTAATAGGATTAATCTATTTCATTGTAGATATTTCAATGTTGCAAGGATTCACTGAAGAAGAACAAGATGAAACGTATATATTTTCAATGAATGTAGGTATAAACTATGCTGAGCTCATGGTATTTACAGTCGTATTAGCCGTAATCGCAGCAGTGATTGATTTAACAATATCCATTAGTTCTCCAATGTACGAACTATATGAAGCACATCCAAAAATATCATTGCAACAACTTTTCAAGTCTGGCTTAACAATAGGAAGAGACATCCTATCAACAACAACCAATACAATTTATTTCGCCTATATAGGCGGACAAATCACGTTATTTTTCTGGTTTGGTAAATTAAATTACACCTTTGGCGAAATAATCAATGCTAAAATATTTGCAGCAGAAATCATAACCATATTATTAGGTGGCATCGCTGTAAGTATCGCTATACCAATCACCTCATTTATCACAGTGAGATTAATAAAGAAACAACAACATAAAATATAGAAGAAAGCACCTTTTGACTCGGTCAAAAGGTGCTTTTGTTTGTATATATGAAGGGCTAACGATCTTGTTTTTCAGTCTTGATCATTAGAAACACTACATTCTTCTATTAAATAGGTTCTAAATTACTTTCAATTTCTGCTCTTCTTGATTCTAAAAATCCTGGTAAATCCAGCTGTTGTCCAAGTTGTGACACATCATCATATGGCATACCTGGTCCTTCTGTCGCAAATTCGATTAATATATGTGAATGTCTATAATATAAGCTTTTAAAGAAATCTCTATCTACTATTCCAGAATGTACAACGCCTTTTTCATCTAATAATTCTTTCACTTTATTTAATTCTTCTTCGTCTGCTACGGATAATGCAAGATGGTGAATACTTCCTTTACCAGGCCTTTCTCTTTCACCTTCTACTTCTTTCAATATAATATCGCTATACAATCCTTCAAAATCAATCGTATATAATAACTCACTTTCAGAATCTACTAACTCAAAATGCAAATCATTTTCCAGGAAATTTTTCATTTCTGAAACATCATCAATTTTAAATTCTACAGGACCCATACCCATAATTTGATGTTCTTCTGGTACATCTGTGTATCTGTTATGACGCCAACTTTGCGGCACTTTACGTTCACCATTAGGTAATAACACCATTTCCAATCCTTCATGATCTCTAAAATGCAAAGCCGTCATACCGTTATAAATACCAATAGCGTCATGATCAACATCAAGCTTTTCAAAACGATCTTTCCAATAATTCAAGCTTTCTTCACTTGGTACTAACAATCCAATTCTTGAAATTGAGTTCGTACCTTTATAAGTTTGTCCCATCGGTTTAAGTTCGAAAAATGTTAAAGAAGTACCAGGCGAACCGACCTCATCACCATAGAACAAATGATACATAGAAGGGTCATCTTGATTCACTGTTTTTAAATATAAACGTAGTCCTAATTTTTCCACATAAAAATCTTTATTTAACTTAGCATCTTTCGTAAGCATCGAAATATGGTGGTGCCCTAAAATTTCTATCATAATCGTACCTCCCATTAATTTAACTACATTATACGCGCATCAGTTTCATCATTACAAAAATTATACTCACATGTAAATATATAGACACCAGTCATAGTGACGTCACTATGACTGGTGTCTAGTTATGCATATTTTTTATATAAATAGTCGTATATTTTTTCGAATCCTTCAACCCAATATTCCTCAACTATGTCTTTAATATAGTCTTGGTAAAGATTCATATATTGAGCAACCGCTTCTCTATGCTTTATAGAATTATTACAATCATTTATATGATTTAACTTTGAATAAATATCAGCAGGCAGATGATGAGCAGCTTTTTTACCTAGAACTGCCTTCTCAGGATAATATTTATATAACAATACTTTAATTGCATGATTAAGTGCGTTATCTATCATTTGAGTCGTCCATAAATATTGTCCTCTTCCAACTATATGATCATATTGAAAGATAAACCAACAACTATCTAATGCTGAATCTATAAATACCTCTTCAGTTATACTTAAATCTTTTTTATCATATTCCTTCAATTTATCATTAGGGTCATACATCACTTTTATATCATCTGTTTGAGGATAATCATGTTCATGAACAATATAACAATCTATATGTAACATATCTTCAAATACACCAACGATTTGAGGGCATATAATTTCGACAACTTCTTTAAATAACAGCGATTGATATTGCTCTAGTGCATCTACAATACTGTCATATACTTCTTCAACTTGTACATCACGTTCTAACATGACATAAATATCTAAATCAGAATATGCATCATTCTCCCCTCTAGCAATAGACCCTTTTAAAAATATTGATAAAACTCCATTTACTTTTTTCAAAGCAGGTACAATTTTCTCTAAAGCTATTTCGTATCTCATATTCCCACTCCTTACTTAAAAATTCAGATTATTATAATATATCACAATTACAATTGAATAATATATGCATATTTTTCGAAAAATGATTTTTTTAGCGTTATGATTATTGTTGTAGGGAGAGATACAATATGACAAGTGAACAGAAAAAGAGATCTATTTCATTATTATTAGCAGGATTCATCATTTTTTCTAGCCTTTATGTTACGCAACCGATATTTAATGGGCTTAGTCAATATTTTAACGTGTCGCTATCTGATATCAGTTTAACTTTATCCGTTTCTACTTTTATGCTTGGTATTGGTTTAATTTTAGTGCCTATGCTCAATAATATTGAGAAGAAACGTATGATGTCTATTTCTGTATTACTTGTAAGTGTATTATCTATCATCAGTGTATTCATAACGAACTTTCATTTATTTCTCGTCATTCGTGGTCTGATGGGATTAGCTTTAAGTGGTGTGCCTTCTATCGCAATGGCGTATATAGCTGATGAAGTACATAAAGATAGAGTCAGTAAAGTAATGGGTTTATATGTAGCAGGAACGACCTTTGGAGGTATGTCTGGCCGTGTAGTTGTTGGTATTCTAACAGACATCGCGAATTGGCAAGTTGCGATCGCGTCGCTCAGCATTCTTAATTTAATACTCGCAATATTAATGGTTATTTTATTACCAACTTCAACAGTTCACACACCACAATGGGTATCACCGAAACAACATTTCATTAAATACGGAAAGCTGTTAAAGAACCCAGCCGTTTTAAAAACGATGTCACTAGCATTCTTATTAATGGGTACCTTTGTCACAATATACAGTTATATAACGGTACGTTTCGAACACCCACCATTCTCACTTAGTGAGTCTACAATTGCCTTTATATTTATTTTATATTTAATAGGTACGTATAGCTCCATTAACTTTGGGAAACTCAGTTATAAACTTGGAATAAAAAAAGCATATGCAATCGCCATAACAATTATGATTGTAGGTATTATCCTTACATTCATAACATACTTACCAATTGATATATTAGGACTCGCCGCAATGACATTCGGATTCTTTGGCGCACATTCCATTCAAAGCAGTTATATCGCCACATTAACCGAATCAAGCAAATCACACGCCTCAACTTTATATTTATTAGGTTATTATGTAGGATCAAGTTTATTAACAATATTCGGCGGTTATGTATTCGTACAATACGCATGGATAGGTATCGGCATCTTAACACTCTTATTAACAGTAATAGCCGCAATAATTAGTAGATCATTATTTAAAAATATCGCTTAATAAATTGAAAAAACGCTTAGCTCGCAGATGAGCTAAGCGTTTTCTATTCCAATCCTAATTTCTCTAATCCTAATGATTCGACTGTTAAACCTTCTGTATAGAAATCTCGCTCTAATATTGTTGAAGCGATTATGATAATGGCATCTATGTTTGGTGTTGGTACGCCGATTACTTTTCCTAAGCTTGACCATAGTACTAAACCATATGCGATATCTTCTGTTAAATATCTATTTTCTACTTCGTTTGGTCCGTTGATTTGTGAAAATACTGGACTTGTATTGAATAATTTATTGAGTGGTTCGTCTTCATCATCATTAGATAGATAACCGCGTTCTATTCGTGCACCTTTTGCTGTATTAAGCTCGAAACCTAATTTTCTACCTAGTGACAATCTTTCTAATTCGACTGCATGCAATAACTTCACAGTATGAGGTGTAATACCTTCTTTATATAAGGCAAATTCATCTGCATAGTCTATTCTGCCTACGTTTAATAATGTTGGACCTGGATGGACTTCTGGATTCCCGTTTTCTAAGTTTGTCTTCCAAAGACTTTCTTCTTTGACGATATACGGATATAGTTCTTTAATCATTTTAAAGCTTTCTGTTAAATAGCTTTTATCATATGTTGAGAAGTGTACTTTCTGAACGTTAAGAGATAAATTCACTTCTGCTTTATCATAATCTACACGTGTCCCGTACGTTAATGTATTCAATTCAGCAAACTTTGGCATTGTTTCAATATGTTTTTTCTCTAACACATTGATAAACCTAATAGATCCCATAGCTGCTGCGATATTGAATAAGATCAGTTGATCATTATTGATAAGAGGCGCCATCGTTTTCGCATAATGTTCGATGAATGATGAAGGAATAATCATTTGTATCACTTCTGCATCTTTTAATACATACGACATATCATCACTTATGTCAGTAAACTTAACAAATGTCTTTTCACCTTCATTTATAAAATCAAAGCCACCTCGTTCAAAAGCTTTATCAAATTTATGAATAGATTGATTACGACAATATAATTTTACTTCATGTCCTTTAGATATCATGTCTAGAGCAGCGGTTACGGCACCATTACCTGAACCTACTATTGCTATTTTCATATTATCCTTCCCTTCAATAAAAATTAGTATATATAAATATATACCCAGGAAATTTTAACATAAAAGAAAAGTGAGTAAGACATTGATTTATGCCTTACTCACTTTTTATAAAAAATCTATGATTGATATTGTTTTGACTTTTCTTCTATTGTTTGTGTAATGACATTAACAATAGTATCAATGTCTTGTTCTTCAATAACGAGTGGTGGAGCTAAACGTATAATATTGCCTTGTGTTTCTTTACATAAGACACCTTGTTCATTAATACTTGATACGATTGATTGTGCTTGCTCATTAAGTTCAATACCGATAAACAACCCACGTCCTCTCACTTCTTTTATAATTGGACTATTTATTTTTTTCAAACCATTAAATAATTTTTCACCAAGTTGTTGCGAACGTTCAGGAAGCGACTCATCTATAAGTACATCCAAAGCTGCAATTGAAACAGCACATGCTAATGGATTTCCGCCAAATGTTGAACCATGTGTACCTGGCGTTAATACTTGCATGACATCATCGTTCGCTACGACCGCAGAAATAGGATAAAGACCGCCACCTAAAGCTTTTCCTAATAAATAAATATCAGGTTCAACGCCTTCCCATTCCATCGCAAACATCTTACCTGTTCTACCTAATCCTACTTGAATTTCATCTGCAATCAAGAGAATCTGATGTTGTTCACACAAAGCTTTAACTTCTTTAATGAAATTTTTAGGTGGGATATGAACGCCACCTTCTCCTTGAATAGGTTCTAAGATGATTGCTGTTGTATTTGGCGTGATAAGAGTAGCAATTTCTTCAGCATTGCCAAATTCACCGTATTTAATATTACCTGCTAGTACACCAAAGCCTTCTTTATAACTATCGTTTGATGATAAGGACAGCGAACCAATTGTTCGACCATGAAAATTACCTTCCATCGCAATAATTTCAGCATCAAGTGCATTGATACTTTTGATATCTTGACCCCATTTCGTTGCTACTTTGATGGCAGTCTCTACCGCTTCTGTTCCAGTGTTCATAGGTAAAACTTTATTTTTATTGGCTAACTTACAAAGCTTCTCTTCCCAAGTGCCTAAATTATCACTATACAAAGCTCTAGAAGTCATTGTAATCTTTTGACTTTGATCTAAAAATGCTTGAATAATTTTAGGATGACCATGCCCTTGGTTTAGAACTGAAAATCCAGAAACACAATCAATATATGTATTGCCATCTGAATCTTTGACATGTGCACCTTTGCCTTCAGTCAAAACAATATCTAATGGACTATAATTATTCGGGCTATACTTTTCTGTTAATGCGATAAACTGATTCATTGAGTACCCACCTTTATAATAAATATACTATAATTCGTATTAATATTCATTATCATACATTTGTTTTGTATATAAGTCAAAAGAAAAAAGTGACTGAGACACTACATTATGTCCCAGCCACTTCTATAATTAATATTTATTTTAATAAATGACTAATGGCATCATCTATATATGGATAATCAAATTCAAAATTCTGTTCTTGCAACTTTTTAGGGAATACTTTTTGAACATCTAGAATAACGGTAGACTGCTCTCCTAATAACAAGCGCAATGCAAATTTTGGTACTGGTAATAAATGTGGTCTATGAATCGCTTTTCCAATTGATTCGCCGAGCTCATTTTGTTGGACTGGATGAGGACTACATAAGTTATAAACACCTTGAAATTGTTCATTTTGAATGAGCGTAGTGATGCCTTTTACTAAATCATCAATGTGAATCCAACTCATCCATTGTTTACCTGAACCAAGTGGGCCGCCAACAAAGAATTGATACGGTTTAACCATTGTAGGTAGCGCACCACCCTCACTGGATAATATAACACCAAATCGACCTATAACGACTCTCGTTCCTAATTTATCAAATAGCCATGCTGTTTGCTCCCATCTTTCTACAACCGTCGATAGAAAGTCATGTGATAGAAACTGATCATACTCATCGTAAGATACCACTTTAGACGGCGGGTAGTATCCAACTGCGCTTGCATTAAACAATACTTTTGGCACATAATTTTGCTTTTCAAAATAATTATATAACCGTTTAGTCGATTCAATACGACTCTTCATAATGGCTTCTTTATGCTCTGGCGTCCAACGGTTGTTGAGACTAGCACCAGCCAGGTTTATCACGATATCAATTTGAGGTAAATACTCTTCCCAACCATCTTCAGACCAATTAATATAATGCACAAACGGTTCATCTGACGTTCTATCACTTCTTGTTAATATATAAATTTCACTATCTGTATTTAAGTAATGTGCAACTAAAGCTGATCCAACTAGACCTGTTCCACCTGTCATTAATATTTTTTTCATTTTATCCCCACTTTAATTTAAGTTGTTGTATAAAATCATCTATAATAATATATACCCATTTATATAGATATTAAGGAGGTTAAATATGTTTATTAGACAAGCAACCATTTCAGATTTAAGTGAATTAGTCGAATTACGCAAAGCGCAATTAATTGATGAAGGTTCTAACCCAACACCTAATATAGATGTTGAACTAGAACAATTTTTCACGGACATGTTAACGAACAAATCGCTTTATCAATTATTAGCCATTGTTGATGATAAAATTATCGCAAGTGGTGCGATTATCTATTACCCATTTCCACCATCGTTCACAAACCCTTCAGGTGAAAGAGCATACGTTACTAATATTTATACACACCCAGATTTTAGAGGACAAGGCATCGCCCAAAAAATCATTACTGAACTCATTCAAGATGTCGAATCAAGAAATATCAAAAAAATCTTCCTCGCCGCTTCTACTCTAGGTAAACCAGTGTACAAAAAGCTTGGTTTCAAAGAAGTCAACGAATGGATGGAAATCAATTATGATTTATAAGCTATTAAATAGTTAACTGATTAACTTCAAACCTATCGTGCTTGCTAGAATAATGCCGATAAATAATATACGTTTAAATTCTTTAGACTCCCCATAGAATATAATACCTAATAACGCACCGCCGACAGCACCGATACCAGTCCATATTGCATAGCTCGTGCTCATAGGTATTGTATTCATTGCGATGGATAAACAAATAAAGCTTAATACAAAGAATAACCCTAGTCCTAATAACGATGGGATATTATTACGTTTTGCATAAATGTTCATAAATAATACGCCTAACATTTCAAATAAACCTGCCAAAATCAATACAATCCATGCCATGTTATGCACCCTCCTCTTCACGCGTTACAAGTTTCAAGCCAATGACACCTATAATTAACGTCACGATTAAAATAACTTTTCCGATAACAACAGGTTCACCAAATAATGCGAAATCCACAATGGTTACACCCGTCGCACCTAACCCAACATATACAGCATACGAAGTACCTACTGGCAGATATTTAGATGCATTAATTAATAAATAGAAACTTACGACAATCGCGATAACTGTCAGAATCCATTCAAATGTATTATTTGCATGTGTTAAGCCGACTACCCAACCAACTTCAAATATTGCGCCAATGATAATTTTTATCCAGTTCATTTACATTTCCTCCTTAAATTAAAAAGCCCGGGAAACTTATTTAATAAGTCTCCCAGGCTTTTATCCCTCCGTGTCACAAGTATCAACTTGCGGCTTTCTCTCGGTCCAGACTAACCACTCGGTTACGGAACCCTAGAAAGCTTTTATTCGATTAGTTCGAATTATAGCAAATGAATATTTATTGGTCAATAAAGTATCATTCGTATCTGAAAATTACAAATCACAACTTAAATCAGATATAATAGAATTAATAGATCATCATTTGAAGTGATTGAGGTGAAAGTATTGAATCAAACAGGATATCGAATTAAACAAAGAAGAGAAGAACTCGGATTTAGCACGTATAAATTAGCTAAACTGATTAACGTCAATCAGTCGACCATTTCCAGATATGAGACTGGCCAAACATCTAAATTAACACCATCAGTAGTTGAAAAATTATCAATCGCACTGTCTACAACACCCGCTTATATTATGGGTTGGGTAAACGTACCAGAAGCATACGAAGATGAAGAAGATTCACAAATTATTAATGATGCCATTCAATTATTACGTGGTTTAAGCAAAGAGAAAAAAAGACAAGCATTAGCATATATACAAGAAATATCTCAAAAATCATAACGTTTAAATTAAATAAAACGCTAACGAATCAATCGTTAGCGTTTTATTATTAATCTATTTGAACAGAACCAACATCACTTCTAATTTTGACTAAGTTATCCCCTGAACCTACTTTTTTATTCTTTAATTCATTGCGGTTAATTTGTGTATTACCTACATCTTGTTCAATATCTAGTAACGTATTTTTCAATGCTTTATTATAAACCAATCTCACAGACCCTGTATCTGTTTCAATGTCTAATGGTGTATCGGTTGGTGCATCATTTAATCTAACTGTTCCTGTATCACTTTGAATTTTTCCATTCTTGAAGTTCGTCTTATTAGTTAAAATTTTTCCTGTATCTGAATATGCTTCAAAATTCCCTAAATCTGAACCATTAACATTTATCATGCCCGTATCTACAACTAAAGATGTGTTATCAGATTTAATATCGTGCATATTAATTTTACCTGTGTCTGTCTTTATATCCAGTTGTTCAAGATTTTTAGGTACAGTTATTTCAATTTCATTATATGCATTCTTAAAGAAATTAAAATTAATCATCAAATTTTGTTCTTTTAAATTGACGTTTAATGTTTCGTCTTCTACTTTAGAAGTTATATCAAATTCATCTTTATTCCCTACAGATGTCACTTTAAATTGATCGCCTTTTTTGATGGTTACAGCGGCATCTGATGCGTTAACATTTATATGTTTAATTTTTTCTTGATAAGTCTTATTTAAGATCGTTTCTCGTTTCGTATTATCTGCTTCTTTTTTCCCGACAGCAAATGTCAGTGTACCAAATACGATAAATATAGCAAGTCCTAGACTAAATAAAATCCATAATAATTTCTTCATGATTTAGCACTTCCTTTCACGATAGAAATATTCCAACGTAAATACTTAACCGTTAATTGATATGACCATTTAGTTAATAAGTAAGTAACCACAAACAGCACGAGCCCTAAACCAAAGCTGGCTAACACAATATATACATCTAATTGGTGAACTGCATCAAAGCCATTATAGACACCCTTTACAATCAACATCGCTGGCGTAACGAGTAAAGATAGAGTTGTCGCCATAAAACTAAATAGCACCGAAATAATAATGACAAAAGGAATTAAAATAACAAAGAAATTTAATAAACCTAGTCCCATTACAGATATAATCGCTTGCCACACGTTACCTACTTTATGATGAGATTCTGCTCTATCTATCGCTAAAGTTGCATTTATTTCCTTGGCAATATCTCTCGGATGACCAAGTTCTTTAGCAATATCCTCTTCTGTTTGCCCGTCTTCAACACCACTTATAAAATGCGTTTCATATTCAGCTAGAATATCTTGCTTATCTTCCTCAGATATATTCTTTAAATACTTACTTAACAAATTTAAGTATTCTTTCTTACTCATTACTTTCACTCTCCTCTAAAAACAAATTCACCGCATCTGTGAAACTTTGCCATTCTTTTAACAACTGTTCTAATCGCTCATTACCAGAATCTGTGATCTTATAATACTTTCTAGCTGGTCCTTCAGTAGATGGCTCATAATATGTTGTTAAATATGCTTCTTTTACGAGACGTCTTAACAAAGGATAAACCGTTCCTTCAGAAATGGTGATTCTAGGTGTGATTTTTTGAATTAATGAATAACCGTATTGATCTTCGCCTTTAATAATAAGCAATACAATAAATTCAAGTGCGCCTTTTTTAAATTGTATATTCATATTTTTTCCTCCACTTAACCCAGTACTATACAATGTATAATAGCTCTTGATGAAAATATAACATACACTATTATACATTGCAAGGTACTAAATTATACTATGCTATAAATTTTTTATATTTGGATAAATTGTTGGTATATTAAGTACAACTAACAGTAAGGGGGATTAGAATGAACGTAAATTACAGAACTGACGAAACGCACGCTCATCAAACGATTGATGTATCCATACATTCACATAAGTCACATGTATTCAAACTTTTAGGAACGACTGAAGGTATTAAACAATGGTTTCCTGAATTATCTTTTGAAGAAGAACGAGCAGGTAGTCAATTAATCTTCGACCTTGGTAATAATGAATATGAATATGCGAAGATTACAGACTATCATCCAAATGATCATATTGGATATGACTGGGACCAAGGTCATGTAGATTTTTCATTAGAAGAAAATGGGGACACTGTAACGTTAACATTTAAAGAATCGTTACCATTCACCTTCGAAACCATTGCGAATGATTTTACAGGCTGGTATTTTCAAATACAAAGTGTAAAAAAATTAGCCGAAACAGGACAACCATTATCGAAAGATGCATTTGATTTTAAGTCAAAGACCGACGAAATAAAACAAGCTTTAAACTTAAATTAGAGTAAAAAAAGCCAAACCACATGAGCAATCATGTGATTTGGCATTATTTTTGATCAATCTATTAATTTCATGCCATAATAAGCAATTATAAATGCGATAAGTGCGAATATAATTGGCGTTACAATAGCAACGACTCTATCTTTAAATTTATCTTTCTTTGTTCTTTCACGAATTGTTTTTACATCTTTACCATTCATATAGTCCATAATTTGACTATATGCTTTAATATTATGGACTTCTTTAAATTTATCTACTTTATAAGCAAAGTACATACCGATTAACCAAAGAACAAAAGGTACAACCAATCCATACATGCCCATTAACATCATACTCGGTATAAGTAGAATAGCAGCAAGTCCCATAAAGGTCATCATTAACCAAGTCCACTTATCAAATACTTTTCTATCCATTTCTCTTTTCATCATGTTTACATCTCCTTTTACTAAATGATCTAAGGAGACATCAAATATATTACTAAGTAGCAATAAAGATTCAATATCGGGGTAACTCTTACCCCTTTCCCAATTAGAAATAGACTGCCTACTCACAAAGACTTTTTCAGCTAGATCTTCTTGAGATAAGTTATATTCTTTTCTCAAATGAATAATTTGCTTACTTAAATTCATATTGATGTCCTCCTTGTCATCACCTTAATAAAAGATTCAAAAACAGTGTATCAAACATCGTTGTCATTGCATTAAAAATCCTGAAAAAACATTGCCAAAGATATTTTGCATCGTTGATATGAAAGGGTTTATAAAAAGAAGCTTACACTTTAAAAACCGTGTAAGCTTCTTTAATATATTACGTTATCTATTATTCCTTGCGTCTTGAATACCCTCTAATATTCCTGCAAAGAAATCTGATAATGCTAGCAACATTATTACAAAAGCCATAGTAAACAACAATGTCTTAGCATTAACAGGAACTTTCTTCTTATACGTGTATATGCCAACTACTAATGCAGCAATTAATGTGACAATAAAGTGCATGTTGACCGCCCCTTTCACATAACAAGAATGTTAATATTTGTAATTATTATAAAATATTGTAACAATTTTGACAATATTCTGCCTCCAAATTGTTATTTTACACTCTGATTGATATAATTTATCTAAAATGAGGTGAACTTCATTGTCTAACTCATCAGTTGCAGAAAGTTTTTCTACAGGACATTTTGATAAATGTAATGCTTATTTAGATCAAGATATCGAATGGCATATTGTTGGCGATACAACATTGAAAGGTTATGAAGAAGTTGCAAATTATTGCACACAAGTCTCACATTATTTTGAAACCGTAACAACACAATTTGAAATTCACGATACGATTAAAAGTGTCCACCAAATTGTCGTTATAGGTACTGGTTATTTTTATAAAGATAGCATCCAAATAAACAAGATAGATGCATGTGACATATACACATTTAGTGAAGATAAGATTATAAAAATACAGTCATATTGTATAGAGAATAAGTAAGTATTATATAGTCTTCGTGCGATACGCCCTAATTTTATACCTTAGCGCACGATATCTCTCAGTCTTCGTGCGTTACTCACTGATTTTGTACCCTCGCGCACGATATCTCTCAGTCTTCGTGCGCTACTCACTGATTTTGTACCCTTGCGCACGATATCTCTCAGTCTTCGTGCGTTACTCACTGATTTTGTACCCTTGCGCACGATATCTCTCAGTCTTCGTGCGCTTGGACTTGCTTACACCTAACGTGCACTTGATTTATTCCACAAAAAAGAACCAGCAAAAATTCACAAGTCATGTGTAATTTTTGCTGGTTTTATTATTTACTCATAATATTCTTTCAACATATTTAAATACTTTTTCTTTCTTCCTGGTGAAACATGAAACTCAAATTGATGGTCTTTTTCTGTTACTTCATACTTTGTTAATCCTGTTATTTCAAACAAGTGTTCTTTTGAAATGCCATGCTTTTTTATGATTTGGTTAAGTTCTTCACCTAATACTTCATGAGACGCATTCATATTGAAATTGACAAATACCATGATTGACATTCCGATTCCTATTATTATAAATGACTCTATTTTTATATTATCCCATAATAGTAGTAATGGCCATAAACATGGAATCGCTACACATAATATAAATTGCTTAGGTCTTTGTTTAATATTTTTAATAATCGTATTCATAAATATCAACCCTCAAATATAATATTCAATGTTAATTATATTATATGGTTATATATATCGTATTTCAAATACTTGTATTATATAAAATACCTTATTTTACTCAATTCTATTTTTGTAATTGATTTTCTATATATGCGCGTTTCTCTTCTAAATGTTCTGGTAAGTATAACGGGATGTCTTGAAATGCTTTGTCTTCAAAGGCAATTTCTTTCATATTAAGCTTTAAAGTCGCAACTTCAAATAGCAATTGATTTGGATCTCTATAGTAAATTGATTTAAAGAATCCTCGATTTTTAATCGGGGAATGGACCATATTTAATTTATCTAAAGCTGTTTCAACTTCTTGCAATTCACCTTCGTCTTCAGCTGAAATAGCAACGTGATGTATACCGCCAAATCCTTGATCTTCAAGTGGATTAAATGTGTCATAAATAAAATGTATTTCATGATACATATCTTGATTATGATTATGCAAAATCTCAACAGTTAAATCTGTATCAAAGAATGTCTGCTGACCTGCTGATGTCCAATTATATAATTGTTGGAAATGTTCTATACTTGCTTTAGGATATCTGACACGTGCATGTATAGAATCTAGACCAAGTATTTGATATTCTACTGGCACGGTACTTTCTTCATCTGTATTAAATTGATGGACATTTTCTTGATCAGAAATGACGATTAAACCGAGTGGCGTATTATCCGGTCCTTCAAAACGAATTAGACTACGGTCAGTGTAAACTTCAATACCATAGTGGCATATTTTATATTCATCAAACCGTGCTTCCCAATATTTTAACGATTCTACAGAAGGCACTTTAAAAAGTAATCGATCAAATGCATTTGAACCAAACTGATTATCTTTACCTTCTTTCATTTCAAAAAGCGTCACTTCTGTACCTGGTCGTCCATATTTATCAGCAAAGAAAACATGATACATTTCATAGTTCTCTTGATTAACAGTCTTCATTAGTAAATTGAGACCTAATATATTACGATAAAAATTGAATGATTCTTCTGCATCATGATTTATAATAGATACATGATGTATAATTGAATTGTGATTCATAAACAACAGCCCTTTCACATTAATGGAGGAGATATAATGGAATATTTCTTACAAGAAAATCCGAATAGCAATACTTTAATTGTACTTTTTCATGGAACAGGTGGCAATCAATACCAACTTCTTCCTTTTTCAAGTATATTAAACCCTGAAGCTAACATTTTAAGCTTACAAGGTAGTGTTGGCGAAGGGCAAGAAAGACGTTTCTTTGCACCGCTTCAGAACAACACATTAGACCGACATGACTTCGAGCAACAAACGAAATCTTTTATAGATTTTTGGAATACATTTATCGAAGAACATGATTATGAAGAAGTCATATTTTTAGGTTATTCAAACGGTGCGAATTTCATATTAGGATTACTGGAACAACACCTTATTAAAGTTGATCAAATCTTATTACTGCACCCATCAGACCTCGACTATCATATTACAGAAACTTATAAAGAAACATCCGTCATTATTACGACAGGTTCAAATGATTATTTAACAATACCTGGCAAAGTAAAAGCACTATCAGAACAACTTAAACCATTATTTAAAAACGTTCAATTCGAACTACTCGACGGCGCCCACGAACTAGAAGAACCAGAAATTGAACATATTAAAACGATGCTCTAATTTAACTTCCTAGAGCATCGTTTTTTATATCAATATTCTTATTATCTACACTTATTTCAAAATCATCCAAAGTTAATAAATCAATAGGTCTTAGTTTATTAAGTTTTGGATGCACTAGCCAAATAATCCCCAAAACAATAAAAAAGCAACCTGTTATACTGATTAAAGCAATTGGGTTCATTAATTCTAGTAAAAACCCACCTATTAGACTTCCTAAAGGTAAACCAATGACACCTAAACTACTTGTAATTGAAGTTATTCTTCCTAAGATGTACTCTGGTATGATTGCTTGGCCAGCTGACAGGAATAAAATATTCGCCAATCCTACAGATAGCCAACTTAAGCCAAACAAAATAATAAATATATAAATAGGTGTTACAAAACCTAACAATAGAAAAACACCTGATAAAATAAAAGTTACTACCATCAATTTACCAAATGGATATTTCTTAACATATCCAACAACTAGCGTTGATAATACCATACCTAATGATATAGCAGATAAAAACAATCCATAATATATTGGTTGATTAAGGTAGTGAGATAAAACAGGTAGTGCTGTATAAACCATGCCAATTCCAAAGTTAACTGCAAATGCGCCAATCTGGAATATCCACAATAATGAATGTCTCACTGTATATAAACCTTCACTTAATGATTTCATATATGTTTTAAAATCCAATGTACTACCAGTAGATTTTTGGGATTGAACTTTTATCATCGCATATATAACTGCTGCGCTTATAAAAATAATTGTATTCATAACGTATAACGTATATATACTGACTAAAGAAATCAATATCGTAATGACTGTATTTAATACTAAATCCATACTTTGATTAGAAAATGACATCATTGCGTTACCTGACACAATTTTATCTTTAGGTAATAACACTGGCACTAGCTTATTACTAATAGGATAAGAAATTTCACCTACCATTGCTGCTGCCACCACAAGAATGATAATAAGTATAGCATTTTCATAGTGAAAGAATAGGAGAATAGCTATTATACCCACTAAGACTGCTTGAACTGTTTGAGAATGTATCAAAATTTTCTTCAAACTGAAATGATCAATAATTGGCCCATAAAACATCTGTAAACATTTCGGTACTAATATCAAACTACTTAAAAGCCCTGTAAGTGCAGAGCTTTTTGTTATATCATAAATTAACCACATAGTCGTAATAAAATAAATACTATCTGCAGTATTGGTTAATATTCGTCCAAAAATGAGTTGCATAAAGTCAGTATGTTTTAAGAGTGCTCTCATTAATCATCATTCTCCTCACGATTAAAGACTTTATCTCTCATTTCAAATCCAATTATATTCAAATAATAATATGATTTATCTTCATCATTGGATTGTTGATCTACTTCATCAATTAATGCATCAAGTTTTTGCTTAAATGTATCGAACTGATTCTGAGACCACTTCGCTTGTACAGTCTTTGATATTAACTGTTCATCATCCATGATTAAACCATATTGATTTAACACATCAATTGTTCGATTAATCTGTGAAGTTACCATATCTTTTGTTGAATCTGACACTTCATCTCGATATTCATTTAATAGTTGTGGATTCACTTTAAATCCGTTATGAGTTGCTACATAATATTTGTAAACATTACTTCCTTTAACCTCTGTACGATTGATTTTCACCATTCCATATTTCTCAAGTTCTTTCAAATGGTAAAATATCTTAGCCTTTGGAATATTCAAATGTTTCCCAATTTCCGTTGCAGTCATTTCTCGTTCTATCAATAGCATAGATATTTTCATTCGTAGTTGATCAGATATACACTTCAGTTCCTCGAATGTATTTATTTCAAATCGATTTGATTGCATGAAATCTCTCCTTCTATTTACGGTTAATTTATTTTAACCGATTAATAAAAATAAATCAATCGAATTAAAACAATCCTCTAAACCAAAAGTTTAGAGGATTGTCTATTCTTTATATATAATCAGTCACATCATCATACACTATTGACCAATACGGATATGTGTTAAATAACCATCTTTATCAAAGTAGGCTTTATAAGCGCCGTTATTTGTATTATAAGGTATGAATGTACTACCATCTTCAAATTTTCCTTCTGCTGTACTATCATTTGATGCGTGCGCTTTTTTAAATTGTGCTTTAGTGACTGCGTGTGGTTTTGTATTGAATTCCATTTGAATAACTTGATCTTTCTCATTAAAATCTATTTGAGAACCATAAGAATCTACTGTATAAGCATGGTTTTGGTTAGCTTTTGGATTTGCTTTATAGCCATTGAGCGTAAAATTATCATATTTCATTGCACGAACAAAATTATAATCTAATGTAAATGTTGGATCATATGTTGTATAGCCTTCATAGTTATACCATGGTATTTGCGATTGTGTATCTGCAGTACTTTCTGTACTAACACCGCTTCCACCTTCACCATGACCCCATTCTTGAACTTTTTCTGCTGCTTGAACATCTGAACTACTACCTGTTATAGGCACCGCTGAAGACCCTACTACAAGTGTTGATAAGACGACCGTTGCTGAAAGTACTTTACTTACTTTACGCATAATCAATCACTCCTTAAATTTTGAGTACTTACTTGCGATAACTTCTCGTTTAAACATTCAATCAACGCAACTATGACAATCTCCAAATCCTAGCTTTTTAATTATCACCCCCTCAAATTTATATTAAAAATTTTAGAGTGTAATTATTCACCTTCATGATACAACACACATATATAATTTCAAGTGAAAATATAAATTAGTAATTTTCAATCAATATATTCTCTTAAATATTTCCCATACAGTCCGACTTCTCCATTCGCCAATATGTGACTATAATGTTTTAAGACAACCCTCTTTGTTACCCAACCTTCTTGAGCATAGAATGCTTCACCTTCTTTACTTGTAGCGAAAGCATCAAATGGGTCATCTTCAGTTTTTCCACCTACGTGATCATTTTCTCCAACAATCCATGTTAATGGAAATGATCCTTTAACATGTTGTGACTTTTCTATATGAGTGGCAATCCCTTCTTTCTTTGGAGAGCCTCCTCCACCAAACATTATAGCGCCGCCAGATTGAACATTTAGTTCTGGTAATTTATCTAACATCCAATATGCTGTTGTTTCTGCACCACCTGAAAAGCTACCTATCCATAATTTTTCATGATTTGGTAAAGAAGAAATCAATTCAACTAAATATTGCACATTTGCTTCTCCATTCTTCCACCATTGTTCTTCATCGTTAACAGACTTCGGTACAACTAAAGTTAACCCTTTTTCTTTAGCAACTTGACGGATGCCATCTTTCCCAGCTAAATAGACTTCTGAATCAGGATGATGAAACTCATAAGCACCATCACCATGTAACCACACTAATATCCCCTTAGCGTCCTTAACAGGATAAATTAAATATTCACCTTCCGTTCCATTTTTAGAAGTAAAATTCCGAACATCACGATCATTATCTCTTTCATTTGATATAAACAACATCACACTGACCACAACTACGATGAATATACAAAATAATACGATTAACCTTTTAATCGCCAATCCCTCCTAATAAGCGTTTCAATTCATAACTTAGGAATTTATTTATATACTTAAGTTCTCTTATATTATACAAAAATTTACAGTTATAAGTATGACTTCTACAAAAAAATCACGAGTGACTAAAGATGAATATCCACCTAAAATCACTCGTGATTTTTATTTTATAAGCTCCTTAAAATAACTTACTTATTAATCTACAAGTTCGTATTTTTTAATTTGCTTTTCGATTTTTGAAACTTTCGCTTCTTCGTTTTCTTTCTTTTCTTTACTCATATTTTTATGCTCTTCAACATGAGAAGGTCTAGAAATCCAAGCTTGAAAATCTTTCTTATCATTCCATTTAGAAACAATTGCATATTCTAACTTACTTCCCGTTTCAGACTTCCAAACTTGAGCATCAATAAAGCCCTCAAAACCTTCAAAATCTTGTTTAGCATGACTAGCTTTATTATCTAATATAGCCTTAGATGCCTCATCTTTAGTAGAAAAAATTGCTTGTGCAACGAACATTCATAACGCCTCCTTGTCTATATATTCCAATATATATAAAATAAAAATTACAAACATATGAAATGCTTTATGAAAATATAAACACCCCTCTAACCGTTAAGGCTAAAGGGGTGTTTAATTATCTTATTCCCACTCGATTGTGCTTGGGGGCTTAGATGTAATGTCATAGACAACTCTATTTACGTGGTCTACTTCGTTTACGATACGGCTTGATACTTTTTGTAAGACTTCCCAGTCAATTCTTGCGAAGTCACTTGTCATGCCGTCTATTGATGTTACTGCACGTACGCCGACTGTGTAGTCATATGTACGGTAGTCTCCCATAACACCTACTGAACGGATATCTGGTAACACTGTGAAGTATTGCCAAATGTCTCTTTCTAGACCTTCTTCACGCACGACTTCTCTTAGAATTGCGTCTGATTCTCTTACGATTTCTAATTTTTCTTCAGTAATTTCACCTAATACACGAATTCCTAAACCTGGGCCTGGGAATGGTTGGCGCCATACTAAATGTTCTGGTATGCCTAATTCGATTCCTAGTGCTCGTACTTCGTCTTTAAATAGTGTATTAATTGGTTCGATTAATTGGAACTGCATGTCTTCTGGTAATCCACCTACGTTATGGTGTGATTTAATCGTTTGTGCAGTCTTTGTACCTGACTCAATAATATCTGTATATAGCGTACCTTGTGCAAGGAAATCTACACCTTCTAATTTTGATGCTTCGTCATCAAATACATATACAAATTCATTACCGATAATTTTACGTTTTTTCTCAGGATCTGAAACGCCAGCTAATTTATTCATGAAACGTTCTTTGGCATCTACTCTAATGATGTTCATATTGAATCCTTCACCAAAGTTCTCCATTACCATGTCGCCTTCACCTTTTCTAAGCAAGCCATGGTCTACGAAGATACAAGTTAATTGATCGCCAATTGCTTTATGAAGTAATACTGCTACAACTGATGAATCAACGCCACCACTCATCGCACATAATACTTTACGATCGCCAACTTGTTCTCTAATTTTTTCTACTTCGATTTCAACAAAGTTTTCCATTGTCCAGTTTCCTGTACATTCACAAACACGACGAATGAAGTTTCTTAATAAGTCATTTCCGTATTCAGTATGTCTTACTTCTGGATGGAATTGTACACCGTATAATTTTCTTGATTTATCTTCAATTGCTGCATTTTGACAACTTGGGCTGTCTGCAATGATTTCAAAGTTCTCAGGAATATCGATTACTTTGTCACTGTGACTCATCCAAACTGTTTGACTATTAGGTAAGCTGAAGAATAACTCGTCATCTGATTTAACATTTAATGTTGCTTTACCGTATTCACGTTCGTTAGCTCTTTCTACAGAACCACCTAATAATTTAGTCATTAATTGCATACCGTAACAAATACCTAAAACAGGAATACCTAGTTCAAAGATTTCAGGATCAACTGTGAATGATCCTTCTTCGTATACTGAATTTGGTCCACCTGAAAGTATAATACCTTTAGGATTCATTTTTTTAATTTCTTCGATAGAGATTTCATGGTCGTGTAACTCACTGTATACGCCCATTTCTCTTATACGACGTGTAATCAATTGATTATATTGACTACCAAAATCCAATACAAGAATTAACTCTTGTTCAAAAGCCATTTCCATAATTGTAGTTCTCCTTTAATTAAAATGAGTAGTTTGGTGCTTCTTTAGTAATTTGAACATCATGTGGATGTGATTCTTTAAGGCCTGCGCCAGTCATTCTAATAAACTGAGCTTCTTCTCTTAATTGTTCTAGGTTAGCTGATCCTGTGTAACCCATACCGCTCTTAATACCGCCAATTAATTGATAAATTGTATCTTGTAATGGGCCTTTAAAGTCAATTCTACCTTCAATGCCTTCTGGTACAAATTTCTTAGCTGCAGTATCTTCTTGGAAGTAACGGTCTTTAGAACCTTGTTCCATCGCACCAAGTGATCCCATACCACGATAAACTTTGTATTGACGACCTTGGAAGATTTCTGTTTGTCCAGGGCTTTCTTCTGTACCAGCAAGTAAGCTACCTAACATAACTGCATTTCCGCCTGCTGCTAAAGCTTTCGCGATATCACCTGAGAATTTAATACCACCGTCAGCAATAATTGCTTTACCATAGTTACGCGCTTCCGTTGCACAATCATAAATAGCTGTAATTTGAGGTACACCTACACCTGCAACGACACGTGTTGTACAGATTGAACCTGGTCCAATACCAACTTTAACCACGTCTGCTCCCGCTTCAAACAATGCTTTAGTACCTTCACCAGTTGCAACGTTACCTGCGATAATTGTAACTTCTGGATATGATTCACTAATATGTTTAACGACTTCTAAGACACCTTTAGAGTGACCATGTGCAGTATCAATAACAAGTGCATCTGCTCCCGCTTCTACTAATTTTTGAGCACGAATTGGTGTATCTTTAGCGATACCTAATGCTGCTGCAACAAGTAGACGTCCTTCACTGTCTTTTGCTGCATATGGGAATTCGATTACTTTTTCAATATCTTTAATTGTAATTAATCCTTTAAGTTTACCCTCTTCAGAAATTAATGGAAGTTTTTCAATTTTATATTTTTGTAAAATTTCTTCTGCTTGTTCTAACGTTGTACCAACTGGCGCTGTTACTAAATCTTCTTTAGTCATAACATCAGAAATTTTAATTGAGAAGTTCTCGATAAATCTTAAGTCACGGTTTGTAATAATACCGATAAGTTCCATATCTTCTTCGTTATTAACGATTGGAACACCAGAAATACGGTATTTACTCATCAATGCTTCTGCTGCGTACACTTGCTCTTCAGGTGTTAAGAAGAATGGGTTCGTAATAACGCCATTTTCAGAACGTTTAACTTTTTGTACTTCATCTGCTTGATTTTCTATAGACATGTTCTTATGAATAACACCTAAGCCACCTTGTCTAGCCATAGCAATCGCCATTTTAGCTTCAGTAACAGTATCCATACCAGCTGAAATGATTGGAATATTTAACTTAATATTTTTTGAAAGAGATACACTTAAGTCGACATCACTTGGTAATACCTCTGATTTTGCTGGTACTAATAATACATCATCGAACGTTAAGCCTTCTTTTTGAAATTTGTTTTCCCACATGTATATAACCTCCATTAATTTATTTTCATATTTATTATTTCACATTTTCACTGTTTTGTTGATTGTTTAATCCATTAAAACATAAATTTAATATAATAGCTGAGAAAGTACCTAATACGATACCATTTTGTGTTAACCATGCATAGTTTTCTCCAAATGTTTCAAGTGCTTGAGGTACTGCTGTAATACCTGCACCAATTCCGACCGATACGGCAATAACGAGTAAATTGTTTTGTTTGTTAAAATCTATGCCACCAAGCATTTTCACACCGTATGCCATAACCATTCCAAACATTGCAATCATCGCACCACCTAGAACTGGAAATGGAATCATACTTGCTAATGCACCGAGTTTAGGTATGGAGCCACAAACGATTAATAACGCAACCATCATATACATGATTTGATTCTTTTTAGCTCCAGACAATGAAACTAGCCCGACGTTTTGAGAATAAGCTGTGTAAGGAAACGCATTAAAAATTGAACCAATGATAATCGCAATTCCTTCAGCTCTATAACCTTTTGATAAATCTTTTCTAGTAATAGGTTGTTTCGTAATTTCACTTAAAGCATGATACACGCCTGTTGATTCAATCAAACTAACGATTGCAATAATGACAAAGACGATTGTTGTACCAAATTCAAATTCAAAACCACTAAATCTAAATGGTCTAGGTAATTCTAACCAATTGGAAGTTTTTAAATTCGATGTATCCACTAATCCATAGAAGGAAGCGACGGTTGTGCCTATTAATAAACCGAGCAATATCGCTATAGATTTAATGAACCCTTTAGATAATCTTTGTATTAATAAGATGATCACTAATGTAAATAATCCTAAGAATATATTTTTACTATCTCCATAATGCTTTTCACCTTGACCACCAGCTAAATAATTCATGGCAACTGGCATTAACGTAATACCGATTATTGTAACGACACTTCCTGTAACAACAGGTGGAAATAATTTTACTAAATACGAGAAAAATGGAGAAATTAAGACTACAATAACCCCTGAAAGAAATATAGAACCGTACAACACACCTATTCCGTGTGTATTACCAACTAGAATCATTGGTGCAACTGCAGTAAATGTACATCCCAAGACTACCGGCAGTCCAATTCCTATTCCTTTATATACTTGTAAAAATGTTGCTACACCACACATAAAGATATCAATTGCGACTAAGTAAGCCACTTCTTCAGGTGTGAATTTTAAAGCAGATCCGACGATAATAGGTACCATTATGGCACCAGCATACATAGCAAGTAAATGTTGAACACTTAAGATGAAATTTTTCATGTTATTCTCCTACCAGTTTGACTGTATTTCCTAATAATGAAGCAACTTGGCATAGAGATAAGACTTCTAATCCTTCAGATTCCAACTTCTCTCTGCCCGGTTGGAAACTTTTTTCTATAACAATTCCAATTCCAGATGTTGTTGCATTTGCTGCTTGAACTAAGTGATGTAATCCTAATGATGCTTCTCCATTCGCTAAAAAGTCATCAATAATTAATACATGATCATCCTCATTTAAAAATTGTTTCGCAATAACCACTGTACTCGTTGTATTTTTAGTAAATGAGTGAATATCTGTTTGATAAAATTCAGATGTCATTGTAGATGGTTTTGCTTTTTTCGCAAATAAACATGGCACATCTAAATGTAAGGATGCCATAATAGCAGGCGCGATACCTGACGCTTCAATCGTAAGTACTTTCGTAATTTTCTTGTCTTTAAAATGTTCCGTAATAACTTGACCAACTTCATACATTAACTTTGCATCAATTTGGTGATTTAAAAATGAATCAACCTTAAGAATCTTTTCATCGATGACTACACCATCTTCTTTAACCCTATCTTGTAGTGTCCTCACACTACTCGCCTCCTCATTTAGATTAAAAAAAACACACCTTAATCCTAGAAAATAGGTAAGATGAGTAAAAAATAATATAAAACCACACCATTTTGGATAGTCTGATTCCAGTGTTATTCATTTACTCATAGTCGTGTCGTTTAAGGCAACACGGTAGAAACTTCCAAAGCCATATTCTTCAGATTATATGAGTTTTTAGTAATAAATTATTCATTGATAATAACAAAATTTCAGTATTTTTACAATAGGCAAAACCTTATGTTAGCGCTATTTTAAGCGATTTTAAATAGACTGAAAAATCCAAATAATTAGAAAGTTAATAGAATTTTGTTTGATTCTCCTCCACAAGGGTATTTGTGAATTATATTGTATTTACGTAGACAATATTTATTAAGTATGTAAACACCTAGAGAATAATCACTGTTGATAAGATTTTTACACATTACAAATTTATGGAGGTTTTAGTATGGGTAAAATAGAAAAATTTAGTAGCGAAAGTGATTTACTGCAACGTATTGATCAATTAAAAGAAGAAGGCGTCGGAGAAAGTGACTTACAAGTTATTTCCGAAGACAAGTTAGATGATAACTCCTTAGACTACACGGATGTTAAAGTGAAGAACTCAAGAGGTTCATTTAGTGACAAGATTACTGCACTATTCTCAGGTGAAAGTGCTGAAGAACGTGTACTATCTAGTTTAAATGTTCCAGAAGAAGAATTAGATGGATACAAACAAGAACTTAATAACGGAAAAATATTATTATATGTTGATAATGACAATATAAGTGATACTGAAAACTATGATTCAGATCACCCTAAAGACTCTCAAACAGGAAATGAGCATTACGATAACACGAAACCATTTTCTAGTGATGAGAGCGAAGAAAGTGGCGTATCTAAAGGTACAGCTGCTGGTGCCGGATTAGGTGCAGGTGCTGCGGGCGCTGGTGCCACTGCCGCGCATTCATCTTCTGATCAAGATCATGATGAAGCTGTAGATGAAGCATCTGATTTTGATAAAGCTGAAAGAGAAGATGAATTTAATCAGCAAGATGAAGTATCTGAAAATGATATTACTAAAGGTACTGAAACAGAAAAAACAGAAGCATCATCATTCGATAATGAAGCTGAAACAGATAGAGATGTAAATACTAATCGATATGGTAATAATATTAATGAAGAAGATGTAGCCCATGATGATGTAGATGATTCAAACATCAACCATGATGGCACATCAACATCAGCTAATTTAGCTGGTGCTTCAGGTCTTGGTGCTGCTGGTTATGCAAACGAACAAAGAGAACAACAAGAAACAGAAGATGAAGTACAAGATGATAGAAGAGTCTACTCTAGCGATAATGAAAGAGATTTAGAAGACTTGAATAATCGAGAAACGACAAATACGTCTACTCAATATGGTGAAACAGATAATGTTAAAGATCAACGAGATTTAACAAGAGAAAATGAATCATCATTCTCAAGAGTGCATGATGATGATGTGGAAACAGAGCGTTCAAGCTTAAATTACGATAAACCAAACGAAAGTGTTGAGCCACCAACATCAAATGAAACAACAACACGTGAATCTAACTTCTCTTCTAGTCAAGATGAACAAGATACAAATGTTTATGCATCTCAACAGTCCTACAATAACGACACACAAGATAACAATGTAGATGAAGAAGCTGTTCAACTTCATGAAGAACGTCTAAATGTAGACAAAGAGAATGTTGAAACAGGTGAAGCATCTGTTGATAAACATGTTGTTGAAGAAGAACAAGAATTTGATGTACCTGTTGAACGTGAAGAAGTAACAATCGAACGTAGACCTGTTAATGAGAAAGTAGACGAAGATTTTAACGCAAATGATGATGATTCCGTACACATTCCCTTACACGAAGAACGTGTAAACGTAGAAAAAGAAAATGTCGTATCTGAAGAAATCGTCATTAAGAAAAATAAAGTTCAAGATACTGAACATGTCTCTGAAAAAGTCAGACATGAAGAAGCGGATATCAATAACCCTACAGATGATAATCCTAAATAAGACAATATAATATCTTAAGAGGCTGGGACATAGTGTAATGTCCCGGTCTCTCTTTTTATTTCCTCAATACGATACTACTACCACTAAAATCTTATGTTATAATATTATAAAATATTGATTATGAGGGGTTCATAACTATGAATTTTGAAGTTGTCACATCTATCGATGATCCATTATTCAAAAAAGCATTAGAAATGTATGAAGATATTTTCAAGGCAGAGTTGCGAGAAGACCGCCATGTCTTTATCCATTCGCTAACATCTGATTACATAAAGAAACATTATATATTTTTAGTTGGTTTAATTGATGACACGGTCGTAAGTTTATCTACAGGTCATTATGAACCTACAACAAATTCAGCTTTTATCATTTATTTAATGACGCATCCTGAATACCGCAATCAGCGTGTTGGCGGACAAACATTGGAAAGAATTGAAACAGAACTTCATAAACATGCTCAAGATGTTCATGGAAGAGATGCTAACATGATTATGTTGGAATCGTTTGGAGAAGAATCATACGAAAACAACAGTGGTAAAGAAGAAGCGATTTTACGTAAGAACTTCTTTAATAGACATGGTTATGAAGTTCAACAAGACATCCCTTATATACAACCGAATCCACAAAAATCATTAGCACCTACGCCAATAGATTTATATATTAAGCAATACTTGCCGCTTCAAAAAGACGTTATCTCACCGAGTATTCGTTCTTGTTACATCAACAAATATATACACGGAAATGAAAACAATCGAGAATTTGTATACGAATTATTAGAATCTATGGATTTATAAATTAGAAAAGCTGACATCGCAATCGAAGTCAGCTTTTTATTGCTTTATGATATCTATCCATTAATGCACGGACACTTTCATCTTTGGCACCTTCCGGATTTGTTCCACACCATAAATTCATATAATCCTTATTCTTTAACTTTTTAGACTGCCCTCTTAAAGGTTGTGTTAATATATTTTGAATAGGATACGGACAAATATCATCTTTAAACTGTTCCATATACTGTATAAAGGGATTTATAATACCATTTGCATAACGGCCACTAAACGTATTCGTTAATATAATATCATCTGGATGTGCCTTTAATATGGCATCTTTATGCACTTCTGGCGCACCACTTTCATGTGTCGTTAAGAATGCTGTACCCAGTTGAACTGCACTAGCACCTTTTTGAATATAATTTTTCGCTAATTCAGGTGTTGTAATACCACCCGCTACTATTAATGGAACGTTAATCAAAGGATAAATTTGATTAAACAATTGCTCAGTTGTGAGACGATTTTCTGGCAATGATTGTTCAAATGAACCTCTATGACCACCCGCTTCACTACCTTGAATCACTATCGCATCAATACCTATGGATTCCAAAGCTTGAGCTTCATTTAAATCTGTTGCTGTCCCTATTACATTAATATGATGACCATGTAATTTGCGAACGAGTTTTTCTGAAGGCTTACCAAATGTGAAGCTTACATATTCAACATGTTTATCTATAATCACGTTTAACATGTCATCAAAATTCACATCTATTGAAACATCCTGTATTTGATTGCTGTTTAATTTTTCAGTTATGGGATGTAATATTTTATTCATAAAATCAACTTTTTCTTGATCAACAGCCGGATACTCTGGCACAAATAAATTGACGCCGAACGGTTCAGTCGTCATTTGTCTAATTTGGTCTATATCTTTAGCTAAAGCATCAGGCGTCATATATCCAGCACCAATTTGTCCAAAGCCGCCTTCATTACAAACTGAAGCCACTAAATCAGGTGTTGTAATACCTCCAGCCATACCCGCTAGAAAAATCGTTTTATCCAGTTCTGTGATTAATATTTTCGATTCCAATGACAATCCCTCCTAAAAAAATTTATTTCGTAAGCTAATCATTTTATTTTTTTAGTTAATTGGTGCATTATAATGACATCATACTAAAAGGAGAAATAAAATGACACACTCAAAGCTTTCATTAACTGAAATTATTAATAAAAGAAAATCAGTTAAAGAATTCGACCCAAACTTCAAAATTCCAAGAGAAGAAATAAAAGAAATGATAGCACTTGCTACTAAAGCACCTTCATCAATCAACTTACAACCATGGCGCTTTGTTATCATCGATTCTGAAGAAACAAAACAAAAATTAGACCATCTTGTACAGTTCAACCAAAGACAATTACATTCATCAAGTGCAATTATTCTTGTACTTGCAGATTTAAAACACGCTGAATATGTGAGCGATATTTACGAGAAGAATGTTGAACTTGGTTATATGGATGAAAATTCAAAAGATTACTTTATTGAAACAATTTCAAATTTAATTAGCAGTGCTGACGAAAGTTACTTTAATGCACAAGGTTTAATGGATGCAAACTTAGCCTCTATGCAATTAATGCTTATTGCGACTGATCATGGTTACGATACAAACCCTATCGGCGGTTTTGACAAAACAGCTGTATTAGAAGCATTAAATATTGATACTTCTAGATATGTACCAGCTCATTTAATCGCTATTGGTAAAGGTGTTAAACCACCACATGATTCTAGTAGATTACCAGTAGATAGAATCATCGCTTGGAATGATGAAAGTAACGGTTCAATCGGCGAATAAGTTCTTTATTCGTTCTATTAATTATAATACCCTATCGGCAACTAACTTATGTTGCCGATATTTTTTAATATTGCATTATCCAAAAATATAGTGTAAAATTCATTGCTGTGAGTTTTATTTTTTTGCTTAAAAGCTTTACCGCTTTAAAGTGAATATCAATTAAAAGAAGGAATATATATGAAAAATTTATCTCAATGGTCGTCCAGTATCGGTTTCGTTCTAGCAAGTGCCGGGTCAGCTATAGGAATTGGTGCTGTATGGAAATTCCCATACATGGCTGGAACATACGGTGGTGGCGCATTTTTATTAATATTTATTATTTTCACATTGCTTGTTGGCTTACCACTACTTTTAAGTGACTTTGTATTGGGTCGCTATGGTAGAACATATTCTACTAACATCTTCAAAAAAGTGTCCGGTAAATCATCTTGGAATTTAGTAGGATGGCTTGGAAATTTAACAGTCTTTGTACTATTTTCATTCTATAGTGTTATCGGTGGTTGGATCATTTTATATATTATACGTACACTTTTAGACAGCTTTGGATTAACGCAATCACATAATTACGGCAACATCTTTAATGATTATATATCTAACCCATTTTATTCATTAGCGAGTCAGTTTGCTTTTATACTTTTCACTGTAGTTATTGTCAGTAAAGGTGTAGAAAAAGGTATCGAGAAAGCTTCAAAAGTCATGATGCCACTTTTATTTATATCGTTCGTAATTGTCATTATTAGATCGATCACTTTAGACGGCGCTTTAGACGGAATTCAATATTTCCTACAACCAAAAGTATCGGATTTAAGTGCTGAAGGTATACTATATGCCCTAGGACAATCGTTCTTCGCATTATCATTAGGAACATGTGGTATGATGACATACGCTTCATATTTAGATCGTAAAACAAATATCGTCAAAAGTGCGAATGCCATTGTATGGATGAACATAGCTGTATCAATAGCAGCCGGGTTAGCCATCTTCCCAGCTATTTTCGCATTTGGATTAGAACCTAACCAAGGACCAGGATTATTATTTATCGTCCTTCCACAAGTATTTGATCAAATGTTTGTCGGTCAATTATTCTATTTACTATTTTTAATATTATTTTTATTCGCAGCCATTACATCTTCAATTTCGTTATTAGAATTGAATATCTCAAACATTACTAAAAATAATAATGATAATAGAAAAAAATGGTCATATATCATTGGTATATTAGTCTTTATATTCGGGATACCATCAGCACTTTCAAACGGGTTACTCCAAGACTTTACATTCGGTGTCGGTACATTCTTTGATAATATGGATTACTTAGTCGCGAATATCTTAATGCCAATAGGTGCATTTGGCGTAACCATCTTTGTTGGTCATATATTCAATAAAGAAATCATTATGAAAGAATTAAATATGAGCGATACTAAAAAAGGAAGACTCTTTGTAAATACATGGTATTTCTTAGTTAAATTTGTACTTCCAATTATCATCATCGCCGTATTCATCGGGCAATTAATTTAAATAACGCAAATCAAAACCACCCGTTTAACGGGTGGTTTGTTCTGCGGCTATAAGCTTCTATTACTGACCAGCCCTAAAAGGGCACTGAGAAGATCAGCCAAATGTACTAC